>NZ_JANHLK010000039.1 GCF_028682635.1 Pseudomonas putida | reverse complement strand
GGCGTCGGTGAGGTCGGCGCTTGGCTTGAGGGCCGATCGCTGGCAAGCCAGCTCCTACAGGGGCGATGGCGGCGCCTATTCCTGCGAGCCGCTACTCACTTTTCCTCCCACATCCTGGTCAAAGAACTGCGGGATCTCATGCTGGTAACTTTTCAGCCAGCGCTGCATCGCCAGTTCGCGCTCGGTGGCGCTGGCGGTTTGCGGTTTTGTGGAGGCGGCTGCGTTGCTGCTTTGCAGTTGCAGCCAGCCTTCGGTTTCCTGTTGTTGTGGCGAGGCGGGGCCGGCGTCGATGGCGTGGGCGGCAAGGGGCAGGGCCAGCACGCCGAGGCAGTAAAGGGTGGTCGATTTCATCGGGGGGCTCCTTACTGAACGGCGGCGACGGTCGGACCGGACCTGCCGGGGGACTTGAGTTTCTCCGCGCGGGCCTGGGCCTGGGTGACTTGTGCCGGTTTCAGGCCAAGGCGGCTGACCAGTTCGGCGGCGCGGTTCCAATCGTCCTGGTAGATCAACAGGGTCACCAGGTTCACGGCGGCCAATTGGTCGCTCTGCTTGAGCTCGATGGCCGTGAGGAATTCGAATTTGGCGTCTTCGATGCGCAATTGATTGAGGTACACCACGCCCAGGTCGTTGCGGATTTTTTCGTCGGTGGGCGCCAGGCGTGCGGCCCGTTGCAGGTGCGCCTGGGCCAGGCCATGGTCGCCCCGGGCGGCGGCGAGTTGGCCCAGGCCGTGTTCGGCTTCTGCGGCCATGCAGCCGCCGAGCAGGCTGCGGTACAGCGGCTCGGCTTCACTGCGATCCAGCAGTCGATACACCTTGGCCTTGCGCAGGCGCACATCGGCGAGATTGTCCGGCAGGCTCTGCAGGTTGGCGAGGCTGGCGTGCAGCTTACCGTCGTTTGCCATGTCATCGGCCAGGTTCAGTGACAGCTGTTGTTCGGCGTTTAATTTGGCGCAACTGGCGGTGCCGGTCATGGCACTCCAAGGTGCCGGTCCGTTGCTCGCGCAACCCCCCAGCATCAGCAGACTCAAACCGGCAATCAATGCTTTCATCACGATTCCCCTAGGAAGCAAAAGCCCGGGCGAGGGCGGTGAAGCCCGGGCCGGCCAGTACGATCAACAACGCCGGGAAGAGGAACAACATCATCACGACGGACATTTTCGCGGACATCTTGGAGATGTATTCCTGCAGGCGTGACAGACGCTTGTCATCGAGCAACAGTTTGAGCGCCAGCAGGGATTTCATCGCGCCACCGCCCTGATGGATCAGCTGTTGCAGGATCACGCAGGTGTCAGTGAATTCATCGACCGCCAGCAAGCGGGTGGCCTTGTTCAGTTCATCGCCCAGCTCCAGCCCTGAGTCGACGCGTGCCAGCACCAGGCGCAGTTCGTGGGTCAGCGTGGGCATAAGCAGCTTGCCTTCATTGCTCAACACGCGCAGCGATTGCTCCACGGCCATGCCCGATTCGAACAGGATGCGCAGCAACGGAATGAAGGTGGAAATCTCGACCGCCAGTTTCTTTTGCCGATGGTGCGCGGCGGCGGCCAGCAGGCGCTTGGGCAGCAGGTAACCGATGCCCAGGGCGAACGCCGGGACCAGCCACGGGCGAGTGACCTCGGGGAAGAACAGGCCCTGCACCAGCGCACTCAACGCCAGCGCCAGTACCGGGACACCCACCTGGAAGGCGGCGAACAAAGCCCGTTGCCGCGCGGTACGCCAGCCCAGGCAATTGAGCAGCGTTTGGGTTTCGTTGTCGAGCTTGACCGACTGCTGGCCGACACGGCTGCTGCCCAGCGCGTGCAGCCATTGGTTGAAGCGGTTTTTGCTCGGCGCTTTGCCGTCCAGGCGCTGCACCACCTGGCGGGCACGCCGACGCATCTGCACAATGACGCCGACAAACAATCCCGATGCCAGCAGGAACAGCAGCGAGCTCAGCAGCATGGACAGGTTCATAGGCTACGCAACATCCGCCACAGCGCCACGCAGCCGAACACCTGGAGGGCAAGCGCGCCCACCAGCATCGTTTGCCCCGAGCTGTCGTTCCACATGCCCATCAGGTACTTCGGATTGGACACCAGGATGTAGCCGGCGAGTGCCACCGGCATCAGCGCCAGGACCACCGCCGTGACCCGGGTTTCGCCGGTCATGGCGCTCAACTGGCGAGCCGCCTGTTCACGTTCGCGGATGATCTTGATCAGGTTCTCCAGCAGTTCACTGGCGTTGCCACCGTAGCGGTGGTTGACCTTCAATCCCAGGGCAAACAGGCGCAGTTCGTCCTTGTCGTAGAGTTCGGCGAAGTCCGAGGCGGCGTCCGGCAGGCTGACCCCCATGTGCACCTGGCGCTGCACGCGCCCCAGGGCATTTTTCAGCGGGTCTTCGGCGGCATCGATGGCGCCCAGCACCGCGTCGGCCAGGGTGCGCCCGGATTTCAGGCTGCGCACGCTGTGATCGAGCAGCGCTGGCAATTGTTCGATCATGCGCTTGAGCCGGCGCTGGTAACGCCAGTCGACATACAGGCGCAGCAGCAGGGGCGGCACCAGTAACAGGGCGAACAAACCCAGCCAGCCGCCAGCGATGAAACCGAGCAGGACACTCAAGCCCCACAGCGTCAGCCACACACCCAGACGTTCGGTAGGGCGCCCGAGGCCGGCGCGCAAAAAGGCCCGATCCAGCCCCGTCCAGGATGTTTTCTGCACCACCCGCTCCGGTTGCCCTTGGCTCAGGCGCTCCAGCACGCGGCGAGTACCGGGTTCGCGCAAACCGCGGCTGAGCAAGCGCACCGACAGCCCCAGCAACGCCAGGCAAACGAGGATGAGCAGCAGCGGTTTGAGCATGCCGTGACCTTCAATATACCGAGGGAGAGAGCGCCGATTCGCGGCGCAGTTTGTCACCGGCGGGGTTGAGGGCTTCGCGCATGAAACCGAAGCCGCTGCGGCGATCGAGGCGAAACAGCGTATTGGTGACATACACGTCTTCGCGGATGCCGATCACCTCGACCACTTCACTGACGCAGCGGCGGCCATCGGGCATGCGCGTCAACTGGATCACCACGTCCAGCGCCGCGCAGATCATCTGGCGCAAAGTCCTTTCGGCAATGCTGCGGCCGGTCAGGCCGACCAGGGTTTCCAGGCGCAACAAGGCATCCTGCGCGTTGTTGGCGTGCACGGTGCTCATGGAACCGTCGTGACCGGTGTTCATGGCGGTCAGTACGTCGACCACTTCGACGCCACGGATTTCGCCGAGGATGATCCGGTCCGGGCGCATCCGCAGGGCGTTGCGAATCAGGTCGCTGGCTTTCACCTCGCCATGGCCTTCGGCATTCGGCGGCCGGGTTTCCAGGCGCACCACGTGGGGGTGGCCCAGTTGCAGTTCGGCGACGTCTTCGATGGTCACCAGGCGTTGGTGGGGATCGATCAGCTGGCTGAGGATGTTCAGCAGCGTGGTCTTGCCGGTGCCGGTGCCGCCGCTGATGAGGATATTGCAGCGCTTGCCCACGGCGTCCTGAAGAAATTCGTAGATCGCCTGGTCGATGGTCTGCATGGCCATCAGGTCGGTGCTGTTGAGCATGTCCTGGCGGAATTTCCGAATCGACAGGCAGGGGCCGTCGAGCGCGATCGGGGGAATGATCGCGTTGACCCGGCTGCCGTCCGGCAGGCGCGCGTCGACCATCGGCGAGGACTCATCAAGCCGCCGGCCCAGGGGCGCGAGGATGCGCTGGATGACGCGCTCGACATGGTGCGCATCGATGAATCGCAGGTCGCTCAGGTGCAGGACGCCATCGCGCTCGATGAACACGCGGTGCGGGCCGTTGACCAGGATTTCGGTCACTGCCGAATCCCGCAGCAGCACTTCCAGCGGCCCGAAACCTGTGAGCTCGTCGACGATCTCCTCGGCCAGGCGCTCCATCTCGTAGCGCGAAATCGCCAAGTGCAGGCGCGCGATGTATTCGGCCACCTTGTCGATGACGAACTGCGCCAGCACCTGGCGCGAGCCTTCGAGCAGGTTTTTCCCGGACTCCTCGATGGCATCGATGATGTAGCGGTGCAGCACCAGTTTCAGGCCTTCGTGGTCGGTATTGCCGGCCACCCCGCGGTGTGTCGCGCCGAACAGTTTTTCGCCGCTCATGGCGTACCTCTCAAACGGCTGAACCAGGACTTGGGTTTGGCCAGGCTTTCGGAGCGCTTGGCCAGGCGTTCGCCGAGGTTGCGCAGGCTTTGGGTGAGCACTTCCCGCGGGGCCAGTTCGAACAGGGTCACGCCCTGGTTCTTGGCGTTCAAGCGCACTTCGGGGCTGTAGGCGAGCGTGGCGATGACCTCCATGCCGAAGCTTTTGCCCAAGGCCTCGGAGTCCGGCGCGACGCTGCGCAGGTAGCGATCCACCAGCAGTTTGGCGTGGTCGAGCTTCATGCCTTTTTCGCGCCACAGGTTCAGTACCGCCAGGTTGCGGCGGCAGTCGAGCACGTTCTGGTCGGTGTACCACAGCAGCTTGTCGCAATGGCTGACAAAGGTGCGAAGGGCTTCGCTGTCGGGCTGGCCGGTGACATTCACCACGATGTGCTGGAAGTGTTGGCGCAGGGCGCTGAGCAGCATGTACAACTCGGCGGCGCTGGTGTGTTCCAGCGGTTCGTCGTGGGTGGCGTAGGCGAGGATCCGCAGGCCGGCTTCGCAACGGGTGAAGGCGCTGTCGATCAGGGTTGCGTCGAGGCGGCGCAAGTTGCGCAGCGCATCACCGAAATGAAACGAACTCTCCAGGCCGAGCAGGGCCAGGCTGTCACCGCGCGGCAGGCCGAGGTCGAGCAGCAGCGTTTGCTGACCGCTTTTTTGCACCACTTGCGCCATGTGGTTGGCCAGCAGCGCGCCGTCGGCGTTGCTCTGCACGCCGTACAGCACGGTCAGGCCGCCCAGGTGAGTGTTCGGCACTACAGGCGGCAGGCGTTTACTCTGGCGCCGCACCAGCCCGGCGACTTCACTGGAGCGCGAGCCATACGCCACGAAATCCCGGGCCCCGGCGCGCATGGCGTTGAGCACCAACTGGTTGTCCATGCCGTCGCCCAGCGCAACGATCGCCAACCGCGGCTTGGCTTCCAGGGCGCCTTCGATCAGGGCGCACTGGGCCACCACGTGTTCACGGTCCAGACCCACGAACACCAGGCTGGCCAGGGTCACGTCTACCAGCGCCAACAGTTCGTCGAGGCTGCCGCCACCGGCACTGACCACCTGGCCCAAGGGGGCGAGAGCGCCTTGCAGCCATTCCAGGTCCGTGCTGTTGCGCGTGATCGCCAGGAAGGTCTGACTCAGGTTCTGGCTCATTGCGATAGCCCGCTGCGTTTATCGAAGTCGCCGTTTTCGAGGAAGTACATGCGATACCAGTTGGGGTCGTAATTGCGCAGTTTTTCCCCGGGCAGCGACGGCAGTTGCGCATTGGCCGCCAGCGGCTGCACCAGGTGTGGCGTGACGATCATCAGCAACTCGCGTTCTTCGCGATTGATCGAAGAGCTGCGAAAGAACGCGCCGAGAATCGGGATATCGCCCAGCCCCGGAAACTTGTCCACCTGCGAGGTGTTTTGCGTGCTGATCAGGCCGCTGATGACGAAGCTTTCGCCATCGGCCAGGGAGATGCTGGTATCGGTGCGGCGAATGGTGAACGCCGGCACGGTGGTGCCGCCGATGGTCACGGCGTTGTTGTAATCCAGTTCGCTGACCTCGGGAGCAACCTTGAGGGCGATCTGGTCGTTGCTGACCACCGTCGGCGTGAGCGTCAGGCGGATGCCGAATTCCTTGTATTCGATGGAGTAGCTGTTGCTGTTGGCGCTGGGGATGGGGATCGGGATTTCACCGCCCGCGAGGAAGCTTGCGCTTTGGCCGCTGATCGCCACCAGGCTCGGGCGTGCCAGGGTGTAGGCAAAGCCACTGCTTTCCATGGCGTTGATGATGGCCAGGAAGTTGCCGCCGCCGGCGACGATGTTGAACATGTCGTTGGCCAACGGAATGCTCGGCACGGCAATCCGCGGATCCAGGTTGCGCAACGGAAACACCCGCGGCGTCACCGCCGTGTTGGGGACGGTACCGGGGGAGCCGAACAGGAAATTCGAGTTTTTGCCGTAGATCGAGGTACTGGCTTCCTTGAGCTTGGTGCGACTGACTTCGACGAAGCGGATGTCGGTCTGCACTTGCGATGGCAGCAACCCATCATCGGACGGTGACTGCCTGGCACTGGTCATGGCCGCCGTCGCGCGGCCCTGAACGAATACCATGCTTTGCCGCGGTGCACTGGCACAGGCGGTCCAGACCATCAGGCTGGTGGCGCCGGCGCCCATGCCGGTGAGCAGGAACGCCTGGTTGCCATTGACTCGCACGTCGGCGATCTTCGGGTCGCCCACCGCGATCCGGGTGATCGCCACCGGCGATTGCACTTCCTGTTGCAGGCCTTCGCCCACTTCCAGTACCGCTGGCAGCGGGCCCAGCGCTGCGCAACTGCCGGTAGCTGCCAGTGCTGCCGTTATCGGCATGCCGCTGAGCAAGGTGGCGCAGATCAAGCCGTTGAACAACGGCATAATACGTCTGTGCATTAAAGCGGTTCCTTGCACGATTCAGGGGGTCTTTTGCGTTTCGTTGCCGCGGATGACTTCCACACCGGAGCGGCGCGGTGCGCCTGCGCTACTGGCGATTGCAGGTTTGGGCGGTGCGGTCATGGCCAGTTGGTTGAACTGGATCAGGTCGCGATTGGCGTTGGCGAGATTGGTCGCAGAATCCCGTTCCCCGGCCCAGTAGCGCGCCAGGCGTTTTTCCTCGGCGCTGCGCACGGCCAGGCGCAACACGCCGGCTTGGGTGGCGAGCATCAAGCGGCTCAACAGTTGTTCGGGGACGGCGAGCAGCACGGTGCGGGCGCTGCCGCGTTGTTGCTCCTGGCGGAGTTTTTCATCGTTGCCCTGGGCCGGGCTGGACGGATGGCCGTCGTTGGTCAGGCCCAATTGCTCGCCCACCCCCAATACGCGCAAGGCCGGGATGGCGAGCTGGGCCGAGGGCTGAAGGTTGAGGTTATCCATGCGCAGGAACAGCAGCACGTCGACATAGTCCCCCGGTGTCAATTGCCCCCCGGCATTGATCACTTCATCCACGGCAACAGCGAGTGCGCGCTCGTCGGGACGGATCATCCGCGCCAGCTTGCCGCCGGCTTCAAAACTCTCGTCATTGAGCCAGCTGCCGGCGGGCAGGGCGCGCCAGGGCGTACGGCCAATGGCTTGATCGAGACGAGTCAGGCTGCCGGCCGGAACGGTGCGTAGTTTTTCCAAGGCAATGTCGGCGGCGGTGATCTGCACGAACGGTGGGATGTCATGCAACAACACCACGATCGGTTGACAGGTGTCTTCTTCTGGCTGGGGAACAGCTGCTGGAGTGGCGGTGGTCGCAGGTGAAATCTCGGTTTGCGCAACAGGGGCGGCGGCCGGCTGACGGGTCAAGGTAAAGCCCCAATAACCGGCGATAACTGCGCCCGCCAGGGACAGGCCGGCCAGGCCTAGGATGACACGACTGTTCATGACGGCGCTTCCTTTCCTGGTGCATCTTTCCTGCTGCTCAAAGAACTCGTTTGCGCAACGAGACAACTTCGCAATCAGGCAGCTATGAACATGGAACTATTTGGCTATTTGAAGGTAGCGCAGCTAGAGCAAAACGCCATTACCCAAGGGGCAAAAATCCAACGAAAGTTAATGGTTCAGAGCAAATACAGGGTTTTTTGACGTCAACGAAACGGTTAATACTTTGGTGTTAATGCGTTCTTACAGTTGTTTGGCGGGGAAATGCCGACAATGCTGATGCTGGCACAGGGGAATCATGTTGCGTCCGTGCAACACCCGGGGTCATCTAGGAGAACTTCATGTCTTTCGCCAAGCTGGTTCAGAAGGTCAAATCCGAAATCGATTTTTACAAAGGGCTGGCCAAGGATACCGAGGGAGCTTCGGGTATCGAGTACGCCATCGTAGCCGCCATGGTCGCGGTGGTGATTGCCGGGCTCAGCGGCGGCATCGGGACTGACTTGACCACGATGTTCACCAGCATCAAAAACGCCTTGTGAGTGACTATCTGAGTTCGCACCGGCAATTTGCCAATGCAACGAGTGGGTTCTAATGTCAGCGCTTAGTCTATTCCAGGTGTTGCCCATGAACGCCCCCGCCCTGCCGCGCCAACAACTGCTTCTGGTCGATGACGAGGAGGATGCGTTGCTTGAGTTGGCGGAGTTGCTGGAGGGCGAGGGGTTCAATTGTTTCACCGCGACGTCGGTCAAGCTGGCGCTGCAGCATCTGACACGCCATCCGGATATCGCTCTGGTCATTACCGACCTGCGCATGCCGGAGGAGAGCGGCATGTCGTTGATCAAGCGCTTGCGCGAGCACACGGCGCGCCAGCATTTGCCGGTGATCGTGATGTCCGGGCATGCGGACATGGAAAGTGTCAGCGACATGTTGCGTTTGCAGGTGCTGGACCTGTTTCGCAAGCCGATCTATCACGTGCGCTTGCTGGAGACCCTGAATAACCTGTTCCCGCAGCCGTTGGGGGAGTTGGCCAATCGTTGAAGCAGGTGAGGGCCTTGTAGGAGCCCGGCTTGCCGGCGAAGGCACCCGAAAGACTGACGCAAGGTTCAAGAGCGCCTTCGCCGGCAAGCCGGCTCCTAAAAGGTGTATGTCATACGATTCGCGTCAGGCGATGGGCTGCCAATGGCCAATCATGTGCTCCAGATCACCAGCCCCTATCAATTGCAAATCCCCACTGGAGCCCGCAGCGCTGGCCAGCAATGTCACCTCGCTGGGCAGGCGCACCGGCTTCTTGAATTGCGCCGCAATCTCGATGTTCGCCGCCGGCAGATACTCTGCAAGCGCGGCCAGGGTTCGGGCCTTGTTCCATAGGCCATGGGCAATCGCCGTTGGAAAGCCAAACATTTTGGCGCTCAGCGCACTCAAGTGAATCGGGTTGTAGTCGCCGGATACCTTGGCGTATCGCCGGCCGATGTCTGTGGGCACGTTCCATTGGGCGACTTGCGTCAGGGGCAGCGTCGGGGCCAACTCCTCTTCGACGGGCTCGCCCTCAAGCTTCACCCCTCGGCACAGCATCTGGCTTTGCGCCTCCCAGAGCGGTCCCAGTTGATCATCCAGCGTCGTCACCAGATCGAAGGTCGCCCCCTTCGCATGGGGTTGCAGGTTCTCCACGCACACGCTGGCCCGCACTCGATGGACGCCGCCCATGGGGCGCAGCACGCGGATGCGGTTGCTCAGGTGAATCAGCCCCAGCAGCGGGAACGGAAAGTCCCGGGCGGTGAGCAATTGCATCTGCAAGGCGAATGCGAGGATATGCGGATAGGTAGGTGGCAGCAGGCCGTTGTCGGCGAAGCCGCAGACTTTGCGATAGGCCGCCAGGCGCTGCGGGTCGACATCGAGCCAGCAGCGCAGACCCGAATGGGGCAGGGTGGTGCCGGTGATCTTGCGCCGCGTTGCCGCCTGCACATAGAGCCCCGACAGGCTGGGTTCGCGATTGAGTGTGTGCCAGTCGATGATCATGCCTAGGCCCCCAGAACGCTTTGCCCGCAGACACGCAGTGCCTGGCCGGTGAACGCGCCGGTGCCCGGTTGCGCGAGCCAGGCCACCGCTTCGGCGACGTCCTGCGGCAGACCGCCCTGGCCCAACGAGCTCATGCGCCGTCCGGCTTCGCGCAGGCCGAATGGAATGTGCGCGGTCATCTGGGTTTCGATAAAACCCGGCGCCACGGCATTGATGCTGATGCCCCGCTCATGCAATAGCGGCGCCCAGGCTTGCGCCAGGCCAATCAGGCCAGCCTTGCTCGCCGCATAGTTGGTTTGCCCGCGATTGCCGGCGATGCCGCTGATCGACGCCAGCAGGATCACCCGGCCATTGTCGCGCAGGGTGCCGCTGTCGAGCAGGGCCTTGGTCAGCACTTGCGGAGCGTTGAGGTTGACGGAGAGTACCGCGTCCCAGAATTCCGGGGTCATGTTGGCCAGGGTCTTGTCCCGGGTGATGCCGGCGTTGTGCACCACGATGTCGATGCCGTCGGGCAGTTGTTCGACCAGTTCCGTGGCGGCGTTCTCGGCACAGATGTCGAGGGTGATGCCACGCCCGCCGAGGCGTGCGGCGAGGGCGTCGAGGTCGCTCCTGGCCGGGGGGACGTCGAGCAGGATGACCTCCGCACCGTCACGGGCCAGGGTTTCGGCGATGGCGGCGCCGATACCGCGCGCCGCACCGGTGACCAGTGCCTTGCGCCCGGCCAGCGGGCGAGTCCAGTCCATTACCTGGGTGTCGCAGGCAGTCAGGTTGATGACTTGCCCGGACACGAAGGCGCTTTTCGGCGAGAGGAAAAACCGCAGCGGTCCCTCCAGTTGATCCTCGGCGCCTTCGCCAACATGGATCAGCTGCAAGGTGCCACCGCTGCGCAGTTCCTTCGCCAGCGAGCGGCTGAAGCCTTCGAGGGCGCGCTGGGTACTGGCGGCGAATGGGTCGCTCAACGACTGCGGGTCACGTCCCAGGATCACCAGGTGGGCACTGTGGTCGAGATTTTTTATCAGGGGCTGGAAGAACTCGCGTAGTTGCTTGAGCTGGCCGACCTGCACCAGATCACTGGCATCGAACACCACGGCCTTGAGTTTCGGACCGTGTCCGGGAATCCACGCGGTCGCCATCGAGGGCTCGGTGCCGTAGGTGTAGATCGCGTCCGTCAGGCGGTTGGCGAAGGTGTTGACCTTCTCCGCCAGCGGTCCGCCGCCAATCAGCAAGGCGCCTTCCACAGGGCGCAATCGGCCCGCTTGCCAGCGTTCCAGGCGTACCGGCGAAGGCAGGCCCATGGCCCCGACCAGACGATGGCCGATGGACGAATTGGCGAAGTCGATATAGCGGTCGGACATGGAACGCGCTCCAGCAGATGAGGTTCAAAGTGTGGACCATGAATGGCAATCAGTCGTTCGATTTGCCAGATTCGGCCTACGCTTGCGGGTAATGGCCTTCACAGAATAGGAAGCTTTTCATGACTCAGCTGCGTCGCGTCGCGATCATCGGCGGTAATCGGATACCCTTCGCTCGCTCCAACGGACCCTATTCCACCGCCAGTAACCAGGCCATGCTCACGGCTGCACTCGAAGGCCTGATCGAACGCTACAACCTGCATGGACTGCGCCTTGGCGAAGTGGTGACGGGGGCGGTGCTCAAGTTGCCACGGGACATGGCCCTGACACGCGAGTGCGTGCTCGGTTCGCGGCTGTCGCCCGCTACCCCCGCCTACGACATCCAGCAGGCTTGCGGTACAGGGCTGGAAGCGGCGCTGCTGGTGGCGAACAAAATTGCCCTCGGCCAGATCGACTGCGGCATTGCCGGTGGCGTCGACACCACCTCGGACGCGCCAATCAGTGTCAACGAAGGGTTGCGCAAGATTTTGCTGCAGGCCTATCGCGCCAGCACCACCGCGGAAAAACTCAAACCCTTCCTGCAGCTGCGCCCCCGGCACCTGATTCCCGAGTTCCCGCGCAATGGCGAGCCGCGCACCGGTATGTCCATGGGCGAGCATTGCGAGTTGATGGCGCAGGCCTGGAACATTCCCCGTGAAGAGCAGGATCAGCTGACGCTGCTGAGCCATCAGAACCTGGATGCGTCCTACGCCGAAGGGTGGCAGAACGATTTGATGACGCCGTTTCTCGGCCTCACCCGCGACAACAATTTGCGCCCGGACCTGACCCTGGAAAAGCTCGCCTCGCTCAAGACCGTTTTCGACAAAAGCGCAAAAGGCACCCTGACCCCCGGCAATTCCACGCCGCTGACCGATGGCGCATCCTTGGTGCTGCTGGGCAGTGAGGCATGGGCGAAGGAGCGCGGTCTACCGATTCTCGCCTACTTGCGTGACGGCGAAACCGCCGCGGTGGATTTCGTCCATGGCGCCGAGGGCCTGTTGATGGCACCGGTGTATGCCGTGCCACGCCTGCTGGCGCGCAATGGCCTGACCCTGCAGGACTTCGATTACTACGAGATCCACGAAGCCTTCGCCGCCCAGGTGCTCTGCACCTTGAAGGCCTGGGAAGACCCCGAGTACTGCCAAAGCCGCCTGGGCCTCGATGCACCGCTGGGCTCCATCGACCGCAGCAAGCTCAATGTCAAAGGCAGCTCACTGGCGGCCGGGCACCCGTTTGCGGCCACGGGTGGGCGCATCCTCGCCAATATGGCCAAGTTGCTTGATGCGGCGGGGAAGGGGCGTGGCCTTATCTCAATTTGCGCCGCAGGCGGTCAGGGGGTAACCGCCATCATCGAGCGATAGGGGCGTCCGGTATTGAATGGATGCGTGACATGGCCTAACGTCGGCCCATCAGCCGTCTCGCAACACAAGGCCAGGTTATGCCGACTAACGGACAGGTTTCCCTCGAACGCAGCATTCCGCCCCTCATAAGGTTGCCGCGTCCGCTGTATGCCCGGGTGGAAAGCCTCAATGCCGGGTCGTGGACGCCGTCCCATCGCCACGACTGGGTGCAGTTTTCCTATGCCATCAGTGGCGTGCTCGGCGTGCACACCGCCGAGGGCAGTTTCTTCGCGCCGCCGCAATGGGGCATCTGGATTCCGGCCGATCTGGATCACCAGGTCGTGACCTCGATGCGCGCCGAGATGCGCAGCCTGTATGTGCGTCGCGAGGATTGCCAGTGGGCGGACGGGCGTTGCCGGGTGCTGGAAGTGACGCCGCTGGCCCGGGAGCTGATCAAGAGTTTTTGCCTGCTGCCAGTGGAATATCCCCAGGGTGACAGCCCGCAGGCGCGGTTGGTGAGTGTGCTGCTCGATCAGTTGGCGACTTTGCCGGAAGTCGGGTTTTCCCTGCCATTGCCCCGCCATGAACGGTTGCTGGGGTTGTGCAATGAGCTGATCGAAAATCCCGAGAGCAATGTGACCCTGCACCAATGGGCCGAACGCCTGGGCGCGTCGGAGAAAACCCTGATGCGTTTGTTTCAGCGTGAAACCGGGTTGAGTTTTCGCGGCTGGCGCCAGCGTATGCGCTTGCTGTCGTCGCTGAGTCTGCTGGAGGAGGGCGACAGCGTGACCAATGCCGCGCTGGCCTGTGGGTATGACTCGACGTCGGCGTTTATTGCGGCGTTCAAGAGTTTGTTCGGGTTTACCCCGGGGGAGTTGTTTCGGCAGTGATGGCCCCATCGCGAGCAAGCTCGCTCCCACAAGGACAGTGAAAATCCCTGTGGGAGCGAGCTTGCTCGCGATTGACCGCGCAGCGGTCACCGGTCAGGTACGGAACCGGCGCACCAACCCATCCAGCTCATTCGACAACCCGGCCAGGCTCTGGGAATCCAGGCGCGCCGAGTTCGCCAGTTCAGCCACCAATTGCGCGTCGCCATGGATCTGGCTGATGTGCCGGTTGATGTCTTCGGCCACCTGATGCTGTTGTTCCGCCGCCGTGGCAATCTGGGTGTTCATGTCGCGGATGACGTCCACCGACTCGCGGATCTGCCCGAAACTGTTGCGCGCTTCACCGATGCGCGTCACCGATTGCTGGGACACCTCCAGGCTCGCGTGCATCTGCTGGGTCACCTGGCTGGTGCGCTTGGCCAGGTTGCCCAGCAGTCCGTCGATTTCCGCCGTGGAGTCGGCCGTGCGCTTGGCCAGCGCCCGTACTTCATCGGCCACCACGGCAAAACCACGGCCCTGCTCACCGGCCCGCGCCGCTTCAATGGCCGCGTTCAGCGCCAGCAGATTGGTTTGCTCGGCGATCGAACGAATGGTCCCGAGGATCGACTGGATATCATTGCTGTCGCGTTCCAGCTGTTGCATCGACTGGGCCGACTGCTCGATTTCCTGGCTCAGGCGATCGACGCTGCTCACGGCCGCGTCAATTTGTTGCTGACCTTCACGGGCCTGGCGCTGGCCACTGTCGGCGGACTCGGCCGCCTGGCTGCAGGAGCGTGCCACTTCGTTGGCGGTAGCGACCATTTCGTGAAATGCCGTGGACACCATGTCCACCGCTTCGCGCTGGCGTCCAGCGGCTTCAGCCATGTCGCTGGAAACCTGGGTCGAGCTCCTGGAGGTGGCCAGGATCTTGGTCGCGGCGCCACCAATGCTTTGTATCAGGTTGCGAATCGCGGTCAGGAACTGGTTGAACCAGTTGGCCAGTTGCGCGGTTTCGTCGCTGCCACGGATTTGCAGATTCTTGGTCAGGTCGCCTTCACCCTGGGCAATGCCTTCCAGGCCGTCGGCCACACTGCGGATCGGCCGCACGATAACGCTGGCGAAACTGGCGCCGACGATGGCGAAGACAACGGCCAGTACCGCAGCGATGATGGCGATCAACCAGGTCAGCTGGGTCGCGGTGCTCATCACGTCGCTCTGCTTGATCAGGCCGATGAAGGTCCAGCCCAGCTGCTCGGACGGCCAGACGTTGGCCATGTAGCGTTCGCCGTTGAGCTCGACTTCAACCAGGCCCTTGCCAGCCTTGGCCAGTTGCGCATAACCCTCGCCGAGGCTGTTCAAGGCCTTGAAGTTGTGTTCCGGTTGCTTCGGATCGACCAGCACGGTACCGGTGTTTTCCAGCAGCATCAGGTAGCCGCTTTCGCCGAGCTTGATCTGTTTGACCAGTTCGGTGAGCTGCTTGAGCGACACGTCGATGCTGACCACACCACCGTTGGTGCCCAGCTTGTTGTCGATGGTGCGCACGGTGCTGACGTAGGACGTATCGTTTTCGGCCCAGTAATAGGCCTCGGTACGCAACGGCTTGCCCGGTTTCGCCTGGGCCGCCTTGTACCACGGACGCTGGCGCGGGTCGTAGTTGGCCAGCTTGGCGTCGTCCGGCCACGACACATAGCCACCGGCGGCGGTGCCGAGGATGGCGTAGGCGTAGGATGGATGGGCGTTGCCCAGATCCTGCAGGAAGCCAAAGACTTTTTTGTCCATCTCGCCCTGTGGAATGCTGGCGGCGTTGGCGTTCATGTAGGTCTTGAGGCTGTCGTCGGAGTTGGTGATCAGCGGTTGTTTGGCCAGGTACTCGACGTTCTGGCTGATGCCGTCGAAGAACAGTTGCATGGCATTGCTGACCTGACGGATTTCGCGACCACTGCTGTCGACGAATCCTTCCCTGGCATCACTGCGCAGGTTCAGCACGACGAGGGTGGCGACCAGTACCACCGGCAAGCAGGCGATGATTGCAAACGCCCAGGTCAGTTTCTGTTTGATGTTCATCCGCGCTCCAGATTTTCTTGTAGGCCCACGCAGTGCAGATGACTCGCGGTTTATTGGCAGCCGTAAACGTTGTCGATCAACCCGGGTCCGTGAGTGCGGTATCGTTGTTGTCAGGGAAACGATTGTCGGACAAATCACTTTGTCACTAAGGACTTCGGCTGTTGTCTGCGGAAATTGAGGGTTGTCCGGAAAAATCCCGCGAACGGTAGTGCCGGGGTGTCGGTTTCTGTCACAAATGCCCATGCAGCCCCGGACAACAAGCGCTTCAGGCTCGACTATGATCCAGAAGACCGGTGATGAACTGCAGGTTTTTGCGAGTAAATCGGCACATTGTGTGCATCTGCATGGTTCATAGGTCGGCACCCCCTCCCCCGAATCGGTGGATTGCCGTATAACGAATGACTTTCGCGTGTTTGGTAATAAAGGACCCACAATAAAAGCTGATGAAGACTCCAAAACGCATTGAACCCCTGATCGAGGACGGTCTGGTCGACGAAGTGCTGCGCCCACTCATGAGTGGTAAAGAAGCAGCTGTTTATGTGGTGCGCTGCGGCAACCAGTTACGTTGCGCGAAGGTCTACAAGGAGGCGAATAAACGCAGTTTCCGGCAGGCGGCCGAGTATCAGGAAGGCCGCAAGGTGCGCAACAGCCGACAGGCCCGGGCCATGGCCAAGGGTTCCAAGTTTGGTCGCAAGGAAACCGAAGACGCTTGGCAGAACGCCGAAGTGGCGGCGCTGTTCCGCCTGGCCAATGCCGGTGTACGGGTGCCCAAGCCGTTCGATTTCCTCGAAGGCGTGCTGCTCATGGAGTTGGTAGCCGACGAGTACGGTGATGCCGCGCCGCGTCTGAACGACGTGGTTCTGGAACCGGACCAGGCGCGTGAATATCACGCGTTCCTGATCTCGCAGATCGTGCTGATGCTGTGTACCGGTCTGGTGCACGGTGACCTGTCCGAGTTCAACGTGCTGTTGACCCCGACCGGCCCGGTGATCATCGACTTGCCGCAAGCAGTTGACGCGGCCGGCAACAACCACGCGTTCAGCATGCTGGAGCGGGACGTGGGCAACATGGCGTCCTATTTCGGACGGTTTGCACCGGAGTTGAAAAAGACCCGGTACGCCAAGGAAATGTGGGCTTTGTACGAGGCGGGCACTTTGCACCCGGCCAGCGTCCTGACCGGCGAGTTCGACGAGCCGGAAGAGCTGGCGGATGTGGGCGGCATCATGCGCGAAATCGAGGCCGCGCGCCTGGATGAAGAGCGCAAGCAAGCCGCGCGTGCGGCTGACGATGCTCCCCCCAAGCCAGCCGAAGAACCGCCTCCACCGTGGATGCAGTGATCGACTAAAGAAAAACCCGGCTTCGGCCGGGTTTTTTCTGGGTGAAGGGACTCAATGTTTATGGCGCCCGACGCACCGCCTTCGCGAGCAAGCCCGCTCCCACATTCGATCTGCACTGGACACAGAATTTGTGTTCGGCGACGGTCCAATGTGGGAGCGGGCTTGCTCGCGAAGGCGTTAGCACAGTCAAAATCATTGTCAGACGGGATCCGCGTTAGCACAACACCCCGACTCAAGACTCTTGAGAATCGGACAATCCGGCCGATCATCCCCCTGACAATGCTCCACCAGATCCTGCAACGTATCGCGCAACTGCCCCAGCTCCCGAATCTTCTGGTTCAGTTCATCGATATGCTGGCGCGCCAACGCCTTCACATCGGCACTGGCGCGCTGGCGGTCCTGCCAGAGGGTCAACAGCTTGCCGACTTCCTCCAGCGAAAACCCAAGGTCCCGTGAGCGTTTGATGAACGCCAGCGTGTGCAGGTCGTCATCGCCGTACACCCGGTAGCCGCTGTCGGTGCGATGAGCCGCCTTGAGCAGGCCGATGGACTCGTAGTAGCGGATCATCTTTGCGCTCAGGCCGCTGTGACGGGCTGCTTGGCCGATGTTCATCGGTTGTCCTCCAGGTCCTCGGGTTTCCAGGTTTTCAACAGTAGCGCATTGCTTACCACGCTGACGCTCGACAACGCCATGGCTGCTCCGGCCAGCACCGGATTAAGGAACCCGAAGGCGGCCAATGGAATGCCGATCAGGTTATAGACGAAGGCCCAGAACAGGTTCTGCCGGATCTTCGCGTAGGTCTTGCGGCTGATCTCCAGTGCCGCCGGAACTCGCCGAGGATCGCCATGCATCAAGGTAATGCCGGCCGCATGCATGGCCACATCGGTGCCGCCGCCCATGGCGATACCGATATCGGCCGCGGCCAGCGCTGGCGCATCGTTGATGCCGTCGCCGACCATTGCGACCACGCCGGTTTTCTT
This sequence comes from Pseudomonas putida, assembly GCF_028682635.1. Taxonomy (GTDB): domain Bacteria; phylum Pseudomonadota; class Gammaproteobacteria; order Pseudomonadales; family Pseudomonadaceae; genus Aquipseudomonas; species Aquipseudomonas putida_AE. The sequence goes on along the minus strand of NZ_JANHLK010000039.1, from coordinate 24,770 downwards.
CAACGCAGCGACAGTGGCGGCTTTGTCCGCCGGCAGGACCTCTGCGTACACATCCTGGATGCCCAGCGCCTTGGCGACCACGTTGGCACTGCCTCTGTTGTCACCGGTCAGCAGATGACTGCTGATATTGCGCGCGCGCAGTTGTTGTACCGCTTGCAGCGCGCCAGGCTTGAGCGTATCGCCGAAAGCGAACAGGCCCAACACTCTCGGCTCGGGACTTTGCTCGATCAGCCAGGACAAGGTCCGGCCTTCGGTTTCCCACGCGCTTGCGGAACCTGCCAGAGTGCCGGCGTCCAGGCCGCTTTCCTCCAGCAGGCGCCGATTACCCAGCGCCAGGCGACGATCCCCGAGCGTGCCGGCAATGCCTCGGCCGGTCAGGGATTGGCTGTCAGTCACGTCGGCCACGGCCAGGCCTCGCTCGGCGCACGCATCCAGCACCGCCTTGGCCAGCGGATGCTCGCTGCCGCGTTGCAGGGCGCCGGCCCATTGCAGCAGGCTGCCTTCGTCGCCATCGAGGGCGCTGAGGTGGGCGATACGTGGGGTGCCCGAAGTCAGCGTGCCGGTCTTGTCGAACACCACGGCGCTGACTTCATGGGCACGCTCCAGCGCCTGGGCATCCTTGATCAGAATGCCGTAGCGCGCCGCGACCCCGGTGCCGGCCATGATCGCCGTTGGCGTGGCCAGGCCCAGGGCACAAGGGCAGGCGATCACCAGCACCGCCACGGCATTGATCACCGCGGTCTCCAGCGGGGCGCCATACATCCACCAGCCGATCAGGGTCGCCAAGGCCAGCAGCAAGACCACCGGGACGAACACCTGGCTGACTCTATCCACCAGTTTCTGGATCGGCGCTTTCGCCGCCTGGGCGTCCTCCACCAGGCGAATGATCCGCGCCAGCACGGTTTCCGCGCCAAGGGCCTGGGTGCGCACCAGCAACCGGCCTTCACCATTGATCGCGCCGCCCGTGACCTTGTCACCAGGTTGTTTGGGCACCGGCAGGCTTTCGCCGCTGATCAAGGCTTCGTCGGCATGGCTCTGGCCTTCGACCACTTCGCCGTCCACCGGGAAACGTTCCCCGGGCTTGATCATGACCAGGTCATCGAGACGCAGGGCGCTGATCGCCACCTCTTGCTCACGACCGTCGATCACCTGGACTGCCCGCTCCGGGCGCAGCGCTTCCAGGGCGCGAATGGCGCTGGCGGTCTGGCGTTTGGCGCGGCTTTCCAGGTATTTACCCAACAGCACCAGGGCAATCACCACGGCCGAGGCTTCGAAGTACAGGTGCGGCATGCGCCCGGCGGCGGTGGCCCATTCGTAGAGGCTCAAGCCATAGCCCGCGCTGGTGCCCAAGGCAACAAGCAAGTCCATGTTGCCTGCCCCGGCACGCACGGCTTTCCAGGCGGCCACATAAAAGCGCGCGCCGAAGATGAACTGCACGGGCGTTGCCAAGGCGAATTGCGCCCAGGCCGGGAGCATCCAGTGCACGCCGAACGGTTGCAGCAACATCGGCAATACCAGTGGCAAGGCGAGGGCAATCGCTGCGATCAACGCCCAGCGCTCGCGCTGCAGGCGGGTTTGCTGAGTATCGACGTGCGGCTGATCGTCCTGCCAGACGCTGGCGGCATAACCCGCCTTGCTCACGGCCGCGATCAAGGTTTGCGGGTCGACTTGCCCGAGCAGTTCCAGATGGGCGCGTTCATTGGCCAGGTTGACGCTGACGCTCTTGACCCCCGGCACTTTGTTCAATGCCCGCTCGACCCGGCCGACGCAGGAGGCGCAGGTCATGCCGTCGATGCTCAATTCCAGCCGCTGCCGAGGTACGCTGTAACCGGCTTTTTCCACTGCGTCCATCAAGGCCGGCAGGCTGTCGGCCGGTGCCTGGACCCGGGCCTGCTCGGTGGCCAGGTTGACGCTGACGGCACTGGCGCCGATGACTTTGCTCAAGGCGCGCTCGACACGCCCGGCGCAGCTGGCGCAGGTCATGCCGGCAATCGGCAGATCGAAAGTGGTGGATTCGGACATCGGTCACGCTCCCTGTAGAAGATGCCTACAGGATCAACCTTGCCATGCTGGCAAGGTCAAGCGCCATTTTTAAAGCAAAAGATCGCAGTACACCTGTAGGAGCTGCCGCAGGCTGCGATCTTTTACAGGCAACTCAATATCCAAGACCTGCACGCTTTAGATACATCCCATCCTGGGTCATCGCAATCCGGTACTTCAATACATCTCCGGCCCGCAACTGAATATCCTGCGAACCCGGCGCCAGCATCCCCGGGTTGCACCCCGGCGCCTGGCCGGGCAGCAGCTTGAGGCGCAGGGAGACATTGCCCGGCGGCAGGTTGAACGAGGTGCTTTGCTCCTGGAATAGCCGCGCCGCCAACTGGTCCTGGATGTACACGCCGATCTCGCAGCTGGTTGCGACTTCCAGGCGCTCGCGGGAAATGACCAGCACACCATAATCCTCCCCGGCGGCATGGGCCGAGGTGGTGGCGGTGAAAAGGCCGAGCAGGCCAAACAGGCTGAAAGCTGACCAGCGCATGGCTGAATCTCCTGGGATCAAATCGTAAATACCCGCAGCTTGGCCGAGCGCGAAGCCGATTGCCAGCCCGGCAGGTCACTGCAGAACTTGACCTTGCCATGGTGGCAAGCTCAAGACTGCAGGTCACCTCTTTCGAATGGCACATTAAAGGAGTCATCCATGCAAGTGTTCAACGTTGAAGGCATGTCCTGCGGTCACTGCGTCAAGGCGATCACCCAGGCGGTGCAGGCCCGGGATCCGGCGGCGAGTGTGCGGGTCGATCTGGCGGCCAGGGAAGTCGGGGTCGAGAGCGCATTGAGCGCCGATCAAGTGATCGCGCTCATCAGTGAAGAAGGCTACAGCGTGAAATTGGCCTGACTTTTTAATAGTTAGCGAGCTAACTTAATGTTCAAGGCGTCCATGCGCGGCTAGACTGTCGGGCTGCCGACTTCTGTTCCATGGATGCCTGATGAATTTTCGTACAATCCTGATTCTTGGCGCCTTGAGCGCTTTCGGTCCGCTGGCGATCGATTTCTATCTGCCGGCGTTCCCGGCGATGGCGCTCGCCTTCGGTACCGACGAACAACACGTCCAACTGACGTTGGCCGCTTATTTCCTTGGCTTGTCCATTGGCCAACTGGCCTACGGTCCGGTGGCGGATCGTTTCGGGCGACGCATTCCCTTGTTGATCGGCGTCGGCTTGTTTACCGCCGCTTCGTTGGCGTGCGCCTATGCACCGAACCTGGAATGGCTGATCGGCGCACGCTTCGTGCAGGCCCTGGGCGGTTGCGCGGGCATGGTGATCTCGCGGGCGGTGGTCAGCGACAAATGTGATGCGGTGGGTTCGGCGAAAGTCTTTTCGCAGCTGATGCTGGTGATGGGCCTGGCGCCGATCCTTGCCCCGATGCTCGGCGGCTTGCTGGTCAACACCACGGGCTGGCAGTCGATCTTCCTCGCGCTGACCGGTTTCAGCGCCTTGGCAGGTCTGGCTGTGGCACTGGGTTTGCCGGAAAGCATGCCCGCCCATTTGCCACGCCAACCCCTGAGCGGGGCGTTTCGCCAGTATGGGCGGTTGCTGAAAGACCCGGTATACCTCGGCCATGCCATGACGGGCGGTATCGCCATCGCCGGCATGTTTTCGTACATCGCCGGGTCGCCGTTCATCTTCATCAAGCTCTATGGCGTCCCGGCCGAACACTTTGGTTGGTACTTCGGTGTCAACGCAGCGGGGTTCATTCTGGTGGCCCAGATTAATGCGCGACTGTTAGCCAAGCGTGGTCCGGCGTTCCTGCTGACGCGCACCGTGTGGATCTACCTCGGTGCCGGCCTGGCATTGCTCGCCGTCAGCGCGCTGCACACCGCGCAGCTGTGGCCGTTGCTGATTCCGTTGTTCGCCTGCATCGCCAGTTTGGGTTGCATCCTACCCAATGCCTCGGCCTGCGCGATGAACGGCCAGGGCGCCCGCGCCGGTAGCGCTTCGGCAATGCTCGGATGCCTGCAATTCAGTGTCGCGGCGGGCGCCGCGGCGCTGGTGGGTGTTTTGCACGACGGCAGCGCCATGCCGATGGCCATGGTCATCAGCCTGTGCGGGATTCTGGTGGTGAGCGCGGCGATGCTCACCCGGCGTCTGCAAAATGCCCGGGCGCTGGTGCAAGCCCAGGTCTGAGGACGGACTCAGCCAGCGGCACGCTGCTGGCGGTCGGGGATCTGATGGGGAGCGTGCAATCGCGCTTCAAGGGTATTGGTGAACGCCCGCGCTTCCGCTTCGCTGCGGAACATCACGGTATGTTGGTCCAGGCGGACCTGCCACTGGGATTTTGCCAATTCTTTTATCAGGATCTTCATAGCTGAACTCCTCTTGTAAAAGACGTTGCGTAAAAAGGATGGGTAAAAGATTTCCTCGCAGAGGTTTCGATTGTAGACCCGATTACGATGGCTTCTATGACAAGGATCAACTCTCGGACTGACGGTTTGTAACAAAAAAAATCGCCGTCCGAGGGCCAATTCCTGAGGATGCCTAGAACCCTTCCAGCACGATCTTGCCCTTGGATTTCCCGCTTTCCAACAGCGCATGTGCACGCCGCAGATTAGCCGCATTGATGGTGCCAAAGTGTTCGCCAACCGTGGTTTTCAACGTCCCGGCATCGATCAGATGGGCCACCCGGTTGAGCAGTTTGTGCTGCTCGATCATGTCCGCGGTCTCGAACAGTGAGCGGGTGTACATGAACTCCCAGTGCAGCGACAGGCTCTTGCGCTTGAGCTTGGTCACGTCGAGGGTTTTCGGGTCGTCGATCAGCGCCAGCTTGCCTTGCGGTGCCAACGCCTCGACCAGTTGATCGAGGTGATGATCGGTCTGGGTCAGGCTGGCGACATGGGTCACCTGATCAATGCCGGCGTGCTTGAGCGCTTCACTCAGTGGCTGGCTGTGGTCGATCACCTGGTCGGCGCCCAGGGCCGTGACCCAGCTTTGGGTTTGCGGGCGCGAAGCCGTGCCGATGACCTTCAGGCCCGTGAGCTGTTTGGCCAGTTGCGTGAGGATCGAGCCAACGCCACCGGCGGCGCCGACGATCAGCAGGCTCTGGCTTTCATCGGTCTTGCCTTCGCGCACTTGCAGGCGCTCGAAGAGCAACTCCCACGCGGTAATGGCGGTCAACGGCAGGGCAGCGGCTTCGGCGAAACCGAGCGACTTCGGCATATGGCCGACGATTCGCTCATCCACCACGTGCAGCTCGCTGTTACCCCCGGCGCGGGCAATGGAGCCGGCGTAGAACACCTTGTCGCCGGTCTTGAACAAGGTCACTTCACTGCCAACGGACTTGACCACACCGGCCACGTCCCAACCCAGCACTTTGGCCGCACCGACTTCTGGCTGGACGTTCTGACGGACCTTGGTATCGACCGGGTTGACCGAGATGGCTTTGACTTCCACCAGCAGGTCACGGGGGCCAGCGACCGGCTCCGGCAGTTCGATGTCTTGCAGGGCGTTTTCATCGCTGATCGGCAGCGAGGCGTAGTAGGCAACGGCTTTCATGGAAGGCTCCCAGATAACTGTGGATTCGATGGGCGGATGATTGGCTATTTCTTCGCAAGATAAAACCCGCTAAAACAGCAGTCTCTTTCAATATTTTTTTGATAATAAAAGGCTGCGCATGCTGCGATTCGATGATTTGCAGTTATTTGTCCGGGCCGCGGACCTGGGCAGTCTGTCCGCGGCCGCGCGGGGCATGGACATGTCGGCGGCGGTGGCAAGCGCGGCGTTGAAACGCATCGAACAGCAGTTGGGCGCCCGACTGCTGGCGCGTTCGACCCGCAGCCTGCGCCTGACCGCCGAAGGTGAAGGTTTTCTCGAGTACGCCCGGGCGGCCTTGAGTGCCCTCGACGAAGGCCGGCGATTGTTGGCCAGTGGCCAGGATCAGGTCAGCGGAGTCCTGCAGCTGTCGGCACCGTCGGACTTCGGTCGCAACCTGTTGCTGCCCTGGCTGGACGAGTTCCAGCGCGAGCACCCGAAGCTGACCGTGCGCCTGCTGCTGGGCGATCGCATCGCCGACCTGTTCCGCCAGCCGGTGGACATCGCCCTGCGCTACGGCGAACCGGAGGACTCCAGCCTGGTGGCGCTGCCCATCGCCCCCCACAATCGGCGCGTGTTGTGTGCCGCGCCCGAATATCTCGCCCGGCGTGGCGAACCGCGCCAGCTGGAACAACTGGCCCAGCACAATTGCCTGCTGTTCATGCTGGGCAGCCGCGTTCACGATCACTGGACCTTTCATGACGGCAAGCGCGAGGTCGGCCTGACCGTCAGTGGCGATCGTTTCAGTGACGATGCCGATGTCGTGCGTCTGTGGGCGCTGGCAGGGGCCGGGATCGCGTACAAATCCTGGCTCGATGTGGCCGCCGATGTGCTCGCGGGGCGCTTGAAAGTGCTGCTGCCGGAGCTGCTCTGTGAGCGCGCACCGCTGAATCTGTTGTGCGCCCATCGCGCACAATTGAGTAAGCCGGTGAACCTCTTGCGGGAAATGCTTGCCAGCCGATGCGCGCGCTTGAGTAGTCATTTTCCAGGGTTATCAGACATTGATCATTAGTCGCAGGTAAAAAGCGAAATTTCCCTCAGGAACTATCAGCATCTGCGGTTTGCAGGGGGCAGGATCTGGCGGTCAACCGGCCTATACTAACGTTCGCCTCGTACACGCACGTCGATCGCCATGGCGAAACCGGTTTATGGCAGTTTCCACGTTTGGCCGACGGCACCTTACTGGTCAAGATATCTCTGGGCAGCAGGACGAAACGATTCAACAGGGAGTGAATACATGGAACATGCACCTTGCATCAGCCAGATAGCCACATTGCTGGCTGACCCCAAGCGCAGCGCAATGATGTGGGCCTTGATGGACGGCTCGGCGCGACATACCGAAGAACTGGCATTGATGGCCGGCCTGTCACCGTCCTCCGCCAGTGCGCACCTGGGGCGGTTGTCCGCCGGAGGTCTGTTGAAAGTAGAAGCCCGTGGGCGAAAGCGCTTCTTCCGCCTGACGGCTCCTGAAGTCGGTGCCGCGATCGAAGCGCTGGCCAGCGCCACGCTGGCCAGCGCACCCCAGGATATCCCGGATATTTTCAAGCGCGCCGCGCCCCTGGCCAAACCTCGGCCGAGCGCTTCGCCGTTGTTGCGCGCACGGCTTTGTGACGACCATTTGGGTGGCACCCTGGCCGCCGATCTTTACCAGCGCCTGCTGGACGCGGGCTGGATCGAACAGTTCGATCAGCGGGTCACGGTCACGCTCAAGGGCGCGACGCAGTTGGAGGCACGCGGCGTCTTCATTCAGGCGCTGGCCCATCGCAACGGCAAGGTCGCGTGTGCGTGTCCCGACTGGAGCGAAAGACGCCCGCACCTGGGCGGCGCCCTGGGTGCGGCGTTGCTGCAGTTGTTCATGCAGTCGGGTTGGCTGAACTTGCCCATGGATTCCCGTGCCCTGCAGCTCACCGCCGCCGGGCAGCGAGAAATTCACCGGTTCGCCAAACAGACCGAGCTTGAAATGGCCCTGTAGGAGCAAGCTTGCTCGCGATGACGGAGTGTCAGTCGACATCAATGTTGAGTGCCAAACCGCTATCGCGAGCAAGCTTGCTCCTACAGAAGAGTCCGGTAAACCTCAGGGTTTTACCAAACGAGCATCTAGGCTGTTCTGCGCCAGGCGTTTGGCCTGGTCCTGGGTCATGCCCAGATCGGTATACAGGGCATGGAAGTTTTCGGTGACGTAACCGCCGAAGTACGCCGGGTCATCCGAGTTCACGGTCACTTTCACGCCACGCTCGAGCATGTCGAGAATATTGTGCTGGGACATGTGATCGAACACGCAGAGCTTGGTGTTGGACAGCGGGCACACGGTCAGCGGAATCTGCTCGTCGATGATGCGCTGCATCAGGCGCTCGTCTTCGATGGCGCGCACGCCATGGTCGATGCGCTGGATTTTCAGCAGGTCGAGGGCTTCCCAGATGTACTCGGGCGGGCCTTCTTCACCGGCGTGGGCGACGGTCAGGAAACCTTCGCCACGGGCGCGATCGAACACCCGCTGGAATTTGCTCGGCGGGTGGCCCATCTCGGAGCTGTCCAGGCCCACAGCGACAAACGCGTCGCGGAACGGCAGCGCCTGGTCGAGGGTTTTCTGCGCCTGCTCTTCGCTCAAGTGGCGCAGGAAGCTCAGGATCAAGCCGCTGGTGATGCCCAGTTGCTGCTCGCCATCCTTCAACGCGGCGGCGATGCCGTTGAGCACCACTTCGAATGGAATGCCACGGTCGGTATGGGTCTGCGGATCGAAGAACGGTTCGGTGTGAATCACGTTCTGCGCCTTGCAGCGCAACAGGTAGGCCCAGGTCAGGTCGTAGAAGTCCTGGGAGGTGCGCAGCACGTCGGCACCCTGGTAATACAGGTCGAGGAACTCCTGCAGGTTATTGAAAGCGTAGGCCTTGCGCAGGGTTTCGACATCGCTCCATGGCAGGGCGATCTTGTTGCGTTCGGCCAGGGCAAACAGCAGCTCGGGCTCCAGCGAACCTTCCAGGTGCAGGTGCAGTTCTGCCTTGGGCAGGGCGTTCAGCCAGTCGTACATAATTCTTTTCTCATCAGGTGCAATGGCGCCATTCTACAGAGGCTCGCTGCAAAAATTGGTAAAACCTGACCAGGCGGTTCATTCCACCGCCTCCTGATCCCGTCGATAAGCGTAGGTATCGGCGAAGCGTGAGAGCAGGAATTGGGCGCACGTGGTGGCCGGGTATTTCGCTGCCTGCTGCTCATCCTGGCACCCCGGCAGGCATTCGATGCGGGTGTCGGGGTGCGGCTCGGCAAAGAATGGCATCGAATACCGATCTACGCCCAACGGGCTGATCACCCTGTGTGGCGTCGAAAGGTAACGGTCGTTGCTCCAGCGCGCCATCATGTCACCGAGGTTGACCACGAACGTCCCTTCGATCGGCGGGGCGTCGATCCATTCGCCCTTTACGTTCCTGACTTGCAAGCCACCGGCAGAATCCTGGTAGAGCAGGGTGATGCAGCCGTAATCGGTGTGGGCACCGGCGCCTTGCTGATCGATGGAGCTGGCGGTGTGACGCGGCGGGTAGTGAATCATCCGCAATACGCTGACCGGCTCGACAAAGCGTGTGTCGAAAAAGTCGCGCTCGATGCCGAGCGCCATGGTCATTGCCCGCAACAGGGTTTGCGCGAGCGCCTGCATGTCGACGTAGTGCTGCTCCATCAGCGCCTCCCAGCCCGGCACCGATGGATGGCGGTTGGGGCCGCGCAACGGTTTTTCCGCCAGTACTTCGGGATGGTCGAGGGGCAGGTGCAGGCCCATGTCGAAGGTTTCTTTCAGGTCGCTGGGTTTGCTCGGGTCCAGTTGTTCGGTGGCGATGGCGCCGTAACCGCGATGGTGGCGGGACTGGGTGATGTCGATCTTGAGTTTTTCGGCGGTGGGCAGGGCGAAAAATTGCTTGGCGTTGTCGAACACGGCATCGATGCGCGCCGCGCTGATTGGATGACCCTTGATGTAGAAGAATCCCCATTCGCGGCAGGCGAGGTCGATTTGTTGTGCCACGGCTGGCCAGGCGCTGTGATCGTCGCTGTAGAGCGGGCTGATGTCGATGATGGGAAGGCTGTTCATACACAATCCTGGAATACGCTGAAAATCCATTGTGGGAGCGAGCCTGCTCGCGATGGTGTATCAGCTGCATCGAGTCGACTGACACACCATCGCGAGCAAGCTCGCTCCTACAGGGGTTTTGTGTTGGTCGCTGGATTTATTTCGGCATCTCGGCCTTCATGCCTTCCACGTAATAATTCATCGACGCCAGCTCCGTATTCGTCGCGCTAACCCCTGCGGGTATTTTCTCGACCCCGGCCTGGTCCTTGATCGGCCCGGTAAACGGCTGCAGCGCGCCGCTCTTGATATCGGCGATGATCTGTTCGGCTTCGGTTTTCACCGCCGCCGGCACCAGGTCGCTGATCGGCAGTTCAACGGTGCCTTCCTTCAGGCCACCCCAGTAATCCTGGGTTTTCCAGCTGTGGTCGATCACGCTTTGGGTCGCTTGCAGATAATGCGGCGCCCAGTCATTGACGATGGAGGTCAGCACCGCCTTGGGGCCGAAGTGCGCCATGTCCGAAGCGTAGCCCACGGCATACACGCCGCGACGTTCAGCGGCCTGGATCGGCGCCGGGCTGTCGGTGTGCTGGAACACCACGTCGACGCCCTGGTCGATCAGCGCGTTGGCGGCGTCGGCTTCCTTGCCCGGATCGAACCAGGAGTTGACCCACACCACCTTGATCTCGGTGCCGGGGTTGTACTTGTTCAGGGCCAGTTGAATGGCGTTGATGTCGCGGATCACTTCCGGGATCGGAAACGAGGCGACGTAGCCGATCTTTTTGCTCTTGGTCATCTTGGCCGCGAGGAAACCGCCGACGTAGCGACCTTCATAGGTGCGCGCCAGGTAGGTGCCCAGGTTCTTGTCCTGCTTGTAGCCGGTGGCGTGTTCGAAGGTCACCTGGGGAAACTGCTTGGCGACCTTGAGTGTCGGGTTCATGTAGCCGAACGAGGTGGTGAAGATCAGGTCGTACTTGTCCTTGGCCATGTTGCGGATCACTCGCTCGGCGTCGGCGCCTTCGGCAACGTTTTCCACATAGTTGGTGGTGATCCGGTCGCCGAGTTTTTCCGCCAGCGCCTTGCGCCCCTGTTCATGCTGATACGTCCAGCCGTGGTCGCCGATCGGGCCGATATAGACGAAGCCGACTTTCAGCGGCTCGCTGGCACTGGCGGTAAGGCTGATCCCCAGACCGATGGCGGCGCACAGCAGTTTATGCAGCGGACGTATTTGCATGAATTCGAACCCCATTTTGTTGTGTGTGGTCAGGGCCAATGCAAATTGCTGACCAACAGGACAACATCGGCGTTAGACCGAGGGGAGGCCTTCGCGGGCAAGCCCGCTCCTACAAGGGTTGCGTAAATCCTGTGGGAGCGGGCTTGCCCGCGAAGAGGTCGGGAAGACCGATAAAAGTGCAGTGCCTGGCACAGCTGCCATCCACTGGTGCGCTAAGGTGAAACGAAACGTTAGCGCCGCGCCGCAGTCAGTCACCTATCGCACCTCAACGGCAAAAGGCCCGCCATGCTCACGATTCTCAAGCAAGAAACCTTTCTGCTGCTGGCCCTGATCGCCGCCGTCGTCGCTTTCCCGCTGGAACATTGGTTGCTGCACAGCGGCCAGGCCGTCGCACTGGTTGCCGGTCTGGTATTGATCGGCTTCATCGTCGCCGCCTCCATGCGCGTCGCCCATCAGGCCGAACTGCTTGCGGAAAAGGTCGGCGACCCCTACGGCACGATGATCCTGACCCTGGCCGCCGTGCTGGTGGAAGTAGTGATCCTGGCGATCATGATGAGCAACGAAGCCTCGGCCACCCTGGTGCGCGACACCATCTACTCAGCCGTGATGCTCGACATCAACGGTATCCTCGGCCTGGCGGCGTTGATGGGCGGGCTCAAGCACGGCGAACAGTCCTACAACGATGATTCGGCGCGCAGCTACAGCGTGATGATCCTGACCGCCATGGGCGTGTCGATGGTGGTCCCGGAGTTCATTCCCGAAGCCGACTGGAAGCTCTATTCGGCGTTCACCATTGGCGCGATGGTGGTGCTCTATACCTTGTTCCTGCGCATGCAGGTCGGGCCGCACAGTTACTTTTTCAGCTACAGCTACCCGGACAAACGCCGCAAAAAAGAACCCCTGGAGCAGGAGCCGGCACCGATCAACCTGACGTTGTCCATCGGCATCCTGGTATTCGGTGTGGTGGTGATCGGCGCCTTGGCCGAAGTGATGTCCAAGACCCTCGACCTGGGGCTGGAAGGAACGGGCGCACCACCGGTGATCACGGCGATCCTGGTGGCGGCCATTTCGGCCGCGCCAGAGATTCTGACGGCATTGCGCGCGGCGCTGGCCAACCGCATGCAGTCGGTGGTTAACATCGCCCTGGGTGCCTCACTGTCGACGGTGATCCTGACGGTGCCGGTGATGGAGGCGATGGCGCTCTACACCGGCCAGCCGTTCCAGATGGCCATGACCCCGGTGCAGACCGTGATGATCTTCATCACCCTGATCGTCAGCGCGATCAACCTCAACGATGGCGAAACCAACGCCATCGAAGGGATGACTCATTTTGTGCTGTTTGCGACGTTTATCATGTTGTCGTTGCTGGGCTTGTGATCCAACCGAAAATCATTGTGGAAACTGGATCAATGTGGGAGCGGGCCTGCTCGCGAAGGCGGTGTGTCAGGCAATGAAATATCGACTGACACATCGTCTTCGCGAGCAAGCCCGCTCCCACATTAGATCTCCATAGGCTTAGACGCCTGCGATCAACTGCCGAGCTGCTTGAGTGTGATCAGCGATCAACCCTTTCAGATCCAGCCCTTCGACCTGCCCGTCGATCACTCGCCATTTGCCGCCGACCATCACCCGATCCGCGCGATCGGCACCGCACAACAACAGCGCCGACACCGGATCGTGACTGCCGGAGAAACGCAGTTCATCAAGCTTGAACAACGCCAGGTCCGCCTGCTTGCCCACCGCGATCTCGCCGATATCGGTCCGCCCGAGCAAACTGGCCGAGCCCTTGGTCGCCCAGCCCAGCACGCGCTCTGGAGTGATCTTCTCGGCACCGTAGCGCAGGCGCTGGATGTACAGCGCCTGACGGGTTTCGAGCATCATGTTCGACGCATCGTTGGACGCTGAACCGTCCACGCCAAGACCGAGCAATGCGCCGGCATCGGTCAGCTCGATGGTCGGGCAAATGCCGGAGGCCAGGCGCATGTTAGAGCTCGGGCAATGGCAGATGCCGGTGCCGGCCGCACCGAGGCGAGCGATCTCGTCCGGGTTGAAGTGGATGCCATGGGCCAGCCAGGTACGCGGGCCGAGCCAGCCGACACTGTCCAGGTAATCCACGGTGCGCAGGCCGAAACGCTGCAGGCAGAAATCTTCTTCGTCGAGGGTTTCGGCCAGGTGCGTGTGCAGGCGCACGTCGAGTTTGTTCGCCAGTTCGGCGCTGGCGGACATGATCTCCGGGGTGACGGAGAAGGGTGAGCAGGGCGCCAGGGCGATCTGGATTTGCGCGCCGTCACCACGTTCGTGGTACTCGGCGATCAGGCGCTGGCTGTCGGCCAGGATGACTTCGCCTTCCTGTACGGTTTGCTGCGGCGGCAGGCCGCCGTCCTTTTCACCCAGGCTCATGGAGCCGCGCGTCAGCATGGCGCGCATGCCCAGTTCGCGCACGCTTTCGACTTGCACGTCGATCGCATTTTCCAGGCCTTGCGGGAACAGGTAATGGTGATCGGCAGCCGTGGTGCAACCGGAGAGCAGCAATTCGGCCAGTGCGACTTTGGTGGCCAGGGCGAGTTTTTCCGGCGTCAGCCGTGCCCAGACCGGATACAGGGTTTTCAGCCAGGGAAACAACGGCTGGTTGACCACTGGCGCCCAGGCGCGGGTCAGGGTTTGATAGAAGTGGTGATGGGTGTTGATCAGCCCCGGCAGAATCACATGCTCGCGGGCGTCGAACACTTCGTTGCAAGGCGTGGCAGGCTGCTGGCCGAGGCCAAGCACTTCGACGATCAAACCGTCTTGCAGCACCAGGCCGCCACGGGCATCGAGACCGTTGGCTGTGAAAATGGCGAGGGGATTTTTTAACCAGGTACGGGTCGCAGGCATGTTGGCCGGCTCCTCTGAAAGTTGGGTTCAGGGTTGCCAGCTCAGTGTTGCCCTGTCTGCTGATCCAGGGTCGCCGGGGAGGCGAGGTGCGAAGTGTCGATCAAAAGGGCTTCGCGGGCAAGTCCGGTCCGACCAGACAACGCAAAACCCCATTGGGGCGGTGTAATTACCAGGGAATGGTTTCACCCCGGTAATTGATGAAGTGATGCCCGCCCTTGCCCACATACGCATTCACCTGATCCACTAGCCCCCGCGTGCTGGTCTCTACATCGATGTCAGCGCCTTCACCGCCCATGTCGGTTTTCACCCAGCCCGGATGCAGCGACAGCACGGTGAGTTTCTGTTCGCCCAGTTGAGTGACGAAGCTGTTGGTCATGGAATTGAGTGCCGCCTTGCTGGCCTTGTACAGTGCCAGTTCCGGCGCGTCGGGCATGGTCACGCTGCCCAGTACCGAGCTCATGAAGGCCAGCACGCCGCTGTCCGGACGGATTTGCCCGGTAAAACGCTGGGCCAGGTTGATCGGCGCCACGGCGTTGGTGAAGAACAGTTGGCCGACTTCGGCCAGTGTCGCGCCACCGTTGGGCGTCTGCACCTCAGGGCCTTTGACGCCGGCGTTGACGAACAGCAGGTCGAACACTTCGTCCTTCAGTTGCTGACTCAGCGTGATCACCGCTTGCTGATCGTCCATGTCGAGCTTTTCGATCCGCACATTGCCCACTGCCTTGAGGGCTTCGGCGTTTTGCGGATTGCGCACAGTGGCGGTGACTTGCCAACCGTCGGCCAGCAGGGTTTTCACCAGGCCGAGGCCAAGGCCCCGGGAGGCGCCGATGATCAGTGCAGTTCTGGACATGTGTGGCTTCCTTGAAAGTTCAGGGACGTGGGTTCCGGATCCGGCTTGACCCTGGAGCATACTCCAGGCTTTAGCCTTGTTGCTCCCTGAAATTGATGGAGCAATGTCGATGTGGACTTCAACGCAGTATCGTCAGCTGGTACGCGGCAGCGCGTGGTACGACCTGGTCGTCAAGGCAGCGTTCGCCACACCCTGGAGTTTTGCCGTGGTGCATGGACTGTTGTCGAGCCTGATGCTGGTGGTTTTCCTGATCTTTGAGTTGGCGTGGGGCGTGGCTCAGGTGTTGCCTGTGCGGGACCCTTCGCGAGCAAGCCCGCTCCCACATTGGATTGGTGTGCACTCGGTCAATTGTGGGAGCGGGCTTGCTCGCGAAGAGGCCGTAACAGTCAGCGCTTAATGCCCGGCCCGCCACGGCTGCCCCAACGAAACCGGCGCATACAAACGGGTGCGCATCCGGTCCCGGGACAGCAGCACCAGCACCACGATGGTCGCCACATACGGCAGCATCGCCAGCAAACTCGACGGAATCGCCAGCCCCAGCCCCTGCGCCACCAGGTGCAGGATGCTGGCGAGCCCGAACAGGTACGCACCGAGCAGCAAACGCCATACCCGCCAACTGGCGAACACCACCAGGGCCAGGGCAATCCAGCCGCGGCCGGCGCTCATGTTTTCCGCCCACATCGGTGTGTAGGCCAGCGACAGGTACGCGCCGGCCAACCCGGCCATCGCGCCGCCGAATAACACTGCCAGTGTCCGCACGGCCAACACCGGCAAGCCCATGGCACTGGCGGCATCCGGGTTTTCGCCGACCGCCTGGATGATCAGCCCGACGCGGCTTTTCAGCGTCACCCAGGCCACCAGCGCAAACAGCGCGAATGACAGGTACACCAGCAGGTCCTGGGCGAACAGCATCCGCCCGATCAACGGGATCTCGCTCAAGTACGGGATCGCCAGCGGCTCGAAGCCCGCCAGCGGTTTACCCACCCACGCCGCGCCGACAAAGGTCGACAGCCCTACGCCGAAAATCGTCAGGGCCAGCCCGGTGGCCACCTGGTTGGCATTGAAGACCAGCGCCACCAGGGCAAACAACGAGGACAACAGCATCCCGGCGAGCATCGCCAGCAAGACGCCAAGCCAGAGGTTGCCGGTGCTGAACGCGATGATGAAACCGATCACCGCGCCAAACAGCATCATGCCTTCCTGGCCCAGGTTGAGTACGCCGCTTTTCTCGCACACCAGTTCGCCCAGCGCCACCAGCAGCAACGGCGTACCGCAACGAACCATGGCGTAGAAAATGTTGCTCAGCAGATCGATATCCATCACAGCGCTCCTGCTGGTACGGCGGTGGCGGGTGCACGGCGAGCCCAGTGCAGGTTCAAACGGGGTCGGTAGAGAATCAGCACATCGCAGGCGAGCAGGAAAAACAGCATCATCCCCTGGAACAATTGGGTGATCGCCTGCGGCAGGTTCAAGCTCATTTGCGCGTTCTCGCCACCGATGTACAGCAGCGCCATCAACAGGCTGGAAAACAGAATGCCAAGGGGGTTCAAGCGCCCGAGAAACGCCACGGTGATCGCCGCATAGCCGTAGCCGGGCGAAACCTGCGGGACCAATTGCCCGATCGGCCCGCTCACTTCACAGGCACCGGCCAAGCCCGCGAGGCCGCCGCTGATCAACAGTGCCAGCCAGACCAGGCGTTTTTCGCGAAAGCCGACAAAACCGGCTGCGCGCTTGTCCAGCCCAAGCACCTTGATCTGGAAGCCGACAAGACTTTTCTGCAGCAGCACCCACACCGCCACCAAAGCGAGCAGGGCGAAATACACGCCGGCGTGAACCCGACCGTCCTCCATCAACAGCGGCAAGCGGCTGGCGTCACCGAACATCGCCGACTGCGGAAAGTTGAACCCCTGCGGATCCTTCAGCGGGCCGTGCACGCAAAACAGCAGCAGGTTCAGGGCGATGTAATTGAGCATGATGCTGGTGAGGATTTCATTGGCGTTGAAGTGCGTGCGCAACCAGGCCGTCAGCCCAGCCCATGCGGCGCCGGCCAGGGTCCCGGTGAGCAGGATCAGGACCAGTGCCCAGCGACTTTGCAGCTCGATGATATTCACCGCCAACGCACTGCCGGCCAGGGCGCCGAGCAGCAGTTGGCCTTCGGCGCCGATGTTCCAGATTCGCGCCTGGTACGCAACGGCCAGGCCCAACGCGCAGAGCAGAATCGGTAACGCTTTGACCAGCCATTCGGAGATGCCATACAGGTCGCTGATGGGCGCGATCAACAGCGTATGCAAAGTCAGCAAAGGATCGTGGCCCAAAGCGATAAACAGCAACGAGCCACAGCCCAGGGTCAGGACCGCCGCCAGCAACGGCGAGCACCACAGCATCAGGCTCGATTGCTGGCCACGGGGTTCAAGAGAAAGCAGCATGTGAGACTCCGTTAACGTATTGCGCAGGCGGGTAGTTGAGGGGTGTCGAACTGGCCGGCCATCCAGCCACCAACATCGCTCAGGCGGGTGTCGACGGTGGCCTTGAGCGGCGATAACTGTCCGCCACACAAGGCACCGAGGCGGTCGCTGATCTGGAACAATTCGTCGAGGTCTTCGGAAATCACCAGGATCGCCGCGCCGGCATCGCGCAGGGCGATCAACGCCCGGTGAATGGTCGCGGCCGCGCCGACATCCACGCCCCAGGTCGGGTGCGCGGCCACCAGCAATTTCGGCTGTTGAAGTATTTCCCGGCCAAGGATGAATTTCTGCAGGTTACCGCCGGACAGGCTGCGGGCCGGTGCCTGGGGGCCGGCTGCCTTGACCCCGAAGCGGCGAATGATGTCTTGCGCCAGTGCCAGGACCTTGGCGCGCTGAATCAGCCCCTTGCTCACCAGCCCGTGCTGGAATGCAGTAAGCAGGGCGTTGTCCGCCAGGCTCAGGTCCGGTACGGCGCCATGCCCCAGGCGTTCGGCCGGGACGAAGGCCAGTCCGCGCTGGCGGCGGGCATCGGGGCGTAAATGCGCGACCGCTTCGCCGCCGAAACGGATGGTTGCAGCGTCGTTGCGGCCCAGCCGTTCTTCACCGCTGAGCAACGCCAGCAGTTCATCCTGACCATTGCCGGCGACACCGGCGATGCCGACTATCTCGCCGCTGCGCACCGCAAGGTCGATGGCCTTGAGCGAACAGCCGAACGGGTCCGGGTTGTGCCAGGACAAGCCTTGCATGTGCAAAAACACATCAGTGCCCGTCACCTTCGGGTAATCGGTGATCAACTCCGCCGCATCGCCCACCATCAGGCGCGCCAGTTGCCGATCCGAGTATTCGGCCGGCACGCAATGGCCGGCCACTCGTCCGCCGCGCAACACGGTGGCGCTGTGGCACAGCGCACGCACTTCGGCGAGTTTATGGCTGATGAACAGAATGCTGCAGCCCTCGGCAGCCAGTCGGCGCAAGGTCACGAATAAATCGTCGGCCTCCTGCGGGGTCAACACCGAGGTCGGTTCGTCGAGAATCAGCAGGCGGATGTCCTGCATCAGGCAGCGAATGATTTCCACCCGTTGCCGCTCGCCGATGGACAGGCTGTGGACAAGTCGCTGCGGCTCCAGCGCCATGCCGTAGCGCTGCGACACTTCGCTGATTTCGCGTTCAAGCTGGCTGGGCGTGCCTGCCGCCGGGCCCATGGCCAGGGCGATGTTCTGCGCCACACTCAAGGTTTCAAACAGCGAGAAGTGCTGGAACACCATGCCGATCCCCAGGTCGCGAGCCTGGGCCGGGTTGCGCAGGGTCACGGGCTGGCCATGCCAGAACATCTCGCCGGCGTCGGCCTGCACGACGCCGTAGATGATCTTCATCAGGGTGCTTTTGCCTGCACCGTTTTCGCCGAGCAGGGCGTGGATTTCACCCGGGGCGATCGTCAGGTCGATGGCATCGTTGGCCAGGCAGCCGGGGTAGCGTTTACTGATTCTGCTCAGTTGCAGGCGGGGCGTTGGATCGGCGATGGGCATGACAGGCTCGGTTCGATGAAGTGCATGCCTGTGGATAAAGCAATTTTCTGGCCATCAGGTCAGGAAATTTGCCTGGGCCGCGTGCGCCAAGCCACTTTGCGCGCTGGCAGGCCGGGACGCACCGCAAACCGGGCACCACAAAAGTGCAGGGCGGTTGAGCCGGCTCCGGTTTTGCGCGTGGTCTCTTGATCAAAAAATGAGCATTCGCCGGCAAGCCATGCCGGATATGCAGCCGCGCCAGCCATGAACGGGTTATCCACAGATTGCTCCACAGTATTTGTGCGCAAGCTCAAGGGACGGGCATAAGCGTGGGGCGGCTATCTTCTAAAAGTGCTAAACCACTCTAACTAATTGTTTTTAATTGGATTTAACAATTTTATGGGCGAAATGGACGAAAAATGAGCAAAGCCCGCAAAGCCGCATGACAGAAGGGTTACAGCGTTATGTGCTCAGGTTATCCACAGTCGGGTGCACAGCAGATGTGGGCAACTATGGAATATGCAAAAAATGCGCGTGCCCCAAAAGATCGCAGCCTGCGGCAGCTCCTACAGGATGTCCGCGATCCCCTGTAGGAGCCGCCGCAGGCTGCGATCTTTTGATCTTGCTAGTGCTGCAACACAATCCGTCCACGACTCAAGTCGGCGAGTAGAGATTGCAATGTGTCGATCTGCCCGGCACCCACCGCCAATTGCAGTTCAACGCCATTGGCCGTGAAATCCTCGTGCACCACCAGCCCACCAAGTTCCGCAACCCGCAGCTTGACCAACGCCAACTCACCAAACGCACAGGCACAGCGCACCGGCACCCGACTGATCAACTCAATCTTCGGCGCCGTTTGCAGGCACTTATTGGCACCGCCGCCGTAAGCCCGGGCCAGTCCACCGGTGCCCAGTTGAATGCCGCCATACCAGCGAATCACCAGTACGACGACCTGATCACAATCCTGTGCCTCGATGGCCGCCAGGATCGGCCGCCCAGCCGTGCCGCCGGGTTCGCCATCGTCAGTGCTGCGGTATTGATCGCCGAGCTTCCACGCCCAGCAATTGTGCGTCGCGTTCGGATCGCTGTGCTGGGCTATGAAAGCTTGGGCTTCGGCGGGGCTGCCGATCGGCGCGGCGAAGGTGATGAAGCGGCTTTTGCGAATCTCTTCGCGGTATTCGCAGAAGTCGCTGAGGGTAAAAGGCATAGGGGTCTTAGAGAGAGGGTGTCAGGCCGCAGCCTTTGAGAATGATACGGATCAGGTTGTTGCCGGCGTCTTCCATGTCTTGCTTGGTCAGCTTGCTGCGCCCGCTGACCCGGCAGATCTGAGTGGCGAAGTCGGCGTAATGCTGGGTGCTGCCCCACAACAGGAAAATCAGGTGCACCGGGTCGACCGGGTCCATTTTGCCAGCGTCGATCCACGCCTGGAACACCGCGGCACGGCCCTGGAACCAGGTGCGATAGTCCTGGTTGAAATATTCGGTCAGGCATTCGCCGCCACTGATGACCTCCATGGCGAAGATTCGGGAGGCTTGCGGCTGGCGCCGGGAAAACTCCATTTTGGCGCGGATATAGCGGGTCAGGGCTTCGGCCGGGTCGTCTTGCGCGGTCAGGGTATTGAAGGTGCTGTCCCACAACTCGATGATGTTGCTCAGCACCGCCACGTACAAACCGAGTTTGTTGGTGAAGTAGTAATGCAGGTTCGCCTTCGGCAAGCCGGCATTCAGGGCGATGGTGTTCATGCTGGTGCCCTTGAACCCGTGACGGGCGAACTCGTCTTCGGCTGCTTTGATGATGGTCTCTTCGTTCTTCTGACGAATGCGGCTGGCGGGTTTGCCGCTGTGGGCTGGGACTTCAAAGGTCATAGGCACTTCCGGACAAGGGGGTGGGTGCATCCAGTGCGTTGATAGCGTAAAACCGAATACACCACAACCGGATGTTCAGCGTGTTGCGGCCAGGCTTTCGAGAAAACTTTCCAGAACCAGGTGCGGACGACGCCCCTTGCGGGTCACCGAAGCCAGGCTGAGATCATAGAAACGGGTTTTTGATTTCAATGCGCGCAACCGGCCTTGCTGCACCCAAAGGCTGGCGTAATGGTCCGGCAGGTAGCCGATGTAGCGCCCGGTCAGGATCAGGAACGCCATGCCCTCGCGGTCCGATGCGCTGGCGGTGCAATTGAGCGCCTGATAATGCGCCTGGATATCCGCTGGCAAACGGAAGGTCGGGGCGATGGCGTCCTGGCTGTTCAAACGCCCGTCGTCCAGTTGCTTGTCATCGACATAAAACAGTGGGTGGCCAACCGCGCAGTACAGCAGCGAGCGTTCGCTATACAGCGGCTGATACTCCAGCCCCGACAGCGCACTGGCCTGCGGCACTACGCCGACATGCAGGCGCCCGTCGAGCACGCCTTGTTCCACTTCGTTGGGCGCGATCATGCGGATCTGGATCTGCACGTCCGGGCCGCGTTCCTTCAATTGCGACAGGGCGTGGGTGATGCGCATGTGGGGCAGGGTGACCAGGTTGTCGGTCAGGCCGATGGTCAATTCGCCGCGCAAGTGCTGGTGCAGGCCGTTGACCTCGGTGCGGAAACTTTCCAGGGCATTTAGCAGCTGCAACGCCGATTGATAAACCTCACGACCTTCTTCGGTCAGGGAAAAACCGGCACGGCCACGTTGGCACAGGCGCAAACCCAGGCGCTGCTCCAGATCGCTCATCTGCTGGCTGATGGCCGAGCGGCCGATACCGAGAACGCTTTCAGCCGCAGAGAAGCCGCCACTTTCGACCACGCTGCGAAAGATCCGCAGCAGGCGAATATCAAAGTCGCTGACTTGCGCCAGTGGATCGGGGCGACGGCTGGACATGCGTTTACTCGATAGTTTAGTGAGGGGCTGACTGAAGGTTAGAAAAGTTGCATTTCACCGACTTTATCCCCGTGGCAATTTAGCTGCAACAGCGGTTTCAATCCTTACGCGCTTATTGCCTTGCGAGGTTTTACCCATGAACTTGCCTGAAAACGCCCCGACATCCCTGGCCAGCCAGCTCAAGCTCGATGCTCACTGGATGCCGTACACCGCCAACCGTAACTTTCAGCGCGATCCGCGCCTGATCGTGGGTGCCGAGGGCAGCTGGCTGATCGACGACAAGGGTCGCAAGGTCTATGACTCGCTGTCGGGTCTGTGGACCTGCGGCGCAGGGCACACTCGCAAGGAAATCCAGGAAGCGGTCGCCAAGCAACTGGGCACCCTCGATTACTCGCCAGGCTTCCAGTACGGTCACCCGCTGTCGTTCCAGCTGGCAGAGAAAATCACCGACCTGACCCCGGGCAACCTGAACCACGTGTTTTTCACCGACTCGGGTTCCGAGTGCGCCGACACCGCCGTGAAAATGGTGCGTGCCTACTGGCGCCTGAAAGGCCAGTCGACCAAGACCAAGATGATCGGTCGTGCCCGTGGCTACCACGGCGTGAACATCGCCGGCACCAGCCTGGGTGGCGTCAACGGCAACCGCAAGTTGTTCGGCCAGGCGATGATGGACGTCGATCACCTGCCGCACACCTTGCTGGCAAGCAATGCGTTCTCCCGTGGCATGCCGGAGCAGGGCGGTATCGCCCTGGCTGACGAACTGCTCAAGCTGATCGAGCTGCACGATGCCTCGAACATCGCGGCGGTATTCGTTGAGCCTCTGGCCGGTTCCGCTGGCGTACTGGTTCCGCCGCAGGGTTACCTGAAACGTCTGCGCGAGATCTGCGATCAGCACAACATCCTGCTGGTGTTCGACGAAGTGATCACCGGTTTCGGCCGTACCGGCAACATGTTCGGTGCCGACACCTTTGGCGTGACCCCGGACCTGATGTGCATCGCCAAGCAAGTCACCAACGGTGCGATCCCGATGGGCGCGGTCATTGCCAGCTCCGAGATCTACCAGACGTTCATGAATCAGCCGACGCCTGAATACGCGGTGGAATTCCCCCACGGCTACACCTATTCCGCACACCCGGTGGCGTGCGCCGCCGGCCTGGCAGCACTGGATCTGCTGCAGAAGGAAAACCTGGTACAGAGCGTCGCCGAAGTCGCACCGCATTTCGAAAACGCGCTGCATGGCCTCAAGGGCACCAAGAACGTCATCGACATTCGTAACTATGGCCTGGCGGGTGCGATCCAGATCGCGCCACGTGACGGCGACGCCATCGTGCGTCCGTTCGAAGCGGGCATGGCCTTGTGGAAAGCCGGGTTCTACGTGCGCTTCGGCGGCGACACCCTGCAGTTCGGCCCAACGTTCAACAGCAAGCCGCAGGACCTGGATCGTCTATTCGACGCGGTCGGCGAAGTGCTCGGCAAGATCGACTGATTTCTCCTTACATACCTACAAACAACGGGCGCGCCGATTCGGGCGCGCCTGTGGACAACTTTTCAGGAGCTTCCATGAGCGTTATTCCGCATTTGATCAATGGCGAACTGGTGACCGAGAACGGTCGCGCGGTTGATGTGTTCAACCCGTCTACCGGCCAGGCTATCCACAAGTTGCCGCTGGCGACTCGCGAAACCATCCAGAGCGCTATCGACGCGGCCAAGGCTGCATTCCCGGCCTGGCGCAATACGCCACCGGCCAAGCGTGCCCAGGTCATGTTCCGCTTCAAGCAACTGCTGGAGCAGAACGAAGGACGTATCGCCCAACTGATCAGCGAAGAACACGGCAAGACCCTGGAAGACGCCGCCGGTGAACTGAAGCGCGGTATCGAGAACGTCGAGTTCGCTTGCGCGGCGCCGGAAATCCTCAAGGGCGAATACAGCCGCAACGTCGGCCCGAACATCGATGCATGGTCCGACTTCCAGCCACTGGGCGTAGTGGCCGGTATCACCCCGTTCAACTTCCCGGCCATGGTGCCGCTGTGGATGTACCCGCTGGCCATCGTCTGCGGCAACTGCTTCATCCTCAAGCCATCCGAGCGTGATCCGAGCTCGACGCTGCTGATTGCCCAGTTGCTGCTGGAAGCTGGTTTGCCGAAAGGCGTATTGAGCGTGGTGCACGGCGACAAGGCTGCGGTGGACGCGCTGATCGAAGCGCCGGAAGTCAAGGCACTGAGCTTCGTCGGTTCGACCCCGATTGCCGAGTACATCTATAGCGAAGGCACCAAGCGCGGCAAACGCGTCCAGGCCCTGGGTGGTGCGAAGAACCACGCAGTGCTGATGCCGGATGCCGATCTGGACAACGCGGTCAGCGCACTGATGGGCGCGGCTTACGGTTCCTGCGGCGAGCGCTGCATGGCAATCTCGGTAGCCGTGTGTGTCGGCGACCAGGTTGCAGATGCTCTCGTGGCCAAACTGGTTCCACAAATCCAGGCGCTGAAAATCGGTGCTGGCACTTCCTGCGGTCTGGACATGGGGCCTCTGGTCACGGGTCAAGCGCGGGACAAGGTCAGCGGTTACGTGGAAGACGGCGTAGCAGCCGGTGCGACACTGGTCGTGGACGGTCGTGGTCTGACCGTGGCCGGTCATGAGGAAGGCTTCTTCCTGGGTGGCTGCCTGTTCGACAACGTCACGCCAGAAATGCGCATCTATAAAGAAGAGATCTTCGGGCCGGTGCTGTGCGTCGTCCGTGTGAACAGCCTGGAAGAGGCGATGCAACTGATCAACGATCACGAGTACGGCAACGGCACCTGCATCTTCACCCGTGACGGGGAAGCGGCGCGCCTGTTCTGCGACGAGATCGAAGTCGGCATGGTCGGCGTTAACGTACCGTTACCGGTGCCAGTGGCCTACCACAGCTTTGGTGGCTGGAAACGTTCGCTGTTCGGCGACCTGCATGCCTACGGCCCGGATGGTGTGCGTTTCTACACCCGCCGCAAAGCCATCACCCAGCGCTGGCCGCAACGTGCGAGCCATGAAGCTTCGCAGTTCGCTTTCCCTAGTTTGTAAGTAGAAGGGTAAAGACGGCCGACCCAACGGGTCGGCCTTTTTGTTTCTGGTGCTTTTTAGCTATATGACAGTTTTGTGAAAATAGAGGTTGACGGCAGATTCTGGAAGCCTATAATTCCCCCCACTTCCGGCGCAGTCGAAACGGAAAACTCCTTGGTAAACAATGAGTTACGTAGTTTTGACAGCACGTTGCTTCAGTTCATCGAGGCCAAGAGGAAGTTGAAAAAGAGGTGTTGACAGCAGCGTGTAACGCTGTAGAATTCGCCTCCCGCTGACGAGAGATCTGAAGCT
>NZ_JANHLK010000038.1 GCF_028682635.1 Pseudomonas putida | reverse complement strand
CTCAGCTCGGCCAGCAGCCACAGGGGCAGGCCGATCTCGGGTGTGGGCGGCACTTGCCTGGATGAATCAGGCAAGTTCGATCCAGTGCTGCGCACGGGCAACCTCCATGAATTGCTCGATGTCGTCCGCGAGTTCGGGCACGCCCGGGAATTGCGTGTCGAGCTCATTGATAATCGCGGCGACGTCACGCTCGCCGTCGATCAAGCCGCCGATCAGCGCGGCGCTTTCATTGAGCTTGATCATGCCTTCGGGATACAGCAGCACATGGCCTTTCTGTGCCGGTTCGTACTGGAATCGGTAGCCAGGGCGCCAGGTCGGGGTCTTGCTGCGATCGAAGCTCATAGGGTGATTCCTTTATGCCAGACCCGTTCCCCGGTCACGCTGTGATACGGCGGGCGATTGAGTTCGTAGGCCATGCTCATGGCATCGAGCATGCTCCAAAGAATGTCCAGTTTGAACTGGAGAATTTCCAGCATGCGTTCCTGGCCTTCCCGGGTCTTGTAGTGCTCGAGGGTGATGGCCAAGCCGTGCTCGACATCGCGCCGCGCCTGACCCAGGCGCGTGCGGAAATATTCGTAGCCGGCGGGGTCGATCCACGGGTAATGCTGCGGCCAGCTGTCCAGGCGCGACTGATGGATCTGCGGCGCGAACAGTTCCGTCAGCGAGCTGCTGGCGGCCTCCTGCCAACTGGCCCGGCGGGCGAAGTTGACGTAGGCGTCGACGGCAAAGCGCACGCCGGGCAGCACCAGTTCCTGGGAGCGCAGTTGGTCCGGGTCGAGGCCGACGGCCTGGCCCAGGCGCAGCCAGGCTTCGATGCCGCCGTCTTCGCCGGGGGCGCCGTCGTGGTCCAGCAGGCGTTGAATCCACTCGCGACGGATCTCGCGGTCCGGGCAGTTGGCCAGGATTGCCGCGTCCTTCAGCGGGATGTTCACCTGATAGTAAAAACGGTTGGCGACCCAGCCCTGGATCTGCTCGCGGGTCGCCCGGCCTTCGTACATCGCCACGTGATACGGGTGATAGATGTGGTAATAGGCGCCCTTGGCGCGCAGGGCGGCTTCGAATTCGGCGGGGGACATCGGGGTGTCGGTCATTGCGGGTCTCCGGAGTACAGCCGGTGGATTCTTTGGTGGCTGGTCTGGCCCTTTCGCTGGCAAGCCAGCTCCTACAGGGGTACGCGGTCACTGTAGGAGCTGGCTTGCCAGCGAAGGGGCCGTCAGTTACAGCACAATACTCATGCCGTCATACGCCACTTCAACTTCACGCCGATCCAGCTCCGCCCGCTGCGGTGAATCCTCATCGAGAATCGGGTTGGTGTTGTTGATGTGGATAAGTACCTTGCGCTGCGTTGGCAGCTGCTCCAGCACTTCGAGCATGCCGCCAGGGCCGTTCTGCGCCAAGTGGCCCATCTCCCGGCCGGTACGGGTGCCGACACCACGGCGCTGCATTTCGTCGTCGTCCCATAGCGTGCCGTCCACCAGCAGGCAATCGCTGGCGGCCATGATCTCCAGCAGCGGCGCGTCGACTTTGCCCAGGCCCGGTGCATAGAACAGTTTGCCTCCGGTATTGAGGTCTTCGACGATCAGGCCGATGTTGTCGCCCGGATGCGGGTCGAAGCGATGCGGCGAGTAGGGCGGCGCAGCGCTGCGCAGGGGCAGCGGGGTGAAACGCAGGTTCGGGCAGGCCGGAACGCTGAAGCTCTGGTCGAGCTCGATGCGGTTCCAGCTCAGGCCACCGTTCCAGTGGGTCAACATGTTGAACAGCGGGAAACCGGTGCTCAGGTCTTCGTGGACCATGTCGGTGCACCAGACCTGATGCGGGCAACCTTCACGCAACATGAGCAGGCCGGTGGTGTGGTCGATCTGGCTGTCCATCAGGATGATCGCGCTGATTCCGGTATCACGCAGGGCACGCCCCGGTTGCATGGGCGCGAAGCTTTGCAGCTGGGCACGGATGTCCGGGGAAGTGTTGCACAGCACCCAGTTCACGCCGTCATCGGAAATCGCGATGGACGATTGGGTGCGCGCCTGGGCCCGCAGGCTGCCGTTGCGAAAACCTGCGCAGTTCTCGCAATTGCAGTTCCACTGGGGAAAACCACCGCCAGCGGCGGAACCTAGGATCTGGACAAACATGGGCGCTCCATCATTTCAACGCTGAAAATAAAACGCCTCGGATAACCGAGGCGTTGTGCTGCATTCTGCCAGGGCAGAGATCAACGGCTTGCGAAGTACATGGTGACTTCGAAGCCGATACGCAGGTCGGTGTAAGCCGGTTTGGTCCAGGCCATCAGTTGAACTCCTTCAGGTAAGGTTGGACAGCGCTATCTATATGTATAGTCCACCTCCAGTCAGAGATGTTCCAAATAGTTAGGCTGCTATGTTACTCAAAATTTCACAGGGATTGCCCGTGAAACTTTGAAAAAGCTCCTTACCGTCTGGGTAATGATCATTTTGTCGCTTGCCAGGGCGCGCCGGGTGCAGGGTTGTTCGCCAGGCAGCGCCAGCCGCCTTCGGCCCGGCTCAGGCGCTGGATCGCGGCCAGCAGTGCGCCGCGGTCGGTCAGGAGTATGGCCAGGGGTAACTGCGTCAGATAATCCGACGGGCGGCCGGCCAATTTACCCTGCCAGAGCAATTCGGCGGCTTGGCTTGTTGGCAGGGCGGCGCTGGAAAACTGATCGGCCAGGGTCTGGCGCTGGCTGATGAAGGCGCTTTCGTCGAGGGCCTGGATCAGCGCCGGCAACCCGTTCAGGAATTGTTCGATATGTTGCAAGAGCTCCGCGGCGGCCACATTCGGCGATTGCACACCCAGCAGCAGCCCGGTCTGCCCGTGGATCTGTCGCAGGGCACTGAACACCGCGTAGCCCAATTGCAATTCCACCCGCAGGCGCTGATAGAACGGCGTCTGACAGAGATGGGCGAGCAACCGCCAGGCGGCTTCGTCAGCCAGATCCTGGGTGGCTGTCGGACAGAACAGTAACAGCGCGTGTTCGCTGGAGTGGGTCGTCACGCTGCTCCACAGGTGCTGCGAATGGATTGACGGTGCCGGTGCCTGTTGCGTATCCGCTGTGCCCGGCACGCGGCTCAAAGCCAGGCCCATGGCCGCCTGAGTCTGCGCAGAAAAACCGCTCGCCAGGCCAGTCCAGCGAGCGCTCGACCACAGTTGTGCCAAGTTGTTCGATTCAACCGATGGCTCAAGGCAGTGATCGGGCAGCACCTTGAGTAGCTGTCGAATCGGCATCAAGGCGGGGCGGGCCGGTGATGGCGGTGACAGCCCTGCATCAGGCTGGGTCAGCAGGTTCAGCGCGTGTTCGAGTATGGACGGCATTCGCGCTTGCAGGCCGGTCATTTTCAACAGCCATTGATTGCCCGACGCAGCGAAGGAAAAATCCACGCCGGCTTCACTTGCGTCTTCACGCAGCGCTTGCAGGGTGTTTTCCAGGCGCGATTGAAGGCTGGTGCCGGGGGCCGCGTCCAGGCGCCAGCGCAGGTACAGCGCAGCTTCAGCGCCGTTTTCCGGTAGCGCCTGGCTGAACTGCATCGGCGAACGTTCGCGGCGGCTGCGTGAGCGGTCTTGGGCAAAGGTGCGCAGGCCCCGGTGGGCGCTGGTTTGTCCGCGAATCAAGCCGGCCCCTGGAGGCGCAGCTTCGGTGCGCAGGAACGGATTGGGCGCGGGGAGTTGCCACGGGCCGTTGAAGTTATCCACAGCGCCGATTTTTTCCAGAATGACCTTGAGGGCGGCAACACCGACTTCGGATAAGTCTACTTCGCGCTCTTCGATGTCCTGACGAGCCAGTTGCAAGGCACTACTTGTCTGGCGCTGGCGCAGCGCCGCGTATTCCTCGCGTAACCCGCGCCAGTCCTGTTGGGCGAAAAAGCTCAGCCAGTCCCGCAATTGCTCGCCAATCTCGCTCGCCATAGCATTGGCGGGCAGGGTGAACTCAATGTGCAGCAAGGCTTGTCCGGCGAATTGGTACAGGGCGCGCGCCTTGAGGTTTTCAACTTGGCCCTGTTTGCGCAGTTCAGCCAGCAGCCCACCGGGTTTCGCGGTGTTCAGCCAATGGCACAGAAAGCCCAGCGCTTCGGCGGATGAGGCGGGTAGTGCTTCAAGGGCAAACAGCAGGTCCAGTCGATGCTCGCCGACCTGTTGATAACTATTGCTCGCGCCTGCCATCAGCGGCGTCGGGGCTTGTTGCGGGACCTTCTCGCCGTTGGCAATGACGTTGCCGAACGCTTCGGCCAACAGCCTCAATTCATCAAGGCTCTGGGGGCCGGCAAGGCTCAAGGTCATTTGTCCGGTTTGGTAATAGCGCTGGTAAAAATCCTGCAAGGCCTGCTGGAACTCGGGTTTCGGCACCAGCAGGCTGTCGCGGTTGCCCGCATGAAAACCGCGCAACGGATGAGCGTCGCTAAGCCCGTCCATCAGTGCCAGTTGCTGCTGCGCCGCGGCATCCTGGGACCAGGCGATGAACTCCGCGTGCAGCACTTCCCGTTCCCGGTGCTGGTCATCCAGCTTCATGCGCGGATGGGCGAGCATGTCCGCCAACCGCTCCAGGCCTTGGGCAAACGCCTGGGGTGGCAACTCGAAAAAGTAATCGGTGCTGCGCTCGCAAGTTTGCGCATTCACCTGGCCGCCGTGGCGCTGGACGAAGGCCATCAACCCTTGGTCGGCGGCAAAACGCTCGGTGCCGAGAAACAGCAGGTGTTCGAGAAAGTGCGCCAGGCCCGGCCAGGCCAACGGCACATCATGGCTGCCGGCGGCAACCCGCAACGCCGCCGCGCAGCGCTTCAAATCCGGGGCATGACGCAGCGTCACCCGCAAGCCTTTGGCCAGGGTTTCAGTGTGGGGGCGAGGGGGATTCAGCGCAGGCATGAGCACTTCCAGGACAGAGAAGTGCCAATGCTAGCGGATAACGGTGGCTCAGCGCTTGTTCAGCGCGCCGTAAAGCTCGGGACGGCGATCGATCAGGTAGCGGTTGGCTGCGCGGGAGTCGAGCATCAACTGGCGGTCCAGCTCACCGACAATCAGCGCCTCATCGAGTCCCGCCTGGGCGATGCGGCTGCCATCCGGTGCCGCGATGCTGCTTTGGCCACAGTAGTGGATATCGCCTTCGCTCCCGCAATAGTTGGCATAAGCCACGTAGCACTGATTCTCGTAGGCCCGGGCGCGGACGGTAACGTCAGCGATGAAGTCGAACGGGATCATGTTGGCCGTCGGTACCAGGATCAGTTCGGCGCCGGCCAGGGCCAGGCGGCGGGTATTTTCCGGGAACTCGAGGTCGTAGCAGATCAGGAAGCCGAGCTTCCAGCCATTGAGTTCAACGATGGGGAAGTCGTCCGAGCCGGCGCTGAACATCGAACGGTCGAGGTCACCGAACAGGTGCGTCTTGCGGTAATTGCACAGGCGCTCGCCATTGGCGTCGATCAGTCGCACGGCATTGTAGATTTGTCCGTCTTCGCAGCGTTCGGGATAGCCATACAGGATGGCTATCCCGGCGGTCTTGGCAATGCGCGCGATCTGTTGCGCCGATTCACCGTTGTATACCTCCGCCAGCACGCTGACGGCATCGACGCCGATGTTGTAGCCGGTCAGGAACATCTCCGGCAGTACCAGCAAGTCGGCGCCCTTTGCCTCCAGCGCCAGCTGATGCAGGCGCTGAAGGTTGCCGGCGACATCCAGGGGCAACGGTGGACATTGGTAAAGGGCTACGCGCATTTCGGATTCCTCTTACTCGGGCAGGGCGATCGGGCCGATTTCGTTGAACACATCTCCTGGACCCGGATTCTCGGCGTGAGTTGCACCGCCGAAGTGTTTCATGATGCCCCACACCGCATTGAGCGAGGTCTGTACCGCGCCTTCGACCCAGGCCGGGGTCCACGAAACGTCGTCGCCGGCGATGAAAATCCCGCGCTGTTCGGCCGGCATGTCGTCCTGCATGAAATGCGCGTACATGCGCTGGTTGTAGCGATAGTGGCCGGGCAGGGCACCCTTGAAGGCGCCGAGGAAATGCGGGTCGGCTTCCCAGGACACGGTGATCGGATCACCGATGATGCGCGCGGCGATGTCGACTTTCGGGTAGATCTTTTTCAGCGCATCCAACGCCAGCTTCACGCGTTTTTCCACCGGATGCGGGAGCATTTTCAACGCGTCGCTCATCCACGAATACGACAGGCAAATCACCCCGGGCTTGTCGTCGCCGTTGTCGAACAGGTAGGTGCCGCGGGTCAGGCGATCGGTCAGGGTCATGCTCATCAGGTCGCGGCCGGTTTCCGGATCCTTGTCCTTCCAGAACGGGCGGTCGACCATCACGAAGGTTTTCGACGACTGCATGTAACGGGTGCGGTCCAGGGCCATCCACATCTTCTGCGAGAACAGGGTTTCGTCGCATTCGATCTGGGTGGTCAGCAGCCAGCTCTGGCAGGTGGTCAGCACCGCAGCGTATTCGCGGGTGTCGCCGTTGTTGTCGGTGACCGCAAAACGGCCGTCCGGCGCGTGGGCGATCTTCTTCACGCCGGAACGTGGCGCGCCGCTGTGCAACGACTTGAGGCTGGTACCCTGGGGCCAGTGCACACAGCGTTCCGGGACATGGCGCCAGATGCCCTGCGGTACCTGTTCGACGCCGCCGACCACCAGATGCTGGTGATCGTCGCAGTTGGTCATCACCACGCGGAAGATTTCCAGCATCGAGTTGGGGAAGTCCGAGTCCCAACCACCGGTACCGAAACCGACCTGGCCGAACACTTCACGGTGATGGAACGACAGCTTGGCGAAGGCTTCGGAGGTGGCCACGAAATCGTAGAAGGTGCGGTCGTCCCACAACGGCACGAGGGTGTTCCACAGCTCCTTGAGACGCGGCACGTCGCGGTCGCGGATGGCCTGCTGGATATCGGCGAACTGCGAGCCCGCTTCCAGGGCATCGGCCCAGGCGTCGGCGACTTCCTGGAACAGTGCAGGAAGATCCGCCAGTTTCTGTGCGTAATGGGTCTTGCCTTCCAGGTCGATGACGGTGCTGCCGGAGGCCGGTGTCAGCGGGTTGGGGAAGGGTTTGGTTTCAAGGTTCAGCTTGTCGACATAGTGATAGAACGCGGTGGACGATACCGGGAAGCGCATGCCGCCCAACTCGGCGACGATGCCGTCGGTGCCATTGAACGCCTGGGAGCGCAGGCGCCCGCCCAGCTTCGAGGCCTCATAGACCACGGGCTTGAGACCCAGCTTCATCAACTCGTATGCGGCCACCAGCCCGGCGATACCGGCGCCGACAATCGCCACTTCGGCACCGTGATGGTGCTCGGGAATGCTGCCCAGGCCGGCCGGGTGTTCGATCCAGTCGTCGAAGGCGAAAGGAAAGTCCGGACCGAAAATGGTGATCGGTTTTTTACCGTCTGCAGGATGGCGATTGTTCTTGTTCATGGCTGACCTTGCTGGCGACCCGACGCGGAATGCGCATCTGAGTATAGGAAAAGATGCCAGCCATTCTAGAGAGCACCGAACACGTTAATAAGACGCAAAGTGTCGTCGTTTTGCCAGATTTCTGATCAGTATGACGAGATAACTGCGCACACTGACCACTGTAGGAGCTGGCTTGCCAGCGATGAGGCCTTTGAATCTTGTGTTGATGGTCCGGACGCCTTCGCTGGCAAGCCAGCTCCTACAGGTTCTTTGCAGGCCAGCCAGACAGCCATAACCACAGGAAAAATCTTAAACCGGCTGCCCCCGATCAATCTTGCTGCTCAAGATGATCGACGTCGTCGTCTTCTCCACCCCATCCACACTGCCAATCTGATCCAGCAACTCATCCAGCTGCTCCGGCGAATCGCTGCGCAACCAGGCCACATAATCAAATTCTCCACTCACCGCACACAACTGCTGCACCTGGGCCATCGCACTCAGGCGCCGCAACACCTCCTTGCCGGAACGCGGCTGCACGGTAATCCCCACATACGCCTGCAGCCCGCCATCCACCACGCGCTGGCCGAGCCGCACGCCGTAGCCGGTGATGACCTTGGCCTTTTCCAGCCGCGCCAGGCGCGACGTGACGGTGGTGCGCGCGATGCCCAGTTGTCGGGCGAGCATGGCCACGCTTTCGCGGGCGTTGATCTGCAGGGCCGCAATCAGCTGACGGTCGATTTCGTCGAGAACGGGCGGGCGAATGTCGGGCAAGGCGGTCTCCAGCGGCTTGGATCAATGTGCAGGCATGTTACAGGCACATCCCCCGCAGCGCTCGCGACGCCAACATCCTGCTGACCGTGGGCGATATCGATCAGAAAAGCCAACGCCATTTCAGGACGTGTCTGACATACGTGGCAGGACCCCCTTGCCGATCATTGATTCTTTCCGTGACGTCGGGTCGCGGAGAGGTCTTAAGGTGCCAGGGGCGAATGGAAAAGGTCTCGTTCGATGTTGATCAGGTGTACTGCATATCCTTGAGTGAGCGCCATGACCGGCGGCAACTGTTCCGAAGCACCGTCGCAACGCTCGTTTCAAACCCGATCGAGTTCTTCATTGCCCAGCGCAACAGCGAACCGATCCGAGGCTGTTACGAATCACATCAGGCACTGGCCAGAAAAGTCCTGGCCGAAGGTTGGCAACGGGTGTTGATATTCGAGGACGATGCCAAGCCCTATGGGCTTCATCCGATACAGGTGCGTTGGGTGAACCGGTTCATTCGCCGTAACAGGTTTGAGGCGTTGCACCTGGGGTACAGCATGGGTCGTACGTGGCTGACATGGTTCCCGTTCATTGCCCGCGGCAACGTGGTGGCACTGCACGCCTACATCCTCTCCCGCGAAGGCTGCAGGGTGCTGGCCCAAACTCCTTACGTCGGAGTACCAGTCGATGTCCTGTTTAAACGGCAGATCAAACAACATTGTGTATTTCCCATGCTGTTTCGCCAGCACGCAGCGGCGGTGACAGGCAGCGACATCGAGGCGCGCGCGGTGAATGAAGATGAATGGTGGGAACGCAACTGGAAGAAACACAAACGCTCGGTGTGGAAAAACCTCTGGCGCACCCTGGTTCGATTCAGGTTTTGATGATTGACCCGGAGTCTGCATTTGGTCTGTGATGTATGACAGCTCAATTGTGGTCGTGACACGAGGGACAGGTCATGTCGAAGAAAATGCCTCCTGCTGTACGGGCTCGTGCCTGGGAGATTGCCCATCACGAAATGGGCCACTACGTCGTCGCCCGTGCCTTGGGTTTTGCCACGGGCGGCGTGAGCCTGACAGTGACCATGGACTTACGGCATCACGGCGGGGCGTCCGTTAGCCTGGTGCGGGCGATTTCTTCGATCGAGGCCATGAAGCAACATCTGGAGGCCCGGATGATCGTCCTTCTGGCTGGCGCAATGGCGCAGACACTGCCTGCAAAATCTTCAGCCGGGCAACGCGTCGACAAGTCGAAAGCCACAGCCATCCTCAAGGGAGAGCAGGGGGCGGAGCAGGATTACGCAAAGATCAGGGAGCTGCAGCACTTACTGCGCAATTTGCTTTATCCCGAGACCGATCCGGCGGCGTCCGAGCGCATAACCGCTGAACTTAAAATTCTGACGGATCGCGCGTGGCAGCGGACTCAAGACATCGTGGAAGAACTGTCCGGGACCATTACCGAACTGGCAGCGGCCTTGGTGGGCGGCATGGTTATCGTCGAGCAGTGGGGGCGGGCGGCGGATACGTTTGAGGTCGTGTTGACGGGGCAGATGCTAGAGCGGCTGCGGGCGGTGCAGGCGATACCCGTGTTACATATTTGAATAGGCCTGCGTTAGGGTCCAACACGCTGGCAGGCCGTACCGTGTGCTGTACGCGTTCGGGACGGCGCTGCGCGATTCTGCTGATCGGGGGTGATAAAACCGGCCTGGAGCGTTGGTATACGGACCATGTGCCGCTAGCCGAGCGTTTCTTCGACGAGCACTTGGAAACATTGAAGAAAGAGGGCTATGAAAATGGCTAAAAAATTTGCTGATTTGGTGGCGCGTCGAGCTCCAGAGTCTCAATCGCGTGTCGAGGCTTTGCATCAGAAGCTGCGAGCTCAAATGCCATTGCACGAGTTGCGCCAGGCGCAAGCGTTGAGTCAGGACTCGCTGGCCAAAACACTTCATGTCAACCAGGCGGCGATATCCAAGATGGAGCGGCGTACAGACATGTACATCAGTACTTTGCGCAACTACATCCGCGCAATGGGTGGCGAGTTGGAAATCATTGCCACCTTCCCGGAAGGTCAGGTAAAGATCGAGAACTTTGCCAACTGAGCGATTAGACAATGGCGACTGATTCGAACCCTTCAGATACGCAAAAGCCGCGCATTGCGCGGCTTTCTTGTTTGGTGGGCCCACACGGACTTGAACCGTGGACCAAAGGATTATGAGTCCTCTGCTCTGACCAACTGAGCTATAGGCCCCATTGGTCGCGGATTATAGCGATGGTTTCGCGGCTGTGCTATCCGAAAAATCTGAAACTACTGTACGAAGGAACGTTGCGGCAAATTCGTCGGGGGGCAGGGGCAGGCTGACGATGTAGCCCTGGATCTGCTCACAGCCTTCGGCGGCCAGGAATTGCTGCTGCGCCTGGGTTTCGACGCCCTCGGCGATGACCGTGAATTGCATACTGCGGCCGAGGGCGATGATGGCGCGCACGATCGCGGCGTCGTGGGGGTCATCCGGCAGGCCGCGGACGAAGGATTGGTCGATCTTGAGAATGTCCAGCGGCAGGCGCTTGAGGTAGCTCAGCGAGGAGTAGCCGGTGCCGAAGTCGTCGATCGCCAGTTGCACGCCCAGGTGCTTGAGTTGGTGCAGCACCGCCAGCGCTTCTTCGGCCTGGCTCATGATGAAGTTTTCGGTGATTTCCAGTTGCAGGTAGCCGGGGTTGAGGCGGTTGTCCTTGAGCAACTGCTCGATGCGCCCCAGCAGGTTTGGTTGGCGCAGCTGGGCACCGGCGAGGTTGACCGACAGCGGGCCGAGGCCTTCGTACATCTGGTTCCATTCAAACATCTGCCGGCATGCGGTCTCGAGAACCCAATCGCCGATCTGCAGGATCATGCCGTTTTCTTCGGCAAGCGAAATGAAATGTTCGGGCGGTACGTCGCCAAAGGTCGGATGACGCCAGCGAATCAGCGCTTCGGCGCCCACCAGGCGATAGTCCTCGAGGCTGATCTTGGGTTGGTAGCACAGGTGCAGTTCATTGCGCTCGATGGCGCGGCGCAGTTCGTGCTCCAGCGCCACGCGCTCGCTGGCCTGGGCGGTGAGGTCGAAGGTATAGCTTTCGACACGGTTGCGGCCCTTGGCCTTGGAGCGGTACATCGCCGCATCGGCATTCTTGATCAGCGTGGCCACGTCGCAGCCGTCCTTGGGGTACAGGCTGGTGCCGATGCTGGAGCTGATGAAGAACTCATGCTCGCCTGCCTGGAACGGCGCGGTAAAGCAGTTGAGCAGCTTGGTGGCGATGTTGTCGGCGTCGCTGGCTTGCTGCAGGCCGGGGAGCAGGATGATGAATTCGTCGCCGCCCAGGCGCGCGACGGTGTCGATGTCGCGCAACTGGTCTTTGAGGCGCACGGCAATGCCCTTGAGCAACAGATCGCCGACCGGGTGACCGAGGCTGTCGTTGATGTGCTTGAAGCGGTCCAGATCGAGGAACAGCACCGCCCCCTGGCCGCCGTTTTCCTTCTGGTGATTGAGGGCGTTGAGTAAACGGCTCTCGAACAGCGTGCGGTTGGGCAGGCCGGTCAGCGGATCGTGGTGAGCCTGGTAGTCGAGTTTGGCCTGGGCGTGTTTGAGGCTGGAAATGTCGGCGAACACGGCCACGAAGTGGGTGATGAAATTTTCGCGATTGCGCACGGCGCTGATGGTCAGCCAGCTCGGATAGAGTTCGCCATTCTTGCGTCGGTTGGAAATCTCGCCTTGCCAATGACCTTCGGCGGTCAGTTGATGCCACATGGCGGCGTAGAACGCGCTGTCATGCAGGCCCGAGGCAAGCA
Source organism: Pseudomonas putida (assembly GCF_028682635.1). Lineage (GTDB taxonomy): Bacteria > Pseudomonadota > Gammaproteobacteria > Pseudomonadales > Pseudomonadaceae > Aquipseudomonas > Aquipseudomonas putida_AE. The sequence continues at coordinate 30,600 of NZ_JANHLK010000038.1, read as the reverse complement.
GGCGCGGTGTATGGCCCAGTGCTTCGCTTTCGCTGTAGCCGGTGATTTCGCTAAAGGCACGGTTGACTGCGCTGATGTGCTGCTGGGTATCGGTGATCAGCACGCCTTCTGCGGTGCTCTCGAATACCGTGGCGGCCTGTTGCAGTTTTTCCTGCATCAGGTGGCGCTCGGTGATGTCCCGGGCAATGGTCAGCATGCAGTCATCGTCACCGATTGGCAGCGGACGACTGGAGACCTCGCAGAGGCGGATCTGCCCGTCGCTGCGGCGGATATGGCAGCTGAAGTCTCGGACGAAACCGTCCCGGTGCAACAGGTCGAGCATTTGTTTACGTTCGTTGAGGTTGACCCAGATCCCCAGGTCCAGAGCCGAGCGATCCACGGACATTGCGCTGTTGAAGCCGGTAATGCGGCTGAAGCCCTCGTTGACCTCGATCAGCAGGCCATCGCTTTGCCGGGACAGCAACAGGCCGTCCGGCGAGGCGTGGAACGCCTTGGCGAATTTCTCTTCGGAGGTTTGCAGTTGTTGCTGGGTTTCCTTGAGCTGGGTGATGTCGCGCACCACGACCACCAGCGCCGGGGTCGTGTCGAGGTCGAACGGTTCGGCAGAGATCAGGCCGGTGAACACTTGGCCATTGCTGCGGCGAAAGGGCATCTCCAGGTTGCGGATGCTGCCGGCCTGCAAGCGCTGCAGCAGCCCGGGCCCGACGCCCGGGATACCCCAGATGTTGAGGTTGGTGGCGGTCTGGCCGATAACGTCCTCGGCTCTGAGGCCGATCTGTTCTTCGAACGCCTCGTTGACCTCCAGCAGGCAGCCGTCGCTGAGGCGTGCGATCACGAGGATGTCCGGGCATTGCTGGAATACCGAAGCGAACTTCTGTTCAGACTGGCGCAGTGCTTCTTCGGTGCGCTTGGTCTCGCTGATGTCGATCATCAGGCCGCGCATCACCGGCTCATGACCGTGTTCGATCAGGCTGACGATGTCGCGGACCCACAAGCAACGCCCGTCAGCGGTGATGACCCGGTAATCGAGGCTGTGGTCTCGCCCGGCCAGCACTTCGTGGTCGCAGAAGCTCTGCGCGCGGGTGAGGTCGGCGGGGTGGATGATGTTGCGCCAGAAGCCGGGGATCAACCAGTGGGACAGAGGGTAACCGAGCAGGTCTTCGGCGTGGGGCGACACATAGCTGTAGGTGAAGTCGCTCATCCGCGCTTCCCAGGCGATGGCCGACAGACTCTCCACCAGCCCGCGGTAATGGTATTCGCTGCTGCGCAGTTCCTGCTCCAGATCGACCCTGCGGGCGATTTCCGAACTCAAGCGACGGTTGACGCGGATCACTCCAGCCAGCACGAGGATCAGCAGCAGTAGCCCAGGCAGGCCGTAGATCAGCAGATCGGACCAGAATGTTCGGTGATCGAGAACGTTGCCCACCCATTGCTCCTGGATCGAGCTGATTTCAGCAGGCGACATGTCGGCCAGGACTTTATCCAGGATGCCGACCAACATCTTGTTGTCCCGTGGTACGCCCATGGCCAACTGATAGCGGTAGGGGGTTTCGCCGCTGACATACAGCCCGTCGAGCTTGAGCTGGCGCAAACTCCAGATGCTGGAGGCGAGATCGCCTACCACGGCGTCCACTTCATCGGTGGCCAGCGCCTGCAAGGCTGAACTGACGTTGGGCATCGCCACCAGGTTCAGATCGGGATTGTGGGTACGCAACAGTTCGTGGGGCGCGTAGTTTTCCACCACGGCGATTTTCAGCCCGTACAGGTCTTTGAGTTTACGCGGCTGGGCGCCTCCGACATGCGCCAGGATGACGATCGGGAAATCCAGGTAGGGGCGGGTGAATGACAGGTAGGCCTGGCGTTCCGGGGTCGACATGATGCCCGGCAAAAGGTCCAGCTTGCCTTGTTTGGCCTGGTCCAGCACGACCGTCCAGCTCACGGGCTCGATGGGTGTGAGCTTGATGGCCAGTCGCTCGCGAATCAGGTCGATATAATCTGCCGCAAGGCCCTGGTAACGCCCCTGGTCGTCGCGAAACTCAAAGGGGGGCCAGGACGCATCGACACCCAGGCGCAGGTCCGGGTGGGCCGCAAGCCAGCTACGTTCTTCGTCGGTTAGAGTCAGCGCGCCAGCCGTTGCGGTCCAGGAAATCAGCGACAGCAAAAAAAACACGGTCGGCAGTCTGGGCATAACGGTCTCGTTATGGCTCGGGGAATGTTTCGAGTGTAGACGGGCAAAACGGCGGGTGGGGTGGTGCGGGGGATTTAATCTGCACAAAACAAAACCCCCGGCCTGGGCCGGGGGTTCTGGTGTCACTCGTCGAGGAAGGAGCGCAAGTGCTCGCTTCTCGTCGGATGGCGCAGCTTGCGCAGCGCCTTGGCTTCGATCTGACGAATCCGTTCACGGGTCACGTCGAACTGCTTACCAACCTCCTCGAGGGTGTGGTCGGTATTCATGTCGATTCCGAAGCGCATGCGCAGTACCTTGGCTTCACGGGCAGTGAGGCCGGACAGAACTTCGCGAGTCGCTTCCTTGAGGCTCTCAACGGTCGCGACATCGATTGGCGACTGCATCGTCGAGTCTTCGATGAAGTCACCCAGATGGGAGTCTTCGTCATCACCGATCGGGGTTTCCATGGAGATCGGCTCTTTAGCGATCTTCAATACCTTGCGGATCTTGTCCTCAGGCATTTCCATGCGTTCGCCCAGCTCTTCCGGGGTCGGTTCGCGACCCATTTCCTGCAGCATCTGGCGGGAAATGCGGTTGAGCTTGTTGATCGTCTCGATCATGTGCACCGGAATACGGATGGTGCGGGCCTGGTCGGCGATCGAGCGAGTGATCGCCTGACGGATCCACCAGGTGGCATAAGTCGAGAACTTGTAGCCGCGACGGTATTCGAACTTGTCTACCGCTTTCATCAGGCCGATGTTGCCTTCCTGGATCAGATCGAGGAATTGCAGGCCACGGTTGGTGTACTTCTTGGCGATGGAGATCACCAGACGCAAGTTCGCTTCGACCATCTCTTTCTTCGCGCGGCGGGCCTTGGCCTCACCGATCGACATGCGACGGTTGATGTCCTTGATCTCGGCGATCGTCAAACCGGTTTCGGTTTCCAGCGCGGTCAGCTTCTGCTGGCAACGAATGATGTCCGGCTGCAGGCGACCAATGGCTTCGGCGTATTTGCTCTTGCCTTTGGCCAGTGCGTCAGACCAGCTTTCGTCGACTTCGTTGCCCGGGAACTGGCGCAGGAAGTCGGCACGCGGCATGCGCGCATCACGAACGCAGAGCTGCATGATTGCACGCTCTTGCTGACGCAGACGATCCAGGGCACTGCGCACACGCTCGACCAGGCCTTCGAATTGCTTCGGAACCAGTTTGATCGGCATGAACAGTTCGGCCAGTGCCAACAGCTCGGCAATTGCCAGCTTGTTGTGGCGACCGTGCTTTTTCAGCGCCTTGCGGGTGATTTCCATCTGATCGGCGACAGCGCCAAAACGCTGGGCGGCGATGATCGGATCCGGACCGCTTTCGGCTTCTTCTTCGTCATCGGAAGCTTCGGCGTCATCGTCTTCGGCATCGTCATCCGCTTTCGCGGCCTTGGCGTCGATCGGCGGCGGTACTTCCGCCGCAGGCGGCGCAATACCATCGTCCGGGTCGATATAACCGCTCAGGACGTCGGACAAGCGGCCACCTTCGGTGGTGACGCGAGTGTATTCGGAGAGAATATGATCAACCGTGCCAGGGAAGTGCGCGATTGCGCTCATCACTTCACGGATGCCCTCTTCAATACGTTTGGCGATTTCGATTTCGCCTTCACGAGTGAGGAGCTCGACCGTACCCATTTCGCGCATGTACATGCGCACCGGGTCGGTAGTGCGACCAATGTCGGTCTCGACCGCTGCCAACGCAGCAGCTGCCTCTTCGGCCGCGGCTTCGTCGGTATCGGCGTCGGCCAGCATAAGGGAATCCTTATCTGGCGCAACCTCGAATACGTTGATCCCCATGTCGTTGATCATGCGGATGATGTCTTCCACCTGTTCCGGATCTGAAATATCCTCCGGCAGGTGGTCGTTGACCTCCGCGTAAGTCAGGTAACCCTGCTCACGACCAAGTGTGATCAACTCTTTGATACGAGACTGCTGTTGCGCTTTTCCGGACATAACACCCTATCCACTGAAGGTCTTGGCGGGCAAAAAACAAGCCGAGGATTATACCTGAGCTATGACCTCACGCGCCAGTTGAGGTCGGGCTTGATGCGGAAACATTGCGACTTAATAGGTCGCGCAGTTGGTTTTTCTCTTCTGTGCTCAGCTCGCTTTGTCGGGCTTTCCTGAGCAGTTGTTCCAGATTTCGCTCGCGTTGGCGGGCTGACAAGCTAGTAATGGTGTCGAAAAACTGTTGTTCAAGGTTATCTCCGTCAATCAGCCATTCCTTTTCCGCCAGCGCCTTGAGCAAACGTCCTTGCTCCGTGCCGTGCCAGCGCGCAATCAACTGAAATGAGTTTAGCTTGGGATTCTTCTGTACGGCTTCGAGCAGCGCCACCAGCAGTTGCGTGTTGGTGTGGTCCTCGGCGGCAAAATGCCCGGCATCCTCGACTTTTTCGGCCAGTTGCGGGTGGTGGAGCAGCGTGCGCAACGCGGCGAGCGTCGGAGGCTCTACGGCCGCCGGCACCCTGGGCGCGCGGGGTTGATCGCGATCACCACCCCGCTTGCCGTTCTTGTCCCACGGCTTCTTGTCCCATTTCTTGCCGCCTGCGCCGGGTTTCTTCGGCGTCCATTCCTGCTGCGGTACGTACATTTCCTGCGATTGCGGCTGATGATAGTCGCTGTAGTCGGGCATCGCGTCGTAATCGATGCCCGGATCGTAGGCCGGTGGCGCTTCTTGCGGAGCGCTTTGCACCAGCTGACTGACGGCTTCCCCGCTCAGGCCGGTGATTTCGCTGAGGCGCTGGCGCATCAGGATGCGCAGGTTGGCCCCTGGCACTTTGTCGATCAGCGGTGCTGCCAGGGTGGCCATGTGGGCCTTGCCTTCGAGTGAGCGCGGGTCGGCTTCTTCCGTCAGTTGCTGGAAAAAATAATCGGCCAATGGCTGCGCGTGCTGGTTGATGCGTGCGCGGAAGGCGTCGGTGCCTTCGGAGCGGACCAGGGTGTCCGGGTCTTCGCCTTCGGGCAGGAACAGGAATCGCGCGCGACGGCCATCCTGCAGGCTCGACAGCGTGGCTTCGAGGGCTCGCCAGGCGGCGTTGCGGCCGGCCTGGTCGCCGTCGAAGCAGAACAGCACGCTGGGCACGACGCGAAACAGCCGTTTCATGTGCTCTTCGCTGGTGGCGGTGCCCAGGGTCGCGACGGCATTGCGCAAGCCTTGCTGGGCGAGGGCGATGACGTCCATGTAGCCCTCGACGACGATGATTTCGTCGAGGTTGCGGTTGTTCTTGCGCGCTTCGTACAGGCCGTAGAGTTCCTGGCCTTTATGGAAGACCGGGGTTTCCGGCGAGTTGAGGTACTTGGGCTTGTCGTCGCCCAGCACCCGGCCGCCAAACGCGATGATGCGCCCGCGACTGTCGCGGATCGGGAACATCACGCGATCACGAAAGCGGTCGTAGCGTTTGCCGGTTTCGGCGTTTTCGATCAGCAGGCCGGCATCGATCATGGCTTTTTGTTGCAGGGTGTCGCTGCTCAAGTGCTTGAACAGGTTGTCCCAGCCAGGTGGCGCAAAACCGAGGCCGAAGTCCCGGGCGATTTCACCGGTCAGCCCGCGACCTTTCAGGTAGTCCACTGCGGCTTTGCGCGCCGGATGGCTTTTCAGGGCCTGGCGATAGAAGTCGGCGGCGGCCGTAAGCAACGGGTACAGCGGCGAATCGGTGGGCTGGCGCGGCTTGTGCGGGCGCCCGCTTTCTTCCCGGGGGATTTCCATCCCGGCGGCCTTGGCCAGTTCTTCGACAGCCTGGGGGAAGTCCAGGTTGTCGTGGTCCATGATGAAACCCAGGGCGTTACCGCCAGCGCCGCAGCCGAAACAGTAATAGAACTGCTTGTCGGGGCTCACGCTGAAAGAGGGTGTTTTCTCTTTGTGGAACGGGCAACAGGCCGTATGGTTCTTGCCGGCCTTTTTCAGTTGCAGGCGCGAGCTGACCACGTCGACGATGTCGGTGCGGTTCAGAAGGTCGTCAATGAAGCTCTGGGGAATCAGCCCGGCCATGGCGTTCTCGTCGTCTGCGCTGAAAAGGAACCGAAGCGAAGGGTAGCTGAGCGCGGGTCATTGCTTGAGGCACGCAAAATGTGCTGCTCGACCGGTATCGCCTGCATAATCGCTGTCGGGAAGTGTATCTGCCGAAAATCCACTGACGTTACTACTCATCAGTATTCGACTGTTTGAAAGTGTTGCGCTGAATCCGGCTGCGCCCGTCAAGGGTCTCGGATAGCTCTTTTTCGGCACGCAAACAGGTGCCTTGGGCTGATCGTCGTGAGAGGAATCAGTGGGTGTGCTCGTCAGTAGCCTTGAAAGGCTCGTCAGAAAAGACGTGCACCGCTGGCAAAAGAGCCAGGTCTGACGCAGTGAAGCAGATTTGTCTCGGTCGCGTCTGCGGCTTCGACGGTGAAGCATCAAGCGTTTTACGCAAATGCCATTAGCCCGGCGTGAAGCCGGGCTTGGCAGAAGCTTGCTACGATCGTCTGTGTATTAGTACAGGCGAACGGCGCGGCGCTGTTCGCGCTGAACTTTCTTGGCGTGACGCTTAACAGCGGCTGCTGCTTTGCGCTTACGCTCAGAAGTTGGCTTCTCGTAAAATTCGCGGCTACGAACTTCAGCCAGTACACCGGCTTTTTCGCAGGAGCGCTTGAAACGACGCAGAGCTACGTCGAAGGGTTCGTTCTCTTTTACTTTGACGGCTGGCATCCAGAGCTACCTTCATTCATTACCGGGGTCAACATCCTCGCGGCAAAAGAGCACTTGAAGACGTCGGTTTTTAAGGGTTGCGGATGTTAACCCCTCATCGCACGGAATGCAAAGCCTCTGATCGAAAACCGCTGGTCGGGGCATCACGCGGCGACTATTATGCGCGCCTTCGAATTCAGCCTAAACAAGGCGCAAACCCATGCTAGTACTGGGATTAGAAACCTCTTGCGACGAAACCGGTGTCGCGCTTTACGACAGTGAACGCGGTCTGTTGGCCGACGCGCTGTTCAGCCAGATCGACCTGCACCGCGCCTATGGTGGCGTAGTGCCGGAGCTGGCCTCGCGTGACCACGTCAAGCGCATGCTGCCCTTGATTCGTCAGGTGTTGGCCGAAGCCGACTGCGTGCCGACCGAGATCGACGCCATCGCTTATACCGCGGGCCCCGGCCTGGTCGGTGCATTGCTGGTGGGTGCTTCCTGTGCCCAGGCGCTGGCCTTTGCCTGGGGCATTCCAGCGCTGGGCGTGCACCACATGGAAGGCCATTTGCTGGCGCCGATGCTGGAGTCTCAGCCGCCGGAATTTCCGTTCGTCGCTTTGTTGGTGTCGGGTGGTCATACACAGTTGGTTCAGGTCGACGGAATCGGTCAGTACACGCTGCTGGGCGAAACCTTGGATGACGCCGCAGGCGAGGCCTTCGACAAGACCGCGAAGATGATGGGGCTCAATTATCCGGGTGGCCCGGAAATCGCTCGGCTGGCCGAGCAGGGCGTTGCAGGACGTTTCGTTTTCCCGCGTCCGATGTGCGACCGCCCTGGGCTGGACTTCAGCTTCAGCGGCTTGAAAACCTTCGCCCTGAACACCTGGCAGCAGTGTGTGAGTGCCGGAGACGACGGTGAGCAAGCCCGTTGCGACATCTCGCTGGCGTTCCAGCAGGCCGTGGTGGAGACTTTGACCATCAAGTGCAAGCGCGCCCTGAAAGCGGCTGGCATGAAGCGCCTGGTGATCGCTGGAGGCGTCAGTGCCAACAAGGCGCTTCGCTCCTCCCTGGAAAAAATGCTCGGCGACCTGAAGGGCGATGTTTTTTACGCCCGTCCGCAGTTCTGCACCGATAACGGCGCCATGATTGCGTTTGCCGGTTGCCAGCGCCTGCAGGCTGGCCAGCAGGAAAGCCTGGCGATCAGTGTGCAGGCGCGGTGGCCGATGGAGCAGTTGTCGCCCCTGTGATGAGCGGCGCTCATGGCTGGCTGCTAAAAATGCCGTTCGCGCCCGGCAAACAGGTCGCGTAGATTGCCCCGGTGGCGCCAGACGATCATTGCGGACAGGGCGCACATGGGCAGCAGCGCTGCCGGTTCTTGCCAGGCCAGCAGTGGCAGGGTCAGGGGCGTGGCGATCAAGGCGGCCAGCGAGCTGGTACGGGTCAGGTAGAACGTCAGCAGCCAGGCGCAGACCGCCATCAAGGCTGCTGGCGGGTACAGCCCCAGCAGCATGCCGGCAGCGGTGGCGACACCCTTGCCACCGCGAAAGCGGAAGTACAGCGGGAACAGGTGACCGATAACGGCGCAAACGCCGATCCAGGCCTGATCCTGCAGTGACAGGCCTGCGAGGCTGGCGATCAGTACGGGCAACAGGCCTTTGCAGAGGTCGCCGAGCAGGGTCAGAATGGCGAGTTTCTTGCCGGCCAGGCGCAACATGTTGGTGGCGCCGGCATTGCCCGAGCCACTCATTCGCGGATCGGGGGTACCGGTCAGGCGGCTGAGCAAAATGGCGAAGGACAGAGAGCCGAGCAGGTAGGCGAGGGTCGCCAGTAACCAAAACATGCTAACTATTCCGGGCGAGGACGCCCTGATTCTAACGGCGCATTGCGCCCTTGTCGTGTAGCGGAGAAAAGTGCTTGGACAGAGTGTTTATCGAGGGCCTGGAAGTCGACACCGTGATCGGTGCCTATGACTGGGAGCGAGGCATCCGACAGTGCTTGCGGCTTGACCTGAGTTTCGCCTGGGATAATCGTCCGGCCGCCGCTGGCGATGACCTGACCCTGGCGCTGGATTACGCGAGCGTTTCGTCGCGCATCCAGGCCTTTGCCGAGCAGGCGCAGTTCCAGCTGGTCGAGACCTTTGCCGAGCGGCTGGTTGAAGTGCTGATGAGCGAATTCAAGATCACCTGGATGCGCCTCAAACTGACCAAGCCAGGCGCGGTTCCTGCCGCTACCGGTGGCGTGGGCGTGGAGATCGAGCGCGGATGTCGCTGACTCAGGTATATCTCGGGCTCGGCAGCAATATCGAGCGCGAAACCCATTTGCAGGCCGGCCTGGAAGCACTGGCGGGTTTTTTGGTGGATATGCGTTGCTCGGCGGTCTTCGAAAGCCAGCCAGTGGGGATCAAGAGCGGGCCGTTCTTCAATTTCGTGGTGTCGGCCTGTACCGACTTGCCGCTGATGGAGCTGGATCGCCGGTTAAAGTTCATTGAGGCCGATAATGGGCGTTACGCGCCTGATCGCCGAGGTTTGCCTCTGGATATCGACGTGTTGCTGTTCGGTGACCTGGTGGGCAACTTCGATGGCCTGGTACTGCCGAGGGCGGAAATTCTTAAAAATGCCTTTGTATTGTGGCCGTTGTCGCTGATTGCGCCGGATCGCGTGCACCCGGGTGTAGGTAAAAGTTTCGCCGCGTTGTGGGCCGAAGCGCAGATTGATCAAGTGCTTGCGCCGGTGGCATTTGAGTGGCGTGGGCAGCCATTAACCCCGTCCGATTTGCTTTAAAGCAAAAGATCGCAGCCTGCGGCAGCTCCTACATGGAAACGCATATTCCTGTGTAGGAGCTGCCGCAGGCTGCGATCTTGTGATCTTGCTTAGGCTTGTTCCTTATAAGCTTTCAACGCCTTGAGCCGTTCACGCTTGATTGCCTCGCCCAGCTCAGGCCCTTTGAATCCCTGCTCCAGCAACGGCTGAACCGCCACGCTACGCGCCACCGTCGCCGCCCCGCGCAGGTAATCGGCCTGTGGATAACTTCTCTGCTCCAGCCCCTTCCGCCCTCGCGCATCCATCTCACAAGCGGCGATGAATTCCTCGAACCGCTGCGGCCGACGGTAAACGTCGAAGCTCTGCAGTAGCTCCAGCAAGGTCGATGGTTTCAGTTCCAGTGCGCGATGACCGTGGGTGTGGTACTCGCCCACCAGCAACGCCAGCTCCTGGCAATCCCTCGGTGCCTTGAAGCGTTCGTTGACCGCTTTGATCAACTTCAGTCCTTTGGACTCATGGGCAATGTGACGCGGCCACTGCTCCTCTGGCGTCAGCCCCTTACCCAGGTCATGCAGCAGGCAGGCCCAGCGCACGGTCAGCGGTTGTTTGTGCTGTGCCGCTTGCTGCAGCACGCTCAGGGTGTGGGCGCCGGTGTCGATTTCCGGGTGGTGGGCTGCCGGTTGCGGGACGCCGAACAGTGCGTCGACTTCCGGCATCAGCACTTCGAGCGCGCCACACGCGCGCAATACCTCGATAAACACCTGTGGCTGATTTTCCATCAGGGCGCGGGAGATTTCTTTCCAGCTGCGCTCAGCCGTCAGTGCCTGGAGTTCGCCTGACTCACTGAGCTGGCGCATCAGATCGAGGGTTTCGGGAGCGACAGTGAAGCCGAGTTCGGCGTAGCGTGCGGCGAAGCGAGCAACGCGCAAGACCCTGAGCGGATCTTCGGCAAACGCGGGGGAAACGTGGCGCAGTACACGGGCCTCGAGATCGCGCTGGCCGTGGTAGGGGTCGGTCAGGTTCTGCTGATCGTCTTCGGCCATCGCGTTGATCGTCAGGTCGCGGCGTATCAGGTCTTCTTCGAGGGTCACGTCTGGGCTGGCGTGGAACGTGAACCCGCCATAACCGCGTCCGCTTTTGCGTTCGGTGCGGGCGAGGGCATATTCCTCGCCGGTTTTCGGATGAAGAAACACCGGAAAGTCAGCGCCTACAGGCCGATAACCCTGGGCGAGCATCTCTTCAGTGGTCGCGCCAACCACCACCCGGTCGATATCGGTGACAGCTATGCCGAGCAGGCGATCGCGTACCGCGCCGCCAACTTTATAAATCTGCATGAAAAACCTCCGTTAGCTCGACAGGATAACCCTTGCTTCGAGCGTTCGGAGGCATAAACGGCATCACAAATGGATGACAGCCAGGTCCAGCCGGCCGTAATCGCCTTCGGCGTGTTCGCCCCTCGGTGGCACATGGTGGGTTTTCATGATCTGGTCACCCTGCAGGGTTTCCAGGTGAATATCAAAGCCCCAGAGGCGATGCAGGTGCTTGAGCACTTCCTCGGTGGACTCTCCCAGCGGTTTACGGTCGTGTTGCTGGTGGCGCAGGGTCAGAGAGCGGTCGCCGCGTCTGTCGATGCTGTAGATCTGCACGTTGGGTTCGCGATTGCCCAGGTTGTATTGGGCGGCCAGGGTTTCACGGATGATGCGATAACCGCCTTCGTCATGAATGGCCGGTACCAGTAGATCGTCTTTCTGGTCGTCATCGAGAATGCTGAACAGCTTGAGGTCGCGGATCACTTTGGGTGAAAGGTACTGCAGGATGAAACTCTCATCCTTGAAGCTGCTCATGGCGAACTTGATGGCTGCCAGCCAGTCGGTGCCGGCAATGTCCGGGAACCAGCGGTAATCCTCTTCAGTAGGTTCTTCGCACATGCGCCGTATGTCGCGGTACATGGCAAAGCCCAGGGCGTAGGGGTTGATACCGCTGTAATAGGGGCTGTCGAAGCCAGGCTGGAAGACCACGCTGGTGTGGGACGTCAGGAACTCCATCATGAAGCCGTCGGTCACCAGGCCTTCGTCGTACAGGTCGTTCATCAGGGTGTAGTGCCAGAATGTGGCCCAGCCTTCGTTCATGACCTGGGTCTGGCGTTGAGGATAAAAATACTGGGCGATCTTGCGTACGATCCGCACGATTTCCCGCTGCCAGGGCTCCAGCAGCGGCGCATGTTTTTCGATGAAGTACAGGATGTTCTCCTGCGGTTCGGCGGGGAAGCGCGCGTTGTCCTTGTCGCTGTACTTGTCTGCGCCTTTGGGAATGGTGCGCCACAGATCGTTGATCTGCTTCTGCAGGTGTTCTTCCCGGTCCTTTTGCCGGCGTCGTTCTTCCTCGGCAGAAATAGGGTAGGGACGTTTGTAGCGATCAACACCGTAGTTCATCAATGCGTGGCAGGAGTCGAGCAAGTCTTCGACCGCATCGATGCCATGGCGCTCTTCGCACTGCATGATGTACTGCTTGGCGAACACCAGGTAATCGATGATCGAGCTGGCATCGGTCCAGGTGCGGAACAGGTAATTGCCCTTGAAGAAGCTGTTGTGCCCGTAGCACGCATGCGCCACCACCAGCGCCTGCATGCAGATGGTGTTTTCCTCCATGAGGTAGGCGATGCACGGGTCGGAGTTGATCACGATTTCGTAGGCCAGCCCCATCTGACCGCGTGTGTAGGACTTTTCGGTGCTGAGAAAATGTTTGCCGTAGGACCAGTGGTGATACCCCAGCGGCATACCGACGGAGGCGTAGGCGTCCATCATCTGTTCAGCGGTGATCACTTCGATCTGGTTAGGGTACGTATCGAGCGCGTAGCGAGCTGCAATACGACTGATTTCACGGTCGTAGGCCTGGATCAGCTCGAACGTCCATTCCGATCCGGTGGATATGGGTTGGCGCTTCTGCTCTTTGGCGGTCATGTCACTAACCTGCGCTGGAAGAGTTCACGGAAGACCGGATAGATATCCCCGGCCGAGACCAGTTGTTGCTGGGCAAAAGTGTCGGAAAAGGCTTCAGCGATGCGCTCGTACTCGAACCACAGGGCCTGATGTTCCCGTGGGGTAATCTCAACGTAAGTGTAGTACTGCACGAATGGCATGATCTGGTTGATCAGGATGTCGCGGCAAATAGGCGAATCGTCGTTCCAGTTGTCGCCGTCGGAGGCCTGGGCAGCGTAGATGTTCCACTCGTTGGCCGGATAGCGCTCGGCCATGATTTCCTGCATCAACTTCAAGGCGCTGGACACGATGGTGCCGCCGGTTTCTCGGGAGTAGAAGAACTCCTCCTCGTCCACTTCGCGGGCACTGGTGTGGTGGCGGATGAACACCACGTCGATCTTGTCGTAGTTACGCTTGAGAAACAGGTACAGCAGGATGAAGAAGCGCTTGGCGATGTCCTTGGTCGCCTGGGTCATCGAACCGGAAACGTCCATGAGGCAGAACATCACCGCCTTCGAGCTGGGGTTGGGTTGTTTGATCAGCAGGTTGTATTTGAGGTCGAAGGTGTCGAGAAAGGGTACGCGGTGAATACGCGCGCTGAGTTTTTCGATTTCTGCCTCAAGTTCCTGGATATCGCCGAAGTTGTCCGGTTCTTCCTGCTTGAGTCGCAGCAGTTCCTCTTTGGCTTCGCGCAGTTTCGCCCGGCTGCTGCCGGACAGGGCGATTCGCCGTGCGTGGGCTGAGCGCAGGGTTCGGATGATGTTGATCCGCGAGGGGTTGCCCTCGTTGCTGATCCCCGCGCGCACGGTCTTGAAGGTGTCGGTGCCAGTCAGGTTGCGCTTGACCAGGTTCGGCAGTTCAAGGTCTTCGAACATGAACTCGAGGAATTCTTCCTGGGTGATCTGGAAGACGAACTCGTCCATCCCTTCGCCCGAGTTGCCGGCCTTGCCAGGTCCTCTGCCGCCGCCACCCCCAGGTGGCCGGGCAATGTGTTCGCCGCTGGTGAATTCCTTGTTGCCCGGGTGCACGACGGTCTGTTTGCCGCCGCGTCCGTGGTGAAGCACCGGTTCGTCGATGTCGCGCCCCGGGATGCTGATTTGCTCGCCGTGTTCCATATCGGTAATGGAACGCCGGCTGACCGCCTCTTCGACAGCCTTTTTGATGTGATCACGGTAACGCCGCAGAAACCGCTGGCGGTTCACCGTGCTCTTGTTCTTGCCATTGAGACGTCGGTCGATCACATAGCTCATAGGCCCTCCGGGGAGCTTCGAGTCATAAGCTTCAAGCTGCAAGACAGAAGCTTCAGAAACAAGCGGCGCGCGACATATGGCCACATTTACGCCAACAACGCGTTTTCGGTGGGGCGGTGTCGCGTGCCGCTTGCAGCTCCCTTACTGGGACTTTCTGACCCTCAGGTACCACTCGGACAGCAGCCGTACCTGTTTGTCTGTGTAACCGCGCTCGACCATTCGAGTGACGAAGTCGTTGTGTTTCTGCTGGTCCTCTTTGCTGGCCTTGGCGTTGAAGCTGATGACTGGCAGGAGGTCCTCGGTGTTGGAGAACATTTTCTTCTCGATGACCACCCGCAGTTTTTCGTAGCTGAGCCAGGTCGGATTCTTGCCGTTGTTGTTGGCACGGGCGCGCAGCACAAAGTTGACGATTTCGTTGCGGAAATCCTTCGGATTGCTGATGCCGGCCGGTTTTTCGATTTTCTCCAGTTCTTCGTTCAGCGCAACACGGTTGAGGATTTCGCCGGTTTCCGGGTCGCGATACTCCTGATCCTGGATCCAGAAGTCTGCGTACAGCACGTAGCGATCGAAGATGTTCTGTCCGTACTCGCTGTAGGACTCGAGGTAGGCGGTCTGGATCTCCTTGCCGATGAATTCGATGTAACGCGGTGCCAGGTACTCCTTGAGGAAGCGCAGGTAGCGTTCACGGGTTTCGGCCTGGAACTGTTCCTGCTCGATCTGTTGCTCGAGCACGTACAGCAGGTGCACCGGGTTGGCGGCGATTTCGTGAGGATCGAAGTTGAAGACCTTGGACAGGATCTTGAACGCGAAGCGGGTCGACAGGCCGTTCATGCCTTCGTCGACACCGGCGTTGTCGCGATACTCCTGGATCGACTTGGCCTTCGGATCGGTGTCCTTGAGGTTTTCGCCGTCGTACACCCGCATCTTGGAGTAGATGTTGGAGTTTTCCGGTTCCTTCAGACGTGAAAGCACAGTGAACTGGGCGAGCATTTTCAAAGTGTCGGGCGCGCAATGGGCTTTGGCCAGCGAGCTGTTGAACAGCAACTTGTCGTAGATCTTCACCTCGTCACTGACCCGCAGGCAGTACGGCACTTTGACGATGTAGATCCGGTCGATGAACGCCTCGTTGTTCTTGTTGTTGCGGAAGGTGTGCCATTCCGATTCGTTGGAGTGGGCCAGCAGGATCCCGGTGAACGGAATCGCACCGAGACCTTCTGTACTGTTGTAGTTGCCTTCCTGGGTCGCGGTCAGCAATGGGTGCAGGACCTTGATCGGCGCCTTGAACATTTCGACGAATTCCATCAGGCCCTGGTTGGCCCGGCACAGTGCGCCCGAATAGCTGTAGGCATCGGCGTCGTTCTGTGGGAATTCTTCCAGTTTGCGGATATCGACCTTGCCCACCAGTGCCGAGATGTCCTGGTTGTTTTCATCGCCCGGCTCGGTTTTGGCCACGGCGATCTGGTTGAGGATCGACGGGTAGAGTTTGACCACGCGGAACTGGCTGATGTCGCCGCCGAATTCGGCCAGGCGTTTGGTGGCCCATGGCGACATGATGGTGTTGAGGTAGCGTCGCGGGATGCCGAAATCTTCCTCGAGGATCGCGCCATCTTCAGTGGCGTTGAACAGACCCAGGGGCGATTCGAATACCGGCGAGCCCTTGATCGCGTAGAAGGGCACTCTTTCCATCAGTTGCTTGAGTTTTTCGGCCAGGGACGATTTACCACCGCCAACGGGGCCGAGCAGATAAAGGATCTGTTTCTTCTCTTCCAGGCCTTGGGCGGCATGGCGGAAATACGACACGATCTGGTCGATGCATTCTTCCATCCCGTGGAAGTCTTCAAAGGCCGGATAGCGGCGGATCACCTTGTTGGAGAAGATTCGCGACAGCCTCGAGTTGGTCGAGGTGTCGAGGAGTTCCGGTTCGCCGATGGCCAGCAAAAGACGCTCGGCGGCGGAAACGTAGGCGCTACGGTCCTTTTTGCACAACTCCAGATACTCTTGCAGCGAGAGTTCTTCCTGGCGTGTGGACTCGAAACGTTGTTGGAAGTGGCTAAAGATACTCATGACGTCACCTCGCTCGATACGTGGAGCCGACGCCGGATCACTCAGTCGATGCTGGCAGCAACCGAACAGGCAGTTGCTGTTTACCCCCCAGAACTCTTTCGGAGCTGACTACCCCGAAAGCTACTCCCGATGACCCGTGCGCCGGTGTACCGGCTCTCCCCTGTTTTGGATGGCCTGCGCTTAAGGATAGTTGGGAATTCGGGAGGTAAAGGCGAGATACGTAATTAGTTGTGGCTGACCGTTCGTCTGCCACCGCGCAAGCCCGCGGTGGCTGGGGCTTGCACATGACAAAAAAATTATTCGCTGGTGCCTTGCGCCGTTTCCGTAGGGTAAGTCGTACGCCACAGCTCAAAACCGCCATCCATGCTGTAGACGTCGGAGAAACCCTGGCTGATCAGGTAGGCAGCGGCGCCCTGGCTGGAGTTGCCGTGATAGCAGACCACCACGGTTGGCGCGTCCAGGTCGGCGCCCTGGATGAAGGCGTGCAGGGAGTGGTTGTCCAGGTGCCTGGAGCCGCTGATGTGCAGGGCGGCAAAGGTCGCGGGATCGCGGACGTCGACCACCACTGCGCCTTGTTCGCGCAGGGCCTGGGCCTGTTCCGGGGGGATACGTTTGAATTCGCTCATGGCGGGCTCCTGTGGCTCGGCTGAAAGCGCAGTCTAGCGCGGGGCGCTGGCTGACGATGGTTCGGAAATCTGTGGAGCGACTGGCGGCGCGGCGGCATGGCCATGTTCGTCGCATTTGCAGGACAGGCGTTCGCCCGTGTCGACATTCATCAGGGTCAGGGCACCGCCCCAGACGCAGCCGGTGTCGAGGGCCGAGATGTTCGGCTCCTGGACCTTGCCTTCCAGCGCTGCCCAGTGGCCGAAGATGATCTTCAGGTCCCTGGTCTTGCGCTCCTTGTGCTGGAACCACGGTTTGTAGCCTGCCGGTGCCGTGTCGAGGCCTTCCTTGCTCTTGAGGTCAAGCTTGCCCTCGGCCGTACAAAAGCGCATGCGCGTGAAATAGTTGGTAATCACCCGTAGGCGCGTCACGCCCTTGAGGTCGCTGTCCCATTTCGCCGGATCGTTCCCGTACATGCCATCGAGGTAGGGTGGCAGCAGGTTGTCGTCGCGCAGGGCGGTCTCGACTTCGGCAGCGTATTTCAGCGCTTTGCGCAGCGACCATTGCGGTGGAATGCCGGCATGCACCATCGCAACGTTGCGCTGTTCGTCGTAGTGCATGAGTTTTTGCTGGCGCAGCCATTCCATCAACTCGGCGCTGTCCGGGGCTTCGATAATCTCGCGAAGGGTGTCGGCTTTCTTCAGGCGCTCGATGTTCTTCCCGGCCGCCAGCAAGTGCAGGTCATGGTTACCGAGCACGCACACCAGCGATTCGCGGATGCTATAGAGGAAGCGCAAGGTTTCCAGCGACTGCGGACCGCGGTTGACCAGGTCGCCCACCAGCCACAGGCGATCGCTTGCCGGGTCGAAGGCGACCTTCTTGAGCAGGCATTGCAATGCGTCGAGGCAGCCTTGCAGGTCGCCAACGGCATAGGTTGCCATCAGTGCAAGGCTCCGGGCACCGCCAGGCGGAACGGGGCGATGATGGCATCGAAATGTTTGCCGTCATCGGCGCGCATCTCGTAGGTACCCTGCATGGTACCGACCTTGGATGTCATGACGGTGCCGCTGCTGTAGGTATGGCTTTCGCCCGGCTCGATCAGCGGTTGCTGGCCAACCACGCCCGCACCGCGAACTTCCTCGACATGCCCGTCGCCATCGGTGATGACCCAATGCCGAGACAACAGTTTGGCCGCTAGCGAGCCGTTATTTTGCACGGTGATGGTATACGCGAAGGCAAAACGCTCTTGCTCGGGTTGCGACTGTTCTGCCAGATAGCGGGTGACGACGCTGACGTCGACCTGATAACGAGGATCGGACATGCAAAGGGCCTTAAAAACGAAGCGGAACGCGGGGCATGACTGATGATCAGTCTAGGCCAGGTATCGGATAGTAAACCAGACATAAACGCTGGTGTCCTACCCGATAACGCTTCAGTTCTGTCAGACGTCCGCGGCTTTCTGTAGGACTTGTTCGCTTAGCTTATCGGCAAGGCGTACGAAGGCCGCCAGATCGAGCTGTTCGGGCCGCAAGCTGCCATCGACGCCAGCGGCTTCGATTTCGGCGTTGCTCAGCAACAGCTTGAGTGTGTTGCGCAGGGTTTTGCGGCGCTGGTTGAATGCCTCGCGCACGACACGCTCCAGCAAACGGTGGTCCTTGGCCGGGTGCGGCAGCACCGCGTGGGGCACCAGGCGCACGATGGCCGAGTCGACTTTGGGTGGCGGATTGAACGCACCAGGCCCTACGTTGAACAGGTGTTCGACCCGGCAGTGGTACTGGACCATGATCGACAGCCGGCCCCAGTCACCGCCACCAGGCCCTGCCGCCAGGCGCTCGACCACTTCCTTTTGCAGCATGAAGTGCATGTCGCGAATCAGGTGCGCGTTGTGCAGCAGGTGGAAAATCAGCGGCGTGGAGATGTTGTAGGGCAGGTTACCGACCACGCGCAGGCTGCCAGGTGCGGCATTCAGGCTGGTGAAATCGAACTTCAACGCATCACCCTGATGCAGGTTGAAGTTGCTCTTGCCGGCGAATTGCTGGTTGAGGATCGGGATCAGGTCCTTGTCCAGTTCCACCACGTCGAGCTGGGCGCCGCTGCTGAGCAGGCCTTGGGTCAATGCGCCCTGGCCAGGGCCGATTTCCAGGAGACGGTCTTCGGCCTTGGCATGAATGGAGCGCAGGATGCGGTCGATAACGCCAGCATCGTGCAGGAAGTTCTGGCCAAAGCGCTTGCGCGCCTTGTGTTGGTATTGCTCGGTCATAAACGGGTCTCGGCCATCTGGTAGGCGGTTTCCAGGGCGACTTGCAGGCTGCCGGTGTCGATCTTGCCGCTGCCGGCCAGGTCCAGGGCGGTGCCGTGGTCGACCGATGTGCGGATGATCGGCAAGCCGAGGGTCACATTGACTGCTGCGCCGAAGCCTTTGTATTTCAGCACAGGCAGGCCCTGGTCGTGGTACATCGCCAGCACTGCATCGCAGTGCTCCAGATATTTGGGGGTAAACAGAGTGTCGGCGGGCAAGGGGCCGCGCAGGTCCATGCCTTCGCCGCGCAAGCGCTCTAACGTGGGTTCGATGATATCGATTTCTTCATGGCCCAGATGTCCGCCTTCACCGGCATGGGGGTTGAGCCCGCACACCAGGATTCGTGGCCGGGCAATGCCGAATTTTTGTTGCAGGTCGGTGTGCAGGATTCGCGTGACCCGCTCCAGCCGCTCAGGTGTGATCGCATCGGCAATCTCGCGCAGAGGCAGGTGAGTAGTGACCAGCGCCACGCGCAGCCCGCGAGTGGCGAGCATCATCACCACTTGCGCGGTATGGGTCAGGTCAGCGAGGAATTCCGTGTGCCCGGAAAAGGCGATACCGGATTCATTGATCACGCCTTTGTGCACCGGGGCGGTGATCATGCCGGCAAAATGCCCATCCAGGCAGCCTTGGCCCGCTCGGGTCAGGGTTTCCAGGACGAAAGCGGCGTTGGCCTTGTCCAGTTGCCCGGCGACGACCTTGGCGTTGAGCGGTGTATCCCAGACATACAGGCTGTTGGCGGGAGCGGGAGCATCCGGCCAGTTGTTCGGCGTGACGGGCAGCACATCGACAGCCACACCCAGCTGCGCGGCCCGCTCAAGGAGCAGGTCGCGGCTGGTGATGGCAATCAGGGGGTGTGGCTGGGCGTGCGAGGCGAGCAGCAGGCACAGGTCGGGACCTATGCCGGCTGGTTCGCCGGGTGTCAGCGCGAAACGTTGGGGTTTCACTGCGCTGCCTGGTCGGCGCCAGGGAGTTTGATTTCCACGTACGCTTCGTCACGGATCTGACGCAGCCAGGTTTGCAGCTCTTCATCGTATTTGCGGTTACGCAGTACGGTCATCGCTTGTTGCTCGCGAGCCTGGTTGGTGCTGTCTGTGGCGCGACGGCCAAGGACTTCCAGGACGTGCCAGCCGTATTGAGTCTGGAACGGCTTGGACAGCTGACCTTGCGGGGTCTTGGCCATCACTTCGCGGAACTCTGGAACCAGTACGCTCGGGTCGATCCAGTTCAAGTCGCCGCCATTGAGCGCGGAACCCGGATCTTCCGAGTAGCTTTTCGCCAGTTCGCCGAAGTCTTCACCCGATTCGATGCGGCTGTAGAGCGACTCGGCCAAGGCCTTGGTTTTAGCTTCGTCACGAATCGGGCTTGGTTTGACCAGGATGTGGCGGACATGCACTTCGTCGCGTACCTGGGCTTCACCACCACGTTTGCCGGTGATCTTCAGGATGATGAAGCCACCTGGCGTGCGCATTGGCTGAGTGATGTCGCCAACCGCCATGGTGCTCAGCAGCTGATCGAACGGAGGTGGCAACTGTGCGGCTTTACGCCAGCCCATGTCGCCGCCTTCCAGTGCGGTTTCGCTGGCGGATTTGGCGAGGGCCAATTGAGCGAAGTCAGCGCCTTGCTTGAGCTGCTGGTACACCGCGTCAGCCTGTTTGGCTGCAGCCTGAATGGCCTCGGAATTGGCGCTTTCCGGCGTGGCAATCATGATGTTGGACAGGCGGAACTCTTGGGACAGCTGCATTTTGCCCAGGTCTGAAGCGAGGAAGTTCTTCACTTCCTGCTCGGACACCTGGATTCGCTCGGCCACCCGGCGCTGGCGCACACGGCTGATGACCATTTCACGTCGGATCTGGTCACGCGCGTCATCGTAGGACAGACCGTCATGAGTCAGGGCAGCGCGGAATTGCTCGATCGACATGTTATTGCGCTGGGCAATGGTGCCGACAGCCTGGTTCAGTTCTTCATCGGTAATACGGATGCCGGAACGTTCGCCGATCTGCAGTTGCAGGTTCTCGACGATCAGGCGCTCAAGCACCTGTTGCTCCAGTACGCTGGCCGGTGGCACGGCGGAGCCGCGCTTGGCGATGGTTTGCTGGACTTCGTGGACCCGTTGGTCCAGTTGGCTCTGCATGACCACGTCGTTGTCGACAATGGCCACCACTTTATCGATGGACTGTACCGCGGCGTTGGCCGCGGTACCCAGGAACAGCGCGCCCAGCAAAAGCGGGCGCAGACAATCAGAAAGCTTGGTCTTCACGTTCACGATAACCTTGGATGCCTTTGTCGAGGAAACTCTCTACTTTGGAGCCAGTGAGGCCGCCGAGTCCCTTCAGAACAATTTGGAGGAAGACGCCATGGTCGCCTTTTTCGTTTTCCGGAGCGTCTTGACTGGTTTCGTCATAATCGACCCAGTAACGGTTGATCAGGCGCAGTTTCCAGCAGCAGTTGTCGTACTCGAAGCCACCAAAGGCTTCCAGGGTACGGTTGCGGTTGTAGTCGTACTGCCAGCGGCTGATGACGTTCCATTGCGGCACGACCGGCCAGATCACCGAGAAGTCGTGCTGTTCGATCTTGTAGTAGTCCTTCACGTAGCCAGGAGTGCCCGGGGTGCCATAGTCACCACCGCCGACCTGCCACGTACCGGAGTTCTGGTCATAACGAACCTGGTCATTGCGATAGCGATAGCCGGCGTTGATGACCTTGTTCGGGTTGTCTTCAGGCTGGTAGTGGAACATCGCGCTGCCCGAACGAGGGCTGCGGCTGTCCGGGTCCCAGTTGTAATCGGCAGTAGTGCGCCAGTCGCGGTTCCAGCGGTATTCGTACTCCAGCGCATAAGGAGAAACGTCAGAGTGCGCGTCTTCGCGGGTTTTTGCATCGATACCCGGCAATTGGACTTCGCGATCCTTGAAGTATAAAGCCTGGCCGACGCTGATGCGTTGGCGCTCGAAGCCGTTTTCTTCGATCCAGCGACTGGTCACGCCCAGGGACAGTTTGTTCTCGTCGCCGACACGGTCAGAGCCAGAGAAGCGGTTGTCGCGAAACAGCGACCCATAGCTGAAGGTGTATTCGCTGGTGTCGAATACCGGAATGTCTTCCTGGTCCTTCTCGGGTACGTAGAGGTAGAACAGGCGTGGCTCAAGGGTCTGGTTATAGTCTTTGCCGAACCAGTTGGTCTTGCGATCGAAATACAGGCCGCTGTCGATGCTGGCGATTGGCACGCCACGGTTCTGGTTGCTGTCGAACGTGCCGTTGAGGCGGTCCTGTTCTGCAGTCTGCGCGGCAACCTGGCTTTTGCCGATGCTGTCGAGATCCAGTTGGTATTGCGTGTACTGGTACTTGAGTTTTGGCGTGAGGAAGCCATAGCTTGCCTCCATCGGATAGCTGACCGCTGGCGCAAGGTTGAGGCGATCGCCATTGGCGCGGGCCAGACCCTGAACGTTGGTGTCGAGGCGCGGCTCTACGTTGCCATCTTCATCGGTGAAGTTGCCGTTCTTCAAGTCCCGGTCAAACCGTACGAGCTCGGTGTCATAGGTGAAATTCAGGCCGCCTGGACGATCCGGCAGCGCACCGTTGAAGGTGATCTGCGGCAAGCGGTCGTACGGCGTGATGTTCGACACGGTCGCCAGTTGATAAGCCTGGGCATTCACGCGAGCGGTGTAGCTGTCGCCACGGTAGCTGACGACACCTTGCTGGTTCACGTAGTCGGCGCTTTTCACACCGATCTGGTCAGTCTGCAGATCCTGGAAGTAATAAGGATCGCTGATCTTGGTGTAGTCGACTTCTGTCAGCACACGCGAATCAAGACCACCCTTGTGCTGCCAGTTGTACATGTAGCGGGTTTTTTCGTAATCGGTCTGCAGCTTGCGATCGTCGTTCTCGTCATTGAGGTATGCGGCGCCGAACTGACCTTCGCTGGACTTGGTCAGGTAGCGGAATTCGCCTTCCATCAACAGGCCGCGATCGCTCATGTAGCGCGGGTACAACGTGGCATCGTAGTTCGGTGCCAGGTTGAAGTAATACGGCGTGACCAGCAGGAAGCCGGTATCGGTGCCTGTGCCGATGGTCGGCGGCAGGAAGCCGGATTGACGACGGTCGTCGATCGGGAAGTAGATATACGGCGTGTACAGGACCGGAATGTCCTTGACCCGCAGTGTCACGTTGGTCGCGGTACCGAAGCCGGTGGCCGGGTTCAGGGTGATGTTGTTGCCCTTGAGCTGCCAGGCGTTGCTGTTCGGCTCGCACGTGGTGTACGTACCATCCTTGAGGCGGATGATCGCGTTCTCGGCACGCTTGGCGTACAGCGCGTTACCGCGGATACGCGACTTGTGCATCACGTATTCGGCGTTGTCGACCTTGGCTTCACCGGTATCGAGTTGCACATCCGCGTGGTCGCCCACGATCAGTGCGCCGTTGTCGCGAATGCGCACGTTGCCGCTCAGCTCACCGCGGCTCTCAGCCTGGTAAAGGTTGGCTTCGTCGGCCTCGACCTGCATGCTGCCCTGGCGCATGACCACGTCACCGGCCAGGGTGGCGACTTGCTCATCCTGCTTGTAGCGGGAGGCTTTGGCGCCGATAAAGGTTGGGGCGTCACTTTTATTCGTCTTGTCATTCATGCCAGGACGAGTCGGTTCGATATAGGAACCAGAGCAATAAGGACCGGTTTCGGCCAATTGTGCTGCAGTGAGCTGCTCGCGCGGAACCCAGTCGAGGTGGCTGTAGTCTGCGCTACGCGACTTCAGGCCACGGCCTTTGGATTCGGTGACCAGTGCAGGTTTGGCCCCCGTGTCTTCGCTGGTACCCGTTTCGGCGGGTGTCTCGCCGGTGGCGCTGACTGCGCTGCCGTCGTGGACCGGACGAGGTGGCAATGCAGCCGCCGGCGATTTTGGCGCACAACTCCAGGCTCCCGAAGCGGAGGCCGAGCAGTCATACTGTTCCGCGGCGACCACGAAAGGGGTGGCCAAGGGTTGCAGAGCCAGCAAACTGCCGGTCATCAACAACGGAAATTTTTTACGAAACGCGGGGGATTTCAATGCCATCTTAATAGTCCGGGCTTCCTGCGTGCCATCTGCCCGCGGTGTGGGCCGCACGCCTCTCGATGGTCTGAAAAAGATGCTGGATAATAAAGCATGACCCGCTTGACGGCTAGCGCCGTCGGAGACCCTTGCAATGCCTGACCAAGATCTACGTTTGCAACACCTGAAAGTTTGGCTCGATGAACAGCTGGCAATCCTTTTTGCGCAACAGGGATGGGGTGCCGTCCCCCCGGCCACGTTGACTGCGGCCAGCAGCGACGCGAGTTTTCGGCGCTATTTCCGTTGGGAAGGCGCAGGCAGAAGCCTGATCGTGATGGATGCGCCACCGCCCCAGGAAAACTGCAAGCCTTTCGTGGATATCGCTTTTCTGCTGGCGAAATCCGGAATAAATGTGCCGAAAATCTACGCCGAAGACCTTGAACGCGGATTTCTTTTGCTCAATGACCTGGGCACGAAGACGTACCTGGATGTGATCGACAGCGAAAACGCCGACGATTTGTTCAAGGATGCCCTGCAAGCGCTCCTGGCGTTCCAGCAGTTGCCGATGGTTGCGCCATTGCCGAGTTACGACGTGGCGTTGTTGCGCCGCGAGCTGGAGTTGTTCCCCGAGTGGTACGTCAAGCATGAGTTGGGCATCGAGTTCGATGCGGCGCAGCAAGTGCTCTGGCAGCAGGTCAGCGATCTGTTGATCGACAGTGCATTGGCCCAGCCGAAAGTCCTGGTGCACCGCGACTACATGCCGCGCAACCTGATGCTCAGCGAACCCAATCCCGGTGTGCTGGACTTTCAGGACGCCGTCTACGGTCCTGTCACCTACGACGTGACCTGCCTGTTCAAGGATGCCTTCCTCAGTTGGCCCGAGGAGCGCGTGCGCGGCTGGCTGGAAAATTACTGGCAGCAAGCGGCTGCGCTGGATATTCCGGTGCAGCCTGACTTTGAAGACTTTTTGCGCGCCAGCGACCTGATGGGGGTGCAGCGTCACCTGAAAGTGATCGGTATCTTCGCGCGCATTTGCCACCGGGATGGCAAGCCGCGTTACCTGGCTGATGTGCCACGCTTCTTTGCTTATATAGATGCAGTGATCGCGCGGCGTCCTGAGCTGGCTGAACTGGATGTTCTGCTGGCCAGCCTGCGTGCTGGAGTGCCGGCATGAAGGCAATGATTCTGGCGGCAGGCAAGGGCGAGCGCATGCGTCCCTTGACCCTGACCACGCCCAAGCCGCTGGTCCGCGCCGGTGGCGTGCCGCTGATCGAGTACCACCTGCGAGCGTTGGCCGCTGCCGGGTTTACCGAGATTGTGATCAATCATGCCTGGCTCGGTCAGCAGATCGAAGACTATCTCGGCGATGGATCGCGCTACGGTGTCAGCATTCGCTACTCCGCCGAAGGCGAACCCCTGGAAACCGGTGGCGGAATCTTCCGCGCGTTGCCGTTGTTGGGTGACGAGGCTTTCCTTGTCGTCAACGGGGATATCTGGACCGACTATGACTTCAGCGTGCTGCATCAACCCATCGCCGGGCTGGCGCACCTGGTGCTGGCCGACAACCCACCCCATCACCTCGCCGGCGACTTCAGCCTGACCGGTGACCAGGTCCGGGACGGTCAGCCGGACGCCGCCACCCTGACCTACAGCGGTATCGCCGTGCTGCATCCACAGCTGTTCGATGGCTGCTCGGCAGGGGCGTTCAAGCTTGCGCCATTGTTGCGCAAGGCCATGGCTGAAGGGCAAGTGACCGGCGAACGTCTGAAAGGTCTTTGGGTCGATGTCGGCACCCACGAGCGCCTGGCGGAAGCTGAATCCCTGATCGAAGCGAGCCGCTGACATGCTGTGGCCAGGGACTCTGATCGGAGCCGGAGCGGGCTTTGCCATCGCCAGTATTCCCGGGGCCATGCTTGGGGCCTTGATGGGGCAGGTGCTGGACAGGCACCTGGCCCTGCAAAGTTGGGCGCATCTGCGGGAAAAGCTCGGGGGGCGACCGGTCCTGCGCAACGACGAGTTGCTGTTTGTATTACTGGGGCGCCTGGCCAAGTGTGATGGAAGGGTAGTGGAGGGGCATATCCAGCAGGCCCGCGCGGAGATGCGTGCCCTGGAAATGTCCGAATCGGCACAGCGACGGGCGATTGCCGCGTTCAATAGGGGCAAGGCGGGCAGTGACCGGTTGCGGGGTCATCTGCTCCGGCTGAGGTCTCAGCCTTTTGCCGCAGAAGGGGTCTTGCGCGCTTGCTGGCGGATGGTTTGGGCCGATGGTCATGCCGGTACCCGCGAGCGTGAACTGCTGTTCCAGTGGGGCAGTTGGCTGGGGTGGAGCGCGCCACAGGTCAAGGGGCTGGCAACCGATTACGAGCCGCAGCATCGACCGCCGGTCAGCAGTGTCATTACAAGCTATCAGGACGCCTTGCGGTTGCTGGGGGTGTCCGCGACCAGTGAGCCCGCCCAGATCAAGCGTGCCTATCGACGCCTGCTCAGTCGCCATCACCCGGACAAGATTGCCGGCAGTGGTGCAACCGCGTCGCAGGTTCGCGAGGCCACCGACAAGACGCGCGAGCTGCATAATGCCTATACGTTGATTCGTCAGCGGCGGGATTTTCGCTAGCAGCGACCCGGTCAATCAGTCCGCCGCATTTTGCGGATTCAACCAGCCCCGCACCCGACGCACCAATTGCTCCTGTTGTGCCTTGTTATTGCCCGGCAAAGCCTTGAGCGAGACCTGGCTGAAGGCCGAAGTCTTCACGCGCTTGCTAGCCTGCAAGCGAGCCAGCGCCGCGTTGCGATCCAGCGGCTTGTCCATGTAGAAGAGGTCGACGGTGGGCAGCTTTAGGGTTGGCGCGAGTTCGTCCAGTTCTGGTGTCACTTTGACCGGCGTCTGCGCGGCGACCATGGCGAAGCGCTCGACTTGCGCCGTCTGCTTCTCGCTCAGATACCGCGCGGCCCAATAGGCACCCGTGCCATGCCCCAGCAAGACGATGCTGCGGACGCTTTGCTGTTCGGCAAAAGCGATGGCCGCGTCGATTCGGGCGAAGATTCGCTCGGCGTCAGCCTTGCTTTGCTCGTCGGCGGTTTCGGCGACGGCCTTGTCCGCCACCTCGGCTTCGCCGCCCGCCGCCTGTTCAATCGGGGCCGCGGTGGTCGAGTCTTTGCTGCCGACGTCCGGGGCCTTGGGGGCTGGAGCGGCTTCCATCACGCGTGGCGCAATGGCATCACTTTGCAAATCTGGCAGGGTGATACTCAGGCTGCTCCATTGCGCATCCGGCAATTGGCGACGCAGCGGACCGATTGCTTGCGGCCAGTCAACGGTTTCGCCTGCGCCAGGGATGATAATCACCGCGCCTTTGGGGTCAGCGGAGTTGGCCGGCTTCCACAGGGCCAGGAATGTATCGCTGCCCGCTTGCAGTTGTTGCTGTTCTTGAAGCGGAATTTTTCGCTCGAGTGCAGCGGCTTCTTCCTGACTACGCTCAGGCAATGGTTGGCGTTCGAGTGGTTTTTCTTCGGCGGGTTTTGCCTCTGCGGCAGCTGCCGCGGAAAAAGCCCATGGCAGGATCAGCGACAGGCACAATGCTGGCAGTGCCAGGCGGTAGACAGGGAGCATCGGATATTCCAGGCCAGAAGTTATCCCGGCAGCCTAATGGGTTGGTCAGTATTTGTCAGTGTGTGAGAGATCGATGATGCTTTTTCGCTGCCTGTGGGTTATCGGCTGTTTGTGGTTGCCCTTGATGGGCTGGGCGGCCGCCGCGCCACCGGCGCATGTCGCGCCGTTGTCGGCAGGCCAGCAGCAATGGCTGGCGCAGCAGGGCGATCTGCGGGTGGGGTTGGTGTTGCAAGCGCCCTACGCCCAGTACGACCGCCGCTTGCAGCGCTTGTCCGGGGTCAATGTCGAGCTGATGAAGTGGCTCGCCAAGTCGCTCAAGGTGGAACTGAGCTGGCGCAACTTTCCTGACCTGGAGCAACTGGAAGCGGCCGCCCGCGCAGGCGAAATCGACATCGCCCCGGGGTTGACCCAGACCCCGGGCGGTCTGCGCCTCTGGCAGTTTTCCGATCCGTACATGCGGGTGCCGCAACTGGTGGTCAGCGACCAGAAAAGCACCGGTGCGGTGGAACTGGAGAAACTCGACAGCCAAACCCGCGTCGCCGTACGCATGCCCAGTGCCACCGCCGATTACCTGCGCGGCAACTACCCGCATTTGAACCTGCAGGGGGTGCCGGTCGAACGCCAGGCGTTGCAGCTGTTGCTGAGCCAGCAAGCGGCCTACGCGGTGGTCGACGAGGCGCAATTGGGGCGCCTGTCCGTCGAGCCGGAGTTCGCCGGGTTGGTGGTGGTCGGGGATATCGGCTTGCCACAGCTGCTGCGGGTGGCCACGCGGCGCGACCTGCCAGAGTTGGCCGGTATTGTCGAAAGCGCGCTGCGGGCGATCCCGGCCAAGGATCTGGAGGCGCTGCACAACCAATGGCTGCAACCCAAGTATCCTCGGCTCAGCGAATCCCCGGGGTTCTGGCAAAACCTCTGCCTGCTGATGCTGGTAGTGGCGCTCAGCGCCATGGCCATCGTGTTCTGGCAACGGCGCCAGCAGCACAGCCTGGAGCAACGCCTGGCGGCGGCGCAGGCTGACATTGCCCTGCGCGCCGCCAGCGAAGAAGCCCTGCGCCTCACGCAGTTTTCCATCGACCAGAGTACCGTCGGCATTATGTGGGTGAACTGGGACAGTCACGTGCGCTACGCCAACCGCGCCGCCGAAACCATGCTGGGCTATCCGCCTGGTGGGATCATCGAGCGGCCATTGATCGAGTTCGAACCCGGCCTGCACATGGATCGCTGGTTGAACCTGTGGAAGCGCGCCAGGGCCAGCGACGACGCGCCGCAAAGTTTCGAAACCCATTGCCTGAGGGCCGATGGCAGCGTGCTGCCGGCGGATGTCTCATTGAGCTTCCTGCGCTTTCGCGATGGCGAGTACCTGGTGGTCTACCTGACCGATGTCACCGAAAGGCGTCGCGCCTTGGCGGCGCTGCAGGAAAGTGAAGCGCGCTTGCAAGGGATCGCGGCGAATGTGCCTGGCCTGGTCTTTCGCCTGGAGCGGGCGCCGGTGACGGGCCAGATCGACTTTGCCTACATCAGTGAAGGCAGCGAGAGCCTGGTGGGTTACTCGCCGGCCACCCTGGCCCATCGTGACAAAGGCCTGCGCAGCCTGGTGCATCCGGACGACAAGGCGAGCTATCACCAGACCCAGGATCATGCGCTGGACACCGACAGCGACTGGTCCTGGCAAGGGCGAATCCTGACGCGACAGGGCGAGCAGCGTTGGGCTGAAATCAAGGCGATCACCCGGCAACTCGAGGATGGCGCCTACGTCTGGGATGGGATTGTCTGGGACATCAGCGAGAGCAAGCGCATCGAGCTGGAACTGGCCAGCTCCCGTGGGCAATTGCGGGAATTGTCCGCGCACCTGGAGAGCGTGCGCGAAGAGGAAAAGGCCCGTATTGCCCGGGAAGTCCACGATGAACTGGGCCAGATGTTGACGGTGCTCAAGCTGGAAACGTCCATGTGCGAGCTGGCTTATGCACAACTCGATCCCGGGTTGAACGAGCGGTTGAACAGCATGAAGCGTTTGATCGCCCAACTGTTCCAGCTGGTACGCGATGTAGCGACGGCTTTGCGACCGCCGATTCTGGACGCCGGGATTGCTTCGGCCATCGAGTGGCAGGCACGTCGCTTCGAGGCGCGTACGCAGATTCCGTGTCTGGTACAGGTGCCGGAAAACTTGCCGGTGCTCAGTGATGCCAAGGCCATCGGCCTGTTTCGTATCCTTCAGGAGGCCTTGACCAATGTCATGCGTCACGCCCAGGCGCATACTGTCGAACTGACTTTGGCGATTGAGGGTGACGACCTGTGCCTGACCGTCAGCGATGATGGCGTAGGATTTGTCGCCTCGAGCGGCAGGCCGACATCCTTTGGGGTGGTGGGCATGCGCGAGCGGGTGTTGATCATGGGCGGGCAGCTGTCCCTTGAGAGTGAGCCGGGTGAGGGCACGACCCTGATCGTGCGAGTACCCCTGGATGAGGAGAGGTAAGTGATCCGTGTACTGGTAGCCGAAGACCACACCATCGTGCGTGAAGGCATCAAGCAATTGATCGGCCTGGCCAAGGACTTGCTTGTGGTGGGGGAGGCGAGCAATGGCGAACAGTTGCTCGAGACCTTGCGGCACGTGCCCTGCGAAGTGGTGCTGCTGGATATCTCCATGCCGGGGATCAACGGCCTCGAGGCAATTCCGCGGATTCGTGCCTTGAACAATCCGCCGGTGATCCTGGTGTTGTCGATGCACGACGAGGCGCAGATGGCCGCGCGGGCCTTGAAGGTTGGTGCGGCGGGCTATGCCACCAAGGACAGTGATCCGGCCCTGTTGCTGACAGCCATCCGCCGGGTAGCCGCGGGAGGGCGCTACATCGACCCGGACCTGGCCGACCGGATGGTCTTCGAAGTCGGCCTGACCGATTCGCGGCCGTTGCACTCATTGCTCTCGGAACGTGAGTTTTCCGTGTTCGAACGCCTGGCCCAGGGCGCCAACGTCAACGACATCGCCCAGCAACTGGCATTGAGCAGCAAAACCATCAGCACCCACAAGGCGCGGTTGATGCAGAAACTCAACATCACCTCACTGGCGGAGCTGGTGAAATACGCGATGGAACACAAACTTCTCTAAGACACCTATCTCTGTAGGAGCCGGCTTGCCGGCGAAGGCGATTTCGAGGACGAAA
>NZ_JANHLK010000037.1 GCF_028682635.1 Pseudomonas putida | reverse complement strand
ATGATTTGAGGTGTGACGCGAATTCATGAACACCGCAAACCCCTGTAGGAGCTGGCTTGCCAGCGAAGAGGCCCTGTCAGGCAACTTGGCTTTCACTGATGCAACAAAAAACCCGGATGCATGATTTGAGGCGTAATTCGAATTCATGAACACCGCAAACCCCTGTAGGAGCTGGCTTGCCAGCGAAGAGGCCCTGTCAGGCAACTTGGCTTTCACTGATGCAACAAAAAACCCGGATGCATGATTTGAGGCGTAACGCGAATTCATGAATACCGCAAACCCCTGTAGGACCTAGCTTGCCAGCGAAGAGGCCCTGTCAGGCAACTTGGCTTTCACTGATGCAACAAAAAACCCGGATGCATGATTTGAGGCGTAACGCGAATTCATGAACACCGCAAACCCCTGTAGGAGCTGGCTTGCCAGCGAAGAGGCCCTGTCAGGCAACTTGGCTTTCACTGATACAACAAAAAACCCGGATGCATGATTTGAGGCGTAACGCGAATTCATCAACACCGCAAACCACTGTAGGAGCTGGCTTGCCAGCGAAGAGGCCCTGTCAGGCAACTTGGCTTTCACTGATGCAACAAAAAACCGGATGCATAATTTGAGGCGTAACGCGAATTCATGAACACCGCAAACCACTGTAGGAGCTGGCTTGCCAGCGAAGAGGCCCTGTCAGGCAACTTGGCTTTCACTGATGCAACAAAAAACCCGGATGCATGATTTGAGGCGAAACGCGAATTCATGAACACCGCAAACCCCTGTAGGAGCTGGCTTGCCAGCGAAGAGGCCCTGTCAGGCAACTTGGCGTTCACTGATGCAACAAAAAACCCGGATGCATGATTTGAGGCGTAACGCGAATTCATGAACACCGCAAACCACTGTAGGAGCTGGCTTGCCGGCGAAGAGGCCCTGTCAGGCAACTTGGCTTTCACTGATACAACAAAAAACCCGGAAGCTTTCACTGTCCGGGTTGGCTGCGTATCTGCGGTGATTTTTCGCAGTAACGACCTTTTCAGATCACAGTTCGTCCAGATCGGGAAAGATTATTTTCCCGATCACCCAAGGCTCAACAATCTCGTAATGCACCGAGCGTAGAAATGATCCCCATTCACGTCGGTTGTGGGCGTCCGGGCCGGTGACTGTAAGCAAAAGGTACTCGTCCCGAAAGGCGTCATAGGCATAGATCAGCCAAAAATCATTGTCAGGATCGTTGACCAAGGCTGTGCGGTAGTACTGGCGGTTGATTTTCGCCCATCGCTCTTGAATCGCTTGGGTACTCGCCAAGTGGATGTGATACATATCGCACAGATCGAGTCGTTCGTCCCGTCCGAAAATTGCAGGTAATTCATTACACACTTTGTAGTTGTAAAAGTGTGCAGCGAAGTTCTGCCAGTTGCCTATTTGTTCAAAAAGCGCGGAGATTTTGACGGCTGGCATCCAGGCCTACTTTGTAATAGGTAGCCTGCCAGTGATCACAAATTTATCGAACACTTTCTGCCCATCACGCGCGGCTTGCCGAACATCAAGGAATGTCAGTTCATCACGAACAGCCTTTTTGTTGGGTTTGTCCTTTTTGGTGGTGGCCATCGGAGCCTCCGAAGGGTGTGTATTCATACTGACCAGCTTATGTGAATAAGTTTTTTCCGGCAACGATAGATCCCGGCCCCGAGGGGGACAAGTCGGCGGCTTCTGGCGTATTTGTAGGAAAGAGCTCAAAGGTGTACAGCCTGAATATCATCGCCAACAATCATGGCAGCTTCGCTGGTAAGCCAGCTCACGTTTTGTGTGCAGCGCAGCCCCCTGTAGGAGCTGGCTTGCCAGCGAAGAGGCCCTGTCAGGCAACTTGGCTTTCACTGATGCAACAAAAAACCCGGAAGCTTTCACTGTCCGGGTTCTGTATCAGCCAGCATCGATCAGCGGTTGAACCGCTCCACCAACGAATACTGCGTATTCGCCGTCTTGGTCAGCTCTTCACTCAACAACGCCGAATTCTGCGCCTGTTCCGAAGTCTGGTCCGCCAGTGCCGAGATGTTGCTGATGTTGCGGCTGATTTCTTCGGCCACTGCGCTTTGTTCTTCGGTCGCGGCAGCGATCTGGGTGGTCATGTCGGTGATGTTGGCCACCGCTTCGCTGATCCCCACCAAGGCCTGGTCCGCTTCCATTACCCGCGCCACGCCTTCTTCGGCCTGGCGATGCCCGGCTTCCATGGTCTGCACCGCAGTGCCTGCGGTTTGCTGGAGCTTGGCGATCAGGGCGTGGATCTGCCCGGTGGATTCGCTGGTGCGTTGCGCCAGCTGGCGAACTTCGTCGGCCACGACCGCAAAACCACGCCCCATCTCGCCGGCGCGCGCCGCTTCGATGGCGGCGTTCAGTGCCAGCAGGTTGGTCTGGTCGGCGATGCCCTTGATCACGTCGACCACGCCGCCGATTTCGTTGCTGTCCTTGGCCAGTTGGGTCACGGTCGCACCGGTTTCCCCCACCACCACCGACAGGCGCTGGATGGCTTCGCGGGTTTCCCCGGCGATGTCGCGGCCGCGGCCGGTCAGGCGATTGGCTTGCTGGGTAGCGTCGGCGGTGCGCTGTACGTGGCTGGCGACTTCCTGGGTGGTGGCGGCCATCTGATTGACGGCGGTGGCCACTTGTTCGGTTTCGACGCGTTGGCGCTCCAGGCCGGTGGAGCTGTCGTGCGCCAGGGCATCGGACTGCCTGGCTTGGTCGGTCAGGTGCTCGGCGGTGTCCTGCAGGCGAGTCAGGCAGGTTCTCAGGCGTGCTTCCTGGCTGAGGATCGACATCTCCAGGCGTGCCTGGGCGCCGCGGCTGTCGGTGTACATCTGCGCGATCAGCGGGTCGGACGTGGTCTGCTCGGCCAGGCGCAGCAAGCGCTTGAGGCCGCGTTGCTGCCAGCTCAGGCCCAGCAGACCCAATGGCACCGAAAGGCCGGCCGCCAGGGCAAAGCCCCACTGGGAGTTCAGCGTCGCACCGATCATGAAGCTCAACTGGCTGACCAGGATGAAGGGCAGCCAGTCCTGCAGGACCGGCAGCCATTTATCCGTCGAAGGAATGGCCGACTTGCCCTGGTTGATGCGTTGGTAAAGCGCTTCGGCGCGGCGAATCTGTTCGGCGGTGGGCTTGACCCGCACCGACTCGTAGCCGATCACCTGGTTGCCTTCGAAGATCGGTGTCACATAGGCGTTAACCCAGTAGTGGTCACCGCTCTTGCAGCGATTCTTGACAATGCCCATCCATGGCAAGCCTTGTTTGAGAGTGCCCCACATGTGCGCGAAGACCGCGGCGGGCACGTCGGGGTGACGCACCAGGTTATGCGGCGCCCGGATCAGTTCCTCACGAGAAAACCCGCTGATCTCGACGAAATCGTCGTTGCAGTAGGTGATCATGCCCTTGGCATCCGTGGTGGAAATCAACCGTTGCTGAGCCGGGAAGGTCCGTTCGCGTTGTGTAATGGGCTGGTTATTACGCATGGCTTATTTAATCCGCAAGGCTTTGACAGGGTGTCGGCCGTGCAGTGGCTTTATTGAATTTATTTTTTTTTGCCGGGAGCTCTGCGTCGATCAAGGCGGATAGGCGACGACGGGTCGTACTGTAACGGTTTGTAAGGGTTTCCCTCGGGAGGCGCTCAGCGTATGATTTTGCGCCCCCAGCGCTGGCGCTTCAGTGGCCGATGCCGGGGAGAAAAGTACTCCTAATAATAAATACAGAGTCACTACCCAACGGAATTCAGCAAGTTTCTCAAGGTTATGTCGGACCCATGAGGGTGTTCGACGCACCCATCGCACGAAGCGATGGCGGTACCGTTGAGAATATAAAAAGGTGGAGAAAGTCATGCGTAAAAAAGTTGCAATAATTGGGGCTTCGTTTCGTTTTCCCGGCTCCACTTCCGCAACTTTTTGGCAGAACCTGCTGGAAGGTCACGACTTCATCACTCAGGTCGACCCGTCCCGCTGGTCCCGCGATGCGTTTTTCCACCCGGACAAGGCCAACCCTGGCACCGCCTACACCCTGGCGGCTGGCACGCTGGGTGACATTTCCACCTTCGATGCCGGCTTCTTCAGCATTTCGCCCCGGGAAGCGGCGATCATGGACCCCCAACAGCGCCTGTTGCTGGAACTGGGCTGGGAAGTGTTCGAGAACGCCGGGGTAAAACCGTCGAGCGTGCGCGGCAGCAACTGCGGGGTGTACCTGGGCATTGCCAGCACCGACTATGCCTATCGCCTGTCCCATGACCTGTCGCTGGTGGACGCTTCCACGGCCACGGGCAACACCTTCAGCATCGCGGCCAATCGCCTGTCGTATTTCTATGACCTGCACGGCCCGAGCATGGCGGTCGATACCGCGTGTTCCTCGTCGCTGGTCGCGTTCCACCAGGCCTGCCAGGCCATTCAAAGCGGCGATATCGACCAGGCGCTGGCCGGCGGTATCAGCCTGCACCTGCACCCGTTCGGTTTCCTGATCTTCTCCAAGGCCTCGATGCTGTCGCGCAAAGGGCGCTGCAACGTCTTCGACGAAGCCGGTGACGGTTACGTGCGTTCCGAAGGGGCAGGGCTGTTCTACCTCAAGGATTACGACAAGGCGGTGGCCGATGGCAACCAGATCCTCGCCGTCGTCGCCGGCAGTGCGGTCAATACCGACGGGCGCAAGTCCGGGCTGACCGTGCCCAGCGCCGATGCGCAAGCAGCGCTGATGACCCAGGCCTACGCCAGCGCCGGGATCTCGCCGGCCGACATCGACTACCTGGAAGCCCACGGCACCGGTACCCCGGTGGGCGATCCGATCGAAAGCCGGGCGATCGGTCTGGCCCTGGGCCAGGCACGCGGCGCGGACAAGCCGTTGTTGATCGGTTCGGTCAAGAGCAACATCGGTCACCTGGAGGCCGCGTCCGGCGTGGCCGGCTTGATGAAGGCGCTGTACTGCGTCACCGAGCGCCAGGTGCCGGCCACCATCGGCATCAAGAACCTCAACCCGCGTATTCCGTTCGCCGAGCTCAACCTCAACGTCGCCACCCGCAACCACGCCCTCAAGTCGGACGGCACGCTGGTGGTGGGGGTCAACTCGTTCGGTTTCGGCGGCGCCAACGCCCACGTCATCCTGCAAAGCCATACCCCGCAAGTTGTACCGCCCGTTGCCCAGACAGGCGCCGTGCCGCTAATGATCACGGCCAAGGACAGCGCTGGATTGGCGGCCATGGCCGAAAGCATTGCCCAACACCTGGACGATCACCCGGCAGCCGGCCTTTATGACGTGGCGTACCAGGCGATGCTGCGTCGCGACCTGCACCCACAACGCGTGGTGGTGTTCGAGGCCGATCAACAGCAAAGCGCCCAGGCGCTGTTGGATTTCGCCCTGGACCCGGCCGCCCCGGCCTTGAGCGCGGTGGTCGAAAGCGGTCGCGCGCTGGATCAGGCCCAGGGCCCGGTATTCGTCTACTCCGGCAATGGCTCGCAGTGGCAGGGCATGGGCAAGGCGCTGCTCGCCGATGCGGTGTTCCATGCCGCCGTGACTGAAATCGACACGCTGTTCCAGCCACTGGCCGGCTATTCGCTGATCGCCGAACTGGCGGGCGAGTATGGCCAGGAGCGTTATCACCTGACCGAACTGGCCCAGCCGGCGCTGTTCGCCCTGCAAGTGGGCGTGACCCGCATGCTGGCCAGCCAGGGCGTGGTGCCGCAGGTGGTCATGGGCCACAGCGTTGGCGAAGTGGCGGCCGCCTGGGCCTGTGGCGCGTTGACCCTTGGCGACGCGACCCGCGTGATCTACCACCGCAGTCGTCTGCAGGGGCTGACCGCCGGTTCCGGGCAAATGTCCGCCGTGGGCCTGTCGGGCAGCGACACCGCGAACCTGTTGCTGGAGCTGGGTCTGGACGACGTGGTCGTGGCCGGCGAAAACAGCTTCAAGGGCGCCACCGTGGCCGGTTCCGTGGCCGGTCTTGAACGTCTGGAACAGGCACTCACCGAGCGCCAGGTGTTCGTGCGCCGCCTTGGCCTGGACTACGCCTTCCATTCGCCGGCGATGAACGTCATCGCCGAGCAGGTGGTCGAGGCCTTGCGTGACATCGCGCCGCGCGCCAGCCAGATCCCGATGTATTCCACGGTCACCGGTGGCTTGCTCGATGGCGAGCGCCTGGACGCCGAATATTGGTGGCAGAACATCCGTTTCCCGGTGCTGTTCCAGTCCGCCAGCGAGACCCTGTGCGAGGAGGGTTACAACGTCTTCGTCGAAGTCGGACCGCACCCGATCCTGCGCAGCTATGTCAGCGATGCCCTGGCGACACGCGAGCAACAGGGCGTAGTGATCGCCACGCTCAAGCGCCATGACGACGCGCCGCCGATGGTCACCCGCGCGGTGGCCAAGGTGCTGATCAGTGGCGCCGGGACCGACCTGGCGTGCCTGTTCCCGAGCACCGGTCGCTTCGTGCGCTTGCCCAACTATGCCTGGCAGCGCGAGCGCCACTGGCATGCCGATACACCGGAATCGGCGCGCACGCTGTACCTGGACCGTGTGCATCCACTGCTGGGTCATGCGGTACCCGGCCACGAATTGACCTGGGACAGTCGCCTCGACACGCAACTGTTCCCGTCCCTTGAAGACCACAAGGTCGGCGACGCCGTGCTGTTCCCCGGCGCCGGTTTCACCGAGCTGGTGCTGGCGGCCGCGCAGTGCTACCAGCCGGGTGAGTTCGTCGACATCGAAGAGCTCGAAATTCACAGCCCGCTGGTGCTGCACGCCGAGTCGAGCAAGCGCGTGCGCGTGCAGATCGACAGCAGCGACGGCACCGTGTCGATCGTTTCGCGCAGCACCTCCCAGGAAGAACCCTGGGCCCGCCACGTGGTTGCCCGCCTGCCCGGCGAGGCCCGTGGTGTGCTGCTCAACGAACCGGCACCAGCACTGCCAACCCGCGCCGCCGATTTCAGCCGTGCCGAGCATTTGCAACTGACCTCTGCAGTCGGCCTGAATTACGGCCCGGCCTACCAGGCCATTGAAGCCGGCTGGATCGACGGTGACCAGGTGCTGGCGCAGCTCAGCGTCCCGAGCGTGATTGAGTCGGAACTGGCGGCCCTGCACCTGCATCCGGCACTGCTGGACAGCGCGTTCCAGCTGATCACCCAATTGCTCAGTCGTGATCCCCTGGCACGTAATGGCCTGGCGTTCATTCCGGTGAAACTGGGGCGCATCAACTTTGCCGCGGGCAGCCTGCCACCGACGCTGGCCAAGGTGCGCCTGGTGCGCCGTTCGGAGCACTCGCTGCTGGCCGACTTCACCCTGTACGACGCCCAGGGGCGCGCCGTGGTGTGCATCAAGGACGCGCGTTTCCGTGCCGTCAAGTTGCACAAGGACCGCAGCGGCGACCTGAAACTGGTGGATTTTGCCGGCGTTGCCAAACCCTGGCCGCTGGCCGCGCGTGAGTTGCCGCAACCGGCCTCGCCATTGCACAGCGTCCTGGCGCAAAGCCTGGCATCGGTGATCGATGAACCGACCCTGGTGCGTTACAGCCAGGAAGTCGATCCACTGCTGGACAGCCTGTGCGCAAGCTTCGTGCTGGAGGCCATCGCGTCCCTCGGCGGCCAGCTCAGCGCGGCGCAACGGGCAACCTGGCAGGCAGAAGCACAAGGCTTCTCGGGCTACCTCGATCATCTACTTCAACAGGCGCTGGACGACGGCAGCCTGATTGCCAGCGGCGATGCCTGGCTGCTGGCCGATCAGGACGAGCGGCCCAGTGCCCAGGACATCTGGCAGGAACTGTTCCGCAGTTATCCCGAGCACTTCCAGATCATTCACTCGGTGGGCCGGATCGGCATCCACCTGCTGGACCTGCTCAGCGGCACGGTGCAGATCGACGCGTTGCTGCCCCGGGAAACCTCGCCGGCGCAACTCGCCCGCCAGGTGCTGGGCGCCAGCGGCTACCACGCCGTGCTGGATGCGATCAAACGCCACATCGAACAACGCCTGGCGGTTCTTCCGGCCGGCCAGCGGCTGCGCATTCTCGAGCTCGGCTTCGGTGGTTCGCCTTTCGCCGCGCAACTCTGTGCGCAGCTGGATTTCGACCGAGTCGACTACCAGTACAGTGCCGACGACCTCGACCCGGCCAGCTTGCTGCAAGTCGACTTCCCGGACTTGCGCCTGCTCAGCCTGAGCGACGCCGCGCAATTGCCGGCCGATGGTTTTGACCTGGTGCTGGTCGCCACCGACCTGGCGCCGCTGCAAGCCATCAGCGCTGGCCTGGGTCAGGCCACGGCGCGCTTGTCCGCCGGTGGCCAGCTGATGTTGCTGGCGCAGCACCCGGCCCGTTGGGCAGATTTCGTGTTCGGCGCGCAACCTTCGTGGTGGCTGGCCGGGCAGGGCCAGGGCAGCCTGTCGGTGCAACAGCGCCCGGGCTTCTGGCAACAGGAACTGCGCCGCCACGGCCTGAACGTTAGCGAGGCGCTCGAATTGAGCCCGGCTATGTCCAGCGGTAGCTACGTGCTGGTGGGTTCGGCGGAAGCGGCGGCGACATTCGAAGCGCAACCGCTGCCGGCCCAGCACTGGTTGCTGGTGGCCGATGAGCAGGGCGCGGAACACGCCTTCGCCCAGCAACTGGCCGCCGCCCTGCGCGAGCAGGGGCAAAACGTTGACTGGCTGGCGCCGGCGTCGGCCCAGGATCTTGCTGCGCAACTGCGCGCTGCGTCCGTGCCGCAGCACCTGCTGTTGCTCAGCGGCCTGTTCGGCAACGAGGGGCTGGACGACCAGGCGCGGCGCTGCATGCTGGCCGCGGCACTGACCCAGGCGTGCGAGCAGGCGGGCATCAGTCCCGATTGCTGGCTGCTGACCCGTGGTGCGGCGGTGCATCTGCTGCCGCCCGCTGCGCAGGTCGCCGGTCACCTCTCATCCCTCGCCGATGCGGCGTTGTGGGGCTTTGGTCGCACCCTGGCCAACGAAGCCGTGGGTTGCCGCGTGCGCCTGCTGGACCTGGCCGAAGGGGCTGGGGTCGAAGCGTTGCTGCCGGCCTTGCTCAATGCCGATGACGAAACCGAACTGGCCATCAGCGCCGAGGGCGATCGCTACGTGGCCCGCCTGCGGGTACGCCCTGATCAGCTGGATACAAGCGCCGAGCAACAGGCACCGACCCAGGTCAGCCTGGGTTTCGAACTGCCGGGCCAGTTGCGCAACCTGCGCTGGGAAGCCCACGAACCGTTGCTGCCGTCCGGAGATGATCTGGACATCGAGGTCCAGGCCACCGGCCTGAACTTCCGCGACGTCATGTACGCGCTCGGCCTGTTGTCCGACGAAGCCATCGAGAACGGCTTCTCCGGCCCGACCCTGGGCTTCGAATTCGCCGGTGTCGTGCGCGGCAAGGGTGCGCAGGTGCAGGGCGACTTCGAGCCGGGTGACCGGGTTGTCGGCTTTGGCCCGTCAAGCTTCGCCAATCGCCTGATCACCAATGCCAACGCGGTGGCGCGGATCCCCGAGGGCATGTCCTTCGAGGCGGCGGCGACCATTCCGAGCACCTTCTTCACCGTGTACTACGCGCTGCACCACCTGGCGCGCCTGGAACCGGGCGAGAAAATCCTCATCCACGGCGCTGCGGGCGGTGTCGGCATTGCCGCGATCCAGATCGCCAAATGGTGCGGGGCCGAGATCTACGCCACCGCCGGCAGCGACGAAAAACGCGACTTCCTGCGCCTGCTCGGGGTTGAGCACGTGTTCGATTCGCGCTCCCTGGCGTTTGCCGACGAGATCCTGGCGATCACCGCCGGCCGTGGCGTCGACGTGGTGCTCAATTCCCTGGCTGGCGAGGCGATCAACCGCAACCTGCAGGTGCTCAAGCCTTTCGGGCGCTTCCTCGAACTCGGCAAGCGTGACTTCTACCAGAACACCAAGATCGGCCTGCGCCCGTTCCGCAACAACATCAGTTACTTCGGCATCGACGCCGACCAGCTGATGAGCGAGCGCCCGGACCTGACCCGCCGCCTGTTCGGCGACATGATGCAGCTGTTCCGCGACGGCATTCTCAGCCCGTTGCCGTACCGCGAGTTCGATGCCAACGATGTCGTCGAGTCGTTCCGCTACATGCAGCAGGCGCGGCAGATCGGCAAGATCGTCGTCACCTACCGCACGCCGATCCAGCAGGTGTTCCGCGCACCGCAGACACAGGCGCAGGCATTGCAACTGGCGGCCGACGGCACCTACCTGGTCACTGGCGGGCTCAGCGGTTTCGGTCTGCGCACCGCGCAATGGCTGGTGGACAAGGGCGCTCGTCACCTGGCGTTGCTGGGTCGTCGCGGCGCGGCCACCGAAGAAGCGCAACCGGCGCTGGCGGCCTGGCGCGAGCAGGGCATCGAAGTGCAGGCGCTGGCCTGCGACATCACCGACAGCGCCCAACTGCGCAGCGTGCTGGCCAGCATCGAAGCCTCCCAGGCACCGCTACGAGGCGTGGTGCATGCCGCCACCGTGTTCGAAGACGGACTGATCCGCAACCTGACCCAGGCGCAACTGCAACGGGTGCTCGAACCCAAGGCCAAGGGCGCGCAGTACCTGCACGAACTGACCGCGCACCTGGCGCTGGACTTCTTCGTGCTGTTCTCCTCGGCGACCACCCTGTTCGGCAACCCGGGGCAGGCCAACTACGTGGCGGCCAACCATTGGCTCGAAGCCCTGGCCCGTCATCGCCTGCTGCAAGGTTTGCCGGCCACTGCCGTGCTGTGGGGCGCCATCGACGATGCCGGTTTCCTCGCGCGCAACCAGGACGTCAAGGACGCCCTGCAAAGCCGCATGGGCGGCGCGGCCTTGCAGTCGCAGACGGCCCTCGACACCCTGGAACGCCTGCTGCTGCAACAGCGCTCCGGGCTGGGTGTGCTGGAACTCGACTGGAAAGCCCTGTCGCGCTTCCTGCCGGCCGCCGGCTCGCCGAAGTTCAGTGAACTGGCGCGCCTGCACAGCGGCGAGCAGGAGGAAGAGAGCAATGTCGATGACATCCAGCGCCTGTTGCTGGAAATGAACGACGAGGAACTCACCGAGTTGTTTGCCGAGATGCTCAAGCAGGAAATCAGCGAGATCCTGCGCATGCCGACCAGCAAGCTCGATAGCAGCCGACCCCTGCAGGAACTGGGGCTGGACTCGTTGATGAGTGTGGAACTGGTGGTGGCGGTCGAGGAGCGCTTCGGCATTCGCCTGCCGGTGATGGAACTGAGCGAAACCTCGAGCATTGCCAAGTTGACCGTGCGCATTCTTGAACTGCTGCGCGGCAACCAGGATGCCGAGGCCGCCCCCGTTGCCGAAGACAACTTGCAGGCGCTGACCCTGGCGCGCCATGGCGCCGAGCTGTCCGCAGCCGAGCTGGCCCAGGTCCGCGAGGACGCGCGTGACCCTGATTCCCAACCCTCCCGTTTGATCAATTGACCACCGACTATGACCTCTAAAAGTTCACCAGGGCTTGGCGCTTCGATGAAAGACAAGCTGATCCAGCAAGCCCTGGAACGGCGCCTGCGGCAGACCGGCGACGGCGCGCCGCCGGCCTCGCTGGCGGACGTGAGTCGTAATGCCCGGTCGGTGCCGGAGCAGTTCTACCGCTTCGACCAGCATCCCGGTTACCAGCAACTGCGGATCATGCATGACGGCGCGGCGCGCTTTGGCCTGGCCAATCCGTTCTTCAAGCTGCACGAAAGCCTGGCGGGCGCCGAAACCACGATCGGGGGTCAGCGCTTCGTCAACTTCGCCAGCTACAACTACTTGGGTTACTCCGGGCATCCGGTGGTGGCCGAGGCGGCCAAGGCGGCCATCGATCACTACGGCACGTCGGTGTCGGCCAGTCGCCTGGTGTCCGGCGACCGGCCGATCCATCGCGAGCTGGAGGCCGAACTGGCCCGGCTGTACGAGGTGGATGACGCGGTGACCTTCGTCAGTGGGCATGCCACCAACGTCACCACCATCGGCTACCTGTTCGGCCCGCGGGACCTGGTGATCCACGACGAACTTATCCACAACAGCGTGCTGCAAGGTATCCAGTTGTCCGGCGCGCGGCGCTTGAGTTTTGCCCACAACGACCATGAAGCACTCGACCGTCTGCTCGGCGATCAGCGCCAGCATTTCGAGCGGGTGCTGGTGGTGCTGGAAGGCATCTACAGCATGGACGGCGACTACCCGGACCTGCCGCGTTTCGTCGAGCTGAAGAACAAGCACAAGGTGTTCCTGATGGTCGACGAGGCCCACTCGTTGGGCGTCATGGGGGCCAACGGCAAGGGCATTCGCGAGCACTTCGGCCTGGCGGGCAAGGACGTCGACATCTGGATGGGCACCCTGAGCAAGACCCTGGCCAGCTGCGGCGGCTACATTGCCGGTGAATCGGCCCTGGTCGAACACCTGAAGTTCATGGCGCCGGGATTTCTCTACAGCGTCGGCATGCCGGCCTCGGTGGCGGCAGCGGCACTGGCCGCCGTACGCTGTCTGGCCCACGACGCCGAACGCGTGGCGACCTTGCAGGCGCGCGGCCAACAGTTCCTCGCCCTGGCCCGCGAGGCGGGGCTGGACACCGGCACCAGCACCGGGCTTGCGGTGATTCCGGTGATCACCGGCAGTTCACTCAAGGCCACGCAATTGTCCGGCGCCCTGGCCAAACGCGGAATCAACGCCCAACCGATCCTGCACCCGGCCGTCCCGGAAAAAGCCGCCCGCGTGCGCTTCTTCGTCTCGTGCCTGCACACCCCAGAGCAAATCGCCGAGACCGTGGCCATCGTCGCGCAGGAACTGCAAAAGCTCTAACGCCCCTTGTAGGAGCTGGCTTGCCAGCGAAGGGTCCCTCAAGCCCAACACAAAATTCCAGACCGCCTTCGCCGGCAAGCCGGCTCCTACAAATCCCGGCCAATGCCACGATTTTTTTGTAGGAGCTGGCTTGCCAGCGAAGGGTC
Organism: Pseudomonas putida; assembly: GCF_028682635.1. Taxonomy (GTDB): domain Bacteria; phylum Pseudomonadota; class Gammaproteobacteria; order Pseudomonadales; family Pseudomonadaceae; genus Aquipseudomonas; species Aquipseudomonas putida_AE. The sequence continues at coordinate 34,338 of NZ_JANHLK010000037.1, read as the reverse complement.
CCTCAAGCCCAACACAAAATTCAAAACCGCCTTCGCCGGCAAGCCGGCTCCTACAAGTCCCGTGCAATGCCACGATTTTTTGTAGGAGCTGGCTTGCCAGCGAAGGGTCCCTCAAGCCCAACACAAAATTCAAAACCACCTTCGCCGGCAAGCCGGCTCCTACAAATCCCGTGCAATGCCACGATTTTTTTGTAGGAGCTGGCTTGCCAGCGAAGGGTCCCTCAAGCCCAACACAAAATTCAAAACCGCCTTCGCCGGCAAGCCGGCTCCTACAAGTCCCGTGCAATGCCACGATTTTTTGTAGGAGCTGGCTTGCCAGCGAAGGGTCCCTCAAGCCCAACACAAAATTCAAAACCGCCTTCGCCGGCAAGCCGGCTCCTACAAATCCCGGCCAATGCCACGATGTTTTTGTAGGAGCTGGCTTGCCAGCGAAGGGTCCCTCAAGCCCAACACAAAATTCAAGACCGCTTTCGCCGGCAAGCCGGCTCCTACAAATCCCGGCCAATGCCACTATTTTTTTGTAGGAGCTGGCTTGCCAGCGAAGGGTCCCTCAAGCCCAACACAAAATTCAAAACCGCCTTCGCCGGCAAGCCGGCTCCTACAAGTCCCGGGCAATGCCACGATGTTTTTGTAGGAGCTGGCTTGCCAGCGAAGGGTCCCTCAAGCTCAACACAAAATTCAAAACCGCCTTCGCCGGCAAGCCGGCTCCTACAAGTCCCAGGCAATGCCACGATGTTTTTGTAGGAGCTGGCTTGCCAGCGAAGGGTCCCTCAAGCCCAACACAAAATTCCAGACCGCCTTCGCCGGCAAGCCGGCTCCTACAAATCCCGGCCAATGCCACGATGTTTTTGTAGGAGCTGGCTTGCCAGCGAAGGGTCCCTCAAGCCCAACACAAAATTCCAGACCGCCTTCGCCGGCAAGCCGGCTCCTACAAATCCCGGGCAATGCCACGATGTTTTTTGTAGGAGCTGGCTTGCCAGCGAAGGGTCCCTCAAGCCCAACACAAAATTCAAAACCGCCTTCGCCGGCAAGCCGGCTCCTACAACCAAATGGCGTCCCACAATGGATAATCGTGTACCCGCCTGACCAGGCCAGCCCGCAATGGATTGGCAATGATGTAACGCGCCACGGCCCGTAAATCCTCTTCGCGACGAATCGCCCGGTCATGGAAACCTTTCTGCCACATCTGCCCGGTGCGGCCCAAGCGGGCATTCACGGCCCTCGCGCAGCGGGATTTGGTCGCCCTCATCAAGCCAGCCAGCGTGTTGTTCTGGAGCTCGATCAGCCAGTGAAAGTGGTCAGGCATCACCACCCAGGCCAGGGAATTGGCCTGCTCCTCTGTCTGGGCCTGACGAAATTGCTCGACCACCAACCGTCCGACACGCCAATCGCTGAAGAGCGGTTCGCGCAGGCGGGTAACGGCGGTGAGCAGGTATATCTGTCCGGACTGCGAGTAGCGCCCGGAGCGCAGATGGTTGGCATGTGATCGAATGGACAATCCCTTGCCCTCCTTTCTCGGTCGAAAAGGGTAAGGCTAGTGCGCGGGAAATTTGCCATTGAAAAGGTTTGGTTCCGGATATGACTAAGCCAGATGCCACGATGTTTTTGTAGGAGCTGGCTTGCCAGCGAAGGGTCCCTCAAGCCCAACACAAAATTCAAAACCGCCTTCGCCGGCAAGCCGGCTCCTACAAGTCCCGTGCAATGCCACGATGTTTTTGTAGGAGCTGGCTTGCCAGCGAAGGGTCCCTCAAGCCCAACACAAAATTCCAGACCGCCTTCGCCGGCAAGCCGGCTCCTACAAATCCCAGGCAATGCCACGATTTTTTTGTAGGAGCTGGCTTGCCAGCGAAGGGGCCCTCAAGCCCAACACAAAATTCCAGACCGCCTTCGCCGGCAAGCCGGCTCCTACAAATCCCGGCCAATGCCACGATTTTTTTTGTAGGAGCTGGCTTGCCAGCGAAGGGGCCCTCAAGCCAAATACAAAATTCAAGACCGCCTTCGCCGGCAAGCCGGCTCCTACAGGTCCCGGGCATTGCCACGATGTTTTTGTAATTGGAGCTGGCTTGCCAGCGAAGGGGCCCTCAAGCCCGATACAAGAATCAAGACAGCCGACAATCGTCAGAGCATACCCTTGAGGTACCGACGAACCTGTCGATACCGTGCACAGCCCTCGAGCAGGCTGGTTTTTGGGCGGGCGTTGTGAGCTTGAGCCTGTTGCGGGCTGCAAGGCAATCCACGGATCTGTGCCAGGGATTGTTCATTACCGCACGGCAACTGCAGCGAGTCCGGTCGAATACGCCACAATGGCACGCCATGGACCTCGGCCCGGGCTTTCAGGTCGCTCGATTCAAAGGTATGCCACACCAACAACTTGCCCGTTTCACGAGCCACCGCCGGGAGCAACTCGGCGTTATCGCGAGCAAACGTCAACACCCCCCAGCGGCTATTCAGCAACCTGCGCATCGCCGACCGCTCACGCCGAGGCACGCCAACCACCGTCACGCTCCCGGCAAACCGGCTGTCCTGCTGCTTCTGCCGAGCCAATTGCCGGGCCACAGTCATGACGTCGCAGCGCTGGTCGGTCAAAGGGTCGACATAACGGCAATAGCGGATATACGCCGCTGCCACCAATTGCTCCAGGGTCGGGCGTGCCTGGCGCCGGTGGATGGCCAGGCGGTCATCGGTCAAACCCCAGCCGGCATAGAACGGCAAGCCAAAACAGGTCACCGGGATGCCCTGGATTAAGGCCTCAAGCCCAGCCTGGCTGGTGCCGACATACACCCGCTGGGCCCGGCGCGCCAGGGAGGCCCAGGACACATGACGACTCTCCAGCACCAGACCGCGCTCGAGCGCGGCATCGAGCAGGCAGCTCTTCTTATGGCCGTTGACGCAATCCGGGTGAATCCGCACCCGCACATCCGCCTCGGGATTTTCCGCCAGGGCCGCATCGAGCATCCGAACAAAATCCGCTTCACACAGCCCGCCACCGGGAATCGAAAAATCGCCGTAGGTCTGATCCACCACCAGCACCAACGGTCGATCCCGACCCAGCGGATCGTCATCGCCCAGGTCCGGCGCATTGTTGTACTTGCCGATGCCACTGCTGCGCATCAGCGCAATCAACTCCTGCGCGGTGGCCAGGTCCTCTGCGCTCAGGCTGTGAGGCGCCTGCAGAATGTTTTCCAGCAACGAAGGCCGATCGGCCAGGTAGTGAATACCGATCGGATCGACCACCATCGACATCGGCGTATCGCCTTCCACCCCCAGCGACGAAGAACGCAAGAAGCCGTCCTCCAGCGCCACATAGGGAATACCCCAGCGCTTGCACAACACCCGGGCATGGTCGGACGAGCTTTTGTAGCCGATCCCGGAAATCGCCTTCAATCCCGCCGGCCGCTCTTGACCGCGTCGCCACAGCCACTGCGGCGTCCCTTCAGGGTCCAGGAATTCGCTAAGGTGAAAGACCTTCCACATCACCCACTGCGACATGATGCCCACCCAGCCGGGGCCTTCCACCAGAGACTCAAGGGCGACGGGTCGATGCATTTCGTGGGCACTCATGGGCGGGGCGACAACCTGCGGCGCAGATTGATGACCGTGGGGATGGGCATCAGGCGGCTGAGCCAGCTCTTGGTACGTATCGACACAAAGCCGTGGTGGACATAAAACGCCCGGGCGGCGAGGTTTTTCGCCTGCACTTCCAGCTCGATCTTTTCATGGCCGCTGCCCAGCGCCTGCTTGAACACCGCCTGCAACAAGGTGCTGGCGACGCCCTGGCGGCGGGCGACTTTGTGCACGCGCAAGCCGTACAGGTAAAACCCATAGGACCACTCGCGGCACTCGCTGATCATGAACAGCCCGTAGCGCAGCGTGCCGCCCAACCGGCCGAACTCACGCACGAAGGGCCGCAACCCAGGTGAAAACGGCCCGCGTCGATGGTGTTTGAACGTCGCATAACCGACGGCGCCATCACTGCGATAGGCAAGCAACACCCGGTCCCAATTGATCCCGTCCGCCAATAGGCGGAAACGGCAATCTTCGTCGCCAAGGATGAACGCCAGCGAGCCGCGCCCGGAGCTGATCCACCGTGCAATCGCAGGCGTGCGCTCCGAGGTACTGGAGGCAAGGACGATCTGCACCGGCTCACGCTGCATCGCGCGCCGCCGCCAGGTGGTCGATGAACGCCTTGGCCAGGTGCTCGACACCCAGGTCCGCAGGGGCACTACCGCTACGCGCGGTATTGGACCAGATGAAGTACTCGGTATCGCCATCCGGCTCACCCAGAGCGCCATAGACGTCGGGCAGGATCGGCACGTGATCACCGAAGAAACACAGCCCGGTCGGGGTGCCGCGCGCCAGCATATGCTCGCGCAATTGGCCGAGCATGCGGTCGGCATTGCTCAGGTGGCGCACATACGGGGCGAGGTCGCGCAGGTCTTCCGGCAGAGGGCGGTCGAACCATTGCCCGAGATCGGCTGCCGCCACGCTTTCCAGGTGCAGCGGCCCGTGGTTCTCCATGGTGATGGCATGGATGTACAACGGTTGCGTGCGGTCCGGGGCATCGAGCAGTTCGCTGATCTTGTCGGCCACCGCGCAGTCACCGATAAACGGCCCGGCCTTCTGCTGCTCTGTGAAGCTGCGCACATCGATGAATTCGTCGAAGCCCAGCGCCGGCAACACCTTGTCTCGACCGTAGAAACTGCCCACATAAGGATGCACGCATACCGTGCGGTAACCACGGCTCTTGAGTTCCAGGGCGATACTGGCAACGCCCTGGCGCGCCAGATGGCGATAAGGGTTGAAACGGTGGACACCGAGCTGGTCGACCTTGATCCCGGTCAGGAAAGCAAACTCGGTACGCACCGTATTCGCCCCCCAGGCCGCCACTTGCAACCGTCCCTGGGCCAGCGCTTCATCGCGCAAGGTGTCGAACTGGCTGAGGACCTGCCCACGAATGCCGGGCCACAGTCGGCGCGCATCGAAAAACGACTCGCTCTGTACCGACACCAGGTCCGCCAGGGTGGCATCGGCCATGGGGAGTGCCTCCTCGCCAAGAAACGGCGAGTTCAATGACGCCAGCGCCACCGGACGCCGGGCAGCAAAAAAGTACGTCCACAAACTGCCCGCCAGGCCCCAGCGCCCCAGGTCAAGTGCAGCGTCGAAGGTCGGTTGCAGAGGTTTCAATCCGCCCAGCCAGAGCAGTGCCAACCCGCCCAGCAAAGTGCCCGTCGCCACGGCGCGGGCGTTGGCGCCAACCGGTTCGAAATACAGCCCGCAAGCCAGATAGACGACAAACAGCAAGGCCAGGCCAATAGCTTTACCAATACCGAAGAACGGCAGGTACAGGCGCGGATAGCGCACCGCATCGCTGAAGTATTCGAAGTCGGCGCAGACGAAGGGCTCGCGCAGCGAATGGTATTTGGCATTGCTCACCAGCACGATCAACAGCCACAGGGCCAGCACGTTCACCGCGCTGAACCAGGCGCGGCCGGTGATCAGGTACAGCAAGCCGACGGCGAACGCCCAGGCGCCGGCATGCAACAGCCAGGCGCGCAACGGGCGACGCCAGCCGGGGCAGGGCACCAGGAGTTTTTCGAAGGCGCACGACAGGACAAATCCGAACACCAGCACCAGACCAAACGCACTACTCAACACATCAGGCACCGTAATCCAGCCACCGCAAAATGATCGACGACAGCCGTGGCGGGATAACCCCCAGGGCCCAGCATCCAAGGTTCAGCGGGAACGGAAAACTGATCCGCGCCTGGTTCGCCGCCAGGCCACGCTGAATCCGTCGCGCGGCTTTATCCGGGGCCCAGAGCAAGGGTTTGGGCCCGGGCATTTCAAAGCACATTTTCGATTCGACGTAGCCGGGCATGATCACGTTGATCTTCACCCCGTCCGCCGCCACCAGGTCGCGCATGGCTTCGCCGTAGGCCTTGATCGCTGCCTTGCTGGCGCTGTAGCTCGGGGTCGCGGGGAGCCCGCGCCAGCCCGCCAGCGAACTGAACAGGGCGATCTGCCCGGACTTGCGCGCACGCATGAACGGCAGCGCGGCCTGCACCGTGGCCAATGCCGCCAGCACGTTGATTTCGATCAGCGCCTGGGACAACTCCCAGACTTCGCCCTCGCCATTGTCGCCGGTGGAGGTGTTGACCCCGGCGCCGACGATGATCAGGTCCGGTGCCTCGCTCACGCTGATCTCGCCGATCCAGCGCCGCAACGCCTTCAGGTCCTGCACGTCGAGCGGTTGCAGCAACACCCGGGCGCCAAGGGCGCGGCATTGCGCGGCCATTTCTTCCAGGCGATCCAGGCGCCGGCCTTGCAGGATCAGGGTCACTCCCGGCGCCGCATAGGCCGGCGCCAGGGCACCGCCGATGCCGCCTGTGGCACCGGTGATGAGAATGCAGCGTGGAGACTTGTGCAGCGTCATAGGTACTGTTCGATTTTCGAGGTTTTGGCCATCAACACTTCCAGGGAGTTGTTCACCGCCATGTCGATGCCACAGCGGGTATAGAAGCCGCCGTTGACCTGCGTGGTGTGAATCACCGTGCTGCGGAAGCGTTGAAAGAGCGTGGAGTCAGGTGGTTCCGGGTGGTTCCAGAATTCGTCGAGGCCGCCCTGGTGGGTCAGCCCCTTGAGGTTGTAGATCGGGTCGCTGAGGGCGATAGTCGGCACGTTGTGCATCAGCGACGAGCCACCCACGGTGCTGTTGACCGTGACCACGCCGGCGACATGGGACAGCAGCGTCGGCATGTGCCCGCTTTCGATGAAGTCCACGCGGTCGGCGATGCCCAGCTTGTGGGCAATGCGCCGGGTGATGCGCTGGTAATTGACGATGCCGGGGGTCAGCGGATGGTTCTTCACCACCAGCCGCGCATCGCTGCCGGCATGGCGGGCGAACGAACCCATCACGTGTTTGAGCACATCCTTCATGTGCCGGAACGGCGAGTGGTCGCGGATCTGCGCATCGCTGTCCAGTTGCAGGGGCAACAGGAAGGTGCGGTGGCGGTTGCGCGCCACCTCACTGATCACCTCGGAGTCGCGGCCCTTGGCACTCAAAAGGCGAATGCCCTGGCGAATGTATCCCGCATACTCCACCGCCGCGTTGAACGGCGCATGGGTCTTGTAATGGGGGAACACCACTTTGTTCAGCGCGCCGCCGACGTGATACATCACGTCGTGCAGGGCCCGGGAGGCAAAGGACAGGCGAAATGCATTGCCGTTGTGATAACGCGGGATGTACTTGCCCACCTCCCGATACCACTCCGGATCCCGGGGCAGCAGCGAGTGATTGTTCACGCCGTTGCGCTCAAGGGTGATCCAGTAGGGGCGGAAGTAACCTTCCTCGAACACGTGCACGCGAATGCCCAGCGACCTGGCCAGCTCCACCGCCGGTTGATGCACCGGACGGCAATCGCCGAACAGCACAACATCAGTGATGTTCTCCGTCTTGAAGCAGTGGCTATAGAAATCCGCCAGCTGCTCGGGGCGCGCCGAATAAAACTCCAGCGCACCGCTGCTGTACAGGGTATCGCCCATGTTGAAACTGACGGACTTGACCCGTTGTCCTTCGTTGCGCAGGGCTTGGGCCAGTCGCGCGAAAAACGGCGAACTGACGCCCTGCAAAAACAGGAACGAGTTGCGCGGTTTGGCCGGCACCGGGCGCAGGGAGCGCTGACGGGGAACTAGGATTTCCTGAGGCGTGGTTTCAAAACCGTAAGGAGCAAACGCTGAATCATCTCTCGCCATGTTGGAGTTCTTCCTTGCGTTGGTACTTCATCCCAGTTCTGGATCTCGATTAACGTACGTTCAGGAGTGGTAAATTTTCGGGTGATGCGGCTGACATAAGTCGGGTAGCGGATCAGGGTCGCGGCCACCAGCTCATCCAGGCTCAGGCGCCGGGTGCGGCGCGCCTGGACGTCCGGGCTCAGGTCGCGATCCACGGTCAACCCCCAACCGGCATAAAACGGCTGGCCGTAAGTGGTCACCGGCACGCCGCGCAACAAAGCTTCGAATCCCGATTGCGAAGTCAGCACATGCACCTCGTCGACCTCGGACAACAGTGAGTGGAAAGGCACATCGCCCACCACCTGGTTGCACCAGTCGCTGGTGCGTTCTTCGTCTTCGCCGGCCTCGCGGGTGCCGGCCAGTACTTCGGGGTGCGGCTTGTACAACAGCCACGCCAGCGGATGACGCTTGCGCACCGCCTTGAGCAAATCCAGATTGCGGCGGATCCGGTGCGCGCCATAACGAATCGACGCGTCGGACTCCACCTGGCCCGGCACCAGAATCACCCGTTCGACCCCGGCGGGGCGTTTCCACGGGGTGCCGGGCAGGTTGTACTTGGTCACGCCGGCCACGCAGATCGCTTCGCGCAAGGCCGCTGCGCGCTGCAACAAGCCCGGTTCACACGGCTCGTTTTGCAAGATGTGTTCCAGACGGGAAGGACGGGTGGCGTCGTAGTAGATACCCAGGTCGTCGAACACCCAGGACAACGGGCGGGTTTTTTTCGCGCCGAGGCCGACGGAGCGCAGGAAGCCGTCTTCGACGCGGCCGAGGTGGCTGACGTTGTTCTGTTGGGCAATTGCCAGGTCATGCTGACAGCCCCAGGTCACCACGTCCGCATTCGAGTCTGCGGGCAGTGGAGCAAACTGAGTGAGTGATCCGTTGAAGAAGTCCTCCACCAACGGATGTTTCCACTTGCTGAACCCGACCATGTGCAGGCTTTGCGGCAAGCGACTGCGCATCCGTCGCTGCAGACCCAGCCACGCCAGCACCGTCTCGACCTGGCACGGCGTGCCTGTCTCCGGGTCGACGTAACGCGGGTATTCCACCAGCGCGGCATGCAGCAATTGCTCAAGACTGACTGGTCGGCGTCGCTCAGGGGCGGGCAGCGCATCAAGGGTCAAACCCCAGCCGGCATAGAACGGCATGCCAAAAGTGTGCACCGGCACGTTCCACAACAGGGCGTCGAAGCCCAATTGCGAGGTCATCACATACACCGCCTGGACGGCTGAGAGCAGCTCAGCGGGGTGCACGTTATCGCTGATCACCTGCACCCGTGGCTGCTTGCGCAACGCCGCAAGGTCGAAGTGCCCCTGCTTGCGCCCGGCCACCACGTCCGGATGGACCTTGACCATCACCGTACTCTGCGGGTGGCGGGTCAGCGCGGCGTCGAGCATGCGCTGGAAATCGGCGGCGCTGGCACCTTGCAACGAGGCATCGCCGTGGGTCTGATCAGCGACCAGCACGCATGGCTGCGGCAATACACAGGCCTCGATCCGCGCCCCGTTATACTTCGACACACGCTCTTCGCACCAGCCCGCCTGCAAGGAGCGGGCACGCAGCACCTGTGCCTGGGTCAGCGGCAGCGGAATCAATTGTTCGAGACGAGAAGGACCGCTGGCGTCGTAGTAGATGCCCAGCGGATCGACGATCAGCGACAGCGGCGGATCTTCAGCACCCAGGCCCACCGAGCGCAAAAAACCGTCTTCGACCGTAATCAGCGGCAACCCGGCAGCGTCGGCAGCCGCCTTTGCACGTAGCGCGCTGGGTTTGCGTCCCCACGCCAACACGTCATCGGCCCGGGCAATGTCGCCGACCGTTCCACACAGCAGCCGATACTCGGGCAGCAAGGCGGGGAGGGTAGGGATCTGTTGTGCACCTTTGGACAAAATCAGCAAAGAGCGACGCGGTGGAGCGGTATAGTCCATAAAAAACAGCGGATATCCATATCGGGCGCACTCATCAGTCAGGCATGCATCATTGCGTGTGCCTGCAGGAAATGCTCAATGAAATTTGGCGCGAATGATAATACAAATGGAGGGTGGCATTCACAAAAATGTAGGTAATTTCTGATCGCTTTTGTACATAGATTGAAATTGCGCTCAACGCCTGCAGGCCCGCTAACCATCCGCCCGATGAGCGGCATTCGTGGCACTCACAGCGCGATTGACAACCGCAGAAAATCAATTTCCTACCTTGTATGAGCGGGCTTGCCAGCGGAGGCGTCTTCACGTCAAACGACGAACGTGGAACCTAGAGCGTGCGTACCGAATCGCCTAACGGCCCGATGTCACTGGCATCGCCAACAAATATTCATACTTCTCATGCAACAGATCCAACTTGCCCCGTCGCTGATAGTCAGCAATCGTTTTGGGGCGTAGGAAATGCCAAAGGGAATTCTGCAGGAAAAAATAATTGAGGTTGCGCAATGCCTGCTGCTGGTCGAATCGAGTGTCCAGTACCTCTAGATAGGTCGCGAGGAACTCCTCGCGCACTGTCATAAAGCGTTCCATGTCACTGCGTCTAAACACCGCGCTGAGATAGGAGCCACCGTCAAATCCGACACGCCCAACCTTGAACTCGCTCCAGTCGATCATTTGTAGACCCTGAGGCGACAGGAAAAAGTTCTTGCGCAAATAATCCATGTGGCAAAAACAGCGCTGACCCCTTTTTGCCCCATTGGCCTCACGGCGCAATATTGGCCGCAACGCGCGAAGTCGGCGGGGCAGGTCGGCAAAACGGTCATCGTCTCGGGCCAGTTCTTCAAGGGAATGCAAATAGCGCTCGTAATTGAAGCGCGACCGCAGCATATACCAGGGCCGAAAGAAATCCATGGTCCAAAACTTGGGTGCCTGCCACGAGGAAGCAAGGTTCAGATGAAGACTGGACAGTGCTTCGATCTCGGCAATGCCCGGTGCCACGGTCTTTGCGATAGACGACATGCGGGGCGGGCGGCCCTGTATGTAGCTGGTAAATATTAGACTTTCCCACGGCGTCTCAATCACGCCCAGGCACGTTGGATGCTTGAAGTGAACGCTTTCGCTCAGTACGTAGCGCTCCCGATAGAAGCGCGACTCGAGGCTGGTGATAAAGAGAATTTTGCGAATCGATTTCTCGATCACATCCACCGTGGCCCCGGTAGCGAGATGCGTCAGCCGGTGATGGCGAACGTAATTCACGAACGATGCATTGGATGCCAGGTCGGTGGTGACGATGCTGAAATCATCAGCTTGGTAAACAGGCAGGGAAAAGCTCAAGCGTTTTTCCAGCGTGGAGCGACTTAACCAGAAGGTATTCCTGCTGCTGGCGAGTGTTGTGCTATTCGATTCGGTACCCATGCGTTCCAACTGTAAGCAATAATCCATTTTCTGCCTGACACATAAGTGAAGGCGTCGCAATCCTTGCCCACTTTCCGTAACAGTTGACCAGAAGGGGCGCGATAGTACGGATTCCGTCCACTGATTGCCAATTATGTGGCGCGCAACGCGCCTGATTTGGGAAATTTCCTACAGACTGAGGGACTTCCTCGTTCCCTCCCTGACATTGAGCCGTTACCATACGCGCCTTCAAAATCAAGGAGCGATAAGGTCCCCATGAATCACCTTCCAATTGCCAAAGAAGCGCTCTATGCGCAGGCGCAAGCAATCAGTCAGCTGGCGGAGCGCCTGGATGGCGAATTCCAGCGTGCAGTCGAGCTGATCCTCGGTTGCAAAGGTCGCACCGTCGTGTGCGGCATGGGCAAATCCGGCCTGATCGGGCAAAAGATGGTCGCGACCTTCGCCTCTACCGGTACCCCGAGTTTCTTCCTGCACCCGGCTGAAGCCTTCCACGGCGACCTGGGCATGCTCAAGCCGATTGACGTGCTGATCCTGATCAGCTACAGCGGCGAGACAGAAGAACTCATCAAGCTGATTCCGAGCCTGAAATCCTTCGGCAACAAAATCATCGCCATGACCGGCAACGGAAAGTCGACCCTGGCCAAGCACGCGGACATCTGGCTGGACATCTCCGTCGAGCGAGAAGTGTGCCCAAACAACCTGGCACCGACTACTTCCACCCTGGCGACCATGGCCATGGGTGATGCCTTGGCCGTAGCTTTGATCGAAGCCATTCAATTCAAGCCGATGGACTTCGCCCGCTACCACCCCGGGGGCAGCCTGGGTCGTAAACTGCTGACTCGCGTCAGCGACGTCATGCACTCCCCGGCACCCATCGTCACCCCGGCCACCAGCTTCCACGATTGCCTGCTGGTGATGACTCAAAGCCGCATGGGCCTGACCGTGGTCATGGAAGAGGGCGTCCTTGTCGGTATAGTTACCGACGGCGACTTGCGTCGCGCACTGCTCGAAGACGAAGGTGTGATCCACACCACCGTTGCCCACTTCATGACCGCCAACCCGCACACCATTAAGGATGATGCGCAGCTTTCCGAAGCGGAAACCTACATGCTTGACAACAAGATTCGTGCCCTGGCTGTCACCAACAGCGACAACGTTGTCGTGGGTATCGTCGAGATCTTCGACTGATACTGCCACCTACGGACTCCGCCAGCTCTTGAGGTCCCATGCGATCCCCGACGATCTCAGTAGGGGGCCCAGCTTCTCAACGAAAGCGCCCGCAAGGGCGCCTTCGTCATCATGATGCTCTTACCCAACGGCGTGGGAGCGCTATACCTTCATTAGTTCAAAGTAAGCAGTCATATGCCTACTCACTTCAGGATAGGCAGCGCGCTCAGCTAGGTGTTAGCGGCGAGCAGTTCCGCGGCAACAAGGATTCGCATTTTAATCGTTGGCATTGGCGGCCTCGAGCAGGCTATAAAGTTGACCACTTGCCGTTGCCCTTTTGGCGCTTCGCTAAACAGCCAGTTTTTTCTTCCGATAAGGAATGGCGGTACTACGCATTTGGCGGCATTATTGTCGATGCGCAAGTGGCCTTCTTCGGCGTACCGTTCAAGTTTGTTCCAGTTGTTTGCCAGGTAGCTGACGTCATCCGCTAGGTGTTCTCTAGACGCGTGGGTCAATCAGTAAGGATATTCTGTAGGAAAATCCCGTACCTAAGGCTGCAGCGTGACAAGAACGAATAGCCCGAAATTTTGCGATTTTTGGCGTTGGTGCTGTAACTGACTATCTCGTCTGGCCCAATGAGGCACTTCATGCAACAATTGGGAAAAATACCGCCAACCTGAAGAAGGGCGCGACTCCGTGTTGAAGCAAGTCATTTCTGTTATGTATAACCTTTTTGAGCAAGGCGGCGGGGTTACACGAGTTTCGCTGGCAAGAACCCAGGCCTTAGCCAGTACAAGGACCTTGTCGCGAATCGCGCTGTTTTTGAATGATGACAAGCTTGACAGGACCTACGAAAACCTTGTGGCTCAGGGTCGAATTTCTAGCGAAACAAATATTGTTAACTTTCAAAGGTGGTTTGCTCATAAAGCTGAAGTCGCTAAATTTCAGATCGAAGAAAAGACGCAAAGCACCCTCGAGCACTTGAAAGTTAAGGTAAAGAAGCGAGTGGACTATATAAATAACCTTGGAGTTAAGGTTGTTAGGTATCTGACCGCTACTGATTATGTGTTTCTTGAAGAGTTCTATAATGGGGATGATACGGTCGCCATGGTAACTATACTTTGTCCTGGGAAGCCGGTTCTGAAGTTTAACTCGCTCGAATCTGCTCATGCGTACTGGTTGAAGTTGCTCTCTGAGGAATGCCTCCCTTCTTTTTTGATTGCTGATGCTATTCAAAGCGCAGATACCGTTTGTATGGTTGACTCTGATCGAACTTATAGAATCTTAATGATGCACAGTAATCATCTGATGAGGCCGCACACTGTAGGCTCTTCTGTTGCGCCAAAATATGATGGTGTTATTCGTGGCATACCACACTGTGACAGCCTTGTGGTTCTGACTGAGGCTCAGTTGAAGGATCTAAACGAGCAATTCCCCTTCGACCGATATACAGCCATTGGCAATCCTGTAAGCGTCGATTCAGGTGGCGAGGATGTTGCTCGCGAAGAAAATTTAGCTGTGGTTGTTGCGAGACTTCACTCAGTCAAACGGATTAAAAACATAATTCGTGCCTTTGCGAAGGTTGTGGAAAAAAAGCAAGACGCATGCCTAGAAATTTGGGGGTCGGGCGAGCAGGAAGAAGAATTGAAAAATGAGATCAATTGCCTCGGAATGCAAGAATCCATAAAATTGATGGGTTTCGCCACAGACGTTTCCAGTATTTTCAGGCGCGCAAGCGTAAGCCTCGCCATGTCTGCTACTGAAGGATTTGGTGTCAGCTTTGCAGAATCTCTCGCGTACGGTACCCCCTTGGTATCCATTAACACCAACTACGGCCCTAGGGAGATCGTAACCAATGGAGAGGATGGTTTTATTGTTGAATCAGAGAAGGAGTTCGTTGAGAAAACAACATTGCTGCTCAATCAAAAAGATTTAGTAATTTCCATGGGGGCAAAGGGGAAGGCAAATGTGCAGCGATTCTCTAACGAGTCCATCACAAGGCTATGGCTTGAACTCTTCGAGCGGCTAGAAAGTACGGGCTCTAACCGGCTGGATTATGCGGTCCCGAACGGGCCAACAATCCACAATACCGCTGCAAGCAAATTTGGCTGGATTTATCTTCCTGCTACAAACGATCCAAAAGTTGTAGATTTTTATAAGCAAGCAAAGGTGGCGGCGATCATTGGAGTTTCCGCTGATAGAAAGTTTTTGGGTGAGTCAACCGATCTGGCTTCTAATATATACGAAGTTGACGAAATGGTTTTTGATGCGCCGAAAGAAGTATTTAGGTTTAGGCTTATGAGGAATGGATCTACTTACAAGGGTGTGGTTGCCGGTGGGGCGGTTAAGTTTGTTCTTGCTTGATTGTCATTAATTAGCTTAAGGGTTCGTAATGCGGATCCTTAATTAACTTTTTTGTCGCTGATGTGCAAATAGAATTTAATGAACTGTCGTGACGTAGCTTCCGATTTGCCATAGAGCCATGCTTTTTTAGTCACCCTACTACGGCACGTCTCTGGAGCGGCGCCTGCTACCGCCGGGAGATGACCAAGCCATAAAATTAAGATTAGCAAAATGCCCCTTTGTGGGTAGCGAACATATCGTGGTCGTCCAATATTTAAATTCAGCATCTAGCTCGCCGCGCACGTGTTTTTTGTGCCTGGAGAAGTCATGACTGCTCGTGAAAAAGATCGGTCAAATATCGTTCATCGAAGAGAGAAACGGGCCCAACATTGGCCCCGTTTCTCTCTTCGATGAACGACTCGTCGGCTTACTGCGCCATCTTCGCCATCACCTGCGCATAACCCGCCGCAGTGCCCAGTACCGCATCCTTGCCCTGAGCAAACAGAATACTGTCCGCCACTTCACGGAACGCACCGGTACCGCCCGCTGCATTCAGCATATGAGTGGCCGCCGCTTTCACATACGCCGGCGCATCCGCCACGGCAAAGGACAGGGCACACGCTGCAAAGGCCGGCAGGTCAATGCAATCGTCACCAATGCACGCCGTTTGCTCAGCGCTGACACCGGCTTCCGCCATCAACTGGTTGCAGGCCGCCTGCTTGTCCTTCACGCCGAACTGGCAAAGAGTAATACCCAAGTCGGCCACACGCTTGCGCAACGTTGCCGAATCACGCCCGGACAACACTGCCACCCGCACACCATTTTCTTCCAGCAGCCGCATGCCCATGCCATCACGCACATGGAAGCGCTTCAGGCATTCGCCGGTAGCATCGTAATAGATGCCGCCGTCGGTGAGTACGCCATCCACATCGGTGATCACCAAGCGAATGTCGTTAAGGGTCGGCCGAGGGGCAGGGGCCTGGCCGCTCATCAACGCCCGCACCTGCTCCAGGCATTCTGGGGTGTCCACGCCCGGGCCAGTCGGTTCGACCTGGTAGGCCCGAATGCAGTAACCCGCGGCCATCAGCCTCAGTTGCTCGAGTTTCTCCGCGTGCTCAAGCATCGGCTGTGGCAGGCTGCTGTAATCGGCCAGCACGTCACGACGATAGCCATAGACACCGACATGCTTGAGGTAGTGAGCGACTTCGCCATCCCGAGGGTAGGGGATCGGCGAACGGCTGAAGTACAGCGCGTTACCGTTATTGGCCAGCACCACCTTCACGGTGTTGGGGTTGCCAGCTTCGTGCGCTTCGATCGGGTGGCACAAAGTGCCAACCTTCACGCTCGCATCAGCGAGCATGCCCGCAGCCAGCGCTTCGATGTCCGCCGGACGCACCAGTGGCTCATCACCCTGCAGGTTGATGTAGATGTCGGCGTCGATCTGCGCCATGACTTCGGCCAGGCGGTCGGTGCCGGAGGGGTGATCCGGCGAGGTCATGACGCACTCACCACCGAACGCCCGCACTGCTTTTGCAACGCGCTCGTCGTCAGTGGCGATCACCACCACATGGGCATTGGCAACTTGCAGGGCGCGTTCATAAACGTGTTGCACCATCGGCTTGCCGGCAATATCAGCCAGCGGCTTGCCCGGCAGGCGAGTCGAGCCGTAGCGAGCCGGAATGACAATCGCGACCCGTTGTTCTGTACTTGCCATGTTCACAATCCTTGTTTCAACAGACTTGGCTTCACGCAATGTTCAATGGCGGGAACGATTTGACCAAGTCATCCAGTGCCTTGATCTGCGCCAGGAACGGCTCCAGTTGATCCAGCGGCAGGGCGCTTGGGCCATCGCACTTGGCTTGATCCGGGTTCGGGTGAGCTTCCAGGAACAGGCCAGCCAGGCCAACGCCCATACCGGCGCGTGCCAGTTCAACGACCTGCTCACGGCGACCGCCCGATGCAGCGCCCGACGGATCACGCTGTTGCAGGGCGTGGGTTACGTCGAAAATGATCGGCAGATTCGCGCAGGTACGCTTCATCACGCCGAAGCCCAGCATGTCTACTACCAGGTTGTCGTAACCCAGGCATGTGCCGCGATCGCACAGGATCAACTGGTCGTTACCGGCTTCCTTGAACTTGTGCACGATGTTCTGCACTTGAGATGGGCTCAGAAACTGGGGTTTCTTGATGTTCACTGGCTTGCCGGTTTTGGCGAGAGCCATCACTAGGTCAGTCTGGCGAGCCAGGAACGCAGGCAGCTGCAGGACATCGACCACTTCGGCGACAGGCGCGCACTGATAAATCTCGTGGACATCGGTAATCACCGGCACGCCGAATTCAGCTTTTACTTTTTCGAAGATCCGCAGACCTTCTTCCATGCCTGGGCCACGATAGGAGTGGATGGACGAACGGTTGGCTTTGTCGAAGCTGGCCTTGAAGACGTAAGGAATGCCCAGCTTGTCGGTCACGCGCACGTATTCGGCGCAGGCAGTCAGGGCCAGGTCCAAGGATTCGAGGACATTGACGCCGCCAAAGAGGACGAAAGGTTTGGTGTTAGAGCATTCAATGTTGGGAGTGATTTTAATCATGTCTACAAGTCCTCTTTGTAAATAATGAAAAGCGCGTTTTGTCGATGCCGCATCGCGATAGGTGCGTAGTGGCATCATCCGCTTTTCTTATCCAGTTACGTGTTGAGTGTCGTTATTCATTAAGCCATGTCGCAAGTCTTTTTTGAATTGCGACATCGTCATTTGCTGCCATCGAATACGAATTTACGTAGTAATGCAGAAGTTTCTGTGTGCGTTGTTGATCAAAAACAAATTCTTCATCGAGGCGGGTTTGAAGTTCGCTAACAGTGCGCGGATAGGCGTGAACTGCATACGAATAGTCGCACTCGCCCGTCACAATCACAGGTCGACCATGTAGTAATGCTTCCAGACCCACACCGGAGTTCACAGTAAAAACTGCTTTTGCACCGGCAATCAGGTCATGTACCGAGGCATCGGACATCTCGATAGCGCCGGAGGCGGTAAGCGAATTTAGTGTTTTTTGCACGGACATGCTGTTGCAGTAGGGGTGACGCTTGACGCGGACTTTAGTCGAGCTGCCGAAGTAGTGCTCTGCAACAGTGCGGACCAGTTCGATGCCGGTAATTTCTGCCAGGGCAGCTACAGTGTCAGTTGGTATTTGCAGTGCGACGAAGACGTAGTCATCCTGGAATGTAATACGTTCTGCTTTTTGCGAATACTTGGAGATATTGTTATGAATGTAAGTATCACGCAGTTCGCGTTCATTCTCTGCTAATGCTTCGCAGGAGAAATTTTCGCTAGAGCGTTCAATCGGCTCATGAATGGTAGCAAGCGAGGAATACCCTGCAAAACCTTGGTGATCCATGCTGCAGCGGCCAGCCAAGGGGACTTCCTGGATGTGCAGGTGGTTACTGTTCAGTGGGGCATTGGTGTGGTAACTGACGACGCGTGCACCTGGAATTCGTGGATCGCAGTTCCTCCAGTTCCATTGATGTCTAGGCACCAGTATCAGATCGCTACGATCAATCAAATAGCTGTACACGTTCGAAAGAAACTCGCGAACGGTGGCATAGCTGGGTTTTTCTTCATTGGGGGCTGCAAAAAATACCGTAGGGATGAAAACCTCCACGGTTTTAGACAGATCGACATGATTGAGGTCAATGTCTACGATCGCTCCATTACGCAATCCGCAAAGGTGAGATGAAATCTCATTGGCGCTGGCGACTTCTACTAACGCGCGGGCTTTACCAAGATTGCGAATGACGGTTTCCAGCCAGCGCTGGTTATCTTCCGATACAGGCTGAGTACCGGTTCTGTTCCGGTTGATGATTTGCTGCGCTTCGTGAAGCCAGCGACACTTCACGGCGACTTTGACTTGATCGTCCGGATTGATGCCTTTTTTACCCTTTTCGGATGCGATAAGTTCACGTGCCTGATTGCGTGCGGTTTGAGTCTTTTCATGCAAGTCCGGGAAGAACGGCGTTGCGCGATTGATCATTGGCATGAACTTCATCAGCGTCTCGCGCGGAAAGTTCAAGATATGCAATAAGGTGTTGCGCGCGTCATTGTACAGCGCATTATCAATCTCAAAGGACAGGCGCTTTACGGAGCCAAATACAGGGTAGCAAGCCTGAGCCGCACAGAGGTAAGAGTAGGCTCTGGCAACCTGAGCATCATCGCGCAACATATCACTGATCCGCATGAGCAGTTTGCGTTCGGATGGAAAATCAACTTGTGCGGCCAGCAGAACCTCGAGCGCAGCCTCCTGGTTGCGAGTCGTCTGATAGGCTTTTGATAGCATCAGGCGGTAGTTCAGTAGTGATGAGATTTCTACCGGAAACGAATTAATAGTTTCGATGACCTTATGGTGTTGATCCAGCTGACTGTAAACGCGTGCCAGGATGTTGAAGTTTGTCAGATTGCTCGGGTCGGTCTTGATCGCCTGGTGTGCCTGGTCAACGATAATGTTAAGCCAGGAAGAGTCGTTGCCCGCCATCAGGAAAGCCTGCTCAAGCTCGCTGCTTGATACCAGTGGTTTGGCCTTTGGCTTGGAGAGTGTCGGTTTTTGTTGTGGTGATTTGGCCGGACGAAAAAGAGCCAGGACTTCCGACACTTGACTGCAGGATGGGGCCCGTAGCAGCGTCTCAACGGCTTCTTCCTTGGCGCCTCGCGCAGCAAGGATCTTGGCCGCCTCAATGTAGCCGAAAGAATTTGATGGGTATTTTTCAATTGCGTAATTTGAGTAGCGTAGTGCTGACTCATGGTTATTATGGGCATTGGCGGCACTAACGGCCTGGCGCAGCTGACCTAGTGATACATTCAGCCGCAGCAGTCTATCTGTACAAGCCAGGCTTGCGCGATGTGCACCAAATTTAGAAAGCAGAAAAATCGCTTTTACAATGATGTGTCGCTGGATGGATAGCATTATTTTTTTACGCTCTGCTTTTTCTTGGCAATTGCCAGCTGACGCTTCGTCTTGTAATACTCTTTCAATTCTTTGCGTACGTAAGACTGAGGCTGGTTCGGCACAAACTCCCCTTTCCACAGCTTTACCAGCGCTTCATGGGCCAGGCTTAACGAGTCTTTGGTGTCGGTAAACAGAGAGCTTCGCAGAGGCTCATACAAGTCGACATATTTTTGCGAATTGTCAGCCAGTTCGGCGATTCCATCAGCCAGGGCTACCGGAGTTTTAATCGACAGGCCCAGTTCGCTGCGTCGAGAATATTCCAGGCTGTACTCGTCGATTTTCTTGCCACCCATCTGCTCAGCCAGGTCTGTGTCGAGCAGTGCGATGGGCTTTCTGCAGTACATGGCATCAAAGATGGCGCCGCTGTAATCCGAGATGACCACGTCGCTTATGGACAGTAGCTCCAGCAGGTCATCATTCGCACCGAAGTGACAAATTGCGCCCATGTCCATTTTATCTTTGCGAGCACTTTCAAGAAGCTCTGTGTTGTGGTGCATTTTCATCAGAACGTTGAAGTTTTCCGCCAGATCGTAAATCGCGTTCACATACTGATCGACGCTGGATAGATCGCCCCAGGTCGGCAGATACAGTACCGTTTTGCGATTCGGATTCAATTTGGCGGCATGCTTGCTTTTGGCTGCCTCGTGAAAAGCGTCGGAGTGCCAGTCATCGTAACGCGGATTTCCAACGGAAGCGGTCGGGCTGAAGTAGTCGATCCTTTCCGAAGCATAAGGGCCATAAGTCAGGCACAGGTCTGCAAAAGCACGCCACGGGCCATAATTATGGGGTTCCTTGGCATAACCATATTGGATCATGGCTATTTTCGACTTTTCGAAAGCTTCAATGCGAGAGAAGGGTGTCTGGCACACGATGATGTCGAAGACGCCATCAAGATTGGCCATTTGCGCGCGGTCCCACACCATGATCGGGGTGCCGGGATTCTTCAGGATGTCATCGCTGAACTCGGAAATGAAGTCCTGGCGCTTTTCAATCACGAAGCAGGCACCAGGAAAAGTGCTGGCTAACTTTTGTATATGGAGGAACTGAAAAGGGTTCCATCCAACAAAACCTATCCTGGGTGTATTACCCATACTTTTTG
Organism: Pseudomonas putida; assembly: GCF_028682635.1. GTDB lineage: Bacteria > Pseudomonadota > Gammaproteobacteria > Pseudomonadales > Pseudomonadaceae > Aquipseudomonas > Aquipseudomonas putida_AE. Next base: position 13,608 of record NZ_JANHLK010000037.1, on the reverse strand, counting down.
ATCTCTGCAATCAGTTGGGTAGTGGAAATGCCTTCGGTGCGAGGAAGATAAATGACTTCGCACAACGACTTGAACTCATCAAAACGGCCTTCCCAGTCGTTACCCATGACCAGTGCGTCGGCGCCGAATTCCTGGATGTATTGACCTTTGAGTTCAAGCGATTCCTCAATGAATACTTCGTCAACGCAGGCAAGTGACGCGATGATGTCGCGACGCTCGGTTTCCGGATAAACCGGGTTACGTTGCTTCTTCGAGAAGTTCAGCGCGTCGGACGAGACACCTACCACCAGTCTGTCACCCTGTGCGCGGGCACGTTGCAGGATTTTGACGTGGCCAATGTGAAGGACGTCGAAAGTGCCGAAGGTGATGATGGTTCTCATGAAATATCCCTATTTTTGAATGCTTGCGCTGTATGAAAGTCGAGCTTGGGGTTCAGCTCAGACCCGATAGCGGGTGGCTGGTGTACGCTGCGTTAGATCTGATTGGACGTCGATTTTCCGGCTTGTCGCTTGTGCAAACCGTAAAGCCCATCTAGTGCGAGAGGGCTTCACAGTTGTCTATGAGCGCGTTGTCAGGCATTTGCCCGAGGTTGAGCTGTACCGAGCTTGAAGCTGAATTTTTTCTTGAAAAGCTTACCTTTGTAAGGTGCGCCATCTACCGTGAATACCAGTCGATACCAGCCGCGCTTGGCGTCGAACGAGGAACTTAGAATTGGATAAATCCCTGGTGCCACGAGTGGAGAGTTGTCGTGTGGGCCTGTCTCATGAGCGACTACTTCAATGGATGTGAAGCGATCCAAGGCATTCATGTCAGCATGGGCGGTAGGCGTGGTAAACCATACGATGCCAGAGTTGGTGCCGCTTGCTGCGTTGGTAACTGTGCCGGACAAGGCCGTACGATTTTTCAGTCCCATATGCAGTTTGATGGCATTGATCTTGTCAAGCGCTTCAGATACGTCTGCGAAGTCAACGCCTGTCATGTCCTGCGGTTCGAGTTCCCACCATTGGCTGGCCAGGAGTCTTTCAATGGTTTCGTCGTCAAATCTGTGGCGAATGATTTGAGCGGGAATGCCGCCAACGATAGCGTAAGGGGGAACATCCTTTGTAACCACGGCACCGCCAGCGATCACTGCTCCGGTACCTACTGTAACTCCTTGACAAATCATCGCGCCTGCGCCAATCCAGACATCGTGACCAATCACCGCTGGATTGGAAGTAGGACCGTTAACTCGTTGATGTGTCTGATATCCTTCAACATCAGTAAAATGATTTGTATTGTATTGGAAGGGATGGCAACTCAGATAATCTGTCGGATGATTAATAGGGCTGATATCCACGTTGCGTGCAATGGAGCAATAGTTTCCAATAATGGCGCCCTTTCCGACATAACCATCGCGACCAAGATATGTATATTTGCCGATTTGCGCTTTGGCGTTGACTGTAACCGCGCCATACAACTTTACAGGGCTCATCAAGACAGCGTCTTTAGAAACGCTCGCGAGTTTCGATACTAATGTGTCGTCCAAGATTACAACGCTCCATGATGTCATTATGCAATCACTAAATTTGTAGCAGCACAAGTCGTCAGATTTATGCTGGTCACGCGTTTTTCAGTGCAGTGTCAATCAAACCAGCGATTTTAGCTATATGTCAAAATTGTGTCAAGCGGCTAGATAGGTGACTTCGCTGAAAATAAGTTGTGCTTCTTACATTGCGCGTTGGTTTGAGTAGGGATAGTTGGCGTCAATTTTTGATTTAATGTTCGATGTTAGGTGCTTTTTTTACGATTTTTACGGCTTTTAGGATTGTGAGGTGAGGTAAATGCGAGTAATGGATTATTGACGTCAAAATTCAGATGATGGGAGGCGTCCACCTCTAATCATTGTGTAAGGGGGGAGCTCCGCGCATTGGCAAAATAGAGATTCGAATTTATGAGGCGCACTATCGCTATTGTTCGTTGCAGGGAGTTAGGCTGCTCAGGTTTTCTTTGGCGATAATCGCACCGCTGGCGAGTGCAAGTCTAAACGCTCACTCTTTTTATGAATGCTTGAACCTTGGTGTGGTCTAGTGGTCGATGAGATATTGGAAGCATTTAAAAGAGATTAGAAATGTTGAAAGTTAAAAATAATGAACGGTTGTCTTCGCGTGTTCCTAGCTTATTTTTTTTGTTGACTATTTTCCCTTTGGTTGCATCGGCCGTTGATGATGGTGTGTGTGTGTTGCCGCATCAGGGTGTGCTTCGTGGTAACGTAAAGTTGAACTCTGCGTGTACCTATTTTCAAAGTGTACGGATCGTTGAGAGTAATACGCATCTCGATTGTAATGGTGCGACGCTGGAGGGCGAAGGTAAGCGGGCGGTTGGAATTCAGATTGATGGTAAAAAAAAGCTTATTGAGAATGTGACGGTAGAAAACTGCCGAATCCAGAATTTTAAAAATCGCGGCATCAATATAACGTCAGGGTTTCGATTACACGATTTTTCCGCGGATAAAGATGCGAACTACGTATTGGCGCCGAAAAAAATTCTTATTGATGGTGTTACGGTATCGGGGAGCGGGCGCGGCGGTGTTTATTTTGACAGTTACGTAACGGACTCGTCTCTTAGTAATTCGATAATTGAGAGTTCTGGCAAGGTGGGGGTCTACTTGGAGCAAGGATCACAGCGTATTAAGGTTATTAATAATACAATTCGCACTAGTGGTATGGATAGGCGCCGTGAAGGATTGGCCATCGATTCGTCTGCGTATAATACAATCAAGGGCAATCATTTTATCAATAATGCTGCGGGTGGAATTTTTATTTATAAGAACTGTGGAGAGAATTTTTTGTCAGGGAAGTCGGCGCTTCGTTGGCAGTCAAGTGACTTTAATATTATAGAGGAAAATATCTTTATGGGTGAGTCCGTGGGTGTCTGGATCGCGTCGCGACAAAGCAGGGATTTGAGTAAGTGGGGGTGTGGTGATCCCTCTGTAGATGAGAGTGGTCGGTTCTACGCGGACCATGCCAATAACAATGTTGTTCAGAGGAATGATTTTTGTGGTACAAACACTGCGATACGTGTTGAAGGGGATAATAATACAATTATGAAAAATCGTATTGATAGCGCCAGTCGTAGACGTGTATTTGAGCCATACCAAAATCTAAATAAACCCGATGGGCAAAAAACTCAAGGTAACATTGTTAAGGGCAATACTCTATATAAGTGCGCTCCTTAAGTCGTACTTGTGAATTTCCTTCGATATCTCTCTTGAATGTATCTTTCATTGGAGCTGAATTTGTCGAGAGTTGAGATCCTATTTGGTATTTGCTCCTCGGTAAATTATGCAGGAGGATGGTCCTGCACGTACGGGCGTGCAGGACGGTCCTGGTAGCGGTGTTGCGTTCAGCTTCTCAGACTGCATTTTGATTGGTTCGCAAGTCTGGTTTCGTTACATTACTGAATGCCAGTGGCGCGCCCTAGCAACATTGTTTGAACAATTGGACTAATGACTTTTTGCCATTCGTATACTGCGGCATTGGTTACATAAATCGTATCGTCCGGCTTGATCATTATCTGACGGGCATAAAAAATGGCCGCCGGATCACGCATATCCAGTCGCATGACTGTCGGCTTTGGATTGCCATCAGTTCCCATGCGGAATACAAAGACGCCTTCCGGATTCGCGCTACCTTCTTTAAGTCCTCCTACGCTGCTCAGGGCGTCCAGTAGACTTGTATATTGCGCTGGCATGTCTTTTAAGCCAGGTTCGGCAACAGCACCCATTGCCACGAAGCGCTGGCGTGCCCGGTCCAGTACTACTTCCGAGTTCGGACGCAGAACCATATTGTTGCCGGCCAGTATGTCTTCATAGTTGAACTGCTGAACCTGACTACCAGTACGTACTGTGACGTTGACCAAGTGTGGTTCCAGCACAGGTCCACCGGCCTGGTTAATGGCATCAAGCAGCGTCAATGGTCCTTGCAAGGTGCTAAAACGGCCAGGGGCTTTAACTGCGCCTGCTACCAGTACCGAGCCCGAAAGATCACCGACCAGTTCAACGTGAGTCTGCACGTCAGTGGTCACGCCTTTGAGCTGTTTGCGGATCATGTTCTCAACTTCGTTGAGCGTCATGCCGGCGACGAACTGACGGCCGACGTAGGGCAGGGATATCATGCCCTGATCGTCGATGCGGGTCTTGAGTTGGGTGCCACCAGCGGACAGCGGGGCGAACAGCGCCGAGCCTTCTGGTGCGTTGTCGGTGATCAGCACGTTGAGGATGTCACCGGCCATCAGTCGCGCCGAAGGGGCGACCGGCTTGGCGATGCTGGCCTGTACCGGACGCACCGCGCCGCGCATGTACGGGGCGATGGTGTTGGCGTTGATCTCGACCAGGTTGTATGGCTGGTTTTTGCTTTCGATATCGCCTTTGTAAGGACCGGCGCCGGACAGGGTGCCGCCGCAACCTGCCAGGGTCAGGGCCGCGAGGATCAAACCCGCTACAGCGCTGTTTCGCATGCTCACGTTCAGGGGGCGAAGGGGCAGGCCAGTAATGGATTTAATCACGATGATCCTCGATCGATGCAATTAGGAAGCGGGTGATGCCGTAGAGCAGCAGCAGTGCCAGGAAGATGGTTGCCAGGTTGTAGAGACGTTCCGGGTAGATGGCCAGCTGTGGAGTGTTCGGGCTGACCACGGTGACCAGGGTGCGAATCTTCTTGCTGGCTTCGATACGGGCATTGTCGAGTGCGGCGACGGCAGTCTTGTAGGTTTCTTCAGCGATGCCGGCGTCCAGGGTCAATTGCTGGAAGCTCGAGGCAACAACGTTGAGTTGGTCGCCATCGGGTGCGGATACCAGCAGGCGTTTTTCGGCATTCAGCTGTTCGCGAATGGCGCTCACGCGTTGTTGCTGCTGCTTGACCTGCGGTGAGTCCGCACGAAGCTTGTAGAGCATCTGGGTGAGCACGGCGCGCTCTTTGGAGTGCTCGCCTTCGAGGGTGTCGATGATGCTAGCGCGGCCTTGGGCCGAGCTTTTGCCATCCAGTACCTTGTTGCGGTTCTGGAAGCTCAGCAGCTCTTCCTTGCGCAGGGTGTAGTTGGCTTTCGCGCCTTCCAGTTCGCCTTGGGAGAAGCGCATCTGCTCGCGGGCGATGCTGTGGGAGACTTCGTTCACGAAGTGCTCGCTGGCTTCGAGAATGACCTGGACCATTTGCTCGGCAAGTTCCGGGCTGAAGGCTTGTACTTCAACTTTTAGCAGGCCGGTGGTTTCGTCATAGTGCGCGGTGACCATGCGCTGGTAGTACTTGAGCAAGTCTTCGCGCTCGGTGTCGGTGCTCAGCCAGAAGAACGGGTCGTTGCGTTGCTTGCTGTATTGCTCGACCCAGTGCAGGCGGTCTTCCAGCAGCTGCATCATGTCCATCGACACGATGTATTCGCGCAGGTACAGGGTTTCTTCGCGGGAGGCCGGGTTGGCGCCGCTGAGCAGCATGCCCAGGCCCGGCATTTGGGCGGCTGGATTGTTGCCATCCTGGCGCACCACCACTTGCGCGGAGCTGACATAGCGGTCCACGGCAAAGAAGCTGTAGTAGACGATGGCCAGTACCATTGGAAGCACGATCAGCCCCAGTGTCAGGCGCCAGCCCTTGAATTTACCCGTACTGCTCATATGCACACGCATCCTTGAAATAAAACAATCACGCCACGGTCAGGGCGATCAGGTGTTGTAGGCCTTGATGCCTTCGGCGACATCGTCATAGATCTGCACTCCGCCATTACGCACCAGCAGTACGACGTCGCAGAGCTTCTGAATTTCATTCATGTTGTGGGAAACCAGCACGACCTTGGATTTCTGCAGGCGCTCTTCGAAGACGTTGGCGCACTTGCGTTTGAAGTGCGCGTCACCTACCGACATCACTTCGTCGATCAGGTAGTAGTCGAAGTCAAAGGCCATGCTCAGGCCGAACGCCAGGCGCGAACGCATGCCTGAGGAGTAGGTCTTTACGGGTTCGTCGATCCAGCTGCCGATCTCGGCAAAGTCTTCGACGTAGGCGACCTTTGCACGCATGGCGTCGCCGACCGCGCCGTAGACGCGGCTGACGAACTTGATGTTTTCGCGGCCGGTCATGCTGCCCTGGAAACCACCGGACAAACCGACGGGCCAGGAGATGCTCTTGTTGGTGGCAATGGTGCCGGAGTCCGGCACGTCGGCACCGCCCAACAGACGAACCAGGGTCGATTTGCCCGCGCCATTACGGCCGATCAGGCCGATGTTTTTATCGGCGGGGATCTTCAGTGACAGGTCACGAAACACGTGGCGACGCCCTTTGGGGGTCAGGTACGACTTGGTGATATTTCTGAGCTCGAACACGGTAAGCCTGCGGTTAGCCGTTCTTGGTGGAGATCAAATGCAGTCGACGAACCCGGTATGTGCCGAGCGATACGAACAACAAAACCAGGGTGACAGCGATTACGTACTCAAGAGAGACGCCATCGACGGGCACGTAGTAGGGGAAGATCTCGGCGCGGATCAGTTCCAGCAAGTGCAGGAACGGATTGAGCAATAGCAGTGGCAGCATGGCGTGAGGCAGATAGGCCGCGGGTAACAGAACGCCGGAAATGAAATACAGCGGGAAGAACATCATGCGGATGAATATCTTGCTGCCTGGGATCGCATGGGCAATCAGCGCCAGCAGCATGCCCAGGCCGAAGGCAAACAGCAGGCCGAGCAGGATAGTCAGTACCCATTGGATAGGTGACTTTATCGACATGTCGAAGCCATACCAGGCAAAGCCGAATACCAGGATGGCGTAGACCAGGGCGGAGATGCTGAATTCCACCAGGACCCGGGCGATGAAGGTGTCGAGGGGTTTGATTTGCTTGTAGGCAAACAGCGAGCGGTTTTCCTTGGGGCTGTCCATCAAGCGCAACGCTGTGTTGCGAAACAGCAGGAAGGGTGCGAGTCCAACCAGGACGAAGACAGGAAATTCGAGGCCGGCTACCGATCTACCGCGAACCAGTGCAAACAGAACACTCAAGACTAAAAGGTGAGCGATCGGTTCCAGCAGCGTCCACACTGCGCCCAAACGGCTCGCGCCTATACGCGCGCGCGCTTCGCGCAACACCAGGGCAAAGATGACCGATTTTTTGATTTGCAGAGAGGAACGAGGCTTCAAGATGGTTTACCGCACAGCACAACGACGCGGTAAACGCGTTGCTTGAATTCATTTTCAGAGGACTAACTGTCGATGTAGGACAGATCGCTTCCATTCGTGGGGCGGGAGGGTAAACGCTGGGCCCGACAGGAGTCAAGCTGTGTAGTTCCCTACCGATAGTCGGTTGTTCTTGCCAACGTTCAGGGTGTTTTGTCGGAGTTCAACCATTCGGTGGCGGCTCGGTTTGTTCGACGAATGATGGTTCAGCTGGCCAGCATCGGGTAACTGAACAGTCCGAAATGCAGCAGATTCAACCCGAAGTGGGTAGCAATGGCGGTTGCCAATCCACCGAATCGATAGGCTACGCCATAGCCAGCGCCTGCCAGGGTCGCCAGTAATACCCATTCCCAACCCGCGCTCCAATGTGCCAACCCAAATAATATAGAAGCGATCAGCAGTGCAAGGTGTTCGCCGTAGGGGAGATGCTGGAAGCGTCGGCTCAGGCCGCCTTGCAGGTAGCCGCGAAACAGCGCTTCTTCTACCAGCGTCACTAGCAGCAGATTGTTGTTTATCCACAGCCAGGCCTGCGGCGGCCATTTCGGTGACCACTCGACAATCCCTAGCAGCCATGCGCTTCCAAGCGTGACGAGTACCGTCAGGCTAAGTGTCAAAGCTCCAACATTTAATGCTTGCAACAACGAGTGGCGGCCGATGATCCATGGGCATACGAGCAACAGCCAGAAGCCTATCAGCGGCTTATCCAGATTGAGGTTCATCGAGAAGGGTATGGCGTTCTCGGTGAAGCGTTGCTGGTCGATCATCCGGGCGTTATGAAATCCCGGCCACCAATGGAGGGCCAAGGCGAGTGCCACGAGGATGAACAGGGCGTGGCCGAGGTAGGGGCCATAACGAAAGCGGTGTTGCCGAACGGCGTATCCGGCGAGTCCCAACAGAATAATTGCAATGATCGCCTGAGCTGTCAGGTAACCGTAGGTGAGCGCGAGAACATAACCGGCAGAGAGTAATGTCAGGTACGGCCAGGGCAGTACGAGCATGGGGTCATCCTGTTGACTGGCGAAACTACCTTTAGTGGTGCATTTAGGCAGATTTACCCGAGGAGCAGCAAGAAACCACCAGACTTTTTTCCTTAACATGGGCTGTGTAGAACTGTGGCTGTGACTATGTTTATAGGTGCCTGACATTCACTTGGAAGGCGAGCTGGCGGATTATCCTGAATCAGGGAACGCACATGACTACTTGGCCCATGATTACCGTGACATTGTTGATGCTGGTACCGTTGATGGTTCTTGCTACATCGATACAAGGTTGGGTTCAACATTTCAAAATCGAAGGCGATACCGAGTACTAGTCGCGGTTTGACGAAGCTCCGGTCCTTTCATTAGCGCGAACACTGAGCACAGGGATGTGGTCCCCCCGCAAATACGGTCTTTCAGAATATGGCTTGGCCATTGTTGTTGGCTTTCAGGCGGCTATCGCCAGCAGGCTGGCTCCCACAGTGGATCGGGTGCATCCGGGGGCGAATGGTTGGCTGTGAGGGCGCCATCGCTGGCAAGCCAGCTCCTACAGTGGTTTTGGGTACAGTCGCGAGGGAATGGTTGGCTGTGAGGGCGCCTTCGCTGGCAAGCCAGCTCCTACAGGGGGTTGGGTGCAGTCGTGAGGGAATGGTCGGCTTTGAGGGTGCCATCGCTGGCAAGCCGGCTCCTGCAGGGGATTTGGTGCAGTCGCGAGTGAATGGTGGGCTGTTAGGGCGCTATCGCCAGCAGGCTGGCTCCCACAGTGGATTGAGTGCATTCGCAAGTAATTAGTTGGTTGTAAGGATGCCTTCGCCGGCAAGGTGCTTGGATGGCAGGTTGTAAGGGAGGGCTTCAGGCGCCGTTACCGATGCAACAGCGCCTGAAGCCTCAACACTGATTGTCCCGCGCTTACGACGCAATCAACTGCCGCAACACGTAGTGCAAGATTCCTCCCGACTTGAAGTACTCCACCTCATTGAGCGTATCAATCCTGCACAACACTTCGATTTTTTCCCGGCTGCCATTCTCCCGGGTGATGACCAGTGTCAGGTTCATCCGAGGGGTCAGTTCGACGCCGGTCAGGCCGAGGATGTCCAGGGTTTCGCGGCCGGTCAGGTTCAGGCTCTTGCGGTTCTGGTCGAGTTTGAACTGCAGCGGCAGCACGCCCATGCCCACCAGGTTGGAGCGGTGGATGCGCTCGAAGCTTTCGGCGATGACGGCCTTGATGCCCAGCAGGTTGGTGCCCTTGGCGGCCCAGTCGCGGCTGGAACCGGTGCCGTATTCCTGGCCGGCGATGACCACCAGTGGGGTGGCGGAGGCTTGGTAGCGCATGGCGGCGTCGTAGATCGGCAGTTTTTCGCCGGTGGGGATGTAGTAGGTGTTGCCGCCTTCTTCGCCGTGCAGCATTTCGTTGCGAATGCGGATGTTGGCGAAGGTGCCGCGCATCATCACCTGGTGGTTGCCGCGGCGTGAGCCGTAGGAGTTGAAGTCGCGCGGTTCCACGCCTTTTTCCCGCAGGTACTGGCCTGCGGGGCTGTCGGCCTTGATGTTGCCGGCGGGGGAGATGTGGTCGGTGGTCACCGAGTCGCCGAGCAGGGCGAGGATGCGTGCGCTGCTGACGTCCTTGACCACCGGTGGCGGGCCGCCGATGTCGTCGAAGAACGGTGGATGCTGGATGTAGGTCGAGTCGTCCTGCCAGACGTAGGTGGCCGCTTGCGGCACTTCGATGGCTTGCCATTGTTCGTCGCCGGCGAACACTTCGGCATATTCCTTGTGGAACATGGCGGTGTTGACCCGTTCGACCGCTTCGGCGATTTCCTGGCTGCTGGGCCAGACGTCGCGCAGGTACACCGGGTTGCCGTTCTGGTCTACGCCCAGGGGCTCGCGGCTGAGGTCGATGCGTACGGTGCCGGCCAGGGCATAGGCGACCACCAGCGGCGGCGAGGCCAGCCAGTTGGTTTTCACCAGGGGATGGACCCGGCCCTCGAAGTTGCGGTTGCCCGACAGCACCGAGGCCACGGTCAGGTCGGCTTTCTGGATGGCTTTTTCGATGGGCTCCGGCAGTGGCCCGGAATTGCCGATGCAGGTGGTGCAGCCATAACCGACCAGGGCAAAACCCAGGGTATCGAGGTACTGCGTCAGGTCGGCGGCCTTGTAGTAGTCGGTAACCACTTTCGAGCCTGGGGCCAGCGAGCTTTTCACCCAGGGTTTGCGCCGCAGGCCTTTTTCCACGGCTTTTTTCGCCAGCAGCCCGGCCGCCATCATCACGCTCGGGTTGGAGGTGTTGGTGCAGGAGGTGATGGCGGCGATCACCACCGCGCCGTTTTTCAGGCGAATGGTCTGGCCTTCGAATTCGTAGTCCACTTCGCCGGCCATGTCCGCATTGCCCACCGCCACACCGCCGCCGCCTTCGCTTTCCAGGCGGCCTTCTTCCTTGCTGGTGGGTTTGAGTTGCAGGCCGATGAAGTCGCTGAAGGCTTGCGCGACGTTCGGCAGCGAGACGCGGTCTTGCGGGCGCTTGGGCCCGGCGAGGCTGGCTTCGACGCTGGCCAGGTCCAGGGCCAGGCTGTCGGTGAATTGCGGTTCCTTGCCCGGCAGGCGCCACAGGCCCTGGGCCTTGCTGTAGGCCTCGACCAGTTTGACCGTGGCGTCGGGGCGGCCGGACAGGCGCAGGTAGCTCAAGGTCACGTCGTCCACCGGGAAGAAGCCGCAGGTGGCGCCGTATTCCGGCGCCATGTTGGCGATGGTCGCGCGGTCGGCCAGGGGCAGGTCGGCCAGGCCGTCGCCGTAGAACTCGACGAATTTGCCGACCACACCTTTCTTGCGCAGCATCTGGGTGACGGTCAGCACCAGGTCGGTGGCGGTGATGCCTTCCTTGAGTTTGCCGGTGAGCTTGAAACCGATCACTTCGGGAATCAGCATCGACACCGGTTGGCCGAGCATCGCCGCTTCGGCTTCGATGCCGCCGACGCCCCAGCCGAGTACGCCAAGGCCGTTGATCATGGTGGTGTGGGAGTCGGTGCCGACCAGGGTGTCGGGGAAGGCGTAGGTGCGGCCGTCTTCGTCCTTGGTCCAGACGGTGCGGCCCAGGTATTCCAGGTTGACCTGGTGACAGATGCCGGTGCCGGGCGGCACCACGCTGAAGTTGTCGAAGGCGCTCTGGCCCCAGCGCAGGAAGGCGTATCGCTCGCCGTTGCGCTGCATTTCGATGTCGACGTTCTGTTCGAAGGCGCTGCTGGTGGCGAATTTGTCGACCATCACCGAGTGGTCGATCACCAGGTCCACCGGCGACAGCGGGTTGATGCGCTGCGGGTCGCCGCCGGCCTTGGCCATGGCCGCGCGCATGGCGGCCAGGTCGACCACGGCGGGCACGCCGGTGAAGTCCTGCATCAGCACCCGCGCCGGGCGGTATTGGATCTCGCGGTCGGAGCGGCGCTCCTTGAGCCACGCGGCAATGGCCTTGAGGTCGGCGCCGGTGACGGTCTTGGCGTCTTCCCAGCGCAGCAGGTTTTCCAGCAGCACCTTGAGCGACATGGGCAGCGCGTCGAGGTCGCCGAGGCTCCTGGCGGCCTCAGGCAGGCTGTAATAGTGGTAGGTCTTGTCGTCGATTTGCAGTGTTTTAAGGGTCTTCAGGCTATCGAGGGACGGCATTACGGTCACTCCTTGGAGTCCGCACGGGTACGGACTGAGGGAACGGGCAGAGCACTAAACCTAGCCCTGTTTTAAGTAGCTGGCTAATAACTGGACTCTATGGGCAAGTCCGAGGTTCCGAAGTCGGCTATCATGCGCCGGTTTTCGTGACAGGCTTTGCGTTAGCGCAAGTCTGGGCATCGCGCAGTGGTTGAATGTCTCGCCATCTGCCCAGGAGTAAGAATGAACACCCTTTTCATGCATTGCCGGCCGGGCTTCGAAGGTGAAGTCTGTTCCGAGATTTCCGACCTCGCCGCACAACTGAACGTGGCCGGTTATGCCAAGGCCAAGGCGGCCAGCGCCTGCGCCGAGTTTGTCTGCACCGAGGAAGACGGCGCCGAGCGCCTGATGCGCGGGCAGCGTTTTACCAACCTGATCTTCCCGCGCCAGTGGGCCCGGGGGATCTTCATCGACCTGCCGGAGAGCGATCGCATCAGCGTGATCCTCGCGCACCTGGCGGATTTCCCGACCTGCGGCAGCCTGTGGCTGGAAGTGGTCGACACCAATGATGGCAAGGAGCTGTCGAATTTCTGCAAGAAGTTCGAAGGCCCGCTGCGTAAGGCGCTGACCGGCGCCGGCAAGCTGGTGGACGATGCGACCAAGCCGCGCTTGTTGCTGACGTTCAAGAGCGGCCGTGAAGTGTTCGTTGGCCTGGCGGAGTCGAACAACTCGGCGATGTGGCCGATGGGCATTCCGCGCCTGAAATTCCCCCGTGAGGCGCCGAGCCGTTCGACCTTGAAGCTCGAAGAGGCCTGGCACCATTTCATCCCGCGGGACCAGTGGGGCGAGCGCCTGCACAGCGACATGACCGGTGTCGACCTGGGCGCGGCGCCCGGCGGCTGGACCTGGCAGCTGGTCAACCGTGGCATGCTGGTGACCGCCATCGATAATGGCCCGATGGCTGAAAGCCTGATGGACACCGGCCTGGTGCAGCACCTTATGGCCGACGGTTTCACCTTCAAGCCCAAGCAGCCGGTGGATTGGATGGTCTGCGACATTGTCGAAAAACCGGCTCGTAACGCGGCGATGCTGGAGGAGTGGATCGGTGAGGGGCATTGCCGCGAGGCGGTAGTCAACCTCAAGTTGCCGATGAAGCAGCGGTATGCCGAGGTGAAGCGTTTGCTGGAGCGTATTGCCGATGGTTTCAAGGCGCGGGGGATCAAGGTCGAGATCGGCTGCAAACAGCTGTACCACGACCGTGAGGAAGTGACCTGCCACCTGCGCCGCCTGGACGTGAAAAAAGCGAAATCCCGCTGATACACGCGGCCCCATGTGGGAGCGGGCTTGCTCGCGAAGGCGTCGTGTCAGTCGACATCAACGCTGGTGACACACCGCTTTCGCGAGCAAGCCCGCTCCCACAGGACCGTGGTAATTCCACAAGGGCGGCGTAATGCCACAGATGACCGAACACCCGGCAATGGGCGACAATGCCGGTAAGTTTCAGGAGTGAATCATGAGTGAATTGCTTGATACGCCGGTAGACGGCACCCTCGACGCCACCGGCCTCAACTGCCCGGAGCCGGTGATGATGCTGCACCAGCACATCCGTGACCTGGTGCCCGGCGGCCTGCTCAAGGTGATCGCCACCGATCCGTCGACCCGCCGCGATATCCCCAAGTTCTGCGTGTTTCTCGACCATGAGCTGGTGGGGCAGCATGAAGACGCCGGCACCTACCTCTACTGGATCCGCAAAAAATCCGATTGAGCCACAAAACCTTGTAGAAGCTGGCTTGCCAGCGAAGACGGCCTATCAGCCA
>NZ_JANHLK010000036.1 GCF_028682635.1 Pseudomonas putida | reverse complement strand
GTTGCGTGGCGGTTTAGAAATCGCGTTTGTAGAAGATGTCCAGCGAACTGGCCACGCCACCGGCGGCTTCCAGGTAAACCTTTTTGCTCAGTTTGTAGCGCAAGGCAATGGTGTTGGCCGGTTCGAACACACCAACGCCATAACGCAGGCTGAGCTTCTCGGAAAGGTTGCCGCTGGCGACCACGCTGGTGGCGTTGCCACTGCCCTCGGTGTCGAGCTGGAAATCGTCGATGCCCAGGTTCTTCGCCAGGCCACCGGTTACCCCGGAGCTGCCCATCAGGCCCAGGCCGAGTGCAGCCTGGGCGAGCATGTTGTTGTCTTCACCGTTGGTACTCAGTGGACGCCCCAGCACCAGATAGGACAGCGCCTGTTCCTGGCTCATGGCCGGTTCCGAGAAAATCTGCGTGGTCGGTTGCTCGGCGCTGCCGCTCAAGCGGATGCCGGCGATCACATCGTCGGTCTGGCGGATGGCCTCGATGTCCAGGTACGGCTGGTCGAGCGGGCCGGCGAACAGCAACCGCGCCCGGCGCACCGTAAGTCGCTGACCGTAGGCGCGGTAGCGGCCGTCGTTGAGCCATAGCTCGCCACGGGTGTCCATGTTGTCGCCAATGTGCACATGCCCCTGCACATTGGCGGTCAGGCCAAACCCGGCAAAGCTCAGCTTCTCTTCGCCAACCACCACATCGATGTCCATTTTCATCGCCAGGGGTGGTTTGCCCTCTTCGGTCTGCTGGCCGATGATCACCGTGTCATCGGAGAGCTTGACCGTCGATGGCGGCAACTCGCGAATGGTGATGTCGCCCTTGGGCACCCGCACTTTACCGGCGATGGCCAGCTCATCGCCCTTGAGCGAGATTTTCAGGTCCGGGGCCACTTCGACCTTGGCGTAGGGTTCGACGCTGACCGGCAACTGCGAGCCCTTGAGCGCCAGGTCCACTACCGGTGCCTGGCCCCAGGCGACATTGCCGTTGAGGCTGCCCTGCCCGGCCTTGCCGCTTTTCCAGCCGCCATTGAGCTGCACGGTTTCACCGGCGATCACCGCCTGCAGTTGCAACGCTTGAATCTCCATCGGCAACTCGGCGCCGGACACTTCGCCGTCACTGAGCACCAGATTGCCATTGACCAGCGGCGCCAGCAGGCCACCGGAAATCGTGCCGCTGCCATTGAGGCGACCGGTCAGTTTCTCGACCATGGGCACAAACGGCCGCGCCACCGACAGGTCCAGGCCACTCAAGCGGAAGGTACCGGTCAGCGGTTTGTTCTGCGGCAACGGGTTGATCTGCGCCTGTACCATCAATTCCCCAAGCTTGCCGCCAACGAAATTCAGGTTGGTATCGATGCGCTTGGGCGCAAGCGTGCTGGTGAGCTTGAGGGTCTGATACGGGAAATCCAGCCACTGCTCTTTCTCGCGCACGCGCAACGTCCCGCCGCTGGCATCGATGCTGATCACGCCGTTCGGGCCGCTGGCTGGCAGGTCCAGCTGCACGTCGGCGTTGAGCCGGCCCTGCCAGGCGAAATCCTTCGGCAGCCACTGGGCGAGGCTGTCGATGGGGAATTGCCGCAGGTGATAACGCAGCTTCGGCTCCGGCATCAGACGCTGGTCTTCACCGCACAGACTGGCCGGGCCAGAGGCCCAGCAATGGGCGCCAAAATTGATTTTGCCGTCCGCCAGCCGCTCGAGTCTTGCCGGACCTTGCAGCTTCCAGTCCTGGCCACCGGCCTGGATGTCGCCGCTGGCCAGACGTCCTCGCCAGTTGCCTTTGTCCAGTGCGCCGTCCAGACCAAGGGCCAGTTTCAACTTGGGCCCTTGCAGGTCAAGGCTCAGTTTCTGGTTCTTGATGTCGCCCTGACCGCTGGCGGTCAGGGTGCCCAACGAAGTGTCACCGGCCTGGATACCGCTGCCCTTGAGGTCGATTTTCGCCCGTTGCGCGCTGTCGAGGGTCGCGTCCAGGTTCAGGCTTTGCAGGCGATTGTCCTGGAAAGCCAGTTGCGTGCCTTGCAACCCGAGCTTGCCTTGCGGTGCCTTGAGCGTTCCGGCGACATCGACCCGGCCGTTGATCTGGCCCCGCAATTGCGGCCATAGCTGGGCCAGACGCGCCAGCTTGATGTCGATCTGGCCGTTAAGTTTCTGTTGCAGGCTGCCCTTGCCGTTGATGCTGTTGTCGCCGAGGCGAATCTGCAGGGCGTTCAGGTTCCATTGCTCGCCGCTGCCATCGGCCTTGGCTTGCAGGACGGCCGGCTGGCCACGCAGCTTGCCCTTGAGATCCAGGTCGGCGCTCAGGCTGAGCTGTTCATTTTTCATCTCGCCTTTGCTGCGCAAGGGGCCTGCCAACGTGCCCGGCAGTTCCGCGACCCAGTACGCCGGATCGATCGCGGAAAGATCCAGCGCAGTGTCCCAGGCGATGCCGTCGGCGAATTGCAGATTCAAGTGCCCTTCGGCCTTCCCCTGCCCGGCGACGAGTTGGATCTGTTGCAGGTAGATTTTTGTCAGGTCACCGGCGAACGGGCTGGTCAGGCTGAACGCCCCGGCCGGGCCATCCAGGGCGGCGTCGAAGTGCCCCAGGTATTTGCCGTCGGTGTAGGAGACGTCACCGTTGAAGCTGCGCAGGGCCACTTGCGGTTCGTCGATCAGCGGATAGAGCCGGTGCCAGGGGAAGTCCAGCCAGGCTATCTTGGCATCGGCGCTCAGGCCTTTGCTCCAGTCCAGTTGTCCGGTGAGCTTGAGGCTTTGCTTGTCGTTGGCGGTCAGGTCCAGGGCGGCGATCTGCGCGCCGTTGGCGTCGACCTTGCCTTGCAACGCCAGCGCGACCGGGCCTTGTTCGGCTGGCAGCATGGCCTTGCCGACTAACTGATAACCGTTTTTCAGGTCGCCGGCGCCAGTGAGTTCGAGCTGATTGAGTTGCAGGGTGTCCGGCAAGTCGGCGCTGGGTTTGAAGCCGTCAGCGGTGATGCGCACTGTGGCCGGCAGGTTTTCCACCAAGGGTTGCAGCTTGCCGGTCAGTTGCCCATTGAGATAGCCGCTGCTGTCGGCCTTGAGGTTCAAGGTGTTCAGCAGGTCACCGTCGACTTGCAGGGCCAGCGCCCAAGGTTCGGTGCCAGGTGCTGGCAGGGTCAGTTTGCCGTCTGCCTTCAGCGGCCAATTGCCAGTCGGTTGCAGCAAGCCGGACAGGTGCAGGCTCAGTTCATCGCGCTGCAGTTGCACCGAGTCGATCTGCAAGCCGTTGGCCGTCCAGTGCGCCGCCAGTTGCAAGCCCTTGAGCTGTTCGCTGCCGTTGAACAGCAGGCTGCCGACCTGGATGTCCCCCAGTTCGAGCGCCAGCGGCAAGTTCAAGTCTGGAAGACTGATCGGCCCGCTACTCTCTTCTGGCGCGCCGGGTGGAAATTGCAGGCTGACCTGATCGGCCTTCAGTTGTTCGATGCACAGGGTCATGCGCGTCAGACACAGCGGCGACCAGGCGAAGATGACTTTGCTGAGCTCGACCCGGCTGCTGTCTTGCTGCCACAACAGGCGATCGGCACTCCACTGCCCGCCCAGGCGACCCTGGAAATTGTCGAGGCTCAAACCCGGCACAAACCCGAGTGCCCGGCGACTGCCGGTCGCCGTGCCCAGCACTGTGGCCAGGGTCAGGACCACCAGCATCAGCAGCGCCAAAATGGTCAGCAACGTTATTTTCAAGCCACGTTTCACAACTCGGGTCCCATGGAAAAGTGCAAGCGAATGCCGCCATCGTCGTCGAGCGCATGGGCCAGGTCGAGGCGGATCGGCCCAACCGGAGAGACCCAGCGCACGCCGATGCCGACCCCGGTCTTGAGGTTCGGCAGTTCAAGTGTATTAAAGGAGTTGCCCTGGTCGACGAAAGTCGCCACGCGCCATTTTTCCGCAACGGAATACTGGTATTCGGCACTGGCGGTGACCATGTAGCGACCACCGATGCGGTCACCCTGGTTGTTTTCCGGGGACAGGCTCTGGTAGTCGTAGCCGCGCACACTCTGGTCGCCACCGGCGAAGAAGCGCAACGACGGCGGTATCGATTTGTAGCCGTTGGTGGCACTGCCGCCGACCTGCACCCGACCGAGCAAGCGGTGCTTGTCGAACACCGTGGTCAGGCCTTTGACCAGCGCCGTGCCGTACAGCAAGTTGTTATCGGAACCCAGGCCTTCCTTGGCGACCTTGGTTTCGAACTGCAGGCGATAACCATTGTGCGGGTCGATACGGTTGTCGCTTTTCAGGTACGAATAGCTGACACCGGGCATCAGCAAGGTACTGAGGCCGGAATCGTCGCCCAGGCGGTATTCCTCGCGCTGCCACTTGAGCGACACCACCCGCTGCCAGCCGCTGGGCAGCTTGCTGTGCCACTCGGGGCCTACGGTCAGCAACTTGCTGAGGCTGTCCTTGTCGGCGATTTCTTCGTTCTGGTAACCACCGGCGAAACGCAGCTTGTCGGTCAGCGGCGGGTCCAGGGGAATGTCGTAGAACAACCCGACGTTTTGCCGAGGTGCCGAGACTTCGGTCTCCCAGCCATAACTGTGGCCCTGGGGGTTGACCCAGTGCCGGGTCCAGTTGGCCTTGACCCGTGGGCCGACGTCGGTGGAGTAGCCAATGCCCAGGCCCATGGTGCGTGGCTTGCGGGTTTCGAGCTTGACGTCCACAGGGATCACATCGTGCTTGGACGCTGTCGGCGCGGCGTCGACCCGCACGCCTTCGAAATAGCCGCTCGATTGCAGCGCCTGATTGAGCTCGGCGATCAGTTCGGAGTCGTACGGCGTACCGGCCTTGAAAGGCACCATGCGTTGCAGCAGGTCTTCGTCGAACGGTGTGTCGCCTTCAAAATTGACCTTGCCCAGCGAGTAGCGCGGACCACTGTCGTAGACCAGCTCGATATCGGCCACGCCGGCCCGCGGGTCGACCGCCAACTTCTGGCGGCTGAAGCGGCCACTGAAAAAACCAAAACGCGAGGCCTGGTTCTGGATCAGGCGCTTGGCGTCCTCGTACTGACCGTGGTTGAGTACCGCACCGGTTTGCAGTGCAGGGCTCTTGGGCACACGAAAGGATTTGAGGCTG
Source organism: Pseudomonas putida (assembly GCF_028682635.1). Lineage (GTDB taxonomy): Bacteria > Pseudomonadota > Gammaproteobacteria > Pseudomonadales > Pseudomonadaceae > Aquipseudomonas > Aquipseudomonas putida_AE. Next base: position 44,885 of record NZ_JANHLK010000036.1, on the reverse strand, counting down.
GCCGCCGGGCCGTCGACGCGGATGGTGACGTTGCGCAGATGTACCGGCTCGCCGGGATCGATGGTCAGCACCAGGCGCGGCGACTTGCCGCCCTTCACTTCGCTGTCGATTTGCGGCTGGTAGTAACCCAAGGCCTGGGCGGCCTTGCGCGCCTGTTCCTCGGCGCCACGGCTGAAGCGCAGCAAAGCCTCTTCGTCACGATCGCCGAGACTGCCGATATAGCCTTCGATATTGGCCTTCAGTGCATCGTTGGACGGTTTGATCCGCACATCCAATTCACTTTGCGCCAGTGCCGCGCAGCTGGTGATCAGCAGCAGTACGCCACTGGTAATTCTTCCTGGAAAATTCATAGGCGCGGATGCTATCACGAGCGTGGAGCGTGATAGAGCCTGGCGTGCACGTAAAGTTCGGCCTCAAGCCGTTGCTGAATGTAATACCTGCGGATTCGCGTGGAAAAACACGTGTTCGCGAACCGGTCCAACGGCCACCTCGCCGATTTCTTCGTAGCCCTGGCGCTTATAGAAGTCGAGATAACGCGGGTTGCCGGTGTCGAGAATCACGCCCTGGGAGTTTTCATCCACCGCGCACCAGTTATGTACCGCCTGCAACAGTTGCTCACCAAAGTGCTTGCCCTGGAATTGCGGGTGAACCCCCAGCAACGGCAGTACGTGCACCGAATCATTCGGCACGCAGGCCGCCACGGCGTCGTGGTACTCAAGGTAGCGCCGGGTGCAGCGAAAACCGGTACTGAGCACCATGCGCAGGCGCCAGGCCCAACTTTCCGTCACCCCCAGGCGCCGTTGTGGCGGCGCGATCAGGGCAATGCCGATCAACCGGTCGTTGACCAGCAGGCCGATGGCCGGCAGCTCCTGGAAAAAGTGTTGCTTGACCAACTCGCGCACGGTGGCGCGCACCCGTTGTTCATAGCCCGGACGCTCGGCTTCGAACAGGTAGCTGAACGTCGGCTCGTGGCGGTAGGCCTGATACAGCAGAGAACGCGCTTCGCGGGAATAGCCGCTGTCGAGCATGTGGATATCGGCAATGGCGGTGGAGGTTTCAGGCATGACGGTCGTTCTCCCTGACGCAGCTCGCGGGGCTGCGCTCTTGTTGTTACGAGCTCATTGGGGCCGAGACAGTTCCTTGCTGATCGCAAATCAGTGTAGGCAATGAAACCCTGTTCGTCCCACCCCGCACTGGCCCCCATTGCCCATGTCAGCTAGCATCGCCCTTTTGCCAGGACTGCCGAGCATGAAGATCGTCTCCTTCAACATCAACGGGCTTCGCGCCCGTCCCCATCAGCTGGCGGCGCTGATCGAAAAACATCAGCCGGACGTGATCGGGTTGCAGGAAACCAAGGTCCACGACGACCAGTTCCCGCTTGAAGAGGTCAAGGCCCTGGGCTACCACGTGTATTTCCATGGGCAAAAGGGTCATTACGGCGTCGCTCTGCTGTCGCGCCAGGAGCCACTGGCCTTGCACAAAGGCTTTGCCACCGATGAAGAGGATGCCCAGCGGCGTTTTATCTGGGGCACCTTCGCCGATGCCAACGGTGTGCCGGTGACCATCATGAACGGCTACTTCCCCCAAGGCGAAAGCCGCGACCACCCGACCAAGTTCCCGGCCAAACAGCGTTTCTACAGCGACCTGCAGGTGCTGCTGGAAAGCCAGTTCAAGAACGACCAGCCGCTGGTGGTGATGGGCGACGTGAACATTTCCCCGGAAGACTGCGACATCGGCATCGGCCCGGACAACATGAAACGCTGGCTGAAAACCGGCAAATGCAGCTTCCTGCCTGAAGAGCGCGAGTGGATGGCCCGATTGAAGAACTGGGGCCTGGTGGACAGTTTCCGCCACCTGAACCCCGAGGTGGCTGACGTCTTCAGTTGGTTCGACTATCGCAGCCGTGGCTTTGAGGATGAGCCCAAGCGCGGGCTGCGGATCGATGTGATCCTCGCCTCCCATGGTCTGTTGCCACGGGTCAAGGCGGCCGGTGTCGACTACGAACTGCGTGGAATGGAGAAGCCGTCGGATCATGCGCCGATCTGGTTGGAACTGAGCTAATACCAAAAGATCGCAGCCTGCGGCAGCTCCTACAGGAGTACGCCGATCCAATGTAGGAGCTGCCGCAGGCGCGATCTTTTGCTCTGTCATATTCAAGACATCTTACTGACTTAATCTCTCGGCACCTCCTCTGGCCATTTAGGTGCCGGCATGACCCTGCGCGTGTTGTTCCTGTTGATACTGTGCATCGGACTGCCGCCGACGGCCACGGCCAGCCCGTTACCGATCCCCGGGCAAGGTCCGGTGTTGCGCATCCAGGGCTCCAACACCATTGGCGCGGCACTGGGGCCGGCGCTGGTCGAGGGTTTGATGCGCGAGCAGGGTCTGCTCAAGGTGCACAGCGAAGCGGCGGACAAGGCCAACGAATCGCGTATCGTCGGTGAAACCCTGGAAGGCCGTCGGGTCGAAGTGGAGCTGGCGGCCCACGGCTCCAGTACCGGCTTCACCGCGCTGAAAAGCGCCAGTGCCGATCTCGCTGCCTCTTCCAGGCCGATCAAGGACAGCGAGCTGGTCAGCCTCCAACCACTGGGTGACCTGAAGAGCGCCGCCGCCGAACAGGTCATCGCCATCGATGGACTGGCGATCATCCTGCATCCGCAAAACCCGTTGAACACCCTCGATACCGGCCAACTGGCACGCATTTTCAGCGGCGAGGTGAAAAACTGGGAAGAACTCGGTGGCCAAGGCGGCGCCATTCATCTCTATGCGCGCGATGATCAGTCCGGCACCTACGATACTTTCAAGGAGCTGGTTCTCAGTGGTCATGGCAAAACCCTGAGCGGCAGCGCAAAACGGTTTGAATCCAGCGAACAACTGTCCGACGCCGTCACTCAGGATCCCCATGGCATCGGCTTCATCGGCCTGCCCTACGTGCGCTCGGCCAAGGCCGTGGCGATTGCCGACGGCCAGTCCATGGCGATGCTGCCGCTCAGCAGCCTGATTGCCACGGAAGACTACCCGTTATCCCGGCGCCTGTTCCTTTACCTGCCACCCAAGGGCAACAACCCTTGGGCGCAAGCGCTGGTGGCCTTCGCGCAAAGCCCCAAGGGCCAGGCGATCGTCGCGGCCAATGGCTTTATTGCCCAAACCATCCAGGCCATGAACGTCACGCCGAATGCGTTGATGCCCGAGGGCTACCAGGCACTGAGCCGCCACGCCATGCGCCTGACGGTGAACTTTCGCTTCGAAGAAGGCAGCGCCAGCCTGGACAACAAGGCCCGACAGGACCTGTCACGGGTGCTCGACTACATGAAACAGCACGACAAGACCGATCGCCGGGTAACGCTGGTAGGGTTCGGCGATGCCAAGCTCGACCCGGCACGTGCCGATCTGCTCTCGAAACTGCGGGCCATGGCAGTGCGCCGCGAACTGGTGAAAAGTGGCGTGGTGCTGCGTGATGTTCGCGGTTTCGGCGCCGAAATGCCGGTGGCAGCCAACAGCGAGGATGAGGGGCGGATCAGGAACCGGCGGGTCGAGGTGTGGGTTTATTGAGTCTGTCAGGCCAGGTCCTTCAGCAAAGCGGCTGATCGAACCTGGCCCGAAACGCCATCAGCCCAGCAGTTTCTCAAGCTGCGCAACGGTATCGACGGCACCCATGGTCTTGGCGGCATCCAGCGCGGTAATGCCGTTGGCGTCCTTGGCGCGCGGGTCGGCACCTTTGCCGATCAGGTAGTCGACCACTTCGACGCGGTTGAACATCGCGGCCATCATCAGCGCGGTGCGGCCGTCGAAAGACGAACCTTCGACCTGTGCGCCCCCCTCGACCAAGGCCTTGATCACGGCCAGGTCACCCTTGAAGGCCGCGCCGGCAATCGGGCTCTGGCCGTTGTCGTTGCGGATTTCCGGATCGGCCTTGTGTTCGAGCAAGACTTTTACCGTGTCGACATGGCCGTGGTAAGCGGCCAGCATCAGCAAGGTGTCGCCCTTGTGATTGCGCAGGTTCGGCGGCAGGCCCTTGCTCAGCAGCGCAGCCATCATGGCCGCATCGCCCTCACGCGCCTTGTTGAAGACCTGTTCGGCAAACTCGGCAGCTTCTTCGGGGGTCATCTGGCGGCTGTTGTCTGACATTGAACGCTCCACTTTCAGTTTTTCGCAAAGCCGACAGTTTCCCGAGCGGGCTCGTCACTGTCACTTCTTTTTTCTGGAACACGGCCATAGCCCTGTTCAATAGCGATGCTTGCCTCCCTGGATCTCCGCCAGGACCTGCTCGGTGACTTGCACATAGGTGTCGGTGCCCGGCAACCAGGCGTAGATCGGGTCAACGCCGGTCCTGCCGGGGTCGAACGCTTCGTCCTTGAGTCGGGTCTTCTGGTATTTGAACGTCCCGGTGGTTTCCATTTTCACTTTCACCCGCAAAAACAACGGCACCGCGTAGGCCGGCATGTGTTGACGGGCGAAGGCCAGCAACTCGTCGAAGTCCAGGGTCGCCAGGGATTCCGCGGGGGTGATCGCGGCCATCCCGGCCCGGCCGTTGGTGTTGTTCACTTCCACGCCATAGGCCACGGCCTCGGAAATGTTCGGGTGCTGCAGCAGGATGTTCTCGACCTCGGTGGTCGACACGTTTTCACCCTTCCAGCGGTAGGTGTCGCCCAGGCGATCGACAAACTGCGCATGACCGAATCCGATGTTGCGCAACAGGTCGCCGGTGTTGAAGTAGCGGTCACCCTTGACGAACACGTCGTGCAGCACGACCTTTTCGGTCTTGTGCGGGTCGGTGTAACCATCCAGCGGTGCCTTGTCGTCGATCCTGGCGAGCAGCAGCCCCTGCTCGCCCTTGCCGACCTTGCGCATGAAACCGTTGGCGCCACGGGTCGGCGCGCCGCTGTCGTGGTCGTACGCCGCCAGCTCCCAGGACATCAGGGAAAAGCCCACGGTATTGTCGAAATTGAGGATGTTGGTAAAACCGATGTTGCCGTCACTGGCGGCGTACAGTTCGCAGATATGCTCGACCGCGAAGCGCGTCTTGAACTCGCCCCATGCGCCCGGACGCAAACCGTTGCCGATCATCTTGGTCACGCCGTGCTGGCTGTCGTCGACACTGGGAGGCTGGTCGACCAGGTAGCGGCATAACTCACCGACGTAGCCCAGGGTGGTCGCCCGGTACTTGCGTACATCGCTCCAGAATTCTCTGGCGCTGAACTTGCGGCGGATGGCGAACCCCGAGGCCCCGCTGATGGCCGAGCCCCAGCACACGCACAAGCCGGTGGCGTGATACAGGGGCAAGGTGCAGTAGACGATGTCCTCGGGACGCATGTCCAGCGCGATCATGCCGAAGCTTGCGCAACTGCGCATCCAGCGCCCGTGCTTGAAAACCCCGGCCTTGGGCAACCCGGTGGTGCCCGAGGTATAGATGTAGAAACAGGGGTCGTCGAAAAAGACCTGCTGACTGCTGGCGGGGTTGTCGCTACAGGCGTCAACGCTGGCGGTCATCAGGTTGACGAACCCTTCGGGCGCTATGCCCGGGTGGCTGTAGGTGTCCTGATCGGCGACGAACCAGGTACGCGCCACCTCGATCGACACCCGCTCGCGCACCGCCAGGTAGGCCGGGACCAGTTCCGCACCGACGACAATCGCCGCTGGCGTCACCAGGTTCAGGCTATGGATAAGGGTATCGCGGGTTAACGAGGTATTGAGCAACGCGCTGATGGCGCCGACCTTGGCCAACGCCAGAATGGTCACCAGCAGTTCCGGGCGGTTCTCGATGAAGACCGCCACCACGTCGCCCTTACCGATGCCTTGGGCCATCAGGTGATGGGCGATGGAATTGGCCCAACGGTTGACCTGCGCGTACGTCAGTTGCACCTCGCCATACAGCAAGGCCGGGCCTTCGGGGTTACGCAGGGTGGCCTGCTCGAAACTCCAGCCCAGGCCACACGCTTGGGTCGGATCCGTGACGTTGGCGACCTTCATGCCCTTGACCACGCGAGGAATGGCTTTGGCAATGGAAGGCAGCTTGCGGAGCATCATGCCCCAGGTGATGGTGTCGCGCTGCGTGCGGCTCATGGCGGTTCCCGTTGGCTCTTCTTATTGTCGGGCGGCATTGATCGACCCCGAAAATACGTCAACGGTTCTGCAGCTGTACACGCGGTTTTTGAAATGTTTTGTATCCGCGACACCGACGTTTGAAATGATGAGCGCGTGGATGGGAAATGGTTCAATCGAATCGCCGAGGACCCCGCAAAATGCAGGATGCACGATAGCCATTCATGCAGATTGCACGAAAGCAAAAAACTTCAAAAATTATAAGTCGTTGTTTTATATGAATATTTTCTACGGATAAATACTGGCACAATCACTGCAACAGCCTCCCCATGCTTTGCCATCCAAGCACTTACGGAGCTGATAGACATGAGCCTGATCCAAGAAAAATTCTCTTCCTTGTTCTCCAACTTCGACGTGATCACCCAGGATCGACCTGACGGCGGCATCCTGCTCACCTTGCGCAGCGAAGGCCGGGAATTCAAACGCTCGATTTCCTACCAGCAGCTGCACAATGGCGACCAACTGTCGTGGGTCATCAGCGCCATTCGCCGCGACCTGGCCGAACAGGCCAGCGAGTTGCCGCAAATCTCCATGCTGCAAAGCCAGCAGCGTTTTGCCCTGCCGACCTATCATTCGCTGTAAGCGTCAGGCTTCGGTAAACCATCAGGCCGTGCAAGCTGGCGCTTCACGGCCTGAGTTGTGTTCGCAGACCGCTCAGTCGTCCATTCGCGGGAATCGACCCGCAATGTCGTCGCCGGTGAAATTGGCCACCCAAGGCTGATTGCTGGACAGACGAATCGCAACGACAAAAGGCTGTTCGCCGATGTCCAGCCACTGCCGCGTGCCCGCCGGCAGCATTATCAGGTCGTTTTTCTCGCACAGCACGGCGTAGACGTAATCGTCGATACGCACAGACAACAAGGCGCTGCCCGCGGCGACCAGCATGACTTCGTCCTGGTCCTGGCGCTGTTCTTCGATGAAGCTTGCGCGTATCGAGTCTTTTTGCGGGTGATCGCGGTCAAGGCTGATCACATCCATCGCACGCAACCCGTGCTCGGTCATCAGACTGTCACTTGGCGCCTGATAGGCATTGATGACGTCTTCATGGCTGGCGCCGGGGCGGACCTTCGCCGTGGCTTCCCAGCGGTCGAAGCGAACCCCCTGCTCGGCAAGCGTCGAAGCAATGTCTTCGAAGTGGGTCAGCACCTTGTTGGGGATGTCGGGACTGGAAAGGTGATAAACGGACAGGCTACTCATCTGGCAACTCCTTGATTGTTCAAGAGGGAGCGCGTGTCCTCTTGCATTCGTGTGGCAATGATAACGGCTGCCGCCAGCGCTGCGAGGCTGGCAATACTAAAGGTTAAGGGGGCGCCGAGGGCATTCCAGCTGTAACCGGAATACAGCGCGCCCATTGCGCCACCGGTGCCGGCCAGTGCGGCGTACAACGCCTGGCCCTGCCCTTGCTGGCGCGGGCCGAAGCTGCGCTGCACGAACTGGATGGCCGCGGCGTGAAAACTGCCGAATGTCGCCGCGTGCAGCACCTGGGCAAACAACAACACCCAGAGAAATTCGGCGAACGAGCCGAGCAGCAGCCAACGCAACGCCGCCAGCAGGAAGCTCGCCAGCAGCACGCGCCGCACCGAGAACCGCGCGAGGATCCGGCTCATGGCCATGAACATCAGCACTTCCGCCACCACGCCGACGGCCCAGAGCATACCGATCACGCCGCGGCTGTAACCCAGTCGCTCGAGGTGCAGGGTGAGAAAGGTGTAATAGGGCCCATGGCTCATCTGCATCAGCGCCACGCACGCGTAGAACGCCAACACCCCGGGGCTGCGCAATTGCGCGAGGAAACCTTCGCCAGTCAATCGCTCGCCCTGCACGGGCTGGGCGTTCGGGACCCACAGGCTGCTGAGCACGATCCCGGCCAGGATCAGCACCAGCGCTGCGGGATAAATATCCAGGCTGAGCCATTCGAACAAGCGCCCGAGCGCCACCACCGTAATGATGAAACCGATGGAGCCCCACAGGCGAATCTGGCTGTAGCGAGAGGTTTGCCCTTGCAGGTGCGCCAGGGTAATGACCTCGAACTGCGGCAGTACCGCGTGCCAGAAGAACGCATGCAAGGCCATGACCATCGCCAGCCAGGCATAGGTCTGGCTGACGAAAATCAGCGAAAACGTCAGCAGCGTGCACACTGCGCCCAGGCGCACGATGGCCAGCCGCCGCCCGGTGTAGTCGCCGAGCCAGCCCCAGAGGTTCGGCGCCACGCAACGCATCAGCATGGGGATGGCCACCAGCTCGCCGATGCGCGCCGCGGAGAACCCCAGGTGATCGAAGTACAGCGCCAGAAAAGGCGCTGTCGAACCGAGCAAGGCGAAATAGAACAGATAAAAGCTGGAAAGCCGCCAGTACGGGAGGGCCGCCACCGGTGTCTTAGATCTGGCCCAGCACCGGCGTGCTCACCCGCACATCGGCGTTCTGCCCACGGTGGCGTAGCAGGTGGTCCATCAGCACGATGGCCATCATCGCTTCGGCGATCGGCGTGGCGCGGATGCCGACGCACGGGTCGTGACGACCCTTGGTGATGACTTCCGCCGGGTTGCCATGGATGTCGATGGAACGGCCCGGCGTGGTGATGCTCGAGGTCGGCTTCAACGCCAGGTGGGCCACGATCGGCTGGCCGGACGAGATGCCGCCGAGAATGCCGCCGGCGTTGTTGCTGAGGAAACCCTCTGGCGTCATCTCATCGCGGTGCTCGGTGCCGCGCTGGGCGACGCTGGCGAAACCGGCGCCGATTTCCACGCCCTTGACCGCGTTGATGCTCATCAGCGCATGGGCCAGCTCCGCGTCGAGTCGGTCGAAAATCGGCTCGCCCAACCCCGGCATCACGCCTTCGGCGACCACGGTGATCTTCGCGCCGACCGAATCCTGGTCGCGGCGCAATTGGTCCATATAGGCTTCCAGCTCCGGCACCTTGTCCGGATCAGGGCTGAAGAATGCGTTCTGCTCCACCGAGTCCCAGGTCTTGAACGGGATTTCGATCGGGCCGAGCTGGCTCATGTAGCCACGAATGACGATCCCCTGGGTTGCCAGGTACTTCTTGGCAATCGCACCGGCCGCCACGCGCATCGCGGTTTCCCGGGCCGAGCTGCGCCCGCCCCCGCGATAATCGCGCTCGCCGTATTTGTGGTGGTAGGTGTAGTCGGCATGGGCCGGACGGAACAAGTCCTTGATCGCCGAGTAATCCTTGGACTTCTGATCGGTGTTGCGGATCAACAGGCCGATGGAGCAGCCGGTGGTGCGACCCTCGAACACCCCCGAGAGGATTTCGACCTCGTCGGCTTCCTGGCGCTGGGTGGTGTGACGGCTGGTGCCGGGCTTGCGGCGATCGAGGTCGCGCTGCAGATCCTCCAGGGAAATCTCCAGGCCCGGCGGGCAGCCATCGACAATGGCGACCAACGCCGGGCCATGGCTTTCGCCAGCGGTGGTGACAGTGAACAGCTTGCCGTAGGTATTGCCGGACATGCAGGACGCTCCGTGAAATGAACCTGAATACGTAATGCGCGCCAGTATACGCAGGCTATCCAAGTAGTTCATCCTCGAACCTTATGGGTGCGTGTGAGTCCAACTCGCACCTTGACGATGATGGCGTGACGATGCTGCGAGTTCTAGCCTTGAGCCTTACCCTGATTTCCGGCTTTGCCCAGGCCACTGTCCTGCAGCGGCCGATCACCCTGGATACCGGCACCGGAGAGCTGTTCGGCTCGTTGCTGCTGCCCAAATCCGAAACGCCGGTGCCGGTTGTGCTGATCATTTCCGGCTCCGGTCCGACCGATCGTGACGGCAACAACCCCGACGGCGGGCGCAATGACAGCCTCAAGCGCCTGGCCTGGGTACTGGCCAAACACAACATCGCCAGCGTGCGCTACGACAAGCGCGGCGTGGCGGCGAGCCTGGCGGCAGCCCCTGACGAACGCAATCTGTCGGTGGAAGGCTACGTGGCCGACACCGAAGCCTGGAGCCGCAAACTCAAGACCGACCCGCGCTTCAGCCAGCTGATCCTGCTGGGCCACAGCGAAGGCGCCTTGATCGCCAGCCTCGCGGCCCCCAGCGTCGATGCCGCGGCGGTGATTTCCATGTCCGGCAGCGCCCGCCCGATCGACCAGGTGCTGCGCGAGCAACTGGGCAACCGCCTCCCTCCTCCGCTGGTGCTGCGCAGTAACCAACTGCTCGACAGCCTCAAGGCCGGGAAGACTGACGACAACGTGCCACCGCAACTGCAGGTGATTTTCCGTCCGAGTGTGCAGCCGTACCTGATTTCACTGTTCCGCCAGGACCCTGCCGCGGCGTTCGCCAGGTTGAAAATGCCGGCGCTGATCATCCAGGGCAGCAACGACATCCAGGTCGGGATCAATGACGCCAAGCTGCTCAAGGCGGCCAAGCCGGACGCCGAACTGGCGCTGATCGAAGGCATGAACCACGTCATGCGCATCGTGCCCAACGACGTTAAACGGCAATTGGCCTCCTATAAAGACCCGCAATTGCCGTTGGCGGCTGAGCTGGGCACGCGAATCCTGGCTTTTATTGACGGACTTCGCACCTCTTAAGCGCCTTTAGCACTCCAGTCCTGAAAAAAACGGCCGATAAGTCTTTGTCGCCAGCGCTATGGCTGGCGACAAGTAGAGCTTGGACAGGATCTCGCCGTTATGACCGATACCCCGACTTCACCCGACACCACCGCTGAAAAAGAGGCACCGCCAGCGGTCGAGCTGCCCTGGGCGGACGTCGACGTCGAGCACCCGAAAATGCTCCGTCTGGCGCCGCTGCAGACCGATCGGAGCACCGGTGGCCGGCCCCTGCGTTTTGTCGAGTTCGGTTATGCCGAGCGCCAAGACAAGGTCCGCAGCCTGCTGCGCATGCGCATCACCCTGCCCGGCCAGCGGGTGCGCAAGGAACAGAATCATCTGGATGTGTGGGTCGATCACCTCGAAAAACGCGTGCATTTCGGACCGGACAGCGGCCTGCAAATCGAACCGCTGAACCGCGGCATCGGCCGTTTCATGGCCGCCTACGGTATCAACTGGGCGAAGAAACGCTGGCCTGGCTACACCGTCGACGGCACCGACCTCAACAACAAGGACGCGCTGAACGAAGACACGCGCCTGCGCCGCGATCACTTTTTGCGGGTGCACGGTTTCGACGTGGTCTACGCCGATGCCCAGCATTTGAAAGGCAGCGTCAAGGAAGTCAGGGTCGGTGACTTGCTGGGCGACTGGAACACCGAGAAACTGCAGGTGGTGGAGATTCTCGAGGCGGCGCAGATGCTCCAGCAAGCCGAGCAGAACCTGGCCGAGCAGGAAGTCAAACTGAAGAAACACGAAGAGAAGGTCAGCAAATACCAGCGTGAAGACGCCGGTTTGCGCTTTACCATTGCCTGTTTGGTGGCGTTTGCAGTGTTTCAGGCGGGGTTGTTGATCTGGATTGCGACACACCGGTAGTCGGCGGCGATGCCATCGCTGGCAGGCCAGCGATAGGGTTTCAAGGAATTAGACGCGGGACGCGAATAATGCCTGATGCTCGCGGCACTGCTCGGCCGTCAACATGAACACGCCATGCCCGCCGCGCTCGAATTCCAGCCAGGCGAAATCGACTTGCGGGTACAACGCCTCGACATGCACCTGGCTGTTGCCCACTTCGACAATCAGCAAGCCCTTCTCGGTCAGGTGGTCCGCGGCCTCGGCCAGCATGCGCCGCACCAGGTTCAAACCGTCATCGCCGCAGGCCAGGCCCAGTTCCGGTTCGTGCTGGTATTCGTCCGGCATGTCGGCGAAATCCTCGGCGTCCACGTACGGCGGGTTCGACACGATCAGGTCGAAACGCTGCCCCGGCAAGCCATCGAAGCCATCGCCCTGCACCGTGTAGACACGCTGGTCGACGCCGTGGCGCTCGATGTTCTGGTTTGCCACTTCGAGCGCTTCGAACGACAGGTCGGCCAGCACCACTTCTGCGCTCTGGAACTCATAGGCGCAGGCAATACCGATGCAGCCGGAGCCGGTGCACAGGTCGAGAATCCGCGCCGGCTCAGTGCCCAGCCATGGCGTGAAACGGTTTTCGATCAGTTCGCCGATCGGCGAACGCGGGATCAGCACGCGCTCATCGACAATGAACGACAGGCCGCAGAACCAGGCTTCACCCAGCAGGTAAGCGGTTGGCACGCGTTCTTCGATGCGGCGCTGGAGCAGGTGCTGCAGGTGGGCCACTTCGTCTTCTTCCAGATTGCAGTCCAGGTAACTGTCGGCGATTTCCCACGGCAGGTGCAGCGCACCCAACACCAGTTGACGGGCTTCGTCCCAGGCGTTGTCGGTCCCATGGCCGAAAAACAGATCCTCCCCATGGAAGCGGCTGACGGCCCAACGGATATGGTCACGCAGGGTACGAAGGCGGGAAGTGATCACGACGGTAAACTCCAGAAAAATCGACGGGCGATTCTACCAGTCAAACGTCGTCTCGACAACGCAGGAAAAATACCGGGGCAAATGTAGGAAACTTCTGGTTTTCTCACCCACCCTTGAACAAAACGTCATACTTGACAACGCTGCACGCCAGTAACGACGGTGCCTACGATGGTAGCGATTCACAGAAGCGCTCAGCCAGAGGACAATGTCGCAAAAGCCCCACTCGAAGGAGCCCCAGAATGTCCGTTCCACAAACGATGTTTCAACTCAGCGGCCGCGGTTACGCAGCAGCCAAACTGAGTCATGCGACCCTGATCATCATCGATGCCCAGAAAGAATACCTCAGCGGCCCCCTGGCCCTGAGCGGCATGGATGCGGCTGTCGCGAACATCAAGCAATTGGTGACGGCTGCCCGTGCGGCCGGCCGGCCCATCGTGCATGTCAGCCATCTCGGCACCGTCGGTGGGCTGTTCGACCCCCGCGGCGAGCGTGGCCAGTTCATCCCGGGGCTGGAGCCGCTGGCCGGCGAAATCAAGATCGAGAAGATCCTGCCCAGTGCCTTCCATGGCACGGACCTGAAAAAACGCCTGGAAGAACTGGGCTCGGTGGACCTGGTGGTGTGCGGCTTCATGAGCCATTCCAGTGTCAGCACCACCGTGCGGGCGGCGAAGAACCTGGGTTTCCGCTGCACCCTGGTGGAAGACGCCTGCGCCACCCGCGATCTGCCGTACAAGGGCGGCGTGCTGAGCGCCGAGCATGTGCAGCAGACCGAAATGGCGATCATGGCGGACAACTTTGCCGCCCTCGCCCTGACCAACGACCTGGTCTGAGCAGGGTTCATGGGCGGCGCAGGCCGCCGCTCATCCGCAAAAGCCTCTCGTTCGCCGTAAATGTCTTAGCCTCAGGAACATCCCGGTCAACTTCCGGTCGAAGGGCCGATACCCATTGAGGAAGGTCGGAATGAAGTTATCCGATGGTTTTGACGCTCGCCGCTTGCGGCCCAAAGGCCAAAGCAACTGGCGTTTTCGATTCGGCGCGGCCTTTGCCGCCTTGCTGGCGACCTGTGGCGTGCTGCTGGCGATGGCAGGTGCCGCCGCCCTGTTCGGTCACATGCCCGCCCTGGGCGAGTTGAACAGCAACCGCGCGGGGGCGGCAGTGATCCTGGTCATCGGCCTGTTCGTGCTGTACCTGGGCGTGTGGCTGTGGCGCCGCTGCCGCCGCCGTTCACGGCAGTCGAACGCGCTGAACATGTCCCCACACCTGATGAAAAAACACGACTAAGCGCACATCGTCGCCCGCTGCCGCGCGTTTTCTCACGCCCGATTCCCTTCGAGTTGGGTAAACTGGCCGCCCTTCGCGGAGGCTGACATGCAAGACGACGATTTTTCCCTGTTCAAAAGTGCGATCCAAGGCGTCAAGCCGATCAAGCACGATCGCGCCGAAACCGGCAAACCCAAGGCTGACCGCGCGCAGATCGCAAAATTGCGCCAGGCCGCCACCGTGCGTACCGATGCCACCACCGTTGACGGGCTGTCCGACCAGTTCGTCATCGACGTCGGCCCGGAAGACGAGCTGATGTGGGCCCGCGACGGTGTGCAGGAAAGCCAGATGCGCAAGCTCAAGATCGGGCAGATTCCGTTCGAAGGCAGCCTTGACCTGCACGGCATGAACGTGGAAAAGGCCCGGGAAACCCTCTGGGCCTTCCTGGCTGAAGCGACCAAGTTCGAAATCCGCTGCGTGCGCGTCACCCACGGCAAGGCCGTGCGCCTGGACGGCAAGCGGCCGATGATCAAAAGCCACGTCAATACCTGGCTGCGCCAGCATTCGCAGGTACTTGGTTTCACCTCGTGCCAGCCCAAACATGGCGGTGCGGGCGCTGTTTATGTGATGCTCAAACGAACCATGATGGAAGGCCGCGACGAGTAAAGCTGATGCTTCACGCTTGCAGCGTCGTGTCCGTCACCGTACCCTTGCCCTTTGCGTAAAATCCCACAGGTAGTTTCATGTCCCTGGAACAGAATTACACCGCGATCCTTGGCCAACTGGGCGAGGATCCCTCCCGCGAGGGCCTGCTCGACACGCCAAAACGTGCCGCCAAAGCCATGCAGTACCTCTGCCGCGGTTATGAACAGACGCTGGAAGAAGTCACCAACGGTGCCCTCTTCAGCTCCGACAACAGCGAAATGGTGCTGGTCAAGGACATCGAGTTGTACTCGTTGTGCGAACACCACCTGCTGCCGTTCATCGGCAAGGCCCACGTGGCCTACATCCCGAGTGGCAAAGTATTGGGCTTGTCGAAAGTCGCGCGGATCGTCGATATGTACGCCCGCCGCCTGCAGATCCAGGAAAACCTCAGCCGCCAGATTGCCGATGCCGTCCAGCAGGTTACCGGCGCCCTGGGCGTTGCCGTGGTGATCGAGGCCAAGCACATGTGCATGATGATGCGCGGTGTGGAAAAGCAGAATTCGTCGATGATCACCTCGGTGATGCTGGGCGAGTTCCGTGAGAACGCCGCGACTCGCAGCGAATTTCTCAGCCTGATCAAGTAATTCGCCCCACGAAGAGAACCGGCATTCATCGCCGGTTTTTTTTCGTCCGGGAAAAATCAGGTAAGCTGCGCGCCTTTCTCCAATAGCACCGTGAGGCTTCAACGTGTTCGTAAAAGCGCTTCGTGTCGGCCTTGGCCAACTGATCATCTTCATCGACTTCATCACCCGTCCCGGCAAGAAGCAGCGCCCTGCCGCTGCCCAGGCCCAGGTCGAAGCCGCCGCCAAGGACCTGACCCTGTATCAGTTCCATGCCTGCCCGTTCTGCGTGAAAACCCGCCGCACCCTGCGTCGCCTGAACGTACCGGTGGCCTTGCGTGATGCGAAGAACAGCGAAACGGATCGCCAGACCCTGCTCGAGCAAGGTGGCAAGATCAAGGTGCCGTGCCTGCGAATCGTAGAGAATGGGCAGACGACCTGGATGTATGAGTCCAAGGTGATCATTGATTATCTGGACAAGCGGTTTGCTGCAGCCTGATGTATTTGGGGTGTGATTGACGGCCCTATCGCCAGCAGGCTGGCTCCCACAGGTTTTGTGAACACCACAAATCCCCTGTGGGAGCCAGCCTGCTGGCGATGAGGCCGGTACAACCGCCACAAACTCCAGACAAAGAACCGGCCATTGAGCCGGTTTTTTTCTTCAGGCCGCTTGCATGGCCCGCGCCTGCCGCACCACCGCCGCCAATCGCTTTATCCCCTCCTCCAGCCGCACCGGATCAATGTGGCTGAAGTTGAGCCGCAGATGCCCGTGATGATTGTCCGGCTCAGGGAAGAACGGCTCACCCGGCATGAACGCCACGTCATTGGCCAGCGCCGCATTGAGCAACGTCCGGGTGTCCAGCGGTTGCTTGAGCGTCAGCCAGAAAAACAGCCCGCCCTGAGGAACGTTCCAATCCGCCAGATCGGCAAAATGCCTTTGCAGCGCCGCCTGGAATGCGTCGCGGCGCTCCCGGTAAAATCCCCGCAATTCACTCAAGTGCTGCTGATAGGGCTCGCTGCCGAGCCATTGCAGCGCCTGCCACTGGCCGACCCGATTGGTGTGCAGGTCCGCCGATTGCTTGAGCTTCAACAGGTGCGGGAACAGGTCTGGACTGGCGATCAGATAGCCGACGCGCAGGCCCGGCAGCAAGGTTTTCGACACGGTGCCGGTGTAGATCCAACTGGCTTTCTTCAGGCGACCGGCAATCGGTTGGGCGCTGCCGCCATCGAAGGTCAACTCACGGTAAGGCTCGTCTTCGATCAGGGTCACGCCAAACTCATCCAGCAATGCCGCGACCGCCTCGCGCTTGGCTTCGCTGTAACGCACCGCCGATGGATTTTGGAACGTCGGGATCAGGTAGATGAACGCCGGGCGATGTGTTTCCAGGCGCGCGCGCAGTTGCGCCAGGTCCGGGCCATCGGCTTGCAGCGGCACGGTGAGGCAATGGGCTCCGAACAGCTGGAAGCTCTGCAGCGCCGCCAGGTAGGTCGGTGCCTCGAGCAGAATCTCGGTGCCTTTGTCGATATACAGCTTGGCGGCCAGGTCGAGGGTTTGCTGGGAGCCACTGACCACCAAGACCTGATTCGCCTCGCATGGCACACCCAACGCGCGCGCCTGTGCCGCCAGGGCTTCGCGCAAGGCCGGTTCGCCTTCACTCATGCCGTATTGGCCCATGGACACCGGCATCTGGTCCCAGTCGACTTTCGGCAGCATGGCTTCGGCCGGCAAGCCTCCGGCGAACGACATCACCTGCGGACGCTGGGCGGCCGCGAGGATTTCACGGATCAAGGAACTTTTAAGGCGCGAGACACGTTCGGAAAAAGCCATGGGAGTCACCGGTAGCGAGGCCAGGGGAAAATAAGTCAAACTTGTTGACTGAAATTACGACAGCCCGAGCGGATACGTCAACATGATTGACCTTAAAAACCCGATTTCCCAACAGCAGGCCATGGAAGCGTTTTTCTTCGGTTACCAGGCCTTTACCGCCAAGGCCGATGAAATGCTCGAGCGGCGCGGCTTGAGTCGGGTGCATCAACGCATCGTGTTTTTCATTGCCCGTTACCCGAACCTGAGCGTCAAGGAGTTGCTGGCGTTGCTGGGCGTGAGCAAGCAGGCGTTGAACATGCCGTTGCGCCAACTCCTGGAAATGCATTTGGTGGACAGCGTGGCATCCGAGATGGACAAGCGTAAGCGGCTGCTGGAATTGACCGCCGAGGGTGCGCGGTTTGAGCAGGCGCTGCGGCGTGAGCAGGTGAAATTGCTTGAGCGGGTGTTTGCCGAGGCTGGGGAGTCGGCGGTGAATGGGTGGTTGGCGGTGAATCTGGCGCTTGGGAAAAGTCAGGCTGTTGTTGATTGACTGTTCTGCCCCTATCGCCAGCAGGCTGGCTCCCACAGTGATCTGTGGTGTACACAAAATCTGTGGGAGCCAGCCTGCTGGCGATGAGGCCCACGAAGGCGATATATCCCTATTGCCAAACTTTTCGTCGACAAAACCAAAAACATTATTTGCTTTATTTGTATACAAAAGCATAATCCACTTCGTGCGAGTTCCTGACCTATCGGTCAACAAATTCGCAAGTGCCTCAAAGGGCCGCTGCCACCCTCATGGGTCCGGCCCTGGAAATAACAATAAAACTCTTGAGGAGTACCTCGCTGTGGAAAGCCGCAAATCCGAAGCATCGACGCTGGATCTCTCGCCGCCTCTACGCAATGGCTGGCTGGAGCGCATCTTTAAACTCAGCTTGCATGGCACCACGGTGAAGACCGAGCTGATTGCCGGTCTGACAACCTTCATCACCATGGCCTACATCATCTTCGTCAATCCCAACATCATGGCCGACGCCGGGATCGACCATGGCGCGGCGTTCGTCGCCACCTGCATTGCCGCCGCTCTGGGCTGCCTGTTGATGGGGCTGTACGCCAACTGGCCGGTCGGCCTGGCGCCGGGCATGGGCCTGAACGCTTTCTTCACCTACACCGTGGTCGGCACCATGGGCTACAACTGGGAAACCGCGTTGGGGGCGGTGTTCGTCTCCGGTGTGCTGTTCATGATCCTGACCTTCTCGCGGATCCGCGAATGGCTGCTCAACAGCATCCCGGTCAGCTTGCGCTTCGCCATGGGCGCAGGCGTTGGCCTGTTTCTCGGGCTGATCGGCTTGAAAACCGCGGGCATCGTCGTCGATAGCCCGGCGACCTTGATCAAGCTCGGTTCCCTGCGCGAGCCTGGCCCGCTGCTCGCCGCCGTGTGCTTCCTGATGATCGCCATCCTCAGCTATCACAAGGTGTTCGGCGCGATCCTCATCAGCATCATCACCGTGACCCTGGCCGGTTGGGGCCTGGGCCTGGTGCACTACGAGGGCATCATGTCAGCCCCGCCGAGCCTGGCCCCGACCTGGATGGCCATGAACGTCGCCGGCGTGTTCAACGTCAGCATGATCAGCGTGGTGCTGGCCTTCCTCTTCGTGCACATGTTCGACACCGCCGGCACCTTGATGGGGGTGGCCCAGCGCGCCAACCTGGTGAACGCTGACGGCAAGATCGAAAACCTCTCGCGCGCCATGAAAGCTGACAGTGCCTCCAGTGTGTTTGGTGCGGTAGTGGGCGTTCCACCGGTCACCAGCTACGTGGAAAGTGCTGCTGGCGTCGCGGCAGGTGGTCGGACTGGTCTTACCGCCGTGACCGTAGGTGTGCTATTTATTGCAGCCATGTTCTTCGCTCCGCTGGCCGGGATGATCCCCGCCTACGCAACCGCCGGTGCGCTGATCTATGTGGCCATGCTGATGATGGGCGGCATGGCCCACATCGAATGGGACGAGGCGACCGACAGCATTCCGGCGATCGTCACGGCAATCATGATGCCCCTGACCTTCTCGGTCGCCGACGGCATCGCGCTGGGCTTCATCACCTATGTGGCGCTGAAGGCCGGCACCGGCAAGTACAAGGAAATTTCCGTCAGCCTGTGGGTGCTCTGCGCAATCTTCATTGCCAAGTTCATCTTCCTGTAAGCCTCGGCGGGACGCGCTTGAAACCAGCCTCACCCCGTCGGGTGAGGCTTTTGTGCAAATGGAGGAAAGTGATGAGTCTGGAAACCTGGCTGCTGTTCAGCGGCGCTGCGCTGGTGGTGATCCTGATCCCGGGGCCACTGTCTTTGCTGATGATCAGCAACAGTTTGAATTACGGCCTGGTCCGTTCCTACCCGGCGTTTCTCGGCGGCGTGATTGCCTCGATCTGCCTGTTGAGTGCTTCGGCACTGGGCCTGGGCGCCCTGCTGCTGGCATCGGAACAGTTGTTCAGCGCATTGAAAATCGTCGGCGCGTTGTACCTGTTCTATCTCGCCTGGCAGAGCTGGCAGCAATCGCGCCAACCGTCCCACGGCGCCGAAGTGCCTCAGGCGCCAGCGATTCCACGCTTTCGCGCATTGTTCGGGCGAGCCTTCATGCTGGGCGCCAGCAATCCGAAGGACATCCTGTTCTTCGCCGCATTCCTGCCGCAGTTCCTCAGCGCCGAGCAACCCTTCCTGCCGCAACTGCTGGTGATGATTGCCACCTGGACCGTTCTGGATTTGCTGTGCAAGCTGGCCTACGGCCTCGGTGCCCATGGCGCTGCGCGGTATTTGCGTAGCGGCAAGGGCCAGAGCTGGTTCAACCGGGTCAGTGCCGGACTGTTCGGCGGTGCCGGTGCAGCTTCGTTGTTGAGTAGCCATTAAGGCTCACTGACTCAAACCGGCACACAAGTTGCTCGGTTCCAGCACCCCCACGCCGGAACCGAGCATGCTCCACTCCCATCTGACCACCCTCAACGCCGTCTCCCTGGTGCTCAACGCCTTCAAGGCCGAAGGCCTGTCCAGCGAAGCCTTGTTGGCCGGCAGCGGCATCAGCGCCGCGGACCTTAGCCGGGCGGACACCCGTATTACCACCAACCAGGAAATGCAGGTCTGCGCCAACGCCGTCGCGCTCAAGCGTGATATCGGCCTGGAACTGGGCCAACGGATGCACGTTTCGTCCTACGGCATACTGGGCTATGCCCTGCTCACCAGTGCCACCTTCGGTGACGCGTTACGCCTGGCGATGCGTTATCCGGCGCTGTTGGGAACACTTTTCGAGCTGAGCCTGGAAGAGGACGACGAGTGCGTCTGGTTCGTCGCCGCCGATTACCGGGAGAATCCGGCGCTGGCGGTGTTCAACGCCGAGTTCTGCCTGGTGTCGCTGAAAGTCATTTGCGACGACCTGCTCGGGCATGTCCTGCCGCTGCTCGCCGCGCGCTTCGAACATGCCGCGCCCGACTATGAGGCGAGCTACGCCGAACACTTCGACTGCCCGCTGCACTTCGGGGCACGCAACAATGCCTTTGCCTTCGACAAGCGCTGGCTCGATCAACCCCTGCCGCTGGCGGATGTCATCACCCACCAGGCCATGGCCGAACGCTGCCGCAAGCAGAACACCGAGTTCACCGGACGCCAGGCGTGGTTGGGGCGGATTCGCCAGTTGCTCAGCGCGCAATTGAATCCGGCGCCTGGGCTTGAAGGGTTGGCCGAACAGATGAATTGTTCAGCGCGCACCTTGCGTCGGCATCTCAAGGATCTGGGGTGCAGTTATCAGGAATTGCTGGATGAGTTGAGATTCGAGCAGGCCAAGCAGATGTTGTGTGAGGACCAGATGCCGATCTACCGGATTGCCGAAGCGTTGGGTTTCAGCGAGACCGCGAGTTTCCGCCATGCGTTTGTGCGCTGGAGTGGGGTGGCGCCCAGTCAGTTTCGGCCCTGAAGATCAAAAGATCGCAGCCTTCGGCAGCTCCTACAGGTACAAGGGGCGAATTTCGGTCAATCATTTTGGCCATATTAATCCCCTTTTGGCCTTTCCTGCCGTTCTCCGAAACGCTCGACGCCGCAAGACTGTATGCAACCGAAACAGCCTGCGGAGAACAACAAAATGCTGACGATCTACTCGGACGATCACCACCTGCACCACGGCCGCTGTGAACTGATCGACGGGCAACTCAAGCCCTGCTTCGAGATGCCTTCCCGTGCCGACCACGTGTTGCAACGGGTGCAAAAGCAGAACCTGGGCCCCGTCGAGGCACCCGGGGATTTCGGCCTCGGCCCGATCGAACGTATCCACAGCCGCGACTACCTCGACTTTTTCAAAGGCGCCTGGGCGCGCTGGACCGAGTTCAACACCGACGGTGACCTGCTGCCCTACACCTGGCCGGCCCGCACCTTGCGCAGCATCAAGCCCACCAGCCTGCACGGTCAGCTCGGCTACTACAGTTTCGACGGCGGCGCACCGATCACCGCCGGTACCTGGCAAGCGGCCTACAGCGCGGCGCAAGTCGCACTGACCGCACAAGCAGAGATCCAGCGCGGCGCCCGCGGTGCCTTTGCCCTGTGCCGTCCACCGGGGCACCACGCCGCCAGCGACTTGATGGGCGGATATTGCTACCTCAACAACGCCGCCATCGCCGCCCAGGCCTTCCTCGACCAGGGCCACAAGAAAGTCGCGATCCTCGACGTCGACTACCACCACGGCAACGGCACCCAGTCGATTTTCTATGAGCGCAGCGACGTGCTGTTCACCTCGATCCACGGCCATCCGGAAGCCGAGTTCCCGTTCTTCCTCGGCTATGAAGACGAGCGCGGCGAAGGCGCCGGGGAGGGCTTCAACTTCAACTATCCCCTGCCCGCCGGCAGTGGCTGGGATGCCTGGAGCGCTGCACTGGAGCAAGCCTGCAACGAGATCGAAAGCTATGGCGCCGACATCGTCGTCGTATCCCTGGGCGTGGATACGTTCAAGGACGACCCGATCTCGCAATTCAAGCTCGACAGCCCTGATTATCTGGCGATGGGCAAGCGCATCGCCGCCCTCGGCAAACCGACGCTGTTTGTCATGGAAGGCGGTTACGCGGTGGAAGAAATCGGCATCAACGCGGTGAACGTGCTGGAAGGTTTTGAACAATGAACAAGATCAAGCATGTCATTGCTCCGGCCCTGTGCGCGGCGCTGCTCAGTACTGGCGCTCACGCCGAAGAACGAACGCTGCGCGTCTACAACTGGTTCGACTACATCACCCCCAAGGCCCTGGAGGATTTCAAGGCGCAGAACCCCCAGGTCAAACTGGTCTATGACATCTTCGACACCAACGAGGCGCTGGAAGCCAAGCTGCTGACCGGCAACTCCGGCTACGACGTGGTGGTGCCGTCCAACGTGTTCCTTGCCAAGCAGATCGAAGCCGGCGTGTTCCAGCCGCTGGATCGCAGCAAGTTGCCGAACTGGAACCACCTCGATCCCAAGCTGATGAAGCTGATCGAGGCCAACGACCCGGGCAACAAGTTCGCCGCGCCCTACATGTACGGCACCATCCTGATCGGCTTCAACCCCGACAAGGTCAAGGCCGCACTGGGGGCCGACGCACCGGTGGACAGCTGGGACCTGATCTTCAAGGAAGAAAACATCAGCAAGCTCAAGCAGTGCGGCGTCGCCCTGCTCGACTCGCCCTCGGAGATCCTGCCCCTGGCCCTGCAACACCTGGGCCTGGACCCCAACAGCAAGAAGCCCGCGGACTACGACAAGGCTGAAGCGCTGCTGATGAAGATCCGTCCGTACGTCACCTACTTCCACTCCTCCAAGTACATGGCCGACATCGCCAACGGCGACATCTGCGTCGCCGTCGGTTACTCCGGCAGCTTCTCCCAGGCCGCCAACCGCGCCAAGGAAGCCAAGAACGGTGTGGTCGTCGACATGCGCCTGCCCAAGGAAGGCGCGCCGATCTGGTTCGACATGCTCGCCATCCCCAAAGGCGCGAAGAACCCGGAGGACGCCTACACCTTCATCAACTACCTGCTGCAACCCCAGGTGATCGCGCCGGTCAGCGACTTCGTGGGTTATCCGAACCCGAACAAGGACGCCACGGAACTGGTGGACCCGGCGATCCGCAATAACCCCAACCTGTACCCGACCGAAGCGGCGATGGGCACGCTCTACACCCTGCAGCCGTTGCCACGGGATGCCGAACGCGCACGCACCCGGGCCTGGACCAAGATCAAATCCGGAACCTAGTTGAAACAGAAGACCCGCAGTGACGCGGGTCTTTTTTGTCAGCGATACATATCTACCACCCTGAGCCACCGCCAGCCCTCTACCTTGCCCGAAAACCGCGTTGCCCCCCGCAGCGCTCCACCGGACACAGGAAACGGCCATGCCCGACTCGCCCGCCATAAACCCCGACGACGTACTGACCCAACTGGTGGCAGGTCCTTCGATCAGGGAAGTCGCTGCAAAATCACTACGTACCGCCCTCGACATCCACTACCCCAATCTGCACATCGACCCGAATGTGACGATGGTGGTGACACCTGCCTGGATCATGACCGACGCTCAAGTCGTTCCAGGTACGAGCCATTTTGAATTCCTGACCGAGGTGCTGGTAAGACTGAGCCTGTCAGGCAAATCGGTGACCTATCTCGACGGTGAACATTTCCTGACACGGCAACCGGGAGTCGAGCCGTTAACTCATCTACCGGTCAAGATCAACGCCGTCGGATGCCTGCTCAACACATTGGCCAAATTATTGTTCGTTGCCTATCAGGAGCAACAACTCGATTACTGGAACCGGCCCATCGCGGACTCGACGCCGCGCTGGCATCAGTTGCGCGACGCGCTACACAAGCTCTGGAACGTCGACAAGGTGACGGACTGGGACGAGGACCTGCGAGAAATGGCCCTGTCCCTTTTCCAGTACCCCGACAAGCACGAACGAGCAGCTCACGACCGCTACCAGACCAAGGCCTGCCTGATCGATATCGATAGCCTCGATACCGCCACGAGCAAACACTCGTGGGTCCTGGAAATGGCGGTGCTGGTGGGCACACTGGAGGATCGCACCCTTGTCGTGACCCATTCGATCGCCGAAGGCTTCAAGCGCTACGATTCGCTGGCGTTATTGGGCGAAATGCTGTCCGGGCGCATGGTCACGTCCAGACATGACCGCACGTTGCAATGGCGCCTGTACGAGCCCGCAGGGATGTTTTTCGAGCATCAGGCCTGGGCGCTGATTGCCCTTGAGATCGACGCCATCGGCGCCTTTGGTAATGCCACCTGGGCCCCAACCCTTGATCCGCAGGTGGCCGCATCGGCGAACAATTTCTCGCAACTTCACCCACCCTCGACGTCGCGCTACAGCCAGATCCAGCACCTGTTGCCGGACTGGCTGGCAAACGCGTCGCCCACCGATCTGACCCGCTACAGCCGACACTTGATGGACCTGGCGCTGCTGCGTGAACAGCACCACGGCCAGACCTTTGATGAAGGCATTGCCGCGCTGCCTGATTTTGCCCTGCAGGCGTTGACCGATCAGATGATCAAGGACCAGAAGATCAAGGATCAGGCAGCCGCGACCTCACTGAAACTGGCGGACATCGAAGTCAGCATTACCAGCCTGGTTGTGCTCGGCGCGGTCATCGTGCCCGGCCAGACACAGACCCTGAAAATGTCGTTGGCTGAATTTGCATTGCAGAACCTCGCCGGCCTGCCGCTGGGCGACAAAACCGTGCAATACAACGACGGTGAGGCCGCGCCTGCGTGGCTGACGCCGGCCTACCTGGAAGAACTGGTCAGCACCGTCAACATCGGCAAAACCTACCCAGAGCTGATCAAGAACAAGTTGCTGGTCGATCCCGGGGAAAGCCTGCGTCGACAACGCCTCTACACCAGCCAACTGCACCTGCAACTGCCGCTGCTGGCGCTGCAACTGAAGATCCGTGGCGGGGCCAGCGGCATCGACGAACAGGGCTATCGGTACGTGGTCGCCGCCTTGCAGGAAAAGACGGCCGATCGCTACGTCGACGGGCAGGAAATCGCCATTCGTCCGTTGGCATTCATTCCAGGGGGACGCAGCGACAACAAGGCCGACGAAGTGGCCAACATGTTCCTGATCGGGCCGAAACTGGCCGACAAGGGGCCATGTCTGCTGTATCGACCGCTGCTCGATCATCCGCTGACGCAGTATTCCAGCGAGGCGAATCTGCTGTACGCGATCAAACACGACAAGGCGCTACGCCAGTCGGTCCTGGCCTGGCTGCCGCAAGACCTGTACTTCAACTATTCCCAGTATGTCTTCCCAGGAGAGCTGCCCTCGGTCTGGACGCTCTCGCAGTGGTTGGTCGACCCCACCTCGACATTGGGCATGATGGGGGCTGTCACCTTCAGTCCTGCGCCACTCCCTGAGCCGCCGCTGCAAGCGGTGTTCAACGCCAACGCCAATGCACTGGTCACCCTGGCGGACAGGCAATCGGTGTCCAATGGAGAACGGCGTTGGGCGACGTTTAAACAGGGCGCATGGATGCTGTTCAATGTTGCCCTGCCCTTCCTCGGTCGCACCGCCGGGACGGCCGCCTGGATCTGGCAAATCATGGATGACCTGCATGAAGCCAATGAAGCCCGCGAAGTCGGCGACAGTGATCAACAATGGGCCGCGCTGACCGATCTGTTCCTGTCACTGGGCATGGTGCTTGCCCATCACGCGGCAAGTCGCGACAAACCTGCGCCGCAGACCGTCGAGAAGGTTTCGACACCGGCTTCCAGACCCCTGCGGCCGGCAAAAATCACCCTGAATCAAGCGGCCGATGTCGCCGCCGAGCAGTTGCCTGCCAACCATGAAACGTCGGTCTACACCCAAGGCTTGTTGCCAAGCGTGCCGCTGGGGGTCTTGCTGGACAGCCTGGCGATTGCCAAGCCTGCGGCATTGAAAGACACACCTGCCGTGTCCGGTCCTCATCGCTTCCTGATCCCGCTCGAGCAGAAATGGTATGCCCGAATCAATCAGCGCTGGTTTGAAGTGATGCTCAATGACAACGGTGATGTGCAGATCATCGATTCAAGACAAACCCCGGCCAGGACGGGGCCCCTGTTGATTCACTCGGAAAAGGGCGAATGGTTCGTCGACACACGCCTGCGGCTGCGCGGCGGCGGTAGGGCCCGAAGGGAAATCGAACGCAAGAACCAACAGCACAGGGAGGATTTGAGGAAACAACTGACCACGTTCGATGCCCGCAAGCTTGAACTGCAAAATGAACTCGAGGCCGCGGAAAAGGCCGCCACCGATGCAAATCGCCAGCCCCTGCTCGACCTGCTGGACTCACAGCTGGCGGCCTACGGCGCCTACATCGACCAAGTGAAGAATTTCAACGCCATTGAGCCCATCGTCAATTATCGCCCGGTCACGGTCAGTTGCCTGGACTATCAGCTGTTACTGACGGAGAAATGGTTCACCCGGCAAAACCTGGCGTTCGGAGAAAGCATGCGCAGGTCCCTTGCCTTGCTGGACAATGAGACCCTCGAAGGCACCCAGACTCCCCGCCAGGTCCATCAGCTCACCAGCGACATGACCCAGGGCTACATTGAGAAGATCGAGTTCGCCCACGCCCGCATCGAGGATCTGATGCGCCTGGGCAAAGAGGCGGGGGAAGCGGCCCGCCAATGCAAGGCGCAACTGCCGAAGTTCGACCTGCAGGATCTGAAGCTGTTCCAGATCAGCCTGGCGCAGGAGTTATGCCTCGACGACAGCGCCACGGTCGACACCGCGCCAGCCAGCCAGGCCATGCAGCGACTCGTCGAAGATGCCGGCCTTACCATCCAGTCGTCCATCGACCTGGCGGCCCAGGACCATGAGCTTGGCCTGGAAGAACGCATCGACGGCTTCAATGATCTGGTGGAGCAATACGCAACCCTGGACCAACGAATCGTCGATCTGCCCGACGAGTATTCGGGGCAATTGCTACAGCCCCCGCTGGAGCGGATGCGCCAGCAAATCGAAGAATTCAAAAAGCGCAGCGAGAGACACCTGGCGAGCCTGCTCAATGAGCGCAGGATGCTGGAACCGACGCCCGGCCCCTCACGCCCGGCGCCTGCGCCCAGGCGCGTGATCAAGACCCGTTTCAAGGGAACGGTCGTCGGCAAGCTGCGCGAGCGTACCAGCGCTGATGGCACCGAGCTGCTCGATGTGACCTCGACATTGAGCGGCAAGGTCGTGACCTTTCACGAGAAAACGCCCGGTGTCTGGCTCGAACATGTGTCGAGCTCGCGCGCGCCTGAGGCCACCGGTCCGGTTGATCTGAAGACCAGTACCCAGACGGGACAAGCCTTACTCGACGAGCTGGACGAATTTACCCGCAGAACCGAGGCCCACGCCAAACGGCCGGGGCGTATCCCCGTGGAAATCGAGGACCTTTTCCAACAAAGGGCCCGCCGGATGGAGGACGCCGCGACCGCCATCGAAAAGGCCCTGACCAAGCTGAACATTACTGACGGCGGTCCGGGCTCCGCTGTGAGCATGGCCAAACAGCTTAATGAGGGCGCGGTCAGCCTTGATCAAAAGGGTCTCCAGACTCGAATCAGCATGACCAAGCAACAACCTCCCACCGTCGCTCGCGTCGAATGGCTGCACAGCCAAGGGTTGGTCGTCATCGTCAAGACTGCGGGGCGCAAGCGGCTCAAAGGGCACCGCAAGGACTATCTCGAGGAGTATGAAATTCGTGACGCCAGCTCCGCCAAAGTGCTCTGGTACGCCCACTTTCACTACCCGACGCCCTCCGCCGCTGCCGACGCCTACAGTGCGGCGCACTTGAAAACCGAAGCGCAACGCACACTGGGCGGCGCGTTTGATCTGCGCACGGTCAGCAACAACGAGTTGATCGCGATCTACCGCAGCGAGATCAGTCCACAACTGGCTCGATCATTGTTCTTGCCGAAAGCGAAAACCGGGGGCACGACATCATGACCAGTACCCCGACACCGATCGCCCCAAAAGACTCGACACCCCTTCTCGAAAAAAGTGATCTGGTCAGCCAGACCAGCCACAGTCCGCTGCCGAGTGAAGTCGCTTCGGACCTGCTGCGCGAGAAATTGGCAACGCGCTACCCGGCACTGAACATCGCCCCTGACAAAACCCTCGTCGCCACCCCGCAATGGCGGGTGGTGGATGATCACGTCGAGATGGAGTCGGTCGAATTCCTTTCGCTCACCCACACACTTGTCCTGCAGAGCCTGTATGGCACAACCGCCAACTATCTCGAAGGCGAACATTTCCTGACCCTGGAATCCGACGCCAACGACCCGGTTCATCTCGCCGTCAGCATCGAAGACATTGCCCAGGTACTCAACGACTCGGTGCCACAGTTGTTCGTCGAACTGCAGAAGCGCCAGCTCGATTACTGGAACCAGACAGGCCAGAAAATCCCTCGCTGGCAGGAGTTGTCCGATTCACTGCGCAAGGCATTGAATGTGCAAACGGTAAAAGGCTGGGACGTCGACGAGTGCACGATGGCGCGCGAAGTGTTCGAAGCCCCGGACAAGGCCGCACGAAAGAATTCGAACAGCGGCCTATCGGCCATTCAGGCGTGCCTGATCGATATCGACATCGTTAAAAACACGGTTGCCAGCCACCTCGTGATCGGCGGGGCCCTGGTGCTCAAGGCCACCTGCCGCGAACGCGAGTTGCTGGTGATGTACACGATCGAGCGCGGTTATGAGTCGTTCAGCTCAATGGAACAATTGGGCAATTCGCTGCCCGCCCGCCTTGAGGAATCGCTCGAAGGGCGCACCTTGACATGGCGGCTTTTCGAGCCTGATGGCAACGTTTTTGACCATATGGCCTGGGCCCTGGTCTCGTCACAGCTTGATGCCATCGCCTTGATAGGTTCCCTTGAAAAACCGGTCGAAGATGATACCGAACTCGAAAGCGGGCTCGACGAAACCGAACACGCGCGGCTCATGCAACTGCACGCGGCGATTCCCGACTGGCTGCGCAACGCATCGCCCAAGGACATTCAAGACTACAGCCGCTACATCACCGCACTGGGCAAGCTCTATCGACAGCCTGAGCACAAGGCAGCCAGAAACGAAATACCTTCCATCATCGACTTTGCCCAGCGCCTGATGGCTGAAGCGATCATCGCCGATACCCGCGCAGTCGATGCCGCGACGCTGCCGCTCAATGAACTGCGAATCAACATCACCAACAGCTTTACCTCTGGCAACTTCACACTGCCCAACCCCCTCGACCACCGCACCGAGACGCTCGCCGAGTTTGCCATGGAAAACCAGGCGCCCTACATGGCAACCGTATCGTTCCTGCACGGTCAGTCGGTTCCGCCATGGCTCACACCAGCGTTCCTCACCACCCTGGCTGCACAAGTCAATATCGGCGAGGCGTACCCGGCGCTGATCAAACGCAAGCTGATCGACGAGCCCGTGGAATCCCGACGCCAGGAAAACTTCTACTGCGACCAGTTGCGCTTGCTGTTGCCGCTGCTGGCGCTCGAAGGCAAGGTCAAACAGGAGGCGGGCATTGATGAGCTCGGCTACCGATTCATCTGCGAGTTGCTCGACAGCGATACCGAAAAGGCCCATTCCATCGCCATCTACCCGCTCAAGCTGACGCCGCAACATCGCCTGATCAGCAGCAGTGACAGCGTTGAGAACATGTTCCTCATCAGCCCTCGAAATGCAGAAAGCGGGCCTTGCCTGCTGTATCGCCCGATGCAGGACCTGCCCCTGTTGCAGTTTCCTTCCAGGCAAAACCTGCTGTACGCATTGCATCAACCCGGCGAGCTGAGGGACTCCGTGCTGGCATGGCTGCCGGACAACACCCTCAGTTATGAGTATGACCAATATGTACTCCCCACCGGCCTGCCATCGCCGTGGATCGTGGCCGAACAGTTGGTCAACCCGTTCAAGCAGGCGCAAGGGTTCGGGCAAGTAACGTTCGCGAATGACGAAATAACCGGGAATGTCCTGTCGGCACTGTTCAAAAGCAACGCCCGGGCCTTGGTCGACCTGGCTGACCGCCAGTCACAATCGAATGCCGAACGCCGCTGGACCCTGCTCAAGGAAAGCAGCTGGGCATTGTTCGCCGTCACCTCGAACTTTCTCACCGGCGCTGTCGGGACGGCCGTATGGGTATGGCAGACCATCAACGAAATCCAGCAGGCCATCGACGCCAGTAATCGAGGCGACTCGTTCATTGAATGGACTTCGCTGTCGGACCTGCTGCTGATCACCGGCATTGTCCTCAGCCATCATGCCGCGATGCGTCGCAATACTCTATCAGGCAAGCCTCGACTGGCGCGGCCGTCGTTAGAGAAACCAACACTGCCTGGGGGCGAGCCTGTCACCGTCCAGTTCGACCCGGCCCCACTGGTCGCAGAACTTGCACCCGGGCACCGCTCCTCGCTTGAGGTGGCCGGCTCGGTGCCACGTCGTACACCGGCGGCGCTGGGTACTTATCTGGACACGTTCAAGGTCGCAGCCATTGATATCACCGACAGGAACGTGACAAAGGTCAACGAAAAACCTCCTCACCTCTATCAACACAATGACAGGAACTTTGCCCAGGTCGGCGAGCGCTGGTTCCAGGTCATGGTAAGCGGCGAGGACCCTCCTCACATCGTTGACCCTGACGAGCCAAATCGCAGCGGTCCGCTGCTCACGCATAATGCCAAGGGTGAGTGGTTCATCGACCTGCGCTTGCGCCTGCGTGGTGGCGGCGGCAATGCCTTCAGCAAACCCCTGGTCGCTGCCAATGAGATGCGCTTCAAGGAACTGGAAGAGTCCCTGACCTCATTCAGCGATCAACAGAAAGTGCTGGAAGATGAGCTTTCCACATTGCAAACCGACATGCAGAAGTCAACCCAGGAGCATTTCGAGAGCCTGAGCAAGGCGTATGCGCAAAAACTGGAAGTCACCATTACGGCGTATCGGCAGGCGCTGGAAAAACTCCGCGAATGGCGCACCCTCGGCGGTAGCAAAAACTACGTCCATGAATTGCTGCGTATCAGCACCTCGCTGCAGAAGAACCTGTCGTTGTGGTTCGTCATCAAGAGAACCGAATATGCCCAGGCGACAAGGATGATGACCGACACCGGCCAGACAGAACCGATGCCCCTGAAAACCTATGTGGCCAACATTCAAGTGGCGACTGACCTGAGCCAGGAAATGGTCGAAAAACTCGAGCTTTCGCACTCGACGATCGAGGGTCTGCGCGCGGCAGGAAGGTCCGGCATCGAGAGAGCGAACGAAATAAAAAAGCTCGCGCCATCGTTCAACGTGCTGGATCTGAAAACCAACGAGATTGGCATGGCCCAGGAACTGTGTCTTGAAGACAAGGCCAGCCCCCTGATGCCCCAGGCACGGGATGCCGTGGGTAAAATCATCGTGAGTGCCGCCAAGGCCGCCATTCAAGTGGCTGACATGGCAGCGGCTGGCGACAACCTGCGCCCTCTGCAGTCTCGCATTGAAGCGCTGGACAGCCTGATTGAAACCTTCGCCGATGCCGACCAGCGCCTACAGGAGTTGCCGGACGCCTACCCCGACCTGCTCAAGCCAGCCCGACTTCTGCACCTGCGTGGACTGATCGGCGAGTTCGCGCAATTGGCCCAAAACCGACTCCAGGCGTTGCTGCCGCAGCCCCCAAAGCCGCTACAAAAAGCCACGACGAGCAGTCGCCAGGCGTCTTACCATCAACCGGCAAAAGTCCGAAAAACCCGGCCGAAGGCCCCGGCCAAGAGCGAACCCGGCACTACCGCGCAGGCTCCCCTCACGCCCATCGCGCCCATGATCCGCCAACAACCGGCTTCGACACTCAGCGACGAGGAGCTCATCGCCGCCGCCATGGACCTGAACCTGGATACGTCCAGATTCATCGAGCGCACCGCCAAGGACGCGTTGCGCCCAAGGCGTATACCCGCTGACATACAGGATCTGTTCGATCAACAGGCGCTCAAACTGGAGCAAGGCGCCGACAGCGTAGATCAGGCCGTGCTGCGGAGTAAAAAACGGGACGGCGAACCGCTGCCGGTCGCGACCCTGAGCCTCGAGATGCGTGCAGCCGCGCGTCAAATGCGTGAAGAAGGCATCAGCGTTCGAGCGAAGTTATACAAGCTGCGCAAACCGACTCAAACGGCTTTCAAATGGATGCACGAACACCAGCAGGTCGACGTCGCCGCCGACCCACGAGGGCGAATCCAGACCACAGGGATGGGCGACTTCTTTCGGGAGTACCGGATTCTCGACAAGGCCAAAGGCAAGACGATCTGGGTGGCGCATTTTCACTATGAGAGCTTGACCAGCCCCGCCGACCAGCCAACGGCAGCCCACCTGAAAATCGCCGATGACTATCTCAAAACCCTCTCCCCCGACCAGCAAACGGCATTGAGCGCCTTCGAGCCCATCGATGGCGTCCTGCGAAAGCTCGTCGACCCCGACCTGCGCAAGCTCTTCTGGGACATGGAACCTAAGGCCAAATCCTGAGGCTATTCACGCCAGGCTGCTTGCAGACGCCCAAGCGCCGCGCTGATCGCCGCCTCGGGCACCGCCGCAAAACCGAGGACCAGCCCCGCCCTCTGGTCCTCCGGTTCTTGGGAATCCGGCAACCAGTAGCTGCTCAGCCCGTTGATTTCGACGTCGACCCGGTCGGCTTTTTCGATCAGTTCACGCTCGCGGGCCAGGGAGTCGACCGCGACCGTCAGGTGCAGCCCCGCCGCGACGCTCGGCAGGCTGCCGACACCGGCGATGTCCCGGGGCCAACCCGTCAACAAGGTGTTACGGCGGCTCAATGCGGCGCGGCGCATGCGCCGGATGTGTCGCTGAAAGTGCCCGGCGGCCATGAATTCGGCCATCACCGCCTGGGTGCTGACCTCGGAATGACGCACGTCCACCGCTCGACGTTGCGAGAACGCGTCCACCAGCGCCGGCGGCAACACCAGATAACCCAGGCGCAGCGCCGGAAAGGCGACTTTACCGAACGTGCCGACGTACAGCACCCGTCCCTGCCGATCGAGTGCTGCCAGCGGCGCCAGGGGTGCGCCGCTGTAGCGGTATTCGCCATCGTAGTCGTCCTCGACGATCCAGCCGTTGGCGCGCTCGGCCCAGGCCAGCAACTCCAGGCGCCGGGCCAGGCTCATCACCACCCCCGTGGGGTACTGATGCGATGGCGTCACATAGGCCAGGCGACAATCGCCCAACCCCGCCAATGCCTGGCAATCGATGCCCTCGCTGTCCACCGCCACGCCGTGCAAGCGCGCGCCGGCCACCGCGAACGCATGACCCGCCGCGCGATAACCCGGGTTTTCAATCGCCACCCCGTCCCCCGGTTCCACCAGCAACTGCGCACAGAGGCTGATCCCCTGCTGCGCGCCACTGGTGATGACGATTTGTTCGGCGCTGCACTGCATGCCTCGGGAACTGCGCAAATACGCCGCGATCATCCCGCGCAACCGCGCGTCCCCTTCAGGTGCGCCATAACACAGCTGCTGCAAATCCGGTTTGCGCCAGAACGCCGCGTTCAGTTTGGCCCACACCTCGAACGGAAACAGATCGAACGCCGGCACGCCGACCCGAAACGCCCGGGGCGGACCACTGGGTGGCGTGGGCAAATGGTTGTTTTCGACGCGCCGCAACGCGCCGCTGTGGATGACCTTGTCAGGTACAACCACCGGTAGATCCAGCCATTGCGTCGGCGCTTTTTTCGAGGACTTCCTGACCGGCAACGACGCCTGGGGCAATTGCGCGACATAAGTCCCGTCCCCCACCCGCCCCTCGATAAACCCTTCGGCGTAAAGCTGATCGTAGGCGCGCACCACGCTGTTACGCGAGATCGCCAATGCCGCCGCCAGGTCCCGACTGGCGGGCAAGCGCGTACCACTGGCCAGTCGTCCGTCCAGCACCCTCGCCCGCAATGCCTGATAAAGCTGGCGACTCAGCCCCTGACGAGGGTCGAGTTGGATACCGGCCGGATTGAAGGACAAGGACAGCGACGCATTCGTCATGACAATGGACCCATGAAATTCGACGTTAATGGCTCTTACAACAGACCAATAGCCTGCCTAGGATGCAGGCATTCGCCAAGGAATATTTCCATGTATACGCCCAGTGGTTTCGCCTTCAATGATTTGCCCGAGCTGCAGCAACAGATCCTCGGTACCCGACTCGCCCTGTTGGTCACCCATGGCGAACAGGGTCTGCAAGCCAGTCACCTGCCCTTGCTGCTGAACACCGACGAGGGCCCGAACGGCACCTTGTACGGCCATTTCGCCAAGGCCAATCCTCAGTGGAAGGAACTGCAGAACGGTGCCGAAGCACTGGTCATTTTCGCCGGTGCCGATGCCTATGTGAGTCCCGACTTCTACCCGAGCAAGGCCGAGCACGGCAAAGTCGTGCCGACCTGGAACTACGTCGCCGTGCATGCCTATGGCAGCGCCGAAGTCTTCACCGACGCCGATCGCCTGCGCTCGCTGGTCAGTGCCTTGACCGATCGCCATGAAGCCGGTCGCGCCCAGCCGTGGAAAGTCGCCGACGCGCCCGCCGACTACATCGATGGCATGCTCAGGGCCATCGTCGGGTTTGCCTTGCCGATCCAGCGCCTGGAAGGCAAACGCAAGCTCAGCCAGAACCGCAGCACCGCAGACATCGCCGGCGTGCGCGAGGGGCTGGCCGCCAGCCCCGATGCCCACGACCAGGCCCTCGCCCACTTGATGCGTTAAGGAATCAGCATGAGTCAACTCGAAATCCGCCAGGTCAACGCCGAGGACCACGCCGCCTGGCTGCCGTTGTGGCAGGCTTACCTGCGCTTCTACAACACCGAACTGCCGGACGCCGTCAGCCAAAGCACCTGGCAGCGCATGCTCGACCCGAACGAGCCGACCCACGCCGCCCTCGCCTGGGCTGACGGCAAAGCAGTGGGCATGGTGCATTTCATTTACCATCGTTCAAACTGGAGCATCGAAAACTCGTGCTACCTGCAGGACCTGCTGGTGGTGCCGGAAACCCGAGGCACTGGCGTTGGCCGCCAGTTGATCGAGTTCGTCTACGCCACGGCCAAGGCCGACGGTTGCAACAAGGTGCACTGGCTGACCCACGAAACCAACGCCACCGCGATCCAGCTCTACGAGCGCATCGCCGAGCGTCCGGGTTTCATCCAGTTTCGCAAAGCCATTTAAGGTTCAAGGAGAACAGCATGTCGATTTCACTCGCCGACTGGAAAGGCGTCCCGGCCCCGACCGTCCAACTGATCGAAGGGCGCTTCATCCGCCTGGAAAGACTCGACCCGACGCGCCACGGCGACGACTTGTTCAACGCCCTGCAAGGCCCCGGTGCCGACCCGAAACTGTGGGACTACCTGCCTTACGGGCCCTTCCCGGAGCGCGGCGCCTTCAACGACTGGCTGAACAATCATGCCGCCAGCAGCGATCCCTATTTCTTCAGCGTGATCGACCGCGCCAGCGGCGAGGTGCAAGGCCTCCTCAGCCTGATGTCGATCGTCCCGGCCCAGGGCCGCATCGAAATCGGCCACGTGACCTTCGGCGCGCCGATGCAACGCTCACCGAAAAGCACCGAGGCGGTCTACCTGCTGGCCAAGGAATCCTTCGCCCTCGGCTACCGGCGCCTGGAGTGGAAATGCAACAACGGCAACGCCCGCTCCAAATACGCCGCCGAGCGGCTGGGCTTCAGTTTCGAAGGCGTCTTCCGCCAGCACATGGTGGTCAAGGGACAGAACCGCGACACCGCCTGGTATTCGATCATCGATTCGGAGTGGCCGGCGGTTGGCGCGGGGTTCGAGCGCTGGTTGAGTGATGAAAACCAGGCGGCTTCGGGGCAGGTAAAGGGGCTGGTGGAGTGTCGGGGGTAACTTGACCAGGGGGAAGGAAACGGCATTAACTTCGCCTTCCCGAAATAAATGATCACCATCGCCCCTCGCCACGTTCCAGAGGGGCTCTTGATTTACGGGTCATTTCCCGCCTGCATGATGACAAGGAAAACACATGTCGACGCTGGTCTATTACGTAGCCGCCACCCTGGATGGTTTTATTGCCACTCAACAACACAAACTCGATTGGCTGGAGAACTTTGCGCTGGGGGATGACGCAACGGCCTATGATGATTTTTATCAGACGGTCGGAGCGGTGGTCATGGGGTCGCAGACCTATGACTGGATCATGTCGAACGCTCCCGATGACTGGCCCTACCAGGATGTACCCGCCTTTGTCATGAGCAACCGGAATCGGTCAGTCCCCGCCAATCTGGATATCACCTTCGTACGCGGTGATGCCGGGGCCATCGCGGCCAGGGCCAGGCAGGCGGCGAAGGGCAAGAATGTCTGGCTGGTCGGTGGCGGCAAAACGGCAGCCTGTTTTGCCGACGCCGGGGAATTGCAGCAGCTGTTCATCACCACCCTTCCGATCATTCTGGGCTCCGGCGTTCCCGTACTGCCCGTTGACCGTGCGTTTGAAGTCGTTCTCAGAAAACAGCGGACGCTGCAGAGCGGTGCCATGGAATGCGTCCTGGACGTGAAAGCGGATTGACGGCACAGGGTTGCCAAGCCAGCGGACGACACCTGCAGGATCAGCCAAGTGACGGTCCTGCGAACTTTTCTCTGATTACCGGTCTATTTGGATAGGCACATCCGCTCGGCAAGTGCGAACCCGCAGCTTGCCGCAGCCGGATGGCCACACGACCAATTGTCAATCAGAGGTTGCCTTCGCGCATGAAATTCCATGACCCTCGGATGGTGCTCTTCGGCCTGTTCGCGTTCGCGGCAATGGGCTCGGCATCAGCCACACAGATAAAGCCCGCAACCCCTGTTTTCCCCACTGAAGTCACAGCCATCCAGGCGCCTGCCAAGGCCGCCGAGAACCCTTGGCCGACCTTGGCCAGTATGGCCGACAAGCAGCCTGGGCCATTGCTGGCCCATGACGACCGGAACTGGCACGATCATCGAGACGATTGGCGCCGGGACCAATGGCGTAGAGACCAATGGCGTAGAGACCAATGGCGCCGGGACCAGTGGCGTCGAGAGCAAGCCCGCCGGGAAGCGGAACGCCATCGTGATTGGGAGCGCCACCACCGGGATCGTGTCATGGGCCACCGCTACGACGACGATCGCCGCTACTATCGTCGCTAAATCAATCCGCCTTCAGGCCTGCCTCAAGGCGCCCTCGAACGCAGGCGTCAATCCCGACAACTCCAGCTTGCGCACGAAGGCGCCGAGACGCTCTTGCCTGTAGGCGTCCACGTCCAGGTCACGGTAATCGTAGAAACCCTGGCCATCGCGCAAGCCATTGCGGCCGTTTTGCATGTTGTCGGTTATCACCTGGGGCGACTCGAAACGCGGTGACAGTGCGCCGCTCAAGTAGCGCGAGGCGTAGTAGAGAATGTCGCCGCCGCCCCAGTCGATGAACTCCAGCAGGCCCAGCACCGAGAAGCGCAAACCGAAGCCGACGCGCACTGCGGTGTCGATATCTTCGGCGCTGGCCACGCCCTCTTCCACCATCCGTGCCGCTTCGTTCATCGCCAGTGCCTGGATGCGCGGCACGATATAACCCGCCACCGGATTGCACACCACGGGCACCTTGCCGATGCGCTTGAGCAGTTGCAGCAGCCGCTCGACCACCTGCGGGCAGGTCGCCTCGCTGCGGCTGACTTCCACCAGCGGCATCAGGTGCGCCGGATTGAGCCAGTGCGCGTTGACGAAGCGCTGCGGCCCGCTGACCATTTCGCTCAACTCGGTGACCAGGAAGGTCGAGGTGGTCGAGGCGATGATGGTCGATGCCGGGACATGCTCGCTGACCCAGGCGAAGGTCTGCTGCTTGACCTCGATGACTTCCGGCACGGCTTCGAACACCAGATCGCACCGGCGCAATGCCTCGGCGGCCCGGGACCTGGATTG
This sequence comes from Pseudomonas putida, assembly GCF_028682635.1. GTDB lineage: Bacteria > Pseudomonadota > Gammaproteobacteria > Pseudomonadales > Pseudomonadaceae > Aquipseudomonas > Aquipseudomonas putida_AE. Next base: position 7,150 of record NZ_JANHLK010000036.1, on the reverse strand, counting down.
CAGGGTCAACCGCGATAGCGCGATGTCCGCCTGTTCCGGCTGGAGCATGCCAAGGCGAACCAGCATCTGCAGTTCGCTGCGGACGTTGTTGCGCACGCGCTCGAAGTAGCCGTGGCGCTCATTCTCGGCGCGATCCTTGATGTCGATGAGGGTGACCGGCAGGCCCGCATGGATGAAGGCCAGGGCAATGCCCTCGCCCATTCGGCCGGCGCCGACCACGCTGACTTGCGGCAGCGCGGCGTTCATCGGTTGCAGCCCTCGGTCAGGAGTTCGCTCATCTGTGCTCGACTCAACCCGGCCAGGCCGAGGTTCTCCAGGGTGCGGCCCTCGGCGTAGAGATCACGCCCGGCGACGACCGAGGCAATGCTCAACAGGCCTTGGGCAATCGGGGTCGGCACACCGGCCCAGCGGCCGACGGACACCAGGAAGGACAGGCCCAGGCGGGTGTCTTCGAGCATGTAGCGATGTGTTTGCAGGTCGATGTCTTCGCGCCAGTCGCCGCTGTCGGTCAGCTTGCCATGGGCACCGCGACCGTACATCCACGCCTCGCCTTCGCTGCGGTTGTAGTGATCCGCCAGGGGAAAATGCGGTGCGCCGTAGGTCAGTGCTTCGCGCACGGCCATGCGCTCGGCATCGAGCTGGTTGGTGACGCGGCGAATCGATGGTTGGGTGCCTTCGTTGTGGATGTCCCAGGCCTCGAAATGCTCCAGGGGACCGGCATTCATCATGATCAGCGGCGGGTGGATGATGGGGCCCGCGTTCATCAGCGCACCGCTCAGGGCGTCTTCGATCGGTTCGACGCTCGGGTAGGCCTCGCGCAGCACGGCGAAGGCGTGTTCGGACAGGTTGCCGGGGAATACGCCCGTCGGCAGGCGGGTGGCGTAGCAACTGATCACCAGGTCGCTGGCGCCATGCTTGCGCACCAGGTACGGCAGCGTGCCGGTCTCGGCGAAAGCGACTTTGCTGCGGTTGCCCGCGCCGGCCATGGCCTTGGCGAACACGTAGCTGCCGAAGGTGCCCGGCGGCAGGAACACCACCTGACCGTCGCGCAGGTGCGGCGCCACCTGTTTGGCCAGGTCTTCGTGGGACGTCGAGGGCAGCGGGATGATGATCAGTTGCGCGTCGGCCAGGGCTTCAGCCAGGTCGTCGGTCAGCGCCAGCTTGTCCTCGGGTTTACCGACCGAGAGCTGACGAGTGCCCCGGTAGTCCTTGATGGTCAGGCTGCCGATCGCCAGCAGCTCCTTGAGCGCCGCCGAGTCGCGACGCCACAGGCGGGTCTGATACCCTTTCTCAGCCATTTCGACAGCAGCGGCATAACAGCCGTGTCCACCACCCAGCACGGTAATATTCATCGAGTCACTCCTCTGGTAAGAGACTCGATGCTATCGAGCGCTGCCGCCCCAGGCTTATCCGAATGCGCAGCCGACTCACGGATTGCGCAGAAGTCTCAATGCTTCTGTCGTCGCAGGGTGTCCGACGGCAGGCAGCCATAACGTTGCCGATAGGCACTGGAAAAATGCCCGAAGCTGTTGATGCCGTGGCGCAAGAGGATATCGGTGACGGTCTCAAAGGCGTTGCCCCGCTGCAGCGACTCGTGGACCAGCGCCAGGCGACGGTCTCGGATGTACTCCACCGGTGCCTGCTGGAGAAACTGCCTGAAGCCGTTCTGCAAGGTGCGCACCGAAACCCCACACAGCTCGCTCAGGGTCGCCAGGCTGATTGGTTGGTCAAGGTGTTCCTCGATGTAGTCACGGGCCTTTTTCACGTGGTGCGGCAGTGGCGCGCGGGAATCGTGCAACAGATCTGCGGAGTAGTTATGCGGCAACTGGGTGAGTAGCAGTTGCATCAGGTAGTCGGACAGGCCGCTGGCGAGGCGCGAGCCGTCCACGCCGCTGCCGTACAGCCGGCAGATGTAGTCCAGGGTGTGATAGAGGCTGACGACGCCGGCGCCCAGATGATCGACACTGACATCGAAGATCACCGATTGCCGCAGGCTGCGGCCGAGCAGATGTTGCAATTGCGTCTGCAGGGCATCACGGTCGACGCGCAGGATCAGGTTGCGGCACTCGCCATCGGTGACGATGCGGCTTTGCGCGTACGGCGAGGACACGCTCAGGCAGCCCGACTGCATCGCCGCGCTGCGCCGCCCGTGGGCCACCTGGCAATGCCCCTGCAAGGTGATGCGAAACAGGTACTGATCGGCAATGTCGCCGATGGTGATCTCCACCGGCGCGCCATAGCGCAAGTCGAGCAGCGCCGAAGTGCCGAAGAACACGCCGTTGAGCCGGGTATGAATCGGCTCGTCACGCAGCACGTTGAAACTGTGCGGGCACAGGTAGTGGCTGACCTTGTCCTGGATCTCGCGGCAGTCGGCCGAGCAGAGCAGGCTGTGCCGTTCCAGCAGGTGTACGTCATTCAACATCAGAGACTCTCCTGACCTGAAGCGGATCGACCCCGCGCCGTCTAAACGCAGCGGGGTCGTTGCACCGACATATTCATGTCATGCGTGGGTCGGGTACTCCCGGGCATAACTTTCGCGGAAACGCCGGCAACCGCGCCACAGCAAAAGCACGGTCAACGCCGATGCACCGGCGATCACCAGCGACATCGAAGAGCCCACTGCTGCTGGCGATCCGAAGTAGCGATCGGTCAACAGCGCCACCAGCGTTGTGCCCAGGCCCAACCCCAGCAGATTGCTGATCAGCAGGAACACCGCCGAGACCTGTGCGCGCACCTGGTTCGGCGCGAGGATCTGCATCGCCGCCGTTGAAGCCGGCATCGGGAACGAGGCGAAGAACATCGCCGGCACCAATAGCGTCACCGACAGCCACAGTTGATCGACTTGCGGAAACAGCACGGCCGGCACCGCCATGCCCAGGGCGCCGATCACGCCGGTGCGCATCGCGGCATCCTGGTGACCTTTCTTGGCCTGGTAATCGGTGAGCCAGCCACCGAACAGCACCCCGGCGGTGTTGGCCAGCAACAGCACGGTGCCGAGCATGTAGCCCGCTTCCATCGGGGTCAGGCCGAACTTGCGGATGTACAGCGCCGGGCTCCAGCTCATCATGCAGAACAGCACCATGGCGTAGAACGAAAAGCCCAGGTAATGGCAGGTGAAGGTGGCACGGTGGCGCCCGAGAAAGCGCAGGCCATCGCTCATTCCAACCTTCTTGGCCCTACCCTGCGCATCGACCTGCAGGCCCTTGCGCGCAGGGTCGCGCACGGTGAGCCAGATCAGCAGGCCGACCACGATGCCAGGCAGACCGACGATGAAGAACGCCAGTTGCCAGGCCTTCATCGCACCGAGAAAAGCCACCTCGATGGTGTTCATGTCCTTGAGCATGGCGATCACATAGCCGCCCACCAGGAAGGCCAGGCCACCACCGACGAACGAGCCGATCGAGTAGATGCCGACGGCGCGTCCGAGTTTCTCCTTGGGGAACATGTCGCTGAACATCGAGTAAGCCGAGGGCGACAGCGCCGCTTCGCCGACGCCGACGCCAATGCGCGCGAGGAACATGTGCAGGAAGTTTTTGCTCAGGCCGCAGGCGGCCGTCGCCAGGCTCCAGAACACCACCCCGACGGCAATGATCTTCGGCCTGGAGAAGCGATCGGCCAGGTAGGCGATGGGCATGCCCATGAAGGCGTAGAACAAAGAAAAGGCCAGCCCGTGCAGCAGGCTGAACTGGGTGTCGCTGATCTGCAGGTCGGCCTTGATCGGCTCGATCATCAGCGCCAGGATCTGCCGATCCACGAATGAAAAGATGTAGGCGATCATGCACAGGCCGACCACGTACCACTCGTAGATATAGGTTTTCTTTTTCTGTTGTTGCAGGACCGCATTATCGACCTGGATATTCACTAGTGTTTGCTCCTTCTGGAATCCGCTCATGGGCGCAGCGCGCCGGGTGACGGTGCGGGGCGCACCGACTGGATAGTTGCGGGGCAGATGCAAAGGACAATGGGTTCGAACATGGTCAGGCCTCTTATTGTTATGGGGGTAGGCACGCTTACCAGAACTTCCAGGTGTAGGTCGTGGCGACACGGAACTCGTTGTAGTCGTAGCCGTACTTCTGTTTCACATCGATGTTGCGCAGGTCCAGCCCGAGGCCTGCCAGCGCCCCGCTCTGCACCACGTAGCTGAGCCCCAGGAAACGTTCGCTTTCCTGGTTGTCGCTGAGGTTGCCGCCACGGTCCCAGTTCGTGCCCTTGATGTAGCGGGTATAGAACTTCAGCCCAGGCATTCCCATCCCGGCAAAGTCGTAGCTGTAGCGTGCGCCCCAGGATTTTTCATCCGGGCGGACAAACCCCAGGGACGACCAGTGCACCAGGTAAGGTTGCGGGATATAGCCGTTCATGGTCGGGAACACGCTGTCACCGAGCATGCGCTGGTAACTGAGGCCAAACATGTGCGCGCCCTTGAGCAGGGAGAACAAGGCACCGTAGGAACGGTTGTCGATTTCACCGTTCAAGGCACTGCCGTCTTCATTGTTATTGAAGTAGCGCAGGTCGGTCTTGAGTTTGTAGCCATTACCCAAGTCGGCCATATGCATCAGGCCGAAATAGTGCTGCTGATAAATGTCGTGCAACACGCCGTAGAAATAACTGGCTTGCAGGTTTTTACTGATGTCGTAAGTAACGCCGCCAAAATCCAGGCCGTCACTGTCCAGGTTATCGGTGGAACCAAACTTGTAGAGCTTCTCGTGGTTGGAAGACTCCCGGGTCACCGCAGACCAGAAACGGCCACCGGTCAGCGTCAACCCATCGACCTCCTTGGACTCGACCACCGCCCCTTGGTAGATGGTATCCAGCTGCCGACTGGTGTCATCGAATGCCACCGGCAATTGCGGGCGAAGGTCACCGACTTTCAACTCGGTCTTGCTGTAGCGCATCTTGAAGGTGGCACCGGCGCGACTGTAGTCATCGGCCGTCTGCTGCTCGCTCACGCTATAGGGCAATGAACCGTCGTTGCCCGACGAGTCCAGGCGCACGGCGTATTGCGCATCCACATCGAGGCCGATGGCCAAGGCCGTGTCGGTATACCCGGAAGTAAATTGCGCATCGAAACCCTGGGACCAACTGTGGACTTCGGAAACCGGTGCATCGGTGTTGGTGTAGTTGCGATGCAAGTAGAAGTTGCGGGTGTCCACCTTGAAGTGACTGTCATCGATGAGATCTGCATGGGACGGCGAACAGATCATCCCCAACACGCTGGCAATACCGAGCCCACGGCAAGACTGCTTTACCTGATACATCCAACATCTCCACATCTGTATGTGCCTGGGCACTGTATTTATAGGAGCAGTGTCAAACGAAGAACAAAACGCTTTCTTGTTGTTATGGCGCCAGGCGAGCCCGATGGAACAATCCACTACGACGGCACGCCTCAGGTGTACGCAAGGTAAGCGAGTAGACGCCGCGCCGGTATCAAGACGAACAGCATCCGAAGGGGGGAAATCTCCAACGCGGCTAAAGTTTTCCCTTAGTCGATCCTGCGCAGCCGGCCATCGCGGATGATTTTCCGGGCGCCTTGTTTACGCATAGGCGTAGCTGCCGTAGCTCGGTAAACTGCTCGGCAAGCTTGTCGGGGTAATTTTTTCAATTCAGGAATAAACGTGACCAAATCTATTGAGGACAATGCGTCTCTCGAGTCCTTTTCTCTTGAGAGTCCCTCCCCCCTGTATGCGCGGGTCAAGCAGATCATCATGCAGAAGATTCGCTCCGGTGCCTGGCTGCCCAATTCCAAGGTGCCGTCTGAAAGCGAATTGCTGAATTTGCTGGGGGTCAGTCGCATGACCATCAACCGCGCCTTGCGCGAGCTGACCATTGAAGGCGCGCTGGTGCGCATGCAAGGGGTTGGCACCTTCGTGGCGGAGCCCAAGGGGCATGCTGCGCTTTTCGAGATCCACAACATCGCCGAAGAAATCGAGGCCCGGGGTCACGAGCACCGCTGCGAAGTGATCGTGCTCGAGGAGATGCCGGAGCGGGCCCGCGCTTCCATGCCCTTCCCCCTGGAGGGGGTCAAGCGCCTGTTCCATTCGGTGGTGGTGCACCACGAGAACGGTGTGCCGGTGCAGATCGAAGAACGCTTCGTCAATGCCGAGGTCGCACCCGCTTATTTGCAGCAGGACTTCACCCAGGTCACGCCCTACGCCTACCTGATCCAGTTGGCCCCGCTGACCGAAGGCGAACATGTGGTCGAGTCGATCCATGCCAAATCCGCGGAGTGCAAGCTGTTGCAAATCAAACGGTATGAGCCGTGCCTGTTGATTCGCCGCCGTACCTGGGCTGCCAAAGGCCAGGTCGGTTGTGCGCGGCTGGTGTATCCCGGTTCGCGTTATCGCCTGGAAGGCAAGTTCGGCAACTGATTTACCCGTCGAGCGGCCCCCGCTTGCCGCTCGACAAGGCTGTTGTTGCAGACACTCTGCAGGGCTGTTACTGCCAAGGCCAAATGTGGCAAAAAAGTGACATTCCAGCGTTTCCTTTCGCACAAAAGTGTTACGAGATGCTCACCATCGCAGCAAACTTTTTCAAAGTTGCAACAGAAATTTGATCAAGCTCTGCGTTAGTCAAGTTTTCTCTGTTTTGATAAGTATCTGATTCAAATCGATTTATCACCTTTCTAGAATTTTTCTGCGGCCGCCAGATCGGATTTTGGCCCTTCACTTGCATTCACTTGTACATACAGGTTGGTATAAGCATACATGTACATCCTTGTTTGCCGATGCCACGCCACTGACCGCTGAATGAGGAGAACGCCATGACCACTAAGAACACACGCCTGCGTGATGTTGAAATCCGCGCTGCCCGCGGTAACAAGCTGACCGCCAAGAGCTGGCTGACCGAAGCGCCGCTGCGCATGCTGATGAACAACCTCGACCCGCAAGTCGCCGAGAACCCTAAAGAACTGGTGGTTTACGGTGGTATCGGTCGTGCGGCACGTAACTGGGAGTGCTACGACAAGATCGTCGAGAGCCTGACCCACCTGAACGACGACGAGACCCTGCTGGTGCAATCCGGCAAGCCGGTCGGCGTGTTCAAGACCCACGCCAACGCCCCGCGCGTACTGATCGCCAACTCCAATCTGGTACCGCACTGGGCGAGCTGGGAACACTTCAACGAACTCGACGCCAAGGGCCTGGCCATGTAT
>NZ_JANHLK010000035.1 GCF_028682635.1 Pseudomonas putida | reverse complement strand
TCGATGCAATATTCGAAGACGCCTTCGCCGGCGAGCCGGCTCCTACAGGTCCGCGTCGACCACAAAGCAACGCCTTGCGCAAACCCGTGTAGCGAAGAGGCCCGCAAGCCCGATGCAATATTCAAGGACGCCTTCGCCGGCAAGCCGGCTCCTACAGGTCCGCGTCGACCACAAAGCAACGCCTTGCGCAAACCCGTGTAGCGAAGAGGCCCGAAAGCTCGACGCAATATTCAAGGACGCCTTCGCCGGCAAGCCGGCTCCTACAGGTCCGCGTTAACCACAAAACAACGCCGTGCGCAAACCCGTGTAGGAGCTGGCTTACCAGCGAAGAGGCCCGCAAGCCCGATGCAATATTCGAAGGCGCCTTCGCCGGCAAGCCGGCTCCTACACGCCTAGCGCCCTTCTCTGCTTAGTCGGCAGCTGATCCGGCGCAGTCATCAGGCCGAGGGCAAGCTCCGCCACCCGCTCGGCCGCCGGTACGACACTGTGAATCTTGCCCACCCCCTGCCCCGCATACAGCGACAGTTTCTGCGCCATTCGCGGCTTGTCGATCGCCCGGGCGCCGCCACCGATCAGGCGCAGCAGGTTCCATTTGTCCCGATTGGGAATCACCCGGTGCGGCGTGCCGTAGGTCCAGCCGAACGAATAACCGGTGCGGTACTCGGTGTCATCGGTGGTTGCCTCGACAATCTTCTGTTTGTAGAGCGGATGGGCGTTCGACTCATCGGTGGCAATGAACGCCGTACCCACTACCACCCCCGATGCACCGAGCGACATCAGTGCGCGCACATCGTCGCCCTGGGCGATACCGCCTGCCGCCAATACCGGCCGCCCCTCGGCGACCGCCAGGATCGAGGTCAACAACGGCATGATGCCGATCGTGCCGCGATTGAGGTGCCCGCCACTTTCACTGCCCTGGGCAATGATGATGTCCGCCCCCTGGGCGATGGCGTTGCGAGCCAGCTCCACCGAGCCCGCCTGCACCATGACCAGCAGCCCGGCATCTTTCGCCCGGGCAATCATGTCGGCGGCGTACTTCTCGGCATAAAACAGCGACAGCAGTTTGGGCTTTTCCTTGAGGATCACCTGGAATTGCGCTTCAAAGACCTCGGGGCCGCCAAACTGCGGCACCAGGTTCACGCCGAAGGGCCGGTCGGTCAGCGCCCGTGTTTCCTCGATCCAGCGGCGCAAGGCCAGGGGCGGCAGGCGCAAGCCGCCGATGACGCCCATGCCCCCGGCATTGGCCACTGCCGCGACCAGTTGCGGGCCGGAAATGGCGGCCATGCCGCCGAGGAAAATCGGGTATTTCACTCCGCAGAGCCGGGTGATGAGGTTACCCGCGAAATCGATTCTGTCCTGGTTCATGGCTCACAGCTCCACATGTTTTCCAAGCATCCGCTTGAGCGTGTTGTTCTTCAGGAGAAAGTGATTCTTCAGCGCGCCGAAGACATGCAGCGCGAGACCGGCGAGGAACGCCGAGGCGCCGATGTCGAACAGCACATCGACGACATGCTTCAAGGTCGGGTTGGCCGGCAGCAGCGCCGGAATCCACATTCCGCCGGGCAGTTGCAGCACCTCGCCGGCGGCGGCGCGGGAAGCCCAGACCGCAATCGGCAGCAGCACCATCGCCAGGGCCAGCGCGACCGCCACCGAGCGGCTGACGATCACTTCGATGGGGTTCGGCGTGCCCACCGGCAGCGGATGGTAGGACGTGATCCGTGCCCAGAATCGATAGATCGAGACGAGGAACAGGATCAGGCCCAGCAGGTTTTGCACCCGGCCGAGTGGCTGTTGCAGTGCCGCGCTGGAGACCTGGTCGATCAGCAGTTGCAGCGCGAAAATCGCCAGCAGTGAACACGCCACGATCCAGTGCGTTACGACGGTGACAGGTGAAAATCTCAGGCCATTGTCTTTGAGTTGCATGACAGGCTCCTCTTGCAAAAGACGCACATCAAAAAGGTGGAGGATCAGTGACTGACCGCCTGTGCGGCCCCGAGCCCGGTCTGGGCGCGGATCAATTGATCGTCGAAACGCTCGCGCTCGAGCACCGCGCCCTGGCTGCGATCCGTCACCGAGCCCAGCCAGGTAAAGAGGAACGCCACGTTCATCGAGATGATCGCCGGGTAGTCATAGGGGAAGATCGCCTCGGCATTGCCCAGCACCTTGACCCACACCGCCGGCGAGAGCACCACCAGGCCGACGGCACTCACCAGCCCGGCAATGCCGCCGATCAATGCGCCCCGGGTAGTCAGCCCTTTCCAGTACATCGAAAGCACCAGGATCGGAAAGTTGACCGAAGCCGCCACGCCGAAGGTCAGCGCCACCAGGAAGGCGATGTTCTGGTCCTTGAACAGGATGCCCAGCACCACCGCGACGATGCCGATACCGACCGAGGCGATCCGCGATACGCGGCGCTCGTCCCGGGCCTCGGCTTTGCCCTTCTTGACGACCATCACATAGAGGTCATGGGAGATCGCCGAGGTGCCGGCCATGGTCAGGCCGGACACCACCGCCAGGATCGTCGCAAACGCCACCGCCGAGATGAAGCCGAGCAGCAGGTCGCCACCCACGGCCTTGGCCAGGTGCATCACCGGCATGTTGCCGCCACCGATGAGCTTGCCGCCGACGATGCCGGACTCGTAGAAGGCCGGGTCCTGGCCGACGATCACGATGGCGGCCAGGCCCAGCACCGCCACGATCAGGTAGAAAAAACCGATGAAGCCCGTGGCGACGAACACCGATTTACGCGCTTGCCTGGCGTCCGGCACGGTAAAGAAGCGCATGAGGATGTGTGGCAATCCCGCCGTGCCAAACACCAGTCCCAGTGACAGCGAGATCAGCGACAGCGGGTCGGCCACCAGTTTGCTCGGCAGCAGGATCCGCTCGCCATCGTGGTGCGCGGCCACGGCTTGCTCGAACAACAGGTCGAAGGAAAAACCGAACTTGCTCAGCGCCAGGATCGCGAGCAAGGTGCCGCCCACCAGTAGCAACCCGGCCTTGATGATCTGCACCCAAGTGGTGGCGACCATGCCGCCGAAGGTGACGTAGACCGCCATCAACAGGCCCACGGCAATCACCGCGTAATTGTAGGGCAAGCCGAACAACAGCTGGATCAACTGCCCCGCCCCCACCATCTGCACCACCAGGTAAAAGCACACCACCGTCAGCGAACCGAAGGCCGTCAGGGTGCGGATGCGATTCTGATCGAGGCGGTAGGAAGCGATGTCGGAGATGGTGATGCGCCCCAGGTTGCGGATGCGCTCGGCAAACAGGAACAGCAACAGCGGCCAGGCGACAAAGAAGCTGATCGAGTACAGCACACCATCGAAGCCGTTGAAGAAGATCATGCTGGTGACCCCCAGCAACGCCGCCGCCGACATGTAGTCCCCGGCCAGTGCCAGGCCGTTCTGGAAACCGCTGATGCCGCCACCGGCCGTGTAGAAATCATCCATCGACCGGGTCTTGTTGGCGGCCCAGTACGTGATGCCCAGGGTCGTGACGACGAAGACCAGGAACATGCCGATCGCGGTGATGTTGATCGGTTGTTTCTCGACGTTCTGCAAAACATCCCCGGCCAAAACGCTGGTGGCGACTGCACCGAGCAGCGTGCCGAGGATCAAGTGGATGCGTTTCATACGATGCCCCCCGCGCGAATCTGCGCGGTCAGTTCATCGAACTCACCGTTGGCACGCAGGATGTAGAGACCGGTGAACAGCCAGGCGCCGAGGATGAACACCACACCCAATGGCCAACCGATATTGATGATGCTGGTCGCCGACAGCTTCGTTGCCAGCAGCTGGGGCGCGAAGGCGGCGACGAGGATGAACGTGAAATACGGGACAAGGGTTGCAGCGGTAAGACTCGCGACGAACGTGCGCTGGCGCGAGACCAGATCCTTGTACCGGGGATGGTTGCGGATCCTGGCTGATTCGGTTGCATGGTTCACGTTGACTCCGTGTAGCAGTGGTAGCGTTATTGTTGTTCCACAGCCTCAGATTCAGACTCGATCCGCCACTGGCTGCGGTATCTGTGCCCGTTCAACCTATGCCCGGTACAGGATCATGTAAAATGATCATTAATGATCCAGTTGATCGTTTTTGGTGAATCAACTTCCCGTGGATTTCCGCTTGCGTGTTAATCTCTAATGAGCCTTGAATTGCGCATTGGTTATTGTTTTTTCAGATAGGTGAGTTCGATGGATGTCACGGATCTCAAGGTAGTGGCCGCGGTAGCCCGCCACGGCAGCATGAACAAGGCCGCCAGCGAACTGAACACCGTGCAGTCGAACGTGTCGGCGCGGATTCGCTCGCTGGAGGACGAGCTCGGCGTGGCCCTGTTCCAACGCAGCGCCAAGGGTGTACAGGTGACGCCCGCGGGACGGCGCATCCTGCCCTTCGCCGACCGCCTGGCGAAATTGCTCCTCGATGCCACAAGCGCCGCCCGCGATGACGGCCAGCCCAGGGGCGAGCTCGAGATCGGCACGCTGGAGACCACCCTCGCCCTGCGCCTGCCACACCTGATCGCCCGGTTCGCCAGGGATTACCCCGAGGTTCGCCCGGTGGTGCGCACCGGCACCACCTGCAGCCTGATCCAGGACGTCATCGACTGTAAGCTGGAGGGCGCGTTCGTGGTCGGGCCGGTCAATCACCCGCAGCTGCACAGCGAAGCGGTCTTTCGCGAAGAACTGGTGCTGGTCACTTCACCGGCCCTGCACCGCCTGGCGGATGTCGCCGCGGCCTTGAATCTCAAGACCGTGGTTTTCCGTCTTGGCTGCTCCTATCGCCAACGCCTGGACACACTGCTGACCAGCCTTGGCGCCCCCACCCCCGAGCCGCTGGAGTTCGGTTCAATCGAAGCGATCATTGCCTGCGTGTCGGCCGGGGTCGGGGTCACGCTGTTGCCCAGGGGCGTTGTTGCCAACGCGGCGCGCGAGGGCTTGGTGGCCGTGCACGAACTGTCCCCGCAGCTGGCTGAAGTGGAAACGGTGTTCGTGCGGCGCCTCGACGGCTATTTCTCCAGTGCGCTTTCCACCTTTCTGCACCGCGTGCGTGAGGATGGCGTACCCGCTACCTTTGCGTTGTAGCGCTTTGCAGCGTACCCACCCGTGACCTGATCCAACCGTTGACCCCGGCACACGACACCAGCAGCGCGCCCGTGACGAGGAAAACCTGGTGCAGGCCGAAATGCGCACCGATCTGGCCACCGATCAAGGGCCCGATCACCTGCCCGGAAAACTGCGCCGATTGCAGGTAGCCGAGGATTTTTCCGCTGTTATGCTCCGCCACCGACTGCCGGATCAGCTTGGCGATCGCCGGCAGCAGCCCGGCCAGGGTCATGCCCATCAGGCCGCGCAACACTGCCAGCTGCCACCACTGCGTGACGAATGCCTGGGGCACCATGACGATGCCGGTCAGCACCAGGCAACCGATGATCACCTTCCAGCTGCCGACCCGATCGGCCAACGCCCCCAGCCGGGCGGCGGTGAGAATGCTGCCCAGCGCCGAACAGGCCATCACAATCCCGGCAATCCGCGCCTGATCATCAAGCGCCACGCCCAGGTCACCGATGTAGACGGTGATGATCGGCTCGATCGACATGTTGGCGAGCAAAACCATCATCGCCGTCATCAACAACGCGGCGATGATTGGCCAGCGCGCACTGTCAGCCTCGTGCCTGGATGTAGTGACCCGCCGTGCCCCGTCCAACTGCCGGCTGAAATCCTCGCGAACCAGCACCAGAGTGGCGATCGCGGCCACTGCGATCATGGCGCCACCGACGAAAAAAGTACCGCGGATGCCGACCCACTGCGGCAGGAAACCACCCACCAGCGGCCCGATCAAGTTGCCGGACAACGCCCCCGTCGACAGCACGCCCAGTGCCCACCCGGCCTTTTCCCGTGGCACCTGGGATCCGATCATCACAATCGAAGCCGAGGCATAACCGCCGATGAGCCCGGCGACCAGGCGCAGCACCACAAGATCAGTCACATCCCGCGCCAGCCCGATCAGCGACATCACCACCGCCATGCCGATGGCCGCGCGCACCAGCATCGGCTTGCGCCCATAACGATCGGCCAGTCGCCCCCACAGCGGCGCGGTAATCGCCGTACCAAAAAACGTCGCACCGAAGGCCACGGCGGACCACTGCACCACATCGGCCTGGGCCGTTACACCAAGCTGTTGCACATAGAGCGGCAGGAACGGCAACAGCATGCTCAGGCTCACCAGGGTGGTGAACGAACCGAACACACAGACAGCCAGGTTGCGCCGCCAATAGGCCAGATTGCGTTCGGCGTAATTCATGGGGCCACCGAGGTACGCGAGCTTCGCAGAGCCGCCAGCAGGTCAATCACAAAGGCCAACAACATGGCCGCCGTACCGATCAGGAACAGCAGGCTGTAGTTGCCGCCGCTGTAGGAAAACAGGAACGACAGCCCATAAGCGGCGACCGCCTGGAACAGGGCGAAACCCCCCGTGGCGGTCTGCCAGGCCGCACTTTGCCGGGCCGGATGGCGGACAAGAATTTCCTGGACCCGTCCCAATACCAGCGGCACGGTCCCGGTGACAAAGGCGCCGACCGTCACGCTGGACACCATCAGCCAGAGGCTGCCCGGTGCGAAGACCGGTACCGCGACGGCGATGGCCTCGATGATGAACGACACCCGCAACGCGCGAGCGAAGCCGACCCGGTCCGCCAGCCCCCCTGCCAGCAGCGGGCCGACCGTGGCGCCAATGCCAAACAACACCCAGTACTGCGCGCCCGTCTGCAGGCCCTGGCCCAGGCCCCGGGCGACGAAATCCACCAGGAAAATCATGTGCGGCACCCACCCGGCGGCGTTCAGCGCGTACTCCACATACAGCGCCTTGAGGGTGCCGTTGGGCGCCGGGCGATGGTGCTGGACTGTGCCGGCCACCGGCGCGTTTTCCGTCGGCCAGCCGCGCCAGGCAATGGCGGTGAGCAACAGCGCGATCAGCCCCAGGCCCAGCCAGGTTTGCCCAAGGCCCTGTTGCAGCAGCAGCGGCACCAAGGTCCCGGACGCCGCGATCCCGACGCCCACGCCCATGAAGATCACCCCGCCCGCCAGGCCCCGGCGCGAGGGCGGCACGTGCGCCAGCACAGTCGGCGCGGCCAGGACCATCAGCGCCCCGCCGGCGACACCGGAGAGGAATCGCCAGGCGAAGAACCAGGCAAAGGACAGGGGCCAGGCGCAAGCGAAAAACGCGACGCTGGCCAGCAGCATCATGCCCCTGAGGGTCGCTCGGGTAGAAGTTCTGGCCGCCAGTGTGCGGCCGAAGATCGCTCCGGCCAGATACCCCGCCAGGTTTGCCGCGCCAAGGTAGGCCGCCCTGGAGGCGTCAAACCAGTGGGCGCCGACAATCGCCGGCAATAGCGGCGTATAGGCAAATCGCGCCAGGCCAATCCCGACCAGACTCGCCGAAAAACCGGCAAGAGTGCCGCGCCATGGACTGGCGGGATGTGGCGCACTGTCGGTAGTTGCGGGTTTTACATTGTTCATCGTCTGCCCTTCCCTTCTTCAGTCGGGCAGACCTTATCTCGCGCGATGATATCTCAATAAACGAATAATCAAGATCACAGTTATCTGTATCAGAGATACCGCCGTTCATTACACGGTGTATCAACTGTAATTCCTTGCCAGCGGTATATCTTCAATCCACGGCTTTCTAGAGTGGCAGATGGCGTTCAGCCCACCGAGCTTCCTTTCCTCCATGAGCGATCCTTCATGCCCCACGACTTGAATCTTCTTGATGCCGCGCTGGCCGCCTACCCACGGGTGGCCCTGCTCGAAGGCCCGACCCCGATCCAGAAACTGTCCCGATTGAGCGGCTTGCCCGATCTCAATGGCTGCAACCTCTACGTCAAGCGCGATGACCTGACCGGTCTCGGCGGCGGCGGCAACAAGCTGCGCAAACTGGAATTCCTGCTCGGCGAAGCCTTGGCCGAAGGCGCCGACACACTGGTGACCTGGGGCGGTTTTCAATCCAATCATGCGCGCCTGACCGCTGCCGTGGCGGCCCGTCACGGCCTCGCCTGCGAGCTGATCCTGACCCCCTCGGCCGTGCGCAGCGACGATGACTTCTGCCACAACGGCAATGTGCTGCTGGACGCACTGTTTGGCGCGAAGGTTCATCGGCTGGCTCGGGGCGTCGTGCCTGATACCTATGCGGCCGAGTTGGTCGACACGCTCAAGGGCCAAGGTAAAAAGCCCTTCGTGATGCCCCTCGGCGGCTCCAGCCCCCGGGGCAGCCTGGGTTATGCCGCCTGCGCTTCGGAAATCCTGCGCCAGGCGGATGCGCTGGGTGTGCATTTCGAGCAGATCATCGTGCCCAATGGCAGTGCTGGCACCCACTCAGGGCTGCTGGCCGGTGTCACCCTGGCGGGCGCTTCGTCGCACATCCTCGGTTACTCGGTCCTGGCGACCGAGGAACAGGCCACGACCACGACCCTGGAAAAAACCCGTCAGGTTCTACAGCTGCTTGCCCCGTCCTCAACACTGGCCGACACCCCTATTCGTGTGGATGGCAGCCAACGCGGCGACGCCTACGGCGCGCCGACCGAAGCGATGCTCGAAGCGCTGCGCCTGCTCGCATCCCAGGAAGGCTTGCTCACCGACCCCGTCTACGGCGGCAAGGCCTTCGCCGGCCTGCTCGCCGCTGTACGCCGGGGCGACTACCCGGCGGGCAGCAATCTGCTGTTTGTGATGACCGGCGGGATGCCTGGGCTGTTTGCCTATCGGAGCGCCTTTGACTGAGAGCCGTACGCATGATCCCAAGCGAACGCGTTCCCCCTGTAGGAGCTGGCTTGCCAGCGATGGACGTCAACGATGACGCGCGTTGTCTAGATGATTGCGTTGACCGGACGTTTTTCGCGAGCAAGCTCGCTCCTACAGTTTGATCGGGTACAACCGCAAGAGATGGGTCGGCTGTCTGGACGCGTTGGGCCTGGTAATCGAAAAAAAATACCTCCCCAGGGAAAAACCCAAGGGAGGTGATTTTTTACCGCTGTATCGCGTTATCAGCTCTTCGCCTTGCTCATCTGGGTGAACAGCTCTGTAGGCACTTTCTTGCCGTTGGAGGTGAACTGGTTGGTGCGGAATTTGTAGACCTCGCCTTCGGAGAGGAAACCGTCGTTGTTGGTGTCCATGGCCTTGAACTCTTCGCCGCCCTGCGGGGCTACGGTCAGCAGTTCCTTGAGCGAAACGCGGCCGTCGTGGTCGGTGTCGGTACGGGCGAACGAAGCATCGCCGCATTTGCCTTCACCGCACTTGCCTTCGCCGGCCTTGGTCACTTTGGCACCGGCTTCATCTGCGCCACACTTGCCTTCGCCACACTTGCCTTCACTGGTCTTTTCCGCCGCGGCCAGTTGGTAGCCTTGGGGCAACGCGTCTGCGGCAAAGGCGGTGGATGCGAGGTTGAGGCTGCCGGCCAGTGCAACAGCGATCAGGCCAATACGGGATTTGTTCGACATACGGGACATGGTGATTCTCCGGATACTGTGTGCGGCCAAGCCGCTAAGGTCATGCGATAAGCCGTGGTGCGAGGCGCGTTTGCTTTCTCGCTGAGGCAGGGCTATTTGACGGCAACCGTGTATCCCGGATGTATCCGGTTGCAGGGGCATTTGTAAGCCAACCTGCGTACGACGGGTCTGGATACAAAGCGATACACAGGCGCGGGTCTTCCCGTCACGGGAGCGGCTATGTACTATCGCCACCGGGCCGATGCTGCCCGCCGCTCGCTCCCGATGGGAAAGGTGAAAGCATCGCTTCCTCATACGAACCCTGTCGTATCTCTTGACGGTCGAGGTTTGGCAACGCGGGCACCCAAGGATCTCGGCTAAAGGAGCAACGATGTTTTCAATCGAGCAAGCCAAGCAAATGGCCAAACAGTTGCGCGCCTCGCTGGAGGAACGCAACCAGAGCCTGTCTCACTCCACCGCGCTGGAACTGGTCGCAGAGCAACTGGGCTACAAGGACTGGAACACCGCATCAGCGATGCTTTCCCCGGCCGACACCCAGCCCGCTTCCACCGTGACCTTCGACAAGCCCATTCCCATATTGCGCATGTTCGACGAAGCCAAGGCCCGTGAGTTCTATCTTGATTTCCTGGGTTTCAGCGTCGAATTCGAACACCGCTTCGAAGCCGACCTTCCGCTGTACCTGGGCATCAGCCGCAACGGTCTGCAACTGCACCTGTCCGAACATCATGGCGACGCCAGCCCGGGTTCGACAGTGTTTGTGCCAATGAACAATATCGAACGGCTGCGCGACGAGTTGCTCGCCAAGCGCTACGGCTACGGGCGTCCGGAGATCGTCCAGCAGGGTTGGGGGCAAGTGCTTGAAGTCTACGATCCGTTTGGCAACCGGATCCGGTTCTGCCAGGGTTGATCGGGTAGATCCCTGTTCGCATCCAGACGGCGCATTGCTGCCCGCCTGGATGCGATGGTCCAGCGCCTATCGACGCAGGGAGCTGGCGGCGAGCTCCACACGCTTGCCCGGGGCAACGACCGCCTCGCGATCAGCGACTTCAAGCGCTCCTCCACTCCGTTGTTTGCGCAGCAGGAAGTACGACAGCGCCGGAATCAGGATCAGCGCGCCGAGCATATTCCACAGGAACATGAAGGTCAGCAGGATGCCCATGTCGGCCTGGAACTTGATCGGCGACCAGACCCAGCACACCACGCCGGCCGCCAGGGTGATACCGACCAGCCCGACCACCCGCCCAGTGAAGGCCACGGCCTTGCGATAGGCCTGGGACAGCGACAGGCCCTGGCGTTGATACTGCAGCTGAACGCTGAGCAGGTACAAGGCGTAGTCCACACCAATTCCCACGCCCAGGGCGATCACCGGCAAGGTCGCGACCTTCACGCCGATGCCCATGACCACCATCAGCGCTTCGCAGAGGATCGACGTCAGCACCAGCGGCAACAGCGCCACCAGCGTGGCGCGCCAACTGCGGAAGGTGATCAGGCAGAACAGCGTCACCGCCAGATAAACATAGAGCAGCATGGTGCGATTGGCCTCGCGCACCACGATGTTGGTGGCGGCTTCGATCCCGGCGTTGCCGGCGGCCAACAGGAACTGGCGATCGTCGCTGCTGTTTTCCCTGGCGAACTTGTCGGCAATCGCCACCACGGCGTCCAGGGTCTCGGCCTTGTGATCCTTTAGGAAGGCGATCACCGGCATCAGCGAGCAGTCGGTATTGAACAGCTCCGGTGCATTGACCGAGGCCTGTTGCGCGGCATAGTTCAGCACGTTCTGGTTGCGCTGGATGCTGTTGAGCTTGGGGTTGCCCTCAAAGGTACCGGCGGTGATCTGCCGTACCGCGTTGACCAGCGAAGCGGTCGCCTGCACGCCCGGAGACTGTTGCAGCTCCCAGGCCAGGCGGTCGGCGAGGATCAGGGTCTGGTAGTTCAGGCAGCCTTCCGCCGGAGTCTTGATCATCACCGCGAACAGGTCGCTCGACAGCGCGTAATGCTGGGTGATGTAGGCGTTGTCGCGGTTGTAGCGCGAGTCGGCCCGCAGTTCTGGTGCCCCGCTGTCGAGGTCGCCGATTTTCAGTTGCAGGCTGACCACGAAACCGCCGATGCCCAGCAACACGGCGACCAGCACCGTGCCGGTGGCCCACTTGCGCGTGGTGAAACGGTCGAGCAGGTCCCACAACTTGCCGAAGCCACGATGTTCGGCGGCACGGGTGTCGATCTTCAGTGCCCGCTCCGCGGCCTTGCGCCCGACGCCGATATAGGACAGCGCCACCGGCATCAGTAGCAAGGAAGTAAAAATCAGCACCGCCACACCGATGCTGGCAGTGATCGCCAGGTCCTGGATCACCGGGATATCGATCAGCATCAACACGGCGAAGCCCACGGCATCGGCCAGCAACGCGGTGACACCAGCGATGAACAGACGGCGAAACGTATAGCGCGCGGCGATCAGCTTATGCGTGCCACGGGCAATGTCCTGCATGATGCCGTTCATTTTCTGCGCTGCGTGGGACACGCCAATGGCGAAGATCAGGAATGGCACCAGCACCGAATACGGGTCGATGGCATAACCCAGCCAGGCGACGATGCCCAGTTGCCAGACCACCGCGATCAGCGAGCAGCCGACCACCAGCAAGGTACTGCGCACGCAACGGGTATAGGCGTAGATAATGATCAACGAAGTGAACACTGCCAGGCCGAAGAACATCATCACCTGGATCAGGCCATCGATCAGGTCGCCCATCAGCTTGGCGAAACCGATGACCCGGACCTTGTACGGGCCCTTGCCCTCAGCACCGGCCTTACGCGTCGCGCTGTCCCCGGCGAACTCGATCTTGTCGCGCAGCCGCTCTTCGAGCATCTGCGAAAAGGCGTGGTAGTTGATGCCCTGGCCGGTGGCCGAGGCCTTGTCCAGCAGGGGTACGACCAGCATGCTCGACTTGTAGTCGCTGGCCACCAGGCTGCCGACGATGCCGGCACGCCCGATGTTCTGGCGCAGTTGTTCGATCTGCTCGGGTTTGCCTTCATAGGTATCGGGCATCACCGGGCCACCCTGGAAGCCTTCCTCGGTGACTTCGGTCCAGCGCACCGCAGGCGTCCACAGCGATTTCATCCAGGCGCGATCAACACCTTCGGTGAGAAACAGCTCGTCGTTGACCTGCTTGAGGACCGTCAGGTAGTTCGGGTCGAAGATATCGCCCTGGGTGTTTTCCACCACCACCCGCACCGAGTTGCCCAGGCCGCGCAGCGACTGGCGGTTCTCCAGGTAATTCTGGATGTAGGGCTGGCTCTGCGGAATCATCTTTTCGAAGCTGGGGCGCAGTTCCAGACGGGTCATGGCCATGTAGCCCAGGACCACGGTGGCCAGGGCCATGAGCAGCATGAACAGCGGGCGATGGTTGAACACCAGCCGTTCGAGCAGATTGCCGGAGCGTCGATCGAAGTCGCGCAGATCGCGGATCACCGGCATGTTGTCTTGCTTGGTAGGGGCCATGTGTGAGTACTCGCTCTATTGTTCTGGCTCTTGTTCTTCGAGAAGCGTGCGGGGACCACGGCTGCCGACCACGACCAGCGCACCCTCGCCAACCGCTGTCGCGCCAGCCACCGGGGACGGGGATTGCTGCGCCACCCACTGCAAGCGGACGCTGTCGTCCTTGGCCAGCAACATGTGACCGGCCTGGGTGAAAAACCGGTAGTGACCTTGGGCATCGACGGCGGCGGCGGTGATGCTCACTTGCAATCCGCTTTCCAACGGGGTCCAGCTCAACCCGCCGTCGGTGCTGCGCAATACGTTGCCGCGCAGGCCGTAGACCACCACTTCGCCAGGCTTGCCGACCACGCCGAAAAAGCTGCCTTGATACGGCGTTTGCAACGCAGCGAAACGCTGCTGCGAGCTATCCCACTTGAGCAGCAACCCCTGCTCTCCCGCGATGTACAAGGCATCGCCGGTCGAGTTGATCGCGTTCAAATGGAAGTTCTGCGGGTTGTCGGTGCGATCCTGAAAAGGCGTCCAGCTTTGGCCGCCATCCTCGGTACGCAGGATCAGGTTGAACACGCCGACCGCGTAACCGAGCTTGTCGTCGGCGAACCAGACGTCGAGCAAGGGTTTGTCGGCGCCCTCTTCCTCCAGCCGCTGACCTTCAGCGACCAGCAGCGGCCACTGTTCGTTGGCCGGCTCGGCACCGGCCAGCTTCGAGTAATGCTTGACCAGCAATGCGCCGATCTCACGACCGTCCAGTTGCTTTTTCCAGGTCACGCCAGCGTCACTGCTGTGCAGGATGACGCCATCGTTGCCCACGGCCCAGCCTTGTTCCCGGGAAGAAAAGTAAACGGCATTCAGGTCGCTGCTGACCGGAACGCTGGCCTGCGACCATTGCTTGCCGGCGTCGTCGGAATAAAGAATTTGGCCGCGCTGGCCAACGGCGACCAGGCGCGGCCCCGCATTCGCAACGTCGAGCATGGGACTGCGGACCGCCAAGGCACTGAGCCTGGCGGGCAGGTCCAGCACATCGACGTAGGCACTCGCCTGGGCACCCGTCTGCCACAGCGCCAACAGCATCACCAGCGCCTGCAACCTGCGCTTGTTCAATGAACCCATAGTGCGTCCTCCTGGCAAAACCGGGCCGTGCTGCACACGGGGTGCAGCCGGCCTGCTGGTGTAACGCGCTTAGCGAATACCGTTACCGGCCAGTGCGTCCGGTGACCATTGCGCCTTGGTCAGCGGTGCGATGTACTTGATGCCGCCGTAGGCGCCGGACAAACCGTTGATGTTGTAGGTCCCGCCCACCAGGTCATAGATCACGTGTGGCGTAGTGTTGGGGGTGGTCACGTCGTAGCTTTGCGAGAGGAAGCTGAAAGAGCCACGGTACAGTTGGCCGCGCGCATCGTATTGATCGGAGGCCAGAGCCACCCAGCTGTCCTCGTCCAGATAGAAGCGACGCTTGGCATAGACGTGACGGGCACCGGCCTTGAGCGTGCCTTCCACCACCCACACACGATGCTTCTCCCAACGCACGAATTGCGGCGCCAGGTGGTTGGGTGTGGTCAAGGCTTTCGGGTCCTTGATGTAGCTCAGCGCGTAGGTGTTGTACGGCACGATCATTTCCTGCTTGCCCACCAGTTTCCAGTCATAGCGATCCAGCGCACCGTTGAAGACATACACGTCGTCATAGGTGCCCGAGCCTGCCGTGCCCGGGTTCGGTGTGTCATAGGCCAGGGTCGGCGCCAGCTTCACCCGGCGTTGCCCCGGCAGGTACTGCCAGGCACGACGTGCCTGGGCGAGCGGGTTGGCGGCGTCCTTGAGCATGATCGCCTCGCCCGCCCGGCGCGCGGGACCTGTGTAGAACAGACGGGTCTGGAAGTAGGTGTCCTTGCCATCGATGACCTTGCCCGGGTCTTCGAAGATCGGAAACGAGTTGACGATCTCGCCGCTGGTGGCAAGGATTTGCGCGCCTGAGGCATCGACGTTCCAGGAGTCATACTTGGTCGAATACGCCACCCCCTGATAGCGCAGCAAGTGGTTCCACATGGCTTCGGCACCTGACTGCGGAATCGGGAAAGGCACACCCGGCAGGACGTTCTCGATGGCGTTGCCACCCTCCAGGGACTTGGCGCCGGTGGCGTTCTTCAAGGTGTTGTCCAGTACGCTCTTTGGCAGGGCCACGCTGCGATGAGTCGGATAGACCTCGACGCGGAAGCTCGGAAAACGCGTGGCCAGTTCGACCGTGACGGCCGTCAGCTGGTTCTTGTACTGCGCGACATTCTTGCCATCGATCACCAGCAGCGGCTTCTCGCTGGCGTAAGGGTCGGGACGCAGGGTATCGCCCGATTTGAAACCTGCTGGCGCGGTCGTCAGGCCGCCGGTATAGGCCGGAATGGAGCCGTCGGCGTTGCCGGCTTTTTCGGCGCCCACGGCGGTGAGGTTGCTGCCCAGCTTGCTCGCGTCGGCGGCGGGCACGGCGGCCTGGACCAGGCCGGCGAAGGCCAGCGCGACGGAGGCGGTTAACAGATTGTGCATGCATTTCATGGTGTCGTTCTCCTGATTGCTTTTAAGCAATCGCGAATCAGAAAGTTGTCTTGAAGGTGGCCGTTACCATGCCGCGATCCTTGAGCTGGGCCGGTGTACCGCCAAAGGCGGTGGTTTGCCCGGGCGTGCAGTTGTACTGCCCGTTGGCACCCGGCGCAGCGCCTTCTCCCTGGCTGCCAGCGCTGCCTGGCGAACTGCAAGTGTCGAATGGACCGAAGTTGTCCACGTATTTCAGGTCGAAGCGATATTGGTTGTGCACGTCGAAGCCGACGCCGACCGAGTAGCTGCCGGAATCTTCGTTGCCCCCCAACTGGACGGCGGAATTGCCGTTGAGGCCGACGTTGTAGGTCATCGGCAGGTACATATCGATGCCCGGGAAGACCTGGTACCAGGTCGGGTTGAAGTTGACCCCAATGATGTAGTTGTCCTTGGTCACCTTGTCGGTGCCGCGGTACCAGTCCTCGCCCTTGAACAGCTGCTTGTTGTCGGTCACCTTCAGCCAGCGGCTGTAGCCGAGCTCGACCAGCAATGAAGAACTGTCCCACAGCGGTGTGTCGCCAAATGTGGTCAGGCCGTTGAGCACCGCATGCACGGTGTTGCCGCGGGCCACGCCGTCTTCGCCATCGAAGCCGCCAATGAAGCCTGGCCGGCCGGCAGCTGCCGCGGCCGGGCTGACGGTACCGGCGACGCTGGCCAGGGGCATGTTTTCCCGGTAGTTGAGATCGAAGCCGACGCTGACGTCGCCGACGCTTTTCGACAGGCTGATGCCATAGATATCGATGTCGTCGACGTAGAACTGGTTGTAGCTGCCGATGTTGCCGGAGATCAGTTGGGCCGGGCCGACAGCGGTCGGCTGCAGCACCAGGTTGGGCAGGATGTCGGACGTGTTGCGGTAGTAGATGCCGAGCGTGCCGTCGAGCCATTCCGGGCTCCACTTGGCCATCAGGCCGAAGTCGCCGCGCTTGTCCGGTTCGAAGGTATGGCCATTGCTCAGGCGCAGGAACTGGTTGGCACCGATCGCGCCTGGGGCTCCAAAGAACGGATTCTGCCCACCGATCAGCGACAGGTTGTGCCCGCCGTTCTGGATGCCGTCGTTGAAGCCCAGGTAGGTACCGGACTCCGGCAGGCGCGAAGCGTCCCAATCGAGGAAGTACTGCGCGCCGAGGGTCAGTTCCGGGTTGACCGTGAAGCTGACTGACAACTGATTGCGCGGGATGAACAGTTCCTTGGCTTCGGTGCCGGGCACCGCCAACGCCTTGGTAATGTCCAGGCCAGACTGGCCGTAGCTGTTGCCATGGGCAAAGGCCAGGACACTTTCGCCCCAGTACTGGGTGTGCTTGCCGAGCTTGGCGCTGAGGATCGAATCTTCGCCGATTTCTGTGCTGCCGAAGACGAAGGCATCGAGGATCTCGGCCGATGGACCGTTGTAGTAACGATCGACATAACCGCTGACGTGGCGCGAATCCGGCCGGCCATCGTTGAGCTGGTTGGTCGCCGCGTTGTCACTGCCGACATTGTCGTAGGCATGGTCGTACCAGCTGTTGGCGCTGATGCGAAAACCGGCTTTCTTCTGGTACGTCACGTCCAGTTCGGACAGCACATCCAGGCGCTGGGACACCGCACTGCCCGAGGAGAAGTTGCGGTTGCCGTCGTTGTTGTTCCATGAATTGGCCAACTTGCTGTTAGCACTTTCGACCCGCTGGGCGTAGTTGAACTTCAAGGTGTTATCGAAGCGCACGGTCCAGTCTTCGCTGCCGGTGTTCAATTCAAAAGCCTGTGCCGCCGGCAACATGGCGATGAACAGCGCCGAGGCCAGCAGCGTTGGCTCGAACACGCCAGCACCATGAGTCTTGATTACCCGCATCGGTTGTCTCTGTGGTTTTTGTTGTTGTTTTGCGTTCATGGAAATACACCTGGCTATTCAAAATTCGGGCATGACAGTGCCCACCACTCATAACCCCGTCAGGGGAGCGTTCAATTCATTCAACGAGATCCAGTCAATAGCGCCGGTGTCAGTACATCCGCGTTATTGAACGACCAGACTCAACTTCAGAGTCGTATCATCATCAACACCAACCCCAGCAAGAACACCGTTTCACCGACCATCAACAGGATGGGTTTGAACCCCACCGTGGCCAGTTCCTTCAACTGGATTTTCATCCCCAGCGCACTGATGGCCACGACCAGGCACCAGCTGGACAATTGATTGCCCAGGCCCTGCACCACCGGGGGCAACCAACCCAGGCTGGTCACCGTCGCCAGCACCACGAATGCCACGGCGAACCAGGGCAACAACGGTGGCCGCTCACCCGTGCCCTGCCCGCCCTGGACGCGGGTGATCAACACCGCGCAGACAATCACCGGCAGCAGCATGGCGATACGCATCAACTTGACCACCGTGGCGGTATCGCCGATGTCATGGGACATGCTGTACCCGGCACCGACCACCTGGGCGACGTCATGGATGGTGGCGCCGAGAAACACCCCGGCTTGCAGCGGGTCCAGGTCCAGTGCCCGGGCAATCAGCGGATAGACGATCATCGCCAGGGTCGACAGGCTGGACACGCCAATGACCGTGAACAGTGTCGCCCGTTCCTTGGCCTGGTGGCCCGGCAACGCCGCCGCCAGGGCCAGTGCCGCCGACGCGCCGCAGATCGCGGTGGCGCCGCCGGACAACAGGCCGAACAGTGCATTGAAGCCCAGGGCACGCGCCGCCAGCATCGACACCACGATGGTGACCACCACCGACACGACCACGATCAGCACCGGATGCCAGCCCAGCGCCACGATCTGCTCCAGCGAGATACGCAAGCCCAGCAAGGCCACGCCCACGCGCAGGATTTCCCGGGCGCTGAAGTCGATACCGGCTCTGCTCGGCCCCGCCGCCAGAAAGTTCATGGCCATGCCGAGCAAGAGTGCCAACAGCATCACCGGCGCGTGATACTGGTCAGCCAGGAAACGCGCGGCAATGGCGACCACGATGCTCGCCAGCACACCCGGTAGATACAGGCTGGTAACCGACTGCAATTGAAGGACCGCGGACCTGGCCATAAGCTAAACCTTGATACCCATTGTCGGCATCGCACACGCGCTTCCACGCTTGATACGCGCCGCCACATAAAAGAAAAACCCACCCAGTACCAGGGCGAGAATGTCGCTGACCAGCAGCACATGGGTCAGCGGCGAGTCCGCTCCGGCACCTGTCAAGGCGTCGCTGACCCAGCCGACGACAAAGGTGCCCAGTGCTACCGAAAACAGGTTGAGCAGCAGCATCGAGAAGCCCATGACCGTCGAACGCATGCGCACCGGGACCGCGCCCTGAATGGCAGTGGTCGCAGAACCGTAGAGCGACATCAGCATGAAGATGCCGACCGCCATTCCCACGTAGAACAGCGGTGAATCCACCGGTACCAGGCGATAAGCGATCATGAACGGCGCGCACACCAACATCAGCAACGCCAGCACACTGCCGTGGCCGCCCTTGAAACGAGGGGCTAGGCGGTCGCTCAGAATGCCGCCGGCCAAGGCGCCCAACGAGCCGAATACGATTTGCATCGCGCCCAGGGTCATGGCAATCGAGGCCGGGTCCAGTCCCCTCTCCCGGGTCATCCACAGTTGCGCGAATGAAATGCCCGGATAGGCCAGGTGGGCCAGCACGAACCCGGTCACGGTGTAGCGCACGACGCGGTTGCTGCGCAGTTCACTGAACACGGCGGCCATCTGTGCGGCGAGGGGTTCGCCCCGCTCCTGCACCGTGCAATGGCTGCGTTTGTCGCTCATCAGCATCAACGGCAAGCCAATGATCACCCCGGCGATGCCGAGGAAATGGAACGTGGTGCGCCAACCGTGGGCAGCGCCGAGCGTGCCCGCCAGCAGAAAGCTGCAGCCAATGCCCAACGGAATGCCGAGGTAAAACAGTCCCACCGCGGTGCCCCGGCGCTTTTCCGAGAACAGCTCCATCAACAGGGCCGTGGCGGCGGGCACCAGCGCAGCCTCTCCGGTGGCCACCAGAAAACGTGCCGCGACCATTTGCTCGAAGTTCTGGACGTAACCGGAGGCCACCGTACAGACGCTCCAGACCAGCATGCCCGCGCCAATCACCCGTGGTCGACTGTGACGATCGGCCAGGGCGCCGAGAAACACCGCCATCACGCCATAACTCAGCACCCACACCGCGCCGACCAGAAAACCGTACTGCGCATTGTTGATCGCCAGCTCACCGGTGATCTGCGGGGCGAAACCCAGCAGGATATTGCGGTCCACCTGGGCCAGCAGGTGGATCACCATCAGCGTCGCAAGGACGGCACAGGGACTCTTTTTCCAGAACATTCGTCAGTACCTTTGAGTTGTTTTTATGAAGGTAAGGCGCGATGCCACCCGTCCCAGGGGGACTAGCGCATGGTCCGCCGCTTCGGCCCAAGGGAAAGCGCGGTGATGCGATACGCGTCACCCACCCAGTTGCACAGCAGCGGACGGGTACTGTCCGGCTCGATGATGTCGATCACGCCAAAGCGCTCGGCCGTGCGCAGCGGTGAAGCCAGGGCCTGGTAATGGGCCTCCAGTTCCTTGCGCCGCACCAGCGGATCATCCGCTGCAGCGATTTCCTGCTTGTAGGCAGCGGCGACACCACCCTCGATCGGGATCGAACCCCACTGCGCCGACGGCCAGGCAAACCGGTGCGGCAATGCCGTGCCCGTGGGGCCATGCCAGGGGCTGACCATGGCACCTGCGAGCCCGACGCAGCGGCGCAGGACAATGGTGATGACCGGTACGCTCGCCTGTTCGATCGCATGCACGGCCTGCATGGCCGCAATCAACGTGCCCTGCATTTCCGCCTCTTGACCGGTCATGACGCCCGGCTGGTCCACCAGGTAGATCAGCGGCAGGTGAAAGGTGTCGCACAGGTCTATGAAGCGGGTCTGCTTGAGCGCCGCCGCCCGGGTCAGCGCACCGCCGCCGACGCGCGGGTTGTTGCAGATGATCCCCACCGAATAGCCGTTGAGGCGGGCGAACGCGGTGATGGTCGAGGCGCCGAAATCCGGGGACATCTCGAACAGGCTGTCCTTGTCGACCAGCGACTTGAGGATCTTGTGCGGGTTGAAGATCTTGCGCCGGTCATGGGGAATGGCGTCGTTGAGCCAGGCGTCACGGCGACCGGGCGCGTCGGTCGAGGCCACCCGTGGTGGTTGCTCCCAGACATTGCCCGGCAGGTAGGACAGGAAACGCTTGGCCAAGTCCAGCGCCTCGGCATCGCTGTTGGCGGCTAGGTTAATCATGCCGCTGTGACGATGCACCTGGTCGTAACCGCCCAGGTCATTCTTGTCGATATCGATGCCAAACGCCTGCTTCACCACCGGCGGGCCGGCCGCGAACACCTGGCTCTGGCCACGCACCATGATCGACAGGTGCGAGGCGGCAACCCGCAGCGCACCCAGGCCAGCACAGGCGCCATGGGCAATGCCGACCACCGGCACCGCGCCCAGCAGGTTGGTGATCGGCAACAAGGCATAGCCCGGGATCTTGGTGTGACCGAGCTTGTCGAGCAGCTTCACACTGCCGCCGGCGCTGTCGATCATGCGGATGATCGGCAACTTGTATTCCCAGGCGTAGCGATCGGCATAGATCCACTTTTCAGCGACCGCCGCCTCCGACGAACCACCACGAATGGTGAAATCATCGGCCGCTACCACGGTGCGCCGCCGATCGATCTGACCCACACCCACCACTGCCGTGCTCGGCGTGGCCGAGGCCATCTTGCCTTCCGGGGTGTACTTCACCGCACCTGCAAGAATGCCGAACTCCTCGAAGCTTTCGCCATCGAGCAGATGCCCGATGCGCTCACGGGCCGTGAGTTTGCCTTGGGCGTGGTGTTTCTCCACCGCTTCGGGGCCACCCAATGCGTAGGCGATTTCACGGCGAGCGCGGATGTCCGCAAGTTCCAGCGACCATTCAGGGGCAACAGGCGTGCTCATGATGATGTCCTCTGCAGGCGCGCGAGATAGTCATCGCGCAGAATGTTCTTCACCACCTTGCCGGCGTTGTTGCGCGGCAGGGCCTCGACGAATTCGATCAGGCGCGGCTTCTTGTAGCCGGCGATCAGGGCCGCGCAATGGCTGCCCAGGGTCTCGCTGTCGAGCGTGGCGCCTTCGCGCCGCACCACAAAGGCGGCGATACGCTCGCCCCACTCCGGGTCGGGCAGGCCCAGGACCGCCACCTCGAGTACATGCGGATGGCTTTCCAGGGCATCCTCGACTTCCCGCGCATACACGTTGAAGCCACCGGAAATGATCATGTCCTTGTTACGCCCGACGATATAAAGAAAGCCCTGGGCATCGAGGTAACCGAGATCACCGGAGTAGTACCAGCCATCTCGAATGGCTTCGGCTTCAAGATCCGGCCTGCGCCAGAAAGCCACTTCGCCGATGCCGTCGGTAGCGATGGCGATCTCGCCAATCTCGCCCACCGCCAGTTCCGCGCCGTGAATATCGCGCACGCTGATCTGCACATTGGCCGTCGGTTTGCCGCAGGAGCGCAGCACGCCGTCTTCGGCGTGTTCGTGCGGATACAGCACCGCCAGCGGCTGGACCGCCTCGGTCATTCCGTACTGCTGGCGCATCACCGGGCCGAAGCGTGCGATGGCGCGCTGGATCAGGTCGACCGAGGTCGGTGCCGTCCCGTAATGGATGCACTTGAGCGACGAGTGATCCGCTTCGGCGCCGCTGTCGAGGGCGTCGAGCAACCGGGTGAGCATGGTCGGCACGCACATCATCTGCGTGATCCGGTGCCGCTGGATCTGTTGCAGCGTGTCCAGTGGCTCGAACTTCTCGAGAATCACATTGCGCGCCCCGCGCAAGTAACAGGGCAACAGGTGCACGCCGGCGGCATGGGTCAAGGGACCGACATGCAACATCGCATCCTCCACGCCCAGGCTGTATTCCATGGCGTAGAAATGGTTGGTCAGGCGTTCATACCAGCGCTTGACCGTGTAGGTGACGCCCTTGGGCTTGCCGGTGGTGCCCGAGGTATAGGCAATGCGCAGCAAGGCATCGGGAGACACCTGGACATTCGGCGCCTGCGCTGGCATCGAGGCGAGCAACTGGCGGTAATCCAGTACCTGCGGTGCCTGCCAATCGAGCGCTATCACCTGGCGCAAACCGGCGACGCGATCACGCACGCCTTCGCCGATCTCGCGAAATTCAGGCCCCACCACCAGCAGGCTGGCGCCGGCGTCGTCGAGGATCGCGATCTGCTCGGCCAAGGTGTGCCGGGCATTGAGCGCCACGTAAACCAGGCCGGCCTTCTCGACCGCGAAAACGCTCTCGATCGCCTCGGGCGAGTTGTTGAGCAGCACGGCGACGCGCTCCCCAACCTGCAGCCCAAGGGCAATCAAGGCATGGGCAAGACGGTTGCTGCCCGTCTCGACCTGGTCATAGGTCAGGCCGTTCTCGCCGAAGATCAGGGCGGTGCGGCCCCGGTGTTGCTTGGCTGCCCAACTGAGCATGAGTCCTGCGGTGCGTTTTTTTGTCATGATTTTTTGTCTTATTGTCGACAACCTGACACAGCACTCGGGAGTGTTGTGCCCCCGTGTGGATTATTCCAGGTGATTCAATGCGGCTTGATGGGAAGCGTTGATCAGCTCGACCATCATGTTCGCGGCAACCGAACTGCTGTTTTGCTTGAGCGCTTCGACCAGTTGGCGCCAATGGTTGGCGGAAGCCTGGCGACGCTCCGCTGAACGCAAGCCCAACCGCGTGTAGCGTGCGGTCTGGATACCCAGCGCCCCCATCAGTTCTGCCAGCTGCTTGTTGCCGCAGGACTGGAACAGCAGGGTGCTCAGGCGATAACTGCCTTGGGCATACTCGTCCAGGGCATCCGCTTGCGAGGCAATCAGTTCGAGCCGGGTAACGATGGCGTCCATTTGATTGACGATCGACCCATCCAGGTCGACCAGGTATTTGGCCAGCAAACCGGCCAGAACCGCGCGGATCTCGAACAGATTGTCGATCTCTTGCCTGCTCAATGAGGTCACATGCGCGCCGCGCTGCGGCACGATGGTCACCACGCCGACCTTCTCGAGAATGCGCAGGGCCTCGCGAATCGGACCGCGGCTGACCTGGAAGTGGTCGGCCAGTTCCTGTTCACGCACCGAATCGCCCGGCCCGTATTCACCTCGCAGAATCGCAAGCGTAATGCTTTCGGCAATCTGCTCCGGCATCGTCAGGACGCGCTGGCGACCCGCACGCATGATACCTATTGCACTACCGCCCTTGGCGGCCGACGCCGAACCTGCATTCATTGACATAGACTTCAATCGCACTCCATAAGCAAGACATCCTGGCCGTCTTTCACCACGTCGCCCTCGGCAACTAGAACGCTGACAACGCGCCCCGGCTCGACAGCCATCAATGGAATTTCCATTTTCATGGATTCCATGACGATGAGTATCTGATCTTCTTCAACGACATCGCCCACGCCGACATGGATCTGCCAGACCGTTCCGGCGACATCTGATTTAACCGCGATTGTACTCATTCTCGCCCCCTCCAAAACACTACTGATTTCTTTAATGACCGAGCCCTTGGCCGCCGCGCGCTACGCTTTTTGATGAAGGCCTGCGCAAACGCCCTGGATCACGATCAGCAAATTACATGATTGTCTGATTGTTGACAATCCTACGTATCGATGTTCATATCCGTCAAGGCAATTCGAACAACAAGAGGCCAGAAGGCATGTCGCTCACTCATAAAGAAGCACGAAGAATCCTGGAAATACTGGATCACACGAGGCATCTGGACTTCCTGGAAGTCCGCGTCGGTGACACCACCCTGACTGCCAGCAAGTCGGGAACGATCGAGCGGTCCCAGGCGCCTGCGCAAGGTGTAAAACCCGCAAAACCAGCGCAGCCGGCCACTGTGGCGGCCACTCGCGAACCCGAAATCGCCGCCGGTCAGATCGCCGTACGCGCCACCATGATGGGCACCTTCTATCGCAAACCCAGCCCTGACCAACCGTCCTTCGTCGAAGAGAACACGCTGGTGGAGGCAGGCACGCCGCTGTGCCTGGTCGAAGCCATGAAACTCTTCAACACCCTCGCGTCGCCGGTGAAAGGCCGCGTCGTGCGCATCGTCGCCCAGGACCTGCAGATGGTGCAGCGCGACCAGATTTTGATGATTCTTGAACCGGAGGCACGTTGATGAGCAGCATTCCCGTGGCAACCCGCGACATTCGCCGGGTCTTGATCGCCAACCGTGGCGAAATCGCGGTGCGCATCGTGCGCGCCTGCAAAACCCTGGGCATCGAATCGGTTGCCGCCGTCTCCGAAGCGGACCAGGACAGCCTGGCCGCGCGCCTGGCCGATGAGTACGTGGTCATCGGCCCCGCGCCGGCCGCGCAAAGCTACCTGTGCGCCGACCTGCTGGTGCGCACGGCACTGGAACAGCGCTGCGACGCCATACACCCGGGTTATGGCTTCCTTTCCGAGCGCTCGCACTTCGCCCAGGCTTGCGAAGATGCCGGCATTGCGTTCATTGGTCCATCGGCCGAAATCATTGATTCGATGGGCGACAAGATCACCGCCGTCGGTCTGGCGGAAAAAGCCGAAGTACCGCGGGTGCCGGGCTCTGATGCCGTGGCCGATGCAGAAACTGCCCGCGCCATCGCCAGCGACATCGGCTACCCGGTGCTGTTCAAGGCCACCGCCGGGGGCGGCGGGCGCGGCATGCGCATCGTGCGCAGCGACGATGAGGCCGAAGCCGCCTTCCGTTCCGCTTCCTCGGAAGCACAAGCGGCCTTTGGCGATCCGACCTTGTATGTCGAGAAGTTCATCGAACTGGCGCGCCACATCGAAATCCAGATCATGGGCGACCGCCATGGCAATGTTGTGCACCTGGGTGAGCGCGAATGCTCGACCCAACGCCGGCACCAGAAACTGATCGAGGAAGCACCCTCCCCCAGCCTCGCGCCGCACACCCGCGAACAAATGGGCGAGTGCGCCGTACGCCTGGCGCGCAATGTCGGTTATTTCGGTGCGGGCACCATCGAGTTCGTGGTCGATGACCGCGATGGCAAATTCTATTTCCTGGAAATGAACACCCGCATCCAGGTCGAGCACCCGGTGACGGAGATGATCACCGGCCTGGACCTGGTGGCCGAGCAGATTCGCATCGCCGCCGGCCTGCCACTGTCGTTCAGCCAGGCCGACGTCAAGCTGGTCGGCCATGCCATCGAGTGCCGGATCAACGCCGAAGACCCGGACCGCCATTTCCTCCCAAGCCCGGGCCTGGTGAGCGAATGGCTGCCACCCAAGGGCCCGGGCGTACGGGTCGATACCCATTGCTACAGCGGCGCCACCGTGCCACCGTTCTATGACTCCCTGCTGGCCAAGCTGATCGTGCATGCACCGACCCGCAACGAGGCCATCGTGCTCATGCGCAAGGCGCTGGAGGACATGAAAGTC
The DNA here is from genome assembly GCF_028682635.1 of Pseudomonas putida. Taxonomy (GTDB): domain Bacteria; phylum Pseudomonadota; class Gammaproteobacteria; order Pseudomonadales; family Pseudomonadaceae; genus Aquipseudomonas; species Aquipseudomonas putida_AE. Next base: position 27,035 of record NZ_JANHLK010000035.1, on the reverse strand, counting down.
GTAGGCCTGTCGACCACCGCCAGCTTCCACCATGCCGTGCTCGATCACCCCGACTTCGTCGCGGGCCTGGTCACCACGCGCTGGGTCGAAGACGTCTTCGTACCTGCCCGCAAACAGGCTTTGAAACAAGCCAAGGAGCGCGCATGAGCATGACAACATTGGTCGATGTCAGCCTGAGCGACGGCCAGACCGCCGCCTGGGGCGGCGCCCTCGGCACGGCGATGCTGCTCGGCACCATGAGTTCACTGGGGCACGCCCGGCTGGCGGCGATCGAGGTATTGAGTCCCGCCGTGATCGCGCAATGTCTGGGTCGCGGTGAAAATCCGCTGCAACGCCTCACGGCACTGCGCGAACGCGCCAATGGCACGCCCCTGCGCGCCACGGTGAACCTGCTGCCCGCCCATGGCCGTATTGATGTGCTCGCTGGCGAAACGCTGGACGGCTGGCTGCGGGTGCTCGCCCGGTCCGGCATCAGCGAGGTGGTGTTGATCGATCCGCAGCTGGATTTCGAGCGCCTGGGCAACGCGGTGCAGTTGGCACTGGCGAACGGCCTGAGCGCCATCGCCGCCCTGCCCTATGTCGACGATCATCAACATGGCAACGCCCACTACTCGGCCTGCGCGGCGCGGCTGGCCCAGGCCGGTGCGCAGCGCATCATGCTGCGCGACGAAGCCGGCCTGCTGCATGTCGATCGCCTGCCCGGCTTGCTCGCAGCGCTGCGTAGCGGCGCTGATGGAACCCCTGTGGACTTGCACACCCGCTGCCACACCGGTCTCGGCCCGCAGGTGGCGCTGGAGGCGATTCGACTTGGCATCGACCGCCTCGATGCGGCGCTGCCCTGTGTCGCCAACGGTGCCTCGGTACCGTCACAGGCACGGTTGATCAGTTCGGCGGCGCTGCTGCAATTGCCGCTGCAACCCCCGGATCAGGATCGTCTGAAAGAAGCCCAGGCTCAGTTCGCTGCAGTGGCGGATCAGGAAGGCTTTGCCGAAAGTGTGCCCTGGGCCTTCGACCTGGCTCCATACGAGCACCAGTTGCCGGGCGAAATCGCCGCCGAGGCCATGCAAGCGTTGCGTGAGCGCAGACGCCTGGCCGATCTGTTCGAGTTTGCCCGCGAGTGCACGCGCATTCGCCAGGAGCTGGGCCATCCGCCGATGTTGCAACCTTTCGCCCGGGCCATTGCGCGACAGGCGCTCGAGCATCTGGACGGCGGCCCACGCTACGCCACGTTGCAGCCAACCTTGCGTCGCTGGCTGCAAGGCTGCTACGGCCCGATCGACACGTCGCTGAACAGCCTGCAACAACGCATCGGCGCGGTTGCGCAGCCGTGCCGTGCGATTGAAGTGCCCGCCTCTGATGAGGCGCTGGCAGCACTGGTCTGCGGCTGCCCCGCGCTGCCGCCGGCGCACCGGCTTCACTACGAAGTGCGCACACCCGAACAAGCCCTGACGCAGGGGCTACTGCAACGCTGGCCCGACTACACCGTATTGAGTGTCACAGGCCCCGGCCTGTCCATCCATCTCGAACACAGCAAGGGGTGACATGTGCTGAACCAACTACGCGAAAAAGTGCACGCGGAATTTGTCCGCACCGGCAAACGGCGGCGCATCCAGCTGGTCGATGCCACCCTGCGCGATGCGCACCAGTGCCTGTGGGCCACGCGCATGCGCACCGAGCACATGCTGCCGATGGCCGAGCGCCTGGATGCCCTGGGTTTCGATGCGATAGAAGGCGTTGCCCTGGTGCAGTTCGACGCCAGCGTGCTGTTCCTCAACCAGAACCCGCTGGAGCGGCTGCGCCTGTTGTCCGAGCGCATCCGCCGTACGCCGTTGCGCGGCATCGTGCGCAGCAACATGCTGCGCAGCTTCTACCCGGAGCCGAACGACCTCAGCGAGCTGTACGTCGAGCGCCTGGTCGCCAACGGTGCCCGCGACATCGGTTTCCTCGACTCACTGCATTGCTGGGATAACCTGGTGCCGGCGATCGCCACCGCCAAGCGCCTCGGCGCCACCACCAACCTCGCCATGATCTACAACCTGGCCCCTGGCTACGACGCGCCGTTCTACGCCGCCAAGGCGCGCGAAGCCATCGAGCGCTTCGACATCGACGCCTTTACCTTCGGCGATGCCGGCGGCAGCATGACCGTGGAACAGGTGCGCAGCATCGTGCCGGCGATCAAGGCAGTGATCGGCGATCGACCGCTCGAAGTGCTCACCCACTGCCTGAACGCGACCGGTTCGCTGGTGGCCATCGAAGCCGCGGTGCACGGCGCCGACCGTCTGCTGTGTTCGATCGATCCGCTGGCCCACGGCAATGCCGGGCCCTCGGCCCAGATGCTCGCTCGCAACCTGCGCGAGATCGGTTTCGAGGTCGACTTCGATGACCGCGCCGCTGACGAGATCGGCGAGTACCTCGCCGGTGTGGCCGAAGAGAACGGTTTTCCCCTGGGTATCCCGGCGGAATACGACCCGGCGCACTTCGTCACCCAATATGCCGGTGGCGCCATGTCGAATCTACAGTCGCAACTGCAGCTGGCGGGGATCGCCGACAAGCTGCCGGTGGTCCTCGAAGAGATCGCGCGCGTGCGCGTGGAACTGGGCTCGCCCGTGATGGCCACGCCCTTCCCCGCCATGATTGCCGCGCAAGCGGTGATGAACGTACTGAGCGGCGAGCGCTACAAGGTGGTACCCGACGAAGTGAAGAAGTACGTGTGCGGCTACTTCGGCGCACTGCCGTTGCCGGTCGATCACGACGTCAAGGCTCTTGTGCTCGCCAACGGCTCCCGCGAGGTGGCGACCACACCGCCGGTGCTGTTGCCAAGGGTTCCCGAACTGCGTAGCCGCTACCCCGGCCTGTCGGACGATGAACTGCTGCTGCGTGCCATGTACGGCGACGAAAAAATCACCGGGCTGGTCCCTGTTCTGGTCGACGATACCTTCAGCGTGCGTCGTCCGCTGCATGAACTGATCGCCGGGCTGGCCAAACTCCCGGAGCAACGCCATGTGCATATCGCCATGGCCGGTTTCGAACTGCGTACTCACTGAGGCTGCCATGTCGACTCCCCTCTCTGCTCGGCCCCTGCCGCAACCCACCGCCGAAACGGCCGCCTATTGGGCGGCCGCCCGGGAACAGCGACTGGTGATCCAGCGCTGCGCTGGCTGCGGGACCTGCCAGTTTTACCCTCGGGCCTTCTGCATCAGCTGCCTGTGCGAGCGCCTCGACTGGATCAACGCCAGCGGCCATGGGCGCATCTACACCTGGACGGTCTGCCGGATCGCGCCCTCGCCGGCCTTCGAATCCCGGCTGCCCTATGTGGTTGCGCTGATCGACCTCGATGAAGGTGTGCGCGTGGTCGCCAACATCCTCGATGCCGACCTGACCCGCGTCGCCATCGGCGCCCGCGTCAACGTCTGCTTCGAGCCCGTCAGCGAAACCTGCACGCTGCCCCAGTTCACTCTTTTGGATTAGCCGTCACCATGCAAATGATCACCGACCACTTCGATGCGGGCGCCAATCGCCACCCGGACAATGTCTGCCTGCAAGGCCCCGGCTTGAGCCTCACCTACGCCGAGGTTCAGGCCGATTCCCATGCCATCGGCCATGCCTTGACGTTGCTGGGCCTGAGCTGCGCGCATGTCGGCGTGCTGGCGCCCAATCACCCGCTGAGCTTTGTCGCCATGCTGGGCGCCTTGCGCGCCGGGAGCACCTTCATTCCCTTGAATGCCAGGGACTCGATCGACAGCCTGATCTGGTTCATGAGTTTCACCAAGCTCTCGGTACTGGTGCTGCACTCCCAGTACGCCGAGCATGCCGAGCGCATTCGCGCCGGCGTGCCCAGCCTGAAAACCCTGATCGGCCTGGACGAGCCGATCGACGGGCTGAGCATCGCCTCCTGGTGCCGCGATCATGCCGGCCAAGAGTGCACAGTGCGCCAGGGGCTCGACGACATTGCCCTGATCAAGTCATCGGGCGGCACCACGGGGCGGCCGAAGGCGATCATGCAAAGCCATCGCGCGTTGCTCGCCTGCTACCGCATCGGCAACCAGTTCATGCCACCGGCAAAAAGCCCCGCGCACCTGGTCGTGGCCCCACTGACCCATGCGGCAGGCGCCACCGCCATGGCCCTGTCGAGTTTCGGCACGCGCAATGTGATTGCAGCGTCCGCCGACCCCGGCGTGGTACTGGAAACCATTGAACGGGAACGCATCACCCACCTGTTCCTGCCGCCGACCCTGATTTACCGGCTGCTCTCGCACCCGGACGCCAGGACCCGCGACTGCTCCTCGCTCGAATACGTGATCTACGGCGCCGCGCCCATGTCCGTGGACAAGCTGCGCGAGGGTATCGCCCTGTGGGGGCCGGTGTTCGTGCAGTTCTACGGTCAATCCGAAGTGCCAGGGGTGATCACCGTACTGACCCGCGAAGACCACCTGCGTGACGGCAAGCACCTGGGTTCGGCCGGCCGTCCCACCGGCGCCTGCGAAGTGGCCCTGATGGATGATGACGGGCGGATCGTCGAGACCGGCGAACGCGGCGAGATCGTCGCCCGTGGCGAACTGGTCGCCCCCGGCTACTACGACAACCCGCAAGCCAACGAAGAGGCACGCCGGTTCGGCTGGCACCACACCGGTGACATCGGCGTGTTCGACGAAGGCGGTTACCTGTACATCGTCGACCGCACCAAGGACATGATCATCTCCGGCGGGTTCAACCTCTACCCGAGCGAGATCGAGCAAGTGATCTGGGCGCACCCGGCGGTGATGGATTGCGCGGTGGTCGGCATTCCCGATGCCGACTGGGGCGAGAAAGTCATCGCGGTCATCGAACTCAAGGCGGGTGCCTGTGCAACCGCGCAGGAATTCATCGCCACCTGCCGGGAAAAACTCGGCAGCCTGAAGACCCCCAAGCACGTGCTGTTCTGGGACAGCCTGCCGCGCAGCCCGGTTGGCAAGGTGTTGAAGAAAGACGTGCGTGCACAGCTCATCGCGCAGGAGCCTCGACCATGACGCTCGACGCATCCCGCCTGGCCGGCCGCTATGCCATCGTCGGTGTCGGCGAAGCCGGCCTCGGCAAGGCCCAGCCAGGCGACACCGCGCTGTCGCTGCAATGCCGCTCGGCCCGCGCGGCCCTGCTGGAGGCCGGGCTTACCCTGGCCGATGTCGATGGAGTATTCGCCCACTGGGACGACCGCGCCAATGCGCTGCTGGTGAGCGAATACCTGGGCATCACCCCGCGCTATGTCGACAGCACGGTGGTGGGCGGCGGCTCGCCGCTCACCCACTTGATCCACGCCATGGCCGCCATCGACGCCGGCCTGTGCTCGGTGGCACTGGTCACGTACGGCAGCACCCAGCGCCTGGATCACAGTCGTCAGCGTGGCGGCGTGGTCACCGACCCGCGCTCCCCGTCCGGCCAGTTCGTGGCGCCCTACGGCGTGCTCAGCCCGATCAGTTGGTACGCGATGCTCGCCCAGCAGTATCTGCATCGTTATCAGGCGAGCCCGGAGGACCTGGGAGAAGTGGCGATCAACGCGCGGCGCTGGGCGCAACTCAATCCCCAGGCCACGCTGCGCCAACCACTGACGATGGAGGAGTACCTGGCTTCGCCGCTGATCTCGGACCCGCTACGCAAGGCCGATATCTGCCTGGTCAACGACGGCGCCGGTGCGTTGATCCTGACCAAGGCCGAATACGCCCGCACCCTGGCCAGGCCGCCGGTGTTCATCCGCGGTTTCGCCGATACCTATCGAGGCCATGTCACGCCGATCAATACGTTCGACTGGCTCGACGATGGCGTTACCAGCGCCTGCGTCGAGCGTGCACTGTGCATGTCCGGCATCGCGCGCAGCGAATTGAGCATGGTGCAGATCTATGACGCCTTCACCATCAATGTGCTGGTCGGGCTCGAATCCATGGGTGTGTGCGAACCCGGCCAGGCTGGCGCGCTCCTGCGCAGCGGCATTGCCGCGCCCGGCGGAGCGTTGCCGGTGAATACCTCGGGCGGTGGCCTGGCGTTCAACCACTCCGGCCAGTTCGGCATGCAACTGATGATCGAATCCGTGCGCCAGCTGCGCGGCGAATGCGGCGCACGCCAGGTCGCCAATGCCAGCAGCTGCCTGGTCCAGACCGGCGGACTCGTCATGTCGGCATTCATGTACATGGTGCTGGCGAACGAAGCCGGTGATTGAGGTCCTGCTGCCAATGCGTCGCGGCGAAATCGTCGGACGTGCCGTCATGGTTCCCAATGAGACTTCACGATGACCCGCGAACACACTTCACCCGAACAAGAGCTGCACTCCCGTCGCGCCACCGCCTTGAACATGGGCGGTGAAGCCAGGCTCCAGGCGCGCCGCAATGCCGGCGTGCTCAACGCCCGTGAGCGGCTGGAGGGTCTGCTCGACCCGCAGTCGTTCAGCGAGATCGGCATGCTGGCCCACTCCGCCCGCCCCGAGGATCGCGACAGCACCCCCGCCGACGGCAAGATCACCGGCTTTGGCCGCATCGACTCGCGCCGTGTCGCCGTGGTGTCCAACGACATGACGGTCAAAGGCGCGTCGTCCTCGTGGATCAATGCGCGCAAGATCGCCTACATGAAGGAATGCGCCACCCGCAACGGCATGCCGCTGATCTTCCTCGGCGAATCGTCGGGCCAGCGCATGCAGGATGCGATGGGTGCGGGCAGCATGGCCGGTGGCGGCCAGGATGCCCAGCAATACTGCCGGCGGCGCGAGACGCCGTGGGTCAGCGCAGTGCTCGGGCCTTGCTTCGGTTCGGCGAGCTGGTATTCGTGCCTGGCGGATTTCACCGTGATGCGCAAAGGCGCAATGCTCGCTGTTTCCAGTCCCAAAGTCACCTCGGTGGCCATCGGCGAGAGTTCGGATACCGAAGAACTCGGTGGCTGGCGCATGCATGCTGAAATCACCGGGCTGGCCGACATGGTTGTGAACAATGACCAGGAAGCGCTGAGCGCCATCCGGCGTTTTCTCGGCTACTTGCCCTCTCATTCGAATGAGCTGCCGCCCGAGCTGCCCTGCACGCCCGAGGACCGTCCGGACTCGTCGGGGCCTGAACGCATCGTCCCGGCAGAACGCAGCAAGACCTACGACATGCGCAAGCTGCTCGCCACCCTGGTCGATCGCGACAGCCTGTTTCCACTCAAGGATCGTTTCGGTCGCTCGGTCGTCACCGCCCTGGCTCGGCTCGAAGGTGCCAGCATCGGCATTGTCGCTTCCAACCCGTTATTCAAAGGCGGGGCTCTGGACGCCGATGCCTGCCGCAAGGCCACCGGCTTCATCGCCCTGTGCGACTCGTTCAATATCCCGCTGGTATTTCTGGTCGACACCCCCGGTTTCCTGGTGGGTATCGAAGGCGAGAAACGCAGCGCACCGGCGCACATCATGAACATGATTCACGCGGTGCAACTCTGTTCGGTGCCCAAGCTTTCGGTGATCGTGCGCAAGAGTTTCGGTCAGGCGTACCTGAATTTCGGCGGTGGCCGCAACAGCGACCAGTCGGCCGCCTGGTGCATGGCCGACGTCAGCTTCGTCGACCCCGGCGTTGCGGTCAGCGTGGTGCATGGCGTGACACGCGAGAGCGACCCGGAACGCTACGAGCGCCTGCATGCCGAGTTCGCAAAAGACACCTCGGCCTTTGCCCTGGCCGGCGCCATGGGCACCCACGAGGTGATTGCCCCGGGAGAAACCCGGCGCTTTCTGGTCGAGGCACTGGCGGCGCAACGGCGCGGCTTCAATAACGGTATAGGACGCCACGAAATGCGTACCTGGCCGACCTACTTTTGATCTCTCCTTCCAAGGATTCGCCATGAATGTTTTGATCGTGCATGCCCACCCCGAGCCAAAATCCTTTACCGCTGCGCTGCGCGACCAGGCGGTCGAAACCTTGCAAGCCCAAGGGCATGAGGTGCGGGTATCGGACCTGTACGCGATGGACTGGAACCCGGTGGCCAGTGCCGAGGACTTCTGCGTCAGGGAAAATCCCGAATACCTGGTCTACGCCCTCGAACAACGACGCAACAGCAAGGAGCAGACCCTCGCCGCCGATATCCGGCAGGAGCTGGACAAGCTGTTGTGGGCGGACCTGCTGATCCTCAACTTCCCGATCTACTGGTTCTCGACACCGGCCATTCTCAAGGGCTGGATTGACCGGGTGCTGGTGTCCGGCATCTGCTACGGCGGCAAGCGCTTCTATGATCAAGGGGGCCTGAGCGGCAAGAAAGCCCTGGTGACCGTGACCCTGGGCGGGCGTGAGCACATGTTCGGCGACAACGCGATCCATGGCCCCCTGGAAGACATGTTGCGTCCGCTGTTGCGTGGGACCTTGGCCTATGTCGGGCTGGAGGTGCTACCGCCTTTTGTCGGTTGGCATGTGCCGTACATCAGCGCTGAGGACCGACAGGCGTTTTTGCTCAGCTATCGCCAGCGCCTTGAAAACATCGATGCGGATGAGGCCATCGAGTACCCGCGCCTGAGTCAGTTCGACGATCGGCTCTTTCCCCTGGGTCTGGGTGACACCCCGCTGTAGGAGCCAGCGAATTCATTGCGCAGTCAGGGTGTAGTGGTAGTGCACTGCGCCCGTCTGTGGATCTACCAGCCAGTAGTCGTCCTTGTCCTTTTTCAGCCGATAGCATTCCTTGTTGATCTTGGGTGAGGTGAAACAGATCACCCCATCCTTGACGGTCCAATGTTCCGTTTCGGGTGGATTGCCGGACATCTTGAATATCTCAGTTCCGTCCGCATTGAAGCTCAAGGAATACGGCAAGCCCGACTCCCCTACGTTGTTAAGTTTGTTGCCAATCAGGGTACTGCGAACCTGATCGTCATCCAGCGCAACCGCCGAAGGCGAAACCGGCTTTATCGGATGATCACCAGACGAGGCGCAACCGGACAAGACAAGGGCCAGGAATACACAGCTCCAATATTCTTTGTTCATGCTGCACCTCGCGCATCAACTCTTATTGAACTGTAAACTTGTTGTTGGTTTTGTTTTTTACACTATCGACAAACCAGATCGTGACGCCGTCACTGAGAACCTTATTGCATTCCTTGCCGTATTTTTGATAACTCACGCAAATGACGTCCTCAGTAATCACCCAGGCGCCGGTTTGCATGGGCTCGCTGGAAATCTTGATGGTTGCGGTGCCGTCAGGATTCAATGTTTCAGAGAAAGGATATCCGGTGGACGTTACGCTGGAGTGCTTGCGACCTATTACCGTCGAATTTATCTCGCTTGCGTTTAACTGTTTCGCAGTCGGTGGGGCATCAGCATGCGCATCCATGGCAGCTTGATGACCAGAGGATGAGCAACCCGCCAGCAACAGTACAACTATTGAACAGGCCATTATCTTATTCATCTCTTTCACCTCTGTTATGACGCAGCGGATCCAATCTATAAATAGTAGTCACGCAATACCCCGTGAATATAATCATTCACGATAAACTGGCATCAGTTCATCGCGGCCAGCTTGTTGCCGCCACTGTCCCACCCTCCCCCCAGCGCCTTGTAGATCGCCACGATCCCCCGGTACTGATCGACTTCACCCTGGGCCTGGGCATCCTCCGCATTCAAGCGCTCGCGCTCGGCATCGAGCAGCACCAGGTAATCCACCGACCCTTCCTTGTACTGGATCGCCGCCAGACTGGCCGCCGCGCGGCTCGACTCGCTCTGCTTGATCAACGACAACAATCGCTGCTGGCGTTTGCCATAGTCGCTGAAGGCGTTCTCCGACTCTTCCAGCGCCAGCAGCACTTGCTGTTCATACGTGGCCAGGGCGCCTTCGGCGTCGGCGTTGGCGCCGCGAATGCGGGCGCGCACGCTGCCCAGGTCAAAGGTGGCCCAGGTAATGCTCGGGCCCAGGCTCCAGGCTCGGGCGGCGCTGGAGCCGATCTGCGAACCGCGCCCGGCGGTGAAGCCAAGGAAGCCGCTGAGGCTGACACGGGGAAACAGGTCGGCAGTGGCCACGCCGACATCCGCCGTCGCCGACGCCAGCCTGCGTTCGGCCGCCAGCACATCGGGACGCCGCTGCAACAACTCGCCGGGATCACCGATCGGCAGCGCCTTGGCGATGGCCGGCAGGTCCGCCGGGCTCAAGGACACGCTCAGTTGCTCCGGGCGTTCACCGAGCAAGGTGGCGATGCGGTTTTTCTCCCGGACCTGCTCCGCTTGCAGCTGCGGTACGCTCGCCTCCACCGCGGCCAGGCGCGCGTCGGCGCGCACCACATCGAGTTCGTTGCCGACCCCGGCATCGCGCAGGCTCACGGTGACGCTGCGCGAATCGCTCTGGTTCTTCAGGTTGGCCAGGGCGATTTTCTCCCGCAGTTGAGCGCCGCGCAGTTGACCGTAGGCATCCACCAGCTCGGCGATCATCGACACCCGCAGCTGGTAGAGATCCGCCGCCGCGGCGTCTTCCCGCGCATCGCTCGATTCGAGCTGACGCTGGATGCGCCCGAACAGATCAATCTCCCAGGCCATGTCCAGCCCCAGGTCGTAGCGCTCCAGGTTGACCCGGTGCTCGGTCTGCCCTGGCACCTGCGCACGCCCTTGCTCACTGCTGACGCGGCTGGTGACCACGGGCAGATTGTCGTTGCTGACATCGTCACGAATAGCCCGGGCGGCTTTCCAGCGGGCAAACGCCACCCGCAGGTCGCGGTTGCCTTCCAGGGACTTGCTCACCAACTGGTTCAGCGTGGGGTCGTCGAACTGCTGCCACCACAGGCGCTCGAAACGCGCCTGATCGTAGTTGGCCGCCTTGGCATAAACGCTGACCGCTCGCGGGGTGTCGGGGGTCTTGTAGTCTGGCCCGACCGTGCACGCCGCCAGTGCCGTCACCAGGAGACTCGGCAAAAACAACTTCAGGGCTTTCATGGTTGCACCTCCAGGTTCAGTGCATTGGCGCGTTTGCGCGCTTGCTTGCGTTCGATGTAGCGGCGAATCAGGACAAAGAACACCGGCGTCAGCAGCAGGCCGAAGAAGGTCACCCCGAGCATTCCGGAGAACACCGCTACCCCCATGGCCCGGCGCATTTCCGAGCCGGCGCCGGTGGACGTCACCAGCGGCACCACGCCCATGATGAAGGCGAACGAGGTCATGAGGATCGGCCGCAGCCGCATGCGGCAGGCGTCGAGCACGGCGTCCAGCGGCGACAGGCCCTGGGCCTGTCGGTCCTTGGCGAACTCGACGATCAGGATCGCGTTCTTGCACGCCAGGCCCACCAGGACGATCAGGCCGATCTGGGTGAAGATGTTGTTGTCGCCCTTGGAAATGATCACCCCGGCAATCGCCGACAGCAGGGTCATCGGCACGATCAGGATCACCGCCAGCGGCAGGCTCCAGCTTTCATACAGTGCGGCCAGCACCAGGAACGCCAGCAGCACGCAGAGCGGGAACACCAGCAGCGCCGTGTTGCCGGACAGGATCTGTTGGTAGGTCAGGTCGGTCCACTCGTAGGTCATGCCGTTGGGCAGTTCTTCCTTGAGCAGTTTCTCGATGGCTTTCTGGGCCTGGCCGGAGCTGTAGCCGGGGGCTGCACTGCCATTGATCTCCGCAGTGACGAAACCGTTGTAGTGCGAGACCCGGTCCGGCCCCGACGTCGGGCTGACCTTGACGAAGGTCGCCAGCGGAACCATCTCGCCGCGATCGTTGCGCACCTTCAACTGGCCGATCTGCTCCGGCTCCTGGCGGAACTGTTGCTCGGCCTGCACATTGACCTGGTAGGTGCGGCCAAAACGGTTGAAGTCGTTGGCGTACAGCGAGCCCAGGTACACCTGCAAGGTGTCGAAAATGTCGTTGATCTTCACGCCGTGGGTCTTGGCCTTTTCCCGGTCGATGGCCGCTTCCACTTGCGGCACGTTGACCGTGTAGCTGGTGAACAGGTTGGCCAGTTCCGGAACGCTGCGGCTCTTGGCGATGATGTTCATGGTTTCTTTGTACAGCTCTTCGTAGCCGAGGTTGCCGCGGTCCTCGATCTGCAGGCGGAAACCGCCGATGGTGCCCAGGCCCTGGACGGGTGGTGGCGGGAACACGGCGATGTAGGCGTCCTGGATGTCGCCGAACTTGGCGTTGAGCGACGCGGAAATCGCCCCGGCGGACAAGCTCGGGTCTTTGCGCTCATCGAACGGGCGCAAGCCGATGAAGGCGATGCCGGCGTTCGGGCTGTTGGTGAAACCGTTGATCGACAGCCCGGGAAATGCCACGGCACTGTCGAACCCCGGCTCGTTGATGGCGATGGTGCTCATGCGGCGGATCACCGATTCGGTGCGATCCAGGCTCGCCGCGTCCGGCAGCTGGGCGAAGGTCACCAGGTACTTCTTGTCCTGGGTCGGCACGAATCCGGTCGGCGTGGTGCTGAAGCCCATATAGGTCATGCCGATCAGGCCGGCGTACACCAGCAAGGCCACGCTGCTGCCGCGAATGATCTTGGCCACGGCAACCACGTAGCCATGGCTGGCCTTGTCGAAAAAGCGGTTGAAGGGTTTGAACAGCCAACCGCCGAGCAAGCGATCCAGCACTTTCGAGAAGCGGTCTTTCGGCGCGCCGTGGGCCTTGAGCAGCACCGCTGCCAGCGCTGGCGACAAGGTCAGGGAGTTGAAGGCCGAGATCACCGTGGAGATGGCGATAGTCAGGGCGAACTGTTTATAGAACTGCCCGGTGAGCCCGGAAATGAACGCCGCCGGCACAAACACCGCGCACAACACCAGCGCCGTGGCGATGATCGGGCCGGTCACCTCGCCCATGGCCTTCTGGGTGGCCTCGACCGGCTCCAGGCCCGATTCGATATTGCGCTCGACGTTCTCCACCACCACGATCGCATCATCCACCACGATGCCGATGGCCAGCACCAGGCCGAACAGCGACAGCGCATTGAGGGAGAAACCGAGCAGGTGCATCACGGCAAAGGTGCCGATCAGCGACACCGGCACCGCCACCAGCGGAATGATCGAAGCGCGCCAGGTCTGCAGGAACAGGATCACTACCAGCACCACCAGGATCAGGGCTTCGAACAGGGTGTGAACCACCGCTTCGATCGAGCTGCGCACGAAGATGGTCGGGTCGTAGACGATCTCGTAGTCCATGCCTTGGGGGAAGTTTTTCTTCAGCTCGGCCATCTTCGCCCGCACCTGGTCGGAGATGTCGATGGCGTTGGACCCCGGGCGCTGGAAGATCGGCATGGCCACCGCTTCCTGGTTGTTGAGCAGCGCCCGCAGTGCGTACTGGTTGGATCCCAGCTCGACCCGGGCAATGTCCTTGAGGCGGGTGATCTCGCCGTTCGGGCCACTGCGGATGATCACATTTTCGAACTCTTGCTCGGTGACCAGCCGGCCTTGGGAATTGATCGACATCTGGAAGTGGGTGGCATTCGGCGCCGGCGGCGAACCCAGGGCACCGGCCGCGACCTGGCGGTTCTGCTCGCGCACCGCGTTGACCACGTCGGTGGCGGTCAGGTTGCGCGAGGCGGTCTTGTCCGGATCGAGCCAGATACGCAGGGAGTAGTCACCGATACCGAACATCTTCACATCGCCGATGCCGTCCAGGCGCGACAGCTCATCCTTGACGTTGAGGATCGCGTAGTTGGACAGGTACAGCATGTCGTAGCGCTTGTCCGGCGACACCAGGTGCACCAGCAAGGTCAATTCAGGCGAGGCCTTGTCCACGGTGATGCCGATGCGCGTCACTTCTTCCGGCAATTTCGGCTCGGTGCGGGTCACGCGGTTCTGCACCTGGACCTGGGCGTTATCCAGGTCGGTGCCCAGGGCGAAGGTCACGGTCAGCGTCAAACGCCCGTCCGCCGTCGACTGCGAGGACATGTACAGCATGTTCTCGACGCCGGTGATGGCTTGCTCCAACGGCGCCGCCACGGTTTCGCCGATGACCTTGGGGTTGGCCCCCGGGTAATTGGCGTGAACCACCACGGTCGGCGGCACCACTTCGGGGTATTCGCTGATCGGCAACTGGAACAGCGAGATGGCGCCCGCGATCAGGATCAGCAGCGACAGCACCGCGGCGAAGATCGGCCGCGTGATGAAGAACTGTGAGAATTTCATGTCGGTGCTCCCTTATCCGCGAGGGCTGGCAGGCGCATCCGTTTTCACCAGGGCTGGTGATTTGACGGAGGCGGAGGATGGGCTTGCGGGTTGATTGCCTGCCTCAACGGCCTGGCGTTGGCGGGCCAGTGTCGCCACCGTTTCCGGGTCGGCCATGGGCGCGTCCTGCGGGGCGACCACGGCACCGGGACGGACCCGCTGCAGGCCGTTGATGATGATGCGGTCGTCCTTCTGCAATCCGCTGCGCACGATGCGCAGGCCTTCAAGCTTGGGGCCCAGGTCGACGCTGCGGTACACCGCCTTGTTGTCCTGATCGATGACCAGCACGAACCTCTTGCCAAGGTCGGTGCCCACCGCCTCGTCCTTGATCAGCAGGCCGGCATAGGCGGCGCTGCCCACCAGTTTCAGCCGGGCGTACAACCCGGGGGTGTATTGGCCGTCGGCGTTGTCGAACACCGCACGCCCACGGATGGTCCCGGTCTTGGGATTGACCTGGTTGTCGACGAAATTCATCTGCCCCAGGTGACTGTTGCCCTCTTCGTTCGAAAGGCCCATGTACACCGGCGTGCTCTGGCCGCGCTGGCCCTGGCGGGAGAGCTGGCCGTACTTGAGGAACAGGCGCTCGTCGGCATCGAAGTAGGCGTACACCTTGTCGCTGGAGACCACGCTGGTGAGCGGCGTGGTATCGGCGGTGACGATGTTGCCGGCGGTGATTTCCGCGCGGCTGACACGGCCGCTGATCGGCGCGGTGACGCGGGTGAAGCTCAGGTTCAGCCGGGCAAGGTCGAGCTGCGCCTGGATCGCATCGACACCGGCCTTGGCCTCTTGTGCGGTGGTGGTGCGGCTGTCGGCCAGTTCGGCGGAAATCGCATTGCTGCCGAGCAAGCGCTGCCCGCGCTGCGCTTCATTGGCGGTGCGCAGCAGCGTCGCCCGGGCTTGTTGCAACTGGGCCTGGAAACGCTCGACCTCGTGCTCGAAGGGCCGCGGATCGATCTGGAACAACAGGTCCCCCTTCTTCACCAACGCACCGTCGGTAAAGGCGACCCGTTCAATCTGTCCTGATACCCGTGGACGGACCTCGACGGTTTCCGGGGCTTCCAGTCGTGCGGTCACCTCGTCCCATTCGGTAATAGGCTGCTCGATGACCTTGGCCACAGTCACGTGCGGCGCCCCCGGTGCATTGGCGGCGACAGGCGCACGATCGCAAGCGGCAAGCATCGTGAGTGCCAATGCGGCAAGTGGATAACGCAGAGGTTTGAGGGACTGTTCCATGGAGTATCCGCCTTGAGCATTGTTTTTGATGATAGCCATCATGTATAAGGGCAAAAAAAGAGATTTGGCCGTCACACATTTGCGCCAACAATATATGACGGCTATCATAATTACTAGCTTCTCAGCGACGACTTGCCAAGGGCCATGCCCACCGGCCACAGGAGCACCCCATGAAAGTGACGAAAGACAAGGCTGCGGCCAACAAGGAGGCGATCCTCACGGCCGCCTCCCGGCTGTACCGCGAGAAAGGCATCGACGGGATCGGCATCGGCGAACTGTCCCGTTCGGTCGGGCTGACCCACGGCGGGTTCTACGGGCAGTTTCCAGGCGGCAAGGAGCAGCTGGCTTGCGAGGCCGTCAGCAGGACGTTCGAGACCAACATTCAACAATGGCAGGACGCCAAATCGATTCCCGAGCTGGTCAAGGGTTACCTGACCCAGAAGCACCTGGACAACTGGACCGAGGGCTGCCCGATTCCCGCCCTGGCGACCGATGTCGCGCGTACCGGCGGCGCGGTCAGCCAGTCCTTCACCAAGGGCATCGAGCGCTTGATCGAGATACTGATGCCATTGGTGGAGGGCGAAAACCCGGAGGAAAAACACCAGGAAGCGTTGCGGGTCATTGCCTCGATTGCCGGTGCCATGCTCGTT
This sequence comes from Pseudomonas putida, assembly GCF_028682635.1. Classification (GTDB taxonomy): domain Bacteria; phylum Pseudomonadota; class Gammaproteobacteria; order Pseudomonadales; family Pseudomonadaceae; genus Aquipseudomonas; species Aquipseudomonas putida_AE. The sequence continues at coordinate 11,057 of NZ_JANHLK010000035.1, read as the reverse complement.
GCCAGGGCCTTGGATAAGCCGGAGCTGTCCCAGCAGTTCCTGACCTCGGTGATCAATGCATGGCCGGGCTCCTTGTAGGAGCGAGCTTGCTCGCGAAGGTCGTCAACGATAATGCGTGCTGCCTGAAAGGACGCGTTATCGTTGGCGACCATCGTCGGAACGCCGCCCGGAGCAAGCTCGCTCCTACAGGGGTCAGACCGTGGGTTGCACCGCCACCTTCTCTCGTCCCTTGAACGCCAGGGAAAAACAGAAAAAGATCGCCAGGGCAAACCCTGCCGGGAACAGCCAGATGCTTTTCCAGTCATGGCTACCCGCCGTCGCGGCGTAGTGGTCGGTCACCTGCCCCGCCACCCAGAAACCGATCAGCATGCCCAAGCCGTAGGTCGCCAGGGTGATCAAGCCCTGGGCGGAACTCCTGAAGCGCTCGGAAGCCTTGGCGTCGGTGTAGATCTGTCCGGAAACGAAGAAGAAGTCATAGCAGATGCCGTGCAAGGCGATGCCGGTGAACAGCATGAAAGCCAGGTCGCCGTTGTTGCCATAGGCGAACAACAGGTAGCGCAAGGCCCAGGCCAGCATCCCCACCAGCAGTGCAAGCTTGATCCCGAAGCGATGAATGAACAGAGGCAGAAGCAGCATGAACAGTACTTCGGAGACTTGCCCGATGGCCATTTTTGCCGTGGGGTTGGTCACGCCGATTTCCGCCAGGAACGGGTTGGCGTTCTGGTAGTAGAACGCCAGCGGAATGCAGATCAGGATGGAGGCGATGAAGAACACCAGATAACTGCGATCCTTGAGCAAACCCAGGGCATCCAGCCCGAGCATCTGCTTGAGGCCGCCGTTCGCTTCGCCTTTGAGCGGTGCGGTGCGCGGCAAGGTGAAGCTGTAGAGGCCCAGCAGCAGTGACGCAATCGCCGACATCAGGAAGGTGTTGCGCAACCCGCCTGACGAAATTGCCGCTTGTGAATCCCAGGCAAACACGAAGCTGATCACCACGCCGGCGACGATCCAGCCGATGGTGCCCCACACGCGGATGCGCGAGAACTCCAGCGCCGGGTCGCTCATCTGGCGGAACGCGACGGAATTGACCAGGGCCAGGGTCGGCATGTAGATCATCATGTAGGCCAGCACGAACGGATAGAAGGTGCTGAAGTCCGGTGCGCGATACAGCTGATACAGCAACACCGCGCCCACCAGGTGCAACACGGCGAGAATGCGCTCGGCATTGAAGAAGCGATCGGCAATCAGACCTATCACGAACGGCGCGATGATCGCCCCCCATGACTGGGTCGAGAACGCCATGCCGATCTGCCCGCCAGTGGCGCCCAGATTGCTGGCGAGAAAAGTACCGAGGGTGACGAACCAGCCACCCCAGATAAAGAACTGCAGGAACATCATTGCGCTTAATCGCGCGGTCATCGTGGTCATGACAGTCACCGTCTTATTGTTGTTTTTGTGCGAGAGAAATGCGTTCAGGCGTCAGTTAGCCCCAACAATCGTCGATTGAAAGCGGCGTCTGACGACACGCTGGCGAAATCGTCGAAAGCCTTTCGGGTCTTGCTGATCATGTGTCGCTCGATGAACGCCGCCCCTTCTGCGGCGCCCTGCGCAGAGTCCTTCAGGCAGCATTCCCACTCCAGCACGGCCCACCCGGCGAAGTCGTATTGGGTCAGTTTGCTGAAGATCGATTTGAAATCGATCTGGCCATCGCCCAATGAGCGGAAACGCCCCGGCCGCTCGACCCAGCCCTGATAACCGCCGTAGACCCCGGAACGGGCATCGGGCCGGAACTCGGCGTCCTTGACGTGGAACATGCGGATGCGTTCGTGGTAGCGGTCGATGAAGCCCAGGTAGTCCATTTGCTGCAGCAGCAGGTGGCTCGGGTCATACAGGATCGCCGCGCGGGGATGGTGATCGACCGCCTCCAGGAAGCGCTCGAAGGAAGCGCCGTCGTGCAGGTCTTCGCCGGGGTGAATCTCGTAGCACAGGTCGACGCCGGCCTCTTCGAAACAATCAAGGATCGGCAACCAGCGCTTGGCCAGTTCCTCGAAACCCTGCTCGACCAGGCCACTCGGGCGCTGCGGCCATGGGTAGATGTAGGGCCAGAGCAGCGCGCCGGAAAAGGTCGCGTGGGCTTTAAGGCCCAAGCGCTGACTGGCGCGAGCCGCCAGCTTCAATTGGTCGATGGCCCAGTCGGTGCGTGCCTGGGGTTGGCCGCGCAAATGTGCCGGTGCGAAGTCATCGAACAGCGTGTCGAACGCCGGATGTACCGCCACCAATTGGCCTTGAAGATGGGTCGAGAGTTCACTGATTTCGACGCCTTCCCGGGCGCAGACGGCTTTCAGTTCATCGCAGTAATCCTGATCTTCGGCGGCGCGCGCAAGGTCGATGAACTGCGTGCCCAGGGTCGGCAATTGAATGGCCTTGTAACCCTGGGAGGCCGCCCAGTGGGCGATGTTGGCCAGGGTATCGAAAGGTGCTTCGGCGGACATGAACTGCGCGAGGAAAATCCCCGGGCCACGCATGCCGGTTTGAGTAAGGTCGGTCATGGGAGTCTCCAGAGTCATGGGGTGCAGACCAGTTCGGTCCACTTGGCGTCGCCACGATGGTTGGCGATCACGGTCTCGATGAACGCCATGCCGCGCAGGCCGACGTCGATCCCGGGCACCCCGGGAGCATCGTGCCCCGCGACATTGCCACGGATGGCGCGGGCAAAATCGCCGTAGAGATTGGCCATGGCTTCGAGATAGCCTTCGGGATGCCCGGCCGGCAAACGCATGCGCTCGCTGGCGGCTGCGCACAGCCACGGCTGGCCGACGCCGGAGCGCAGGATGCGCATGGGTTGATCGAGGGCACGGTGGATCAGGCTGGCAGGTTCTTCCTGCCGCCATTCCAGCCCGCCCTTGTCGCCATAGACGCGGATTTTCAGCGGGTTTTCTTCGCCGGCGCAGACCTGGCTGGCGATCAACACGCCGCTGGCGCCGCCGGCCATCTTGAACAGCATCGAGGCGTCATCGTCCAGCTGACGGCCGGCGATATGAACGCCCAACATTGCGCACAGGTGCTGGATCGGTTGATCCGCGACGAACTCGGCCAGGGAGAAGGCATGGGTGCCGATGTCACCAATGCAGCCGCCCAAACCGGACTGTTCAGGGCTGTCACGCCATTGCGCCTGCTTGTTGCCTTGCCCGGCCACATCCTGGCTGAGCCAGCCCTGGGGGTACTCGACAATGACTTTGCGCACCGCACCGATCACGCCGCTGCGCACCATGTCGCGCGCCTGCCAGACCATGGGGTAGCCCAGGTACGTATGGGCCAGGCCGTAGAGGCGGCCGCTGCGTTCGACCACGTCCTTGAGTGCGAGCAATTCGGCCAGGTTCAGCGCCGCGGGCTTTTCACTGAACACATGAAAACCCGCGCTCAGCGCCTGGCTGGCGATCGGCGCGTGCAAGTGGTTGGGCGTGACGATCACCAGCAGCTCCATGCGCTGCTCGGCGGGCAATACACGCTCGGCCTCGAGCATCTGCTGCCAGTCGCTGTAGCAGCGCGAGGCCGGCAAGCCCAATGCTGCGCCAGTGTTCCGGTTGTTCTGTGCATCGCGACTGAACGCGCCGCACACCAGTTCAAAACGGCCATCGAGGCCGGCGGCCTGGCGGTGGGCTTGAGCAATGAATGCGCCCTCGCCGCCCCCGACAAAGCCCATTCTTGTTTTTGGTATTGCAGCGTTCATCGCAATGTTCTCTGTTGGAAGCGGCTTTTCAAACTTGAATCCCGACTATGATGTAACCGGTTACATCGTGGCGGAAATTTAGGCTCAGTTTCGTTGCCTGTCAAACCCCGGATTAGGATCCATTAATATTTCAGCCCAAGGCTAACTGCGTTAAGCTCGCCGCCCGCGCGGTTCGATAACGAGGTGATTTTGTCCAATATCCGTGAAGTAGCCCGGCTGGCCGGCGTCTCGGTGGCCACGGTGTCCAGAACCCTGAAATCGCCTGAGCGTGTGCTTCCCGAGACACGGGACAAGGTCAACGCGGCCGTGGAACAGGCCGGCTACAGGCCGAACCTGATGGCGGTGCAGTTTCGCTCGCGCCGCACCGGCAACCTGGTGATCCTGGTGCCCGCCATCGCCAACACTTTTTTTGCCCGGGTCATCAGCGGCGCGCAACAGGCGGCGCAGGCGGCCAACTATCGGCTGCTGCTGTGCGACACCCAGGGCCGTGAAGAGATCGAACGGGAATTCGCCGAGCTGGTGTACAACCATCAGGCTGACGGCGTGATCCAGTTGCGTGCCTTCGACCCGTTCGAGGCGCCCTTCCCCAACGTCGAGTTGCCGCCCATCGTCAACGCCTGCGAGGTGATTCAAGGCGGCCGTCATCCGACCATCAGCCTGGACAATCGCGCGGCCGCCAAGGCCATGACCGAACACCTGATCGAACTGGGCCACCGCCGGATCGGCCTGATCAAGGGCCCGAAAAGCAGCCCGCTGACCCGCGATCGCGTGGCTGGTTATCAGGATGCCTTGCGTCAGGCCGGCATCGATTGCGACCCGGCGCTGATCTGCCATGGAGATTTCAGCCTGAAGGCCGGTGATGACGGCGCAGCCGCCATGCTGGACCTGCCCGAGCGTCCCACTGCGCTGTTTTGCGAAAACGATGAAATGGCCATCGGCGCGTTGAAACGCATCAAGCAACAGGGTTTACGGGTACCCGAGGACATTTCGCTGGTCGGCTTTGACGACATTCCCTTCGCAAAGTACTGCGACCCACCGCTGACGACCATCGCGCAACCCGCCGAAGTCTTCGGCCAGAAAGCCGTCGAGATGTTGATTGCGCTGATCGAAAAGAAACCGCTGGTACAGCGGCATGTGGTGTTGCCGTTCGAACTGACGTTGCGCGGCAGTACCGCGGTGGTGCGACAGGAAACTTAGAAGAAGACTGATAGCGCTTTCGCTAGCAGGCCACTCCCACAAGAGGGTCTGTGTCGGCCATCTATTTCGTGTTCACTGAAGATACAACTGTGCGAGCCTGCTCGCGATGGCGGTGGGTCAGTCGACATCCATGTTCAATGTACCGGCCTCTTCGCGAGCAGGCTCGCTCCCACAGGGGAACTTCTTCGTGCCTGGTTTTTGAGTTCACTGAAGATCAAGTGTGGGAGCGAGCCTGCTCGCGATGGCGGTGAGTCAGTCGCCATCCATGCTCAATGTACCGGCCTCTTCGCGAGCAGGCTCGGTCCCACAGTGGATCTGCTTCGTGCCTGGTTTGTGAATTCACTGAAGATCAAGTGTGGGAGCGAGCCTGCTCGCGATTGCGGTGGCTCAGTCGACATCCATGCTCAATGTGCCGGCCTCTTCGCGAGCAAGCTCGCTCCCACAGTGGATCTGCTTCGTGCCTGGTTTTTGAGTTCACTGTGGATCAGTGTGGGAGCGAGCTTGCTCGCGATGGCGGTGGGTCAGTCGACTTCCATGCTGAATGTACCGGCCTTATCGCGAGCAAGCTCGCATACAGTGGATTTGCTTGCACCGATGGGAGGGGTTGCGGGGCTTGGTTAAAGGCACTCCTGAGCAGCACGTTCAAGCCGCGATGGCCCGAACGTCGAGGCCAGCAACGTGCGTTCGTACAGGAACACCTTGCCGCCATTCGAGGCCTTGTAGGCTTCGAGCACATCGTCGGCGGCGACCTTGCTCGAAACGACGATTCGATAGCTGCGCTGGGTCTGCGAAATCGTTGCGCTCAGTGCGTCTTCCTGCAATTTCGGCAAGACACACTGGGCGTAGTCCGCCGGTGCCTTTTTCGTCTGCAGGGTCAGTGTCGGGTTATTGGGTGCAGAAGCACACCCGGACAGCAGCAAGGGGGCGATCAGCGCCAGTCGAGTCAGCATCTTCATCACAGGGTTCCGCAAGGCGTTTTTGATGCACGCCATGCTCCCTGTTTGCCGGCAGCAACAGAACTTGTGATGGATGATTGTGACTATCAGTGCAACGAATAGTCGCCGTCTTCACTCGGCGGACTTGACCACCGACCCGCGCTTGAATGCCTCCCGTCGTTCCTGGCGCTCCAGGGCATAGGCCGCGCTCGGCTCGCTGCTCAACTCATCACGGCGCAACAGTTCACCACAATGCTCGCACAACGGCCCGAGCCCCGCGGGCTGGCCGCAAGTCTGGTGGGTATAGCTCACAGCCAGGCCCTCTTGCGGCGACTTGCACCAGGTTTCACCCCACGCACGCAACGCCAGCACCACCGAGTAAAACGCCTGCCCCTTGGCCGTGAGGTGGTACTCGTAGCGCGGCGGCCGCTCGTTGTAGGCGCGGCGCTCGACCATGCCGTCCGCCTCCAGGCTTTTCAGGCGGGTCGCGACCATCTGCGGGGTGCCGCCGGTCTGCGCCTGGATCTCATCGTAGCGGTGATTGCGCATGAACAACTCGCGCAACACCAGCACGGTCCAGCGATCACCAACCACGTCTTCGGCCCGGGCAATCGGACACAGGGTTTCAGGACTAGTCTTTTTTAACGCCATACGGGCTTGCCTCTTTCCAAGTGACTATGATTATCATATCTTCACGCTGCCACGGCAAGCCCATGGCAGCGATCCGTCCATCTTCCTGGAGCATTGGTCATGTCCAACACCCCCTACCCGCTGGATCGAACCGCCTACCTGCTGGTCGATCCCTACAACGACTTCCTGTCCGAAGGCGGCAAGATCTTCCCGCTGCTCGAGCCGATCGCCCGGCAAGTCGGCCTGCTCGACAACCTGCGCACCCTCGACCGTACCGTCCGCGCCCTGGACATACCGGTATTCATCGTACCGCACCGGCGCTGGGAACAAGGCGACTACGAGAATTGGGATCACCCAAGCCCCACCCAATGCAAGATCCAGCACATGCACCACTTCGCCCGCGGCGAATGGGGCGGCGAATGGCATCCCGATTTCGCGCCCCAGCCTGGCGACGTCGTCATCCAGGAGCATTGGGGGTCGAGCGGCTTTGCCAACACCGACCTGGATTTTCGCCTCAAGCAGAAAGGCATCACCCACGTGATCATCGTCGGCCTGCTGGCCAACACCTGCATCGAGGCCACCGCCCGCTACGCCCAGGAACTGGGCTACCACGTCACCTTGGTGCGCGACGCCACCGCCGCTTTCAAGCCGGAAATGATGCACGCCGCCCATGAACTGAACGGTCCGACCTTCGCCCATTCGATTGTCACCACCGAGCAACTGATCGCCACCCTCAAGCCGTGAGCACACCATGAAACTGACTGGAAACCTGTTGATCGGCGCCAACGAAGTCGCCGCCAGCGCAGGGACGATGAAGGCGCTGAACCCCGCCAACAATCAGCTGATCGAGCCGGAATTCGCCTTCGGTGGCGCCGCCGAAGTGGACCTGGCGGCGAACCTCGCCGACGCCGCGTTCGACCACTACAGCCACACCTCGCTCGCCGAGCGATCGGCCTTGCTCGAACGCATCGCCGACAATCTGGACGCCGTCGCCCAGCCGCTGGCCGCAAGGGCCGCCCTGGAAACCGGCCTGCCCGAAGCCCAACTGCTGGGCGAAGTGGCCAAGGCCGCGACGCAGTTTCGGCAATTCGCCGAGGTGGTGCGCCGGGGACGCTTCCTCCAGGTGGCCATCGATCCGGCCCAGCCCGAGCGCCAGCCACGCCCGCGCATGGATCATCGCCTGCAGAAAATCGCCCTCGGCCCGGTGGCGGTGTTTGGCGCCAGCAACTTCCCCATCAGCTACTCGGTGGCCGGCGGCGACACCGCCGCGGCGCTGGCGGCGGGCGCGACGGTAGTCGTCAAATCCCACAACGCTCACCCTGGGGCCTCGGAAATCCAGGCCCGGGCCATCCGCAAGGCCGTGCAGGACAGCGGCTTGCCTGAAGGTGTGTTCTCGATGGTGCGCGGCGCGGGCAATGCGATCGGCGAAGCCCTGGTCGACCATCCGTTGATCAAGGCCGTGACCTTCACCGGTTCCGAACAGGGCGGCATGGCCCTGTATCGCCGGGCACAGCTACGCCCTGAGCCGATCCCGGTCTTCACCGAGATGGCCAGCGTCAACCCCACGTTCATCCTGCCCCAGGCACTGGCCGAGCGTGGCGCACAGATCGGCGACGGTTTTATCGAGCGCATGCTGGTCAATGTCGGGCAGGCCTGTCTCAAACCGGCGATCCTGATCGCCATCGCCGGGGCCGGTTACGAGTCCCTGCGCGCGGCCATGATCAGTCGCGTGACGGCGGCACCGGCACGGCCGATGCTGACGCCGGGCATCCATGGGGCGTACTTGAGCGGGCTCGACAGGTTGCACGGTGCTGGCGCCAGGCTGGCTGCCGAAGGCCTAGCCGCCAACGTGGCGCTGGACGGCCAGTCGGCCTTGCTAGAGGTCGACGGCCAACGCTTTCTCAGCGAAACAACCCTTACCGAGGAAGTGTTCGGGCCGGCAGCCCTGCTGGTGAAGGTCGAGGATGAGGCGCAAATGCTCGCGGTCGCCCGGGCTCTGCGCGGACAGCTCAGTGCTGCCATGCACATGGAAGCCGAGGACTTGGCGCTGGCCCGTCGTTTGCTGCCGATCCTGGAGCGGCGCACCGGGCGGATCGTCGTCAACGCCTTTGCCCATCCGCAAGAGGTGTCTTTCGCCAGTGTGCACGGCGGGCCGTTTCCAGCGTCGTCGGACAGCCGTTTCACGTCGGTGGGCATGAGTTCCATCGAGCGTTTTCTGCGGCCGGTGTGCTACCAGGGTTTTCCCGATGAGTTACTGCCCGAGGCACTGCGTGAGGGCAATCCGCTCGGTGTGCCGCGCAGCGTCGACGGTCAATAAGCAGTTTTCGCGCCTGGCAAATTCTAAATGTGGGAGCGGGCTTGCTCCGGGGGCGTTCCGAGGGAGTGTCAGTCGACATCAATTAACCTGACACGCCCTCTTAGCCATCAAGCCCGCTCCACGAGGTTCGATGGTGGATATAAGATCTGTGTCGACGCAAGCCATCATTTAGAAGACACCGCTGGCACATTATCGGACTTGAAAAAACGCAATAACCTGAAACTCCGTCCAACGATCAAACCATTGATGAGCCCAGACCCCAATGACGACCAGGCCACTAACGAAACTTCATTGGCCAGTTCCGGATGCACAGCCTCCTGGTAACCGCTGTAGTAACGCCAGGCGAAGAAGCACCAATACACAATCAGCACTCTGATCGTGCCATCCAGCACCAGCCCCCCACCCTCATGTTTCACGTTGTGGTACGAGTAAAAGCGAAAGGCCAGCAACCACCCAACCAGCAACCCCAGCGCATAAACCGAAAGCGGAACCACAAATCCTTGGGAGATTTTCAGCGAGGTCACGGAAATAGCGACGAATATCGCCGGTGTCAGTATTAACGATTTTTTCGTTTCATAACTCTTGAAGCAGGCAATGACGCCGTAATACGTCACGATAAAAAAAACTGCGTAAACCCATAGTGGTGTGCCACGCAAAATGTCGAGCATAAAAAACCCTTTGGCACTGCCTGTGCCCCCCATTCAATGAGTTATCAAATTATCCACGCTAGGCAACTATCGCAAGTCGGGGAGATCCCACAAAATTGTAGGTAATGGACTAGGACACAGTAATATTGGTCTGAGGACAGGCAACTAACCGGAACGCATCCGCAGGCACCGATGGTAGAGAAGCATGTCTCTGGTTTCTACCCGAGCAAGCTCGTTCCCACAGGTAATCAGGGTCAGGTCAGGAAAAGGTCGTCGCCGCCCCTTCCTACAAGGCAAACACCTGATTCCTTCCATTGCGCTTGGCCTGATACAACCCGTCATCGGCGCGGGTCAGCAGGCTTTCCAGGTTGTCGCCGGGCTGTACGAAGGCGACGCCGAATGACGCGGTCACGGTGTCCAGCACGGTGTCGGTGCTGCGCGCCTTGATCCGCAAGGACTGGACCTTCAGGCGCAGGTGCTCGGCGAAAACACAGGCACTGCCCAGGTCGGCGCAATCGGGCAGGACCACACAGAACTCTTCACCGCCGTAACGCGCCGCGAACGCATTGGCTGGCAACGCCCCGCGCAGCACCTGGGCAACATGCTGCAGCACCCGGTCGCCCAGCGGGTGACCGTACTGATCATTGAATTGCTTGAAGTGGTCGATATCCAGCATCAACAGGGCCACCCCACGGGAAGCCTTGCCCAGCGCCTGTTCCAGCAGGCGGGTGAACGCGGTGCGGTTGAACAGTTCGGTCAGGCCGTCGAGGGTCGCGGCCAGTTGCGCGCGCTGCAGTTTGTCGCGCAGGGTCTTGATTTCGTCCTGTGCCGAGTGCAACTGGGTGAGGAAGTGTTCCTGTTGGCTCTGCATCAGCCGAGTGCTCTGCTGCAGCTCGCTCAAGATGCCCGGCAGGCGGTCATTGGCCGGTTCGTCGAGCATTTCCAGGCACTGCCCCAGGCGGTTCTGGAAGTTGAGGCTGCCTTCCACGCTTTGCGAGACGTCGCGCTCCATGCCATCGACCAGGCTGATGACCTGATGCTGTTCGGCGCGGGCATCTTCCAGCTCGTCACGGATGATGTACTGGCGAAACAGGAGAGTCGCCGACTCTGGCGGGCAACCGTCGAAGTCCCGGACCACGCGGTCCAGGTGACGATTGAGCTCCGGGTCCTGGCCCTGGCTGTAGGTGTACCAGAGGGCGTAGTGCACGGGATTGGGCGGGATGTTATGGCGAACCATCAGCGGCACGGCCTGCTTGAGCAGGGCCGCCGCTTCGCGGGAGTCTTCCGGATACAGCGCTAGGACATTCGCACGCGTTTCTGATGAGCTCATAACGTCACTGTGGTTGTTTATCATGGGCATTTCGGCTGTGCGCTGAGCATACCGATACGCCTGATAAACGGCTATCCCCGCAATGATCCTTGAAACTGCAGGAGCCCGGCTTGCCGGCGAAGGCGTCCTCGAATATTGCAGCGGGCTTTGGGGCCTCTTCGCTGGCAAGCCAGCTCCTACAAAGGTGCGCGGGGCGTTGCGTTGTGGTCGACGCGGACTTGTAGGAGCCCGGCTTGCCGGCGAAGGCGTCCTCGAATATTGCAGCGGGCTTTCG
>NZ_JANHLK010000034.1 GCF_028682635.1 Pseudomonas putida | reverse complement strand
CATGCCGTACAGGCTGCGCAACGGCTTGTACTCGGGCGCTGGAAAGCCTGGGTAAGGTGGCTTTGGCGGCGAGGGGTACAGGCTGAAACGAGCGTCCTTGTTGAGCATCTGCTCAGCGCTGAGGTCCTGATTGGTGCAGGTGAATTCGATGCGATAGCTGAAGGGCTGGCTGAGGTGCTCCTGGCCTTCGAAGGCCAGGACGTCGAAGACGGCGTCGAACCAGCGGATGGCGAATTTATGGCGAGTGTGGTCAAAGAAAATGCGCTGTTGGGTGCTCATGGTCAGGCCTCCTTGACGACGCTTGGCATCGCTTCCTGTGTGTCGATGAACTGCAGCGTGATGCCTTGATCGTCGCTGTAACCCAGGGTCACCCCCCGGGTTTGTTGACGGGTCGCCTGGCGCTGCAGAAGTTGCTGGCTGAGCACCGGCAGGATCTGTTGGTTGAGCAGGCTGTCGATGTTGCGCGCGCCGGTATCGGGCAACAGGCAGGCGGCAACCAGGGCCTGGTTGAGTGCGTTGTCGACCTGGCAGGTCAGGCCGTAGTGGCGTTGCAGGCGCGTGGCGACCCGGGCGAGTTTTTGCGCGACGATGCGCTGCAGTGCGTCGACTTGCAGCGGGCGGTAGATCAGGGTCTGGAAGCGCGCGAGCAAGGCCGGCTGGAAGTATTCACGCAACAGTGGCCGCAGCAGCTCCTGCAAGGTGTTGTCCGTTACGTCAGGGTGTTGTTGCAGGCAGGTTTGCAGTTCATCGCTGCCCAGGTTCGAGGTCATGAGAATGACGGTGTTGCGAAAATCGATTTCGCGTCCCTCGCCATCGCGCATGAAGCCGCGATCGAAGACCTGGTAGAACAGATTGAGTACGTCGCGGTGAGCCTTTTCCACTTCGTCGAGCAATACGACGCTGTAGGGGCGCCGGCGCACCGCTTCGGTGAGCACACCACCCTGGCCGTAACCGACATAGCCCGGTGGCGAGCCTTTGAGTTGGCTGACGGTATGGGCTTCCTGGTACTCGGAGAGGTTGAGGGTAATCAGCGACTGCCCGCCACCGAACAGGCAGTCGGCCAGCGCCAGGGCGGTTTCCGTCTTGCCGACGCCGCTGGTGCCGACCAACAGGAACACGCCCAACGGTGCCTGCTCCTCGGTCAGGCCGGTTTTGGCCGCGCGCAGACGCTGGGCCAATGCAGCGAGGGCATGATCCTGGCCGACGACACGCTCACTCAACTGCTGCTCCAGCGCCAACAGGCTGGCCTGTTCGTCCTTGAGCAGACTGCCCAGCGGCACGCCGGTCCAGTCGGCAATCACTTCAGCTACGCTGCGCGGGTTGACGTCCAGGGAGAGCAACGGTTGGGCGCCCTGCACTTCGGCAAGCTGATCTTGCAGCCACATACAAAGGGTGATCTGCAGGGGGTGAGCCTGACGTGCATCAAGCAGTTGGCGGGTCAGGTCGAGTTCGTTGCGGTATTGCCGCACCAGCTCACTGTGTTGGTCTTTCAAGTCGACAAGTTGCGCATCGATCGAGGCAAGGCGCTCGTCAAGGCTACTGCCACCGAGTTGTGCATCTTCTTCCAGGGCTTGTCGTTCAAGTCCCAGGGCCGCCTGCCCGGCCATGAGTCTGACCAGTGCCTGGGGTTCGCAGTCGAGGCTCATGCGCACCCGTGCACTGGCGGTGTCGAGCAGGTCGACGGCCTTGTCCGGCAGCTGGCGACCGGTCAGGTAGCGCCGCGAAAGCGTGACCGCCGCCTGTACCGCCGCATCCTGAATGTGCACGCCATGATGGCTGGCGTAACGCGCCTTCAGGCCACGCAGCATGAGACAGGCATCGTGGTCATCCGGCTCGTCGACCTTGACCTTCTGGAAGCGTCGTTCCAGGGCGGCATCGCGCTCGAAGTACTGCTTGTATTCACTCCAGGTGGTGGCGGCGATGGTGCGCAGCTCGCCACGGGCGAGTGCGGGCTTGAGCAGGTTCGCCGCGTCGGCACCGCCCGCCTGGTTGCCGGCGCCGATCAGGGTATGGGCTTCATCGATGAACAACAGCACGGGACATGCCGATTGCTGGACGGCATCGATGACGTTTTTCAGGCGTTGCTCGAACTCGCCCTTGACCCCGGCCCCCGCTTGCAGCAACCCCAGGTCGAGGGTACGCACGCTGACCGGCTTGAGGCTGTCCGGAACATTGCCCTCGGCAATGCGCAGCGCCAGTCCTTCGACCAGTGCGGTCTTGCCGACTCCCGGCTCGCCGACCAGCAACGGGTTGTTCTTGCGCCGGCGGCTGAGGATGTCGATGACCTGGCGGATCTCATCGTCACGGCCGAACACCGGGTCGATCCGCCCTTCCCGGGCCTTGGCGGTGATGTCCTGGGTGAACCTGTCCAGCACGGCCTGCAAGGCCTCGTGGTTGACGGCAGCGGATCCAGTCAATACTTGTGCCTGATCAATGGCAGCCGCTTGCTGCGCCTGGGGACGCTCTTCGGAGTGTTGATCAAGCAGTGCGAACAGATGCTGCAACTGGGTTTCGCTGACACTGAACAGAGGCCAGGCCGCTTCGCAAGCCAGCAGGTCAGGAGACTCCAGCAACGCGCCAAGCAAGTGGGCTGAGCGCAGGTGATCCTGGCTGTCCAGCGATGCACGCAGCCAGGCATTGCTGATCAGTCGCTGTAACTTGCCACACAGCTGCGGCTTGGCGTGTACGCTGCGCGGCAGTGTGTCCAGGTGTTCAAGCAGTCCGCCCCAGAGAGCGTCCAGATCCCATTCGTAGCGACGGGCAATGAGCGTCAGGTCGCCCTCGCCCTGTTCGAATAATTTGAGCAGCCAGTGCTCGATACTGATGTAGCCATGGGCGCGACTTTGGCACAGCGTCGCCGCCGCGCTCAGCGCCTGGGCACAGTAGGGATTGAGACGGCGAAGCAAGCGGGAGGCGTTCTGTACCATGGGTACGTCCTTGTCTTGAGTGTGAGGCTGGTAATCAAAAAGAGCCCGGCTCGACGGGGCTGGCTGAGCGCCCGCGGACGGACGCTCAACACGGGACACTGGACCCGCAGGCAGGCATGCCTACGGGTTCAATGGGTTAAGCGCTCTGGCGTTCGTCCCAGGCATCGGAGTGGCTGAAGTTGCCCTCGATGAACTTCCAGGTGATCTTTTCGTAGCGCAGCTGGACGTCTTCCAGGTGATTGTGTTTTTCCTTGGTCGGGTCCTTGATGTCGTGCATTTTCGTCACGACGCTTACGACCTTCACGTTCTCGAGCAGAACGGTGTAGTAGACGACCTCCTGGCCTGCGTCATTGATGCGATACCACTTGAACTCGGCGCTGTTGAAGGTCTGCCCTTGGGACGCGCCTTTGAGCAGGTAGACGCTGGCGGCATCGATTTCCTTGGTGAACATGAACGGAGTGTGAATCCGTGTGCCTGTCAGCTTGCCGGTGTTATTGTCAGTGGGAATGGTCAGGCCATGATCCTGGGCCAGCACTTCGATGCTGCCCTCACGCCCTTTAACATCCACCGAACCCTTGATGTCCGCGCCGCCGTCATTTTTCAGCCACAGGTAAACGGGAATTGCCATGTGAAGCTCCTTCTCTCTGAACATGAATGCCGCGTTATGCGACAGGGGGTTGCAAATCCGGCCCCGTAGCGGGGAACACGCAGGCTCCCGGCTCCGGCACCAGACGAATATCGACTCGACGATTGGCGCTGCGCCCGGCCTCGTTGTCATTGCTGGCGATGGGCTGGCTGGCACCAAAGCCCTGCACCGCAAAGCAACTGGCGGGGATACCGCCCATGTGCTGCATCCAGTCGTGCACGGCGGCCGCCCGGGCCCGGGACAACTGCAGGTTTTGCTCGGCGCTGCCAGTGGCATCGGTATGGCCACTGATCACGATGAGCCAGCCAGGCTGGGCCTTGATGTCGACCAGGGCGTTGATCAGGACCTTGGTCGAGCCGGGCTTGAGTTGGGCGCTGCCGGTACTGAACAGCGACAGGCTGTCCAGGCGCACCGGCTTTGGATGACCCGCAAGCCTTGGGGCCAGCGACGGATGACGGTGACCGGCAATTGTCGACTGCAGCCTGATGCGCAATCGCTCGCCCCGGTAAAGGCCCAGCCCCAGCGACAGGGGCGCGCCGTGTCGGTAGTAGCCGTCCAGGCGCAGGGCATCCTCGCGCAGCACCGCAAGTGCCTGCTCGCGCAGGATGAATTCAGGCCGATCGGGTTGTCCTGTCACGGGGATGGCGTGGTAACGACGCAGGTCGTCACTGACCTGGCGGACCAGTAGGGTGTTTTGCCAGGCCGAGCTGGCCAGGGCCGTTGTCCCGACAATGGCGAACATCCACAACGCGATGACGCTCGCGCGGCGCAATGGGGCGCGTTGATTCTGCGAGGGCAGCAGCGCCAGCAAGGGATCGGGGAAAGGCATTGAAGTGCCCTGCCCTGGCTGCGCCTGCCTGACGTCATGCAGTGCAACCTTGTTGCGCAGCCATTGCTGCCACAGGTTGCCCGCGACTGATTGCGCGAGCGCCGGTACGAAGGTGATGGCACAGATCCTCGGCAGGCTGTCGGGATCGCGTACATCACGGGGGGCCAGGTGGGGCATTACCGCTTGATCCAGCCATGCCACGACACTGTTCAGCTTCACGCTGGTGTGCATCCGGGCTGAGCGCGTTGCGCTGTCTGACGGCTGCCTTTGCCAGTCGTCCAGGCTGGCGCAGGTTCCGCCCTCGTGCACCCTGGGGCTGACTTCACCGGCCTCCCAATTGAACCAGGGACCTTCTGCGGCCGAGGCTTGCACATAGCTGGTCAACAGTAGCGGCAGCGCAACGCCGCCCTTGCGAACCATGCCGACCTGATAGCGCAGTGCGCGCGCCTGTCCGGCCAACACGGCGCTGTCGACGTGTTCGGTCGGGTTGACGATGAACATGACGCTGAGCTGCCCACTCCACTCGGGACGCAGCGTCATCAGGCTGGCGGTGATCGCAGGCAACTGCTCAAGCTCGGGTACCCGCACATAACAACCGTGGCGGGTTGTGCGCAAAGCCAGGTGCTCCAACGGCGTCGCGCCGAACAATCCCGTCAGGCCATCGCCACAAACCAGGACCACTGGTTGACGGTAGGCGGCCGGAGGCAGCGAGGTATTTTCGGCCAGGGTCACTGACGCGCATGTCCGGCGCCCAATCCGGCTCCAGGCCAGGACCATGACGCACACAACGACCAGGACGGCGATGGTGCGCAGGCTCCAGGTCAAGGGAACGACAACCAGCAACGCCAGTGAAAGCACGCCCGCCCATAACCAGAGACCACGCATCAGTGTCGGCGTCATCGGTCCCACCTCAAGCCTCACCGGGCAAAACCGAGCTGAGGAGATTGGCCAACAGCTGGTCAAGCCCCCACCAGCAACCGACAAACAGCAGGCCCACAAGCAGACCATGAGCCAGTGGCGAACGCGGCCACAGCCAAATACGCAGTCCCTGTCCGAACGTCATCTTTGTCGCCAGCGTCTGGCTGAGTGCCAAGGGTGCGACCTGTGCATGGAGCGCGCTGAGCAACTGTTCGCGCTCAGGGTCGTCGGCGTCGCGATAACGCCCCTGGAAGCCGAGCATCAGCACCCGATGGAACGCCGTCAGCACCAATGGATCAGGGGCGGGCTCGCGCAAGACTTCGCGCATGTCTTCATACAGGAACTCGCCCGCCTGGTGGCGACTGAAGAACTTCGCTTGCAAGGGCTCTTTCGTCCAGGCATCGCGAGCCTGCTTATCCACACGGAGTACGGTTTCATCGAGCAAAGCGCACTGGGCATGGCTGATGTGATCAATGCTGCGCGGGCTCAGGCCGGCGTGCTCGAGCATCTGGCGGACATGTTCGACCTGCTTGACGCAAAGGTCCTTCAGCGCCATGCCATCGTGCGCCGATGCGCCCTTGCACAATTCCACTACCAGCAGGTAGCTGTCCTGCAACAACGCGTCGATATCTACCGCCAGTGCGGCTGGTTTTCTTGAGGCTTTCAGGTTCATGTGCGCAACACCGCGAACAGTTCAAGTTTTACCTCGGCCAGCGTGCTCGGGACGTAGAAGGCGCAGACCCCTGCAGCCAGCACCGCCTGGCCCTTGGCATGGTCGAGATCGAGGGCGAAATACTGGTTCTCCAGTCGCAGCGGAATGGCTGCCGGTACATGGCTGAGCGACTGCAACGGCACACCGTCGAGCGCGGCATTGATCAGTTGATCGACCTCATCCGGGGTGCCAATCTTGCACAGGCGCGGGAACTGGCTCTGCACCTGTGCTGCCGGCAAGCGGCAACGCACCGACAGATAAAAATCAGCGCCTTCACGCTCGCGCAGGCGTGGATCATTGAGGCTGACCTTCCAGCGGTTGTCGCCGTTCTCCTCCAGCGCCAGGGCGATCACACGCGAAGGCAGACTGGCCTCCAGCAACGTGGAAATCAGACGCAACAATGGGGGGAACACACTTTCCAGATGCTCATGCCGGTAAGCCGGGATCTGGTCGATATCGTGTTCCAGGGAAAAGGTCAGCAGGCCGCCGGCCAACTTTGCCAATTCCCGGTACACCGATTCGGGATGCCGTGCCGGGTGCGCCTTGAGATCTGCCAGGATCGGCTGGTAGGTGTTCAGGGCGTTGAGCAGCCAGAACAGCGACACATCGGCCACGGCAAAATCGGCCATGCGCTGGTTACTTTCACGACGCAAGCCCATCAGCCGTTGACGCTTGGCGGCCAATTGGGTCAACAGATTATCCAACTGCGCCAGCAATCCCGGGTGAGCCGCAAAATCGAGCAGTGGCGGCACATAAGTGTCATCCAGCCCCCATGCGCCCTGCCCGTCCCGCACCAGGCGCACGATCGGGCAGGTCAGGTAATCGGCGTTGTCGTCGTGGGCAAGACGCAGGCTCAGCACGTGTTCCAGCACGCCGATCTGCTGCGCCTCGCCTTCGTACAAATCCTGCACCTTGCGCCAGTCCTGGCGATAACGCGTCGGTCGCTCGACCTTGCTGTCATCGAGCAGGCAGTTGTTGCCATTGGCCTGTTCCAGCGGCAAGGCCAATAACACCGTGGTGTCCTGCACGTCACTGGACAGCAGCTGGGTCAATTCCAGGGCCGAGGGCAGACGATCCACCTGATCGGTATCGATCAAGGTGCCGTCGGGCATGCGCAGGCACAACCTTGTGGCCTTGAGCTTGCCCAGTCGCAGGGTCTCCTGGTCAAACGCCACCGCCGCTACACCCCAGGGATGCACCAGTGACAAGTGAGCCAGGCGTTCGTTGGTCCAGGCTTCCCAGCGTGCCTGTTGCTGGAACTGCTGGGGGCACAGGAGTGCCCCCGCAGACCATACGGGACGGTCGATTTTCAAGACCTGGTTTCCCCGCGAACGGCATCGGGCTTGCGCTTGGGCATCTGCGACACCAGCGAAAGATTGACGTCCATGCCTTCGACCTGGAAGTGCGGCACGGCATACAGCTTGACGCGGAAGAAGCCCGGATTGTCTTCGATGTCTTCCACGGTCACCTTGGCGTCACGCAGCGGATGCGAGGCCTGCAGGTCGTCGCCCGGGTCGGTCATTTCGGTCACCAACCCGCCGATCCACTTGTTCAGCTCCAGTTCCAGCAAGCGCCGGTCCTTGGTGGTGCCGATGTTCTCGCGCTGGATCAGCTTGAGGTAATGGGCAATGCGCGACAGCAGGAAAATGTAGGGCAGGCGCGAATTGATCCGACTGTTGGCGGTCGCATCGGCGGTGTCGTACAGGGCCGCTTTCTGGGTCGAGTTGGCCGAGAAGAAACACGCGTAGTCGCGATTCTTGTAATACGACAGCGGGATGAAACCGAGATCGGCGAATTCGAATTCGCGGGTTTCCGGGATCATGACTTCCGAAGGGATCTTCACCTGGTTGCCGGTGCCCAGGTCGTACAGGTGGATAGGAAGTTCGGTGACCGCGCCGCCCGACTGCGGCCCGCGGATCTGTACGCACCAGCCGTTGGCAATGAAACTCTTGACCATGTTGGCGGCGAAGGCGAACGAGGCGCTGGTCCACAGGTATTTGTCGTGGTCAGGGCCCTTGACGCTCTCGATGTAGTTGAAGCTGCGCACCGGGACAGTGTCCGGGCCATAGGGCAGGCGCCCGAGGACACGGGGCATGACCAGGCCGATGTAGCGGGCGTCGTCGCTGTCGCGGAACGCCTTCCACTTCAGGTATTCGGCACGGTCAAAGTAGTTGCCGATGTCCTTGATGGCGGCCACTTCTTCCATCGAGCGCTTGCCGAAGAAAGCCGGGCCGACGGTGCCGATAAATGGCATGTGCGCAGCCGCCGCGACTTTGGAAATGTTGCGCAGCAGGGCGATGTCCTGCGGACTGCGGTCGAACTCGTAGTTGGAAATAGCCGCGGCAATCGGCTCGCCACCCGGTGTGTCGTATTCCTGGGTATAGGTATGCACGTACAGGCCGCTTTGAGCGATTTCCGGTGCATCGTCGAAGTCCTGGACCAGATGATCCTTGCTGATATCCAGCAATTCGATGCGCACGTTCTGGCGAAAATCGGTCTGGTCGACCAGGGATTTGACCCCGCGCCAGGTTGACTCGACGCGCTGGAAATCCGGGTGGTGCATCACGGCATCGAGTTGCCGGCTGATTTGCCCATCCAGGGCAGCAATGTGTTCATCGAGCAGGACTTTATCCAGGCGCTCGATTTTCTGCGAAGACTGCCCGAGCAGTTTCAAAAATACACTGACGGCCGCCGTCACTCGCTCATCGGCCGACACTTCGGACAGTGCCTCGGTATTTTGAAATACTTCGATACTACTTAATGTATCGACCGGACTGAGATTGATCTTGCCAAACAGCGCACCATAGACGCCTTTATTTTCTTCGGACAACACTGTAGTGCCGCGCGAATGCACGTTGGAACTTTCGATGGACATGCAGGTAACTTCCCTTTAAACGAACCGAAGTGGATTAACGATTTTCTTCCGGAGCCAACGCGGCCAACTCGGCGCGCAGTTCGTCACTCAGCGCATCGTCCTTGAGGATGCGTTCCAGCTCATGACGGAAAGTGGCATTGTCCAGCAGGTTCGACTTAAGGTCGCGCAACAGATTGCGCATGGCCAGCAGCGCACGCAGGTGCGGGATTTGCCGCGCCACCTGCTCTGGCTCGAAGTCCTTCATGCGCTGGAAATTCAGCTCGACCGAGGTGTCGCCAGCGTCATCGACCAGGGTGTTTTCCACGGCCACTTTCAAGACCGGAGAAAACTCCGCCAATACGCTATCGAAGTTGTTTTTGTTGATGGAAACCTTGCTACGGGCAGATAAGGGACGCTGCTCCTTGCCATTGCTGTAGTCCCCCATCACCATCAGCTTCAGTGGCAATTCGACTTTTTTCTGCGCACCACCGGTATGCAGATCGAGCTTGATATTGACCCGAGCCTTCGGCACTTCGTTTTGAAAACTGCTTGAAGACATAACACCTCCCGATTATTTTGCGACAGCCAATGCAATCGCTAAAACCTGCAAGACAGGAACTCGAAACTCTAGCCAACAGAATAGAAAGTTTCCCTGCTACAGCCTGTGAATTCCATGTCAAAATGAGTGCAACAATATACGCACGGGAACTATGACTGTTCTCCTACAACGACAATGAACTATCCCACTCGCACATTCCACCCCTCCCGGCAACTTTGGGAAATTTCTTACTTATTTCCAGAAATGCCCTACAAGAAACCACTGAAAACAGTCCTTTTACTGGGCGCGAGTCGACGTTTTTCTTCTCCGACGGGCTGCGCCCTCCCCCTCCAATCCGCCCGGGCAAACCCTCTGCATCAATTATTTATACTCAAATGCCAGCTTAATAATATTTTACCGATATCAGGCTGATCCCTAGTCTTGAGCCCAGGAAATGGCAGGTCGACACCGACCGTTAACCAACTTCGAAGGGCAAGCAGATGACCATTGAAAAAACAATAATAGATACCTTGATTGTCGGCGCCGGCCAGGCCGGCGTAGCCATGAGTGAACACCTGAGCAAGCTCGGCGTGCCGCACTTGGTGCTGGAGCGCAATCGTATCGCCGAGCGCTGGCGCACCGGCCGCTGGGATTCGCTGGTGGCCAATGGTCCGGCCTGGCACGACCGTTTTCCCGGCCTGGAATTCGACGACATCAGCCCCGATGGTTTTGCCCCCAAGGAGCGCGTGGCCGATTACTTCGAAGCCTATGCCCGCAAGTTCAAGGCGCCGATCCGCACTGGCGTGGAAGTGAAGAAGGTCGAGCGCAACGTCGGTCGCCCGGGTTTCACCATCGAGACCTCCCAAGGCGTGATCGAGGCCAGCCGCGTGGTGGCGGCCACCGGTCCGTTCCAGCGTCCGGTGATCCCGCCGATCGCCCCCAAGGATGCGCAACTGCTGCAGATCCACTCCGCCGACTACCGCAATCCCGGGCAATTGCCCGAGGGTGCCGTGCTGGTGGTGGGCGCCGGTTCCTCGGGCGTGCAGATCGCCGATGAATTGCAGCGCTCCGGCAAGCAGGTGTACCTGTCGGTAGGCGCCCACGATCGTCCGCCCCGCGCCTATCGCAACCGCGATTTTTGCTGGTGGCTGGGGGTGCTGGGCGAGTGGGACCAGGCCGCGATGAAACCCGGCCGTGAACACGTGACCATCGCCGTCAGCGGCGCCCAGGGTGGCCGCACCGTGGATTTTCGTGGCCTGGCCCATGCCGGCATGGTGCTGGTGGGCCTGACCCAATCGTTCAACGGCAGCGTGGCGACCTTCCAGGCGAACCTGGCGGACAACCTGGCCCGGGGCGATGAAAACTACCTGGCCCTGCTCGACGCCGCCGATGCCTACATCGAACGCAATGGCCTGGACCTGCCGGAAGAACCCGAAGCGCGCCATACCTTCCCGGAGCCGGACTGTGTCTCCAACCCGATCCTCGAACTCGACCTGGCCAAGGCCGGCGTGACGTCGATCATCTGGGCCACCGGTTTTGCCGTGGACTACAGCTGGCTGCAGGTCGACGCCTTCGACGACAACGGCAAGCCCCGGCATCAGCGCGGTGTGTCCAGCGAGGCGGGCGTGTATTTCCTCGGCCTGCCCTGGCAGTCCCGTCGCGGTTCGTCCTTCATCTGGGGCGTGTGGCATGACGCCAAGTACGTGGCCGATCACATTGCCATCCAGCGGACCTATCTCGAGTACCGCGATGCCGACCAACGCGAGGCCCAAGCCTGCCCGGCCGCACATAAGACCACTGCCAACGCTTGATTCCCGCACGGCGCGTGAACCGCGCCGGCCCCCAAAATTTCAGGAGTTTCAAATGACCACGCCAACCCATACCCGCATTCGCATGTTCAACACCAAGGAAACCTACCCGAACCAGAGCCTGGACAACGACCTGTGCCAGGCCGTCCGCGCCGGTAACACCGTGTATGTGCGCGGCCAGGTCGGCACCGATTTCGAGGGCAACCTGGTTGGCCTGGGCGATCCGCGGGCACAGACCGAGCAGGCCATGCGCAACGTCAAGCAACTGCTGGAAGAAGCTGGCAGCGACCTGAGCCACATCGTCAAGACCACCACCTACCTGATCGATCCGCGCTACCGCGAACCGGTGTATCAGGAAGTGGGCAAGTGGCTCAAAGGCGTATTCCCGATTTCCACCGGGCTGGTGGTGACGGCATTGGGTCAGCCGCAGTGGCTGATGGAGATCGATGTGATTGCGGTGATCCCGGAATAACGGGCAGACCGCGTCGCGACAAACTCCAGCCGCCCGCTCCCGCCATTGATCTTCTGTAGGAGCGAGCTCGCTCCTACAAAATCCAGACAAGGACCCGCCCCATGACCTTTTCCATCGCCGCCCGCTGCCCCGACACCGGTCAGTTCGGCATCGCCATCAGCTCCTCGAGTATCGCTGTCGGCGCCCGCTGCCCCTGGTTATTGCCCGGTGTGGGCGCCGTCTCCACGCAAAACATCACCCTGCCCTCCCTTGGCCCGGAAACCCTGGCCCTGATGGAGCAGGGTCTGGCACCCGCCGAGGCCCTGGACAAGGTGCTGACCCGCAACGGCTACAGCCAGTACCGGCAGATCACCGCCATCGACCACCTCGGCCGCACCGCGCACTTCAGCGGCGCGCAAACCCTGGGCAACCACAATGCGGTGTCCGGCGAGCAATGCGTGGCGGCCGGCAACATGCTTGCCAGCCCGGCGGTGATCGAGGCCATGGTCAGCGCCTTCAAACAGGCTGAAGGCCAACTGGCCGACCGCTTGATCGCGGCAATGCAAGGTGGCGTGGCGGCCGGTGGCGAAGCCGGGCCGGTGCATTCGGCGGCGGTCATGGTGGTCGGTGAGCTGACCTGGCCGATCGTCAACCTGCGGGTCGACTGGGCCGACGAAGATCCGATTGGCCAGCTGCAAAAGCTCTGGCAGGCCTACCGTCCGCAGGTCCAGGACTACATCGACCGCGCCCTGGCGCCCGACCGGTCCCCTGGCTACGGCGTCGCTGGAGACGATCGATGAGCGCCAGCCGCGATCTGCTCACAACGCTGGTGGCGTTCGACACCACCAGCCGCGAATCCAACCTGCAGCTGATCGAGTTTGTCCGCGACTACCTCGCACGCTTCGATGTGCCGTGCCAGCTGGTCTACAACCAGGAGCGCAGCAAAGCCAACCTGTTCGCCACGATCGGCCCGGCGGACCGGCCGGGCATCGTGCTCTCGGGGCACACCGACGTGGTCCCGGTCGACGGCCAGCCGTGGACCGTCGCGCCGTTCCAGCTCACCGAGCGCGATGGGCTGCTGTACGGTCGCGGTACGGCGGACATGAAGGGCTACATCGCCTGCGTGCTCGCCCTGGTGCCCGCGCTGGTGCAGGCCTCGTTGCGCCTGCCGGTGCATATCGCCCTGTCCTACGACGAGGAAGTCGGCTGCCTGGGCGTGCGATCGCTCCTCAAGGCCCTCGAGCAACGTCCGGTCAAACCGCTGCTGTGCATCATTGGCGAACCCACCGAGCTCAAGCCGGTGCTGGGCCACAAGGGCAAGCTGGCGATGCGCTGCGACATCCACGGTCACGCCTGCCATTCGGCCTACGCCCCGCTTGGGGTCAATGCCATCGAATACGCAGCCGAGCTGATCGGTGAACTGGGGCGCATCGGCCAACGGCTCAAGGCCCCGGAGCTGCATGACCCGCGCTTCGATCCGCCGTTCTCCACCGTGCAAACCGGGGTGATTGGCGGCGGCAAGGCCTTGAACATCGTGCCGGCCGACTGCCGCTTCGACTTCGAAGTTCGCGCCCTGCCCTCCCACGACCCGCGCCTGGTGGCAGAGGAACTGCAGGCTTATGCCGAGCAGCAGCTGTTGCCGCGCATGCGCGCCGTGAGCGAGCACAGCGAGATCCGCTTCAGTGAGTTGTCGGCGTACCCCGGCCTGGCCACCGATGCCCGCAGCGAAGCCGCTGAATTGATCGCCGCGTTTTCCGGCTCGCGGGAATTCGGCACGGTGGCGTTCGGCACCGAAGGCGGTCTGTTCGATGCAGCGGGCATCCCGACGGTGGTGTGCGGCCCGGGCAGCATGGAGCAAGGCCATAAACCCGATGAGTTCGTCAGCCTGGAGCAACTGCACGGCTGCGATGCCATGCTGCAACGGATGTTGTTGGCAATCAGCAACTGATCCCTGGCCCGACGCTCAGGTATAGAGTCGGGCCAGTTCTTCCTGGCAGTAATCGACGAACAGCTGCACCGGTTTGGTCAGCTGTGCCCGGCGCAACCACGCCGCGGACAACCCCGAGCCGGTGACGTTTTCGGCCAGCGGCACGCACACGACTTTCTGCCCGTCATAGGTGTATTCGGAAAACGGTTTGGTCACCAGGATCGAAAAGCCGAAACCCCGCCCGACCATCCCGCGCACCATCTCGATCGACGGCGAGCTGAACACGATGTTCGGCGTCAGCCCGCGCTCTTCGAATATGCTCACGAAGTAGGTTCGGCTGGGCACCACGTCCAGCAAAATCATCGGCTCCAGCACCAGGTCGTGCAGCGAGACTTTCGCCTGCTGGGCGAAGCGATGGTCGGCGGGCAGCAAGGCATAGGGTTGCTGGGCCGGCATCAGCGCCACGGTCTCGATGGTGCTGTCCAGGTCATGTTCGTAGACCATGGCCATGTCGATGCTGCCGGCGGTCAACGCCTGCACCAGCTCCTGCTGCTCGCCATCGCGAATGCGTATTTCCACCCCGGGCCAGCGCTCCTTGAAACCGGCGATCAGGCGTGGCAGGTACAGCGGTGCCACGGTTTCAAAACAACCGATGTCGATCTGTCCCGCCACCACGTCGTTGTCCGCCAGGGCGTTCTGCTCGAACTCATGGGCGACCCGCAGCAGCTCCTGGGCCTTGCGGTAGAACCGCGAGCCGCTCGGCGTCAGCGACACCCCCTGGGCGTGATGGCGGATGAACAGTTGCACACCAAAACTTTCTTCCAGGTGCTTTATCGCCGTCGATACCGATGGCTGCGCGATGTAGAGCTTGCGCGAGGCCTCCGCCACGCTGCCGCAGTCGGCCGTGGTGACGAAATACCTGAGCTGGCGCAGGTTGTAGGCGGCCATGGGAACCTCCGGAAAACAGAACATCAGGGTCAAGGAATCGGCAGCGCACACAAGGGGTTGGTGCCGGCCTGCGGTCAAGGCTGAACATACCGGAGGCGACCGCCGGCGCGGCATATATTTTTTAAGGTTTGAAGCAACAAACTTACTAATTTATCTATCCCGAGCCATTGCACATGATCGCTCCAACAAGAAAAGCGTCGTTCGCGCGACGCTCACCGAAGTACGTCCACGTACTCACTTTGCCTTGGAGTTCGTCATGGTAACCACTGCAGCAACGAGCGCTCCGCTCATCGAGAAACACACGATCGGCTACGTGCCGCCGCAAGACCGTCATGGCAAGACGCGCGACCTGTTCACCCTGTGGTTCGGTGGCAACATCGCGCCCTTGCCCATCGTCACCGGCGCCCTCGGCGTGCAGCTGTTTCACCTGAACCTGGTGTGGGGCATCGTCGCCATCCTCGTCGGCCATCTGGTCGGCGGCGTGCTGATGGCGCTGCACTCGGCCCAGGGCCCGCAGATGGGCATCCCGCAGATGATCCAGAGCCGCGCGCAATTCGGCTCCCTCGGCGCGCTGCTGGTGGTGCTGATCGCCGGCGTCATGTACATCGGCTTCTTCGCCTCCAACATCGTGCTGGCGGGCAAATCCCTGCACGGCGTGGTCGACAGCGTCCCGGTGCCCGTGGGCATCGTCATCGGCGCCCTGGGTTCGGGCATCATCGGCATCATCGGCTATCGCTTCATCCACGTGCTCAATCGTATCGGCACCTGGGTGCTGGGCATTGGCATCGTGCTGGGTTTCGCCTACATCCTGACCCACGTGCAGACGGACGACTTCCTCACCCGCGGCAGCTTCAACATCTCCGGCTGGCTGGCGACGGTGTCCCTGGCCGCACTCTGGCAAATCGCCTTCGCGCCCTACGTGTCCGACTACTCGCGCTACCTGCCAGCCGACGTGCCCGTGGCGTCGACCTTCTGGACCACCTACCTGGGCACCGTGCTCGGTTCCAGCCTGTCGTTCGTCTTCGGCGCCGTCGCCGTACTGGCCACGCCCGTCGGCATGGACACCATGGACGCGGTCAAGCTCGCCACCGGTTCCATCGGCCCGCTGATGCTGGTGCTGTTTTTGCTCAGCGTCATCAGCCACAACGCCCTCAACCTCTACGGCGCGGTACTGTCGCTGATCACCCTGGTGCAGACCTTCGCCTACCGCTGGATCCCCACCGCCAAGAGCCGCGCCGTGCTCTCGGTGATCGTGCTCGGCGCCTGCTGCTTCGCCGCCGTCGGTGCCTCCGCTGACTTCATCGGCCACTTCGTCGACATGGTGCTGGTGTTGCTGGTGGTGCTGGTGCCGTGGACGGCGATCAACCTGATCGACTTCTACGCCATTCACAAGGGCAAGTACGACATCGACTCGATCTTCCACGTCGATGGCGGCATCTACGGGCGCTACAACCCGCAGGCGCTGCTGGCCTACGCGATCGGCATCCTGGTGCAGATTCCGTTCATGAACACGCCGCTGTACGTCGGACCGATTTCCGAGCACATCAACGGTGCGGATCTGTCCTGGGTGGTGGGCCTGGTGATTACCTCGCCGCTGTACTGGTGGCTGGCCAATCGCGACAGTGCCTACAAGCGTCGGTTGTCGAGTGGGAAACTCGCTACCAGCCTGTAATCAAGATCCACAAGCCTGCTCGCGACAAAGCCCTGACATGGATCGTCAGGCCTTTCGCGAGCAAACTCCACCTGAATCGACCCGCGCTTGATACCTCGCTGATACGTCCCCCCGATCGTGCTGTTACCTCACCGCCCCACTTGTCACTTCTGCGCCGCACGGCAGGCCAATACAGTATGGCCTTCGGTGTGTTGCGGCAGGCACGAACGCTGTCGACCCTCAACCGCACCGATTTCCCATCACGGAAGAGGTGACATCATGAGTTTCGTCAAAGTTGAAAAAAACCAGAGCAGCGCCCCGTCGGAAGCCGACATGATAAAAGCCATGTTCGAGTCTGGCGGCGTACCGGGCGAGTGCAGCGGCAACAACGCTGCTCGCACCCTGACCTACGCCGGCCTGGTCAATCACACGGTGTATGAGAACAAGCTGATCGAGATTGCCAAGGGCAAGCGTACCAGCTGGAACTTCGTCTGGGCCGATGTGAAGGCAGCCTGAGGCCCTGGCGGGGCGGCCCGTCGTTCGCCCCGCCACTTCAACCTGATTGATACCCCCCCGTTACCCGCCTGTAACGCCAAGACACTTAGCCCATGCGCTGCTTGAACCTAGAGTGAAGCCCTCGATGGATGGACCGGGTTGACTGCCCTCCACCCATCGATTGCCCAACACACCACCAAGGAAGAGGGACACCATGAGCCAATCAAACGCTGTCAGCCAACAACGCCAGCAGCTGCACGATGATGTGCAAGAAGCCGTCAAGTCGATCATGGGTGCAACGCAACTGAAGGCGTCGGACTATGGCAGGGTCTTGAAGTCCGCCCTGGCGGCGGCGCAAAAAACCGTCACCATCGAAATCGCCGCCGGCGACCTGACCCTGCTCAAGAAGTCTGGCTACAAGCTGTGCTTTGCCAAGAAGGTCGGCACCGCCGACTACAACGTGGTCTGGCAGTCCTATGTCGCGTACCTGAGCAATAACGAATTCAGCTGGACGCCGTTGTATCAGCTGTTCGCCTCCAACGTGTTCAAGGAAAACGTCCAGGTCAAAGTCTCGACCAACATCGTCAATATCGGTCTTGGGCAAACCTCGACACTCGATGAACACGGCCTGCTGAGCCCGGCGATCACGGGCGGCCCGGACGTGTCCATGACCTTTGTGAACGAGTACGCACCGATCCATCCGGGGATCAACCAGCTGTCCACCGGCATCGATGGCAATCAGGTCAGCACGCCGATCTACGTGGCGGTGGACCCGGTCGTCACCGGTAAAACCGTACTGACCCCCGTTGAAACCATCCTCGTATGGTTCGAACAGAACGTACAGACCAGTACCATGTTCAGTACCTCACGCTCCAAGGCGATCGAAATCGACCTGACGTTCGAAAACACCGCCGGTCGCCTTTACGAAGGCGGTCAATGGAAAACCGTGTAACTGCTGCGCACCGGGGCAACCCCAGGGTTGCCCCTTTCATTCGTCGATGGCGCCTTTGGCAAAGTAGCCCGTTAGGGACAGGCAGATCGATTGCGCCAGGTCCTCCTGGGTGGCGATGCCATAAGGCTGGTTGCGATCGAACTGCGCCGACCAGCGAATCCGCCCCTGCGCCACATCCACCAGGCGCAACGACGCCCGCACCCGCGCCGGCTCGACCCGCACGCTGCCCTCCAGGCAATAGCTGTAGCGCCCGCCGCGTCCCCCATCCGCTGCTTTTACGCTGCTGCGCGGCACCTTCATCAACACATGATTGGCCACGCTTTGCGTTTGCTCGAACGACTCGAACAAGCGACAGCTCAGCTCTTCGCACAAGCCCCGGGCGAAGTCATCGCCATCCGGGGTGATGCAGGTGAACGGCTGGATCTGCAAAACCGGATGGCGGGTGGCGATCCCCTTGGTTTGCAACCGCTGATAAGCCAGGCGATAACACCCGGCCGGTATGCTCAGCCGCACCGGGTCCTGCTGGCCGTTGCTGGCGTAATGCGCCGCGAGCTTGCGCCGCAACCGCCCCACCTGCACCCGCACCACCGGATCGTCGCCGGTGCAGTACACCGCCGGATCGCGACGGAACACCGCGATGCCGATGGCGTGTTCGGTAAGGGGGGTATTTGAAGGTTGCAGGTCGTGCTCGACCAGAAAGCGCAACAAACTGCCCATGCGCCGGGATTTGGCGAACAACGGGCTGGCCAGCAGCAACGCCAGTACGCGCTGCATCTCTTCAGGATCGAGGGCCACGGGAACCCCCGCCGCGCTCGAATCAACCATGCGCTTGATCACCATCGCCTGCCTCCGTGCAGATTGCCGACAGGAAAAGAGGTGGAACTCCGTGGTTGCGCACGCAACGTGAGCCCAGGACAGGCTCGGGTGCTGCAACGACGAAGCTTAGCAGCCGTGATGGAACGGGCAGCCAAATCCGCTGATAGCCACATGAGATCCGACGAACGTTAGAGTGCGCCGATACCACCATTCTAGAAAACCGCAAATTAACTGAACCCTGTGTCCACCTGCCCACCTAACTGAAAGACTATTCAGGAGGTGACTACATGCAGATCGAAACGACGTGGATTGTATTGGCAGCCGTTCTTCTGTTGATCGAGTTGTGGGCCATCAATCGGGTGCGCAAAAGCGCAGGCAAAGCGAGCAGCAAAGGCGTGTGGATGGTGGTGATCGTGTTTGTGCCGCTGATCGGGCTGATCCTGTGGGCCCTGGCGGGGCCAAAGCACATCGCTCACCACCCGGATCCAGCACAGGCCAGACAATAAGGCCGGGGAAATGCGTTAACGCTTCGTGACTGAGCGAAATGCATGGAACCACAGGCCACATCGGGGTTTCGAAACTTTATCAGCGCTGATCCTGGATCAAACAAGGCGCCATTGGAGAGGAAATCCCGATGAACACTAGACTGCTGCTTTTGCTCGCTGGCCTGTGCCCTGCCCTGGCGTACGCCGAAGGTTGCGACGTGCTGACCCGATCCCAAAGCGCTTCCATTCCCGTGGTGGAAAGTCATAGCTGCTATGAGTACGAAGGCATGCCGGTCAATTCCATCGACTGGTCATGCAGCAACGAGAGCAAGGAGATGCTGACCAGTACCAAGAAGAAAGTCGAACATTGTGACGATCATTACCAGGCCACCTGCATCGCCACCTTGACCCAGGAATCCCTGGCCAACCCTCATTCCACCAGCAAGGACAAGAACAGTCAGTCGGTCAACATTCCCGACAATGCCCAGGTCACGACGTATTACTACGGTGCCGAGCACATCGCCCAAGCCAAGATTGATTGCGAGTCGGGCGGTGGTCACTGGAAGACCAAATAAAAAAAACCGATGCCTGAGCGGGCATCGGTTTTTTATCAAGCGCCATGGATGATGCGCCGCCGGATCACACCCGCCGTAATCAGAAGTTCGCCGGCGTGTTCGCGCTGATGATTTCCGCCTCATCCTGGCCGATATTGCGAAACTTGTGCGGCAAGGTCGTCGGAAAGTAATACCCGTCCCCGGCATTGAGCACACTGATCTGCCCATCCACCGTCAATTCGACGGTGCCACGGGTGACCAGACCGCACTCCTCGCCTTCCGAATGCACGATCGGCTCTTCCCCGGAACTGGCACCCGGTGCGTATTGTTCGCGCAGCAGACGCATCTGCCGGCTTGGCACGGACGCGCCGATCAATAGCAGGCGCAGGCCGTGGCGGCCGAGGTCGGGCTGTTCGTTGGCGCGGAAGACGTATTGGTGCTCGCGCGGCGGTTGATCGAAGGTGAAGAAGTCGGCCAGGGACATGGGGATGCCTTCGAGCAGCTTTTTCAGCGAGCTGACGGAAGGACTGACGCGATTCTGCTCGATCAGGGAAATGGTGGCATTGGTGACGCCGCTACGCCGGGCCAGCTCGCGCTGGGACAGTTTGTAGCTTTCGCGTACTAATTTGAGTCGTGAGCCCGTGTCCATGACAGCCTTATGTGCTTGGTACGCAAGGGTAATGGGGGTGGAGAGCAGGCGTGGATCGCGCCGTTTTCCTGTCCCGGAAACGTGAAAGGCGGCTATTAAATCACGTTTGTGGGTGTTGCTGTAGGAGCTGCCGCAGGCTGCGATCTTTTGATCTTGATCTTGAAAAGCAAGATCAAAAGATCGCAGCCTGCGGCAGCTCCTACACGGGAACGTGGTGTTTCAGGTAAAAAGCCGGTGGCCTTCCTGGGGTTGACCACCGGCGAGGTAAAGCTTAGATCCCGAAACGGTCGCGCAGCGAGTAGTACACCGCGCCCAGGGCGGTCAACGGCGCCGAGAAGGTGCGCCCGCCGATCATCGGCATGTGCGGCAGCGAGGCGAAGGCGTCGAAGCGTTCGGCGTCACCGCGGATCATTTCCGAAATCAGCTTGCCCGCCAGGTGCGAACAGGTGACGCCGTGGCCGCTGTAGCCCTGCATGTAGTAGGCGTTTTTCTCGATACGGCCGAATTGCGGCATGCGCGACATGGTCAGCAGGAAATTGCCGGTCCAGCGGTAGTCGATCTTCACGTCCTTCAACTGCGGGAAGGTCTTGAGGATTTTCGGGCGGATCAGTTGTTCGATGTCGTCCGGCTCACGGGCGCCGTAGACCACGCCGCCGCCGTAGAGCAGGCGGTTGTCGGCGGTCAGGCGGTAGTAGTCGAGCAGGTAGTTGCAGTCTTCGACGCAGTAGTTGTTCTTGATCAGGCTGCGGGCCTGCTTTTCCGACAACGGCTCGGTGACGACAATCTGCGAACCGCACGGCATGCTCTTGCTGGTCACGCGGTTGTCCAGGCCCTGCGGCAGGTAGGCGTTACCGGCGATCAGCAGGTACTTGGCCTTCACCACGCCTTTGGCGGTGCGTACGGTGATCGGCTCGCCGTAGGTGATTTCCACCGCCGCCGATTGCTCGTAGATCTTGCCGCCCAGGCCGATGATCGCCGAAGCCTCGCCCAGCGCCAGGTTCAGCGGGTGAATGTGCCCGCCCTGCATGTCCAGCAGGCCGCCGACGTAGGCGTCGGAACCGACTTCGCGCTTGATGTCATCCTTGCCGAGCATCGTCAGGTTCTTGTTGCCGTAGCGCTCCCAGCCCTTCTTCTGTTCGGCCAGGCCCTTGAGCTGCTTCTTGTTCATCGCGGCGAAGATACCGCCCGGACGGTAATCGCACTGGATGTCGTAGTGCTGTATGCGCTGACGGATGATGTCGGCGCCTTCGAAAATCATGCTGCCGAGGACTTCGGCGGTCTTGTCGCCGTAGCGCTCTTCGATGACATCGACGTCACGGCTATAAGAGTTGACCAGTTGGCCACCGTTGCGACCGCTGGCGCCGAAGCCGACTTTGGCGGCTTCGAGCACGGTGACGCTGTAGCCCGCTTCAGCGAGGAACAGTGCCGAGGACAGGCCGGTGTAACCGGCGCCGATCACGCAGACGTCGCAGTCCACCGCGCCCTCCAGCACCGGGAAATCGCCGGTGAAGTTGCGGGTGGCGGCGTAGTAGCTGTTTACATGTGCTTGTTTCATAAGTTTCTCCGATGGCCGCCGCAAAGAGCCGGCGACCGCCGCTTTATTGTTATTAGAGCTTGATCCAGGTCGCTTTCAGTTCGGTGTACTTGTCGAACGCATGCAGCGATTTGTCCCGGCCATTGCCCGACTGCTTGAACCCGCCGAACGGCGCGGTCATGTCGCCGCCGTCGTACTGGTTGACCCAGATGCTGCCGGCACGCAGGCCACGGGCGAAGGTGTGGGCCCTGCTCAGGTTGCTGGTCCACACACCGGCGGCCAGTCCGTAGATACTGTCGTTGGCGATCGCCAGGGCTTCTTCAGGGGTGTCGAAGGTGATCACCGACAACACCGGGCCGAAAATTTCTTCCTGGGCGATGGTCATGGCGTTGGTCACGCCGTCAAAAATCGCCGGCTCGACGTAGAGGCCGCCGGTGTCTTCGAGGGTGCGGCTGCCGCCCGCGATCAACCGGGCGCCCTGCTCCTTGCCGATGTCGATGTAGCGCAGCACGTTGTCCAGTTGACGCTGGTCCACCACCGCGCCGACGGTGGTCGCAGGATCGAGCGCGTGCCCCGGTTTCCAGCCTTGCAGGGCTTCCACCAGCAGCGGGATGAACTGCTCGCGGATGGAGCGCTCCACCAGCAGACGCGACCCGGCGGTGCAGACCTCGCCCTGGTTGAAGGCAATGGCCCCGGCGGCGGCCTGCGCGGCGGCGCGCAAGTCCGGCGCATCGGCGAACACCACGTTGGCGCTCTTGCCACCGGCTTCAGCCCAGACGCGCTTCATGTTGCTTTGCCCGGCATAGATCATCAGTTGCTTGGCAATCGCCGTGGAGCCGGTGAAGGCCAGCACGTCGACGTCCATGTGCAACGCCAGCGCCTTGCCGACGGTGTGGCCGAAGCCCGGCAGCACGTTGAACACGCCTTTGGGGATGCCCGCATCCAGCGCCAGCTGCGCGATGCGAATGGCTGTCAGCGGCGACTTTTCCGAAGGCTTGAGGATGAACGAGTTGCCCATCGCCAGGGCCGGGGCGAATTTCCAGCTGGCCATGATCAGCGGGAAGTTCCACGGCACGATGGCCGCTACTACGCCGGCCGCTTCGCGCGTCACCAGGCCCAGTTGGTCGTGGGGGGTGGCGGCCACTTCGTCGTAGATCTTGTCGATGGCTTCGGCGGTCCAGCGGATCGCATTGGCGGTGGCCGGAATGTCGATGGCCAGCGAATCGCCGATCGGCTTGCCCATGTCGAGGGTTTCGAGCAGCGCCAGTTCTTCCTGGTTGGCCAGGATCAGGTCGGCGAAGCGGATCAGGATGCGCTTGCGCTCGGCCGGGGCCAGCCCGGACCAGACGCCGGATTCGAAGGTGCGGCGGGCGACGGCGACGGTCAGGTTGGCATCGACGTCGTCGGTGCTGGCAACGTTGGCCAGGAAACGGCCGTCTACCGGGCTGATGCATTCGAACGTCGCGCCGCTGGCGGCTGCGCAGTATTGGCCGTCAATGAAGGCACGGCTTTCGATTGTCAGGGACTGGAAGCGTTGCTCCCAGTCGCTGCGAGTAGTTGTCATGGTTGTGACTCGACGCAGGGGAATAGGTGATCGTCAGGCCGACGCCCGCCAATTCAAATTTGAAATGCGATCCCTGTGGGAGCGGGCTTGCTCGCGAAGGCGCCGGCACATCCAATATTGATGTCGCCTGACACTCCGCTTTCGCGAGCAAGCCCGCTCCCACATTTGATCGTGTTGAACCGACTAATCAGACGGTATGCAAGTACCAGTTGTACTCAAGGTCGGAGATGGAGTTCTCGAACTCGGCCAGCTCGCTTTCCTTGCACGCCACGAACACGTCGATGTACATCGGGTCGATGTACTTGGCCATGACTTCGCTGTCGTCCAGCTCGCGCAGGGCATCGCGCAGGTTGTTCGGCAGGCTCTGCTCGTTCTGCTCGTAGCTGTTGCCTTCCACCGGGGCGCCCGGCTCGATCTGGTTGGTCAGGCCGTGGTGCACGCCGGCCAATACCGAAGCCATCAACAGGTACGGGTTGGCGTCGGCACCGGCCACGCGGTGTTCGATGCGCACGGCATCCGGTGAACCGGTTGGCACGCGGACCGCCACGGTACGGTTGTCGACGCCCCAGCTCGGCGAGTTCGGCACGTAGAACTGCGCACCGAAGCGACGGTAGGAGTTGACGTTCGGGCAGAGGAACGCCATCTGCGCCGGCAGGGTCTCGAGCACACCGCCGATCGCGTGACGCAGCGCGGCGTTCTGCTCGGGATCCTCGCTGGCAAAGATGTTGTTGCCTTCCTTGTCGAGAATCGAAATGTGCACGTGCAGACCGTTACCCGCCTGGCCCGGATACGGCTTGGCCATGAAGGTGGTGTCCATCTCGTGGTCGTAGGCGATGTTTTTCACCAGACGCTTGAGCAGGACCGCGTAGTCGCAAGCCTTTATAGGGTCGGCCACGTGGTGCAAGTTGACTTCGAACTGCGCCGGGGCGCTTTCCTTGACGATGGCGTCAGCCGGGATGCCCTGCTCTTTCGCGCCTTCGAGGATGTCTTGCAGGCAGTCGACGTACTCGTCGAGGTCGTCGATCAGGTACACCTGGGTCGACATCGGACGCTTGCCGGACACCGGCGAACGTGGCGACTGCGGACGACCGTTCACGTTGTCCTGGTCGATCAGGTAGAACTCCAGTTCGAACGCGGCGCAGATGGTCAGGCCCATCTCGTCGAACTTGCGCACCACGTTGGCCAGGACTTCCCGCGGGTCGGCGAAGAATGGCTGGCCTTCGAGTTCGTGCATGGTCATCAGCAGTTGCGCGGTTGGGCGCTTCTGCCATGGCTCGATGCTCAGGGTGCCGGGGATCGGGTAGCAGATCCGGTCGGAGTCGCCGATGTCCAGACCCAGGCCGGTGCTTTCCACCGTGGAGCCATTGATGTCCAGGGCAAACAGGGACGCCGGCAGGTTGATGCCTTTCTCGTAAACCTTATGAAGACTGGTGCGTTCGATGCGCTTACCGCGCACCACACCGTTCATATCCGCAATCAGAAGGTCGACGTACAAAACCTCAGGATATTTCTTAAGGAATGCGTTTGCTTCGTTGAGTTGAACGGTACGCAGAGGGACCGACATGATGCACCTATTTTTTACTGTTAATTATTATGTTCACCGCCCTTTCACGTAGCCAGTCAATCCGAAAGACAAAGTGAAGTCAATAGCGAACACCTTGCCTTTAAACGTTTATTTTCGGGCCTCTCAGAGGCACGAGAGTGCCAGATCATCCCTGGAACACGCGTAAATCCTCAGCTTCGGACGTGCGGCGTTTAGAATTTTTTACATGAGAGTTGTTAATTAAAATCAACAAGGCTAAGCTCCGGAAAAGCTCGTTCAAGTGTGAAACTTCGAGGTGATAAAAATGGCATTCAAGCCATTGATCGGCGTTACTGCATGCGTCAAACAGATTGGCCTGCACCCCTACCATGTCAGCGGCGACAAGTACTTGCGTGCTGTCAGCGTTGCGGCACTGGGGCTGCCTGTCGTCATTCCTTCCCTGGGCGAACTGACCGAAATCGAGGACCTGCTACCGCAGCTCGATGGTCTGTTGCTGACCGGCTCGCCATCGAATGTGGAACCCTTCCACTATCAAGGCCCCGACAGCGCTCCCGGCACGGAACACGATCCCCAGCGGGATCGCACCACCCTTCCCCTGATTCGCGCAGCCATTGCCGCTGGCGTTCCCGTGCTCGGCATCTGCCGCGGCTTCCAGGAGATGAACGTGGCGTTCGGTGGCAGCCTGCATCAGAAGGTCCATGAACTTCCCGGCTTCCTCGATCATCGCGAGGCCAACCATCCCGACCTGGCGGTGCAATACGCACCGGCCCATGCCGTCGATGTGCAACCGGGCGGTGTGTTCCAGGCGCTGGATCTGCCGCCGGTGTTCCAGGTCAATTCGATTCACAGCCAAGGGATCGACCGACTCGCTCCCGGCCTGCGCGCCGAAGCACTCGCGCCGGATGGCTTGATCGAAGCGGTCTCGGTGGAGAACAGCAAGGCATTTGCCCTCGGTGTGCAATGGCACCCGGAATGGCAGGTGCTGGACAACCCGCCGTATCTGAAGATCTTCCAGGCGTTTGGCGACGCGTGCCGGCAACGGGCGGCGCTGCGTAACTCACGCTGACGCCATAAACGATCAAACCATTTACTGCCCCCGCGAGCGGGCAGGCGGGCTTTTGCGCGCCTCTCGCCCGCGAAAACAACACACTGCAATAACAACAAGCACTACCAGGCAGCCAGGACGGCGGCGCCGAATTAACCCGAGTGGAATGCCCGTCAGGCATGCGCAATACCTTGTAGGAGCTGGCTTGCCAGCGAAGAGGCCCTTTCAGCCGACATCATCGTTGACTGCAAGGCCGCCTTCGCTGGCAAGCCAGCTCCTACAGAGACCGCGTCCTGATTGGCGCCTTACTGCAAGGGTTTGCAATCAACTATTAAGTCAGGCCGCGTTGGCCCGACGACTGAAACCTGTTGGGAGTTTCACATGGCAAACGCCTCCAGCATCTACAGGAAGGCTCTTGAGGGTCACCAGGCACCGAAAAAGGTGTTGGTGAAAGTCGACCGCGTCACCAAGAAATTCGACGAGACCACCGCCGTGGACGATGTGTCCCTGGAAATCCATCAGGGCGAGATCTTTGCCCTGCTCGGTGGTTCCGGTTCCGGCAAATCGACGCTGCTGCGCATGCTCGCCGGCTTCGAGCGCCCGACCGAAGGCCGGATCCTGCTCGACGGCGTCGACATCACCGACATGCCGCCCTACGAGCGGCCGATCAACATGATGTTCCAGTCCTACGCCCTGTTCCCGCACATGACGGTGGCGCAGAACATCGCCTTCGGCCTCAAGCAGGATCGTTTGCCCGCCGCTGAAATCGACGCCCGTGTGGAAGAAATGCTGCGCCTGGTGCACATGACCCAGTACGCCAAGCGCAAACCCCATCAGTTGTCCGGCGGCCAGCGTCAGCGCGTGGCGTTGGCCCGCTCCCTGGCCAAGCGTCCGAAGCTGCTGTTGCTCGACGAACCCATGGGCGCGCTGGATAAAAAGCTGCGCTCGCAGATGCAGCTGGAGCTGGTCGAGATCATCGAGCGCGTCGGCGTGACCTGCGTCATGGTGACTCACGACCAGGAAGAAGCCATGACCATGGCCCAGCGCATCGCGATCATGCACCTGGGCTGGATCGCCCAGATCGGCAGCCCGGTGGACATCTATGAAGCGCCGGTCAGTCGCATGGTCTGCGAATTCATCGGCAACGTGAACGCCTTCGAAGGCACCGTGGTGGAAGACCTGGAAGGCCACGCGATCATTCACAGCGCGGACCTGGAGCAGAAGATCTACGTCGGCCATGGCGTCAGTACGTCAGTGCAGGACAAGTCGATCACCTACGCCATCCGCCCGGAAAAACTGCTGGTCAGCACCACCCAGCCGGACGCCCGCTACAACTGGTCCAGCGGCAAGGTGCATGACATCGCCTACCTCGGCGGCCACTCGGTGTTCTACGTCAAGTTGCCGGGCGGCAAGGTCGTGCAATCGTTCATGGCCAACGCCGAACGCCGTGGTGCGCGTCCGACCTGGGACGATCAGGTCTACGTGTGGTGGGAAGACGATAGCGGCGTGGTACTGCGCGCATGAAAACCTTCAATCAGCAATTGCTGCGCCTGGTGCCCAGCGGACGAAAACTGGTCATCGGCATTCCGTTCCTGTGGCTGTGCCTGTTCTTCCTGTTGCCGTTCTTCCTGGTGATGAAGATCAGCTTCTCGGAAGCGGCCCTGGCCATTCCGCCCTACTCGGAGATCTACACCTACGCCGAGCAGAAATTCAACCTGTTGCTCAACATCGGCAACTACACCTTGCTGGGCGAAGACGAGTTGTACCTGTCGGCTTACCTCGGTTCGTTGAAGGTTGCATTGCTCAGCACGCTGATGTGCCTGGTGATCGGTTTTCCGATGGCCTACGCCATCACCAAGACCAGCAAGGAAGCGCAAAACGTCCTGCTGCTGTTGATCATGATGCCGACCTGGACCGCAATCCTGATCCGCGTTTACGCGTGGATGGGCATTCTCAGCAACAACGGCTTGCTCAATGGTTTCCTGATGTGGACCGGGCTGACTTCGCACCCGATCGAGATCCTCAACACCAACACCGCTGTTTATATCGGCGTGGTCTATGCGTATCTGCCGTTCATGGTGCTGCCGCTGTACGCCAACCTGGTCAAGCACGATGGCAGCCTGCTGGAAGCCGCGTCCGACCTGGGCTCGAGCAACTTCAACAACTTCTGGAAAATCACCGTGCCGCTGGCCAAGAACGGCATCATCGCAGGCTGCATGCTGGTGTTTATTCCGGTGGTGGGTGAGTTCGTGATTCCGGAGCTGTTGGGCGGTCCCGAGACCCTGATGATCGGCCGCGTGCTGTGGCAGGAGTTCTTCAACAACCGCGACTGGCCGGTGGCGTCCGCCCTGGCGGTGGTGATGCTGTTGATCCTGATTGTGCCGATCCTGCTGTTCAACCGCAGTCAAGCCAAAGAGATGGAGGCACGGGGATGAAACGCTTCGGATTTTCAAAGTTCATGCTGATTTTCGGCCTGTCGTTTATCTACCTGCCGATGCTGATCCTGGTGATCTACTCGTTCAACGCCTCGAAGCTGGTGACGGTGTGGGGTGGCTGGTCGTTCAAGTGGTACGCGGGCCTGCTCGACAACTCGCAACTGATGGGCTCGGTGCTGCGTTCCCTGGAGATCGCCTGCTACACCGCGATTGCCGCCGTCGCACTGGGCACGCTGGCCGCGTTCGTGCTGACGCGCGTCACCCGCTTCAAGGGCCGCACGCTGTTCGGCGGCCTGGTCACCGCGCCGCTGGTGATGCCGGAAGTGATCACCGGTCTGTCGCTGTTGCTGCTGTTCGTGGCCATGGCGCAGATGATTGGCTGGCCGATGGAGCGTGGCATCGTCACGATCTGGATCGCCCACACCACGTTTTGTGCCGCCTACGTTGCGGTGGTAGTCTCCGCCCGCCTTCGCGAGCTGGACCTGTCCATCGAAGAAGCGGCCATGGACCTGGGTGCCAAGCCGTTCAAGGTATTTTTCCTGATCACCATCCCGATGATCGCGCCATCACTGGCGGCCGGCGGCATGATGTCGTTCGCCCTGTCGCTGGATGACCTGGTGCTGGCGAGCTTCGTCTCGGGCCCGGGCTCCACCACCCTGCCGATGGAAGTGTTCTCGGCGGTGCGCCTGGGCGTGAAACCGGAGATCAACGCCGTGGCCAGCCTGATCCTGTTGGCCGTGTCGATCGTGACCTTCATGGTCTGGTACTTCAGCCGCCGTGCCGAAGCCAGCCGCAAGCGAGCGATCCAGGAAGCGATGGACCAGACGGCGAGCGAATCCTGGCAACAACCTAAGAAGCAAATGGTAGAAGCGACGGCCTAGGCCGTCGCGTTTCACAGATTTTGCGTTTGAATAAAAAGAATGGAGTTGTACCGATGAAAATGTTTGGCAGGACTCTGCTGACACTGTCCTTATTGGGCGCGATCGCCTCGGGCGCCCAGGCCAATGACAAGGTTCTGCGCGTCTATAACTGGTCGGATTACATTGCCCCGGACACCGTCAGGAAGTTCGAAGACGAGACCGGGATCCGCGTGACCTACGATGTGTTCGACAGCAACGAAACCCTGGAGGCCCGCCTGCTGGCGGGCAAGTCCGGCTACGACCTGGTCGTGCCGTCCAACAGCTTCCTGGCCAAGCAGATCAAGGCCGGGGTCTACCAGGAACTGGACAAGTCGAAGCTGCCGAACTGGAAAAACCTCAATCCGGTGCTGCTGAAAAACGCCTCCGCCAGCGACCCGGATAACGCCCACGCCTTCCCGTACATGTGGGGCTCGATCGGCATCGGCTTCAACCCGCAGAAGGTCAAGGAAGTGCTCGGCGCCAACGCCCCGACCAACTCCTGGGACCTGCTGTTCAAGCCGGAAAACGCGGAAAAGCTCAAGGCCTGCGGCATCAGTTTCCTCGATTCGCCCACCGAGATGATCCCGGCCGCCCTGCACTACCTGGGCTACCCGGTGAACGATCAGGACAAGGCGCACATCGCCGAAGCCGAAGCGCTGTTCATGAAAATCCGCCCGTCGGTGGCGTATTTCCATTCCTCGAAGTACATCTCGGACCTGGCCAACGGCAACATCTGCGTGGCCGTCGGTTATTCCGGCGACGTGCTGCAGGCCAAGGCCCGCGCCGAGGAAGCCGGGAACAAGGTGAAGATCGACTACAGCATCCCGAAGGAAGGTGCCGGCAGTTTCTACGACATGGTCGCCATCCCGCGCGATGCCGCCAACGTCGACAACGCCTACCAGTTCATGAACTTCCTGATGCGCCCGGACATCATTGCCGAGATCACCAACAACATCGGCTACAGCAACGCCAACTCGGCGGCGACGCCGTTGGTGGATGAGGCGATTCGCAACGAACCGGGCTCGTATCCGCCGGAAGCGGTGATGGCGACCTTGTATGCCGTTCCTGACCAGCCGATTGCGGTGCAGCGGATCATGACCCGGGGTTGGACCAAGGTGAAGTTGGGTAAGTAATTCTGCTCTGGTAGGAGCTGCCGCAGGCTGCGATCTTTTGATCTTTGCTTTTTCAAGATCAAGATCAAAAGATCGCAGCCTGCGGCAGCTCCTACAGGGGGTTGCGTACATTTTTTATATTCATGCAGCGCCTTACCACCGCTGCATCCCTCACCTGGCTCCTCGGTTAAGGTGAAGTTTGGCGCCCTCGGGCGCCTTTTTTGTTTTGGCTCAGGCACCGCTCAACGGCCACTGGGCCAATGGCCGATAGCGGCCCTTGTGGGATTCGAACAAGGTGAAGCGCTCGGCACGCAGGAAAAATTCGGGTGGCGTAGCGGACTCCGGCACCGGCGCCCGGTAGTCACGTGCCAGGGTCAAATGCGGGCGAAATTCCCGGGGGGCATCTTCCAGGCCAAACGGCAACAAGGCCTGCTCCAGGTCATACACCAGCCGTAACAACGCCGGCGATGCCTGTTCGGGTGCCAGCACCAGGACCCCTGCCCTGCGCCAGACATCCAGGCGATCCAGCTCCACGGTCAGGCGTTCCCCCGGCGTGCGCACAGACGCGGCTGCGCTGCAGATGTCGGCAATCTGCGCGATCTCCACCGCCCCGAGAAACTTCAGGGTCAGGTGAAAATTTTCCACCGGCACCGGGCGCCCGCTACGCAGTTGCAAGGCACTGCGCCATTGGCCGATGGCCTTGCGCAGTGCGGGTGCGCAGTCCAGCGCGAAAAACAGCCGTTTGAAAGGTTCGTGGATGTCGTCATTCATGCGGGGTCTCTCGTTTCTGGCGTCTGCCGGCATGCCAGTTATAGTTGATGCAAGCGAAATCAACCGGAGGCAAGTATGCGCCAGATCCTCAGCAAGGAACCTTGGTGGGCCGCGCCGCCAGAGCCAGGCCAGGACGAAATGGAATTGGATTGGGGCTGGCTGGTGCATTACAGCGAAGGCGAGCCGCGTTTCGAGTTCATCCGCGAGCGCCCGAGCGATCACGAAATCCGCAACCGCAAGAGCTGCCGGATCACCCCTGCGGCGGAGTGATCCTTTGATGTCGGTTCAAGCCTTCACGATCATTTCAAACCCGCCGAAAATCATCCTTTGACCATCGAACGGCATCGGATTGACGTCCGGT
The DNA here is from genome assembly GCF_028682635.1 of Pseudomonas putida. Classification (GTDB taxonomy): domain Bacteria; phylum Pseudomonadota; class Gammaproteobacteria; order Pseudomonadales; family Pseudomonadaceae; genus Aquipseudomonas; species Aquipseudomonas putida_AE. The sequence continues at coordinate 22,747 of NZ_JANHLK010000034.1, read as the reverse complement.
TGCACCCGCGGATCGGTCATCAGTTTCGCCATCCCGGCGTCACGGGTGGGTTTGTCCGGCCAGACGATCCAGGAAAACACCACGGTTTCATCCTCCTTGAGTTTCACCGCCATGGGAAAAGAGGTCACCTTGCCGTCGGGGACGTCGTCGCCCCAGCACTCGGCGAGGCTGAGCGCGCCGTTCTCGATGAAAATGGCGGCGGCCATGTCGGCGTGCTGCCTGAATTTTTCGCGGTTGGCGGTGGGTACGGCAATGACAAAGCCATCAACATAAGACATGAGCGTTCTCCTTGGATCATGGGTTGAGCTGCTGGTTAGTCGACTGGGTCGGACTCCAATCGACAGATCCCGCATCCTGACCGACCGACGGTTGCGCGCTCTGCGCCAGGTTCCCTTCTATCTGTGAGGCCATGTACAGGGTGCTCGCCATGACACCGGTGGTCGGGTTCTGCAGCAGCTTGGTCCAGGCCTTGTCGAACGTGTTACCCAGGCTGCTGCGAATCAACGCTTCGCTGTCGGGCCGGTCGTTGGCCTGGATGATCGCCCGCACGCCCGCAACGCCAACAGAGATCAACGCACCGGCGAGTTTCCCGGCGGCCGCCGCTACCGCACTGGCCGCCCCGCGCGGAGCCATCTCGGCTTCAATGCGTTTACTGGCACGCTTGGCCACCGGTGCCATGGCGGTGTCGGTGGAGCCAACACCCTTGTCGCCACCGGCCTTGTGCACCTTGTCGACCAGCGCGGCGTACGCCGGCAACGTGGCCAACTGTTCAGTGTGCACCACCTGGAACAGCGAGGCGTCCCTGGCGGACGGCGGTCCGAGGGCAATCGCCGGAATTTTCCGCACGCGGCCATTGAGCTGGGCCATTGGCACGCCATGGCGCTGGGAAATCTTCTGCAGTTCTTCCTTGAGAATGTCCACGTAGAATGCCGCCGCCAGGGTGAGGATCGCGTCCGGGTCGACCTCGAGCGCCGCCGGGGCCAGCACTTTTTCCTGGTATTTCTCCAGCAGGTAGGCCGCCAGGCGTTTTTCCGAGGCATTTTGCTCGTCCCTGGAACTACTGATGGAGTACCAGCTGACCTTCATCGACAGCCATTCCTGGGTCCAGTAACTGCTGAACCAGGGAATGAAATTTTCTTCGGTCAACTGATAGACCCGCGTGCGCCAGTAATCCATGGCCCCGCGGGCGTAGATTTTTGCCTGATCGGTGGCCGATTGCGACGCATCGACAATCTCCCGGTCCACCTGCTGCCAGGTGCTGGGAGACACCATGATCTGCGGCACTTCCACCGGGGCAGGCGGGGCCGTGACGCATCCCGCCAACACCACCAGCACGGCGACGATCAGCGAACGCAGGTTCAAGATCGCGGTTTCCTGAAAATGTGAGCCGAACGGGAGGTTCGGCGCTCAGAGGCCCCTGGTTAAAGTATAGGTCTGATGGTGCTCTTGAGGCCGCCATCGCCAGCAGGCTGGCTCCCACAGTGGATCGGGGTGGAACACAAGTCTTGTGAACACCCATAACCCCTGTGGGAGCCAGCCTGCTGGCGATGGGGCCATCAAGGACACCAACAAATCCGGACCATCACTCCCATCGATATTCACCATCGCCACGATTGCCTTCCGCCCACCGATCGTCAGCGTAGGATCAATTCCAACCCAACACCAAACCCTGTAGCGGAGGGTCGAACCATGCTGATCCATCTCCTGACCTGCCTGGCCCTGACGGCCTTCACGTTGAGCGTATTCGGCTGGTTCTTACTCTCCGAGGAGCGCACGTCATGATCACCACCGTCACCCTGGCCGTGAGCTTCCCGGTATTCGGCACCAACTACTACTCGCAACAATTCGAGTCTCGTAAAGTATTGACCCTGATGTTCGACGAAAAATTCGAGGCGCTGCTGATTCCGGCAGCCGGTCATCACTTCAGCAATGAAGTGGTCGGGCTCAACGATCAGTTCCGCTTTCTCAACGATGTACTGGCTGAGCATTTGCTGGAGACCGAAGCCGTCTCTAGCGCCCGCCGGCATCAATACTCCTGAGCAACTGACCCAGGCCCTCTGCAAAACAGGTCGGCTTCTCCAACGAAAAATGTGCCAGCAAACGGCTGTTCTCGGCACGCGAATGCCGGATGTCACCGGATCGGGGCGCATCGTAGGTCAGCGCCAGCGGCCATCCCAGCAGTTCGCTCAGCATCGTCGCCAGATCGTTGACGCTGGTGGAGCGGTTGAACCCGACATTGACCGGTTCCATACGTGGTTTGGCTTCAGCGACCGCCTGTACCAGGATCTTGACCAGGTCATCGACGTAGACAAAATCCCTTGTTTGCTCTCCATCACCGAAAACCGTGATGGGGAGTTTTTTTTGCGCTCGCTCGCTGAAAATACTGATGACGCCGGAGTAAGGCGACGAAGGGTCCTGGCGCGGTCCGTAGATATTGAAAAAGCGCAGGATGACCGGCTCCAGTCCGTGCTGGCGACGATAGAAATCAAGGAAGTGTTCGCTGGCCAGCTTGTCGGCGGCATAGGGCGTCAGGGGATTTTTTGGCGTGTCTTCGCTGATCGCGGTGCCTTCGCCGTTGTTGCCGTAGATCGCCGCACTGGAGGCATAAACGACTCGCCTTACCCCCGCCTGGCGCATGGCTTCACAAATATTCAACGTACCGATGAAGTTGCTTTGGTGAGTGGCGATCGGATCGTCGACCGAGGCCTGCACCGAGGCCACCGCCGCCAGATGGACCACCGCGGTGCAGTCTTTCATCGCCCGCGCGACCGTCGGCGCGTCGGCGACGTCCCCCACAACCAACGTCAGATGGCATCGATCAATCGGCAGGTTGGATAATTTACCGCTGGAAAGATCGTCCAGGACTCGGACGCTGTAACCGTGTTCGAGCAGGGCTTCGACAAGGTGCGAGCCGATGAAGCCGGCGCCACCGGTGACCAGGATTCGCTCAGCAGTCATCATTATTGAGCCTCCGATACGCTGTTTTTGGTGTCGGGAGTTCGATCCATGGCGATGAACTCCCCTATTTGATCGATGAACTCACGGCTGTCACTGAGCAGTTGTGGCCAGTCAGTGGGGAAACGGACGTTCAACGGCAGTTGATCGATTCGCCAGCGCGGCGGCAGCGGCCGGTCGAACCGGGCGGCGACCTGCAAGCCCATTTCGCTGGCAGCGAACGGCCCGCGCAACACCGTCGGTGTACGGCCGGCGCTGTCGACCGCCTGGACCACGTGGGCGCTCAACCACTCGCCGTCCGGCATGCGCACCCGCAGCGGCTGGCCAATCGCGGCGTAGCTGATGTTCAACGGCTCCAGGTAGATCCACAGCAAGGGGTCTTCCAGGCGCTCGATGCGCATCAGCAAGGTGCCGGCACCGACGTTTTCGCCAGGATTGACCAGTACCTCGGCAATGCGTCCGCTTTGCGCGGCGTTGATCGGCAGCGCAGCCAGGCGGGTTTTCAGCCACTGTTGTTCAGCCTGTTGTTGAACGACATCGCGCTCAACGCTCAACGTCGGCTGATTGGCCAGTTGCTCACGGCGCTCGAACGCCAGCAGATCCGCCCTGAAACTGTCGAGCTCGGACTTCGCCGTCAGCACCTCGCCAGGCGACACCGCCCCTCTTGCAACCAGACTTTCAAGCACGCCCACCCTTTCCTGCGCCCTGCCGATGCGAGTCTTGAGCAACTGCCGTTCGTTGCCACCCAATTTGTTGTTGCGCGCAGGGCTGGTCTGGGTCGGCATGGCCGCCAGTTGCGATAACCGTGCTCGCCATTCCGGATTGTCGAGATTGACCAAAGGCTGGTCGGTCCGGACCTGATCACCGGCCTTGACGAACAATTGCTCGACCCGACCGGTATCGCGCGCGCGCACCTCGAGAATCGGCAGGCGCAACTGCGCCGGCGCGTCGATCATCAGCATGCCGTAGGCCAGCTTGCCCCCCAGCCAGATCAACGGGCTGGCGACCAGCAGCAGGATCAGATACCAGCGCACGCGAAAGGCCATGCGTTTGCCCGGCGCGTAGAGCACGGTCAAACCCTGTTCCTGTGTGGGACTCAATTCTTTACGACTATCGAAACGAATCTTCATGACGGCTCACCGTTTTGGAAAGTCTCGCCAGGCTTGCCAGTCAATGCCGGCAATCCCCAGGGGTTGCAGTTGTTCACGCCAGGCACTGCTCTGGTGTTGCAACTGCTCGGTCGACGCGCCGGCCCAGGACTCCGTGGCATCCAGTTGTGGCTCCGTGCTTTGGGCGAGGCGAAATTGCAGATCGGGCCAGCGCTGGGCGATCTGCTCTGCCATGCGTGCGCTGTTTTTCGGGTTGCGGGTATAAATCATCAGGCTGACCTGGCGCACGCCAGCATCGGGCAGCCCGCAGGGCACACAGGTTTGTCCGGGTTTGGGCTCGGCGAACCAGCGATGATGGCTGGAAATCTCGACCGGCCAGGGGCTCGCTCGGGAAGCCGCGCGCAAGGTGTCGAGCAAGTCCCGCAAACGCTGGTCAGGCACCGGTACGCCCAGCTGTTCGACTTCCAGGTCCAGGTGCAGGCTGCTGAATGAAAGCCCTTGGAATTTGCCCAGCAAATCGGTGAGCTGATGGCGTTCCTGCGGTTTCAACCATTCAGGATCGCCCAGCAGCAGACCCACTTGCAGACCCTGCCTGGCCGCGTCCTGCAGCAATTGCTCCAGGCGTTCGCGCGTGGTAGCCAGGTCCTTGACCTGTGCGCCCTTGAGGCCCAGGTAGATCTTTTCCATCCCGGCCTTGCGCAGCGCCGTCAGTTCAGCAGCACGCTGCCCTGGATCGAGCAACGCCTCGCTGTCCCACACATAGCTGGCCTGGGACCACTTTTGCGCTGGCGCCGCTTCAAGCGTCATGGGCTGTACCGCCAGCATCACAAAGGGCATCCAAAGCGTCACCGCCAGAAGTATCGATCGCATGTCAGAACCTCGTGGCGCGCTTGAGTACCCACCAGGGTGCCATCGAGCTTTCTTCATGGCCGCGACGGAACATCTCGTTAAGCATGGCCACGACGCTCCAGCACCGCAGGAGCAGCATGAACAGCGGGAAGAAAGGCACCAGCAAGCCCAGCACCATGTCTTGTCGGGGCCGGTCGGAGACCATCACCAACATGGCCAAGAACATCACCAGGGTGATTGTCAGGTACAGCAGGTAGATCAGCGCAAACAGAAACAACAGTGTCTTGCCCGGCAGAATGAACAGGGCCAGCAAGGTGTAGATGAAGATGATGAACGGCAGAACCAACTGAAAGAAGAAGCCCGTGAGCAGGATCATCAGGAAGGTGCGCCAGCCCAGTAACGTGGGGCTGATGTTGTGGTTGTGCTTTCGGATGTAGAGGAAAAACAGGTCGCCATCCCAGCGCAGGCGCTGCATCAGGAACTGGCTGAGCGTCGCCGGGGCATCGGTGTGCCCTACCGCTTCGGGCTCGAATGGAATCCTCAGGTCATGCCGCTTGAAGTAGCTCTTGATACGCAATGTCAGGTCCAGGTCTTCAGCGGTGTGGGTGTTCCAGCCACCGATTTTCACCAGGAAACTGCGGCGAAATGCGCCAAAGGCGCCGGAGACGTTGTTGACCAGGTTCCATTCCGCCAGGCCGATCTTCGACATGTGGATCGACAGCAGGTACTCCAGCGCCTGCATCGCCGTCACCCACGAGCCCCAGACATTGCGCACCCGCAGGCTGCCGGCGACCGCAGGTACCGAGGGGTCCTCGAAGTGCCGTACGATGGAGGCGACCATGTTGTTGTCGAAGGATGTATCACCATCGAGCGCCATGACGATTTCACCGCCGGCCAGCGACAGGCCGGCGTTGAGGGACGACACCCTTCCGCCCCGCTGCCATTTGGCGATCGGCCGTAAATGTCGCTTGGGGTACAACTGCGAGTCCACATTGAAACTGCGCACGGCGCTGAGCGTCGCCTGGTTGACCGTGGCGCCGTCCACCACCGGAATCATCTCGATGTGGCCGCCATAGGTTTGTTCGCACAGGCTCAACAGCGTGGTCTGGACGTCCATGCCTTCGCTGTAGCAGGTAATGATGCAAGAGACCTTCGGGCAATAAACACTGATCTTCGGCACGCTGGTGCGCCGACGGGTGAACCAGCGCAACACGCCCAGCATCACCATGATCATCATCGGCAACTCGAACATCAGGAACGCCGGAAATAGCATGTAGAACAGGCGGCTCATGCCATCCGGCCCCGCGAGCGCGCTGAGTGCGTTCAACAGTTGCTCGAGGAAAGGGCTCATGGGATATCACCCATCTCACCGGCCAGGCGCGCCAGTAACAGCTCGCCATCTTCCTGATCCAGTAGATCCTGGGGGGCGGTGATGCCGATGACACGCAAGGTAACGTCGCTGACCTCCGGCGCCGAAAACAATTCGGCGACCCGGCCCAGGCGCTGCTTGACGATTTCCAGGCCTTTCTCGTCGGTATGGGGAAGCATGATCCAGAAGAACTCTTCGGTACTGCGAGAACAGCGGTCCGTTTCCCTGACGGACTCCTTCAAGCGATCGGCCACGCTATCAACGAAGGCATGCCCGCGCTGTTCACCCAGGTGCGACAACGTACCGGCGAGGTTGACGAAGCGCAGGCCGATCAGGGAAAACTCAGGCACCGGATGGCGGCGCACTATCTGCATTTGCCAGGTCAGCAGATCATAAAAATTCTTGCCACCCAACAGATTGAGCTGACCGAAGTGCTGCACCGCTCTTTCACTGAACTCCTGCCGGCAACGGAAACGCCCGGCCTCGGACAGGCGGAAATCCCTGACTTCGCGTATGCGCAACTTGTCGGGCGTGTGCGACAGGCCGCAATCCAGGCAACGCGCCTGCACCTCGGCATCGACAAAAAACGCCTGGCACGAGCGACAGCGATAATTCTCCATCGGGCGGTCGTAATCACTTCCAATGTGGCGCAGCCGATTCAGGCAATTGGGGCACAGCAACACCCCATCTTTGAGAAATGACTCCTGCGCCCCGACATGACCACAGGTAAAACAGTGCAGTGACGGTTGCCGTGCGATGTCCAGGCTATGGCATTCGGTACACACATCGATGTAATTGAGCCGTCCCGAACCACAATCGGAACAGAGGCGGACGCGGTCGATCAGGACCCCCTCCTCCAGCCAGTCCTGCTGCACCATCAGGCTGAGCCAGACAAACGCGTTGACCTGCTCGCTATCGGCCAGCACGTCCAGCAATGGATAGCGATAGTGCTGAGGCACCTCCGGATCGCGCAGGGCGAGCACCTGGGCGCCGTCGCGCAACCACAGCCAGGAAAGCACGCGGCTTTCAAAACGTTCCGGTGCGGATCCATGATTGAACAACCCGAAGCGATCCTGCCATACGCCCCAGAGCCTTATGATTTCGCTGGTTTCCACAGGGCACGCGCCATCGCCCAAGGCTTCGCACCAGCCATCCTGATCACGACAGCAGTAGATGAGCGTGTAGCGGTAAGAGGGAAGTGAGCGCAGTTTGCGAAGGACTTTGCCGGCATACGCACCTGGCATGTCCAGCAGCATCACATCAAATGCATCGGCAGCCAGCAGGCTGCCCAAGTCGGTAAAGTGCTCAAGCGCTGGAAGATTCAGGCTCGGAACTCTATTACCGAATATCGCAACCCGAGGATTTGAAGTCGGCATGACGCACGTCCTCTACAATCAGACAAGTGCGGGTTAATTGGAGGTAGGAACACTAGCATCACATTTGCGAAACATGTGGATTATTATCAAGTTATTTTTTGACACGACCAGCGTCAAAAATTCATCACCACTCGTCGCCAAATCTTGACGCTGAATTGATATTGGAGAAATCCATAGAAATCAATAATCTTAACTACAATATATTCTTAAAATTCATATATTTACGATCACCATACAAAACTAAAAATTATTAATTATCATTAATAATTGGTGACCAACATTGATAGCCTCTGGCCACTTGACAGTAATTGAGAGCGCCTATCAATTACTAGCTTAACTAAACTGGATCCCATTTTGACATCCGATACAGCATACAAACTTATGAGTTCGAACTTTTTTATATCAACACAATGAGACTATATAACAAAACAAAAAACAGGCACGAATAGTTACAACAATGATACAGCCATTATTTTAATATCAAAGTAGACACATGAAACACCCGGATTAATTATCAGGCAGAAGCGCAAACATCCCTCAGGCAACCACGCAGCCATCGATGCACGGGATCCGCATCCAGTCGAGGATGCCAGATCATCGCCAAGGTAAATTCCGGCAGTGACATTGGCAGCACGAAGCTGTGCATGCCGGCTCGCAGATTGGCGGTATGCCGCTCGGGCACAGTGGCGATCAGATCGCTTGCCTGGGCGAGCGCCAATGCAGTCGAGAAACCGCCGACCATGGTCACGATCTGCCGCTGCAAACCAAGCGCCTCCAGGGCTTCATCAATTGGCCCCTTTTCCAGCCCTCGTCGTGACACGCTGATGTGACCTCGGGCGACAAAACGCTCGGGCGACATCTCGCCGTCGCACAGCGGATGTCCCGCGCGCACCACGCCAATCAATCGATCGCGGAACAACCCCTGGGTACGCAGTTCCGGGCTCGCCGTCCTGCCCACCACACCCGTTTCCAGATCGACCGTGCCGTCGCGCAACGCCGTGCTGTCCTTGTCGGGTTTGGGCATGAAGCGCAGGCGTATGCCTGGCGCCTGTTCGGCGACGCGGGCGATCAGTGCGGCGCCGAAGTTTTCGACAAATCCTTCGCTGGTGCGCAAGGTGAAGGTGCGCGACACCTGCAGGAGGTCGGGCTGCTCGGCCGGACGCAGCACCGCTTGGGCCTCCTGCACAAGCTGGGCGACCCGCTCACGCAATTCCAGCGCACGCGGCGTTGGCACCAGGCCGCGACCGGCCCTGACCAGCAGCGGATCGCCGGTGGTTTCGCGCAATCGCGCCAACGCCCTGCTCATCGCCGATGGACTCAGGCGCAGGCGTTTGGCGGCGCGGGCGACACTGCCTTCTGCCAGCAGCACATCGAGGGTGATCAGCAGGTTGAGATCGGGAGTGGACATGCGTGCCCCAGGTCGGAAGGTATGGCGCTGTATGCACGTAATCAGTGCAAACCGTGCGTCTTCCGCCATGTTAGGCCCCGGCGTAGATTTCTGGTAGCTCCAGTCGGGAGCGGCCAGAAAAGGGCAACACCATGAATGACGGATCTGCAGTCGCGGCAGTGGCTCAACAAACACCTTCGGTGAAAGGGGCGCTGGCCAGCCTGTCGTTGGCGATGTTGTTGTCGTCCCTCGGCACCAGCATCGCCAACGTCGGCCTGCCATCCCTGGCACAGGCATTCAGCGCGTCCTTTCAACAGGTGCAGTGGGTGGTCATCGCCTATCTGCTGGCCATTACCGCCTCGATCGTCAGCGTCGGCCGCCTCGGTGACCTTGTCGGTCGGCGCCGCCTGCTGTTGTCCGGTATTGCCCTGTTCACATTGGCTTCGGCGCTGTGCGGCCTGGCGCCCAATCTTGGCCTGCTGATCGCTGCCAGGGCGCTGCAAGGCCTGGGCGCGGCGGTCATGATGGCGCTGACCCTGGCCTTTGTCGGCGACACGGTGGCCAAGGGCAAGACCGGTAGCGCCATGGGGCTGCTGGGGACCCTGTCCGCCATGGGTACGGCGATGGGACCGGCGCTCGGTGGCGTGCTCATTGACGGATTCGGCTGGCGCTGGATTTTCTTCATCAGCGTACCCCTGGGTCTGCTGACCTGGCTGCTCGCGCAACGCTACCTGCCCGAAGATCGCCAGGGGCAAACCAGGCGTGCGGGGGTCGATTCGCTGGGTACATTGTTACTGGCGCTGTTGCGCGATGGCCGACTCAGTGGCTGCCTTGCCATGAGCCTGCTGGTGACCACCGTGATGATGACGACGCTGCTGGTCGGGCCGTTCTACCTGTCGCAGACCCTGCGGTTGACGGCGATGGAGACCGGGCTGGTGCTGGCGGTCGGGCCGCTGGTCGCCATGCTGGCCGGAGTGCCCGCCGGGCGCATCGTCGACCGTTGGGGGGCCCCGGCCATGACCCTCGCCGGGCTGCTGGGCATGGCGCTCGGCTGCTGCCTGTTGTCGCTGGTGCCCGAAACGTTCGGCGTCGGCGGCTACATCGCGCCCATGGTCGTTATCACTTTGGGGTATGCGCTGTTCCAGACCGCCAACAACACCGCCGTGATGCTCGACGTGTTGCCCGATCAACGCGGCGTGGTCTCCGGCCTGCTCAACCTGTCACGAAATCTGGGACTGGTCACCGGGGCCTCGGCGATGGGCTCCGTGTTTGCCCTGGCCTCAAAGGCGGTCGACATCGGCACCGCCCAGCCGCAGGCCATTGCCAGCGGCATGCGCACGACCTATCTGGTCGCGCTGGGGCTGATCGTTGTCGCCTACCTGGTCGCATGGCGCAGGCAGGCTGACCCGCGGTAGAGGCGCTTACTGCTCCAGCGACACCAACGGCGTGTCTTTCTTGACGATGTAGGTCGCCAGTTCCGACGCCTTGCCCTGGCCGATGTTTTTCGCCACATGGGCGGTGCCGGCCGGAATGTACAGGGATTCACCAGCCTTGAGCGTCACGGTCGGTTGCCCTTCGAGTTGATATTCCAGGGTGCCGTCGGTGACGTAGGCCACTTCTACCCCGGGGTGCGAGTGTTTCGGCGACGCCACGCCCGGATCGAATTCAACGAGCACCTGGATCACTTCGCGCCCGGCGACGTCAAGGTCGCGGCGCACCAGGTCCGTACGCTTGAGGCCGGCCTGCCAGTTTTTTGCCGGTGGCTGGCCGGATTCCTGGGCTTGGGCGAGGCCCGTGAAGGCGGTGAGTGTCGCAGTGACCAGGGCAACGCCGAGCAGGCCTGCCGCGTAGCGGGTGGGGGTTCGGGACATGGTGATTCTCCAGTGAGCGCAAGGTAAAAGCCGTTATCCGGCTGCTGCATTACGCGCTCGTCGTGTATCGCCTGCGTGTCCCGCCACCCCGGATTTTGTATGCCAACGTAGCTGGGTGAACGGTGGATACGTTGCGATACCTGTAGGAGCGAGTCTGCTCGCGATGGACGTTAACGATGGCGCGGGGAGCCTGAAACCCCGCGGTGCTCTGAGGTTTTTCGCGAGCAGGCTCGCTCCTACAGGTAACCTCTGCGCCTCGCCGAGCAGCGATTGGTTGATACGCCATCTGCAATCCCTATAATCGCCGCACTTCGTCTACCCTCAAAAAGCGCCTGACCGTTATCCCATATAGGTCAGGCGCTTCGAAATACTTGCGCTAATGAACCGGAGAACTTTCATGCTCAAACGCACCCTGGCATTGGCTGTCGGCTTGACCCTGTCCTTTTCCACCCTGCTGGCACAGGCCGCCGACGTCCTCAAGGTCAGTGCCATTCCCGATGAAGCCCCCACCGAACTGCTGCGCAAGTTCCAGCCTCTGGGCACTTATCTGGAACAGCAATTGGGCATGAAGGTCGAGTTCGTGCCGGTCAGCGACTACCCGGCCGTGGTCGAGGCGCTGGCCACCGACCGGATCGACATGGCCTGGCTCGGGGGGTTCACCTTCGTCCAGGCGCGGCTGAAAACCGGCAATGCCATTCCGTTGGTGCAGCGCGAACAGGACGCCCAGTTCACCAGCAAATTCATCACCGCCGACCCGAACGTCAAATCCCTCGCCGACCTCAAGGGCAAGACCTTCGCCTTCGGCTCGGTGTCCTCGACATCCGGCAGCCTGATGCCGCGCTATTTCATGTTGCAGGACGGCATCAAGCCGGAAACCTTCTTCAGCCGCGTCGGTTACTCCGGCGCCCATGACGCCACCGTGGCCTGGGTCCAGGCGGGCAAGGTCGATGCCGGTGTGCTCAACGCCAGCGTCTGGGAAAAACTGGTCAAGGCTGGCAAGGTCGACACCAACAGGGTCAAGGTATTTGCCACCACGCCGGCCTACTATGACTACAACTGGACCGTGCGCGGCACCCTCGACCCGGCGCTGGCGGCGAAGATCAAGGCTGCCTTCCTCGCGCTTGATCCGGCGAAACCCGAGCAAAAAGCAATCCTCGACTTGCAGGCCGCCAGCCGCTTCATCGAGACCAAGCCGGAAAACTACAAGGGCATCGAGGAAGCCGCACGCGCCGCCGACCTGCTCAAATGACCTTGCATTTGACCCGGGTCAGTCTCACCCATGCCAACGGAGTACAGGCGCTGCGCAGCCTGGACTTGCACATCGAAGCCGGTGAACAGGTCGCCATCATCGGCCCGTCCGGCGCGGGCAAGTCGAGCCTGCTTAACGTACTTGCCACCGGCCTGCGCCCCGGCAACGGCGAATTGCAGGTCTTGGGGGAACAGCCCTGGCACCTGTCGGCCCGTCAGCGCCAACGCCTGCGCGCGCGCATCGGCCTGGTGCATCAAGCGCCGCCGCTGCCTCCGCGCCAGCGGGTGATCACCGCGGTGCTGGCGGGAAAAATCGGTCAGTGGGGGTTGGCCAAGAGCCTGATCAACCTGCTGCACCCGCTGGATGTTCCCGGGGCTCGCGCGGCATTGACCCGGCTCGACCTGCACGACAAGCTCTTCGCGCAGTGCCAGCAATTGTCCGGCGGCCAACTGCAACGGGTGGGCATTGCCCGGGTGCTGTATCAGGCGCCCGAGGTGTTGCTGGCTGACGAACCGGTTTCGGCCATGGACCCGGTGCTGGCCGGCCACACGCTCAAGGTCCTCTGCCAGCATGCGCGGGAGCACGCCGTGACCCTGGTCGCCAGCCTGCACGCGGTGGATCTGGCGCTGGCGCACTTCTCGCGGATCATCGGCTTGCGTGACGGACAAATCCTCTTCGACCTGCCGGCCAGCGCCGTCGACCGCGAGCAACTCGACGCCCTCTACGCCAACGAGCAGTTGCAGCCCTCCCCAACCCCGGTTCCCTCCTTGAGCGTGCAGATTCCCCGATGCTGAGTCGTGCCACCCGTGATCCCGCCGCCCGGCCACGCCTGCTGCTCACTCTGCTGGCGATCGCCCTGCTGTGGCCGGGTATCCGCTTCAGCGAACTGGACTTGAGTGTATTGCTGGCCAGTGACAGCCAGAGCGAGATGGGCCGCTTTGTCGCGACCTTTTGGCCGCCCGCCCATGGCGCAGAATTCCTTCAGCTGTTGTGGCAAGCCACCTTGCAGACCTTGGCCATCGCCACGGCTGGCATGGCCCTGGCGCTGCTCCTGGCGATCCCCGCCAGCCTGCTGGCCAGCCGCGCGCTGTCCCTGTCGGCAGCGTCCCGCGCCGGGCGCCCGAGCCAGTGGGGGCAACTGCTGCGCTGGCCGGTGCGCGGCGCGCTGATTTTCCTGCGCAGCGTGCCGGAAATCGTCTGGGCCCTGCTGTTTGTGCGCGCCGTTGGCCTGGGGCCGACCGCCGGGGTCCTGGCCATCGCCATTACCTACAGCGGCATGCTGGGCAAGGTCTACGCGGAAATTTTCGAATCGGTCGACCAGCGCCCCGCCCACGCGTTGCTGCAAGCCGGCAGTGGGCGGCTCGCGGCGTTCTGCTACGGGATCCTGCCCAACGTCGCGGCGGAGCTGTTGTCGTACACGGTGTACCGCTGGGAATGCGCGATTCGCGCCTCGGTGGTGATGGGCTTCGTCGGGGCCGGCGGCCTGGGCCAGCAGATCGACCTGTCGATGCGCATGTTCGCCGGCGGTGAAGTGGCCAGCCTGTTGCTGACCTTCCTCGTCCTGGTGCTGCTCGCCGATCAACTGAGCCGGCTGTTGCGCTGGAGGCTGGCGTGAGTCGCCTGGTCAACCTGCTGCTGGTGCTGTGCATCGGCGCCGCGGTGTTCGCTTCGTTCCGCTACCTGGGCATCGACCTCGGCGAACTGGGTGGCAGCGGCAACCTGAAACAGATGCTCGCCTACATTCAGCGTTTTCTCAGCCCGGACCTGAGCACCGGACATTTGCAGGCGATTGCTCGCGGCGCGCTGGAAACCATCGCCATGTCGGCACTGGGCACACTGTTGGCGACGGTGTTCGGCTTGTTGCTCGCGCTGCCGGCGGCCGGTCGATTCGGCTGGCCGATGCAGGGTTTGTCGCGCCTGGTGCTCAATGCCCTGCGCGCGATTCCGGAGCTTGTTTGGGCGGTGCTGATGGTCCTGGCCGCCGGGCTCGGCCCCAATGCCGGCACCCTGGCGTTGGCGCTGCACACCACCGGCGTGCTCGGCCGGCTGTTTGCCGAAGCGCTGGAAAACACCCCGCCGGAACCGGCCGACGCGATCCGCCTGCAGGGGGGCAATGCCGTGTGGGCGTTCTGCTACGGCACCCTGCCCAATCTGTTCCCGCAGCTGCTGGCCTACATCCTGTACCGCTGGGAGAACAATATCCGCATGGCCAGCGTGCTGGGTTTTGTCGGTGCCGGCGGTTTGGGACAAATGCTTTACATGAGCCTCAGCCTGTTCCAGGAGGCCCAGGCCAGCACGGTCATTCTGGCGATGCTGTTTTTGGTCTTTGCCGTCGATACGCTGAGCAGCTGGAGTCGCCAGCGTTGGGTGAAGGCCTGAAATCGCGCCAACGGCAAACAGCAGACAAACAAATGCCCCGAAAGTCGGGGCATTTGATCTTGGCGAGCTGCATATGTTCAGCTGCACAAGGCAGGCTTCTAAGAGCCAAGTAGGTGGCCAGCGCTGGTCTCTGGCTTACGAGGTTTATCAGGACTCTCACAGAAACAGCAATAAGCGCTGTCCTGCTTCACACGGCATAAGGGCTGGATCTCAGCGCGGAGATCTTTCTAACCGTGTACCCTTCGGAGCGCGCCCCACGCGTCCTCGCTATCCGCTTGCGCATCAGTCTGCGTTTTCACCTACAACTTCAGAGTAGCAAAACGCTCAGGGCGTGGACTGAAATTTTTAGATCGATTTGGTCCTGTAGGTGCCGGCTTGATGGGATGGTGATCTGACGGACGCCTTCGCTGCGATGCGGCGACCCGACAAGCCAGCTCCTACAGGTTCTGCGCACAACCGTTGATCTCATTAACGCGCTGCATATTTGCTGATTATGCTGCAATAACGCAGCGCGCATTCAAAACGGCCACGCGCAAGGCCTCCTGTTCACTGGCTTTAGAGTTGGCATGCGATATGCCCTTACCAGACTGCCCTGGCATTCTGTGCCCAGGTCCCATTAGCCGAATCGAGCCGATCCACCAATGGATATCCTGAATTTGCTGGTAAACAAAGCCCAGCCCCTGACCAGTACCGTCGGCGCCGACGGACTACTGCTCGGCCTGTCCCTGAGCCTGAGTGATCAATTGGGCTATGCACCCGAGGAGCTGCTCAATCAACCGATTGAGCGGGTATTGAGCGTCGAGTCGCTGCGCACGGTGCAGGCGCTGTTTGCCAACCCGCCCGCCGACGAGCTGATCCACAGCCTGGAGCTGACCCTGATTCGCCACAACGGTGGCCTGCTGCATGTGATTGCCAGCGGTGTGCTGGAGTGGCGCAATGTGCAACCGGCACGCCTGCACCTGTTGAAGATTCCCCTTGGTACGCTGGGCCATCGGCTGCGGGAAATGCACAACGCCAATGAAGTAATGAACCAGATGCTGCAAAGCGCCAAGGTCGCCTACTGGTGCATCGAATTCGCCGAGGCGGTGGACATCAACCACTCACCGGATGAGATCGTGCGCCAGGTGTTCGAAAACGACTCCCACTGGCGCCTGTGCAACCGGGCCATGGCCGAGGTGTACGAGATGCCGTCGGATGTCGACTTCAACCAGCAACCGGTGCGCCTGTACTGGCCACGCAGCCCGGCCAACGAAGAGTTCGTGCGGCGCCTGATCGAGGCCGGGTTTCATGTCGACGGAGCGCTCTCGGTGGATCGCCGCCACGATGGCTCGCCGGCCTACGTGGAAAACGACGTCAGGGCCACCATCGTCAATGGCCAGTTGTTGCGCATGTGGGGCAGCATTCGTGACGTCAGCCAGGAGTTGCGCATGCAGCACGATGCCGAGCAACGCATCGATGCCTTGCGCCGGGTCTTCGATGCCGTGCCCGACGCGGTGCTGGTGATCGATGAACACTTGCAACCGCAGTGGCGCAACGCAGCCTTCGAGGACACCTTCGGCATTACCCATGGTGCCGGAATCGCCCGTTTGCTGCTGGACAATGCCTTGCCCGAACGCACCTGGCACAGCCTGCCCCTGCCGGACCTGAGCGGACGCGACCTGAACTTCAATGTGCATTGCTCGCGCATCCTGATTCGCGAAGGCGTGGCCTGGCGCGTGGCGGTGTTTCGTGAAAGCCAGGGCGTTCGCACCCCCCAAGAGTTGCACCCATGAAAGACTCCAACCTGCCACCCACCTTGCAGATGGGCATGCGTTCTTCGGTCAATGTCAGCAGCGAAGTGCTGGGCGCGCTGCTGGAAACGCCGGCGTTGCATGCCTTGCTCGACAGCTTCAGCGAAGCGCTGATCATCAGCGACGGTGAGGGCCGGCTGCGCTTCATCAACCTGGCCGCCGAGCGCGTCAACCGCCTGTCGAAACAGCAGGCCGTGGGGCTGTCCGAGCGTGATTTTTTCCAGCGTTCGGCGTTGAACTACGACGACTTGCTGGCCGCGCTGAACCGCGGTGGCAACAGTGCGTTGACCCGTTCACGGGAAGGCCGGGTGCTGCTCAGCAGTACCCACGCGATCCCCACCGGTGCCTACGAAAAACCGTTCAGGATGCTCACCCAGAAAGACTTCGACGCCAGCCAGCCGCAGCGCCGGGCATCGCTCAACAACCGGCCGCTGGAGCCCCAGGGCCTGCGCGATCCCCAGGACAATGCCCTGCACCTTTCGCCGCAGCTGTCG
The DNA here is from genome assembly GCF_028682635.1 of Pseudomonas putida. Classification (GTDB taxonomy): domain Bacteria; phylum Pseudomonadota; class Gammaproteobacteria; order Pseudomonadales; family Pseudomonadaceae; genus Aquipseudomonas; species Aquipseudomonas putida_AE. Next base: position 5,919 of record NZ_JANHLK010000034.1, on the reverse strand, counting down.
AGCATCGCCGACACCGGCGTGCGGGCGTTCCGCCGGCGCGCACGGCTGTTGCTGCTGGGTGAGCCGGGGGTCGGCAAGACCGCCATCGCCCGGCACATCCATCGAGCCGCCGGTTGGGGCGATCGTCCGTTCATCCACGTCAATTGCGGGAGCATTCCGGAGAGTCTGTTCGAGTCGGAGATGTTCGGCTACGAGCGTGGCGCCTTTACCGGCGCGTTGCAGGGCGGCAAGCAAGGCTATATCGAAGCGGCGTCGGGCGGCACCCTGTTCCTCGACGAGATCGGTGAAATCCCGCTGCACGTACAGGCCAAGCTGCTGAAATTTCTCGAAGACAGCACCATCCAGTCGGTTGGCTCGCCCTTGAGCAAAACCGTGCAGGTACAGGTCATCGCCGCCACCAACAAGGACCTGCGTCATCTGGTGGACCTGGGTGAGTTTCGCGCCGACCTGTATTATCGCCTCGCCGTGCTGCCGGTGGAGATCCCGCCGCTGCGCCAGCACCGCGATGACTTGCCGTTTCTCATCGACATCCTGCTCAGCCGCATCAATGGCGATCGTGTACCGTCCCTGAGCCTGTCCGCCGGCGTTCGCAAGCGTTTGATGAGCTATGACTTCCCGGGCAACATTCGCGAGCTGGTGAACATTTTCGAACGTCTGGCCGTGCTCGCCGACGATGAGGCGCAGGAGCATCATTTGCCGGCTGAACTGCTCGAACCGGTGCGCGCCCGGGCCGCCTCGGTCGTGCAGGAACAAGCGCCGCAAGAGTCGGAGCAGAACCTCAAGCTTCAGGTTCAGCATTTCGAACGCCAGGTCATTCTACGTGCCGTGCACCTGTGCGGGAGCAAGCGCAAGGCTGCGCAGCATCTGGGGATTGATATAGGGACGCTGATTCGCAAGTTGCAGCGCGACTGATTGCAGCGTGTGGGCTTGGCGACCCTATTCTTTCGGAGCCATCTACGGTTTGCCTCTTAACTGTAGGAGCTGGCTTGTCGGGTCGCCGCATCGCAGCGATGGACGTCAACGATGACGCGGAGATCCTGCCACCCCGAGGCGCTCTCAGGTTTTTCGCGAGTAGGCTCGCTCCCACAGGTACTCGCTTGGCTGTTGATCTATGTACACCTGAAAGAGAATGGTCGGCTGTCAGGCCGCCATCGCCAGCAAGCCGGCTCCTACAGGTTGATCGGTGTACATCGGCAGGAGATTGGTCGGCTGTCAGGCTGCCTTCGCCGGCAAGCCAGCTCCTACAGGTTTTTCCCGGTTCTCTCCAATAAAACGCTGCAAAAACGCCTACAACGTAGTTATTTCTGCTTACACTTTTATTCTGTATAAATATTTAATCATTTAAAAACAACGACTTAAACACTTGGCACGCCCTGTGCTCCTGCTATCTGCAACCCACCATCGTTGGGCTCCGATAGTCAGGAGGAATAACAATAATGTTGATCACCGGGATCAAAAGTCGGCCGGTCTACGACCGGTTGCAACCTCTGCCGGGAGGTGTCCGGCACATCATTGCCGGGCAAGGCAGTGGCGGTCGCGCCATGTTGCGTTTGCTGGAGGAGATGGCCGGGCTGGATCGCCCCGTGACCTTGCTGTACGCCCAGGAGTCATTTTCCGGCCAGGACTTCTTGGCGCAATTGCAGCAGCACCCGGGTCACCAACTGCGGGTGTATGCCAGCAACCAGGCATTGATCGACGCCCTCGACGATCTGCTCGGCGACGCCAGGATGGGTACCCGCCTCTACCTCGCCGGTTCCGAAAGCTTCCTCGGCAGCGCCATGCAAGTGGCCACCCGCTTCGATCTCAATCGCGACGAAGTGCTTCGCGAGCACTCCGGCACCCTGGTGCGCCGGGTCTGGTGCGTGCACTGCGACACCTACACCGAAAACGTGACCCAACGCGTCTACGACTGCCCCGGTTGCAGCCTGACGCTGGTGGTGCGCGACCACTATTCCCGGCGCCTGGCGGCCTTCCAGGCGGTCAAGGCCGATGCCGAAGTACCGGGCGAACTGCCCCCAGCCGAGGAACTCGATACATGAGCCAGAACAACGGGACCTTGAACCTGCGGGTGGTCCGCATCGAAGCGGTGACCCCAGAGATCAAACGCTTCACCCTGGTATCGCCGACCGGTGCGCACCTGCCGGCGTTCTCCGGCGGCAGCCACGTGGTGGTGCTCATCGCCAACCCGAACAACACGCTGCGCAACCCCTACTCGCTGCTGAGTTCGCCCTATGACACCAGCAGCTATCAGATTGCCGTGCGCCGGGTGGAAAGCGGTCGCGGTGGTTCGATGGCGCTGCATGACAGTGTCCGCGAGGGCGACCTGATCGAGGTCACGCCACCGGTCAATCTGTTCCCGCTGATCAAGCAAGCCCGCCTGCACCTGTTCATTGCCGGTGGCGTCGGTATCACCCCGGTGATCTCCCAGCTGGAGGAATTGCGCCTGAGCAAGGTGCCCTTCGAACTGCATTACGCCGTTCGCGGCGATGAACACGCACAGCTCGGCAAAGAGTTGCAGGCCACCTACGGCGAACAGGTCCACCTGTATCGCAAAGGCATCGAAACGCGCATGGACATCGGCCGGATCCTCGCCGATCGCCCGCTGGGCAGTCACGTTTATGCCTGTGGACCGGACAGCATGATCGACGCCACGCTGGCCTGTGCCCGCGACCTGGGCTGGACCGACAGCCACGTGCACTTCGAGCGCTTCCTCGAACAAAGCAGCGGCGGCGAAGCCTTCAGTTTCACCCTCGGGCGCAGTGGCGCAACCATCGAAGTCTCGCCTGACCAGACCATGCTCGAAGCGGTCGAGGCTGCGGGCTACAGCATGCCTTACCTGTGCCGTGGTGGCGCCTGTGGCCATTGCGAAACCGCGGTCCTGGAGCTCGACGGCGAACTGCTGCACAGCGATGACTGGCTGTCGGACGACGACAAGAGCAGCCACAAGAAAATCATGCCCTGCGTATCCCGCGCCAAATGCAATCGCCTGGTCATCGACCTCTGATCGACGGAAACCATAACAATGAATATCAAATTCAATCCCGACGAAACCTACCGCGACGACTACACCTTCGCCAACAGCCCGGAGACCATCGCCCGCGCGCCCTTCCCGTTCCCCGATGACGACTACATGTACTCGATGAACCTCGAGCCCCATGTCTCGGTCGGCGACGGCGCCTTCCGGGCCGCGTTCGATATCGACGAGCACTACATCAGCGAATGCCGGGACCGCGCCATCACCCTGGAGAAAGATCCGGGCATGCACTACGTCTCGGCGCCGCACATGATGGAGGCGCAGTGGGACCTGCTCGAACTGATCATGGAGTCCTACGCCCGCGACTATCCGCAGTACTTCACCCTGTCCCGTGAAGGCCGCCAGTGGCACTGGGTCAACCGCCTGCTGGACATCGACGATCACTTCACCTTCGGCGACCCGGCGACCCTGCCCTATGAGCCGATGGAGTACGTGACCCGCCAGGCCCAGGGCGACTGGGTATTGCAGGAAGAACGCGACGGTACGCTGTATTGGGGCGCAGGGATCGCCACCCAACGGGCCGACTATTCGCTGCGATTCAACCTCGGCATGAGCTGGGAAGAGTTCCACGGCCCGGTGCCGCTGGTGAAGGAAATCGGCATGCTCGACCGTGCCCTGAAGTTCCTCCTGCGCCTGCGCACCGGCCACCCGGTGCGGCGCCTGAACTGGTCGCTGACGGTCAACCCGCGCCTTGAGGTCTCGGCCGAAAGCCTGCCTGAATGGGCGCCGGACCGGACCCTCGTGACCGCCGAAAACGCCGGCAAGCTGGTGTACCTGCGCATTGAGCTGCAACCGCTGCACCGCCTGCCGCGCAGCAACGCCATTGTCTTTCCGATCCGCACCTACCTGCTCAGCCTCGAAGACATCGCCACCAACCCGGCATGGGCGCGGCGCATGCACCGGGTGCTGCGCGACCTGAATCAGCAATTGGTCGATTACAAAGGCTTCAGCCGGTACCGCGATGCGGCGGTCGAGTGGCTGTCGCAGTACGACGACGAAACCAAAGCCTGATGCGATCCCCCTGTGGGAGCCAGCCTGCTGGCGATGGCGGTCTTGAGGGCGCCATCGCCAGCAGGCTGGCTCCCACACCGCAATCCACTGCCATTGATAATGAGGAAATAACATGAGTGGCTCATCCAACACGCGTGCAAGCAGCGCCGATCAGGACGCCGAACAACTGCGCGCCCTCGGCTACAGCTCGGATTTCAATCGCAGCATGAGCCTGTGGGAGAACTTTTCCCTGGGCTTTACCTACCTGTCGCCGGTGGTCGGGGTCTATACCCTGTTCGGCCTGTGCCTGGCCGCCGGCGGCCCGCCGATGTTCTGGTCCTACCTGCTGATCGGCGCCGGGCAAATGCTGGTCTGCCTGATTTTTGGCGAAGTGGTGTCGCAGTTCCCGATTTCCGGTGGTGTCTATCCCTGGGCCCGTCGCCTGGTGGGCAAGCGCTGGGCGTGGATGGTCGGCTGGGTCTATGCCTGGGCGTTATGCGCCACCATCGCCGGGGTCGCTGTGGGTGCCGGGCCGTACCTGGCGATCATGCTGGGCTTCAATCCCGGCCCGGATGCCAACATCGTCATCGCCCTGGCGATCATCCTGCTGTCCACCGCGCTGAACCTGGTGGGCACCAAGCTGCTGGCACGGGTGGCGATGTTCGGCTTCCTCTGCGAACTGGTCGGGGCGATCCTGGTCGGTGGCTACCTGCTGATCTTCGAGCGTCATCAACCGATCGGCGTGCTGTTCGACACCTTCAACCTTGAGGTCAATGGCTCGTACCTGCCGGCCTTCCTCGCGGCCTCCCTGGCCGGCCTGTTCCAGTACTACGGGTTCGAGGCCTGCGGCGATGTCGCGGAAGAAACCCCGAACCCGGGCAAGCGCATTCCCAAGGCCATGCGCATGACCATCTACATCGGCGGCGCGGCAGCGATGTTCGCGTGCCTGGCGTTGATTCTCTCGGTGCCGGATATGGCCAAGGTACTGGCCGGTGAAGACACCGACCCGGTCGCCACGATCCTGGCCAATGCCTTCGGCCCGGTCGGTTCGCGCCTGGTGATGGCGGTGGTCATGGTCTCGTTTATCTCCTGCGTGCTGAGCCTGCAAGCGGCGGCCAGCCGCCTGTTGTTCGCCTATGCCCGGGACGAGATGATCGTCGGCAGCTCACTGTTCAAGCGCCTGTCGGCCAACCAGGTGCCGTCGTTCGCGCTGCTGGTCAGCGGCCTGGTGCCGGCGGCGATTGTCTGCCTGGGGATGTTCATGGCCGATGCCGTGGCCACCATCGTCGGTTTCGCCGCGATCGGCATTTACGTGGCCTTCCAGTTGATCGTGGTCGCCGCGCTGATCGCCCGTGCCAAGGGCTGGCGCCCGAACGGTCAATTCACCCTCGGCGCCTGGGGCCTGTGGGTGAACCTGGCGGCACTGATCTATGGCGTGTGCGCCATCGTCAACATGGTCTGGCCGCGCTCGCCGGACGCGGCCTGGTACATCAACTATTCGATGATCCTCACCACGCTGGTGGTGATGGGTGCGGGTCTGGTCTACATGCTGCTGGGCAAGCCCTACGACAAAGGCACGGCGCCGGCGGGGGATGCGTGGAAGTTTTCCAAGCCGCGGGCCAAGGGTGCTGACCTTCCAGGTGCTGCGATAAACAAACCAGCCATCTGACAACCCGATACCCATTGTGCGAACCGGATCCTGTAGGAGCTGGCTTGCCAGCGAAAGCGGTGTGTCAGCTGACATCATTGCTGGAAGTGATGGCCCCTTCGCTGGCAAGCCAGCTCCTACAGGGAACTCGAACGAGGACAGACTTATGCAAACCCAACTCTTGATCAACGGCCAACTCATCAACGGCGAAGGCCCCGCCCAACCGGTGTTCAACCCGGCGCTGGGC
>NZ_JANHLK010000033.1 GCF_028682635.1 Pseudomonas putida | reverse complement strand
AAGATCGCAGCCTTCGGCAGCTCCTACAGGGGGATGCGTTCACTTGGGAACAGGTCGGCTGTCAGGCCGCCATCGTCGGCAGGCCCCACAATAGGTCGGGTACAGCCGCGAGAGAGTGGTTGATTGGGAGGCCGCCTTCGCCGGCAAGCCGGCTCCTACAGTAGGTCGGGTACAGTCGCGAGAGAGTGGTTGACTGGGAGGGCGCCTTCGCCGGCAAGCCGGCTCCTACAGTAGATCGGGGACAGCCGTGGGGGACAGGTTGACTGGAGGGCGCCTTCGCTGGCATGTCGATCTCCTGCAAGGGTGTATGCCGCTCGTCTACTCGAACGCACGCAATCCCCTGGACGCCTTCAAAGCTGTACGACCCGGAAAACCCGGGCACAGTTTGTGAGGTGAGACATGTCCAGCGAGTCGACTTTCCAGGACAACAAACAAGACCCGGACAAGACGCTACCCACGTCGGACGATCCGGGCAAATACGATCCCCTGAAACAGGCCGACCTCGACGATGAAGAGGGCGAGCAGGAATGGAACGAGCGCGACAGGAAGCTGCCTGAGGCAGATGAGCAAACACCTTTGTCCGACGACAGGCGCTAGGAAAAGCGCCCGGTGATAGATCGAAGTACTGCCCAGGAGAACAGCCAATGACCCTATTCACGCCCTTGACAGGTTCGCCTTCGACGCTTGCGGATGCCGACAGCGGCGGCCAGTACCGCGAACTCTACGATCTGCTGTACAGCAACGACCCACAAGCAGCAGCGCTGGGCGAGCAGTTCCTGCGCGAGCAACTGGCCGAGGTCGCTGAACTGCCCTGTGATCTGCCCGAAGCGCCAGGACAGCTGGCGGCATGGTCAGAACAACATTGCGCCGACGTCGCGCGCGACTATGCCCTCTACCTCGAGGAACGCAAGCAGGGCGGGCAACGTCGGTATTTCTCGAACAAGGCCCATGCCCTGTTTTTCCTGCAACGGGTAGCGCCCACCAAGGAGGTCGACGGCGCCTGGCTGGCCGGTGTGCTCGAGCACTGGCAGGACCTGCGTTATGACGGGTTGCTGAGCACCTATCTGGAAGAGTTGGGCAACGGCGATCCGCGGCAGAATCACGTGGTGATCTACCGCAAGCTGCTGGCGGCCCACGACTGTGGCGACCGACAGGGGCTGCTCGACGAACACTTTCGCCAAGGTGCGATTCAACTCGCATTGGGGCAGTGCAGCGAGAGGTTCATGCCCGAGGTGATCGGCTACAACCTCGGCTACGAGCAATTGCCGCTGCACCTGCTGATCAGCGCCTATGAACTGCGTGAGCTGGGGATCGACCCGTACTATTTCACCCTGCACGTGACCATCGACAACGTCAGCAGCGGGCACGGACGCAAGGCGATTGAAGCACTGCTCGACCTGATGCCGATGGAGCAGGGACGGGAGGAGTTCTATCGGCGTGTCGCCATCGGCTATCGACTCAATGACCTGGGGCCGGGCTCGACGGCGGTGATTGCAGGCTTCGACCTGCAGCAGGAAGTGATCGCCATGCTCGAACGCAAACGCAGCTTCGGCCAGCACATGCATTCCGATTACTGCAAGGTCGAAGGCCAGACCGTCAATCAGTGGCTGGCGACTCCGGGCCAGATCGAAGAGTTTCTCGGCGCGCTGCAACGCAAGGGCTGGATCAAACGCCATGGCCCGCCCAAGGAGAGCCGATTCTGGCAATTGATCGAGGGCGATACGGCGGCCATGTTCGGCGTGTTCAGTGGCTATGAAAAACAACTGCTGCACGACTGGATCGCCGGTGACTGGCAAGACCCGCAACGCCAGCCTGTGCCACGCCGGGCGCCATCCGACGATGCCTTCGCCGATGAAGCCTTTGCGAACGACCCTGAGCTCAAGGCGTTGCAGGATTCCCTGCGCGACCAGTCACCGCGACAACAACTCCAGTTGCTGATCCCCTGGCTTTCGGCCCAGCGCCATTGTCGACCCGCCGGACTTTACGCCACGCGACGTTTCATTGAATGCGTGGCCCGTTTGCGCTGATTTCAGGAGAGTCATGCATGTCAGGACAACAGATAGCCGATCGCACATTGCTGGAGCTAGGCAGGCTTCTCGCTGCCGAGGACTACCGTTTCATCACCCCGACGCCCTTGACCCACGAACGGGTGTGCCAGCGCTTTGTGCCGCTCTTGGCCAAGGACCTGCGTGATGTGTTCGGCTGGTCGATGCCTTTCGAGCACGGGCTGTTTTCACCGCAGCAGCTGGCTGAATTGGAACAGGCGGGCATCGTCGAAAAGGAGGGATCGCTTTGGCGCGCTACGGTGCGCTGGTCAAGCCTCGGGCGCTTGCTGATTGCCCATTCGGCGTATCCGACCACGCAGAGCGACTCGGTGTTCTTCGGACCCGACAGCTATCGTTTTGCGCAATTGATCGAAGCCCATCTGCAGCAGCGCGCGGAACCCGTGCGGCGAGCGGTGGACATAGGCTGCGGGTCCGGCATTGGCGCGCTGGTTATCGCCCTTGCCCGGCCGGAGGCCGAAGTGCTGGCGGTGGATATCAATCCACGGGCGCTGCGCCTGTCGGCGGTGAATGCCGAGCTGGCCCAGGCCAGTAATGTCAGCGCCTACCACAGCGATGTGCTGGGCAGTGTCGAAGGGCAGTTCGACCTGATCATCGCCAATCCACCCTACATGAACGACAGCCAGCAACGCGCCTATCGCCATGGCGGTGGCGCGCTGGGCGAAGCCTTGTCTGTGCGCATCGTCCGCGAATCGCTGCCGCGCCTGGAAAAGGCCGGCAGCCTGGTGTTGTACACCGGGGTGGCGATGGTCGCCGGGACGGACCCCTTCCTGGAGTCCGTACAGCCGCTGCTGAGTGACGACAGGTACGACTGGACCTATCGAGAGCTGGACCCCGACGTGTTCGGCGAGGAACTGCTCAAACCCGGTTATGAACGGGTGGAGCGCATCGCCGTGGTGGCGTTGATCGTGACCCGGCGGCATTGATGCAGCGCCGGATCAGTTGCCGTCCGCCACCTTGCGTTGTATCTCGTCAACTTTGCGCCGCAGGTCTTCGGCTTGCTCCTCGGTGGTTTCGGGGGGCGAAGGTTCGAGGCTTTCATCCTCCTCGGTCGGCGTGTCGGCAGGGGTGATGCGGTCATCGTTGTTCATGGCGCTGGCCTCCAGTGGGTATACATTGGATCGAAGCCCGGGCTACGAGTTCTAGATATTTCTCGGCTGACCTTTTGACCAATGTTCGCTCACCGCGCCATGGGAACCCTGCACCGGGTCCTGCTCGGGAAACGGCAGGGTGTCGATGCTTTGCTGTTGCGCAGCGCTCGGCGCTTCACGGCAAATGTCGGCGTGCTGGCCCGGCGGGTAGGCGCCGACCACCAGGAAGTCGTCGCTCGAATCCAGGTTGCAGTGACCGGTGCCGGCCGGCAACAGCAGCACATCCCCGGCACCGACTTCCAGCACCAGGCCATCGGGCCCGCCCAGCATCAGGCGTGCATGCCCGCTGACCACCCCAAGCACTTCATGGCCTTCGGTGTGGTAGTGGTGATAGTCATATACCCCATAGCGCCATTGCGGCGGCCAGCCGTTGGCACTGAAGGTCTGCTCGAACAGCGCCGCTGGATCGTTGCCATGAACAGCGATGGCCTTGGGGTAGATCAGCACCGGCAGGCGCGGGTTGTTCGGCACCCAGCCATTGCGTTCGAACATCAGTTTTTGCGCTGGAGCATGCGCTTGCGAGTTGCTCATTCGAGCTCTCCTCCATTGTGAAGGGTGTCTATAAAGCAGAGACATTGCCTTGGCCCGGGTGGTTCTAAAAACGGGCTCAGCGATACACGTACAGATGCAATGAACTCCTGCAGGCTGCCTGCCTCTCAACTTCAAGTCATGAGTTTCAAGAGCACTCAGAAGGGAGAATGGGTCATGAGCAATGCGGCAACCCTCGAAAGCCTGCTGCAGCCGTTTGCCTGTCGGCCAGCGATAAGCACCGCGGACGCTGCGCTGCAACCGCTGATGCAGCAACTGATCAGGGCTGGATTTGCTGACCTGCCAATGCCCGGGCAGGGCCGTACGCTGGAACGCTGGCGCACCCTGGCCACCGTCTCCGCCAGCGACCTGCGGCTGGCCAAGTTGTTCGAAGGCCATACCGACGCGCTGGCAATCATGGCCGAGCTCGAGCCCGACTCGCCTGCGGCCGCGGGCAGTTGGGGAACCTGGGCGGCCGAGCCGCCCTTTGCCCGGCTCGAGATTGTCGATCGCCAGGCAGGCAATGTTTACCTGCAGGGTCGCAAGGCCTGGTGTTCCGGCGCCGCCGTGCTCGATCAGGCACTGGTGACGGCGTGGGATGAACAGCAGCGGCCGCAGTTGGTAGCGCTCACGTTGCGCCAGCCCACGATCAGGCTACTCGAGGATGGCTGGCAGGCGGTCGGCATGGGCAGTACGGCCAGCATCGACCTGCTGTTCGAAGGTGCCCTTGGCCGTTGTGTCGGGTTGCCCGGAAAGTATGTCGACCGACCCGGCTTCTGGCAGGGCGGGGGTGGAATAGCCGCGTGCTGGTACGGCGCCGCTTGCGCGCTCGCCGGTTACCTTCGCCAGCACTGCACGCAGCCGTATCACGACGCCCATGCCGAGGCGCATCTGGGGGCTGTCGATGCGGCGTTGTGCATGGCCAGGGCGGCGCTGCGGGAAACGGCTCGCTGGATCGATGACAACCCCCAAAGCTCACCGCAACTTCCGGTCCGGCGCCTGCGCGCCCAGGTCGAAGTCGCGGTCGACAGCGTGCTGGCCCATGTCGGGCGCGGGTTGGGGGCCACGCCGTTCTGTCGTGACAGTCACTTCGCCAGGCTCGCCGCCGACCTGCCGGTATTCGTGCGCCAGAGCCATGCCGAAAAGGACCTGGCGCAGCTTGGACAGCAGGTCGCCGCGCAACCGCTTGAGGGCTGGGAGCTGTGATCGCCGAGTTGGTATCTCAAGGGGAGAATCTCATCCAGGGTCCCGGCACATCGCTGGCCCAATGGCAGGCCAGTGACTGGCTGGCGCGGGTGCCCACCATCACCCACCACCAGCTGGTGCCTGCGGGGCAGCGCCTGGTGGTGGTCGCCCCGCATCCTGACGATGAAGTGCTCGGATGTGCTGGCATCCTGGCCGGGATGAAGGGCAGGGAGGCCGACGTCCTGATGATCGCGGTCACTGATGGCGAAGCCAGTCATCCGCAGTCTCGCCACTGGACCCCGACGCGTCTGCGCCGCGAGCGCCCGCTGGAAAGCACGCGCGCGCTCGCCCGCATGGGGCTCGATGTCACTGCCCTGGACTGGCAGCGCCTGGGCTTGCCCGACAGCGGCGTAGCGGGGCAGGAGGCGTTACTGATCGAACGCCTGGCGGCGTTGATTCGCCCGCAGGATCGGGTGGTCACCACCTGGCGCTTCGACGGCCACTGCGATCACGAGGCGACAGGCCAGGCGACCGCCAACGCGGTAGCGCAGCAAAGGGCCTGTCTGATCGAAGCGCCGGTCTGGGCGTGGCATTGGGCGCGGCCGGACGATGCCCGGATCCCTTGGGCACGGGCGCACAAATACCTGCTGGATCCCCAGGTGTTGGCGCAAAAGCGCCAGGCCATTGCCGCCCATGTCTCGCAGGTCAGCCCACCGGCGGTGTTGAGTCGAGAAACCCTCGAACGCCTGCTGCAACCTTTTGAACTGGTGTTTCTATGAGCCTGCCGCCCGACTACTTCGAGCAAATGTTCAGGGCCAGCGATGACCCCTGGTCCTTTCGTACCCGCTGGTACGAAAAGCGCAAGCGCGAGCTGACGTTGGCCAGCTTGCCGCGTCAACGTTATCAACGGGTTTTCGAGCCGGCCTGCGCCAACGGTGAACTCAGTGCGCAGCTGGCCGAGCGCAGCGACGCGTTGCTGTGCCAGGACATCAACGCGAAGGCGGTGGCACTGGCGCGCCAGCGCTTGAGTGGCCTGCAACATGTCCGCGTCGAGCAGGCCCGTATTCCACGGGATTGGCCGGACGGCGAGTTTGACCTCATCGTGCTGAGCGAAGTGGGCTACTTCCTCGATGCAGGCGAATGGCATCAGGTCATCGAGCAGACCTTGCGCAGCCTGGGCCCGGCGGGCAGCGTGCTGGCCTGTCACTGGTTGCATCCGATCGAAGGCTGTTCCCAGGACGGCCGCGACGTTCACGCAGCGCTTGCCGAGCGTCTGAATCTGCATCGTCTGATGCGTCATGAAGAAGCGGATTTCCTCCTTGAATACTGGAGCCGTGACGCGACCTCGATCGACCTTGCCGAGACCTGCCAATAGTCAAAAGGCCAACGACTTCAGGTAGTCGCCAAAACCTTCCCGGCACCGGCAGTGCTGGCGGGCGCTGGTGGTGACCCGGTTCCTCGCCGTCCACATGATGCGCGCGCCGCTGCGCTCCAGATCGGCCACCAGCTGCACGTCCTCGTGGGCGGGCAGGGCTTGGAATCCGCCCGCCTTGCGGTAAGCCGCCGAAGAGACGCCGAGGTTGGCGCCATGGATATGCCGGTGACCGTCAACGGTGTGGTAACTGGCGTGATAGCGCTCGCGCACCCGTTCCGGATGTTCGGACCAGTCGGCGACATCGACCAGGCCGCAAACCGCATCCGCGTTGAAGCTGATCTGCTCTGCCAGCCAGGTATCGGGAACGACGCTGTCGGCGTCGGTGAAGGCCAGCCAGCGTGCATCCTTCGCCAGCAGGTGTTCGGCGCCTTGGGCCCGGGTCTTGCCAACGTTGCGGTGGTTGCAGCTCAGCGTCCACACGTCATAGGCCTGGGCGATGTCGAGTGAAGCGTCCGTGCAGTCGTCCAGGACGATCAGGATCCTCACTTCCTCATCGTCCAGATCTCGGTGGAAAGACGCCGCCAGCAGCGACTCGATGCATTCTTCAAGGCGCTGCTCCTCGTTATGCACCGGCACAATCACTCCTATCATCTGCAAATCCCCATGGCTGGCTTTTCGATGTCGACCGGGGTTGATGACCATTGGTTGCAACTGTTTTCACGCGAAGGCGATCACTTATGGCGCTCGACCATTGATCCACCGTCGTGAACGAAAAAAGGAACCGCCGCAGCCGCTTTGTGCCCTTAGACATAAGCAGGGGGGAGGTAGATGGATGTGAATGTTCAGTCAATTTTCACAGGGTGCGCCGGATGGAGCCTGGGCCGGGAATATTCGGCCGCCTTCACGGCAGAGGGCACCCACTTGCAGCGTTATGCGGCGCGACTGAACTGCGTTGAGATCAACAGCTCGTTTTATCGCCCGCATCGCGTCCAAACCTACCAGCGCTGGGGCGCCTGCGTGCCGGCCGGCTTTCGCTTCAGCGTCAAGGTGCCCAAGCAGATCACACACGTGCAGCGTCTGCAGGACTGTGACCAGGCGCTCGATGAGTTTGTGCTGCAGTGTTCCGGGTTGGGCGATCGCCTGGGCTGCCTGCTGGTGCAATTGCCGCCGTCTCTGGAATTTGTCGAGCCGATTGCCGAGGCTTTTTTCATCAGTCTCAGGCGGTGTTTTGCAGGGGATGTGGTGCTTGAACCCCGACACGAATCCTGGACGGAGGCCGGGGCCCTGTTGGTGCACTATCGCATTGCGCAGGCTGCGGTGGATCCTTCGCGCATCAGCACCGACTCGACTCCACGGGGATGGCCGGGCCTCAAATACTGGCGGCTGCATGGCTCGCCACGCATCTATTACAGCCCCTATGACGAGCAGCGGCTGGAACGCCTGGCGGGCGAGATGCATGCAGCTACGGCCGACGGGTCGTCCACCTGGTGCATCTTCGACAACACCGCCAGCGGCGCGGCACTGGGCAATGCCTTGACGCTGGCGCAAAACCTGGCCGCTAAACGCCTTTGGTAGATGGCAACAGGATCGTCAGGATGCCCAGCAGCGGCAGGAACGAGCACAGCGTATACACGTACTCGATGCCGTGGATATCCGCCAGGTGCCCGAGCAGCGCGGCGCCGATGCCGCCAAAACCGAACATCAGGCCGAAGAACACCCCGGCGATCATGCCGACGTTGCCGGGCACCAATTCCTGGGCGAAGACCACGATGGCCGAGAAGGCCGAGGCGAGGATGAAGCCGATGATCATGCTCAGCACGCCGGTCCAGAACAGGTCGACGTAGGGCAGGGCGAGGGTGAAGGGTGCGGCGCCGAGGATCGAGAACCAGATCACCTGCTTGCGCCCGATCCGGTCACCGATCGGCCCGCCGAAGAAAGTGCCGGCTGCCACGGCGCCGAGGAACAGGAACAGGTACAGCTGCGAACTGGCCACCGACAGGTCGAACTTCTCGATCAGGTAGAAGGTGAAGTAACTGGTGAAGCTGGCCATGTAGAAATACTTGGAGAACACCAGCAAGGCCAGGACCACCAAGGCGAAAGTCACCCGTTGCCTGGACAGGCCATGGGTGGCCTTGGTGCCTTGCTTGAGCTTGAACAGGTTCAGGTGGTTGCGGTACCAGCGGCTCAGGCCGTATTGCACGAGGATGGCGAAGACTGCGAACAGGCCGAACCAGGCGACGTTACCCTGGCCGTATGGGATGACGATGGCCGCCGCCAGCAGCGGACCGAAGGCGCTGCCGGCGTTGCCGCCGACCTGGAAGGTCGACTGGGCCAGGCCGTAGCGTCCGCCCGAGGCCAGGCGCGCGACGCGGGAAGTCTCCGGGTGGAAGGTCGAAGAGCCAATGCCCACCAGTGCCGAAGCCACCAGGATCGCCCCGAAGCTGCCGACCATCGACAGCATCAAAATGCCGATCAGGGTGCAGACCATGCCCGCCGGCAACAGCCACGGCTTGGGGTGGCGGTCGGTGTAGTAACCGACCCAGGGTTGCAGCAGCGAAGCGGTCAGTTGAAAGGTCAGGGTGATCAGGCCGACCTGGGTGAAAGTCAGGCCATAGGTGGCCTTGAGCATCGGGTAGATCGACGGCAGCACGGCCTGGATCAGGTCGTTGATCAGGTGCGCCAGGGCACAGGCGCCGATGACGCGCATCACCAGCGGGCTGGCCTGGCTGGCCACCGAGGCGGTGGCCTTCTTGGAGGTAGTGGCGGAGGCGGTTGTACTGATGGACATGGGATCCTTCCAGAGAAAAAGCGCGGCCGGCGCGGGGTAAAAGCGCTGGCCATTTCAGGGTTCAGCGCTATCCTAGGGGGCGTCCGATTGCCTGTCTCGCGCAATTCGGGAATCGACTATCGCAAAAAGGGCATCATGATCAAGTCGCTGGATGAATTCCTCAGGGAGATCGACGGCCGCGCCTGCGCCGTGAGCAGCAGCGCCACCGACTACCCGGAGAACTGGGTGATCGAAGCGCACTCCCATCAGGCCCACCAACTGATCTACGCCATCGAAGGCGTCATGGTGGTGCACTCGGGATTGAGCCAGTGGACGGTGCCGCCCAGCCGCGGGATCTGGATGCCGAGCCGGCATATTCATTCGATTCGCTGTGTCGGCCCGTTGAAAATGCGCAGCCTGTTCGTGCGCCCCGAGGCGGCTGCGGATATGCCAGCGGAACCCCGAGCGGTGAGTATTTCGGCGTTGCTCAGTGAGTTGATCAAGGTCTCGGTGGAGATCAGCGGACCCTACGAGGCGGACTCGCGCGAGGGCCGGGTCATGCGCCTGATCCTCGATGAACTGCGGATCCTGCCGACCTTGCCTCTGCACCTGCCTCAGCCCACGGACCCACGGCTCAAGGTGGTGTGCTCGGCGTTGCAGCGCGATCCCGGCGATGGCTCGACCCTGGCGCACTGGAGCGCACGCCTGGACCTCGATGAAAAAACCATCCAGCGCCTGTTCCGCAAGGAAACCGGGATGACCTTCGGCCAATGGCGTCAGCAGGCGCGCCTGCTGCTGGCCCTGGAGCGCATCGCCGTCGGCGAGAAGATCATCGACATTGCCGGGGAGCTGGGCTACGACAGCCCCAGTGCGTTCACCAGCATGTTCAAGAAACAGTTCGGCAAGACCCCCAGCCATTTCTTCAGGTAGCCGCGCTCCCGCGGCAACGCCCGATCCACTGTAGGAGCTGGCTTGTCGGATCGCCGCATCGCAGCGAAGGCGGTGTGTCAGTCACCAGAGCTGTTGGATGCGCCGGCCTCTTCGCTGGCAAGCCAGCTCCTACAGGTTCCGCATCGCACACGAAAGCTGCGTATGGCCACAAATCCCTTGTAGGAGCTGGCTTGCCAGCGAAGGCGGTGTGTCAGTCACCAGAGCTGTTGGATGCGCCGGCCTCTTCGCTGGCAAGCCAGCTCCTACAGATCCGCATCGCACAGGAAAGCTGTGTATGGCCACAAATCTCTTGTAGCGGTGTGTCAGTCACCAGAGCTGTTGGATGTGCCGGCCTCTTCGCTGGCAAGCCAGCTCCTACAGGTTCCACAGCGCACAGGAAAGCTGCGTATGGCCACAAATCCCTTGTAGGAGCTGGCTTGCCAGCGAAGGCGGTGTGTCAGTCACCAGAGCTGTTGGATGTGCCGGCCTCTTCGCTGGCAAGCCAGCTCCTACAGGTTCCACAGCGCACACGAAAGCTGCGTATGGCCACAAATCCCTTGTAGGAGCTGGCTTGCCAGCGAAGGCGGTGTGTCAGTCACCAGAGATGTTGGATGTGCCGACCTCTTCGCTGGCAAGCCAGCTCCTACAGGTTCCACAGCGCACAGGAAAGCTGTGTACGGCCCCAATCACACTGTAGGAGCTGGCTTGCCAGCGATGGAGGTCAACGCTGACGCGTGAAGCCTGACACCCCGCGGTGCTCTCAGGTTTTTCGCGAGCAGGCTCGCTTCCACAGGGGCCCGCCGCCCGGCCGGCCTGATCGTGAGCGTATGTATTAATCTTTTATGCCATGCCCGAAAACTCCTCCATCGCATCCAGCAACGCCTCCTGAAAATAAACCATCGATGCCCGGTCACAGAGGATATAAAACCTCGGCTGTTGCGCAGCCGTGGCGTTGATCACAATCACGTTAATGCGCGCAGCCGATGTCTGCGCCACGGCACCGGGCCCGAACACCTGCGCGCTCAGATCCACGCCGCAAAGTTTGGCCATGACCTCGGACAAATACTCGCCACTGAGCTGGAACCAGGCATGGCTGTCCTGGCGCGGCAGCAGGTAGTTGGCTTGATGGTCCATCTCCCAGCGAGCTTCTTCGTCGGCAATGCGTTC
This sequence comes from Pseudomonas putida, assembly GCF_028682635.1. Taxonomy (GTDB): domain Bacteria; phylum Pseudomonadota; class Gammaproteobacteria; order Pseudomonadales; family Pseudomonadaceae; genus Aquipseudomonas; species Aquipseudomonas putida_AE. The sequence continues at coordinate 45,221 of NZ_JANHLK010000033.1, read as the reverse complement.
ACCCAGGTCCTGGGCGCTGCCCAGCAGCAGGTATTCGGTCTGGGACAGACGCACCACCCAGCTGCCATCAACCTGGCTGGCGGCTCGGTTGGGCGCTTCCGGCAGCACGAAGTCCCGACTCTGCAAATAGTGCGCGCTGCCGGCGCCGCGAAAGCCGACCCGGGGCAGGTCGGTAAAGTCGGTCAGCGCACAGCTGGACAGGAGGGCGAGGGCCGGCTGACCGGCGCTGTGTTGTTGTGTCAGGCTGGTCATGGCTCAAAGCTCCTGGCGCAGGTTGGCGGGATCGAAAAAGGGTAGCGACACGACTTCGGCCTGCACCACGCGGCCACCTTCGACGCGGATCGGGATGCGTTGCCCGGGTGCGCTCTGGTCGATGCCGGCGTAGGCCAGGCCGATGATCTTGCCCAGGCTCGCCGAGTACTCGCAGGACGTGACGTTGCCGCTGATGTCCGGGCCGTTGAGCACCAGGTGACCTTCCAGTGGTTGCGCGCTGTCCCTGGGCAAGGTGAAGCCCACCAGTTTGCGGGTTTGCGGCTGGGCTTCAAGGATGTCCACCGAGCGCCGTCCGACGAAGAACGGCTTGTTGCGACTGACCGCCCAGCCCATGTCGATTTCCCCCGGATGAGTCATGCCATCGGTGTCCTGGCTGATGATCACGTGGCCTTTTTCCAGGCGCAGCAAACGCTGGGTCTCCACGCCGAAAGGGCGGATGTCATGGGCCTTGCCGGCCTCCATCAGTGCGTCCCACAGCTTGAGCCCATGGCGCGCCGGTACGTGGATTTCATAACCCAGTTCGCCGACAAAACCGACGCGCAACAACCGGGCCTTGATGCCGGCCACGGTGCCCTGGCGCACGCCGAGGTAGGGGAACGCCGCAGCGCTCAGGTTGAGGTCGCTGCAGACTTTCTCCAGCACTTTGCGCGAGTCGGGACCGGCGACATTGACCGCGCAAATCGCCGCCGTGACGTTGGCGACGTCCACGTCCAGTCGCCATTGCGCGTTCCACTTGAGCATCTGCTGGTAGATGCGATCCACACCGCTGGTGGTGGCGGTGACGTAGAAGTGGTTTTCGGCGAACCGCGCGCAGACGCCGTCGTCGATCACCACCCCGTGTTCATTGGTCATCAGAGCGTAACGGGATCGCCCGATCGGCTGCTTGAGAAAGGCGAAGGTGTACATCCGGTTGAGCAGCTCGGCGGCGTCCGGGCCGCGCACATCCAGGCCGCCCAGGGTCGAGACGTCGATGATGCCGACCTTGTTGCGCACATGCAGGGCTTCGGCCTGCATGCACGCCTCGCGGTCCCTGGCATGGCCGTAGTAGGCCGGGCGCTGCCAGATGCCTGCCGGCATCATCTTCGCCCCGGCTTGCAGGTGCCGGGCATGCATCGGGGTTTGGCGGTACGGATCGAAGGCGCGACCAGCGACGTGGGCCAGTTTTTCCGCGACAAAGGGCGGGCGCGCGGTAGTCACCCCGGTTTCGCTGATGTTGCGCTGGGTCGCCCAGGCGACCAGGCGCGCGGTCGGCAGCGCCGAATGGCGGCCTTGCGATGGGCCCATGCCCACGGTGGAATAACGCTTGACCAGTTGCACGTCGCGATAGCCGATGCGCGTGGCATTGACGATGTCCGCCACTTGCAGGTCCTCGTCGAAATCGACGAAGTCCTTGCCCTTGGGGTGGGGGAAAATCGGCCAGTTGAAGTTGACGCGCATCTCGCTGCCCAGGGGCGTCCGATGCACACCGACCGCAATGCCCAGCGCAGCGACGGCGTCGGCACCGGCATTGACGCCGTCGGCGATCACGTTGTCGAGGCGGTGACAGCCATTCACCGAGCCTGCGACCGCGAGGTTCTGCGGCAGCCCGCTGAGGGTGAATTCGGCGCGCTGATCGTCGTAGGCCAGCTTGCCACCGGCCTGGCACAGCAGTTGATAAACCGGCATGTAGCCGGCGGACATGCACAGCAAGTCGCAGGCCAGGCGCTGCCCGCTCTCGGCGACCTGGCCCTGGGCGGTGATCTGGCGCACGTCGACGCCGTTGACATGGCGCAGGCCTTTTTCGTGCAGGGCTTCGTACACGGTGCTGTTGCGCTGGCAGGGAATCTTGCGTTGCGCCAGTGCAGCGAGTAGGGCTTCATCGCTCGGGCCATGGCGCAGGTCGACTACTGCGGCGACTTCCACGCCCTGATCGAACAAATCCAGGGCGGCGAGGTAACCGTCATCGTTGCCCGTCAGCACCACGGCGCGCTTGCCCGGCTTGACCGCGTACAGCTTCATCAGGCGCTGTGCGGCGCTGGTCAGCATCACCCCGGGCAAGTCGTTGTTACGAAACACCACCGGCTGGTCGAACGCACCGCTGCACACCAGGCACTGGCGGGCGCGCACCTTGTACATCCGTTTACCCTGGATCACCGGCAGATAGTTGTCGGTGAACCAGGCGTTGCAGTTCGCCTCGGTGAGGATGCGGATATTGGCGTGCTGCTGCACCGCCGTCAGCAGTTCGCGGCGCAAGGCGTCGGCGCGTGTACCCGCGATGTCGAAGCGCGCATAGGTCAGCGACCCACCGAGGACCGGCTGTTGCTCGATGAGCAGCACCTTGGCCCCGGCATTGGCCGCGGTCAGTGCGGCGTGCAGCCCGGCGGGACCGGCGCCGATCACCGCAACGTCCGTGAACAGATAGGCCTTGTCGTAGTATTCGGGCTGGAACTTCAGGTCCAGTACGCCCAGGCCGGCCTTCTTGCGAATGATCGGTTCCCAGACTTTCCACATGCCCTTGGGCTTGTAGAACGAGCGGTAGTAGAAGCCCACCGGCATGAATTTCGAGAACTTGCCCAGGTACGCATCGCGGTCGTTGTCCAGCGAGCCGTTGACGTTCTGCGCCGTCACCTGCAAACCGGCCTCCAGCGCGTGTGCATCGGCCAGGACGTTGGGTTCCTGGGGCAGTTGCACCAGGCTGTTGGCGTCCTGCCCGGCCATGGTCAGCGGGCCACGCGGGCGATGGTATTTGAACGAGCGGGAAATCAGGAAGCGGCCGTTGGCGAGCAGGGCGCTGGCGATGCTGTCGCCTTGCAGGCCCTGGTAGGGTTGGCCATCGAAGCTGAAATCGAGCGGCTGGTCACGGTCGATCAGCAGGCCCATCGGGGCGGGTAGGCGGTTCATCCGGCGATCTCCTGGGCGGCGTTGAAGTCGACGCGGGCGGTGAAAAGTTCTTTGGGGTCGAAAGTGCGCAGGATTTCGTCGGTCACGGTGTGACGTTCCGCGAGAAACCAGTAGCTCGATGGCGTGTGCATCCACCATTCGCGCACCACACCGGCGAGGTTGTCGGTGTTGAACACGTAGTCGGCCCACTCGGCATCGCTGCAGGTCACTGGATCCGGCATGGGTTTGAATTCACCGCCATAGGTGAACTCGCTGATATTGCGTGGCCCGTTGAGCGGGCAATTGATGATTTTCATGGTCCGCTCTCCCTCAGTGACTGGCCGCCGTGGCGCCCATTTCGTTGACTTGCCGGAAGGTCGAGAAGCGCTCCAGGCCGAAGGGCTTGATCAGCTCCGGGACCTTGCCGCCGCTGGCCACCAGTTCGGCCATGGTCTTGCCGCAGATGGGCGTGGCCTTGAAACCCCAGGTGCCCCAACCGGCGTCCAGGTAGTAATTTTTCACCGGCGACAGGCCCATGATCGGGCTGTAGTCCGGGGTCATGTCGGTGATCCCGGCCCACTGGCGCATCAGCTTGGCGTTGGCCAGGAACGGGAACATCTCGATGGCGTGGGCCAGCAGGCTTTCCTTGAGGTCCAGCGTCGAACGGGTGTTGAACAGCGGGTACGGATCGGAGCCACCACCGAACACCACTTCGCCGCGGCTGGTTTGTTGCACGTAGCAGTGCAGCGCCGAGGAACTCACCAGCGGATCGAGAAACGGCTTGAACGGCTGGGTGACCATGGCTTGCAGCGGAAAGGTCTGGATCGGCGAACGAATCCCGGCCTTGGCCAACAGCAAGGAGCTGTGCCCGGCGATCGCCTGCACCGCGCAGCCGCACTTGATGGTGCCGCGGTTGGTCTTCACGGCGGTGATCGCACCGTTCTCGATGATCAGGTCCTGCACTTCGGTGAGCTGGTGGATTTCCACACCACGCTTGGCTGCCTGCTTGGCGTAGCCCCAGGCCACGGCGTCGTGGCGCGCGGTGGCGCCGTCGATGTGCCAGAGGCCGGCGATCACCGGAAGGTGGCCGGGGTCGAGGTTGAGGCTGGGCACCAGTTCGCGGATCTGCTGGCGGTCGATCATTTCAGTGCGCCCGCCGAAGTGCTTGTTGACCTCGGCGCGCTGGCGGAACGAACGCACGGTGGCATCGGTGTGGGCCAGGGTCAGCTGGCCGCGCTCGGAGTACATGATGTTGAAATCGAATTCGTTGGAAAGGCCCTGGAACATCCGCACCGACTCGGCATAGAAACGCACGCCTTCGCTGGTGAGGTAGTTGGAGCGGATCACCGCCGTGTTCCGCGCGGTATTGCCACCGCCCAGATAGGACTTTTCCAGCACCGCGATGTTGTTGATGCCGTGGTACCTGGACAGGTAATAAGCGGTGGCCAGGCCATGGCCGCCGGCACCGATGATCACCACGTCATAGCTGGATTTGAGTTCACGGGGTGGCGGCAGGTCCACTTCGACCGGGTACTCGGAACTCAACCCGTACTTCAAGAGATTGAAGGGCATACGGCCTCCGATTGGCTGTGGTGTTGCATAAGGGCCGCGGTCACGGTGTTTTTCATCAGGAAGGCAATGGTCATCGGCCCGACACCCCCGGGTACCGGGGTGATGGCGGCGACCTGGAGCAGGGCACTGTCGAAGTCGACATCGCCGACCAGGCGGCTGCGACCGGCGTCGTCGATGCGATTGATGCCGACGTCGATCACCACCGCGCCAGGCTTGAGCCAACTGGCGTCGATCAGGCGCGGACGACCCACGGCGGCGATGACGATGTCGGCCTGGCGGCACAGGGCTTGTGGGTCCGGGCTGCGCGAGTGGAGCACGGTCACCGAGCAGTCGGCCTTGAGCAACAGCGCGACCATGGGCTTGCCGACGATGTTCGAACGGCCGATTACCACCGCGTGCTTGCCGCGCAGATCGCCGCAGGTCTGTTCCAGCAGGTACAGGCAGCCGCTGGGCGTGCAGGGCGCGAGCACCGGACGGCCCTGGCTGAGGCCACCGACGTTTTCACTGTGAAAACCGTCGACGTCCTTGCCTGGATCGATGGCTTGCAGTGCCCGCAGTTCATCGACATGGGCAGGCAAGGGCAGTTGCAGGAGAATGCCGTGGATCGCGTGATCTGCATTCAGGCGGGCGATCAGGTCGAGCAGTTGTTCGGTGCTGGTGTCGGCGGGCAGGCGATGTTCCAGGGAGCGAATGCCGACCTCTTCGGCGCGTAGGATCTTGTTGCGCACATAGACCTGGCTGGCCGGGTCGCTGCCGACCAGGATCACCGCCAGGGCTGGCTGGATGTCTCTCGCGCGCAGACCGTCGACGTCCTTGCGGACCTCGATCAACACCCGGGCGGCGGCGGCTTTGCCGTCAATCAGTCGAGGGCTGTTCACCGGAAGATCACCGTTCGGTCCTGGTTGAGGAAAACCCGGTGTTCCAGGTGGTACTTGACCGCCTTGGACAGGGCCACGGTCTCGGTGTCACGGCCGGTGGCCACCAGGTCGTCCGGCAAATAGACGTGATCGACCCGCTGCACTTCCTGCTCGATGATCGGCCCCTCATCGAGATCGCTGGTGACGTAGTGGGCGGTGGCGCCGATCAACTTCACGCCGCGTTGATAAGCCTGGTGATAGGGCTTGGCACCCTTGAAGCCGGGCAGGAACGAATGGTGAATGTTGATCGCCCGCCCGGAGAGTTGCTTGCACAGGTCGTCGGAGAGGATTTGCATGTAGCGCGCCAGCACCACCAGCTCGGTGCCGGTGTCGTCGACCACCTTCATCAGCTCGGCTTCCTGGCGCGCCTTGGTGTCCTTGGTCACCGGCAGGTAGATGAAACGAATGCCCTCGCGCTCGGCCATTGGCCGCAGGTCGAGGTGGTTGGAGACGATGGCGGTGATGGTCATGTCCATCTCGCCCTTGTGGTAACGGTAGAGCAGGTCGGTCAGGCAATGGTCGAACTTGCTGACCATCAGCAGCACGCGCATGGGCTCGCGGGTGTCGTGCAGTTCCCAGTCCATGTCGAAGGCCTGGGCGACGTCGCTGAAACCGTCCTTTATCTGCTGGATATCCCCGGCGTGGCCATCGTTGAAACGGAACACCGCGCGCATGAAAAAGCGGCCGCTGAAATCGTCGTCGAATTGCGCCATCTCCCCGATGTAGCAACCGTTGTCCGCGAGGTAAGTGGTGACGGCCGCGACAATGCCGGACACCGCGGGACAGGTGATCTTGATGATGAAATGGTTTTTCTCGTGTTGCATGACACGTCCTCGGGATGATGGCGGCAGCTCATCGCATAGCGAAAAAATGTCAGCGGACAGCGAAGCTCATTCCTTGAGCGCATTTTCTTGGTGGGAATAAAATATTCCTGTTGGTGGCTTTATAAGGGGAATGCTGGGGGCGCGTCCAGAGGTTTTTGTGAAAGTTTTTTAACTGGTGGGAAATTTATTGGCTGAGCAACGTGTTGTTGAAATGCCTGTAGGCGCTAGTTTGCAGGAGCCGGCATGCTGGCGATGGCGACCAGCCGACTGATCTCATGCAGATGTACTCTAATCAAACTGTGGGAGCTGGCCTGCCGGCGATGGCGGCCTGACAGCCCATCTGGATTTTATTGACTGTGTACAGATCCATTCCTGCGGTAAAGGCCAACTATGGTTTCACCCTTACCTGTAGGAGCAAGCTTGCTCGCGATGGAGGTCAACGATTACGCGGGGTATCAGGCTCCCCGCGTCATCGTTGACGACCATCGCTGGCAAGCCAGCTCCTACAGTGGATCGGGGGCGGCCGTGGGAGAGGGGGCATCTGGCAGGCCGCCAAGTCAGCCCCCACAAGGAGACCAACCTTGCACTCATGAAATTAAACCTGTATTTTTTCATGAAATTAAAACTATAAAATTTCATGGAGCCGGTAATGTTTCAGCAATCCACCCAGCATGTCGCCAGCTACTACGCCCACACCTGCGCCGACCGCCTGGTCAATCGAACGGCATTGGAAGGCGAGCAAAACACCGATGTGCTGATCATCGGCGCCGGCTTCAGCGGCTTGCACACGGCGCTACGCCTGGCCCTGGCCGGCAAACGCGTGTCCTTGCTGGAAGCCAGTCGCGTCGCCTGGGCCGCATCGGGACGTAACGGCGGCCAGGCCATTCTCGGTTGGTCCTGTGACATGCCACCGCTGGAAGCCGCGCTGGGCCACGAACGCGCACGGCGCATGTGGGACGGCATGCGCTGGGCTGCACGGGAGTTGCGCGAGCTGCCCGAACGCCATGGCTTCGATTGCGACTACCGCCCCGGCCATCTATGGACTTCCGTGATGCCACGCCGGGTCAGCCTCTTGACCGAATGGCAACACGAAGCCAGCCACAAATGGGGGCATGACGGTTTGCGCTTCATCGAGCGCGCCCAGTTGCCAGAGTGGGTGGCCAGCGAGCGCTATCAGGCCGGCTTGTACGACCCCGAAGGCGGGCACCTCAACCCCTTGAAGCTGGCATTGGGGCTGGCCGCCGCGATCGAGAAGGCGGGCGGCGTGATTCATGAACAAAGCAAGGCGTTGAAATATCGCGAGGACGAAAACGGCTACGTGGTCACCACCGACCGCGGTCGCATCCGCGCCGATGTCCTGGTATTGGCCTGCAATGCCTACCTGGACCGACTCGACCCGCAGCTAGCGAGTTGCGTATTGCCCGTGGGCACCTATCAGGTGGCCACGGCGCCGATGTCCGAGGCCCAGGCCACCGCGCTGCTACCGGGCAATGTCTGCGTCACCGACAACCAGTTCGTGCTCGATTATTTCCGCCGCACGCCGGACAACCGGCTGCTGTTCGGCGGCGGCTGCACCTATCTGGGGGGCATGCCCAAGGACATTGCCGGTGCCACCCGGCCGTGCCTGGAAAGGGTGTTCCCCCAATTGAAGGGCATTGAACTGGAGTTCGCCTGGGGCGGGCACATTGACCTGACGCTCAAGCGCACGCCCGACATCGGTCGACGCGGCGACCTCTACTGGTTGCAGGGCTACTCCGGGCACGGCGTGCTGCCGACCCTTGCCGGAGCCCGGGCGGTGTCCGACGCCATTCTCGGCCAGCCGGATGAGTTGGCGTTGTACCAGGGTTTGACCAATGGCAGCTTTCCCGGCGGAAAATACATGGCAGCACCCTTGGAAGCCATCGGCAAAGCCTGGTACCGGCTGCGCGACAGCATTTGAATCGGCCACTTCTGGAAGCCTTTAGATGGACATGCAAGAAGAGATTTCGGCGCTGGCGATCCTGATCCAGGACCTGCGCAAGCACAAGAAGTACACCTTGAAGGACCTGGCCGACAAGATCGGCCGCTCCGTGGGGTTTCTATCCCAGGTCGAGCGCGGCTTGTCCCGCCCGACGGTGGCGGACTTGACCGCCATCAGCGAGACCCTCGGCGTGCCTACAACCTATTTCTACAGCCTGCCCAAACCCATGGCGCTGCCCTGGGTGACGCGGCCGGATGAGCGCCGCACCCTGTACTACGCCGATGGCATCACCGACATCCTGGTCTCGCCAAAAATGCGCGCGTCCTTTTCCATGCTTGAAAGCCAGCTGGAACCCGGTGCGAGCAGCGGCGACCGGCACATGAAGGACAGCTCGGAGCAGGGCGGTTACGTCCTGGAAGGGGAGCTGACGCTGTGGCTGGATGACAACGACCCGGTGACCCTACGCACCGGCGACAGCTTTCAACTGGCCAGCCATGCCCACTGCCGCTACGGCAACCTCTCGGCCCAATTGACCCGCGTGCTCTGGGTCTACACCTGATAAAAACAAGCAAGGAACAAAACGATGGATGCTGTGTGCTCTGATCTGCTGGCCGAAGTGCGTGGGTTTCGTCAGCGCTACCCCGAGGTGCGCTACGTCGACCTGATTTCCCTGGACATTCCCGGGCATTTCTACGGCAAGCGCTACCCGATCGAAATGCTCGAAAAAGTCGCCGCCGGCAGTGCCCTCAAGTTGCCGCAGAACTGCGTGCTGCTCGGCACCCAGGGCGGGCTGTTCAAGATCGGCGACTACTGCTTCAACGACGGCGATCCGGATGCGCTGCGGCGCCTGGTGCCGGGCACGCTCAAGCTGGTGAGCTGGGAGAAGCAACCCTTGGGGCAAATGTTGATCACCTCCGACGGCACGGAAAAACCGATCGTCTTCGAGCCGCGCGAAGTGTTGGCGCAGGTACTTCAGCGACTCGCTCGCAAAGGGATCTTTCCGGTGGTGGCGTTCGAGCTGGAGTTCTATCTGTTCGATAGCCAATTGCGCGATGGCTTGCCGCAGTTTGCCCGCGACCCGCTGACCGGCGATGCCGATGACCAGCCGAACATGCACATCGAACGCCTATCGCGCTTTGCCCCGGTGCTCGATGAAATGGTCGAGACCGCGCGCGCCCAAGGCATCGATGCCACGGTGATCACCGCCGAATTGGGCCCCGGTCAGTTCGAAATCAATTTCGGTCATCTCGACGATGGCCTGCGCGCCGCCGACTGGGCCGCCTTGTTCTGCCGCAGCACGCGCGGCGTGGCCCTCAAGCACGACTACCGCGCCAGTTTCATGGCCAAGCCTTACCTGCAGCACCCCGGCAGCGGCATGCATGTGCACGTGAGCCTGTACGACGAGGCGGGCAACAACCTGCTGGCGGCGAACGGGCAACAAGCGTTGCGCCATGCGGTAGCCGGTTGCCTGGATGTGTTGCCGCACTGCATGCCGATCTTCGCGCCGAACCACAACGCAATGCGACGCTTGAGCGCCACGGTGAACGTCGCTTCGCGCGCCAGTTGGGGTTTCGAGGATCGGGACGCGTGCCTGCGGGTGCCGGAGTCGGACGCGAGAAACCTGCGGGTCGAACATCGCCTCGCCGGCGCCGACGCCAACCCGTATCTGGTGCTCGCCGCGATCCTGGTGGGAATGGAACAAGGCCTCGAACAAGCTCGCGAACCGATCGCCCCGCTCAACGAAGATCGCAACAGTGGGATCGACTTCCCGCTGGAAATGCTCGAAGCGGTGCAGTCCATGCAAAGCCATCAAAAATTGCGTGAAGGTTTGGGCGCGGAATTCGTCCATGTGTATTGCGAGAACAAGCGCCAGGACCACCTGGCATTCCTGAATGACATCAGTGCCCGCGAGTACCGCTGGTTCCTGTAGTTAAGGTTGTTTCGAGGTTAACCGTAAAAAATATCAGGATATATAACGGCTTAGAGAGTTTAGTAACTGACCGGTTAACGAAAATATCTTGTTACAGGGCGAAACATTGCGTAATATGCGCCCCGCGTTCACCACCACGGTTTATGCATTTTTAAGTCCCGGGCGTCCATCAGCTGCCCGGGATTTTTTTTGCCTGCAGTTTTTCCGGCCTGTCATCAAGACTTCGTCCCCAGCACATCGCGGATGTTGTCCACCACGTTGCTGTCCTTGATCACATCGCTCAGCCAGCCCTCCAGCGGCATGTTGCCCCATTTGATCGCGCGTTCGATCAGGTAGGGGACAGGGCTCTGGGGCTCGGTCTGCTTGAAGTACTGCGCGATACCCGCCAGCAGGGTGAATGCCTCGTCGCGGGTTTGCGGTGTGGTGCGCAGCGGCGTGACGGGAATGTCTTGCTGGGTCTGGGTCATTGCTGCACCTTCAGATTGTGCGCCAGCGCTATCGCCGACGACCGGTGTGGGCGCGACAGGGGCCGGGTGTAGGTCGATACCGCGATCCTTGAGCAGTTTCTCGGCCAGTTGGCCGGCGCGGGACAACACGTCGTGGAGCCCGGCAAAACTCGGCGCGTCGTGGCCGAACAGCCTGTCGGCGGTGCTCTGCAGTTGCTCGCAGGCATTGAGGCTGGCGGCGATTTCAGCGGCTTTGTGGCGCAGGTGGTCGGAGTCGGTCAGCACCACCGAACGCTGGAACACCTCGGCGTTGATCTTGCCTTCATCAAGGGCTGCACGCATGGCCTGGGGGTTCTGCAACGCGAGGTTTTCGACGTGCCGGGATTCGTCATAGCGCAGCAGGCCGTACGCTTGGCCCTGGGTGATGGGCAGCCCACCCACCACATCCGCCAGGGTGGTTTTCATCCACGCCAGGCGGGCCGCGCGTTCATCGACCCCATCCTCGAGGGAAGGGAAGAGGCCGGTCCAGAAATTGTCCAGCAGGCGTTCGGCCAGGGTCAGGCCAAAGGTGATGCCGGAGAAATGGTGCTTGTGCGCCAAGGCTTCACTGAGCCAGGCGACGAGCATCAGGTCCTTGCTCTGTCGAGCCAGGCCTTGGGCAGCCAGGGTGAGGGTCAGGTCCCAGTCCGAAGACTTCAGGTCCGTTTGCCAGTCACCCTGGGTCAGATAATCGGGGTCTGCTCGCCGCGCTTCTTTCACCTGATCGAACAGGGTGGAAAAGCTCAGGTCTTCGCCGCTCCCGCCGTTGATGGGCGCTGTCAGTTCGGCCAGCGAAAGGTCGTTGAGAAATTCAGACATAGGCAACTCGGATCGGAATGAAAGAACACCGTGCCCGCTTTCGCGGGCGCAGTGCTGAAACCGGACCGCTCTCGCGGTCCGTTATTGCCCAGGGTTTACGCGAAAACCTTGTTGGCAGTGCGATCCCAACCACCGGTGACGTTACCGCCGCCCTGGCCGTCGGCACGGCTCTGCTGGGTATAGGTGGTCTTGATGCGAGCGAAGTTGAAGCTGATTTCTTCGATCGGCAGGTCGCCCACCGCTTTGTCTTCGCCGTTCTGGCTACCGCCAGCGACCGCTTTCACGGACGACACCACGACTTCTTCCAGGTTGATGGTCAGGTAGGTCACCTTGTCGCCACCGGCGCGGTTGACGTTCAACTGGATCTTGGCGATGTGCGTGCCTTTGCAGCAGGCTTCGAACAGCTTGGCGGAAGCCTTGTCCACTGCTTTGCGGATGCTGAAGTCGCTCAATGCCACACGCTCCGACGAAGCACCGCCCGAAGAGCTGGCAGTCGCGGAGGTCGCCTGGGTGGCGCCGTACTCGTAGCCCAGCACCTCGATCCAATCCTTGTGCTTGTCGTCCAGTACTTCGCCTGGAATGCCGTCGATCTGGATGTATGCGTCAAATGCCATTTTTACTTTCTCCTTACCTTCATTAAAAAGGATGTCACCTGCAAACAGATCACAGCCCTTCGCTTTAACCTCTTTGAATCGATCAACAGAGGCTTGTTGCGCCAACCCGGTTTCGACCCGGGCAGCGGTATTTCTTCATTGAGTGCGGCGTTTCAGTTGAGTGCCCGCACTTCGATTTCTACCCGTCGGTTAGGCTCCAGGCAGCGGATCAGCTGGGCCCTTGGCTGTTGCATGTCGCACTTGACCAGGGGCCGGGTGCTGCCTTCGCCGACGGCCTCGACCAGTTCGCCCGGTACGCCTTTGCCCACCAGATAGGTCTTGATGGTTTGTGCCCGCTGCCGGGAAACCTGCAGGTTGCCCTGTGGATCGCCGAGTTGATCGGCGTGCCCGGCGATGATGATTTTCCCGACGTTGGGGGTGCTCAGCAGCTTGCCGGCGATCGCACTGAGCTGGCCTTGACCTTCATTCTTCAGGCTCTGGAAGTCGGCTCGGCCAAAGGCGAACAAGGTGTCCGACTCCAGCGTGATGGTTTCGATCGAGCGCAGCGACTGGGTCAGCAGGCTGTTGATGTAGTTGCGCGAGCTGGAGACCAGGAACGCGTTGTCGAGGATTCGCGGCACGTCGGGCTCGTGAATCTGGTCGCTGTAGAAGTTGATCTGGCGGCTGGCGAACTCATAGTCCGCGGCGGCGACACCGGCGTTGCCGACTTGGCGGGCAATCGCCGGGTACCAGTAGTCCGGGATCTTCGCTTTCAGGAATGCCGGGTCGGCCTTTTCACGCTGGGCACGCGAGAGCATCACGTAGGTGTCCAGTGTCGCCTTGCCGAACTGCGCAATGGACTGCGCCCGGTTGTCATTGGGCAGCGCCTTGGGTTCGACGCTGTCCACGCCGGTGACCGGCATCAATTCCTTGGCATTGCGCTGATAGACCTTGATGGTGGTCAGCAAGTACAACGAGCGGGTCAGGTTGTCGGCCGTGGGCTTGAGCATCACACTTTCCAGCCGGTCGAAGTAGCGGCTGCGCACCAGTGGTTCTACCTTGTGGCCTTGATAAAGCCCCAGGCGCATGCGCAGTGGCACACCTTCGTCGTGGTGCTGGGCGTAGTAATGCGCGGTCCAGAAACGCAGGCGATCGAGGGTTTGCCAGGCGGTGTATTGCCCGGTGGCGGAGCGGTCATCGGCGGCCGCCCGGGTCAGTTCTGCCGAGAGGCTGTGCAAGGTGTTCCGGTTGTTCACATACGACCAGCCCAACAGGCTGCACAGCAGCACCGCGACCAGTGCGGCAGCGCCGATCCAGGTCGCTTTGCGCCGACGTTCGCGGTGGTTGGTGGTGTACAGCGCCACCAGGTGCTGGTCTGGAATGATGACTTTGCGGAACAGGCTGTTGATGAACAGCGGGCGCGGTTGTGCGTTGCCGTTGGCGATCTCCCGCTCACCTTCCAGCGAGAAGCGTTCGGTCACCTGCCGCGCGTGCCCGCCCGATTCCGGCTGGTCGGCATCGAGGGCACTGGTGAAATAGAAACCGCGCAGCAGTTCCGCATTCTGATAAGGGTTGGCGCGCAACAAGGCGTCGACGAACAATTGAAGCCTTGGTTTGAGGGCCGCCAGTTCCAGCGGGAAGCGATACACCGCCGAATCCTGCCGGGTGATCTGGATATCCTGCGTGACCAGCTGCTGGCTCGCCACCTGTTGCCAATAGCTGACCAGTTCATCCATCGCCGCGCCGAAGCGCTGGCCCCAGTCGGCTTGCTCGTAACCTTTGTGGGAGAAGGTCTTGCCCATCACTTCGCCGCGGGCGGTTTCGTCCAGTTGGCGATAGAAGGGGGTGAAACCCGGCACCAGGTCGCACTTGGTGAACACCAGGTAGACCGGCAGGCGCACTTCCAGCAGGGCATGGGTTTCCTGGATGCGTTCGCGCAGGCGCTTGGCGATGCGCTCCTGATCTTCCAGCGAGGTCTGCAGGATGTCGTGGATGCTGACGGTGACGATCAGGCCGTTGAGTGGCCGGCGCTGACGGTGCTGGCGCAGCAGCTGCAGGAACGCGCGCCATTTGCCGGCCTCTTCCTGGTTGTTCATGTAGCGCCCGGCGGTGTCCAGCAGGACGGCCTCGGAGCTGAAGAACCAGTCGCAATTGCGCGTGCCACCCAGGCCTGCGACTCGCACACCTTCGCGCTCAGCGTAAGGGAAATTGAGGCCCGACTGGTAAAGCATGGTGCTCTTGCCTGCCGCCGGCTGGCCGACCACCAGGTACCAGGGCAGGGCATACAGCGCATCCTTTGGATTGCTGCCCCTTGGCTTGTTGCTGTGCAAGCGCTCGATGCTCTGCAACAACCGCTCGCGCAACAGGCTGACTTCCTCGCGATCCGCCGGGCTCGCGTTCAACACGGCCTGGTCGGCATCCTCGCGCAGCAGCCCTTCGAGGTTGTGATGCCGGGACACGCCCCGATAGAGCAGCAGCACATAACCGGCGGACAGCAGCAGGAACACGCCGATGCCGGTCAGCAGGCTGTTGAGTGAACTGAAGTCGAACGCACGCCCGATGCCCCACACCACGAAGATCGTGAGGAAAAAGCACACCCCCAGGATGTAGGGTTGATAGCGCAAGAAGTAATACTTGATCTTGTTCATACGGGCTTCGAATCCAGGGCATCGACAAAACGGTCGATAACGTCACCCAACGGGCGGTCGATTTCGGCAAAGGTGTGTTGGCGGTGGTGCTCGTCAAAGGCATCGAAAGACGCCAGCACGTCATAGCTCTGCGAGCGCTCACCGATACCGGTCAGCAGGCGATAGGCATCGCAGGTACTGCGTGAGGCAAAACAGATCAGCCGGGGGCGCATGAAATCGTCCGCCAAGAGGCTGATTTGCGGCACGGCGCGCTCCGGGGTCATGTGCGTCAGCCAGGTGACCCACAGATCGGCGGTGGGGTTTTTCAAACCCCTTTCCGCCGGCAAGGGCAGGGCGATGCCGATCGGCGTTGCCTGGTCGAGGTGCTTTTTCAGGGCCAGCAGCCGGGTCAGCACGGCGTTGGTGACGAACTCCGGGTAGGCGCCTTCGAGCGCGGTACTGATATCGCGCAGGTTGAAGTTCACCAGGAACTTGTCATGCACGCGCCGGAACAACTCGAAGTCCTGGCCTTGCAGCGGGCGCAGGGCCTTGATGCGCTCGAACAGCGCCGAAGTGCTTTCGCCCTGGACGGCCATGTGCAGCAGCGGCCTGATCTGCCCGCAGAACAATTCGCCCAGGGTGAACGGATTGACCAGCGGCTCGGCTTCGCTGGCCTTGAGGGTCTGGAAAATGAAAAACGGATAGCGTCGCCCACTCGAATCCCGGGAGCTGATCAGCCCGCCCAGCAACCAGTTGCCGCTGCGTGCGCGGTAGCTGAAAAAGCACAGCGGCAAGGCGTCGAACAGCTCGCGCCAGTCTTCGCGATGCTGCAGGGCGGCCAGTGCGCCTTGCAGCCAGCCGTCGAACTCGCAGACGTCGTCGCCCGCACCTTGCAGGCTGACGAAGTCCGGGCTCGCGGGGACCTTGCCGAAGCAGCCGATCATTGGCCGCTTCCCGGGTTCAGGTTCTGGCGGCTCACAGCGGGCGAGCCTCTGCGCCATTGAGCGCGCTCAGCGCCTTGACGTTGGCCAGGTCGGTCAGCTTGACGCCGCCGTAGTTGCGCACGGCGAGGCTGACCGGGCCACTGCCGGTGTTCCAGCTGAAGCGTTGCTGGATACCGTCCAGGTCGCTGACCCGGGCGCTGTCGTTCATGCGCAGCAGGCCCCAGCGGCCCGGGTAGTCGAACACCGTGATGCGCTCGCCGCTCAGGGTCACCACATCCAGGCGTGCGCCCGGCGTGTTAGTGGTGCCCGGCCACGAGAAACGGCTCCAGCTGGTCCTGCCATTACGGTAGTGCTGCTCCTGGCCGTCGAGGGTGAAGATGATGTCGGTCAGGTTGGCGGAAGGTTCGAGCATGATCTCGAAGCCGTTCTCGCGGTCCGACAGGCTGGCGATCACCTGGCCCAACGAACTGGCCTTGTCGATGCTGTTGACCATGTTCGGGTTGACCAGCGGCGTGGCCTTGCTGTTGCTGCTCATCCCCAGGCCTTCGCCACCGGACAGATTGCCGATCTCGTTGCGCTTGAAGTTCGGCAGCAGCCCGGATTCCGGGTCGACGAAACGCTGCAGATCCTTGACCGAGGCTTCATTGCGGCTACCTGGCGCGATCGGATAACGGTGCGCCATGACCTGCTCCCAGGGCTTGGCGATCTGCTGCGCCCAGGCTTTGGCAATCTGTTGGCCGGCCGGGTCGCGCAGGGTTTCCCAGGCAAACTGGATCGGCAGGCTGAACAGGCCCTGCAGCGAATCGGACAGGCTGCCCTGGCTGGTGTCGACGGTGGTCTCGACGTAGTTGCGCACGCTGGTCACTTCGCTCGGCTGGCCTTCGAGGGTTTCACTGATCAGCTGCTTGCTGCTCTTGCCAACGTCCTGGGAGCGCTGGATGTTGTTCATCCGCACCTTGAGTTTGCGCAGGGCCGCGAGGTAGCGGTCCATGATCGTGCTGTCGGCGCCCTCGGCGTTTTGCACGGCGAACACCCGCGATACCGGTTCGAAGCGCTTTGCCAGGCTGCCGTCGTCGACCGCCGGCAGAGGCGATACCAGCGCACCTGGTGCCGTGTTCTTGCCATCGAAGATCCCGCTGACGCTGCTCCAGAACCCGTCATCGGGCTTGCTGCCTGCTGGCAGGGTTTCGCGGGGGGCAGGGACGTCCCATTGGGTGTTGTCGTTGACCGCCACCAGGAGGGTTTTCACCGGCGAGTTCTGCACGTCGCTGAGCAGCGACAGTTGCTGGGTAGCATTGGCCATGTCGGTGAAGTGACGCACGCCAACGCTGTCGACAAAGCCGTACCAGGCCTGGGTGTAGTCGCGCTTGTAGCGCGTCATGAACTCGCGGATGAAGTTGGCTTTCTGCACGATGCTGTCGCCGCCTTCGCCATCGAGCACCCAGTCCGTTTCGTTTTGCAGGTTGCCCGACACCAGCTTGATCAGCTCTGGCTTGACGAACTGCTCCCAGCCCTGGCGGGTGAAAATCGCCGGGACCGCTTCGCTGCCATACAGCAGCTGACGGCCGGGCAGTGGCACCAGGTCGCTCAGGCCGATGGCCGGGAACTGACGGCTGGATTCCAGTTGCAGGCGCAGGTATTCGCGGTCCACCAGCGAGCTGGAAATCATGAAGGACTTCAGGCTGTTACGGGTTTCGCTGATGAGCTGCTCGTTACGCGACAAGGCGGGTGCCTGGCCATTCTTGAGCAACTGCACGTAGACCGGCGAGTTGTCCTCAATCACCTCAATGCTGACAGGATGGTCGGCACTGGCGGTATTGGCCCAGGCCACCGGCAATGCAGCGCCGACGAATTCCGGGTCCGGGTGGGTGCCCGGTTGCGTGAGCATCAGGTAGAGCTTCAGCGCGTTATAGGACTCGATGATGGAGGCGACTTGGCGCTCATCCAGACGGCCGAGCATTTCTTCGGACAACGACAGCCCGCCGGTGGTAGCCGACAGATCCGCGGCATCGCTCGCGGTGGCAGGGTTGCGCAGTGCCGTCAGCGCTTCGCCCCGTGCCTTGTTGGCGGCACCTTTGGCGGCACCGGTCAGGCGACTGGCGACATCAGCGCTACTGCGCGGCAGGTTGTTCAAGCGGGTCGGCAGTTTCTGGCCCGCGCGGGCTTTGGTTGAGTCGGCCTTGTTTGGCGCGGGCGCAAAGCTGTTTTGCGCATCCATGGTCCGGGCGAACTCATTGAAGGCACGCATCTGCAATTGCAATTGCAAGGTGACGGGTTCCAGCGCCTGGGTGCGCAGTTGCTGCAAGTAAGCGGTCTGCGCAACGAGGTAGATGTCGTCACCACGATAGAGACCGGCGCTCAACTGCAGCGGCACGCCGTTGGCACGGTGCTTTTCGATGGCTGTGAGTTGCTCGCGCAGCAGCTCCAGGCCCTGGCCCGAGGCGAGTAACCCGGCGCGGTCAGGGGACTGTTGCAGTTCGGTCAGTTGCTCGCGCAATGCAGCCAGCCACTGACGGTTGTTCTGGAACGACAGGGCTTGCCAGCCAATGAACGCAACCCCGGCAAGTACCGCCAGGCCCAGCAGGGCAGGGCTGGCGGAGTTGTTCTTGCCCAGGCGCGACTGATAGAGGGTCAGGTCGCGATCGGGGAAGATCACCCGACGGAACGTGTCAGTGATGAAGTAGCTGCGGTCGCTGATTTTCCTGCCGCTGCTTTGCTGCGGTTGCTCATGCTCCGCTTGCAGGGCGAACGACTCGGCCAGGTCGTCTTCATACACCTGGCTCAGCTGCTGGTCGGTCTGCAAGGCACTGGTGAAATACAGCCCGCGCAGCAACAGTGGCGCACCGCTGCGACGGGTTTCAGCGAAGTGCTGGAGGAACTGCTCCAGCACCCCCGACAGCTCGGCGAAATAGTTCGGGAAGTTCAGCAGTGCGCTGTCGGCATCGGCACCCAGGGCAATCATCTGGGCGTCGACGTGGCGACGTATATGACCGTGGAGGTTGGCCAGCTTGGCATCCAGCACCGGGCGCAGGCCCTGGTTGCGGATCTCGGACAAACCGAAGGTCATGCCCAGCGGTTGCTGGCGTTCGTTCAGGTCCAGGCCTTCAAAGGCCTGGCTGAAGCCGGGCAGTTGATCGGTCTTGCTCAGCATCAGGTAGATCGGTGGATTGGCGTCCAGGCAATCATTGTATTCCTCGATGCGCGACACCAGTTGTGCGGCGAGTTCGTTGCGCTCGGCCGTGGTGCACGCCAGCAGTTCAGGCAGGCTCACCACCAGCACCAGGCCGTTGACCGCGGCCTTGCTGCGCTGCTTTTTCAGCAGCCGCAGGAAGGCGGCGAACTCACTGGCCGACGGGTCGTCGCGCAGGTAACGGCCAGCCGTGTCGATCATCACGGCTTCGGGGCTGAAATACCAATCGCAATGCTGGGTGCCGCTTTCGGTGTCGTTGGCGCTGCTGGCAATGCTGGCGGACAGGCCCGAGCGGGTCAGCAACGAAGTCTTGCCGGCCGCGGACATGCCGATGACCAGGTACCACGGCAGATCGTAAAGCGCCGACGAGCCGCCGCCACCGGCCGAGCGATCGGTGCGCAACATCGCGATGGCGTGCTTGAGGCGTTCGCGCAGCACGTGCTGGTCGCGGAACTCACCCGAGGATTTGAGCGAACGATCGACTTCGATCTGCACCAGGTTCTCAAGGTTGTGCTCGGCGCGGATGCGCTTGTACTGACGCAGCACAATGACCAGCAGGTAGAAGGCGCTGATCAGTGCCATCGCCTCCAGCGCATAACCGCGCAGCCAACTCACGTGCGGGGCCACGAACCAGCAAACCGCCAGGCTCGCCAGCCACAGGACGGGAACGAGGAACCAAAAACTTTTCAACGAACGCAATAATGTCTTCATGTCTTCCTGACTCGGTTACCTGACCTGTGCTCAGGCACTGAACAGCTGGCTGATTTGTTCGGACAACGCGGCTACGTCTTTGCCCAGCAGCCAGTCCAGCGTCAGGTAGACACCCGCGCAGAGCAGCGCAATCAGCGCCAGGTAGAGCCACAGGGGAACTTCATGGCGCAGCATCTGCGAAACCTGGTCGGGCAACGCCCAGTCAGGCGAGAGGGCCTTGGGCGTCTTGCGAAAACGTGCGATGTCCTGGCCGAGGGTATTGGCCAGGTAGCGCAGCTGGTCCTTTTGCCCGAGGCTGAACTTGCCTTCGAAACCCAGGGCCAGGCACAGGTGGTAGACCTCGAGCACATCGAGGTTCTGTTTCACGTCACCACGCAGCGCATCGATCTTTTCGAAGAAGCCTTCACCGGCCAGGTGCACGCCGAAATAGCGGAACTGCAAGGGTTGCAGTTCAAAGTGCCGACGCAATTCGTTGTCCCCGGAGCGCAACACGCTTTCATCGAGGAACGCACACAGGGCGTACTGGGTGTCCTTGACCTGTTCCACGCTGTAGTTCGCGCCACGGGCATCGAGCTCCAGTGCCTTGAAGAAGCTGTCAACGCTCGCCTCGAAGGCGCTGACCGACGTCACCTGGCGACCCTTGCGCACGATCAGCGCCATGCTGATGAAGTCCTGCACCAGGTCCTTGAGCGTCGGTTTTTCACGGGCGGCCGCAACGGCGCCTTGCAGTACGGCTTCGGTCATTTGAGTACCGCCATCAGTTCAAGCTTGAGGTTGGTGAACGCGCTGGGCGCATAGAAAGAGATGGCCTGGGCACTCATCATTCGCTCATACACCCGGCCATGGGGCTCGATGGAGAAGTAGTGATTGTCCAGTCGCACCGGAATCGCATTGGGCAGGCGGGTCGAATGATTGAGGGTGACGCCCGGCATGGCGCTGTTGACCACCACTTCGATGTCTTCCGGCGAGCCGACCTTGAACGCCCTTGGTACCAGTTCCAGCAGGCTCGCGCCCGGCATGTCGGCGTGCACGGAAATGTAGAAGTCCGCTTCCGCCAGGCGTGGATCGTGCAGCTGCCCTTGCCAGTAGGAGGGTTTGGTCTGGGTGAGGTTGATCACCACACACTGGTTCGGCACCACGTTGTCGAGCAGCACGCGAATCATCTCGTCGAGCCTGACCAGCGAGGCCGCCGGGTCGTGGTGGTCGTACTCGGGAATGTCGTTGAGCTGGGTGTCCAGCGAAAACGTCAGCAAGCCGCCGGCGAGTTCAGCCAGGAACAGATACAGGCGCTCGGGGTGCAGGCGCGGGTGCGCGAGCAGGTGCGCCAGGGCCGGGTGGGCACGGTTCACCGTGTTCAACAGCCAGAACAGGGTCACGTCGCTCGAGCCAAACTCAGCGATCTGGTCCGCGCGCTCGCGACGCCGACCCGACAGCGCCTTGCTCTTGGATTGCAGGGCGCCGAGCAAACGCTTGCCCAGGCCGATCAGGGTGTCATGGGTGCCCAGGTGCAACGTCGGGTGCACGAAATGCCCGTCGAGGTTGAAGCCGCCGATGTTGTTGCGTGACAACCGGGCGATCGGGCACCAGGTGTAGCCATCGAGGTTGTCGCCGTCGATCAGCATCACCACGTTCAGGCGCAGGCTGGTGATTTCGTTTTCCAGGTCGCCTTCGTTGAGGTCCGGCAAGGTGTCGAACTGCTTGCGAAAACGTCGCCCGGTCTTCTGCTCCTGGCCGTCTTCGACGTAGTTCAGGCCGAAGGGCTCCGGCAGTTTCAGCGCGGCGTAGACCTTCAGGTCGTTACCCTTGAGCAGGTCCTTCAGGTCGCGGGCGGCCGGCAGCGGATCGTGCTGCGGCGCGTCGAACAGGCTGCCGTCGGGAAACACCAGTTTCAACCGCTTGAGCTGCAGGGAGCCGGTGGCGAGGGCTTCCTCGTCCACTTCCAGCAACTGCACGCCCCAGTGAAAGGGTGTGTTGCGCAGGGTCGCCTGCGCCAGCTGATGCTGGTGGAACTCATCCTGATACTGGAAATGCTGGGGCAAAAGGAACATTCCTTCGGACCACATCACCCGGCTTTGCTTACTCATTGAGCGCCTTCCAAAAATGAATTCAATTTCGAGTCCACGGCTTTTTGCGCGGAGGCACTTGCCTGGTCCTGGGCCTTCTGCACCACGACGTCCTGCACGCGCTCGGTCAGCGTCGGCTCGGCCGGCTGGTCGGGCAGGGCGGCGGCTTTGGCCAGTTGCTCCTGGGTCTTTGGTTTGTCCAGGACGTCGACACCACTGACGGCGGACACCTTGTTGTTGTCCACCAGCACCCGCAGGCCGTCGGAGGAGAACCAGATGCCGTCCTTGCGCAGGGAGTTGGCGTCAAACGCGACCTTCCAGCGGCTGTTCTCGTCGGTGCGGAAAAACGCGGCGACGCCGACATAGCCGGTGGCCTTGTTCAGCGGCCACTTGTCGACCTGGCCCATGCCCGGCAGCAGGGTGATTTCGCGGTTCTCGATCAGGGTATTGCCGAGGGCTTTTTGCGGGTCGTCCCACAGTGTGTCGGCGTCGACCGACGCAAAGCGCTCCAGTGAGGTCAGCTGGTACACGCGCAGCACCACCGAAAGCGGTTGGCCGGACGCGTCGGGATTGAGCTGGTTGCCGCCGTCGGAGGTGAGGATGACCTTCTCCTGGTCGTCGAACAGCATGTCGCCCGCCCAGGTGTCGTCGACACGTTTGCCGACCCGGTCGGTGACGCCGCAGGCGCTCAGTACCGCCATCATCGCCACCGCCGTCAGGCATTTGGCCAACGCCGTCTTTTCGAGACGCTTCCCTGAATTTTTCTTGTCCATGACCACTACCTGTAGATGCCCGGTCAGCACAGGCGATAGGCGAAATCGCCGTCGCTGCCCAACTCGATGTTCAGACTCTGGATCGGTTTGTCCTGCGCCATGCGCTCAAGGACCCGCTGCGCCAGTTCCGGCATCAGGGTCTTGGACAAAATGTTGTCGATGTTGCGAGCGCCGCTGTCGACCTCGGTGCAGCGCGAGGCAATGGCTTTTACCAGCGCCTCGTCATAACCGAGGACGGCCTGATGATTGCGCTCGAAACGCTGGCGAATGCGCGCAAGCTTGAGCGAAACGATGCGCTCCAGGATCGCGTCCTGGACCGGGTAGTAGGGGACGATGGTCAGGCGGCCGAGGAAGGCCGGCTTGAACACCTGGTTCAGCTCGTCACGCAAGCCTTCAACGATTTCTTCGGGCTGCGGTTGCGGCTGGGCGTTCAGGCACCACTGCATGATGCGCTCGGTCCCGGTGTTGGACGTGAGGATGATCACGGTGTTGCGGAAGTTGATCTCGCGACCTTCACCGTCGTCCAGCACGCCTTTGTCGAATACCTGGAAAAACAGTTCAAGCACGTCCGGGTGGGCCTTTTCCACTTCATCGAGCAGCACCACGCTGTAGGGCTTGCGTCGCACGGCTTCGGTCAGCACGCCGCCCTCGCCATAACCGACGTAACCCGGTGGCGAACCCTTGAGGCTGGAGACGGTATGGGCTTCCTGGTACTCGGACATGTTGATGGTGATCAGGTTTCGCTCGCCGCCATACAGGGTGTCGGCCAGGGCCAGTGCGGTTTCGGTCTTGCCGACGCCGCTCGGGCCGAGCAACAGGAACACGCCGATGGGCTTGTTCGGGTCTTCCATGCGGGCGCGGGAAATCTTGATGCGCTTGCCGATTTCCTGCAGCGCGTGGTCCTGGCCGAGCACCCGCTCGCCCAGCAGTGCCGGCAGGCGCTGCACCGTGTCGATTTCGTCGCGCAGCATCTTGCCCAGGGGGATGCCGGTCCAGCCGGAAATCACTTCGCCGATGGTGCCGCCATCCACCAGGGCATGCACCAGGGGTTGCTCACCCTGGACGCTGGCCAGTTCGGCGCGCACTGCGGCAATTTCTTGTGCATCCGGTGCCTGATTGTCCGGGAGGCTGAGGGCGCCGAGCTGTTCCACCAGTTGCAGCTCGCGTTGCCACTGTTGTTCGAGGGCATCGCGGGTCTGCTGTTCGGTCAGCAACTCGGCGTTCAGGGTGGTCAGGCGACGGGCATGGTCGCTGCCTTTGGCGGCTTCCTGCTGCAGTACCGAGATTTCCGCCTGCAGGTTGTCGATCTGGCGCTTGCAGTCTTCCAGCGGCCCCGGCTGCGCCGATTGCCCCAGGGCGACCCGGGCGCAGGCGGTGTCCAGCACGCTGACGGCCTTGTCCGGCAGTTGGCGCCCGGTGATGTAACGATTGGACAGGCGCACGGCCTGCACCAGCGCTTCGTCCATCACCGTGACCTTGTGGTGCTCCTGCATCTTGGCCAGCAAGCCGCGCAGCATGTGGATCGCCTTGTCTTCGTCCGGCTCTTCGACCTTCACCACCTGGAAGCGGCGGGCCAGGGCGGCATCCTTCTCGAAGTACTTCTTGTACTCGGCCCAGGTGGTTGCCGCGATGGTGCGCAGCTCGCCCCGGGCCAAGGCTGGCTTGAGCAGGTTGGCGGCATCGTTCTGCCCGGCCTGGCCGCCCGAACCGATCAGGGTGTGCGCTTCGTCGATGAACAGGATGATCGGGTGCAGGCTGCGCTTGGTTTCTTCGATCACCGACTTGAGGCGGTTTTCGAACTCGCCCTTCACCCCGGCACCGGCCTGCAACAAGCCCAGGTCGAGGGTGTGGATGGCGACGCCCTTGAGCACCGACGGCACGTCACCCTGGATGATGCGCAGGGCCAGGCCTTCGACCACGGCGGTCTTGCCGACGCCGGCTTCACCGGTGAGGATCGGGTTGTTCTGGCGGCGGCGGGTGAGGATGTCGACCATCTGCCGCACTTCGAACTCGCGACCGAGCACCGGGTCGATCCGGCCTTCGCGAGCGCTTTGCGTGAGATTGATGGTGTATTGATCCAGGGCCGGTGTCTTGCCATTGCCCTTGACCGTGCTGGCGACATCACTCGGCGGTTTGGCCAGGGCCGATTCGGCGCTGCCTTCCACCAGGGCGTTGAGGTTCACGCGCAGATCGTCGGCGTTGATTTTCTCAAGTTCAGCCGCACCCGCGATCACCACCCGGCGCAGTTCATCGTCATCGAGCAAGGCCTGCAACAGATGGCCGGTGCGGATCTGCGCCTGGCCGAACTCGATGGAGGCCAGGACCCACGCCTGTTCGATCAGGCGGGTCAGGTGCGGCGACAGCGCCGGGGTGCGCGTATTGCCTTTCTTGAACGTCCCCAGTGCCGTGACCAGTTGCGCCTGCAAGCGCTCAGGCACCACGTCGTAATGACGCAGGATGGCCGGCAGGTCGTTGTCGTGGCTGTCGAGCAACTGCAACAACAGGTGCTCGATCTCGACATCGTAGTGGTGTTCCGACAGGCAAAGGGCCGCAGCGCTTTCGGTGGCGGCACGGCTGGTGTCGTTGAGCTTGGCAAACAGGGACTTCAGGTTCACAGGGA
Source organism: Pseudomonas putida (assembly GCF_028682635.1). Taxonomy (GTDB): domain Bacteria; phylum Pseudomonadota; class Gammaproteobacteria; order Pseudomonadales; family Pseudomonadaceae; genus Aquipseudomonas; species Aquipseudomonas putida_AE. Next base: position 20,061 of record NZ_JANHLK010000033.1, on the reverse strand, counting down.
GACCCCATCAAAAGGAATGTGGAAGAGGGCGCAGCGGGAAGGTTCAACATCGACGCCCGGTCGCTTGAGCCAGCCGAGCCGGCCCAGGGAAACGGTGCCCAGGCGGGCGAGCGGTACGGCCTTGGGTTTGAGCTTGGGTGCCAACTGGAAGTCGAGTTCCGCACCGACGTAGAAACGCACCAGTTCCACCAGTTTTTGGTAATCCTCGGTGCCTGGCTGGAAGCGTTGATAGTCGGCCAGTTCCAGTGGACCCAACTCGATGCGCACGCACGACTGGTAGTCCCAGACCCGGTTACCGGCGACGGCGCTTTGCCCGAGCACGGCGTTCTTGCGCCCCAGCTGCGTGCACTGGCTGGCGTCGAGTTTCAGCCAGCGACCGGCAAACGGCTTGACCTTGAACGGCAGCGAAAAATAGAACGACAGCATCGCTTCCAGGTTCAACGCGTTGCGCGGTTTCTGCGCGAACAGTCCGGAGAAATAGCTGAACAATTCCCGGCGCAGGGGCGAGCCTTGTCTGTCGAATTTCTGCTTCTGCGCCTCGGGACCGAAACCCACCAGGTTGAGCAGGTAACGATCGAAATCCGAGGTGCCGTTGCGTTCGTACTCGATGTAGAACTTGTACTTTTGCCAGGCCTCGTAGAACAGCGTGGTCATGCGGTGCGAAAAGATGTCGAGGAACGCGTGGGCCGCGTCATCCCGGTACTGGATGTGCCGCTCGATCAACAGCTCGGTGTACGGGCGCGGCAATACGCCCGACGGCCCGACCAGCCCCATGAAGGTCACTTGCATCTCGGACAGCGGCAGGCCGGCCACGGACACCTTGCCTTCACGCTCGAACTGCAGATCGCTGACTTCACTGGCCGGGAAGTTGAGCGACAGCTGCGAGCGAAAACGCAAGGGGTCTTCGTGCGGTCGGGTCTGCAGGTCCATGCGCCCGGTCCTGCTGTAATGCAGGCGAAGCAAGCGCACCAACTGGAAAAACTCGAATCGGTGCGGCTCAGCCCGTGCCTGGTCGATCAGACCAGGGGTTGATCGCCGGTTCGCGGTGGCCATTGGACGACTCTCTTTTCGCGCTGCAAGGTGCGAAGGGTTAATTGGGTAAAGCTGTTCATGGAGCAGTACTGACCAAAGAAGTGATCGAGCACCATGCCGAACAGAAACACACCGCTGCCGGTGTATTGGCTTTCATCGAAGTTGAGGGTGATGCCAACACCACGGACGAAGTTCGGGCGCGGGTGGCCGATGCGTGCGACCACAGGTTCACTGCTCACCGAGACGATGCCGTTGATCTGTTTGCGGATCGCCGACACATTGCGGTAGTTGTAGAGCGACAACAGCTCCAGCAGCACCTCGCGGCCACGGGACACCAGCGACATGTGATTGAGCGACAGATGCGAAATCAGCCGCCAGATCACGCCGTTGCCCAAGGGCACGCGCGCGGTGGCGGTGGGCTTGCGCAGGCAGCGGATGTCCTTGATCACCGAGTTGCCCGGGATATTGAAATCGCCGCGCTCACCCCCGAACGGCAACAGCAGGGGCAGGTCACGGTTGCTGCAGGTCAGGCGGATGCTCAACGCGTCGTTGTTGGCCTCCATCAGGCCCAGCTCGCGATCCACGATTCGGATAAACACGTTCGAGCCATCGCGCTGGCCGCCCTGTGCCGCACGGCGCCGGGCCATCCAGAAGCTTTGGCCTGGGCCCTGATCGCCGCGGGGTTCGAAAAACGGGTGGCAAGTGCCGACCTGATCGATACCGCCGACCTTGCGCACCCGTCGTACGCGGTCGATGGACACCACTTCGGCCGAGCCTTGCAGGCGCACATCCGGCGTCACTGCATACTCGTGCTGGGCGTGGGTCAACTTGATCGGCTCGGCCTGCTGGCGGAACAGGTTGATGATCGGCGTGCAGTTGAGCTTGAAGTTATTGCGCCCGATGTTCTGCGTCAGGCGCGCGAGGCGGTCGCTCAGGTCGTAGTCGGAAAAGTAGAAGTTGACCTCGACTTTCTCGATCTCCTTGCCCGCCAGAATCCGTGCAAAGCCCGACAGGTCGAAGAACATGAACTTGTCGGGGAAGGTGAAGTATTCGTGCAGCAGGCGATAGCCGAGGAACGAGCGCTCGGAGTAGTCCACCAGGCCTTCGTCCAGGCTGTAGCCGACGGCTTTCAACGCGTTGGCCGGTAACACGACCTCTCGGCTGCGGCCCTGATCTTCGAAAGTCAGCGTGGCCTTGGCCAGGTTGTTGAACAGCAGCTCGTACAGTTGCAGCATCAGCGTGCTTTCGCCGTCGAGGAAGAACCGCAGGCTGTCCAGTTCCAGCTTGCCGAACTTCACATCGGAAGTGGCCACCAGGCCGATGCGCAAGCGTGCGACCAAGTCGGCGCTGTGGCCGTTGAACGCCGAGCGTTCCATCTCGATGAACGAGGCCTGTTGCACCGCCACCGGCCACAGCTCGACCGGGTAGCAGGTGCGGAATTTACACACCACGCCATCGATCGGGTTGGCACTGAGTTCGGTATGCCGGGGCACACGGAACGCTTCGGTGACTTTTTCCTGCTTGCCCAGGTTGAACTCGACGATCGACATCGACGGGGTAGGGCGCAGATAGTGCGGGTACAGCACTTCGAGAAACGACTCGACGATTTCCGGCAGCTCGTCGTCGAGCTTTTTGTGCACGCGTGCAGAGAGAAACGAGAACGCTTCGATCAAGCGCTCGGTGTGCGGGTCTTCGCAGTTATCGCCCTCGATGAGCAACCGCGACGCGATTTTCGGATACTGGCTGGCGAACTCCTGGCCCAAAAAGCGCAGGTGCGACAGTTCCTTTTCGTAATAGGGCAGCAGATCGTCGAGCATCAGTTGAGGTTCTGCACTTTGTATTCCTGGGTGTTGACCTGCAGCACCGCGTCGAAGGACACCTGGCGGGTGACGTCTTGCAGGCGCAGGACCGCGTCCACGCGAAAGGTCAGCATGCGTTGGCCGGTCTGTTGGGCGAGCAGTTGCACCTTGACGCTGCGAAAGCGCCGGTCGCCGACCGTGATGGCCTTCTCCAGTTGCCGCTGGATCAGCAGGCGATCCTTGGGGTCAAGCACGCTGCGACTGGTGAAGTCCGGCATGCCATAGTCGAGGATGCTACCGTTCAGGTTGGCGAAACCCTCCAGCTCGTTGGCGACCAGGGACTGGCGGGTGTTGACCAGGACTTCCAGGTCGCGAACGATGCTGGCCTTGTAATCGGCCAGCGAACACAAGCGCTGCGATGACGCTTCGATGGACTGATGCGGACGATCGTCCAGCAATCGGTCCAGCAGCGATGGCAACAGCTTGTGTTGACTGGTCATGTTGCCTCCCTGGCAAAGTTGGCGATCAGGCGCGAGTCGATTGCGGCAGTTCGGCGACCAGGCGCAACGAAGCGGTCAGTTCGTCCAGTTGGTAGTGCGGGCGCAGGTAGGTCACGGCCTTGTACACCCCCGGCTTGCCCGGCACTTCGAACACCTCGGCGCGGGCTTCGCGCAGCGGGAACTTGGCCTTGGCTTCCTGGCTGGCGGTGTCGTCCAGCAACACGTAGCTCGACAGCCACTTGTTGAGGAACAGCTCGACGTCCTTACGCGAGGCGAAGCTGCCGATCTTGTCGCGCATGATCGCCTTCATGTAGTGGGCGATGCGCGAGGTGGCGAAGATGTACTGCAACTGCGCGGAAAGCCGGGCGTTGGCGTTGGCAATGTCGGTGTTGTACTGCTTCTGCTTCTGCGTCGACTGGGTGCCGAAGAACGCCGCGTAGTCGGTGCCTTTGCAGTGCACCAGCGGAATGAAACCCAGGTCCGACAGCTCTTTCTCGCGGCGATCGGTGATGGCGATTTCAGTCGGGCACTTGAGGGCGATTTCACCGTCATCGGTCTTGAACGTATGCGTTGGCAGGCCTTCCACCAGACCGCCACCCTCGACGCCACGGATCGCCACGCACCAGCCGTAGCGGGAAAACGCATCAGTGACCCGGGTGCCCAGCGCGTAGGCGGCGTTCATCCACAGGTACTTGTTGTGGTCGCGCCCATCAACGCTTTCGACGAAGTTGAATTCCTCGACCGGCGTGGTATCCGGGCCGTAAGGCAGGCGACCGAGCACGTGGGGCAGGGTCAGGCCGACGTAACGCGAGTCTTCGCTGGCGCGGAAGGACTTCCACTTGGCGTATTCGACGGTGTCGAAAATCTTCGCCAGGTCCCGTGGGCCGGACATGTCGGTAAACGAATCCCAGCCGAACAGCTCAGGCGAGGCCGCCGAAATGAACGGAGCGTGGGCAGCCGCAGCAACGTGGGAAATCTCTTCGAGCAGGTACATGTCTTCCGGGCTGCGGTTGAACTCGTAGTCACCCAGCAGCATGCCGAACGGTGCACCACCGAAGGTGCCGTATTCTTCTTCGTAGATCTTCTTGAACAGTGCGCTCTGGTCGAATTCGGATGCGGCCTTGAGGTCGCGCACCAGGTCTTTCTTCGACGCATTGAGCAGGTGGATCTTCAGCGTGGTGCTGGTCTCGGTCTGGTCGACCTGATACTTCAGGCCGCGCCAGGACGCTTCCAGCTGCTGGAATTCACTGGCGTGCATGATCTCGTTCATCTGCTCGGAGAGCATCGCGTCGATCTCGGCGATGCGCGCATCGAGCACGGCGATCAGGTCCTTGCTCGGCGTCATTTCGCCTTCCAGGATCTGGTTGACCAATTCACCGATCAGGTCGCGGGTGCGGGTCCGTTCGGTCTCGGAACGGGCCACGCGGCTTTGCGAAATGATGCTGTCGAGCAACGAGGATTGCGCGGTGAAGCTTTCCACTTCAACCAGCGAGCTGTCCTGTTGAGTCACGGTTTGCTTGTCGTTCATCGTCAGGCTCCTACGCTTTGTCGTCGGTGGCTGGCACGGCGGCTTCACGGCCGAATTCCTTGCCCAGGGTTTTCAACTTCTCGGTGTTCTGCAGCACGTCCATCAGCAGTTCTTCGAGCTTGTCGTTGCCGCCCATCTTGTTGCGCAGGTCCGCCAGCTTGTTGCGCACTTCCAGCAGCTTGCGCAGCGGCTCGACCTGCTTGACCACGTTCTGCGGTTCGAAGTCTTCGAGGGCGTTGAAGTTGAGCTCCACACCCAACTGCGTGCCGTTCTTGGCCAGGGTGTTGTCGACGCGGTAGGTCAGGCGCGGCTTGATGCCCTTGAGCACGCCGTTGAAGTTGTCGCGATCGATGAAAATGAACTTGCGGTCCTTGAGCTTCGGCAGCGGCTCCAGCGGGTTACCGGAGAAATCGCCCAGCACACCGACGACAAAGGGCAGCTCTTTCTTTTCCTGAGCGTCACCGATATCCACGTCGTAGGTGATATGGACCCGAGGCGCGCGAACGCGGTCGAGTTTGTGCTGGGTACTTTCCTTCTTCGCCATCGTGATCTCCTGTGCGAACAATTCGCTGCAAGTCGTTTGCGTGTCGGTTCAATGGGTGGCCGAGCGCGTTACATTCCTTCGATCGTCAGCAGCAGGCGCTGACGAATTTCATCGTTCATTTCCATGATGTTTTCGTGTCCCACCAATTCTTCGAAGCTGGTGTTACCGGCGATCTGGGTGCTGCTGCGGATCACCGCCTCGTCGGGCAACTGCGAGCGCACCGGCGAGCTGATGACGCAGAAGGGCAGGTCGCCGAAGTCTTTCAAGCGTTCGAAGGTGACGGGAAAACGCAGGCCTTCAAGCAAGCGGCTGATGCCGGGGGACTTGCTCAGGCAGTAGAACAGCACCAGGTAATGCACCACGAAGCGGTACAGCTCGGCGCTGCTGCGATTGGGGTCGTTGATGACGGTGCGAAAACGGGCCAGGTCGAACGAACTGAACCCGACCACCCAGCGCACGGGGCTGGTGATGCGAATGGACTGGCCGCTTTGGGACAGCATCTTGTCGTACTCCAGCGCAAACAGTTGCGGGGTGGTACTGAGCAGGTTGAGGGGCACTTCGAGTTCGTTGACCAGCTGGAACGGAGCGGCCGAGCCGATGCGGTCGTAGAGCGCCTTGAGTTCCTTGAAATGGTGCTGGGTCTCACGACCGCTGCTGCGCTGCGCACCTTGCAGGTATTCACCGAAAAACGTCTGCGGACGGATCAGCAAAGCCAGGGTCGCCAGGTAGTCCGAAGCCTGCGCCTTGAGCGCGTCAGAAATGGCCCGGGTCTGGCTTCGCAGCTTGATCAATGCTTCAACATCAAAAAACGTCTGAGTCATCGGTAACTTCGTCCTTGAACACTTCGCGACGACTACCCGGATATACAGGGGAGTACGGGCGCAGTGACTAATTTCTCGACCAGTTCACAGTTGTGATCGCTGATGTTTGACATCAAGAAATCACACTGCCAGGAATCATTGGGAGTGCGATGCTGGCATATGGATATCGAGTTGCCAGTAACGTCGTGTATGGCAACGGGATGTGTAGGAAAGTTCCTACGAGGCGCGGATTTTTTCTTTTTTTTGTGACCTGCCGCAATGATGTCTGCTTGCCACTATTTGCCGGATGTCCATGGCTCAAGTGCCTGAAACCCAATGGATTCAATGGTTTCCGTAAGAAAATGGATCCAATTTTTAACTAAAAAAAATTGAAAAAAGGTGAACCGGTTCACCTAATGCCCGCTTGATTATCCGGTAAGGAAAAAATTGGAGGATAAGTGTCATATTACTGGCACGAAGTGATGGCACCCCGAGATATCCGTGGATATACAAGGCGACCTTGCGCTGTTGAACGAGTGTTCGGGCAATACGGAGTTACATATCGCCGTTATTTCTGTATAACGCGCCAGGTACGACTGCGTCTCACAACTTTCATGTGTCGGCCGTGCATTAGCGTGAGGGCTTTCGGGCCTTCGTTAAATGGAATTTATGCTCGCCACGGATACAAGGCGACGCGACTATTGAGGCCCTGTCTCATGAGAACGTTGAAACTCATTGCCGTGCTGATTCTCCTGCCGCTTTTCCTTGGCTTGTTTGGTGTCTGGGAGTTACAGCGCAGCACCGAGAGCATCAAGGAGTTCGCTGATATCAAGGCCGAACTGAGCGAGATGCATGTCGAAATCGAAGCGATGGTTGCCAAGCCGTTCTCACGCTCGGCCAAGGTCGATATCAACGGCGAACGCATGGGTGTCCACGAGGCGTTATCGCGGGTTATCCAGGCCGAACACGAACTGACCATCGTGCAACCGGTGGCTGGCGTGATGAACAACCTGGCCAAGGGCGCCATCGCCCTCGGCCTGCTGGCCTCGCTGGTCGGCGTGCTGGGGCTGCTGGGTTTGCGTTGGGCCGGCGCCCGCGCGAGTCATTCCCGTGAACGATTGCTGCACACCTTCAGCCGGGTGAGCCGTCTGTTGCCGTACCTGCTGGTGGGGCACATCGTCGCCATGGGCGCAGCGGTGGCGGCCATCCTCGGTTTCGAAGGCCTGGGGCTGTGGCACATGGGGAACATGAGCACCGGTGAATTCAAGCTGATGCTCGTCGTGCTGATGCTGATGCTCGGTTTCCTGTATTCGATCTGGCAGATGGGCAAACAGCTGCCGGTCATGCTGCACATGTTCCAGTCCACGCCGATGAGCGTTCTCGGCCAAGTTGTCAAACCGGAGCAGGCGCCTGCGCTGTGGGCTCGTGTTCGCGAGCTGGCGGATCAACTCGGTGCGCTGGCACCCGAGTACATCGTGTTGGGCATGACCGAAGGCTTTTACGTCACCTCCAGCGACGTCAACCTGCTGCCGTCAGGCACCGCGCTCAAGGGCCGCACCCTGCACGTGCCGATGCTGTACCTGGGCCTGCTCGATTCGGCGGAAACCGGCGCGGTCATCGGTCACGAACTGGCCCACTTCGCCGGTGCCGATACCGAGTACAGCCTGCGTTTCGTACCGATCTACGAGGGTATCGGCCGCAGTCTCGGCGTGATTGCCGAAACCATGCTGCAAAGCGATGTGCTGCAACGCACGACGCTGTGGCCGGCGTTCATGCTCGGTGAGTATTTCATGGAGCGTTTCGATCACGCGGTGAACCATTGGAGTCGCGTGCGGGAGCTGGCGGCGGACGCGGCGGGCGCGCAGTTGGCGGGGAACATTGCCATCGCTTCGGCGCTGGTGCGTATTTCGGCCATCGACCCGTTGTTGCAACAGTGTGTATTTACCCGTGTGTCGCAAGCGACCAACCCGGGTGCCGGGTACGTCCCGCCCCACGACTTGCCAATCAGCGTCGTGCAGGAATTGGCCGCGCAGCCGCTGACCCTGCCCGAGGAGGAAATGGCAGCCAGCCTGCCGCATCCATCGGACACCCATCCCTCCAATCTTGAGCGGCTGGCGTCCCTGCAAGTCACGGTCGAAGAGGCCGTCAGCCGCGGCACCCGCCCGATCAACGCGGCACAAGCCTGCGCCGCGATGGATCACTATTTCGCCGACCCCCAGGCATTGCGTGCGCGCATTACCGAGGACTTCCTCGGCCACTACGTTGAGCAGGACGCGGCGGTTGTGCAGGAGTTGCGTAGCCATGCCGGCAATGCCACGGAGGAAGTCCGACTGCATGAAGGCGCACGATTGCGCGGGTGGATTACCCTGGGTTGCTTCTCGTTCTTCATGCTGTTGGGTCTGGGCCTGCTGATCCTGCCGTACCTGCTGCCGCAGGTTTTCGTGGATGCGAATGCCACAATGAAGTTGGTTGGCATTCTGCTCTTGATCTGCATGGCGTTCCTGCTGCCGCTCTCCTTGCGCATGCTCACGCGGGCGAACAAGACCGCGTTGTTGCTGACGCCCGAGCACTTCGTATTCGCCAACTTCAAGGCGCCATTGCCGATCCGGCACGTCGCCGATTTTGGTCTGCAAGTGGGCCAAGGGGTGCACTTGAATCTGTTGCTGGAAGACGACGCCCCGATGCCTGAGTTGGCCTCGCGTTCGTTCTTTTCGCCGGATGCGAAACTCAACAGGAAAAAGCGCTGGGTCCAGCTGCACTTGCTGCAAATCTGCCGCGACGACAAAAAACTCAAGGACCAGGAGTTGGCGGACCTGATTGGCACCTACCTGAATGCAGGCACTGCGCGGCACTTGCTGCAGCAGCGATTCGAGCAGGCCTGAAGGCTTTCAGCATTGGCAAACGTGGGGCGCCGGATTCAATGGCGCCCTGCGCAAAGCCGATGAAGATCTGATAGCAGCCCTTGCAGTTCGTTGTTTTCGTCCAGCAAGGGTGTTGCGTTTTCATACAGGACAACGTCGTTTATAGAGCCCATGCCGCCGTACAGCGACATGAATCGAGACAATGCGTACGTCGTATCCTGGGGCAGCGCAAGGCTGCACTCCTCGAGTCTGTCCGCCCATTGCGGGTGGCCGAATGTCCTCAGCAGTTCTGCCGTTCGGGCGATGTTCGAGGAGATATTGTGGAGGTCTTTCATGGCTACAGTCCTGAGCCTTCGTGCTTTCGGTTTATCACTTCTCAAAGTTCACAACGCTGACGGAACCATTGTGCCAATCGACCGAGTAACTGAGGCCATTCCAGTTACCAACGATCAACGCCCCGTTTTTGTCGCACTGAAGACTCATGTAGGGCTTGTCTGCTTGCGTGCCGTGGGGACTTTCCTGGATGAACCAAACCACCTTTCCATGCCTCGATAGTGCAAGGATGTTTTTGTTGAAAATGACATTTGAAGGGGACTCGATCAGGACCGCGAGCCTGTCGTCATGCTGCAAGGCGACTTTGACCGGGTGAGGCAGGTGAATGGATTGATCTGCTATCCAAAGGGTGCCGTTGTCAACGTGGTACCAGGTTTCGGTCATGACGTTATCTCTAGCGTTATCCCTGAAGTCGCAGCAATTTCATGTGCGAGGAAGACTTTCCGGTGGCAACCCGTTAGGCAGCTGAATCTTCAGGCCGCGTGCGATCTGAATGCCTATGTAGAAGGCATCCCCCAGTACGCCAGCAAGTTCAGGATCGTCGGCTTCAAACTCTTTGCTGGCCCAAACGCCGATGGTCAATTGGTGCAACCGGGCTTTATCTTTTTCAACGCCCAGCAACACGTTTTTGATGAATTGCAATTGGATCAGCGAGCTTGAGTAAATCTGGAACTCTGGACAGCCGTTGTACCTCAGGGCGGTGATGGTGATCGCATTGTCAATGTAGTCGAGGGCAGTTGTCGGCGTTTTCAGAAGACGGTCCTTCCCGGCTCCAGCGGTTTGATAGCTGCGCGACGCTACGTACTCATCAAACATTCGAACCTGCTCACCGGTCTGGGCAGAGTCTCGATCATAACCAACGCGTTTTCTATAGGTCAGGAATTGTTCTGATTCTGGTCCATGGGACAGCAGCGAAACAATCGCCGCACATTGCGTGAGCCAATAGATCTCGAACGAGGACTCAGTGCCTCGACAATAACCAAGATCTGTCGCTTTGCCGTACAAGTCACTCGCCAGTTGGCTGGCGTAATCGCGGTTTATCGTAGTCTCTGATGTCCGGTCGGCCGGGTCATTCGCTATGACGAAAACCCGATAACGCTGCAACAGGAGGGCATCCACAAGCGTCAGGTCCGGGCAGGCGGGGGGCATCAGCGGGACAAACACTTCTGGCTCACGATTGATCGGTAGCCAGGACAGGTTCCTTTCCACTCGGGAAAGTGGCTTGTCCACTTCGGTCTGGGGGGCTGCATCGACAACCTGCTCGGTGGAGGCGGGTGGAGGAGCGGTCTTTTGTCCGAAAAGGGTTTTCAAACGATGCAGTAGTTTTGACATGGGGGTAGCCGTTCAAGGGTTTTGATTTTGAGGGCAGCGGTCCACGGGGACGAAGTGACGAGCTTGCCTTAGATAGCCGTTCCTCTATTGGCCCCCGGTTGCACAATCAGCAGATCATCCAGCTCTCTGCGGCGACATCTCATGGCAAACGCCAGGGCTGTATCAAGATCCGTTTGGAAAAGATCGAAGCGTGCCCGGTCAATTTGGTAATACTCCTCGTAGTCGACCATGCCGTTGCTGACCGGAATCGACAGGTAAAGGCGACCTGTAGTCTCCTCGACGCCTAAGGCAAACATGTGTTCACGGCACGTGAATACGTCACTGAATTTCATCGTGTCCTTGATCTGGTGGCTGGGGTATTTATCCGTGTCGTTTCAACGATTCCCATAAATCACTACGTCCATCTCGTCATGGAGTGGGGCGCTTTCGAATAGCTTTTGCGCCAGGTCTTGAATGTGTTCTGACCAGGCGACCGTTTTGACCCATTCTTCAGGCATGCCCGTCACCCCGTACAGTGCCCCGGCTATCTGGCCGGCGGTAGCTGCCACGCTGTCGGCGTCGTCCGCCAGATTGGCCGCCAACAGGATTGCATCCTTGAAGTTGTCGGTGTTCCAGACCGCCCACAGAGCGGCTTCCAGCGTATCGATAACATAGCCGGAGGAGCGGATCTGATCGCGGTTTTTTTGTTTGTATTCGCCAGCGTTGATGATCAAGGGGCGGGGATATAACGCGCGAACCATTGACGACAAGGCTTCCTCCTTGTCCGCGCCATTGAGGGCCAGGTGCAGTTGAGCGCCGAGCAGTTCGCAGCAATTTACGGCTTCTGCTGCCCTGTGAGTGCAACGACTTTGTGCCGCGCTTTCCCGCCAGGTACCGGACAAGGAGTGGCGACGGTAAATGGCGGTCGGTGCCAGCCTGATGATCGACCCGTTGCCGGCTGTGGATGGATGATCGTTGCCGTACCAGTCGACGCCCTGCGCCAATCGACCTTCAAGCGCGGTACGAGTGGCGTTGCCAATGTCAAAGCACTTTCCGTTATGGCTGTTTTCGCCATTTTTATACCAGCGACAAAGCCTCTGCGTGTAGTCGCGGAAATCGAATTCCTTGTTTGCCACGTAGGTGTCTGCGAGAGCCAGTGCCATGCTCGTATCGTCAGTCCACTCTCCCGGTTTCAGCTTGAAAGGGCCACCGCCAACCATGTCACTGACATGTTCACGATCACGGGGCAGAAACTCGAGCGTTGTACCCACGGCGTCGCCAATCGCGAGCCCCAGCAGGCAGCCCTTTGCGCGGTCCAGCGCCTGCTCCTGAGTGACGGTGCAAGGCCTTGAGGTCAGCCACTCTGGCTTCCTGACCGGAAATCTGGGTGCGTCCGGCTGCAATATAGGATCCATGCGCTGACGTAGTTGAGGAGAGGGCGGCGGGAGCAGGTGGTCGTAACGCTCGGTGTATTGGGTGAGCGCTTCGTTTGAGCTTCTGAGATCAATAAGGTTTTTTAACATCTTGGCACCAGGCAATGATCTGTCACGATGTATCTGAGTTCAGGCTCGTTCAAATGCGTCCCACAACATCTGTCGAATTGTATCTAGTCTTGCGTAAGCTGCGATTCGCTGCTCCGCGGTACCTCGATCAATGTAGACGTCGGAGAAACCTGATTTACTGCCTGCCATTGTTCTATACATTGAAGTCGCTTGTGCCCATTCATTACTGTCCGGTAAAGGGTCAACGGACAGTAGGCGGATTATCGTGTTTATTCCTGAATCAAAGTTCTAGCAGCTCTCACTGTGAAAGATTTCTTTGAACGTAATCAGCAGTTCTGTCAGGTTTGAGTTTGTCATGCGCTTTTGTACACTCAACTCACTCAGGTGAGTAATGTTGTATAGACCGAGAGCTGTGGGCATCTAACGCCTATCAGTTGTGAGCATGATCGTTTTTTCGACATGCTCAAGTGGCGTTGTTAGCTCCATGCTGTGCTTGTGTTGACTGAGTTCGATAATTTTTCACTTGGCGGAGCGCTCCGAAGAAAGGTGCTCTTATGGCAAGTGCGCTTTAATTCTCTTGGCGAGATACTCGTAAAAATTGTTCGCGTACAATAAATTTTCCCCTGAAGGGATTCTAACGAAGATCTGACATTCCTCGCCGTTATATGTGTCGTAATCGAAGAAAAAAACCTCGCCAAAGTCGGTTTCGCTGATAACTACTTTTTTTTCGGTTGTTGATTTATGTTTGAGGCCATTAATGTGCTGAAAAACTATATCGCCACCATTGATGTCGTCGAAGTCCATTCCATAGATGCTATATATTTCCTCCGATCCGACTTCTCCCCCTGCATAGTTCTGAAGGAACCATTTGTAGGACGTAGGTAGTTTATGGCAGATTCTTTGCTCGGCCTTTACTAACCAATCATCAGTCACTGCGTCAGCGGGGGATCCAAATGCAGCAATATCCGGATGTTTTTTAATCAGGTCTTCCAGCTGAGAGAGTGTCATGTTTTTCAATTGCCTTTCGCGTAGGTTAGTGCTCGATTGTTCCAGTAGTCGCTTTTCCATCGATCAAACAGAGATCTGTCGATCCCAGAGGGTATTGTATTCGGGTTTATATGTATAACAGAACTAAATTTTTGATGGAATGTTTGAGTGAGCTCAGCTATTGCCCCGTTTTGAGTCTGTATCATGTGATGAAGGTTGATTGATTTCCCATCGATGCCTATAGGTGCTCGTCCGCTTGCCATGCGCTCAAGATTGGTACCGGACACAAGTTTTCCGCGCTCTCTCCAGGTGGTCATCAAATCTGGGTCAAACAGATCATCTCTCTGAAACACTTTGTTGCCTTCAAAGTCAACGGGAGGCTTGGACCAGTATTTTCGTAGTTGTCCGAGGTATGTATCGACTTTTTTTTCAGGGATCTGGCTGGTTTTTGGAGCAGTGGTAAAAGGAGTATCCATTATTGGCTCAGCCTTGACCAAAGGCGCCGGCTCCCTCACCCGCAACTCATCCCGAGCCAGCAACTTCTGCTCATTCCTTGCCAGCCAACCCGCCAACTGCTTGTTCGATATCTCCGCCTGTAGCTTCGCGCTACGGGTCGCGATGCTTTCCATGCTGTTCATCACACCGGCTTTCATCTGGCCCCGGGTCAGGTAGGTGACGATGGCGGTGAGCAACAGCAGTACAAGTTGCTCCTGCCCGCGGGCCAGTTGTCGTGCCGCGCGTTCGACGCGCTCCTGTACCAGTGCAGCGGAGCCGCCGCTGGGGTCGAGGCCGGACGGCTTGAGGCCTTCTTCGGCGTGCCAGGCCGTGGCGATGCCTTCCTGCAAGGTCGAGAGGCAGGCGGGCAGGCCCTGGTAAAAATATTCGGCGATGGCGGACAGGCCCAGGGCCATGAGAATCAGGTTGCCGACTTGTAACCCGATTCCGCCACCCACCATTGCTCCAGGGCCAGCGCCGACGCCAAATGCGAAGGCCCCCGCTGCGCCGCCGGCCACGGTGCCGATCGCCACGCTGCCGCCGAGAATCATCGAGACTTCTTTGACCAGTTGCAGCAGCACCGGCAGGATCTGCTCGATTTCAATCGAGGCCCACTTGCGCTTGAGGTCCATCTGGATGATCGGGTAGGAGAGGGTCATCGCCTGATGCACAGCATCGATGCGATGACCGCCCATGTAGCCATAGGCCTGGCTCGCGCCATTGCTGACACGCCGGGTGAAGCCGTTCCAGTTGTCGTGAACGCTCTGCAGGCCGTCGTTGACGCCCTGGTTCAGCTCGCTGAATTTCTGGTCGAGGTTGCGTTCGACATCGGCCCAGCTGGGCACGTTGGCTAAAAGATCCATTTACTCATCACTGTCCTTGGGGGAAAGGCGCTTCCTTGTTGCTGCAGTGAAACTGTCGATTATCCGACTTCACAGCATTGCCTGAGTGATGGCAATGGGCCGCACTTCCGACTGCGGGGCGAGTTGAAAGTTTCAACATGGATCCCATTTTTTGTTATTCGCGTTACATTCGGCAATGATGGCAATAAGGCATTAGCCGCTAATTGACAGCGCATAACTTCCCGTTTGTCCTTGATATATCGGCGTTTCTGGTTGGCCAGCGTGGCGATAATTATTTTTCAGAGATTATCCTGAATTGAGTACGCAGTGCGTGGAGGCGTGCGCATGCACTGCCTGCGGCTTGACAGGGTGCTCGACATGGGTGTCTCCTTCCCGCGATCGACAACCCGTGATATTCGCAAAAGTGTGACAAATTTCTCATTTATTTCGCCGGGTAATGGCACTTTCATACTGCCTTGCGGTCGCAGTTCCTGACGCACAATGGTGTGTAAGGGATTTCATTCGGTGTTTAAAAAATCGATGAAAATCAAGAATTCATAGTTGCGGCAAACAGGGTTTTGACCCTTTTATCTGATTCGTGCGCAGTGGTTGAGAGAGGGCGGTAGCTTTCCACTGTTTTCAAGGAGATACACATGTTGATGGACCTTGCCGCAATGCTTTCCCCGCAGAATCGGCGCCTGTTCAAGTTCAAGAACTTCGCCAACCCCGAACAGCAATTGTTGCTTGAGTCCTTCAAGGGGACCGAAGGTCTGTCCCGCGCGTACAACTTTGAATTGCTGCTGGTGTGCCAGGACTCCGGCGTCGAGTTGAAGTCGATGATGGGCCAGCACGTGCTGCTGGAAATCGAACTGGCAGACGCCACGCCTCGCTACCTGGCAGGCTACCTGACGCGGTTTGCCAGCATCGGCAGCGACGGCGGCATGGCCCGCTATACGGCGACGCTGAACCCCTGGTTCTCCATGCTGAAGAACCGCTTCGACACGCGCATTTTCCAGGGTTGCACAGTCGAGGATGTCGTCACCCAGGTGTTTGCCCTGTGCACCGCGTTTTCCCGGCACGAATTCCGTCTGAGCAAGCCGCTCAAGCATTACACCTACATCACCCAGTACCGTGAATCGGACTTCAACTTTGTCCAGCGCCTGCTGGAAGAAGAGGGGATGTTCTACTACTTCGAGCACACCGCCGAAGGCCACACCATGATCATCTGCGACGACTCCAGCACGCTGGTGCCGTTGCCTGAACAACCGCAGATCCGCTTCCACACGGCATCGGTCACCGAGACCGCCGACTCCATTACCCAATGGAGCGGCAACCGCCAGTTGCAATCGGGGAAAATCGCGGTCCAGACCTTCGATTATCGACAGCCGTCCAATCGCTTGCCGGTCGCCATGAAGAGCCTGAACAAGCAAGGCGACGTCGACGACTTCGAAATCTATGATTTCCCTGGCCAATACACCCACGGCACCTACGACGAAGGTGAAGCGCTGCTGCGGTTGCGGGTCGAAGCGCTTGAACTCAAGGGCAAGAGTTTTCATGGCGCCAGCAACTGCCGGGCGATGAAACCCGGCTACACCTTCGAACTGCTGCAGCATTACGATCACGATCAAGGCCCCGCCGATGATCGTCAGTTCCTGCTGATGAGCGTCGAGAGCGAAGGCCACAACAACTACCTTAGCGGGCAGCAGGCGAGCTACTACAACACCTTCTCCTGCGTGCGCAAAAAGATCGTCTTCCGCCCTCAACTCACCACCCCGCGACCGACCATCTCCGGCCCGCAAACCGCGATCATCGTCGGCCCGCCGGGGGAGGAAATATTCACCGACGAACTCGGCCGCGTGAAGGTGCAGTTCCACTGGGACCGCAAGGGCGAGCACAACGACAAGAGCTCCTGCTGGGTCCGCGTTGCCCAGGCCGGCGCCAGCGGCGGTTTCGGCAGCATCCAGATTCCCCGTGTGGGCGATGAAGTCGTGGTGGTGTTCCTCGATGGCAACCCCGACCGCCCATTGGTCATGGGCAGCCTCTACAACAGCCAGAACACCCCGCCGTGGTCGTTGCCGGCAAACAAGACCCAGAGCGGGTTCCTGACGCGGTCGATGAAGGGCGACGGCGGTACGGCGAACTTCTTCCGCTTCGAAGACAAGTCCGGCGCCGAGCAGATCATCATGCATGCCGAGCGCAACATGGACACCGAGATCGAGGTCGACGAGACCCACAGTGTCGGCAGCAACCGCACGATCACGGTCGGTGGCACGCACACCGAAACCATCAAGAAAGACACGGTGATGAATATCCAGGAAGGCTCGCTGACGATTCAGGTCGACAACCAGTTCATTCAGGTCAGCGCCAACCAGCACATCATTCTCCAGGTGGGGGACAGCAGCATCACCCTCACGCCGGACGGCATCGAGATCAAAGGCAAGGCGATCACCACCACCAGCACCGGCACGACCCAGATCACCGGTTCCGAGGTCAGGGTCAATGACTGAGGTAACGGTGTCATGACCAGGGTCAGTCTCTACGATCGCATTTCCGAAAAGCGTATTGCGCGGGAGGAAGCCGAACGCCTGGCTCAACAGAACGCGCTCCTCGTGCAGCCTGAGCCCGAGCCGGAACTCGAGCCCGAGCCTGTGTTGGCGCTGCAAGACACGCCCAGCAGTTTCTCCTTCGGGGGTTTCAACCTGGCTTTTCCGGCGGGCTTCGATTTCCGTGAGGTCCAGACCACCCTCGAGCACCAGGGTGAGCCGATCAGCCTGACGATCAAGCGTCGTGATGTGCAGCAGGGACAGACGCTGGATCAGTTATTCGAAGCCTCGGTGCAGGCGTTTCGCCGGGAGCACCCGGACGTGCGCATCATCCGCCAGCGCGATGTCAGCTTGGCCGGCAGTGCGGCGAAGTCGGTGGATCTGCATTTCAAGTGCGGTCATGCCGATCGTCACGCGCGCCTGGTGGGTGCCCTGGTGCCCGTCGCCGGGCGTGACGATGGCCAGTGGCTGAGTATCGCTTGCGAGATCGATCCGGCCCGGCCCGCGCTCAGTCTCTGGCTGGTTGATTTTGACGGCATGCTCGACGGCCTTGCCGTGCGCTGAACGCCACATTTTTTTGATTCAAGGAAGTTACCCAGAATGGATTATGAGTTGCAGGAAGGCAGCATCGCGCTGCCGCAAGGGTTCCAGGACCGCACGGTGAACATGTTCGTGCTGGGGGCAAGCATTCCGGCACCGTTGAGCATCACCGTTTCCCGAGACACATTGCTGCCCGGTGAGGCGCTCAAGGCCTACGTCGAGCGTCAGGTCAAGATGCTCGCGTCCAAGCTGCGCGGCTATACGCTGTTGGGCAAGAAGGCCGTTGCGCTGTCGACCTCGGCACCGATCGACGGCGTGCAGATCGATGCGTATTACATGACCGATGGCCGACCTTTCTATCAGCGCCAGGCGGCGTTCCTGATCGAGCCTGGACGCGCGCTGATTTTTTCCACCACAGCCCAGGCTGATTTCAGCATCGAGCAGAATCAGAACTGGAATGACCTGCTGGCCAGCTTTCAGCCTCGCCAGCCCGGCGGCACCAAGACCGACTCCAGCACACAGGAGTAACGGTCATGTTTGAAGCCGCAAGGTTTGGCGATGAACTGTCGCACACCAGCGCCCTGGGCGGGTTTCTCATCGGTGCAGCGCTCGGCATTGCGCTGGTCGCCACGGTGGCGATCGCGACGTTCACCTGTGGGTTTGGCGTGGCTTTGTTGGCGGGTTTGGTCGCAGGCGTCGGAGGTAGCCTGCTCACCGCGGCCGGGGAGAAAATCGGCAGTATGTTTTCTTCACCCGCGGGGACCATCGTCACCGCGTCGCCCAACGTGTTCATCAATAGCCGCAAGGCCGCCCATGTCGAAAAAAGCACGGGAGCCTGCGACAAGCATCCCGGCCCGGTGAAGGTCGCCGAAGGCTCGACCAACGTCTTCATCAACGGCACGGCGGCCGCCCGCAAGGGCGACAAGATGACTTGCGGCGCGACACTCTCCAGCGGCTCGGACAATGTCTTCATCGGTGGTGGTACCCATCGCTACCTGCCGGTGGACGACGAGATCCCGGGTTGGTTGCGGACCACGGTCGACATCCTCATGGCGGTCGCCGGCGCAGCGGGTGGTATCGCCCAATTGATCAAGGCCGGGACCCAGGCCGGCATGAAAGCCATCATGCCTTGTGCACTGAAATTCACCGCCGGGTTTGTCGCCGGTGAGGTGGCCTCGCGTTATGTCGTGGGGCCGGCCATCGAGCGAGCGGTGGGTGGCCTGATCGGCAACCCCGTCGACGCCACCACCGGCCGCAAGGTCATAACCGACGAAACCGACTTCAGCTTGCCGGGCCTGATGCCGATCCAATGGTCGCGCTTTTATGCCAGCGACCTGAGCGTCGACAGCGTGCTCGGCAAGGGCTGGGTCCTGCCCTGGGAGCAAAGCCTGCGTCGCAGTGGCGCCTTCGTTTATCTCACCGACAATCAGGGGCGCAGCGTTCCGTTCGTGGACGTGCAGCCGGGGGAGCGCATCTACAACCCCCATGAACAGGTGTACCTGGTCTGCACCGAGGGCGGCCACTACCTGCTGCAAACCCTCGACAATACTTTTTTCTACTTCGGCGAAGTCGCGGACGACAACAACCCGGTGCCGCTGCAACGCATCGAAAACGCCTTGGGCCACTTCCTGCATTTCACCCGCACCGCCCAAGGCACGCTCACCGACATCAGTGCCACCGGTGGCGTGCGCGTGCACCTGCATTACGACAACCTGCTGGGCCGCCTGACCGACGTCAGGCGCGTGGTCGACAACGAGGCCGTTGAAACCCTGGTGCAGTATCGCTATGACGACAATGGCCAACTCGCCGAGGTGATCAACCGCAATGGCGATTCACTGCGCCGTTTCAGCTACATCGACGGGGTAATGGCCAGCCACAGCAACGCCCTGGGCCTGACCTGCAACTACCGCTGGGAACAGCTCGACGGCCAGCAACGGGTAGTGGAGCACTGGACCAGCGATGGCGAGCGTTTCCACTTCCGCTACGACATCAAGGCGCGCACTACGCGGGTTACCGACGTGCTCGGGCGCGAAGCCGAGATTCACTACAACCCCGATCACCGCGTGATCGCCAGTCGCGACTTCGGTGGCGAGCACTACGTCATCGACATCGATGACATCGGCAACATGACCGGCCTGACGTTACCTGACGGCAACAGGATCACCCTCAAGTACGACGAATACTCGCGCCTGCTCGAAGAGACCGACCCGCTCGGGCGCTCGATCAAATACCGCTATCACCACCTGACCCCGCTGGTCACGCAGGTGGACTACCCCGACGGCAGCACCTGGCAAGCCCGCTACGACGACAAGGGCAACCTCATCGCCGAAGTTGACGCCCTCGGGCATGTCACCGAATACCTCAATGGCGACGACGGCCTGCCACACACCATCATCGATGCCACCGGCAAGTCCAAATACCTGTGGTGGAACTCCCTGGCCCAG
>NZ_JANHLK010000032.1 GCF_028682635.1 Pseudomonas putida | reverse complement strand
ACTCTGGGATCGACTCGGCTTGGTCTCGATACTGGATACGATAAACCGGCTTAGCCGTGTAACCTGAACCGCCGTATACGGAACCGTACGTACGGTGGTGTGAGAGGACGGCGGATGTAAATCCGCCTCCTACTCGATGCCCGCTCAACCGATCAGAACAGGAAATAACGCTGGGCCATCGGCAACACATCCGCCGGTTCGCACCACAGCAAAATGCCGTCAGCCTTGACCTGATAAGTCTGCGGATCGACCTCGATCTCTGGCAGGTAATCGTTGTGGATCAGGTCGGTCTTCTGCACCTCGCGGCAACCTTTGACCACGGCGATTTTCTTCTTCAAACCCAGGGCTTCGGCAAGCCCGGCCTCCTGCGCCGCCTGGCTGATAAAGGTCAGGCTGGTGGCGTGCAGCGAGCCGCCATAACTGGCGAACATCGGGCGGTAGTGCACAGGTTGCGGCGTTGGAATCGAGGCGTTGGCATCCCCCATCAGGCTGGCCGCGATGGCGCCGCCCTTGAGGATCAGTGTCGGTTTGACCCCGAAGAACGCCGGGCGCCAGAGCACCAGGTCAGCCCATTTACCCACCTCGATCGAGCCCACTTCATGGCTGATGCCATGGGTGATCGCCGGGTTGATCGTGTACTTGGCGATGTAACGTTTGGCGCGGAAGTTGTCGTTGCCTTCACCGTCCTGGGGCAACGGGCCGCGCTGCTTTTTCATCTTGTCGGCGGTTTGCCAGGTGCGGGTGATCACTTCACCGACGCGGCCCATGGCCTGGCTGTCGGAGCTGATCATCGAGAACGCGCCGAGGTCGTGGAGGATGTCTTCGGCGGCGATGGTTTCGCGGCGGATGCGGCTTTCGGCGAAGGCCACGTCCTCGGCAATGCTCGGGTCCAGGTGGTGGCAGACCATCAGCATGTCGAGGTGTTCGTCGATGGTGTTGCGGGTGAACGGCCGGGTCGGGTTGGTTGAGCTGGGGAGCACGTTGGCAAAGCCGCAGGCCTTGATGATGTCCGGCGCGTGGCCGCCGCCCGCACCTTCGGTGTGGTAGGTGTGGATGGTGCGGCCCTTGAAGGCGCCGAGGGTGGTTTCGACGAAGCCCGATTCGTTGAGGGTGTCGGTGTGGATCGCCACCTGCACGTCGTACTGATCGGCGACACTCAGGCAGTTGTCGATACTGGCCGGGGTGGTGCCCCAGTCTTCGTGGAGCTTGAGGCCAATGGCGCCGGCCTTGACCTGTTCGATCAGCGGCTCGGGCAGGCTGGCGTTGCCCTTGCCGGTCAGGCCGATGTTCATCGGGAAGGCGTCGGCGGCCTGGAGCATGCGCGCCAGGTGCCACGGCCCCGAGGTGCAGGTGGTGGCGTTGGTCCCGGTGGCAGGCCCGGTGCCGCCGCCGATCATGGTGGTGACGCCGCTCATCAGCGCTTCTTCGATCTGCTGCGGGCAGATGAAGTGGATGTGTGTGTCGATGCCGCCGGCGGTGAGGATCATGCCTTCGCCGGCGATCACTTCGGTGCTGGCGCCGATGGCGATGTCGACGTTGGGCTGGATGTCCGGGTTGCCGGCTTTGCCGATGGCGGCGATACGCCCGTCCTTGAGGCCGACGTCCGCCTTGACGATGCCCCAGTGGTCGATGATCAGCGCGTTGGTGATCAGGGTGTCGACCACTTCGGCGGCCAATAGCTGGCTTTGGCCCTGGCCGTCACGGATAACCTTGCCGCCACCGAACTTCACTTCTTCGCCGTAGGTGGTGAAGTCTTTTTCCACTTCGACCCATAGCTCGGTGTCGGCCAGGCGGACCTTGTCACCGACGGTGGGGCCGAACATGTCGGCGTAGGCTTGTCTGGAGATTTTCATGCGCTTGCCTTGGGATTCAATTGATTTCGAGACCGCTCGCGTTGCTCGCTATCGCTGGCAAGCCAGCTCCTACAATTGGCATTCCAACCGGAAATACCGATGAAATACGATCCCTTGTAGGAGCTGGCTTGCCAGCGAAGGGGCCGGTGCGTGCACTACATAATTCAGAGGTCGCCCATGATCCGCCCGGCAAAGCCGAACACCCGCCGATGCCCGGCCAGGTCGACCAGCTCGACTTCGCGGCTTTGCCCCGGCTCGAAGCGCACGGCGGTGCCGGCGGGAATGTTCAGGCGCATGCCGCGGCTGGCGGCGCGGTCGAAGGTCAGGGCGTCGTTGGTTTCGAAGAAGTGGTAGTGCGAGCCGACCTGGATCGGTCGGTCACCGCTGTTGGCCACCTTCAAGCTGACCGTGCGGCGGCCGACGTTGAGTTCGATGTCGCCGGGCTGGATCTGGTATTCACCGGGAATCATCAATGGGCTCCCTGGAGAATCTTGTAGTAGAGGGCGGTTGGCTTGTAGAGACCGCTCGGATCGCAGGCGTAGTCGGGGATTTCGCCGGCGCGGGTGTAACCCAGGGCCTTGTAGAAATCCTCGGCAGGAGAGCCAGCCTCGGTATCGAGGTAGAGCATGCCGCGCTTGTGCTGCAGGGCCGCCTGCTCCAGCGCGCTCATCAGTTGTTGGCCCAGGCCACGGCGCCTGGCGTGCTCGCGCACCAGCAGTTTCTGCACTTCGGCGCGGTTCAGGCCATTGGCTTTCTGGCACAGGGTCAGCTGTACGCTGGCCTGCACCTGCTCGTCCTTGACCACCACCCACAGCAGGACGTTGCCCTTGTTCAGGTTCTCCTGGACTTCATCGAAATAGGCGCGGGCTTGCGTCGCGTCCAGATTCGCCATGAAACCGACACTGGCGCCATAGCCGACGGCGTCGAGCAGCAGATCGATCAAACCCTGACGATAGTGCGCAAAGCTTTCAATGTTGACGCGTCGCAATTGGGCGGCGTTCATCGGGCGTTACTCCTTGTTGGCGGGCGGCGGTTCGGCGCCAGGATTGAGCATCAGTTGCATGAAGGTCAGGTCCAGCCAGCGACCGAACTTGGTACCGACCTGCGGCATTTGACCTGTGGTTTTGAACCCGACGCGTTCATGCAGACGAATGGAAGCGGCGTTGCCGCTTTCGATGGCGGCGACCATCACATGTTTGTCGCAAAGCCTGGCGCGCTCGATCAGCACGTCCATCAATTGTGGGCCCAGGCCATTGCCGCGCTGGTCGCTGCGCACGTAGACCGAGTGCTCGACCGTGTGGCGGAAACCATCGAACGGCCGCCAGTCACCAAACGAAGCGTAGCCCAGCACGCTGTTCTCGCCGTCGACGATCACCAGGATCGGATAAGCCTGGGATTGCCGGGCGCTGAACCAGGCCTGGCGGTTGCCGAGGTCCACGGCCTGTTCGTTCCAGATCGCCGTGGTATTGAGCACTGCATCGTTGTAGATATCGCGGATCGCCGGCAGATCGGCATGCACCGCATCGCGGATGTGATAAGTCATGGCGCGTCCTCAGGCGATGGGTTGGTGGACGGTGACCAGTTTGGTGCCGTCGGGGAAGGTGGCTTCCACCTGGATCTCCGGGATCATTTCCGGGATGCCTTCCATCACTTGTTCGCGGCTGAGCAGGGTGGTGCCAAAGTGCATCAGCTCGGCCACGGTCTGGCCGTCACGGGCGCCTTCGAGCAGCGCCGCGGAAATGTAGGCCATGGCCTCCGGATAATTGAGCTTCACGCCGCGGGCCAAACGCCGCTCGGCGACGAGGCCGGCGGTGAAGATCAGCAGCTTGTCTTTTTCGCGTGGGGTCAGGTCCATCGTTGGAATCCATCTGGGAAGATAAAAAATCGGATCTGTAAATACATCACCTGTAGGAGCTGGCTTGCCAGCGAAGCTTTTTGGCGTCATTGAGTACGCCTTCGCTGGCAAGCCAGCTCCTACAGGGGGAGCGGTGTTCAGGTGCTCCATATTCTGGGTGGGATGGCTTCTCGGCCGAGCAGTGCAGGGCGCAATAACCGCCACAGATCAATCAGCCAGCCTCGTGCCAGCAGGGCTTCATTGGCCAGGCAACGGGCTACGAGCAAACCCGGCAACTGGGTCAAATCCCCGCGCACATCATTGGTCAAAGAACGGCAACGCTCCAGCAAATCACTATCGATTTCCCCGGTCACCAGCAGGGTGGCAAACACCGGTTGCCCATCCAGCCCGATCGGCGAATCGAGCAAACCGTCACCGCCCACAATGCGCTGGCGTTCGTGCCAGAGCAACTGGCCGTCGCGGCGGATGTCCAGTTGCGCCTGGAAATGCCCGAGATCGAAACGCTCGCCGCTGGCCGGGCGCCCCAACGCCACTACATCCCAATAGAACAGCCGCGCATCACTTTGCAGGTCAATGGAGGTGCTGAGCTCGGCCCGGGCATCGCTGAAGATGATCGTCTCTTGCGGCAACCATTCCAGCGTCGCACCGTGGGCCACTTTCAGGTCGAGTTTCTGATAAGCCGGCCCTGTCGCGCGATACCACTTGGCCGCGCCGGGGCTGGTGATTTGCGCCCACGCCGCGCGGCCGACGCTGGCGCTGATGTCCAGCCGGTCACCACCGGCAATTCCGCCTGGCGGATGCACGATGATGTGCTGGCACACCTCGGGCCCTTCGGCATACAAGTGCTTCTGCACCCGCAGCGGGCCTTTGTGCCGTCGCTGAACCGGGCGCGTGCTGTCGCCGAAGCGGGCGTAGCCCAGCTCCAGTTCGGCATGCCAGCTCGGGGTAAACAGGGCAGTGGGAAGTGGTAGATTCATGGCTTCTAATTATCGTTAGGACGCTACAGATTAGATCGTAACCAGGCCGCGTACACCTTCGGCTTCCATGTTTTCGCCGCGGCCCTGCTGCACGATTTCGCCGCGCGACATCACCAGGTACTGATCGGCCAGTTCGGCAGCGAAGTCGTAGAACTGCTCTACCAGCAGGATTGCCATGTCACCACGGGCGGCGAGCTTTTTGATCACTGCGCCGATTTCCTTGATCACCGACGGCTGGATGCCTTCGGTGGGCTCGTCGAGGATCAGCAGGCGTGGACGGCTGGCCAGCGCCCGGCCGATTGCCAATTGCTGCTGCTGGCCGCCGGACAAGTCGCCGCCGCGCCGTTGCTTCATCTGCAACAGCACTGGAAACAGCTCGTAGATGAACGCCGGGACTTCCTTGGCTTCACTGCCGGGAAAACGCGACAGGCCCATCAGCAGGTTTTCCTCCACGGTCAACCGGCCGAAAATTTCCCGGCCCTGGGGCACATAGGCGATGCCGGCATGCACCCGCTGGTGTGGCTTGAACGTGGTGATCGGCTTGCCCTCCCAACTCACAGCGCCGTCCTTGGCCGGCAGCAGGCCCATTAGGCATTTGAGCAAGGTGGTCTTGCCCACGCCGTTACGGCCCAGCAGGCAGGTGACTTCGCCGACCTTCACGTCAAACGTCAGGCCGCGCAGGATATGGCTACCGCCGTAGTATTGGTGCAGCTTGTCGACTTGCAGCATTCTCAAATCCTCCTCAATCCCTTGTAGGAGCTGGCTTGCCAGCGAAGCTTTTGGCGTCATTCAGTACGCCTTCGCTGGCAAGCCAGCTCCTACAGGTTCGGTGTTCGCAAAACTCAGCGACCGAGATACACGTCGATCACCCGTTCGTTTTCCTGCACCTGTTCCAGCGACCCTTCCGCCAACACGCTGCCCTGGTGCAATACGGTGACGTGGTCGGCGATCGAGCCGACGAAGCCCATGTCGTGTTCCACCACCATCAGCGAATGCTTACCGGCCAGGGTCTTGAACAGTTCGGCGGTGAATTCGGTTTCGGCGTCGGTCATGCCGGCCACCGGTTCATCGAGCAGCAGCAGTTGCGGGTCTTGCATCAACAGCATGCCGATTTCCAGGAACTGCTTCTGGCCGTGGGACAGCAAGCCGGCGGGACGATTGACCGAAGCGGTCAGGCGAATGGTGTCGAGCACCTCGGCGATACGGTCCTTCTGTTCGCCACTCAAGCGCGCCCGCAGACTGGCCCACACCGACTTGTCGGTTTTCTGCGCCAGCTCCAGGTTCTCGAACACACTCAAGGCCTCGAACACGGTCGGTTTCTGGAACTTGCGACCAATGCCGGCTTGGGCAATCTGTACTTCGCTCATTTGCGTCAGGTCCAGGGTCTCGCCGAACCAGGCTTTTCCGTGACTGGGGCGGGTCTTGCCGGTGATCACGTCCATCAGCGTGGTCTTGCCCGCGCCATTGGGCCCGATGATGCAGCGCAATTCGCCGACGCCGATGTACAGGTTCAAGTCGTTCAGTGCCTTGAAACCATCGAAGCTGACGCTGATGTCTTCGAGGGTCAGGATGGTGCCGTGGCGGGTGTTCAGGCCCGGACCGGCGCGTTGGCCGAGGCCGATGACATCGCGGCTGGTGCCGGCGTCCTTGTTCGGCTCCACGGGGAAAAACGCCGGTTCGAGCATGAATTCAGCGGTCGCAGTGACTCTCATTGTTCACCTCTTTTCTTCAGCAAGCCGATCACGCCCTTGGGCAGGTACAGGGTCACGACGATGAACAGCGCACCGAGGAAGAACAGCCAGTATTCCGGGAAGGCCACGGTGAACCAGCTCTTCATGCCATTGACCACGCCGGCGCCGAGCAACGGACCAATCAAGGTGCCGCGACCGCCGAGGGCGACCCATACAGCTGCTTCAATAGAGTTGGTCGGCGACATTTCACTTGGGTTGATGATGCCCACCTGCGGCACGTACAACGCACCGGCCAGGCCGCACAGCACCGCGCTCAACACCCACACGAACAGCTTGAATCCACGCGGGTCGTAGCCGCAGAACATCAGGCGGTTCTCCGCGTCGCGCAGGGCGGTCAGCACTCGGCCGAACTTGCTCTGCGCCAGGCGCCAACCGATGTACAGGCTGGCCACCAGCAGCAGCACCGTGGCGAAAAACAGCACCGCGCGGGTGCCAGGTTCAGTGATGCCAAAGCCGAGGATGGTGCGGAAGTTGGTGAAGCCGTTGTTGCCGCCAAACCCGGTTTCGTTGCGGAAGAACAGGAGCATGCCGGCGAAGGTCAGGGCCTGGGTCATGATCGAGAAATACACGCCCTTGATCCGCGAGCGGAAGGCGAAGAAGCCGAACACCAGCGCGAGCAATCCTGGCGCCAATACCACCAGACACATGGCCCAGAGAAAGCTGCTGGTGCCGGTCCAATACCAGGGCAATTCGCTCCACGACAGGAACGTCATGAAGGCCGGCAAGCCATCGCCGGAGGCCTGGCGCATCAGGTACATGCCCATGGCATAACCGCCGAGGGCGAAAAACAGGCCGTGACCCAGGGACAGCAGGCCGGCGTAACCCCAGACCAGGTCCAGCGCCAGGGCCACGATGGCGTAGCACAGGATCTTGCCCACCAGGGTCAGCGTGTAGGCGGAGACGTGCAGCGCACTGTCGGCCGGCAACAGCGAGAGCAGCGGTAACGCCAGCAGTAGAACGAGGATTACCGCGCCAACGGCCATCGTGACTTTCGGGCCGGCTTTTTGTGTCGCGGTAACGAGCAGGGGCTGGTTCATCAGTCGATCACCCGTCCTTTCAGTGCGAAGAGGCCTTGCGGACGTTTCTGGATGAACAGAATGATCAGCGCGAGGATGAGGATCTTGCCGAGCACGGCACCGATTTGCGGTTCGAGAATCTTGTTGGCGATCCCAAGGCCGAACGCGGCCAGCACGCTACCGGCCAGTTGCCCGACACCGCCTAATACCACCACCAGGAACGAGTCGATGATGTAGCTCTGGCCGAGGTCCGGGCCGACGTTGCCGATCTGGCTGAGCGCCACGCCGCCGAGGCCGGCAATGCCCGAGCCGAGGCCGAAGGCGAGCATGTCGACGCGCCCGGTGGGCACGCCGCAGCAGGCCGCCATGTTGCGATTCTGGGTGACGGCGCGCACGTTCAGGCCCAGGCGCGTCCTGTTCAGCAGCAGCCAGGTCAGCACCACCACGAACAGCGCGAATGCGATGATCACGATGCGGTTGTACGGCAGCACCAGGTTGGGCAGCACCTGAATTCCGCCTGACAACCACGCCGGGTTGGCCACCTCGACGTTCTGCGCGCCGAACACCAGGCGCACCAGCTGGATCAGCATCAGGCTGATGCCCCAGGTGGCGAGCAGGGTTTCCAGCGGACGACCGTAGAGGTGGCGAATCACCGTGCGCTCCAACGCCATGCCGATCGCTGCGGTGACGAAAAACGCCACCGGCAACGCAATCAGCGGATAGAACTCGATGGCCTGCGGGGCGAAGCGCTGGAACATCAACTGCACCACGTAGGTCGAGTAGGCGCCGAGCATCAGCATCTCGCCATGGGCCATGTTGATCACGCCGAGCAGGCCGAAGGTGATCGCCAGCCCCAGGGCGGCGAGCAGCAGGATCGAGCCCAGGGACATGCCGCTGAAGGCCTGGCCAAGGAGTTCGCCAACGAGCAATTTGCGTTTGACCTGGGCGAGGCTGGTTTCGGCGGCGGTGCGCACATTCGCGTCGGTTTCAACGCCAGGCTCCAGCAGATTTTCCAGGCGGGTGCGGGCCAGCGGATCGCCGGTTTCGCCGAGTAAACGGATGGCGGCGAGTCGCACGGCCGGATCGGCGTCTACCAGTTGCAGATTGGCCAGGGCCAGGCTGAGGGCGGCGTGAACGCTCTCGTCCTTCTCGCCCGCCAATTGCTGGTCAAGGAATTTCAGCTGCGCGGGTTTGGCGCTTTTCTGCAATTGCTGCGCGGCGGCCAGACGGATTTTGGCGTCGGCGGCGAGCAATTGGTGGCTGGCCAATGCGGTGTCGATCAGACCTCGCAGGCGGTTGTTCAGGCGCAAGGTTCTCGGTTGGCCGTCGATGGCCAATTCGCCTTGTTGCAGGGCGTTGATCAGCTCGATTCGGGCCGGATCGGGCTGCGCAGCCCAGGTTTCCAGCAGTTTGGCTTGCTGCACGGGATTGGCGGCGACGAAGTCTTCGGCGTCATCGGCGTGGGAGGCCATCGGCAGCAAAAGTGCAATGGCAAGGATGAAGCGGTAAAGGGCGGTGGGCATATGTATGGCCTTGCGCGGACTAAATGTGGGAGCGGGCTTGCTCGCGAAAACGGTGTGTCAGTCACATTGATGTTGGATGTGCCGCCGTCTTCGCGAGCAAGCCCGCTCCCACAGGGATTTGTGCTGGCCTCAGGTACAGAAGCCAGCATCCAGCGATCAGTTGCTCTTCACCGCATACTCCGGCTTCTTGTCGTTGCCCGGAATGAACGGGCTCCACGGCTGGGCGCGGATCGGCCCTTCGGTCTGCCACACCACGTTGAACTGACCGTCGGCCTGGATCTCGCCGATCATCACCGGCTTGTGCAGGTGGTGGTTGGTCTTGTCCATGGTCAGGGTGTAGCCCGACGGCGCGGCAAAGGTCTGGCCGCCCAGGGCTTCGCGGACCTTGTCGACGTCGGTGGACTTGGCTTTTTCAGCGGCCTGCGCCCACATGTGGATGCCGACGTAAGTGGCTTCCATCGGGTCGTTGGTCACGGCTTTGTCGGCACCCGGCAGGTTGTGTTTCTTCGCGTAGGCTTTCCAGTCGGCGACGAATTTCTTGTTCGCCGGGTTCTCCACCGACTCGAAGTAGTTCCACGCCGCCAGGTTGCCCACCAGTGGCTTGGTGTCGATGCCGCGCAGTTCTTCTTCGCCCACCGAGAACGCCACGACCGGCACGTCGGTGGCTTTCAGGCCCTGGTTCGCCAGTTCCTTGTAGAACGGCACGTTGGAGTCGCCATTGACGGTCGAGATGACCGCCGTCTTGCCGCCGGCCGAGAACTTCTTGATGTTGGCGACGATGGTCTGGTAATCGCTGTGGCCGAACGGTGTGTAGACCTCTTCGATGTCCTTGTCGGCGACGCCTTTGGAGTGCAGGAACGAACGCAGGATCTTGTTGGTGGTGCGCGGGTAGACGTAGTCGGTGCCCAGCAGGAAGTAGCGCTTGGCGCCGCCACCTTCTTCGCTCATCAGGTATTCAACCGCCGGGATCGCCTGCTGGTTTGGCGCGGCACCGGTGTAGAACACGTTCGGCGACATCTCTTCGCCTTCGTACTGCACCGGGTAGAACAACAGGCCGTTGAGTTCTTCGAACACCGGCAACACCGATTTGCGCGAGACCGAAGTCCAGCATCCGAACACCACGGCGACCTTGTCCTGGGTCAGCAGCTGCCGGCCTTTCTCGGCGAACAATGGCCAGTTCGACGCCGGGTCCACCACCACCGCTTCGAGCATCTTGCCGTTCACACCACCCTTGGCGTTGATCTCGTCGATGGTCATCAGCGCCATGTCCTTGAGCGACGTCTCGGAGATCGCCATGGTGCCGGACAACGAATGCAGGATACCGACCTTGATGGTCTCGGCGGCCTGGACTGTCCAGGTCATGCCCATCGCGGCAATGCTTGCCGTGAGTGTGAAAGCCTTGATCAAGCTGCGACGCTTCATTGTGCGATCTCCATGAACTTATGAATTTTTTGATTGGCAGATGCGGACTACTGAAGAGGCTTTAGCAAAGGCTGTGCCCGGTCGGAAAAAGACAGGGAAATGTCGTGTTAGAGCGGTTGTGCGGATATTTTGCGCACCATCAAGGCACGCGGCGGACGTGCTGGTGCGTTGAGATGCGCCAGATTGGGGCGTGATGAGGAGGGAGGACGGGCAAGCACGGTTCGTTGCTTGCCCAGGTATCGCTCAGGCTGCCGAATCGGGTTCAGCTTGCCGGTTGAGGCGTCCCAACAGGAGCTTGTCCAGCACCCACACCACCACCAGTGAAGCTCCCACCAAGGGGAAAGCTACGGCCAAGGCGAACATGATCACCATCGCGGTTTTCCATTTCGGCAGGTCGTGACGCAGCGGCGGGACACCGAACTTGCCTTGCGGACGACGCTTCCACCAGATCACCACGCCGCTGACCGCACTGAGCAAGATCATCAGGCAGATCAGCAGGACGATGATCTGGTTGAGCGTGCCGAACATCTTGCCTTCGTGCAGCATCACGCCGATTTCCGTGGCGCGGGCGACGGCGCCGTAGTGCTCGTAACGTACGTCGGCGAGGACGTTGCCGGTGTATTGATCGACATGCAGGGTGGCGTCGTTGCGTGGGTCATCGGCGAACACGGCAATGGTGAACACGCCGGTGGCCGTGGTCGGGAACGTGATGCTGTAGCCGGGCTCGACCTTGCGTTGCACGGCGATGTTCTGCACGTCCTGCAGGCTGATGGTCGGCGCGGCCGGACCGGATGGCGCTGCACCGTGGGCCATGTGTTCGGCGTGATCGCCGGACATGGGCATCGGTGTATTTTCCATGGCCCACGGCACGGTCTGGCGGGTGGCGCTGTTTAGACTGCGCGCTTCGACGTCGGACTTGGGCACGTTATCCCACATCGCTGCCGGAAAGACGTTCCAGACGGCGGCGTACTGTTGGCCCCAGAAGCCGGTCCAGGTCATGCCGCTTAGCAGCATTACCAGCAGCAATGAGGCGCCCCAGAAACCGGTGACGGCGTGCAGGTCACGCCACAACACCCTGCCTCGACTGCTCAGGCGTGGCCAGAGAATGCCCGCGGCCTGACCACGTGGCCACCACAGGAATACCCCGGACACCACCAGTACCACCCCCCAACCCGCGGCCAGTTCCACCAGTCGGTCACCGACGGTGCCGATCATCAGCTCGCCATGAATCGCCCGCGCGACCGCCTGCAGGTTCTTCTTGGCGTCTTGTTCGCCGAGGATGTCGCCGTGGTAAGGGTCGACGAACACGTTCAGCTCGGTACCTTCGTTGAGCACGACAAACTGGGCACTGCGCTCGGCGTTGATCGGCGGCAGGTACTGTTTGATCGTGCCTTGTGGATACGCGTCTTTCACCCGCTTGAGCAGGTCGTCGGCTGGAACGGTGTGGTGGCCGGCCGGGACGTTGAGCAGGCTGCTGTACATCAATGAATCGAGCTGCGGCTTGAACAGGTAGATGGTGCCGGTCAGGGCCAGCATCACCATGAATGGCGCAACGAATAATCCGGCATAGAAATGCCAGCGCCAGGCCAGGTTGTAGAAATTCACTTTGGGCTGTTTCATCACGTGTGCTCCGCTTGGCTTGGATCTTTTAGTTGTTTGTTTGCGGTTGCTGCGCAACCGATCGCGAGCAAGCTCGCTCCTACAGGGGAGCGGGCTTGCCTGCGGGGCTCTTAAAAGCTCATATCCACCTTCGTCCAGAGCGTGCGCCCCGGTTCCTTGATGGCTTGCGGGTCATTGGCCGGGTAGCCGAACCCGGCGTTGCCGGCCAGGTTCAAGTGTTCGGCGTAGGCCTTGCCGAACAGGTTGTCGATGCCGCTGCTGACCTTCCAGTGCTGGTTGATCCGATAGGCACCGTTGAGCGAGAACACGCCAAAACCCGGGGTCTTGTCGAAGTCCTTGCCGACCACGTTGCCTTTGTTCTGGTCGATGCGGTTTTGCGCGGCAACCACTCTCCACAGTGCGCCGGCGCTCCAGTTGTCTTCGCTGTAGGTCAGGCCGAAACGGGCATCCAGCGGCGGCATTTGCGGCAATGCACTGCCATCGCTGCTGTTCTTGCCCCAGGCGTAGGCCAGGGTCGCGTCGGCTTTCCAGTGCTCGGTAAGTTTATAAGCGGCTCCCAGTTCGCCACCCATGATTCGCGCGTCGATGTTCTCGGCTTGCGAAGTCATCCCCATCATCCCGGGCGTGTAGTTGAACAGGATGTAATCGCGCACCTGGCCGACGTAAGCCGAGGCCCAGGCATCGAGGTCTTCGGTCTTGTACTGCAGGCCGAAGTCGAGCTGGGTGGTTTTCTCCGGCTTGATCGAATCGAAGGCATTCACCGATCCGGCGGGGCCTGAGTTGGGCGAAAACAGCTCCCAGTAATCCGGGAAGCGTTGGGTGTGACCGAGGCCCGCGTACAAAGTAGTCGGGCTGTCGGCGAGGTCGTGTTCGTAGCGAATGAAACCGCTGGGCAGCGTGTCGGCACGTGTGTCGTCAGCGGTTGGATTCGGGCGGGTCATCATCCCCGAACCGAGGGTTTGCCGATAATCCTTGGCCGAAGCGCGGTCCAGTCGTGCGCCGGTGATGAGTCGGTCGCGATCGGCGGCGTACCAGGTCAGTTCGCTGAACACCCCGTAGTTGTGGAAGTCGGCGTCCTTGGTGTACGGCTGGTCCTTGTAGGTGTCGATACCCATGGCGCTGCGTTGGCGGTGTTCGTTGGTCTGCGCATCGATGCCGCTGATCAACTGTCCATCGGCCCAGCGCCAGGTGGCCTTGATTCGCGCGCCGAGGGTACGACGGTCGACGTTGGACGCCATGGGGCCGGCCATCATCCCGGTGCCAGACGGCGTGCGCAGGGTGTAGTTGTCCATCACATGGTCGGCGTAGTTGTAATAGACCTGCGCCTCGAGCTTTTCCAGCACGTCGCTGATGTTGGACTTCTCGAAGCGCAGCCCGAGGCTCTCGCGCTTGAACTGCGAACCGTCCATGCCGCGTCCGGCGTAACGCGCCTCGCCATCACCCTTGCCGGCGGTCAGCTCCAGCAAGGTATCGGCGTCCGGGGTCCAGCCGAGCGCGACGTCGCCGTTCCATTTGTCATAACGCGATGCCACGGTGTCGTTGTTGCCGTCCTTGTAGTCGTCGGCCTGGGCGGTGTTGCCGATCACCCGCACGTAGCCCAATGGGCCGCCGGCAGCGGCGTCCACCAGTTTGTCGAATCGACCGTTGGAGCCGGCCAGCACACTGGCGTTCACCCGCGTGCCGAGTTCGCCGAAACTTTCCGGTTCGCGATCGAAGAGGATGGTACCGGCCGAAGCCCCCGGTCCCCAGAGCACGGTTTGCGGGCCTTTGATGACGGTCAGCTTGTCGTAGGTTTCCGGGGAGATATATGAAGTCGGTGCATCCATCCGCCCAGGACAGGCGCCGAGCATCATGCCGCCGTTGGTGAGGATGTTCAGGCGCGAGCCAAACATGCCGCGCAACACCGGGTCGCCGTTGGTGCCGCCATTGCGCACCTGGGCGAAGCCCGGAATGGTTTTCAGGTAATCGGAACCGTCGCTGGCCGGCACAGGCTGGCGCGGGTCCTTGGGGTTGGTGACGATGGTCAGAGGCGAGCTCGGGGCAATGGCGGTAATGACCGTCGGGCTCAGTTCTTCACTATGACCTGCGTGTTCATCGGCCAGCGCGGAGGGCGCCAGCAAGGCACCGCACAGGATGGCGGTGGCGTGCCTGAAGCGAATGCTGGATTCGTTCAGGACAAGGGAGGCCTGGGCAACGCTCAGGCATGGGACAGCAGAAAACCTGGACATGACAATTTCCATCGAACAGTCGTAAACGACACGGCCGACAACCTGAAGCTGTTCGCTAAACCGTGTGAAATCAGAGGTGATTGTTTACGCGACGACGGGCGGGGCGCGGGTGCGGGCGCCGGGGAAGAAGGTTTGCCGGGCATGGCCCAGGCGCGGGGATGGGGTGGTGAAAGTGTTGGCGGGCGGGGTGTCGAACGCGGTGAACGAGCCGCCACCGGTGAGCGCCGGGCAGTTGAACAGCAGGCTGCAATAGCCGCATTTTTCCCAGAGTGCATGGTGCCCCGACGCAGGCGGGCAATGCTCTGCAGCCGCTGGTGCGCCGTGATCGGCGTGCTCCATCGCCGACATGTCCATGCTCATGTCCATCGACATGTTCATGGAGGTCGAGGCGTGCTGATCCATCGGCATCGACTGAGAAATCAGCGGACCGATAAAGATCATCAACATGGCGAACAGGCTGATCCAGCTGCCGCGCGTCAGGCTCAATGGCTGACGACGGTGGGCGGATGTCCTGGTGCCTGGCGGGCGCATGGGCGGCCTGAGCTCAGTGGGTTACTGAACGTGTGCGTGCTTTTGCGTGGCCTCGGGCGCCTGCTTCTGCACCGCCACTTCGACAGTCACGTCACCGGACTTCTCGAAATGCAGGGTCAGAGGGAAGCGCTTGCCATCGCTGAGCAGGCTGCGGTCTTTCAACCCCAGCAACATGACGTGGTAGGCCATCGGTGCAAAGGTGACGTCGCCGCCGGCGGGGATCTCCACGCTGGGCACCTGCTGCATTTTCATCAGGTCGTTTTGCATCAAGTGCTCATGCAGTTGTGCTTCGCCCGAGATCGGTGAGTCGACACTGAGCAGGCGGTCGGCTGTGTTACCCGCGTTATGGATCACGAAATACGCGGCGACGTTGGGTGCATTGGGCGGCAGCTCCTGCGACCACGGGTGAGCGATTTCCAGTGCGCCGACCTTGTATTCGTGGGCATTGGCAAAGCAGGCAGGCAGCAGCAACGCGGCCAGGACGATGAGTCTGTTCAACATGGCAGTTCTCCAGGTGATTCAAAACGCAGGTCAATTGCGAGAAGTCATCACACCAGAGGGGAGGCGCGGGGGTTGAGGCTGGGCCATTGCTGGCGGGGTGTCGGGGTGTCGAGGGATGGGGGCGGCAGGCTTCGATTTGACTCGAAGTGCGCGAAATACAGCTGCGGCTCATGCCCGGGCAACGCCACCAGTGGCGCGGAGCCAGAGCAGCACCAGCAATGCTGCATGTTGGAATGGTCGTCGCTTTGCGGAGTTTTCTGCTCGATGTCGCCCAGGGAAATCGCCACCATCCTGGTGCCGCTGGACGAGCAGAAACTGCCCCACAACAATTGTTCGGCTGGCGACTTCGCCGTCTGCGCCATCGCTCCGGTCATCGGCATGGCGAGCATGTTGAACAGCACTGCAAAGCAGGCGATCCAGGCAATTGCAAGCCGTTGTCGGGACATGGGACAAATCCGGTGGGTGGGCGATCAGGCGCGGCTATTTAGCCTGATCAGGGCCGATAAGTAAAAAGACTGCGTGCGGTGTGGTGTCGCAGCCCAATCAGACAGCGATGGCATGCAAACGCAGGCCCAAGGCTTTCATAACCTTCATGATAGTCGCGAATTCGGGATTGCCACTGCTGCTCAGCGCTTTGTAAAGGCTCTCTCGTCCAAGGCCGGCATCACGGGCAATTTGTGTCATACCCTTCGCTCGGGCTATATCGTTCAGCGCTGCACGTATCAACACACCGTCGCCAGCATCCTCTTCAAAGCAGGCGTCCAGATAAGCCGCCATTTCTTCCGGTGTTTTGAGAAACTCGGCGGCGTCAAAACGGGTGAATCGTTCGGCCATGATTTACTCCTCACTACCGATATTTTGTGCCATTTGAATAGCACGTTTGATATCTCGTTTTTGAGTCGATTTGTCGCCCCCGATCAACAGTAAGTAAATCACTTCATCTTTGCGAGTGAAGTACAGCCTGTAGCCAGGGCCGTAATGAACGCGCATTTCATGAACGCCAGCGCCTACGGATTCACAATCACCAAAATTTCCATGCTCGGAGGCTCGAAGTCTGGCGATTATCCGAGCTTTGCCGATGGTGTCCCTCAGTGAGTTGAGCCAATCGGCAAATATTCGGGATCGTTCAAACTCGAACATAGTGGATCGTATTCCTTGGGATACATTGTGGCAAGCAACTCTTTTCTCGAGGCGAAGCCATTCATCCCTGTAAATGGTGGGTGCGCTTGATGGGATCAGGTGGAAAAGGACTATAGGGTTAGAGCCCTGATGTGGAAAGTCAGATCTGTCCGAGAGTTTTGCCGGCAAAATCGCAGGGTTCAGTAGCGCTCAGGAATTGTCTGACGTCGACAGGGCAACCAGCATATCTGGCACCGACCCAAACTCCCGCTCTACCACCGGCAACTCCGGCCGCTTCAATATCAGTACCGGCAAGCCACGCTCGCGCGCCACATCCAGTTTCGGTTCAGTAGCGCTACTGCCGCTGTTTTTGCTGATCAACACGTCGATGTTGCGACGTTCGAACAGCTCGCGTTCATCGTCGATCAGGAACGGTCCGCGTGCGCCGATCACTTCGCAGCGTTCATTGCCGGGATAAACGTCCAGCGCGCGCAGGGTCCAGAATTGCTCCGGTGGAATCTCGTCCAGATGTTGCAACGGCTCGCGGCCCAATGTGAACAGCGGTCGCCGGAAGGGCTTCAGCGCTTCGATCAGTCCGGCCCAATCGCTGACCTCACGCCAGTCATCACCGGCCTGTGGTTGCCAGGCCGGACGGCGTAGCGCCCAGCAGGCGATGCCGCTCAAACGGGCGGCCGTCGCGGCGTTTTGACTGATTTGGGCGGCGTAGGGATGAGTAGCATCGAGCAACAGATCAATCCGTTCATCGCGGACGAACTGAGCCAGGCCTTCGGCGCCGCCATAGCCACCCACGCGCACCTGGCAGTGCAAATCGGTCGGCACCCGACCGATACCGGCCAGGCTATAGATGTGTTGCGGCCCCAGGGTTCGGGCAATCGCCAGGGCCTCGGTCACGCCGCCGAGCAACAGAATGCGTTTCATTGAAAAGCTCCCGCATGGCCGACGATCCCGCCTTGGCGATCGATGGCAAACACTTCGACCTGAACCTGCGCCGGCACCACGCTGCGGGCAAAGTCCAGGGCGTGTTGGCACACGGCATCGCCGAGGGCGATACCTGCGGAGCTGGCCATGGCCAGGGCCTGTTGACTGGTGTTGGCTTCGCGGATGCCTTGCTGCAAGGCGGCATCGGCGCCGATTGCGGCGGCCCATTCGGCCAGTTGTGGCAGATCGATGCTCGAATGCCGACTGTGCAGGTCCATATGCCCCGCCGCCAGTTTGCTGATCTTGCCGAAGCCGCCGCAAATGCTCAGTTTATCCACGGGCACCTTGCGCAGATGCTTGAGCACTGCACCGACGAAATCGCCCATTTCGATCAGGGCGATTTCCGGCAGGTGGTAGACCCGGCGCATGGTGTCTTCGCTGGCGTTGCCGGTACAGGCGGCGATGTGCAGATAGCCGTTGGTCTTGGCGACATCGATGCCCTGGTGGATCGAGGCGATGTAGGCCGCGCAGGAAAACGGCCGGACGATGCCGCTGGTGCCGAGGATAGACAGGCCGCCGAGAATGCCCAGGCGCGGGTTCATGGTTTTCAACGCCAGGGCCTCGCCGTCCTCGACGTTCACCGTGACCTCGAAACCGCCGCTGTAGCCCAGCTCAACGGCGAGCAGCGTCAGGTGATCGCTGATCATCTTGCGCGGGACCGGATTGATTGCCGGCTCGCCGACGCCCAACACCAGTCCCGGGCGGGTGACCGTTCCGACACCTCGCCCGGCACTGAAGCGAACACCTGGCTCGTCCAGTAGACGCACCTGGCTATAGAGCAGTGCACCGTGGGTCACGTCTGGATCGTCCCCGGCATCCTTGATCGTCCCGGCCTCTGCGCCGTCATCGATCAAGCGGCAGAACTCCAGGCGCATCTGCACCTGCTTGCCTTTGGGCAGGACGATTTGCACGGCGTCCGAGCTTCCACCACCGAGCAACAGGCGAGCCGCCGCCAGGCTGGTCGCGGTGGCGCAGCTGCCGGTGGTCAGTCCGCTGCGCAGCGGGGCAGGTTGTTCGGCGGTTTCGTCACGCATCGAAAGGCTTCGTCACATCCAGCAAGGTAATGGGCAACGCCTGGCGCCAGGTATCGAAGTCTCCCAGTGGTTGCGCCTGGGCGATATGGATACGCGTCAGTTCGCCACCGTGTTGTTCGCGCCACGCCATCAGGGTCATTTCACTTTGCAGCGTGACCGCGTTGGCGATCAGCCGGCCGCCGGGTTTGAGCGCTGCCCAGCAAGTGTCGAGCACGCCTTCGCGGGTGACCCCGCCACCGATGAAAATCGCATCCGGGCTTTCGAGGCCCGCCAGTGCTTGCGGCGCACTGCCGCGAATCAGTTGCAGGCCGGGCACGCCCAGAGCGTCTCTGTTGTGCTCGATCAGTTGTTGGCGCCCGGCGTCGGCCTCGATCGCCAGCGCACGGCAACCCGGATGGGTGCGCATCCATTCGATGCCGATCGAACCGCTGCCGGCGCCGACATCCCACAACAATTCACCGGGGACCGGTGCCAGGCGGGCGAGAGTGATGGCGCGTACGTCGCGCTTGGTCAGCTGGCCGTCATGCTTGAATGCCGAGTCGGGCAAGCCGGCCAGGCGTGACAGGCGCGCAGTGGCGGGATCGGCAACGCAGTCGATGGCGATCAGGTTCAAGTCGGCGATCACCGGGTCGAGCCAGTCGTTGGCGACGCCGTCAATGCGGCGTTCGGCTTCGCCGCCCAGATGCTCGAGGACGGTGATACGACTCGCGCCGAAACCGCGTTCACACAGCAACCTGCAGATTTCGCCCGGGCTGCGGCCATCGTTGCTCAGTACCAGCAGGCGAACACCGCTAGCCCAGTGTGCGTTCAGCGCGGCGGCAGGGCGGGCGACGACAGAAAGCGTGACCACGTCCTGCAGGGCCCAGCCCATCCGCGCGGCGGCCAGCGAGCAAGACGAGGGGGCCGGCAGGATCAGCATCTCATCGACAGGCAGTTGTCGGGCGAGGCTGGCGCCGACGCCAAAGAACATCGGATCGCCACTGGCCAGAACGCAGGCGGGCTCGCCGCGTCTGGTCAGTACCGGGTCGAGGGAAAACGGGCTGGGCCATGACTGCCGTTCACCCCGGATGCAAGCCGGCAACAGATCCAGCTGCCGTTGACCGCCAATGATCCGCGAAGCGCCCAATAGAGCATGTCGGGCGTTTTTACCCAGGCCCTTGAAGCCGTCTTCACCGATACCTACCACTGTCAGCCAGGGGGTCATGCTGTTCCTCATTTGCAAAGCGAAGCTGTCATCACCGCGCTCAGGCCTGTGTCGACCTGCACGGGTGCGCATCATAGCGCGGTGTTGATTGCCGTGGCCTGCGGTCAGTCGGTGAAATCGCTGCGCGGGGCGTCATCCTCTATTCCTTCGCAAGTCGAACTTGCTCATGAGGATTTCGCGACGTTTCTTGTCGATGAGTGCTCTTTTAGCGTCGAGTTTGTTTCTGTCCAGTTTCAGGTAAGCCCGTTGTTGAATGATTTTTGAAGCCTGCCCCTCCCAATCGAAGAACAGAAAAGCGCTTTTTTTTGCATAACTCACCAACTCCAGATTGAACACGGCAATTTCCAGGAAACCCTTGGCGTCGTAACGTGCAGGCATGACCTGAAATCGCTTTCCCATCAGGCTTTCCGTATCCAGGGAGTAGAGTGCCGGTTTATCCGGTTTCAATGCGTCGAGCGTGTCGATCATGGCGTTGCCCTGGCGGCTGTCCGGCATGGCCTGGGCGCTTTGTACCAGGAAGTCCGCGACACTATTGGAGACGTCGTGACGAATGCGGGTGGAAATGCTGTCCTCGAAGATCCACCAGCCGAGGAAATTCAGCGTTTTGACATATTCATCGAGCCATTGTGTCGAGTCGGTAAAACGACTGCAGATCATATCGGCGGATCGAGTGGCGATCTGTGTGCAATGGGTCATGTCGTCAAAGTCTTGCAGCGAGAGTTCTCCAATGCACGAAATCAAATTGGGGCCGGTTAACAGGCCCGCTGGGGTTTTATTATCCATATGCAACTCCTGACAAACATCCTTGTTGGTCACTGCAAAGTACAAGAGCCCCCGGGCAGTTGAAAATTTCTCGGCGTGTTAATTTGATTCTTTCTGTAAGTACTTGCGTTTCGTCGTCAATCCACTCGGTCTTTTCATCCGGCTGGATAAAGCAGGCATAATGCCGCTCTTCGTCCCGTTACCGGTCATCCCGTGAATTCACCTCAAGCCTCCAGTCCTTTGCGCCCTTCGGCCTGTCCCGGGTTGTTGCGTGTCGTCCAGGCGCTGGATGGCGGAATTTGCCGGATCAAACTCGACGGTGGCTCCCTGCGCGCGGACCAGGCCGTGGCTGTCGCTGATGCTGCCCGGCGGTATGCCGGTGGCGTCATCGAAGCGACCAACCGGGCGAACCTGCAAATTCGCGGGATTGGTCAGCAGACGCCGGCGTTGATCGAGAGCCTGCTGGCCGCGGGACTTGGCCCCACCACTGCCCTTGGCGACGACGTGCGCAATCTGATGCTGAGCCCGAGTGCCGGCATCGATCAGGACATGCTGATCGACACTCGGCCGCTGGCCCGGCAAATTCTAAACAGCTTGCAAACCCATCCGCGCTTCCATGAGTTATCGGCCAAGTTCGCGGTGCAGCTTGATGGCGGTGAAAGCGTGGCGATGCTCGAGCATCCACATGACCTGTGGTTGAGCGCGATTGAGCGCAACGGCGAGGCACTGCTGGTCTTCGGTCTTGCCGGGTGTCCTGTAGACACACCCGTCGGCGCGGTATTGCTGGGCGATGGACATCGCCTGGTGGTGGCCGTGCTGGAGTTGTTTCTGGAACTCGCGCGGCCGGACCAGACCCGAATGCGCCATCTGCTGGCCGAACATTCGCGCCCTTCGTTGCTGCAAACGCTGGCCGGGCGCGTACCCTTGCTCGACATCGGACAATGGCAAGCCCCGGCTCGCCGTTCCGGTCTACCCATCGGCAGTTTTCCACAACGTCAGGAAGGCCTGATGTACGTCGGCGCCATGCCACCGCTGGGGCGGCTCGACCCGACGATGCTCAAGGGGGCGGCCGAGCTCTGCGCAACTCTGGGTGACGCCAGCCTGCGCCTGACGCCGTGGCAAAGCCTGTTGCTGCCCAATATCCGTCACCAGGATGCCGCGCTCGTCATCCAACAGTTGCAGGCGCTGGGTTTCCTGGTCGACCCCCGTCAGGCCCTGTGCTCTGTGGTGGCCTGCACCGGCTCGGCCGGTTGCGCCAAAGGGCTGGCGGATACCAAGGGCGATGCGCGGCAACTGGCGGCACGGCTGCACGATCTGACGGAGCGGCAGCAGGTGCACTTGTCGGGTTGCCCGCGCTCCTGTGCATGCGCCCATACGGCGCCCGTCACACTGCTGGCGACCGGTACCGGTCACTACGATCTTTATTTTCGCGATGCAGCGTTGCCGGGTTTCGGCGCGCTGCAAGCACGCAATCTCACAATTGAAGCGGCTGGCGCATGGCTTGATGCCCGCCCACGGAGTCCCCTTGATGCTTGATTACATCCGCGACGGTCAGGAGATCTATCGCAATTCTTTCGCGATCATTCGCGCCGAGGCCAACCTGGAGCGAATCCCGGCTGATCTGGAAAAACTCGCGGTCCGGGTGATCCACGCCTGCGGTATGGTCGAGGCGATCGATGGCCTGCAGTTTTCCGCAGGCGCGGGCAAGGCCGGGCGCGATGCGTTAGCCGCGGGGGCGCCGATTCTGTGCGATGCGCGAATGGTCTCCGAGGGCGTGACCCGCGCGCGCTTGCCAGCGAACAACGAAGTGATCTGCACCCTGCGCGATGACAGCGTGCCGGACCTGGCCCGTGAGCTGGGCAATACGCGCTCGGCCGTGGCGCTGGAGCTGTGGCGTCCCTACCTGGAAGGCAGCGTGGTAGTGATTGGCAATGCGCCGACCGCCTTGTTCTACCTGCTGGAAATGCTCGACGCCGGTGCCCCCAAGCCTGCCCTGATCCTCGGTTTCCCGGTGGGATTTGTCGGCGCCGCCGAGTCCAAGGCGATGCTCGCGGCGAACAGTCGCGGCGTGCCCTTTGTGATCATGCAAGGCCGCCTGGGTGGTAGCGCCATGGCTGCCGCCGCCGTCAATGCCCTCGCCACGGAGATTGAATGATGCAGCAACCAGGACGTTTGATCGGCCTTGGCGTCGGCCCCGGTGATCCGGAACTCATTACCGTCAAGGCCCTGCGCCTGCTGCGCGAATCGCCGGTGGTGGCGTATTTCGTTGCCAAAGGCAAAAAGGGCAATGCCTTCGGCATCATCGAAGCACACCTGCAGGACGCGCAGACGCTGCTGCCACTGGTCTACCCGGTCACCACCGAGGCCTTGCCGGCGCCGCTGTCCTACGAGCAGGTGATCAGCGATTTCTACGATACCGCTGGCGAACAACTGGCCGCGCATCTCGATGCCGGTCGTGACGTGGCCGTGATCTGCGAAGGCGATCCCTTCTTCTACGGCTCCTACATGTACCTGCACGACCGTCTGGCCGAGCGCTATGAGGCCGAAGTCGTGCCGGGTGTCTGCTCGATGCTGGGCGGCGCCTCGGTGCTCGGTGCGCCACTGGTGTACCGCAACCAGAGCCTGTCGGTGTTGTCCGGCGTGCTGCCGCACGAAGAGCTCAAGCGCCGGTTGGCCGATGCCGATGCCGCGGTGGTCATGAAGCTGGGGCGCAATTTCCCCAAGGTCCGCCAGGTGCTGGAAGAACTGGGCCTGGCCGGGCGAGCGCTGTACGTCGAGCGCGCGACCATGGCCAACCAGAAGATCGTGCCGCTGGATCAGGTCGATCCGCTGTCTTCGCCGTATTTTTCGCTGATCATCGTTCCCGGTGAAAGGTGGCAAGGCTG
Organism: Pseudomonas putida; assembly: GCF_028682635.1. Classification (GTDB taxonomy): domain Bacteria; phylum Pseudomonadota; class Gammaproteobacteria; order Pseudomonadales; family Pseudomonadaceae; genus Aquipseudomonas; species Aquipseudomonas putida_AE. Next base: position 39,935 of record NZ_JANHLK010000032.1, on the reverse strand, counting down.
ATGACTCGTCCCGTCCCGGCGATTGTCATTCTCGGCAATGGCAGCCTCGCTACCGCACGCAAGATCCAGCAGTTGTACCCGGGCGCCCTGATCCACGGCCTGGCCGAACGGGTCGACGGTGCTGACCGCCTCTACCAGGAGTTCGGCGCAACCCTGCGTGAGCTCTATCAACAGGACACGCCGATCATCGCACTGTGCGCGGCCGGCATCGTGATTCGCACCCTGGCGCCGCTGCTGCTGGAAAAGGGCGCGGAGCCGCCGGTCCTGGCGGTTGCCGAAGATGGCAGCGCGGTGGTGCCGCTGTTGGGCGGCCTGGGCGGCGTCAACCTGCTGGCCCGGGAAATTGCCCAAGGGCTGGGCGTGGCGGCGGCGATCACCACCAGTGGCGAGCTGCGCTTCGGCACCTGTTTGCTCAACCCGCCAAGCGGCTATGCATTGGCTGACCTGGAGCTCGGCAAACGTTTTGTGTCCGACCTGCTCGGCGGCGAACCTGTACGGATCGAAGGTGAGGCACCTTGGCTCGCGCAAGCACAGTTGCCCCAGGATCAGCAGGCGAATCTGTCGATTCATGTCAGCACCGCCGAGCGCGAACCTGCGGCCAATGAGTTGCTGATCTATCCAAAAAGCGTCGTAGCGCTAGTGAGCGACGACGTTGCAGACCTGCCCGAGGCCATTCGCCAGGCTTTGCGCCGGGCGAAAATTGCGCAGCAATCACTGGCGTGCCTGTTGGCCAGCGATCAGATGATGGGTAATCCGACGCTGCATGATGTGGCGCTGGAGTTGGGTGTCGCGCTGCGGTTTACGGCAGCGGGCAGCGTCGAGGAGGTGATCGGGCTCCCCGTGGTTCTGCACACCGATAACGGAATTACCCTGGCGGTCGCCGAACAGCCGCTGGACGTCACGCTGATCGGTCGTCCCCGCGGGCGCCTTGCCGTCATCGGTATCGGTCCGGGTGCTGTCGAGTTGATGGTGCCGGCGGTCAAGGCGGAACTGGCGCGGGCCAACGACGTCCTCGGCTATGAAACCTATGTGCGCATGGCGGGCCCTTATCGGCCAGACCAGGTGTTGCACTGCACCGACAACCGTGAAGAAATGCAGCGCGCCCGGCATGCCTTTGAGCTCGCTGTGCAAGGCCGCAGTGTGGTGGTTGTATCTTCCGGGGATCCCGGCGTATTTGCCATGGCGGCGGCGGTGCTCGAAGCACTGCATGAATCCGGCGACCCGGCCTGGCATCAGGTCGACCTGGAGATCCTGCCGGGTGTCTCGGCCTCACTGGCGACAGCCGCCCAGGCGGGAGCACCGCTGGGGCATGACTTCTGTGTGCTGTCGCTGTCGGACAACCTCAAGCCATGGGAGATCATCGAGAAACGCCTGGACCTGGCGGCGCAGGCTGATCTGGCGATGGCGTTCTATAACCCGATCTCACGGTCACGGCCGTGGCAGTTGGGGCGCGCACTGGAGGTCGTCGCCCGGCACCGTGCAGCCGATACACCGGTGGTGCTGGGGCGCGATATCGCCCGTCCGGGACAGACTTTGCGGGTAACGACCCTCGGTCAATTGACGCCGGATCAGGTCGACATGCGAACCATGGTGTTGATCGGTTCATCCACGACCCGGGTGTTTCCACGCTTGCATGGGTTGTCATGGGTGTACACGCCACGAAGTTATGGTGACAAGTTGATCGACATCAAATAGGCATTTCTGTTTTCAAATTGAATAACATTGGATCGCCCGAGTCGTTGGCTCGGGCGATTTTTTGTCTGGCTTCAAGTTATACACATATGGTCATTAGTGCAGTTTGTAGGCGGCGGTGCAGTGGGTTAGATTCGTTTTGCCCAGGAGGGCGCTAAACGAAACTAATAAGGATTGTTTGATATGTTAAATAATGAAGGTTCTCTGAGTGTAGAAGAAAGTAATGACTTGGTCGGCTGGCGTATTGCGCGGCGCCAGTCCCTGATGCCGAATGTTGCCCGAATGCAAAAGCTGGCCACCGTGGAAGTTTCGAGTCCTACCAAGGAGCTCGATGCCGTTGTCCTTGGGAATACACTTGTCGGTTACGGCGACAATGTGTCACTCGAGAACATGGAAATTATCGAAAACATCATCAAGTTTTCGAAGATGGAGGCGACCCTGGAAGTCCCGGGTGATAAAAAGCCTAAGGAGTGGCATCGTGCATTTCTAAATTGCATGGAAGATCTGGGCTGCTACGTTCCCGACAGCGGTTATGTCGAGCACAGTCGCAGTGCTGTGCAGCTGACGATGGCCAACATCGTCACAGACATTATCAAGTCGGGTATCGATGCGGCAAAAGCGGCCATTCCTGGGGCGACGGTATTGGGCGCGGTCGCGGATTCCACCCTGGATGCGCTGAAGAAGGAGCCCGAAACCATCAAGGTTTTCAACTATGAAGTCACGAAGACCAAAGGTGTCAAACTGGCGATATTGCCCTGCGAGCAACTGAAGAATGGTCTGGTCCTGATCATGTTGTCGTCCATCGACAGCAATGCCGACAAAGACGATGGCAAGGTGGTTTTTTTAGACTGGAAGACATCGGACCTGAATACTTTTCGCGCCGCCTCTTTTGTCACTTTCAACCCGCTTCGTTATTCTCACGTCAAACAAGAAATTGAAGCAGTGCTCGGTCTGCACCAGAGCACGCAGTTGGTAAAAAGGTTTCAACGCCGTAAACGCACACAATAATCAGCAGGCCCAGAGGTTACTGACCTCTGGGTGTGCTGGAGCATTCAGGGCACCAGGTAACCCTTCACGCCCGTGAATATAATCTGCGCCGCCAGCGCACACACAAACAGCCCCATCAATCGGCTGACTATCTGCAAGCCTTGGTCGCCGAGTATGCGTTCAATACGGTTGGACAGGTACAGCACCACCCCCACGGTAAAGCTGGCCAGGGCAATACTGACGATGGCCGTGAGTTTGTCGTCCCAGTGCGGCTGACTCACGCCCATCACCAGCAAGGCGCCAATGGTGCCGGGGCCGACGGTCAGCGGGATGGTCAGGGGGACTATGGTCACGTCCTGTTGCACGTTGTCGGTCTGCACCGCCGATTTGCCCTGGGCCATGCCCAGCGCCGAGATGAACAGCACACTGCCGGCACCGATGCGGAAGGCGTCCACGGTGATGCCGAACACGCTGAAAATTACCCGCCCGAACAGGTACAGCAAGACGCTGGAGACCAAGGTGGCAATGGCCACTTTCCAGGCCAGTCGACGTTGTTCCTTGCGCGAATAACCGCGGGTCAGGCTGATGAAGCAGGACAACACGAAGAACGGGCTGTAGAGCACCAGCATCTTCAGGTAAACGCTGAACAACACGTGGAGCATGGGGCAGGCTCACTGGCGAGGGAAGTCGAGGGGGAGTCTAACAGGCGCCGTGGAGTCTGTCGGCTCAGGACGTTGGCGTCGTCGTGCGGTTCTGATCGCGCTGGGCAACCCAGTGTTCGATCAATTCGCGCAACTGCGAGAGCTCGACCGGCTTGGCCATGTGTCCGTCCATTCCGGCCTGGCGTGCCCGCTCCTTATGCTCGGCGAGGATGTGTGCGGTCAACGCGACCACCGGGGTGCGGGTCCGCTGATTGCCGACTTCCCAGGCACGCAGCTGCTGGGTCGCCGAAAAGCCGTCGAGGATCGGCATTTCGCAGTCCATCAGCACCAGGTCGTAACGCTGCGCCTTCATCGCCACCAAGGCTTCTTCGCCATTGCTGGCGGTGTCCGGTTGCAGGTTGAGCTTGCCCAGCATGCCGCGGATGACCTTGGTCGAAATGCTGTTGTCTTCGGCCACCAGAATGCGGAAATCGCTGGGCACCTTGATCGGCAACGGCGGGCCGGATGGCGAGTGTTGCGGGACCGCGAGCCCTTTGTTGCGCTGGTTCAGTTCGTCGGCCAGGGTGGTCTTGAGGGTATAGCCGGCCACGGGTTTGGCCAGGATGCGTTTGATCCCCGAGTTGCGCGCGATGATCTTGCTCGGCGCATTGCTGATGCCGGTCAGCATGATGAGCAGGATGTCGTGGTTCAGGCTCGGATCTTCCTTGATCTTGGCAGCCAGTTGCATGCCGGTCATGCCGGGCATGTTCTGGTCCAGCAGGACCACATCGAAGTAGTCACGCAGGTGCGCCTTGGTGCGTAACAACGCCAACGCTTCCTTGCCCGAGGGTACGGCGCTCACGTTCAAGCCCCAGGCGGTGCACTGCTGCACCAGCACCTTGCGGCAGGTGTCGTTGTCATCCACCACCAGTACCCGTGCACCCTGCAGCGGGCCATCGAGGTCCGAGGTCGGATGCTCCAGGCGGTCAGGGTCCAGCGGCAAGGTCAGCCACAAGGTACTGCCCTGGTTGTTGCCACTCTTGATGCCGAATTCGCCTTGCATCAGGCGAATCAGTTGACGGGCGATCACCAGCCCCAGATTACCGCCCAGGTGGTTGGTCGAGAGGAAATGCTTGCTGTGCAGTTCGGCGTGCATCAGCGCGTCGCGCTCTTCGGCGTCCATCGGTTCGCCGCTGTCTTGTACGGCGATGCGCAGGCGTGGATGGCTGCTGCGTTCGTCGAGGGCGACGACGATCAGGATCTCGCCTTCGTCGGTTTTCTTCAGGGCGTTTTCCAAAAGGCTCAGCAACGTCTGGCGCAAGCGCGTCGGGTCGCCACTGATCACGCGCGGTACTTGTGGCTGGATGAAGCTGATCAGCTCGACGTTCTGCTGCTCGGCCTTGGCGCGGAAGATGCTCAGGCAGTCTTCGATCAGGGCGTTGAGATCGAACTGCACATCATCCAGTTCGATCTGTCCGGACTCGAGTTTGGAAATGTCGAGAATTTCGTTGATCAATGTCAGCAGTTCGTTGCCGGCACTGTGGATGGTCTGCACATAATCGCGCTGCTTGACCGACAGCGGCGTGCCCAGCAGTAACTCGGTCATGCCCAGCACGCCATTCATCGGCGTGCGGATCTCATGGCTGATCTTTGCCAGGAACTCGGCCTTGGCATTGACCTCGGCGTTGCTGGCCGCCAGGTCGCGACTGATACTGAAACGAGCTTCGGTAATACTGCGCTGGCGTTCGCTCAGGGCAATGCTCATCAACAGGCCACTGATGCAGATGAACACCAGCAGGGTGGTGATCAGGTCATGGGGTTCGATCAGGGTCAGCCCCAGCAAGGCGGGCAGGATGATCAGGGTGCCAAGGTTGAATACCACCATGGCCGCCACGAACAGCCGCGCCGGGCGATAGCCTTTTTGCCAGTGATAGGCGCTGACGAACAACATGCTCAGGCCGGCCAGTGCGACCAGTGCGTAGGTGATGATGTTCAGCGGCAGCGTGTTGACGAACAACAACAGCAGGCTGCAGATCATGATGAACAGGATGTCGCCCACCAGCAGCTTGTTCAGCGGATGCGGGCCGAGGGGCTTGAAGAAACGATAGGCAAATATCAGGCCGCTGGGGGCCGTCAGCAGCAAGGCGAGGTAGGCACCGGGGGTTTGCACGGCCTGCCAGTCCGGGATCCAGGGGCCCGCCAGGTTCAACAACAGCACCAGGCTGAGCATCAACAAGGCTTCGCACACCGCCAGCCAGACACTGCTGGTCGAGCGGGTATAGGCATAGCGGATGAGGTTGTGCAGGATCAGCATGGCAATGCAACCCAACAGCAGCCCGTAGACCAGCGTCTGGTTCTGATTGGCCGCGGTGATGACCGCCGATTGCAAGGTGATGTAGGGCCTCAACTGGTGTTCGGAAACCAGTCGCAGGTAAACGTCCAGGGTCTTTTCGCTTTGCGGCAACGGCAGCATGAAGTCGCTGCTGGGCAATGGGCGGTCTGCCAGCGGTTGCTCGTTGCCTGTATGGGATTGCTCGATCAGCTTGTCGCCGTCAAACACATACAGGTTGAAGTGCAGCAGATCGGGTGCGAACACCCGCAGCAATTGTTCATGCTTGCCCGGCGCAAGCTTGAAACGCAGCCATAGCGCACCCTCGGGCTCGGCCGCCGTGAGGTGGTCGAGTTCGATGGGGCTGAATTGATTGGTGTAGCGGGCGGAGCGGATATCGCTCAGCTGCAGGTCACCCTGTTCGTCGAGCAATACCGCCCAGCCACTGCCTTGCGCGGCTTGGGCCGGGAGCATGCAGAGCAAGGTCAGCATTGTGACGGTTAGAGTTATGGCAATCCTGAGCCAGCGCACGGCGAAATCCTTTCGTAGGTTAATGCCAGAATATAACTATGCGCGGCGCCGCAATAGCCAGGCAAGGGCTGCAAGCCCCTGCCTGTCGTTATGTTGCTTATTCCTGTTCGCCACGCTCGCGGGCAATGGCGCGGTAGCCAATGTCCTTGCGATAGAAACAGCCTTCCCAATCGATCTTGGCCGCCAGTTTGTAAGCCTGCTGCTGGGCGGCATCGACGCTGGCGCCCATGGCCGTGGCGCAAAGCACGCGGCCACCGGCGGTCACGACTTGACCGTCCTTGAGCGCGGTACCGGCGTGGAAGACTTTGCCTTCCAGTGCCGCGGCTGCATCCAGGCCATTGATGGCCACACCCTTGGCGTAGTCACCAGGATAGCCGCCTGCCGCCAGGACGATGCCGACGCTCGGACGTGGATCCCATTGCGCTTCGACCTTGTCCAGTGCCTGCGCCAGGGCGGCTTCGACCAGCAAAACCAGGCTCGACTGCAAACGCAGCATGACCGGCTGGGTCTCCGGGTCACCGAAACGGCAGTTGAACTCGATGACTTTCGGGTTGCCCGCCTTGTCGATCATCAGGCCGGCATACAGGAAACCGGTGTAGACATTGCCTTCCTCGGCCATGCCGCGCACGGTCGGCCAGATCACCAGGTCCATGACCCGCTGGTGCACTTCGCTGGTCACCACCGGGGCAGGGGAGTAGGCGCCCATGCCGCCAGTGTTCGGGCCGGTGTCGCCGTCGCCGACACGCTTGTGGTCCTGGCTGGTGGCCATCGGCAAGACGTTCTTGCCGTCGACCATGACGATGAAGCTGGCTTCTTCGCCGTCGAGGAACTCTTCGATCACTACGCGCGAACCGGCATCGCCGAACGCATTGCCCGCGAGCATGTCACGCACCGCGTCTTCGGCTTCGGCCAGGGTCATGGCAACGATCACGCCTTTACCGGCGGCCAGGCCGTCGGCCTTGATCACGATCGGCGCGCCTTTTTCACGCAGGTAAGCCAGGGCCGGCTCGATCTCGGTGAAGTTCTGGTAGTCGGCGGTCGGGATCTTGTGGCGAGCCAGGAAGTCCTTGGTGAAGGCTTTCGAGCCTTCAAGCTGGGCAGCACCGGCGGTCGGACCGAAGCAGTCCAGGCCACGGGAGCGGAACAGATCGACTACACCGGCGACCAGCGGCACTTCCGGGCCGACGATGGTCAGGGAAACGTTTTTCTCGGCAAAATCCGCCAGTTGCTCAAGGGCCAATACGTCGATGGCGACGTTCTCGCACTTGGCTTCGATGGCGGTGCCGGCGTTGCCCGGTGCCACGAACACTTTCTGCACCCGTGGATCCTGGGCTACTTTCCAGGCCAGGGCGTGTTCACGGCCACCGCTGCCAATGATCAAGACATTCATTTCAAAAACCTCGGATGACGCTAATTCTGTTGAGCGCCGCTGGGACGCTTTCCTGTGGGAGCTGGCCTGCCGGCGATGCAGACAACTCGGTCTATCCACTAAACCGAGGGGATGCTATCGCTGGCAGGCCAGCTCCCACAGTGGGTCGTGAGCTTAGTGACGGAAGTGGCGCATGCCAGTAAAGACCATGGCGATGCCGGCTTCGTCTGCTGCCGCAATCACTTCAGCATCACGCATCGAGCCACCTGGCTGGATCACCGCGGTGATGCCAACCTTGGCCGCATTGTCCAGGCCGTCGCGGAACGGGAAGAATGCATCGGAAGCCATCACCGAACCGGCTACCTGCAAACCAGCGTGTTCTGCCTTGATCGCAGCAATACGCGCGGAGTTCACGCGGCTCATCTGGCCTGCGCCGACACCGATGGTCTGACGGTTCTTGGCGTAGACGATGGCGTTGGACTTCACGTACTTGGCGACTTTCCAGGCGAAGATCAGGTCGTTGATTTCCTGCTCGGTCGGTGCGCGCTTGGTGACGACCTTGAGGTCATCGGCGCCAATCATGCCGATATCGCGGCTCTGTACCAGCAGGCCACCATTGACGCGCTTGTAGTCCCAGGCAGCGGCGCGATCGGCCGACCACTCGCCACAGGCCAGCAGGCGTACGTTGGCCTTGGCAGCGACAATGGCACGGGCTTCTTCGCTGACGCTCGGGGCGATGATCACTTCGACGAACTGACGCTCGACGATGGCCTTGGCGGTCTCGGCGTCCAGTTCGCGGTTGAAGGCAATGATGCCGCCGAACGCGGATTCGGTGTCAGTGGCATAGGCCAGGTCGTAGGCCTTGCGGATGCCGCCTTCGGCGTCCGGGCTGACGGCCACGCCGCACGGGTTGGCGTGCTTGACGATCACACACGCCGGCTTGACGAAGCTCTTCACGCATTCCAGCGCGGCATCGGTGTCGGCCACGTTGTTGTACGACAGTTCCTTGCCTTGCAGCTGGGTCGCGGTGGCAATGCCAACTTCGGCAGGCTTGGCTTCCACGTAGAACGCCGCGCTCTGGTGCGGGTTCTCGCCGTAGCGCATTTCCTGGGCCTTGATGAACTGGCTGTTGAAGGTGCGCGGGAACTCGCTGCGACCTTCCGTGCTGAGGGTGTCAGCGGCCTGGTTCACGGTGCCCATGTAGTTGGCGATCATGCCGTCGTAGGCGGCAGTGTGTTCGAAGGCCTTGAGCATCAGGTCGAAACGCTGGGCGTAGGTCAGGCCGCCGGCTTTCAGGTTTTCCAGGACGCTGGCGTAGTCGCTGGCGTTGACTACGATGGCCACGTCCTTGTGGTTCTTGGCTGCCGAACGAACCATGGTCGGGCCGCCGATGTCGATGTTCTCGATGGCGGTCGGCAGGTCGCAGCCAGGCTTGTTGATGGTGGCTTCAAACGGGTACAGGTTGACCGCTACCAGGTCGATCGGCTTGATGCCGTGTTCGTTCATGATGGCGTCGTCGATACCGCGACGACCGAGGATCCCGCCGTGGATTTTCGGGTGCAGGGTTTTCACCCGACCGTCCATCATTTCGGCGAAGCCGGTGTAATCCGCGACTTCCACTGCGGCAACGCCGTTGTCCTGCAGCAGCTTGAACGTCCCGCCGGTGGAGAGGATCTCGACACCCAGGGCTTCAAGCTCCTTGGCGAATTCGAGGATCCCGGTCTTGTCGGAAACGCTGATCAAGGCGCGGCGGATCGGCAGGCGGGTAGTCTGGTCGGTCATCTCAATTTCCATCAAAAGCAAAGGAAGTCAGCAAAAAAGGCGACCGGTCTTACGCGGGCGCCTTTCTGGTTTGATTGAATGCTTACAGCAAATCGTACTGCTTGAGTTTCTTGCGCAGCGTGCCCCGGTTCAGTCCGAGCATCTCGCTGGCCTTGGTCTGGTTGCCCTTGACGTAGTTCATCACGCACTCGAGCAGGGGAGCCTCGACTTCGGAGAGCACCAGGTTGTACACGTCCGTGACGGCAGCGCCCTCAAGGTGGGCGAAATAATTGTGCAGCGCCTTCTCGACACTCCCGCGAAGGGTCTGGCCTTCTTCGCTTGGCGTATTGAGGTGCTGTTTCAAATTCACGTTGTCGCTCACGGGTGCAGTTCCACTCACTAAAGTCTCGGTCATCATCGTCATGCGGCCACCCCTTTTGCGTCCCCTGTCAGGCTCTTGAACCGTCCGGCAAAGAAGCCCTGGACGTTGGCGCATTGTGCTTCCGTATCTTCCAAACGATTGAAGTGGGCGCGAAACTCCCTGGCGCCCGGCAAGGTTGCGAGATACCAGCCCACATGCTTTCGAGCAATGCGTACGCCCATCACGTCTCCATAGAAGGCGTGCAGCGCAGCCAGATGCTCTAGCAGAATGCGTTCCACCTCGATCAGGTCCAGCGCCGGGAGCTTCTCGCCGGTGCGCAGGAAATGGTCGATCTCGCGAAAAATCCATGGCCGCCCCTGGGCGGCCCGGCCCACCAGCAGGCCGTCGGCACCGGTCGCGTCGAGCACGTACCGGGCCTTCTCTGGCGAATCGATATCGCCGTTGGCGAAGACCGGCATCGACACCGCCTGCTTGATCGCGGCAATGGTGTCGTACTCGGCCTCGCCGGTGTACAGGTCGGCACGGGTGCGGCCATGCACCGCCAGCGCCGTAATACCGGCCTGCTCGGCGATCTTCGCCACCGTCAGGCCGTTCTTGTTGTCCCGGTCCCAGCCGGTACGGATCTTCAGGGTAACCGGCACATCGACCGCAGCCACGACGGCCTGCAGGATCTCGGTGACCAATGCTTCATCCTTCAACAGTGCGGACCCGGCGGCCTTGTTGCAGACCTTCTTGGCCGGGCAGCCCATGTTGATATCAATGATCTGCGCGCCCAGCTCGACGTTGGCCCGGGCCGCATCCGCCAGCATCTGTGCGTCACCACCGGCGATCTGTACCGAGCGTGGCTCGGGATCACCTTCGTGGAGCATGCGCATGCGAGACTTGCGGGTGTTCCACAGACTCATGTCGCTGGTGACCATTTCCGAGACTACTAGCCCCGCGCCCAATCGCTTGCACAGCTGACGAAAGGGTTGGTCGGTGACACCCGCCATCGGGGCGAGAATCAAGCCGTTGTGTAATGTGTATGGACCGATGCGTACCGCCGACATAGGACTTCCCTGTTGTGGGGCCGGATCATGAGAGTTCGAAAAAGGGTTGGCATGATACCCGCTCTCGATGACTGGATAAAGGCTGAATTGAACAAAATCTGAACAGTTATTCTGTTATCGCCAGCGGTTTGGTCCGCGCGGGCAAAGTCAGAAAGCCGTCGTCAATCGCCGGCCAGTGAATCGATTCACTCGGGCGAGTGGAAGCTCAGGCTGTAATTCACCGCCTTGGCGCCTGGGTCAAGGATGTCCAGAGCGATGTGAATGGGCGTTTGCGGAGGCATTTCCACCCGGCCTTCGAGGTCGCCATTGAGGTACTCGCCGGGTTTGAAGCGGCGGCTGGCGATCAGGTGGCCATTGAGGTCGGCAAAACGCAGCTCCAGCAACGGGAAGGGCTGCGAGAAGGTGGCACGGTTGTAGATGATCGCATCGACCACCAGGGCGCCACTGAACTCCGGGTGGCTTCGGACCACCAGGTTGCTGCTCTTGATTTTCGCGATGTCGACCTTGGAGGGCACCGTGCAGCCGATTTGCGGGCACAGTTGCTGGAACCAGGGGCGGTACTGGTCCTGGCGCGCCAGTTCGTCGAAATGATAGGCGACATACTGGCCGACGAGTGCGCCGGCGCCCAGCAGTACCAACAACAGCCAGAGCAGCCGGCGACCCCAGGGTGAGCGACGTTTTTGCCAGTCCAGTTGCAATGGGTCGTCGGTCAGGTCCTGCAGCACTTCTGCACGAACCCCGGGTTCGCTGCGCTCGCGGCGCTTGCGTGGCGGCTCGATCGACGGCAGGTCGTCGTCGATCGCTTCGGTTGCTGTCAGGCGTGGGTGATGCGCTGGGGTGTCGAGCGGATCGTTCAGGCGCAGTTGCGGGGGCTGCGGTTCATCGTCCAGATCCACTGGTTCCAGTGACAGCGACGGCTCGGTGCGCTCGGTTTTGCTCGGCTCGCTCGGTGGCTCCGGGGTATCCAGTGCGTCGAGCGTCTCGAGGGTATCAAGTGTGTCGGCCGCTTGGGCGCGATCGGCAGCCGATTCGCTGAACAGGCTGTCGGGCCAGGAGGCTTCGTCGTGCTCGGCGCTGTCGCGGCGAGCGCTGAGCGTGTCTTCGCGGTGCCGGCCGAACTCGGTGGTCGGCTGGATTTCCCGCTGTTCAAGCCGGGCGAGTTCCTCGTCCAGGTCGAGGCTGTCCAGGTCCAGCTCGGCGGCGCTCCATTGTTTTTGACTGATGGCGCGCGGCTGTGGCGGTTCGACAGTCTCCCGGGGTGCCGGCGTCGGCACGGGGGCTTCCTTGCCGGCCTGCTCCAGCAGTTGCTTGGCGGCGTTGAACACCTGCAGGCATGAGCCACAGCGAACAACCCCGCGCGCCACGCTCAATTGGGCATGGTTGACGCGGAAGCTGGTTTGGCAATGCGGACACTGGGTGACGAAGCTGTCGGTCATGCGGCAATCCGGTAGATGCAGACGCCCATTCTAGCGCCGACGGCCAGTGATGCGCACCCAGCCATCGCGATTGGCGATCGGGTCCAGATCGAAGTCCTTGGCGTAGGCGGCGGCCACTTCATCGCCTTGCTCGGCGAGGATGCCCGACAGCGCCAGTCGACCACCCGGCTTGACCAGTCCCGACAGCTGCGGCGCCAGGGAAACCAGCGGGCCGGCGAGAATGTTGGCCACCAGCACATCGGCCTGGACCTGCGGCAAATCTTGCGGCAGATACAGAGGGAACAATTCATCGGCGATGTTATTGCGCCCGGCGTTGTCGCGGGAGGCTTCCAGTGCCTGGACGTCGATGTCGGTACCCACGGCCTCTTTGGCACCCAGCAGCAGGGCGGCGATGGCCAGGATCCCCGAGCCGCAGCCGAAATCCAGCACGTTGCAGCCTTTGAGGTCCTGGCCGTCGAGCCATTCCAGGCAGAGTGCGGTGGTCGGGTGGGTGCCGGTGCCGAAGGCCAGGCCCGGATCCAGCAGCAGGTTTACCGCGTCTGGCTCGGGGGCGGCGTGCCAGCTCGGCACGATCCACAGGCGCTGACCGAAACGCATCGGCTGGAAACCGTCCATCCAGCTGCGTTCCCAGTCCTGGTCTTCGATCACTTCGCTGTGATGCTCGGGCAGCGGGCCGCCAGTCAGCAACTCAAGGTGGGCCAGTACCGGGCCAGGCTCGGTACCACCTTCGAACAGCGCCAGCAGGTGGGTGTGGGACCACAGCGGCGTGGTGTTGAGTTCAGGCTCGAAGATCGGCTGGTCTTCGGCGTCCATGAAGGTCACCGACACGGCGCCCACTTCAAGGAAAGCGTCTTCGTAGGTTTCGGCTTGTTCTGGGCTGATGGCGAGGCGTACTTGCAGCCAAGGCATGGCGGGCACCTTTGAAAAATATTGATTGCAGCCTAGCGGGCTGCGAGAAGCGCGCAAGTTTACGCGAGCGCGGGGCTTTTGTGGGAGTGGCTTGGTCCCAAGCATCAACACATACCCTGTGGGAGCGGGCTTGCTCGCGAAAGCGGTGGGTCAGTCGGCATCCATGTTGGATGTGCTACCGCATTCGCGAGCAAGCCCGCTCCCACAGGGGATGTGTGTTGCTTGATGAAACGTTCAGAAACAACAAAGCCGCCCGAAGGCGGCCTTGTCGATCGGGTCGAAGCTTAGTGCTTCTCGCCAGCCAGCTTGTGCTCGAGGTAGTGAATGTTCACGCCCCCTTTGCAGAAGCCTTCGTCGCGGGTCAGGTCGCGGTGCAGCGGGATGTTGGTCTTGATCCCGTCGACCACGATCTCGTCCAGCGCATTGCGCATGCGCGCCATGGCTTCGTCACGGGTTGCGCCGTAGGTGATCAGCTTGCCGATCAACGAGTCGTAGTTCGGCGGAACGGCATAACCACTGTACAGGTGCGAATCGACGCGAACGCCGTTGCCGCCTGGAGCGTGGAAGTGCTTGACCGTGCCTGGGCTCGGCATGAAGGTTTTCGGGTCTTCGGCGTTGATCCGGCATTCCAGCGCGTGACCGCGGATGACCACGTCATCCTGGGTGAACGACAGCTTGTTGCCGGCGGCGATGCTGAGCATCTCCTTGACGATGTCGATACCGGTGACCATTTCCGAAACCGGGTGCTCTACCTGGACACGAGTGTTCATCTCGATGAAGTAGAAGCGACCGTTCTCGTACAGGAACTCGAAAGTACCTGCGCCACGGTAACCGATGTCGATGCACGCCTTGACGCAGCGGGCGAAGACTTCCTGGCGAGCCTTCTCGTCGATGCCCGGTGCCGGCGCTTCTTCGAGAACTTTCTGGTGGCGGCGTTGCAACGAGCAGTCGCGGTCGCCCAGGTGGATGGCGTGGCCCTGGCCATCGGACAGGACCTGGACTTCCACGTGGCGCGGGTTGGTCAGGAACTTTTCCAGATAGACCATCGGGTTGCCGAACGCTGCGCCCGCTTCGGAGCGGGTCAGTTTCGCCGAGGAAATCAGGTCTTCTTCCTTGTGCACGACGCGCATGCCGCGACCACCACCGCCGCCAGCGGCCTTGATGATCACCGGATAACCCACTTCGCGACCGATGCGCAGAGCGGTTTCCTCGTCTTCCGGCAGCGGGCCGTCGGAACCCGGAACGGTTGGAACGCCAGCGGCGATCATCGCGTGCTTGGCCGAAACCTTGTCGCCCATCAGGCGGATGGTTTCAGCTTTCGGGCCGATGAAGGCGAAGCCGGAGTTCTCGACCTGTTCGGCGAAGTCGGCGTTTTCCGCGAGGAAACCGTAGCCTGGGTGAATGGCGGTAGCGCCAGTCACTTCCGCCGCGGCGATGATGGCCGGGATGTGCAGGTAGGAGTGGGCGGCCGATGCCGGACCGATGCAGACGGACTCGTCTGCCAGGCCCAGGTGCATCAGTTCCTTGTCAGCCTTGGAATAAACGGCGACGGTCTTGATGCCCATCTCTTTGCAGGCGCGCAGAATCCGCAGTGCGATCTCACCGCGGTTGGCGATCAGAACTTTTTCCAACTTCGCAGTCATCAAAGGCTCTCCGCGGTTCAAACGATGGTGAACAGCGGTTGGTCGTACTCAACCGGCTGGCCGTCTTCGACGAGGATGGATTCGATCACACCGCTGGTTTCAGCTTCGATGTGGTTCATCATCTTCATGGCTTCAACGATGCACAGGGTGTCGCCTTTCTTCACGGTCTGGCCGACTTCCACGAAGGACGGCGAGGTTGGCGAAGACTTGCGATAGAACGTACCGACCATTGGCGAACGGGCAACGGTGCCGTTCAGCACTGGCGCGGCCGGGGCAGCAGGGGCGGCAGCGGCAGCCGGAGCGGCGGCAGCGACAGGCGCGGCAGCTGGAGCAGGCATTGGAGCCGGTGCGTAGTACTGCTGAGCCGGAGTCTTGCTATGACGGCTGATGCGTACGGACTCTTCGCCTTCCTTGATCTCGAGCTCGTCGATGCCGGACTCTTCCAGCAATTCGATCAGTTTCTTAACTTTACGGATATCCATGAATCATCAACTCCCAAGGGTCGGTCAGGGGCGTTTAACGCTTGTAGTTCAAGCTGTAGCCTGTTTTTCAAGCTGCTCTAGTGCAGCCTCCAGGGCCAGTCGGTAACCGCTGGCGCCAAGGCCGCAGATCACTCCCACCGCTACGTCGGAGAAGTAGGAGTGATGGCGGAAAGGTTCGCGTTTGTGCACGTTAGACAAATGCACTTCGATGAATGGGATGCTCACCGCCAGCAGCGCGTCACGTAATGCGACACTTGTATGCGTAAAAGCTGCTGGGTTGATCAGAATGAAGTCCACGCCTTCGCTGCGGGCGGCATGGATGCGGTCGATCAATTCGTACTCGGCATTGCTTTGCAGGTGCAGCAAATGGTGGCCGGCTTCGCGGGCGCGGCGTTCCAGGTCCTGGTTGATCTGCGCCAGCGTCGTGGCGCCATAGGTGCCCGGTTCGCGGGTGCCGAGCAGGTTCAGGTTGGGTCCGTGCAATACGAGTAGCGTGGCCATCGGCTGTTCCTTGGTTATCCGTGTGCATTTGTCAGAACCCGGCGACTATGCCGCAAAGCCTTTGTGACTGTCCAGTTCTCTGCAATAGCCAGCACGATGACCGATGTTTGCGCGAAATATATGACCGCGTGATTAAATCCGGTCATTCGCCCTGGCGACACGTTCGGCGAAGTCCGCCGCATTGATTTCGCCGATCACTCGCACATCGGCGCGTTCGACACCGTCCTTGCCAAAAAACATCAACGCCGGAGGGCCGAACAGCTTGTAGCGATCTAGCAGGGCGCGTTGTTCGGTGTTGCTGGCGGTGATGTCGAAGCGCACCAGGCGATAGCCCTTGAGGCGTTCGACGACGATCGCGTCGTCAAGCACCTGGCGTTCGATGACTTTGCAGCTGATGCACCAGTCGGCGTACCAGTCGAGCAGCAGCGGGGTCCCGGACGCCTGGGCTTGTGCGAGCACGCGGTCGAGTTCTGCCGGGGTAGTGATGGTTTGCCAGGCGCTGGGCTGTTGCGTGGGCTCGTTGCCAACCACCATGGACGGCTGGGCGATCGGGTTGAACGGGTCGGTCTGACCGCTGAAGGCGCCGTACCAACAGGACAGCGCATAAAACAGCAGGAACATCCCGAGCAACTGCCCCAGGCGCTTTCGCGGCGGTTTATAGACGAACTCCAGTGCGCCCAGGAACAAGCCGACGCCAGCGGCCAGCAGGCCGATGAGCAGCAAGGTGATCTGCCCCGGCAGGACTCGGCTGAGCAAGCCGATCGCCAGCCCCAGCAACAGCACGCCTATCGCATTTTTCACGTAGATAAGCCAGGGCCCGCTTTTCGGCAGCCAGGCGGCGCCGCCGGTGGCTACCAGCAACAGCGGGGCGCCCATGCCCAGGCCGAGCATGAACAGCTTCAGGCCGCCCCCCAGCGCATCGCCACTGGCGCTGATGTAAAGCAGGGCACCGGCCAGCGGTGCCGAGACGCAAGGCGAAACCAGCAGGCTGGAGACCACGCCCAATACTGCGGCGCCCCACAGCGAACCGCCTTCGGTGCGGCCGGCAATGCGGTCCAGCCGACTGCTGATGGCGTGGGGCAATTTCAGTTCGAAGACGCCGAACATGGCCAGGGCGAACAGCGCAAAAAACATCGCGAACGGCACCAGCACCCAGGCCGATTGCAGGCGCGCCTGCAGGTTGAGCTGGGCGCCGAACAGGCCCATGAGCGCGCCCAGCAAGGCAAAACAGGCGGCCATCGGCAACACATAGGCCAACGACAGATTGAAACCACGCCAGCCGCCGACCTGGCCACGCAACACCACGCCGGAAAGGATCGGCAGCATGGGCAGCACGCAGGGGGTGAAGGTCAGGCCCAGGCCGGCCAGGAAAAACAGCGCCAGTTCGCGCCAGCTCCAGGCCTGGTAGGTGCTCGGGACGCTGCCGTCGATGCTCAGGCGTTCGGTTTCGGGGGGATAACACAGGCCTTTGTCGGCGCAGCCCTGGTAGGTCACTACCAGCGTGAAGGCGCGTTGGTCGGTGCGCGGCAGTTCCACATCGAGCACGCCGTGGTAGACCTCGACGTCACCGAAGTACTCATCGTGTTTCTGTTCGCCCTTGGGCAACTGTGCCGGTCCGAGGCTGACATCGGCCGGGTCGGCGCGGAACTGGAAGCGATGCCGGTAAAGGTAATAACCCTCGGTGGCGACGAAGCGCAATTTGATCGATTGCGGTGTGCTGTCCACCAGGCTCAACTGAAAGGCTTCGCGCACCGGCAGGAAGTCGGCGCTGTTGTTGATCGAGCCCAGGGTCGAACTGGGGCGGCTCTCCAGCAAACCGGCGGCGGTGGCCGGCAGGGCGAGCACTAGAAGCAGCAGGCAAAGCAAACGGCGCATGACGATCTCGCGTATCGGAATTGGGGGGATGATAGCGGACAGTGGACGGGTGTGCAGTGCGGGTAATCCTATGGTGCATGTTCCGACGCTATCGCCGGCAGGCCAGCTCCCACAAATATTGATAGTGCCCAAAAGATCTGTGGACGGCCCTTATCCTGTGGGAGCCAGCCTGCTGGCGATGGCGGCCTGTCAGACGCGGAAAGCCTGGACGGCTGTATGCAATCGCCCACCCAATACCAACAGATTCTCCCCTTGCTCGCGCCCCTGGCCGATACGCAGCAGGTTATCCCCACCCAGCTGGTGAATACGCTCACTGTGATCGCGAATCTCGCTGACGGCACCGCTCTGCTGGGCGGTGACATCGGCGATGCGCACCGCGGTGTCGGAGATGGTCTGGATCGCCCCGACGATCTTATCCAGTGCACCGTCCGCCGCCTGGGCCTGGTTGGCGGTGGCTTCGGCGTGTTCGACCTGGGCGCGCATGCCTTCGACCGATTGACGCGCTGCGCTCTGCAGGCCGGCGATCAGGGTCTGGATCTCGGCCGTGGCCCCGGCGGTGCGTTGTGCCAGCGAGCGCACCTCTTCGGCCACGACGGCAAAGCCGCGGCCCATTTCCCCGGCCCGGGCCGCCTCGATGGCGGCGTTCAGGGCCAGCAGGTTGGTCTGGTCGGCAATCGAGCGGATCACCGTCAGCACGCCACCGATGGTCGCGGACTCTTCGGCCAGGTGCTCGATCATCTGCGCATTGCCTTGCACCTCTCCCACCAGCGCATGCAGGCCGGTGAGGCTCAGGCCAATGACTCGCTGGCCGTGTTCGACCGCCTGGCCGGCATGGCGACTGGCATCGGCGGCCTGGCTGGCGTCGCCGGCCACTTGCTGGATGGTCGCTTCCAGTTCGCCCAGGGAGTCGCGGATCATCGCTGTGTCACCGGCCTGGTGTTCGGCGCCGCTGTGCAGGTCATTGCTCAGCTCGGCCAGGGTTCGGCTGCTGCCAGCGACCTGTTCGGCGTTGAGACGAATGGTCCCCACCAGGTCCACCAGATAGGCGCGCAGGCGATTGAGCGAGGCTTCGATGTCATGCAGTTCGCGGTTGGTATTGCCCAGCTGAATGTCGCGGCTGAAGTCGCCTTCGGCCCAGGTCGACAGGGCCGGGGAGAGTCTGGTCAGGGTTCGCGCCAGTTTGCGTTGCAGGGTGTCGATCAGCAGGGCGATCAGCAGAATCAGGCCGATCATCACCCCCTGCATCAGCCGCACCTCACTCTGGATCTGCCCGTGCTGGGCGCGCACCACCGGTTCCAGCCCGGCGATGGCCTGTTGCACGGCGGCGATTTTCAAGTGTGTCGCGGCGCTGAGTTCGGCACGTTTGTGGATTTGCTCGCGAGTGCGCGTCAGTTCCGCCGGGTAACGACTGAGCAGGCTGTTGAGCTCACGCTTGAAGCCGACGCCGGCATCTTCGGCCGCGGCTTTCTCGGTGTTTTCCAGGCCCATCATCGCAGCGAAATCATCGGTGTTCGATTCACCGCTGGCCGCCACGCCCAACAACGGCAGGGCGTCCAGTTGTTCGGCCTGGCTGCGGATGTTGGCGACTTCGCGCTCGACATCGGCGGCCAGTTCGCTGCGACCGCTGCTGACCAGTTTGTCCCGGGCCAGCGACAGCTTGCCCAGGTGCTGGGAAGCCATGAGCAGTGGGGTCAGGTAGCTCGCGTTGCCACTGGCGTACTGGCTGAGTTGATCAAGGCTGGCGCCCAGCTCTCGTTCAGCCTGCAGGAGCAGGGCCTGCGGATCGCCCGCGAGCTTGCCGGCGGCCAGCAGATCGGTTTTGCCGAATTCGTCCAGGTTGGTCAGGCTCGGGCGCAAGGTGTCCGCCAGGGCCGGTGGCAACTCGTCGAGTTCCTTGTGCAGTGTGTCGATGGCCTGGCTGGCGCTGCTCAAGCGCAGCGCATCGCCGCTGGCAAGGTAATCGACAATGTTGCGCGCCACGTCACTCTGGAACTGTTGGGACAACCCCAGGTAGCGCTCCATCAACAGATAGGGGCGTTCGAGGGCCTTTTGCGACCACCAGAGTGTCGCTCCAAGGGCCACGCACACGGCCACCAAAAGAAGGGTGTTGAGATTGGTCAACAGTTTCAGGCGCATCAAGGACTACCAAAGGCGGAATGGTAAGTGCCTGAAGTTATTGCGTTTCTGTTACAGGGTTGTGACCGTATCGGTCTCTTCCGATAAAAAAGTGGCACTTTGCCTTGAAGGCCGGGCGGCCTGCACCCGGTTGCGTCCCGCGCCTTTGGCACGGTACAGCGCCTCGTCCGCCTGGCTGGCCATCAGCAAGCTGTCAGAGTCTTCGCACAGATCCACCACCCCGGCGCTGAACGTGCACCAGAGATCCTGGGGTTGCGCGGGATAATGAATTTCGGCAAAACGCTGACGGATTTCGTCGAGCACTTTGCAGGCCGCTTCGAGGTCGGTGTCGGGCATGACAATAGCGAACTCTTCACCACCGTAGCGGCCGATGAAGTCGGTCTTGCGCAAGCGTTGCTTGAGGAACAGCGCCAGGCTCTTGATCACCCGGTCGCCCATGGGGTGGCCGTGGCTGTCGTTGACGCGCTTGAAGTGGTCGATGTCGAGCATCGCAAAGCTCAGCGGCTTGCCCTCGCGGCGCGCGCGAAAGCTGCAGTCTTCAAGCAATTGCAGGATATGCGTGTGGTTGTACAGGCCGGTGAGGCTGTCGCGTACCATTCGCGCCTTGAGGTTGCGAGCCCGTGCCGCCCGGTTGCGCACGGTGGTGATCAGGTGCCGTGGCTTGATCGGTTTGGTCAGGAAGTCGTCGCCGCCCTCGCTCATGGCGTCGAGTTGCTTGTCGAGATCGTCCTCGGCCGACAGGTAAATGATCGGCACGCTGACATAACGGTCGTTATGGCGAATCACCTTGGCCAGTTCGGTACCGGTGCAGGCCGGCATGTACATGTCGAGGATGATCAGGTCCGGTTGAAAGTCCGCCAGCTCGGCCATGGCCTGGATCGGCTCGATCAGGGTCCGGGTAATGATCCCTGCGCTGTTTAGCAGGCGTTCGGTGTGCAAGGCCTGGGCGCGTGAATCGTCGATGATCAGCACTTTATAGGGCTCGTACTGGGCGACGCAGGTCAGGACTTCGATTTTTTCCAGCAGGCTCGACGCCTCAAGGGTGCCGGTGAGGAACTCCTGGCCGCCGGCGCGCACGGCGGCGAGGCGGGTCGGGGTGTCGGTTTCATGCAGGCTGAAAAACAGCAGCGGCAAACGCTGGTCGAGACCTTCCTGGGCTTCGGCCGCCAGTTTCAGGCCGACGCCGGGGCCGCTGAAGTCGACGTCCATGACGATGGCCGCTGGCAGGCGCTCGACCATCGAGGAGCGGAAGGCCGCCACGCTCTCCAGGGACTGGGCGCTGAGCCCGAAAAACTCCAGCTGCTTGGCCAGTCGCTCGGCACGGTCATGATCCTGCAGCATCACGTAGATCGGTTTGCGCAACGGCGGCAGGAACGTCTGGTCGAGCTGGTCGCCATGACGCAGGCCGGTGCGCGACAGGCGTTGCATCAACCGGTTGAGGTCGCTGATCAGGCCGCTGCTGAGGCGTCCGCGATTGGCGTCGACAGCCTCCAGGGACTGGCCGATGTGGCGCGCCAGCTGTGAGTGTTCCGGTTGTTCGAAGCGTTCGGCGAAACGCAGCAGGCGCAGGTTGGCCTCGCTCAGTTCCGCCAGTTCCTGGGTCGACCATTCAGTGCGCTGCAGGCGCTGCCATATCTCAAGAACCTGACGTGCTTGATGAATTACCCGCTGGGCAAAGTGGTGCTTGAGGCGCTCGCGGCTGGGCTCTTCTGGCTCGGTCATATCCTGACTACTAGTTAGGGGGCAAGCTGAGGTCGACTGGTGGCTCTATGCTAGCATCTCTTTTCCGTTACATGAGTGTCGTACGTTAATAATCTTGGGCATCCATCTATTTAGTTTCTGACTGGTCGGTCGCCAATTGGCTGCTGATACTTGCAAAGGTCCCGTCAGCCATGGGCTTGGCCGGCTTCGAGTTGAGTCCTGAGGTTGTTGGCACCGGGCTGCGCGGGTCGCGTATCCGTTGCTGGAAGCCAGGCAGTTTTTCGTCTTTTATGGACTAAGGGATTCCCTTAGAAGGCATTGGATAAATTTCGCTGTAAAGCCATCCGCGGGTGCCGGGCAAAGGCACGTTGTTGTATGGTTGTGGTCGAAACGATGAACTCAAGTAATTGAAAGGATATCGCCATGCTGGACTGGAAAAACCGCGCCGGTAGCGCGCCTGAACGTGCCGCTGAACCGAAGTCGGCTACCCGCAGTTATCTGGGTGGCCTGTTTTTCAGCCGGGCGCTGGCCACACTGATTGGTATCTACCTGCTGGTGACGATTGCTCTGGGTTGGTACTGGAGCGCGGAACCTGACCTGTTTCCGGTACAGCAGAATGCGCAACTTGCTGCCGAACGGGACGGCAAGCAGATGGTGGTCGGCTACACCACGGTGGAAACCCTCAAGAGCGTCGCCGGTACCCTGCTGAACAAGCCAGGCGGCTACATTTCCAACGACCGCTTGCCGCCGGGCCTGTGGATGGACAACATGCCGAGCTGGGAATATGGCGTGCTGGTGCAGGTGCGCGACCTGAGCCGTGCGCTGCGTAAAGACTTCGCCCGCTCGCAGTCGCAGTCCACCGAGGACGCCGACCTGGCCAAGGCCGAGCCGCGTTTCAACTTCGACAATAAAAGCTGGGTGCTGCCCTCCAGCGAGTCCGAGTTCCAGGAAGGGATCAACTCCCTGACCCGCTATCAGACTCGCCTGTCCGATCCGAACCAGAAGAGCGCGCTGTTCTTTGCCCGCGCCGACAACCTGAACAACTGGCTGGGTGACGTCGGTACCCGCTTGGGTTCGCTATCGCAACGGCTGTCGGCCAGCGTTGGTCGGGTCAAGCTCAACACCGCGCTGAAAACCGAGGTCATTACGCCGGGGCAGGTGCCGCAGGTCGACGAAGAAATCGTCGAAACCCCATGGCTGCAGATCGACAACGTGTTCTACGAAGCCCGCGGCCAGGCCTGGGCCTTGTCCCACCTGCTGCGCGCCATCGAAGTCGACTTCGCCGATGTGCTGGCCAAGAAGAACGCCACGGTCAGCGTGCGCCAGATCATTCGTGAGCTGGAAGCGTCGCAGGAAGCGGTCTGGAGCCCGATGATCCTCAATGGCAGCGGCTTCGGCGTGCTGGCCAACCACTCGCTGGTAATGGCCAACTACATTTCCCGGGCCAACGCCGCCGTGATCGATTTGCGTCAATTGCTGAATCAGGGCTGAGCCATGGTCGATAGCTCCATCGATAACGCGCTCGAGGCCGCCCATCGGGCGGCCTCGGATGCCGAGCAGATCGCCTGGGTCGACGAGCAGGACAACCTGCTCGGCGCACTGGTGCGTTCCGACCTGCGCGAGCGCGGGCTGATCGGGCGCGGCACCTACATCATGTTGTTCAACTCCGCCGGTGAGCTCTGCGTGCACCGGCGCACCCTGAGCAAGGCGATCTACCCGGGTTACTGGGACGTGGCGGCGGGCGGCATGGTGCTCGCCAGCGAAACCTACGCGGAGTCGGCCGCTCGGGAGCTTGAAGAAGAGCTGGGCGTGAGCGGGGTGGAGTTGACCGTGCATGACCACTTTTTCTTCGAGGACACCGGCAATCGACTCTGGTGTTCGGCCTTTTCGGCAGTGTGGGACGGCCCGCTGGTCCTGCAACCGGAAGAGGTGCTGGAAGCGTGCTTCATGCCCGTTGAGCAAGTGCTGCGCGATATCGAGCAAAAGCCTTACTGCCCGGACTCTTTAGCCGCCTTGAAGCGCTATCTTCGTGCCCGTGGCGAAGACGTCGCAAAAGAGGCATAAATTGGCGCCGATTGGCTCTTAGCAATCGGCGTTTTTGCCGTTACACTGCGCGACCTTTTCAAACTGAACCGGTATTGCTGGTTGTTGTTGTTGTAGGAGCGAGCTTGCTCGCGAAGAACGCAAGGACGACGCGTATAACCCGATTACCCGCATTATCGTTGACGTCCATCGCGAGCAAGCTCGCTCCTACAGAAGGCGTCATCGTTCGTGAGCAATTGCGTTTCAGCAATGTTGTACCGTTTCAGTAGCGCTGCCCCTGCCTGAGTGGGGCTTCGCGGTCGATGGCACCTGCCCAGGTTGCCGCGACCAGTCTTTGTCCTCCCAAGAGGATTGCCGGTGGCCAAAAAAGCCGCATCCTTCGCCGCCCTTGGTGGCCTGGTATTTTCCACCGACGCAGGTCGTCATTGCCCGGAATGCAGTAAACCGGTGGACGCCTGCATCTGCAAACAGACCGTTATCCCGGCCGGCGACGGCATCGCTCGCGTGCGTCGCGAAAGCAAGGGCCGTGGCGGCAAGACGGTGACCACCATCACCGGCGTGCCGTTGGCGGAAGACGCGCTCAAGGAACTGGCCACGACGTTGAAAAAGCGCTGTGGTACCGGTGGAGCGTTGAAAGACGGGATCATTGAAATCCAGGGCGATCATGTCGAGCTACTCTTGGCTGAACTGATCAAGCACGGTTTCAAGGCGAAGAAGTCCGGCGGCTAGCAGCCTCTGTGAAAACCACCCGCGGCTTGATCCAGACCTGCCCACCTGCAGGCCTGGCGTCGTCACCATGGTTTTCACAGAGCCTGTTCATGACCGGTTTCTAAACTCACTGCGGTCGGCGAGGTCTATCCCTTCGTTGACGAACCGTCATTTTCATTCTTTAGACTGCGCCGGCCTGAATCCAGGCGACGCACTATGACTTCTTTATAGGGGACTTCAATGTCCGTACGACGCACACGCAAAGACGATGGCAGCCAATGGACAGTTGCGGACAGCCGCAGTGTTTACGGGATTCGCCATTGGGGGGCCGGGTATTTCGCGATCAATGACGCCGGTCGCGTCGAAGTTCGTCCCAACGGTCCGAGCAGTTCACCCATCGATCTGTTCGAGCAAGTCGACCAGTTGCGCAAGAGCGGCCTGTCCTTGCCATTGCTGGTCCGTTTCCCGGACATCCTGCAAGACCGCGTGCGTCAGCTGACCGGTGCGTTCGACGCCAACATCGAGCGCCTGGAATACCAGAGCAAGTACACCGCGCTGTACCCGATCAAGGTGAACCAGCAGGAAGCGGTGATCGAGAACATCATCGCCACCCAGAACGTCTCCATCGGCCTGGAAGCCGGCTCCAAGCCTGAGCTGCTGGCGGTGCTGGCGCTGGCGCCGAAGGGCGGCACCATCGTCTGCAACGGCTACAAGGACCGCGAGTTCATCCGTCTGGCACTGATGGGCCAGAAGCTTGGCCACAACGTGTTCATCGTGATCGAGAAAGAATCCGAAGTCGGCCTGGTGATCGAAGAAGCCGCCTCGCTCAAGGTCAAGCCACAGGTCGGCCTGCGGGTGCGCCTGTCGTCCCTGGCGTCGAGCAAGTGGGCCGACACCGGTGGCGAGAAATCCAAGTTCGGCCTGTCGGCGGCGCAACTGCTGTCGGTGGTCGAGCGCTTCCGCGCCGCCGGCCTGGACCAGGGCATTCGCCTGCTGCACTTCCACATGGGTTCGCAGATCGCCAACCTGGCCGACTACCAGCACGGTTTCAAGGAAGCGATCCGTTACTACGGCGAACTGCGCAACCTCGGCCTGCCGGTGGATCACATCGACGTCGGCGGTGGCCTGGGCGTGGACTACGACGGTACGCACTCGCGCAACGCCAGCTCGATCAACTACGACATGGACGATTACGCCGGTGTCGTGGTCGGGATGCTCAAGGAGTTCTGCGACGCTCAGAGCCTGCCGCACCCGAACATCTTCTCCGAAAGCGGCCGCTCCCTGACCGCCCACCACGCCATGCTGGTGATCCAGGTGACCGACGTCGAGAAGCACAACGACGACGTGCCGCAGATCGAGAACAAGGAAGCGCTGCCGGAAACCGTGCAGTGGCTGGTGGACCTGCTGGGCCCGACCGACATCGAGATGGTCACCGAAACCTACTGGCGCGCCACGCACTACATGAGCGACGTGGCTGCCCAGTACGCCGACGGCAAGCTGACCCTGGCCGAAAAAGCCCTGGCCGAGCAATGCTACTTCGCCGTGTGCCGTCGCCTGCACAACTCGTTGAAGGCGCGCCAGCGTTCCCACCGCCAGGTGCTGGACGAACTCAACGACAAGCTGGCCGACAAGTACATCTGCAACTTCTCGGTGTTCCAGAGCCTGCCGGACACCTGGGCCATCGACCAGGTATTGCCGATCATCCCGCTGCACCGCCTCGACGAAGAGCCACTGCGTCGCGCGGTGCTGCAGGACCTGACCTGCGACTCCGACGGCAAGATCAACCAGTACGTCGACGAGCAGAGCATCGAGACCAGCCTGCCGGTGCACTCGTTGAACGAGGGCGAGGACTACCTGCTGGGCGTGTTCCTGGTCGGCGCCTACCAGGAAATTCTCGGCGACATGCACAACCTGTTCGGTGACACCGACTCGGTGAACATCTACCAGAATGCCGACGGCAGCATCTATCACGCCGGTATCGAGACCCACGACACCATCGAAGACATGCTGCGTTACGTGCACTTGTCGCCGGAAGAACTGATGACCCACTACCGCGACAAGTGCGCCAGTGCCCGCATCAGTGCCAGCGAGCGCACCCAGTTCCTCGATGCGCTGCGCCTGGGCCTGACCCGTTCGTCTTACCTGTCTTCCTGAGGTAAGCACTGCTCTCATCAGGCTGTCTGAAAATTTACCGTTTGCGTCGGAAATTTCAGATGGCCTGGTGCGACATTTCTCTTTTTTCCAGCGAAATGGACCGCGTCTCGGCTATCCAAGCTATTTCGTCCTCTTTTCGCGTAGGCCTTTTCCTAAGTTGTATTTCGCCTCTCTACTCGGCCATGTCTCTCGGCGAGAATCCCCGGCTGTCCCTCCTGTAGAGAAACGCCCATGGTCGATCCAGTCAACGAGCCGTCATTTCGTCTGGACGTAGCAGGTCTGTCCAATGCCTTCGAAGTTCTGTCCTTTGCCGGTAGAGAATCCATCAGCGAACCTTTCGTGTTCGACGTGGACCTGCTGATCGAAGACCCGACGCTCGACCTCGCCGGCTTGCTGTACCGCCCGGCCTCCTTGCTTTTCGGTCCGGCGGGAAACGCCATCCATGGACAGTTGCATGAGCTGGTCCAGCGCGATCACGGCCCGGGGATCAGGCTCTGTCAGGTGCGGCTGGGGCCGAAACTCGCCTGCCTTGCCCAGCGCTTCAGCCAGCGTATTTTCAGCGACCGCTCGGTGCCGCAGATTCTTGATCAGGTACTCAGGGAGCACGGCATCGTCGATCAGGATCGGCGCTTTGAACTGGTTGGCGATTACCCGCCGCGGGATTTCTGCACGCAGTACCGGGAATCGGACCTGCAGTTTGTTCAGCGCTTGTGCGCCCAGGAGCGATTGCACTATCACTTCGAACACCGGGCTGACAGGCATTGCGTGGTGTTTGGCGAGGGTTCGGGGGATTTTCAGGTCGCTGAAGCGGCGCTTTTCAGTGTGGAGGGTGGGGAACCGGCAGTGCGTCGTTTTGAGCTCAAGCGCTGCACCGATGCCGCGGTGCAGCGCGTGGCGTGTGGCACTGACCTGTCAACGCTGCGCAGCGGCCAGTACATGCCGCTGTCCGGGCATCCGGTTGCCGAATGGAACCGGCCGTGGCTAGTGACCCATATCGAGCATCAAGGCGCCCAGGGCGCGAGCCAGACCTACAGCAACCAGGTACGGGCGCAGCATCGGATATTGCCCTTTGAATCGCCCCTCAGTGCGGTGAAGCCAGGGATGCACAGCCTCCAACGGGCATGGGTCGTGGAAGTCGACATGCCGCCCCCTGATCCATCCAGGCCAGTGGCGGTGCAGTTCGACTGGCTTTATCAAGGGGAGGGCGCGGCGCCCAGCCATTGCTGGTTGCCATTGGCTGCTGCGAGTGGCGCCCGGTTGGCGCAAGGCACGGAGGTGGTGGTGAGCTTCACGGAAGGTGATCCGGACCAACCGTTGATTACCGGGTTCCTGCAAGGTCCCGCCAGTGTCGAGGCAGTCGAGGAACAGGATACGGTAGCCGCCACCACGGTTGTCGAAGATTGTTCGCTCGACGGCGTGCAGCAGTGGCTGGGTTCGGGCGAGCCGCTGATGCTGCTGTGCCTGCTGCCCGGTGGTGGCAGTTTCAATCATTGCGCGCAGGCGCTGTGCATCTGCCGCACGGCGACACGCCTTGGCCAGAGCGGTGCGGCATGACGGTGGTCCAGGCGCCCGATGCGAGCCCGCAATGGCTATTGCTGGACATGCCCGGCGCGCCGCAGGCCGGTGTGGCCCTGCAAGCGACGTTTGCCGATGCCAGGCGATTGCGCTTGTTCGAAGACACGGAGTGGCAGGCATTGCAGGAGCAGGGGCCGCTACTCATCGATCTGCGGACCTGCCCGGCCCTGGCCGACCTGGACCGCGTCGACGGGCAGCGCTGGCGCGGCTTGCTGATATCCAGCGAAGCGCCGGCGTCGACATTGCTGGCGCATTTAAGGCGCATGCTCACGGTCTCGTTCGACCTGCATCACCGGGCCTTGCTGAGTTATTACAACCCGAACACCGCCAGTTATTTTTTTGATGCCTGCGATGCCGAGGAACTCAGTCGCTGGTTGGGGCCGATCAGCCAATTGCGCTGGTTCGGCGGCACCTGGGCGGATCGCGCGCTTGGCTGTCAGGGCTGGCAGCAGTTGCTCAACCCGGGGCTGGCCGTGCGCCCTCTGGCGGTCGAGGAGGATCTGAGCCCATGGCAGCGGGAAAAACTGCAGACCTGCCTGCTGGAGCAGCATGCCTGGCGCTGGAGTCAATCCACGGGGACTGATTTCATGCGGTTGTGGGGCTATCTGGAAGAGGGCCTGGCATTGGGTTTCAGCGAACGTCCGGTGCTCGATGGCTGGATGTGGCTGCGCTTGCAGTACCCCGATGCCTTGCCGGTGCAGCCATTATCGGGGGCTACCCAGCAAGAGCGCCTCGAAAGCCTGCGTAAGCGATGGCAGAACGATTCACCCTGAGTTGGCACGGTTGACGACTCCGCTTCAGTGAGCGCGGGCGAACCAGCCATCGTTCTCGCGCAGGCGCCAGGCAATCAAGCCGAGCGTCAGGCTGCGCAGCAACATGAACAGCAAAAAGGTTATCCACAAGCCGTGGTTGCCATAGCCCTGCAGCGCCCAGGCGAACGGCACCAGCAATGCCACCGTCAACAGCATGCCGTTGCGCATTTCCCTGGCGCGGGTGGCGCCGATGAACAGCCCGTCGAGCAGGTAGCTCCAGACCGCGATCAGCGGCAGCACGGCAAGGTAGGGCAGGTACAGGAACGCGGTGTCGCGCACGCTGGTGATGTCGGTCTGCATTTCGATGAACAGGTGTCCGGCAAACATGAACAAGCCGGCAAAGCCCAGGCTTGCCAACAACGACCAGCCACAGGCAACCACCAGGGAGCGGCGCAGGGCATCGCGGTCGCGCGCGCCGATGGCGTGTCCGCACAGGGCTTCCACGGCATGGGCCAGGCCGTCGAGCGCGTGGGCGGTCAGCAGCAGGCCGTTGAGCAGCAGGGCATTGGCGGCAACGGTTGCATCACCCAGCCGGGCGCCTTGCACGGTGATCAGGAAAAACACCGATTGCAGCGCCAGGCTGCGGATGAAAATGTCCCGATTGACCGCCAGCAGCGGTCGCCAACTCTGCCAAAGCGCCAAGGCGGCCCAGACGATATGCCCGGGATAGGCGCGCAGGGCGTGGCGGGTCAGCAACAGGCCGATCAGCGCACCGGTCCACTCGGCGATCACCGAAGCCCGGGCCGCACCCACCACCCCCCATTCCAGGCCAAGGACAAACCACAGGTTCAGGGCAATGTTGACCAGGTTGGTCGTCAGCAGAATCACCAGCGGCGCGCGGGCGTTCTGCGTGCCGAGAAACCAGCCGACCAGCGCATAACTGGCCAGTGCCGCCGGCAGGCCGAACAGCCGCGTGTGGAAAAACTCGCGGGTCATCTGGTCCAGTTCCGCCGACGGTTGCATGAAGTGCAGCGCCACCCCGCTCAATGGCACGCCCAGCGCGCCCAAAACCACTGCCAGCCCCATGGCCAGCAACAGACCCTGCAACAGAATCTGCCGTAGCGCCGCGCCATCCCCGCGCCCTGCGGCCTGGGCGGCAAAACCGGTGGAGCCCATGCGCAGAAAACCCATGGCCCAGGCGAGGAAGGTATAGAGGCTGGCCCCGACCGCCACGGCTCCGAGCTGATGGGCATGGGGCAGGTGGCCAATAACGGTGCTGTCGACCAGTGCCACCAGCGGTACGGAAATGTTCGAGAGAATCATCGGCGCAGCCAGCGCCCAGACCCTACGATGGGTTGGGCGGTCGCGCCAGTCGGCGATCAGGTTGGACATGCAGGCTCCTTGGGGAGCGGGCATTGTAGCGACCCCTGCAGAATCTGCAGCGATCCGTTGCCGGGGTCAGTGCATGATCCAGCTAAGCAACCACAACCCCAGCATCAACCAGATGATCCCCATGATGATCGAGGCGTTCATGAACGCGCGGATCGCCGACCACAACAGCACCAACCCGAGGATCAGGGTGACGATGCTGATGATCGAGGTGTCCATGCCCAGCGCCTCGGACAAGCCTTCGACAAAATGGCTGCTGGCGCGACTCACCAGTTGGAACAGACCGCTGAGGGCGTCAACGATGAAACGGATGGCTGTGCCCAGGATCTGGCCAAGCCACTCAAAGAAACCTTCTACCTGCATGGAATGAACGTCCTGTCTTCTGTAGGAGCTGGCTTGCCAGCGAATTTTTACAGGCGCCGCTGAAACACGCCATCGACTGATTATGGTGCAAAGACTGTCACCGCTGCCAGGCACTTGCCTTCCCCCGTCATCCCCTTGAAGCTATACGCCTTCAGGAGAGCCCGATGAACCTTGTTGAACTGACCGAACGCCTGCACGCCATCCGTGATCGCAATGACTGGCGGCAATTTCACAGCCCGAAAAACCTGGCCATGGCCGCGAGTGTCGAAATGTCCGAGCTGGTGGAGATTTTCCAGTGGCTGAGCGAAGACCAGTCACGGCAGCTGCCGGCCGACAAGCTGGCCCATGCCGGGCAGGAAATCGGCGATATCGTGCTCTATCTGTTGTTGCTGTGCAGCGAATTGGGCCTGGACATGAATGACGTCGTGCGCAGCAAGCTGGCGGACAGCGAGCGGAGGTTCAGCTGATGAGCGACCGTCATTTCGATCAACTGGCGACGCGCTTCGCCGAAAAAATCTACGGCGGCGCCAAAGGCGCGATTCGCCTGGCGGTGCTGCAGGCCGACTTGGCCGAGGCCCTGCCGGATCGGCCGCTGCGGGTGCTGGATATCGGCGCCGGCCTTGGCCACATGTCGTTGTGGCTGGCCGAGCGTGGCCACCAGGTGACCCTGGCCGAACCCGCCGAACCCATGCTCGAAGGCGCCCGCCAGCGCTTTGCCGACGCGGGACAGACTGCCACCTTCATCCAGGCGCCCTGGCAGGAACTGCTCGGTCAGCTCACCGAACCCTACGACCTGGTGCTGTGTCATGCCGTGCTGGAATGGCTGGCCGAACCGCACGCCATCCTGCCGGTGCTGCATCAGCTGACCAAGGCCGACGGCTGGCTGTCCCTGGCCTTCTACAACCGCGACGCGCTGATTTACCGCAACTTGCTCAAGGGCCATTTCCGCAAGATGCGAAAAAACGACATGGCCGGTGAAAAGCAGAGCCTGACCCCGCAACAGCCGCTGGACCCACGGGAGTTGGCGGCGCAACTTGACGGCCTGTGGCAGGTCGAAAGCCAGAGTGGCGTGCGGGTTTTTCACGATTACATGCCGGTGGAGTTCCAGGCCCGCGCCGAACTGGTGGATCTGCTCGAAATGGAGTTGGCCCACCGTCGCCATCCAAGCTTTGCCGGGCTTGGGCGATATTTGCACTGGATCTGTCGGCCGGTCTGATCGGAGCTCGAAATGAAAAGTCGTTCAGGGTTGCTGTTGATCTGCCTGGGCCTGGCTGCCTGCCAGGGCAGCAATCCGTACGTGGCAAGTTCCAGGCCCTTGCCGCCTGCCCCGCCTCAAGCGGCCACTACCTTCGATCGCAGCGCCTACCCGGCGCCACCGCGAGACTACGGGCGGTATCGCAGCTGGGCCTGGCTCAACGGGCAGCTGCCGCCGGGCACTACCTGGGCGGATTCGGCGCAGGTCGCCGAAGCGGTCAGCAACGCCCTGGACCAACGCGGCCTGCGGCCCCTGCATGACAATCGGCCGGCGGACCTGTTCGTCAGCGCTGACCTGCGCCTGGAAACCCGCTTGCGTCAGGTCCAGGACGATTACGGCTACTACGGCGGTTACGGCGGCTACAATCGATATGGTTATGGGCCGGGTTACGGCATGTACGGCAGCATGCCAATTGTGCGCACTTACGAGGAACAGGTCGTGGTGGTTCATGTCGACCTGTTCGACGCGCAAGACGGTCAATCGGTCTGGAGTTCCAGTGCGGAAACCAGCAACCGGGGGAGCCAGGGCGAGCGGGTCGACGCCATACGGGAGGCTGTAGAAAAGGCAATGTCGGCGTATCCTCCCAGTTAGCTTCCTGTGGTCAAGAAGCATTTCGCAGGTTCATGTCTTCTACCGGAGAATCATCATGTTCCGCCGTCTCGCTTTACTGGCAGTGGCCTTGCTGCTCAGTGCCTGCGCTGCCAATCAGGTCAATCATGACTTCGACGCCAGCCGCGATTTTGCCGCGTATCACAGCTGGAGCTGGAAAGAACCCGCGCTGCAATACCGTCCCGATGACCCCAGGATCAAGAGCGACCTGACCGAACAGCGCGTGCGCGAATCGGTAGTCGACCAGCTCGACCAACGTGGCCTGCGCCAGGCAGGCGCTGGCGCCAAGGGCGACTTGAGTGTGCAGACCTACCTGGTAGTCGAGGAACGCCAGCAACAGGTGACGACCAACTACGGCGGCGGTTGGGGTAACCCCTGGTACGGCTACTATGGCGCGCCGATGTACAACGAAACCCGCCTGGTGTCCTACAAGGTCGCGACCATCCAGATCGACCTGCTCGACGGCAAGGACGGCAAGCTGGTGTGGCGCGGCAGTGACGAGCAAATCCTCAGCCGCACCCCCAACCCGACGGACCGCAGCACTGCGATACACGAAACGGTCACGCGGATCCTGGCGAACTATCCCCCGCACCGATAAAAACCCCCTGCGGTCGCAAAATTATCAAGGAGCTGGCGTGTGTAGGAGCTGGCTTGCCAGCGAAGGCGGTTTGTCAGGCGAGGAAGATGTTGGCTGTGCCGGCCTCTTCGCTGGCAAGCCAGCTCCTACAGGTTCGTTGGGTGTTGCCGGGAATTGCGTCTGGCGGTGATCACCTTGTAGGAGCTGGCTTGCCAGCGAAGGCGGTTTGTCAGGCGAGGAAGATGTCGGCTGTGCGGGCCTCTTCGCGGGCAAGCCAGCTCCTACAGGGGATTTGTTGTTGCTGGGGGTGGCGAGTTGCCAGCAGTCGCGCCATCCCTTGTCTACACTGCCTTACACCCACGGAGGTCACGTTCGGCAGTACGCCGGCAAAGGAGTGCGTGATGTCGCCCCGCATGCAGTTTCGCGGCCCGGCCCGGCAAAGGGGGGCGATTGGCTTGATGGCGGCGGTGACGCTGGCGCTGGCGCTGGCATTCACGCTGCTGGTCATCGACAGCGGGCGGCTGTACCTGGAAAAACGCAACCTGCAGCGCATCGCCGACATGGCCGCCCTCGAAGCCGCCACACGGGGCGGTGATTGTTCCACCGGCGCAACCGCCACCAGCTACGCCACTGCCAGCGCCCAGCGCAACGGCTTCACCCTGCCCGGCGACGGGCGTGCACTGGCGGTCAGCTGCGGCGCGCTGTCCCTGGATGCCGACAGCCTTCGGGTGTTTGCCGTCGACCCTGCTAAAAGCGAAGCGATCCAGGTCATCGCCAGCCATGTCGTGCCGCAAAGTCTTGTCGGCGGCATCGGCGCACTGTTTGGCGGTGCAGCTGCGGGCTCGACCCTGACCCTGAAGGCCACAGCTGTCGCCGCGCTGCCGCCGCCTTTGGCCGCATTGACCATCCGCAGCACCGCCCTGGCATTCGATACCAGCAAGGCAGCCATCACCAGCTTGCTGTTCGGTGGCTTGCTGGGTGGCAACGTGACGATCAATGCCGCCGGCTGGAATGGCCTGGTCAATAGCAACATCAGCCTGCTCGGCTACCTCAATCGCCTGAAAATCGACCTCGGCCTGACCGCCGCAGGTTATGACCAGGTGCTGGCCAACAGCATCAACGTCAGCCAGTTGATCCAGGCCGCCATCAATGTCCTGGACCCCAACGGAACTCTGGCGGCGAGTGCCACGATCGTCAGCCTGAAGGCGCTGAAGGTGGCGGCCGGTACCACCAGCGTGGTGCTGGGCGATTTGCTGCACGTCGAAAGCGGCAGTGACATCTCGGCCCTGGCAGTGAACCTCAAAGCCTTCGACCTGATTGAAGGCGTCGTGCAGTTGGCCAACAAGCAAAACGGCCTGGTGGCGACCCTGCCGATCAACCTCGCGGGCCTGGCGCAGATCACCGCGCGGGTGCAGGTCATGCAGCCGCCGCAACTGTCGGCCGTGGGCAATCCGAAAAACGCCGCGCTGGCGCCGTTGGGGCCCAACCGCATCCATGTTCGAACGGCCCAGGTGAAGACATTGTTGTCGATCAACCTGCCGGTGCTGGACGCCATCACGCCCCTGGCCAATGCCGTACTGGACCTTGCGACGTCGCTGACCAGCTTCCTCCAGGACCTGTTGGGACTGCGTGTGGACAAGTTGCTGACCTGCGGCTTGGGCGCGCCGTGTGACACGCCGGAAACCAAGCTCCTGCCACCGCCGATACGGCTCGATGTCGCCCTGGAGGCGGGCGGTGCCTGGAGTTATGTCACGGCCTACAGCTGCATCAGCGCGACCAACAAAAGCCTGACGACCAACACCACGACCACGCTGATCGGATTGAAAGTCGGGCAGATCGACCCGGCCGATGTGTTTGGCTCCGCTTTGGTCCCGCCGACCAATGACGTGAACCCCTTACAGCTCATCTATGTCGGCGTGCAGACCTGCCAGCGGCTGCTGTTTTTACCAGCGGTCTGCTACAACCACCGGCCCACCGGCGGCATCGGCATCCGGGTCAACACCTCGGTGGCGCAAAACCCCAACATGCTCCACGTGTATTCCGCGCCAGCCGCCGCCAACCTGCCGGAAATCAACCAGCCGCCGTTTTTCTTCGCCTATACCACCAACAACATCGTCAACAGCCTGAGCACCACCGTCAGCGACCTCGGGGTGAACATGTATGGGCCGTCGGGCAGCATCATCGGTGGCCTGGGCAGCCTTTTGAACGAGGTCACCACCGCGCTGGGCAATGCGATCAACAGCGTGCTCAGCCCGCTGCTCGATACCCTCATCAACACCTTGCTGGCGAGCCTGGGCATCGACTTGAACAAGGTCGAAGTTGGCGCCAACCTCAGCTGTCACGCCGGTCGCGCATCGCTGGTGATCTGATCGTCGGGCACGATCGGCAGCTCGATACAAAACCGCGCGCCCTCGGTCGAGTTGCTGACGCTTAGCGTTCCGCCCATGTTCTGCACGATGCCGTAGCTCACCGACAACCCCAGGCCGGTGCCAACGCCCACCGGCTTGGTGGTGAAGAAGGGTTCGAAGATCCGCTCCAGCAGACGCGGATCGATGCCGCCGCCGTTGTCTTCAACCCACAGGCGCACCGCGTGTTGATCGCGCTCGGCGTACAGCGCGATCCACGGCTTGAACTGCTGGTCGCTCTCACACTTGCCGAGCAGCGCGTCGCGGGCGTTGACCATCAGGTTGATCAA
This sequence comes from Pseudomonas putida, assembly GCF_028682635.1. GTDB lineage: Bacteria > Pseudomonadota > Gammaproteobacteria > Pseudomonadales > Pseudomonadaceae > Aquipseudomonas > Aquipseudomonas putida_AE. The sequence continues at coordinate 4,391 of NZ_JANHLK010000032.1, read as the reverse complement.
CACCTGTTCAAGTTGATCGACATGCCCGCGCACCTGCACCGAAAAACCGCTTTCGCTGACCCGCAGTTCCACCCCTTTACCGCGCATTCCTTCGGCCAATAACGACAACGTGCCTTCGATGGCCTGGGCCGGGTTGAACGGGTGCTGCTCGATCTCCGAGCGCCGGCCGAACACGCGCATATGGTCCACCACCCGCGCCGCGCGCTGGACCTGAGTGTCGATGCGGTTGAGTTTGTCGGTCAGGTAATCGATCTGCAGATTGCCATTGTCCAGGCGCTTGAGCACATTGACGATCGCCATGCGCATCACGTTCAGCGGCTGGTTGATTTCATGGGCCAGGCCGGTGGCCATCTCGCCCAGCGTGGCCATCTTCGCGCTTTGGGTCAGTTGTTGCTGGGCGCGTCGAACCTCGGTGTTGTCGCGGCCCACGGCCTGGATTTCCAGCAGGCGACCTTCCTCGTCGAACACCCCGCGATCCGACCAGACCCACCAGGCGTGTTCGCGGCCGGGCAACTGCAGGTTGATTTCCGCCGTGCTCACCGGGAACTCCGGGCTCAATTGGCTCAGGCGCTGGAGGAAGGACTCGCGCTGCTGCGCCGACATCCAGCTGCCCAGGTTCACTCCCGGCAAGCCCTCGGGCGAACATTCCAGATAGGTCGCCAGCGGCCGGTTGCCGAAGGTCAGGGTCAGGTCCGGGCGGTAGCGGCAGATCATCGCCGGCGAGTCCTCTACCAACATCCGGTAACGCTCCTCGCTCTGTTTGACGTGCTCGGCTGCCAGCGTCGCTTCGGTGACGTCCAGCCACAGGCCGACGGCCTCCACCGGCAGACCCAGGTCATCGCGCAGCAACCGGGCTTCGTCGAGCAACCAGTGGTAATCGCCACGACTGTCGCGCAGGCGATAGCGTGCCCGTGCCGAACCTTCGCGCAGCAGCAGGCGGGTGCGTTCGAAATAGCGCTCACGATCCTCGGGGTGCACGCGCTCGATCAACGCCGCACCGGCACACTCGGCGAGCGTCCAGCCCAGCAACGGTTGCAGGCTGTCGCTGAAGAAGGTCGGTTGCAGCGCGCCTTCGACATAACGCTGCACATAAATTACCGCGGGCGAACTGGCGATCAGATTGTCCAGTCGCGCATGGGCGGCGGCGGCCAGTTGCTCCTGGTTCTTGATGTCGCTGATGTCGAGCATGAATCCTACCAGGCGCTGCTGGCTGCCCACGCCCACGCCCAGGGCCTGGCCCTGCAAGCGGTACCAGGTCGCCGGGGCGTTGCCGTCGGCGCGGTACAGGCGTACGCACAACAGCAGTGGCGTGCTTTCGTGCTGCAAATCCTGCAGGCGGCTGCGCAACTCTTCGCGGTCGGCGGGGTGCACTTGCGCGAGCCAGTCCTGCAGCGGCAAACGCTCTTGCTGAAGATTCAGGGCGCGGGTCAGCGAGGGAGCCAATTGCACCTCGGCGCTGTCGCTGAAGACTTCCCACCAGCCGGTGCCGAGCAAGGCCTGCAACGCCTCCAGGCGCTCCAACTGCAGATGGTGGCGATGTTCGCGCAAACGTTCCAGCAAGGGGCCGGCGAGGGCGGCGGCGAACTGCAACCAGTCACGCTCGCTGACATCCGGGGCCTGCTGCTGGACCGGGTAACAGCCGCAAAGCAACCAGGCCACCACGCCTTGGGCATCGTAATAGGGCACGGCGAACCCCTCCGTGCTGGCAAAGATGCCTTGCAGGCGCGGATGTTCGCCCAGGTTCAGGTGATGCGGCGTGGAGCCGTTCAAGCTATCGAGACCGGTGCCCAGGCGCTGACCGGTGCGCCACAGGCTGGGCGTATCGAAGCCGGCGTAGTGCCGGTGAATCTGCCAGCCCTGCTCTTGCTCATCGAGCAACGCCAGGGCGATACAGGGAATGTGAAAGCGTTGGGCCAGTGCCTGTAATTGGTCGATCAATACCTCGGGCAGGCGCATCAGGCTACACAGGCGCAACTGCTCGCCGATCTGTGCCGCGAGCAACTGGCACTGCTCGCGCAGGCGCGCTTGCCGGCGTTCCAGCAGCAAGTCGCCGATGTCCAGCAACTGCAGCAGCCAGGCGTCCGCCATCGGCTGCACCCAGCCACGCAGGTGCAGGGGTGGCCCGTTGAGGCTGTAGAAATCCAGGTCCAGGAGCTGGCCCTGCCAATCGGCGGGAGCGCCCTCGATGGCGAGGCTGCAATGGGGCAAGAGAAAATCCAGCAGGTGCGGCAGCTGTGCCGTGGGGACCTGCTGGGCTAGCTGATGCCGCAACGGGCCGGTCAGGAGCAGCACGCGTCCTTGGGCATTGAGCTGCATCTGCAGGCCGACGCCGAGCACACTCGAGGGCTCCGGGATTTCCTGGGGCGCGGGCGGATGGCGATTGAGCAGACGCCCGAAGAGTTTGTCCCCGGCACTCAAAACTGCAGACTCGAACTGGCGGTGAGCGTCACCGGTAAACTCGGCACGGAGCCAATCCCCGGCAGGCTCAGAAACGGAATCACCGCGTTCAACTTTTGCGAGGGATAGTGGATGACGACCTTCAACACGCCACCTGTGTAAGTGGTGGTCGTGTCAGTGGCGACATCGAAATTCAGCCCGGCGGGAATCCAGGCCAACTGACGGGTCAGTTCCAGCTTGACGACGTTTTTCAGCGCGGCCTCGTAACCGGGCGTGTTCGGGTCCAGCGCCACGCTACGACGCACGGCTTCGGCCGTCGACTGGTTGAACGACTGCATCAGCAGCAGCGGCAGGCTGTAAGCGACGATGGCGTAGAACACCGCGAAAAAAATCACGAACACCAAGGCAAATTCAATCGCGACGGCACCTTTTTGCTTACGTGGGAGGCTGCTTTTCATGAGTGCGTCTACCCTGACAACTCGAGGTAATGTCAGCATAGAATCATTCAGCCAAAACGGACGTTTTTTACCGGATGCAGAGCTTTGTACTACTGATCTGGCTGACGCTATGCGCAGCGCAGGATGCCCGGGAACGGCACATCGCCAATCGCCTGACCCTGGGCGTCGGGGCGCTGGCTTTGGCGTATCTGTTATGGAGCGGCACCACCTGGATCGGCGCGCCGGCCGAGCAGGGCGGCTGGGCTGCGCTGCTGGCATTGGCGTTTACCTTGCCCGGCTATGGGATGCGCCGACTGGGCGCCGGGGACGTCAAACTCATGACCGCCCTGGGGCTGGCGACCGATGGTCGGCATGTGTCGGGGGTATTGATCGGCGCGGGTCTCGCCAGTGTGTGTTGGTGGCTGCTGGCGCCAAGAGTCTGGCTTCATATCGGTCAAGGGCTTAGAGGTCACCTGGTTTACCTGGAGCCTGGTCTGTCAAAGAAACAACCCTTTGCCCCCTTCCTCCTGGTGGGTCTGATGCTGACATTGGCCTGGTTCGGCTAGACATCCGTTTTTGTACAGCGGCCAAAGAGCGACTACTTTCATTCAGAGGTTGTACAGCCTCAGGCTGTCGATAAAGGGACGGTCAGTCCTTGGCCTTGCAGGGAGTTGCACGTGAACAAGCGTACTTCGGCAGTAAAAGTCCTTGTGGTCGACGATCAGCCCCAGATCGTTGCAGAACTTTGCGAATTTCTTGAGAACAGCGGCTACCGTTGCGTTGCCTGCGAATCCAGCCATCAGGCGATCGAACGTTTCAACCAGGACACGGAAATCGGCCTGGTGCTCTGCGATTTGCATATGCCTGGCCTGGACGGCATCCAGATGGTCCAGGAGCTGCAACAGCTGTCCGGCAAACACCGGGCTTTCGAGGCGATCATGCTCACCGGGCAGGCGGGCAAGCAGGATGTGATCAAGGCACTGCGCGCCGGCTTTGCCGATTACTACCAGAAACCGATTGATCTGAATGAATTGCTCGAAGGCGTGCAACGCCAGGAAGTGATACTGCAGGAGCGGCACAAGGCGTTGCAGTTGGGGCATCTGAATCAGAAGCTTCAATACCTGTCCGAGTCGCTGGATGATTTGTACCAGGACCTCGACCGGGTCAGGCGCACACCGTCTGCACCGGGTGCGGATGACGGCGCTGTCAGCGATGCCGGACGGGCCGAGATTCCGGCGATTTTCAATCAACTGTCGCCACGTCAGTTGGATGTGGCGCGCCTGGTGGGCAAGGGGCAGACCAACTACCAGATTGCCTGCGAGTTGGGCATTACCGAGAACACGGTGAAGTTGTACGTGTCGCAGGTGCTGCGGTTGACCCATATGCACAACCGCACGCAACTGGCGTTGGCGTTGACGCCGAGTAACTCGGGCGGGCGCCATCGGTTGACTGCGAACTGATCACCGCACCTGAATCTGTCGGATGTACTCGCCCTACTTGTATGAGCCGGCTTGCTGGCGATGGCGTCGGTGAGTTTGGCGCTCGGCTTGAGGGCCG
>NZ_JANHLK010000031.1 GCF_028682635.1 Pseudomonas putida | reverse complement strand
AAGCGGATTGTCAGCCAACACTTGTGTCGACTGGCACGCCCTCTTCGCTGGCAAGCCAGCTCCTACAGGTTTTCGTTTTGCCTGTCAGGTCGGGGCAGGGGTTATTTGATGGGCGAAAACTGCGCGGGCATCAGCAGCTTCGATTCCATTTTTTCCAGCATCGGGAAGGCGATCGGCACGAAGCCTTCGAGCCAGTCCGGGTCCTGGTACAGCGCGGCGCGTTTGTTGATTCGCTCGTCCAGGCTCTCATAGGCCCAGATGTGAATCACCTGGTTGAGCTCGCCGATTTCCGTGTACCACCAGCCCACCAGAGTGGCGTAGCGGGAGATTACCGGCAGGCCGTTTTCCTCGAAGTGCTTGAGGTAGGTCTGCATCGTGCCGATCTTCAGGGTGTAGGTGCGCATCTCGTAGAACATGGGGTTTGTCTCTCAGGAGTGAATGCCATGGAAGGCGTTGCGGATGATTCGCTCGACGTCGGCTGCAGTGGTCAGGCGCGGGTTGACCAGCACATTGGCGCTGCGCATCGAGTCGCTGACCATTTGCGCCATGCACTCCAGGTCCACGCTCAGGTCCTTGATGTTGTCGGGAATGCCGATGGCCTTGTTCAGCGCCATCACGTGCTCCACCACCTTGTGCCCGGCACCGGCAGGGCTCAGGCCGCTGACGTCTTCGCCCATGGCGATGGCGATATCGCGGAACAGCTCCGGGCAGGCCGGCAGGTTGTACTCGATGACATAGGGCAACAGCGTGGCGTTGGCGATGCCGTGGGGGATGTTGAACACGCCGCCGAAGGTGTGGGAAATCGCATGCACGTTGCCCAGTTTCGATTGGGCGAACGCGACCCCGGCGAGGAACGAAGCGAGCAGCATCTGCTCCCGGGCGTGCAGGTCTACGCCAGCGAAAAACGCCTTGGGCAGGTGCGTGCAAATCATCTTGATCGCCTGCAGGGCCAAGGCCTGGCTGATCGGGTTGGCCTGCTTCGAGACGTAGGATTCGATGGCGTGGGTCAGGGCGTCCATGCCGGTGGCGGCGGTGATCGACGGCGGTAATTTGAGGGTCAGTTCAGCATCGAGAATGGCCAGTTTTGGAAACAAGGCCGGGCTGATGATCACCGTCTTGAACAGGGTCTTGGTGTTGGTGAACACCGTGGACGCCGTGCACTCACTGCCGGTGCCCGAGGTGGTCGGGATGGCAAAGATCGGCAGCGGCGGGTGCAGCAGTTTGTCGTAGCCCTCGTAGTCGAGGATGTTGCCAGGGTTGGTGGCCATGGCCGCGACACCCTTTGCAGTGTCAATGCTGCTGCCGCCACCGACGCCGATCACCGAGTCGCAATCGTGCTGCTTCAGGAAAGCGACGGCGCGTTCCAGCACATCCGTGGTGGGGTTGGGTTCGACGCCGGCAAACACTTCGTAGCCAATTTCACTCTCAGTCAGCGAGGCGAAAAAACTGTCCATGACGCCCGACGCCATCAAGCCTTGGTCGGTGACCACCAGCAGCTTGTTGCGAACATGGGGCTTGAGCAAGGCGCCGGCCTGACGCACCAGGCCGTTGCCGCTTTTAAGGGTCGTGGGGAAATGGAACTGGAACGGGTTCATGGGGCTCTCCGGTTTCTTGTTGGTTGCGCAACAGTAATGAGCGCTGCTGGCTGTCGATAATGAAAAGGCCTGATACACCGATCACGCTTTGTCATCCCCCGAGCGACGGTTGCGCGGTGGTAACGTGGGCGCTTTGAACAGTCAGGAGCATGGACATGGATTTGGGTATTTCGGGGCGCTGGGCGATTGTCTGCGCCGCCAGCAAGGGCTTGGGCCTGGCCTGTGCGCGGGCCTTGGCGAAGGAGGGCGTCAACCTGGTGATCAACGCCCGTGGCAACGACACCTTGCAGGCCGCCGCCAATGAGTTGCGCGGCCTGGCGCCGAACATCGAAGTGCGCACCGTGGTCGGGGACATCAGCACACCTGCGGTGCGCGCGCAGGTGCTGGCGGCGTGTCCGCAGGTGGATATCCTGGTCAACAACGCCGGCGGGCCGCCTCCGGGCGACTTTCGCGACTGGCAGCGCGAAGACTGGCTCAAGGCGCTGGACGCCAACATGCTCACGCCCATCGAACTGATCAAGGCCTGTGTCGATGGCATGGCCGAGCGTGGTTTCGGGCGCATCGTCAACATCACCTCCGGCGCGGTGAAGGCGCCGATCGATGTACTCGGGCTGTCCAATGGCGCCCGCAGCGGCCTGACCGGGTTCATCGCCGGGCTGGCGCGTCAGGCGCGACTGGCGGGCAACAACGTCACGGTCAACAACCTGCTACCGGGGCCGTTCGAGACCGAACGCTTGCACAAGACCCTGAATGCCGCCGCCGAGGCCAATGGCAGCAGCGTCGAAAGCATTGCCGAACAGCGGCGCAAAAACGTCCCGGCCCAGCGCTTCGGCCAGCCGGATGAATTCGGGGCTTATTGCGCGTTCATTTGCGGCGCGCAATCGGGTTTCCTGACCGGGCAAAACCTGTTGCTGGACGGCGGCAGTTACCCCGGTACGTTCTGATCGGCGGGGGATGACCGTGGGTAATCCCCCAATCAGATCCCATCATTATTCAGCACTCGGGGGCGTGATTAGAGTGGGGCCGCTTGCCTGATTCCGTTTGTCAAAACGCCGTACCTGTGGGAGCGGGCTTGCTCGCGAAGACGGAGTGTCAGTCGAAGTTGATGTGTCTGACACACCGCATTCGCGAGCAAGCCCGCTCCCACAGGTTCCGCGTCCTGAATGACAGGCATCGGGCAGCTCGTCTCCACAACAATAAGAGCGCCCCACATGAACAATCCGAGTGCCGAAAGCCTGGCGTTGCCAGCCGCGTCCGCAACCGAACGCGCCACCAACGTGCGTTGGCGGATATTCCTCATCATGCTGTTGCTGACCGCGATCAACTACATCGACCGCGCCTCGCTGTCGGTGGCCTTGCCGCTGATTTCCAGCGAGTTCCAGATCCCGCCGGCCCTCGAAGGCCTGATGCTCAGCGCGTTTTTCTGGTCTTACGCCTTGATGCAGATTCCCGGCGGCATGCTGTTGGACCGCTTCCACACCCGCCGCGTCATCGTCGTCGCGACCGTCGCCTGGGGCGCGTTCCAGGCGCTGGCCGCCGGGGCGCACAACTGGATCACCCTGCTGATCACGCGCATGGGCCTGGGCGTCGCCGAGTCGCCGATCATGCCCGCCGGCGCCAAGCTCAACGGCGCCTGGCTGACCCCCAACGAACGCGGACGCGGCGCGGTGCTGGTCGATGGCGGTGCGCCGCTGGGCAGTGCCTTCGGTGCGATCATCATTGCCGGGCTGATCGGCTGGTTCGACTCCTGGCGCATCGCCTTCGTGATCGCCGGGGTCGGCACCATGCTCGCCGGCGTGCTGGCCTGGAAATACATCCGCAACCACCCCAGCGAGCATCCAGGTGTCAATGCCGCTGAACTCGCGCACATCACCACAGGCAACGCCACGCTCAGCCAGCCCGGCGCCGTCACCAGCATCCCGTTCAAGGAACTGCTCAAGGACCGGTCGGTGCTGGCGATGTTCGCCGGTTACTGCTGCATCCTCAGCGTGTTCTACGGCCTGCTGACCTGGATGCCGAGCTACCTGCACCAGACCCACGGCCTGAACATTTCCGGCATGGGCGGGGCGACCTTCCTGATTTTCATGTGCGGTTTCGTCGGCGAGTTGGTCGGCGGCTATCTGGGGGACAAATGGAAATCCAGCGGCGCCTCGCCCAACCTGGTGATGCGCAGCATGTTCAGCGGTTCGGCGCTGGTCGCGGCGCTGTGCATGCTGGCCACGGCCTATACCGCCCAGGCGAGCCAGGCGATTGGCCTGCTGTGCGTGGCGATGTTTTTCATTCGCTGGTGCGGCATGTACTGGTGCATTCCGTCGATCCTCGGCGGCACCTCGAAAACCGGTGTACTGGCCGGCACCATGAATTTCTGCGGGAACATGGCCGGGGTGATCGTGCCGATCCTGATCGGCCTGATCGTGCAGTTCACCGGCTCGTATTTCCTGGTGCTGATCTTCTTCGTGGTCATGGCCATGCTGCTGGCGATATTCTCCAGCCTGATCGATTACCGGGAGCGAGGGCTGGTTTGATATGGGAAAACGACGGGCTGGACGCGTGCACATGACCCTTGCTCTCGGTGGCCAGGCGCGTTTCGGCCCTGTTCGGCATCGAATCGCCGGGCCTGACCAGTTGCCTGGCACTGGCCGAACGGGTGGTGGACCACCTGTAGGAGCGAGCTTGCTCGCGAAGAACTCGAGAGCGCTGCTGGGTGTCAGGCACTCAGCGTCATCGTTGACGACCATCGCGAGCAAGCTCGCTCCTACAGGGGAGGGGTGACCGATGATCAGCGGCTGCGCCACAGCCCGCGGATAGCGCTATCCTTGGAAGATGTGCTCTTCGCCATCGGAGAAGTCTGATGATCAACGTACGCACTGCCCGCATGCTTGCCGATTACAAGCAATGGGCCAACCAGCGCCTGTTCGAGAACCTGGCGTTGCTGCCGCCGGGGGAAGTCGAAAAAGAACGTGCCGGGGTCTTCAAGAACATCATCGGCACGCTCAATCACATCTACGTGGTGGACCGAATCTGGCAGGCTCACCTCGAAGGCCGAGGGCACGGCTTCAAGACCTCCCATGACCTGGTGCACCCTGAACTGGCGGTGCTGCGCCTGGCGCAACAGGACGCAGATCGCTGGTACTGCAACTGGAGTACGAGGCAGACCGATGCTTCGCTGGACAAACCCGTCAGGTTCACTTTCGTTTCTGGCGAAAGCGGCACCATGAGTGCCGGCGCGATGCTGATGCACGTGGTCAACCACGCCAGCTATCACCGGGGCTGGGTGATCCAGATGTACTTCGAGATCCCGGCCATGCCGCCGATGACGGACCTGCCGGTCTACCTGCGCGAGACTGACCCGCACTTCAACTCGCTCAATGCCCCGGCAGTGGCGCCGACATGTGCTCCACTATTCGCGAGCGCAACCAACGTTCTGCCGGATCGTTATCGTTGACGCCGTTCCAGACCATGGACAGTTCGGACAGGTTGATCTCAAACGGCGGGTCGTCGGCGCGCAGCTGGCTGCTGCCATCGATCAACGCACAGGCGGCGTAATCGGGCACCGAGGCCAGCATGTCGGTGCCCGCCAGCAAGGCGCGCAGGCCCGAGAACTGCGGCACCGCCAACACCACCCGGCGCGAGCGGCCGATGCGCGCCAGGTCATTGTCGATGGCGCCGCTCAAGTCCCCGGAAAACGACACCAGCGCGTGGGGACGCTCGCAGAATTCATCCAGGGTGAGGGGCCCGGGCCGGTCATCGCCGCGCAGCACCTTGACACTCAGATCCCGCAGCTTCTTGCGCTTGGCGTTGGCCGGCAACTCCGTGGTGTAGCTGATGCCGACGGAAATCTCGCCGCTGCCGAGCATCGACGACATCAACAGGTAATTGACCCGGCGCACCACCACCACGACGTTCTGCGCCTCCTCGCGAATCTGCTTGAGCAGCGGCGGAAACAGGCCGAACTCGGCATCGTCGGACAGGCCGATGCGAAACACATCGCGGCTGATCGACGGATCGAAATCCTTGGCCCGGCTGACCGCCCCGGAAATGGTGTCCATCGCCGGCTGCAGCTCCTTGAGAATCACCAGGGCCCGCGGGGTCGGCTCCAGCACCCGCCCGTTGCGCACCAGCAGCGGATCGTCGAACAGATCCCGCAAGCGCGCCAGCGCCGCACTGACGGCGGGCTGGCCGAGGAACAGCTTCTCCCCGGCGCGGGTCAGGTTCTTCTCGAACATCAGGGTTTCGAAAATCACCAACAGGTTCATGTCCACGCGGCGCAGGTCGTTGCGGTTCATGGTGGGGGCTCGCTGGGTTTGGAGTCTTTTCAGTAAAGCACCAAACCCTCAGGAAAGACGCGCAACCTGTGGGAGCGGGCTTGCTCGCGAAGAGGGAGTGTCAGTCGACATTTATGTGTCTGACACACCGCATTCGCGAGCAAGCCCGCTCCCACAGGAGTCGGCGCGGCACAGACTCAAGGTGGATCGAGCTGGTCCAATGCCCGGTTCACCGCCAGTTCACCCGATCGCTGTGTTTTCAGTGACCGACAAACGATAGAGCCCGGCCCCGAGGCGCACAAGCCGGCGGATTCTGGCGTACGCGTAGGCAACGACGCAAGGTGTTGTAGCTTTCATCAAGTGACGCTGACAGCCGTTAAACACGCGCGTTAAACAGATGCCGCCATCGCCAGCAGGCTGGCTCCCACAGTTGATCGATGTCATGCGAAGCATTGGTGTGCACCGCAGATTCAATGTGGGAGCCTGCTCGGCACATTCAACATTTACTTCGGCTGACAGGCCGCCTTCGCGAGCAAGCCCGCTCCCACATTTTGTCATGTGCTGGATTCTGAATCCGTCAGCACCTTCCTGAACGTCTCCACCAAGGGCCGCAGATTGATCCGGTGCCACGCCGCCCACAGCGGCCTGGTGAGGGCAATCCACGGCACTTCCCGCAGCACCACGCCCGGCGGTGCGTTGCGGCTCAAGCCTTTCTGAATCATCGCGATGCCCAGTCCCGAGGCCACCAGCGCCATGGCGGTGAAGGGGCCGGTGGCTTCCATGCGGATATCCGGGGTGAAGCCGGCGCGGATGCAGGCGCTGACGAAGTTTTCGCGGCTGCTGACATTCTGGTGGTGCTGCACGCCGATCCATTCCTGGTGGGCGAGATCGTCCGGGGTCAGCACGGCCTGCTGCGCCAGCGGATGGTCCTCGGGCAGGGCCAGCAGCATCGGATCGTCCAGCACCTGGAAGCCCAGCAGGTCGGGGTCGTCGTCTGTCGGCGGTTCGCTGACCAGGGCGATATCCAGACTACGCTGACGCAGGCCTTCGAGTTGTTCGGCGGAACTCTGGTTGTACAGCGCGACGTGCACGTTCGGCCGATCGACCCGCAGCACGCGCAAGGCATTGGGCAGGACGCCGGCGTGCATGGCGTTTTCGATGTAGCCGATGCACAGGCCGCCTTCTTCGCCGCGGCCCAGGCGTTTACCCAGGGATTCCAGGCGGTTTGCGTGGGTGAGCAGGGCACGGGTTTCGGCGAGGAAGGTCTGGCCGTCGCGGGTCAGGCGAATGCGTTGCTGGCTGCGCTCGAACAGGGTCAGGCCCAGGCGCTCTTCGAGCTGGGCGATCTGCCGGCTCAGGGGCGATTGGGAAATGTGCAGGCGTTCGGCGGCGCGACCGACGTGTTCTTCCTCGGCGACGGCGACGAAGTAGCGCAATTGGCGAATGTCGATCATGTCAGACCTCTTGGGACTCAAGTGCTGCACATTATGTCTTGGACGGTCCGAAGATGGCAATCTAGGATTGGCTCATCGGTCATTTGAACTGACCACTGACACCAAGAGGATTCACGTATGAGCTTGAAAGACAAACTGCCCGGCACCCTGGGTTTCGGCACCGCGCCATTGGGCAACATGTTCCGCGCCATTCCCGAGGAAGAAGCGCAAGCCACCGTCCACGCCGCCTGGGAGGCCGGCGTGCGTTATTTCGATACCGCGCCGTTCTACGGTTCCGGTCTTTCGGAAATTCGCCTGGGCGAGGCGTTGTCCCGCTACAACCGCGACGACTATGTGCTCAGCAGCAAGGTCGGCCGGGTGATCCTCGATGAAGTCGAAGACGCCGCGGCACGCGACCTGGGTGAGAAAAGCGGGGTGTTCGAACACGGTCGCCCGAACAAGATCGTCAACGACTACAGCGCCGATGCGACGCTGCGTTCGATCGAAGACAGCCTCAAGCGCCTGCAAACCGATCGCCTGGACATCGTCTGGGTGCATGACATCGCCCAGGACTTCTACGGCGATCAGTGGCTGGAGTACTTCAACCAGGCCCGCACCGGTGCCTTCAAGGTGCTGACCCGCTTGCGCGAAGAAGGCGTGATCAAGGGCTGGGGCCTGGGGGTGAACAAGGTCGAGCCGTGCGAATTGACCCTTGATCTGAGCGAAGCGCAGCCGGACGGTTTTCTGCTGGCGGGTCGCTACACTCTTCTCGACCATGACCGGGCGTTGCAGCGTTTGATGGACGCGGCGCTGGCGCAGAATGTCGAGATCGTGGTCGGCGGCCCCTACAGCTCGGGCATCCTGGCCGGTGGCGAGCACTTTGAATACCAGAAGGCCAGCCCGGCGATCGTCAGCAAGGTCGAGCAGATCAAGCGCATCGCGGCGGCCCATGGTGTCGACATCAAGGCGGCGGCGTTGCAGTTCTCGTTGGCCAACCCGGCCGTGGCCGCGGTGATTCCAGGCGCCAGTCGCCCGCAGCGGATTGCTGAAGATGTGGCCGCCTTGTCGACGGTGATTCCCGCCGCTTTCTGGCAAGCGATGCGTGAAGCGAAGCTGGTGTCCGAGCGCGCACCCTTGCCGATCATTGGAGCTTGAGCATGAAAATCGATCTGAGTGGAAAACTGGCGATTGTCAGCGGCAGCACCGCCGGCATTGGCCTGGGTATCAGCAAGGCACTGGCCGAATCCGGTGCCACGGTGGTGGTGATCGGCCGCGAGGCGGCCAAGGTCGAGCAGGCGCTGGCGAGCATTCGCCAGCAGGTGCCCGATGCGCAACTGCGCGGGCTGACGGCCGACCTCGGTACCGCTGAAGGCGCGGAACAACTGTTCGCCGCCGAACCAAAGGCAGACATCCTGGTGAACAACCTGGGGATCTACAACGCGGTGGATTTCTTCGACACGCCCGACAGCGAGTGGACGCGCTTCTATGAGGTCAACGTGATCTCCGGTGTGCGCCTGTCCCGGCATTACGTGCCGGACATGGTCAAGCAGGGCTGGGGGCGGGTGATTTTCCTGTCTTCGGAATCCGGCATCGCGATTCCCGCGGACATGCTCAACTATGGCGTGACCAAAAGCGCCAACCTGGCGGTGTCCCACGGCCTGGCCAAGCGGCTGGCGGGCACCGGCGTGACGGTCAATGCGATCCTGCCGGGCCCGACCTTGACCGATGGCGTGGAGCTGATGCTCAAGGATGCGATTGCCGCGTCCGGTCGCAGTGTCCAGGAAGAAGCCGACGACTTTGTGCGCAAGGCGCGGCCGACGTCGATCATCCAGCGCGTGGCGAATGTCGAGGAAGTGGCGAACCTGGTGGCGTACATTGCTTCTCCGCTATCCTCGGCCACCACGGGCGCGGCGCTTCGAGTCGACGGCGGCGTCGTCGACAGCATGGCCATCTGACCTTATTCATTGAGAGAGAGCTTTACATGGCAACTGCATCAGCAACCATCGACATCCCGGCCTCGGCCGATCAGGTCTGGCAATTGATCGGCGGCTTCAACTCGCTGCCGGACTGGCTGCCGTTCATTCCCAAGAGTGAGCTCAGCGAAGGCGGGCGGGTGCGTAGCCTGCAGACGGCGGATGGGGCGGTGTTGATCGAGCGTCTGCAAGCGTTCGACAACGAAGGCAAAACCTACAGTTACTCGATCGAGCAGGCGCCGTTTCCGGCGACGGAGTACCTGGCGACGATCAAGGTCGAAGCTCAGGGCGACGGGGCCCGGGTGACCTGGTCCGGCCGGTTCGAGCCGGTGGGTGTGAGCAATGAGGAAGTGGTGGCGTTGTTTGCCGGGATCTATCAGGGCGGCCTCGAGGCCCTGCGAGCCAACTACCCAACCTGACAACACCACATATCCCCTTGTGGGAGCGGGCTTGCTCGCGAAGGCGGAGTGTCAAACAACATCAATGGTGTCTGACACTCCCTCTTCGCGAGCAAGCCCGCTCCCACATTTGATCGTGGTTATCAGGGAGATTTGGGTCAGGTCGTAGCAATCAGACTCTGCCGGCAATCAAGCACCAACCGCGCCCCACCCAGCTCGCTGTTACCCACTTCCAGCGTAAACCCGTGCAGGCTGACAATCGCCGCAACGATCGACAATCCCAGGCCAAACCCGCTTTTCTGGTTGCCCGCCTCGGCGCGATAAAAGCGCTGGAACACCGCCACCCGTTCTTCCTCCGGGATACCCGGGCCGGAGTCGAGCACTTCGATGCGGGTATGCCCGTTTTCATTGAGCCCACGCAAAATCACCTGGCCACCGGGCGGGGTGAACTTGATCGAGTTGCTCAACAGATTGGCCACCGCCTCGAACAGCAAGGCGCGGTCGCCATTGAGCGGTGGCAACCACTGCGGCAACTGCAGTTCAAATTTCAGGCCGTCGTCTTCCGCCAGGGGCAGGTAGAAGTCATGCAGTTCCTGCAGCAACGGCACCGGGTCGAGCTGCACGAAGCCGGAACGGCGCTGGCGATCCTCCAGTTCGGAGATTCGCAGCAAGCCGCGAAAGCGCGCCATCAGCGTATCCGCCTCGCCCAGCACCAGGTCCAGTTGCGCCGCTTGCGCCGAGCCTTCGCCGGCCTGTTGTTGCATGCGATAGAGCTGCGCGCGCAGGCGGGTCAGGGGAGTACGCAGGTCGTGGGCAATGTTGTCGCACACGCCCTTGACCTCGTGCATCAGGCGCTCGATGCGTTCGAGCATGGCGTTGACGATGGCGGCGAGCATGTCCAGTTCGTCGCGGCGATTGGACAGCGGCAAGCGTCGGGTCAGGTCACCGTTGACTATCGCCTCGGCGCTGCCCTGAATCGCGCGAATCCGCCGTAGCGGGCGGCGGCGCAACAGGTGCCAGCCGACGATGCCCGGCAGGATGGTCAGGGTCACCCCCCAGAACAGCGCGTGCAAAATGATCCGCGTCACGGCGAACAGCGAGCCATTGTCACGCACCAGCACCAGCCAGAGACCATCGCGGGTCTGGGTCGCCACGGCGTCGCAGCTGTCGTTGGGCAGCGTCGGGTCGTCGGAGTCGGCGCAGTCGCTGAGCATGTGGATCTTGCCATCGAGGGGCAAGCCGCGCGGGATATGGTTCAGCGCACCGCTGAGGTAGCGATGCTGGCGGTCGAACAGGCCATAGGCGTCGATGCCGCGGATGTCGAAGGTCATGCTGACGGCGAGGGCGTCCACCAGTTGTTCGCCCTGGAAACGCGAGAACAGGTGCTGGCGTTGCATCAGCGAATGCTTGGCCAGGTTGTCCAGGTAAGCGGACACCTCGTAGTACATGACCCCCATGAGGATCCCGCTCCACACCACGAACAGCGCACTGTACAGCGCCAGCAAGCGACTGCTGGAGGAGCGCCAGCCTTTAGACGGGTTCGGCAATGACATAACCCGAGCCTCGCACGGTTCGAATCAGTGGGACATTGCCAGGTGGGTCGATCTTTTTGCGCAGGCGGCCGATGTGCACGTCGATCAGGTTGGTGCCGGGGTCGAAGTGATAACCCCAGACCTCTTCGAAGATCATCATCCGCGAAAGGATCTGCCCGGTGTTGCGCATGAGGAATTCCAGCAGCTTGTACTCGGTGGGCAACAGCGTCAGCAACTGACCGTCGCGGCTGGCTTCATGGCTGATCAGGTTCAGTTCCAGGTCCGCCACCCGCAACGTGGTGGCTTGCGCGGTCACGGTGTTCTGGCGGCGCAGGAGGACTTCGACCCGGGCGGCCATTTCATCGGTGGCGAAGGGCTTGGTCAGGTAATCGTCGCCCCCGGCACGCAAGCCACGCACGCGCTCGTCGACGTCGGAGAGGGCGCTGATCATCAGGATCGGCGTGGCCACGCCCATGGTGCGCAACGTGGTGACGATCGCCAGGCCGTCGAGCTCGGGCAGCATGCGGTCGAGGGTGATCAGGTCGTAATTGCCGCTGACCGCACGCTCCAGGCCCTCTCGACCGTTGTCGACCCAATCTACGTCAAGGCCGTGGCTGCTCAGTTCGGCGACAATTTCCCGGGCGGTCACGGCGTCGTCTTCGATGGTCAAGATGCGGGTCATAAGGCTGGCCTGATTAGGTGTTCACAACGTTTGTGCGCCATTTTGCCAAGAAATGATCGCAGGCTTACTAAATAAAAGTTCATTTGAAGCACTATCCACCCCAAGGAGCTGCCGAAGGCTGCGATCTTTTGATCTTTCAAATCAATGCATAAAACCCGCTGAACAGACCCCTACGTTGCATATTGCATGGCCCGTGGAAGTTCAAACTTTGTAACTATATGACGGACAACGATTTATTAAAAAAACGCGACTGGCACGGTGACTGCAATTGCTCTTTCGAGACTTGTAACACCATCTTTCTGCCTGGAGCGATACAACAATGAATAGATCCTCTGAGGGTTTCTATCCCGCCACGGATGAGTCGAGCACAGTGTCCGGCGTGTCCTGGGGTGCGATATTCGCCGGGGCCGCGGCTGCCGCGGCGTTGTCGCTGATCCTGGTACTGCTCGGTTTCGGCCTGGGGTTCTCGGCGGTTTCGCCGTGGGCCAATGAAGGCATGAGCGCCAAGGGGCTGGGCATTTCGACGATTGTCTGGCTGGCCGTCACGCAAATCGTTGCGTCCGGGGCCGGTGGCTACATCGCAGGCCGGCTGCGGGTGAAGTGGGCTTACATGCATGGCGATGAAGTCTACTTTCGCGACACCGCCCACGGCTTTCTCGCCTGGTGCGTGGCGACGCTGGTGACGGCGACACTGGTGGCCGGCTCGGTCAGCAGCATCGTCAGTGGCGGGGTGCAAGCCGGGGCGCAGGTCGCCGGTGGCGCCGCCAACGCCGTGACCCAGGCGGCAGGCACCGCGGCAGCCAATACCGACAGCGATCAGTACGGCTACTACATCGACAGCCTGTTTCGCGATGACCGTCCGGCTGCCGTCAGCGATGACGCCGCCCGCGGCACTGTGACGCGCATTTTCGTGCGTTCCCTGAGCGATGGCCAGTTGTCCCCTGAAGACCGCACTTACCTGGCTCAACTGGTGGCGCAGCGGACCAACCTGACGCAAGCGGACGCGGAGCGTCGTGTGGACGAAGTCTATGCCCGTACGCAAAAAGCCGTGGCCGACGCCAAGCTGGCTGCGCAACAGGCTGCTGACACTGCCGCCAAAGTCGCTGCCTGGACCACCTTGTGGATGTTCGTCGCGCTGTTGGCCGGGGCGTTCTTCGCCAGCCTTGCCGCGACCTTTGGTGGCCGTCGTCGGGATGCCGTGGTGTATGTGGAAACCGACACCTACGTCAGCCCCGCACCGATTCGTTAACCCTGGAGAATCATCATGCGTTCATTATTGTTGTTCTTTCTCGGCGTACCTATCCCGATCATCATCCTGATCGCTCTGTTCATGCACTGATCTCTTGAGGCTTGTGCCTCTGCCGCTCCTGCCTTGCGCAGGAGCGGCGTTTTTATTTTCGGCAGTTACATTGATGTTGGCTGTAATTGCCTCTTCGCGAGCAAGCCCGCTCCCACAGTGTGGACCGCATTCCCCTGTGGGAGCGGGCTTGCTCGCGAAGAGGCCTTATCAGGCGCTATAAATTCATCCATCAATCGGCGTAGCAACAAACGCCTCAAGCCCCTCGGCATAAGCGGTAAACGCAGCAATCAGCGGAAACTGCGCGGCATCAACCTGATCCGGCACTACCAGATTGGTAAAACTCCACGCCACGGCGAGGGTAATGCCATCCTGACCAATCAAGCCGTCACTCGGCAGCGCCTGCTTTTCCAACTCCCGTTCCAGCGCCGAATAAGACGCCGCCAGTTGCCCCACGACGCGTTCGACCCAGGGTTGGAACTGGATCTCTGCCGGGCGCAGGTTGCGCTCATAATAAAGCTGCACCGACTTTTCGCTGGCTGCGAGTGCCAGGCCAATCAGGCGCAATGCACGCAGGCGTTGCTCGATACCCTGGGGCATCAGGCTGCGGCCAGGCCCGGCCAGGGCTTCCAGGTAATCGATGATCAGCGTCGAATCCATCAACACCTCGCCATCGTCGAGCACCAGGGTAGGCGCCTTGACCACCGGGTTGATCTGCTTGAACTGCTCGAAGGTCCTGAACACCGACACCGATTGCTGCTCCAGGTCGATGCCCAGGCGCTTGGCCGAAATGGCGACGCGTCGCACGTAAGGTGAGTCCAGCATGCCGATCAGCTTCATATAACCGCTCCTTGAGATAGCCATTTGCCGAGCCACAACCTTAGCTGAGCCCGATCGACCCGCACAGTGGGGCATGCAGCTCAGCGGTTTGTCATGCATATCCCTGTGCATGATTGAATTTCTTGCTATAAACGCACTCCGATATCCGCCTGGATGCCTGTCATAGAGCATTTTCGAGGCCTTGTCGGACAAATTCGCTGTCTTTTCAGTTGCTGAGGCCTCAAGTCGGCCTTAGACTGCCGCCCCTCTTAAATTGAGTGCCGGGTGGCGCTTGGTATAAACGGCGCCTTTGCGATGACCTTCGATGGTCCGCCGCAACGCTCCCTAATTCGCCTTAATGCACGTTTTTTATAGAGATATCAATGACAAAGGACAAGTTGCTGGCCATGCCGGCGGATGACTACATGAATGCCGAGCAACATGCTTTTTTCTCCGAGCTGTTGCAGAACATGAAAGTCGAAACCCACGAGCGCATCGAACAGAACCGCATCGCCATCGAAAGCCTGGACACCCCGGCCGACCCGGCTGACGCCGCTTCCGTCGAAGAAGAGCGCACCTGGCTGGTGAACGCGATCGATCGTGATCAGCGCATGCTGCCCCAGTTGGAACAAGCCCTGGAACGTATCAAGGAAGACAGCTTCGGCTGGTGCGATGACAGCGGCGAGCCGATCGGCCTCAAGCGCCTGCTGATCAGCCCGACCACCAAGTACTGCATCGAAGCTCAAGAACGTCACGAGCAGATCGACAAGCACCAGCGTCAGGCCTGATTCCCGTGAAGTAGCCCATTAAAGGTGGGCTGCTTGAAAAGATCGCAGCCTTCGGCAACTCCTACAGGTTTAAGCGAACCCCTGTAGGAGCTGCCGCAGGCTGCGATCTTTGCTTTTTGACGTCTACACAAATCCCCGCTGACTTCTATTGATCTGCTGCAACGTCCCCGACTAAAGGCTCATGGATAATGGCCTTGTGCCGGCGTTTAATGCGAAGACAACAACTAGAATATTTTGCGGGGTGACAAATATGACGAGAGACGGATCTCGGGATGCGGCATTGCCTGCACCGGTGCTTTTGCCGAAAAACCGCTGGCTGACGCCGACTCTGCAAAGCATCGCCCTGGTGCTGTTGCTGTGTGGCATGACCCTGGGCGGCTGGTCGCTCTACCTGGGCCTGCCTGTGGCGGTGCTGATCATCTGGCTGCCGCGCCTGCGTACTCGCGCATCGCCCGAAGCGGTACCTGCCAATACCTCCAGCGCGCTTTCGGCGCTGACCCGCGAACTTTCCTACACCACCAGTCATAACGCCCTGTCAGCCGCTGGCGTGGCCTTTTCGGTCAAGCAACTGGCGGACAAGTTGCAATCGCAACTGGGCGCGGCGGCGCAAATCGTCGGCAATGCCGAAGTCATGATCGCCACCGAGCAGGCCACCTCCACCCTCAGTCGCCAGGCGCTCAGTGCCGCGAGCGAAGCACATCAGAGCGGCGTGGCAGGGCGCACCGAATTGATCGAGTCCATCGCCCGCATGCACCAGCTCAGCCAGCGGGCCAGCAACAGCCGTGAACTGATTGAGGCCCTGAGCCTGCGCAGCGATGAGATCCAGCGGGTCACGCTGGTGATCCAGTCCATCGCCAGCCAGACCAACCTGCTGGCCTTGAACGCGGCGATTGAAGCGGCGCGGGCTGGAGAACACGGGCGAGGCTTTGCGGTGGTGGCCGATGAGGTCCGCGGGCTTGCCGCGCGCACTGCCACGGCCACCGGCGAAGTCGGGGAGATGGTGGCCGATATCCAGCAACGCACCGCGCAAGTGGTCGAGCAGATCCGCCAGTTGTCGGGCGACCTCGACACCGGGGTCCAGCAGGTCGAACAGACTGGCCAGCACCTGGAAAATATCGCCCGCCTGGCTGCCAGCGTCGAAAGCCAGGTCGGTGAGATCGCCCGCGGTGCGGAAACCAACCGCGAACAACTCGATAGCCTGTTTCACGCCATCGAGCAGATGCGCAGCGACCTGGCCATCAGCGACCAACAGACCCAGCGCCTGGCCCTGGCAGCGGTGCAGATGGAAGGCCAGGCCGAGACCATCAGCGAGCGCCTCGCCGAAGTCGGCCTGGATGACTACCACCAGCGGATCTACGACCTGGCCCGGGAAGGCGCGAGCCAGATCGCCGCGCGTTTCGAGGCCGACATCGAGGCGGGGCAGATCAGCCTCGAAGACCTGTTCGACCGCCATTACCAGGCGATCCCCGATACCCACCCGACCAAATACCGGACGCGTTTTGATCGCTACACCGATCAGGTCTTGCCAGGGATCCAGGAGCCACTGCTGCCACGCCACGAAGGCCTTGTGTTCGCCATCGCCTGCACCCAGCAGGGCTATGTGCCGACGCATAACAAGGCGTTCAGCCAGCCACTGACCGGCGACGTACAGCGCGATACCCTGCAGAACCGCAGCAAACGCAAATTCGCCGACCGCACGGGGATCCGCTGTGGCAGTCATCAGCAGGCGGTGCTGTTGCAGACCTACACCCGCGACACCGGCGAATTGATGCACGACCTGTCGGTGCCGATCATGCTCAAGGGCCGCCATTGGGGTGGTTTGCGCCTGGGCTACAAACCGGAAAACCCTCGATGATGGAAGGCTATTGTTACAATTTTGGTAACGAAGCTATACAAAGTCGATATTGTTTGCGTGCCTGTGAAGTCGTTACCATACCTCTATTAGTTAGGTAGCTAACGGAATTGGAGGCGCAGCATGCACAATAAAGTTGATGTCGCGGTCATGATCGGCAGCGGAGTACCCGCCAGTCTACGGGCTTTGGGCCAAAGCATCTGCTGGGTGGTGCTGCTCAATGGCGAACGCCGTGGCACTGCCTATTCCAGTCGTTATGAAGCCGAAGAGTGCAAGGCTGCCTGGTTGGCGCAATTGCGCGCCGAAACGGCAGGCAGCCGGCACTGTGCCTGAGGCTAGTGAACCTGATGCATGCGCAGGTTCAGGTCGTCGACCACCCGCGCCCAGTCGGCGTCTTCACGCAATTGTTCTTTGAGGAAGCCTGCCTGTTGCGGGGTCCAGAAATCGGCGTCGATGAGTTTTTTGTCGTCGGGCAGGGGGGAATGGTCGGCAATGAAATCGTCAATGGCTCGCTGGCTGGAGTCCAGGCCGAGCTGGTCGAACAGGCCTTTCAGGTCGTGGGTCGGTGATTCCATCTTGATCTCCTTGCGGTCATCGGTCGTGTCGAGTGAAAGATATGAAGCGCGCCTGCGTTACATCTGAGGGAGGCGGGCTTCAGTAAGTTCGAAAACGATGTTCAAACGCAGCAGTGAGCATAGACCGCAAATTCGCCCGTCAGCTTTTCAAGGCGCCCGCATCGACGGCGTCCTTGAGTTCCCTGGCCGATTGCTGGGCGGCGAGGGCGGCGATGTCGGAGGATTTGAACCAGCGATCTTTCTCGACCTGATGATAGGTCACGGTTTTCAGCGGCGGTTTGGCGCGCATCACGATCACGGCCTGGAATTCGCCGTCGATTTCCCTGGCTTCGCCCCTGATGAAAAACTCGCCGATATCAAATTCCGTCACGTTGCAGCCTTCCCATGAAAAATATTGTTGTTTGACGCGCCCGCCACCGGCAGGCGCGTTTGATTGGTCGGGCAGTATGGCAGCAGTTGCAGGCCGGCGGCTGAGTAAAGTCGCCGGCCTGACGAAAGCTTCAAGGGAAAACGGGACGAATGTGTCACATACGTGACTCAAGTGCGCGGGCGAGGGCGCAGGCCTGGTTATGGTCGCCGCGGAAACCTCTTACGTGTCCCGTGGAAGTTTCCTTGATATGGAAGAAAGCGTTGCCCGCCAGGACCACCTGGAATCGTGGCGGCGCAGCATCGGCTTCGCTGGCAAGAAACACCGCGGGGTGCAGGGAAGATGGGGTGTTGGAGTAAGATGCCTGGGGATGGGCAAAGTGTGTCAGTGTGCACATATGAAGTCCTTTTCGTGGTTTGCCGACGTAATGTTCGTCGTTATGGGTAGTCTCGGTGAGCATCGCTGCTCTAGAATCAGCCTTACTGGTGGGTGGACAAGGGTTATCTAAAGCAATTTTCGCCTGGCGATATGTCAGAAAAGTGCTTTTTTATAAGAGTTTTTTCCCTAAAGTTGATAGTCCGTATTTTTCTGGCCGTTCCGAGGGCTTTTTCCTTCAGCCTTTGTCGAACGCCGGGCGAGACGATGTGAACGGCATCCAGTAATCTGCTCAAGCCTCGAGAGGGATCAGCACTCTGCTCATCCCAGGATCTCAACCCGGGTTATCTGGCTTCACCTCGGCATTGCCGCTTTTTTGGCTGCGCGCTTTTTTCGCGTGCGGCGTCATTTTCAGATGTGGGGATGTTTCCTTGGCAGTAAGTAATCTCGATATGCATGCTTTGTTCGTGCTGGGCGATTTGCGCGCAAAGCTGGTTAAACAGTTTCAGTCACGTTTCGTCTACCTTACCGAACAGAGCGCCGAAGGCATTTATGTTGCCGAAATCGACACCGAAGCCGCGCTGGTGGTGGACGATAAACCGGGGCTCAAGCTCAAGGTCGGCGATCATTTCAGCGCGTCGGTGTTGCCCAGCCGCGAAGGCGGCAAGCTGGAAATCAAGTTCCGCGACATCAAGCTGACGGTCTACGGCCTGGGCGACTACGCCTTCGTGACCACCGCCGATGGCCATGCCATCCTGTTCAAGGAAGGCCATAGCGTGGTGACGGTATTCGCCGCCCACCAGCAGTTGCAGGAAGGCCTGACCAAGACCCTCAAGGCCGTGACCGCCAAGGCCGCGAAATGGCGCAAGGGTGAACTGGTGACGTTCAAGGCCAGTGAGTAGTGAGCCTGCCCCGCGCCGATTTCCACCAGCAGCACCAGGCCAGCGCGCAAGCCGAGGCCCTGCGCCTGTTCGAGCACAAGGCCGTCCTGCAGGGTGCCTGGCTGAACTGGGTGGCTTCGCAGATCTACGCGTTGCAACCCGCGGCGTACGCCAGCATGGTCAGGAGAGAGCTGGCCCGCCTGCAGGAAATATCCGATAACTGATCCCCGTCCCTCGAAAGCAGGAACCTCTACTACAGTCAGTTGACTGAGTATTCAGAGGCTTCGCGGTCTTCTGCCAGGCCATCCTGCTATTGCTGTGAACAGCACGAGGTGCACAAGCATGAAAGGCATTCGCCGGTTGCTGGCCGCTGTCGTGGCCACGTTCGGATTGTTGGCGTCACCCGTTCCGGTGCTGGCTGCCAGCGCACCGATCCACTTTGCCGACCTCAACTGGGAAAGCGGCAGCCTGATCACCGATATCCTGCGGATCATCGTCGAGAAGGGCTATGGACTGCCGACCGACACCTTGCCGGGCACCACCATTACCCTGGAAACCGCACTGGCCAACAATGACATCCAGGTCATTGGCGAAGAGTGGGCCGGACGCAGCACGGTCTGGGTCAAGGCGGAGGCCGAAGGCAAGGTCGCGAGCCTGGGCGACACGGTCAAGGGTGCCACCGAGGGCTGGTGGGTGCCGGAGTACGTGATCAAGGGCGATCCGGCCAAGGGCATCAAGGCGATGGCGCCGGACTTGCGCAGTGTCACGGACTTGCCCAAGTACAAGGACGTGTTCAAGGACCCTGAAGCACCGAGCAAGGGCCGCTTCCTCAACAGCCCCATCGGCTGGACCTCGGAAGTGGTCAACAAGCAGAAGCTCAAGGCCTATGGGCTCGAGGACAGCTATGTGAACTTCCGCAGCGGCTCGGGGGCGGCGCTCGATGCGGAGATCAGCTCGTCGATTCGCCGGGGCAAACCAGTGCTGTTCTATTACTGGTCGCCCACGCCGCTGCTCGGTCGCTTCAAGTTGATCCAGCTGGAGGAACCGCCTTTCGATGCGCAGGCCTGGAAAACCCTGACCGACGCCGACAACCCGAATCCGCAACCGACCCGCTCGCTGCCCTCGAAGCTGTCCATCGGCGTGTCCACGCCGTTCCAGAAGCAGCACCCGGAAATTGCCGAGTTCTTCGCCAAGGTCGATTTCCCCATTGACCCGTTGAACCGGGCTTTGGCCGAGATGAGTGAAAAGCACACGCCACCGCGCCAGGCCGCCGAAGCGTTCATGAAGGCGCATCCGGAGGTCTGGAAGGCGTGGTTGCCGCAAGAGGTGGCGGACAAGGTTTCTGCCGCTCTGTAGGCGCTGGCTGCCTCGTTGGTCGGGTCGCGGGTGTGAGTGCGTGCAGGGCCAAAAAAGCCGACTAGGATGAGTCTGTTCAAATCCCTTTCAAGGATTGCAGACCATGACCTTCGTGTTGGCTCAATGGCTGGCGACGGTAATTGCGGTGATCGCTCTGGTACACCTGTATTGGGCGTTTGGCGGTGAATGGGCCGCCGTGGCGGCGGTGCCGCAGGTGCCGGTGGAGGGCGGTACGCGGTTGCAGCCGGCCTTCCAGCCCCGTGGCTGGATGACGATGCTGGTGGCGGCGGCGTTGCTGATCATTGCCCTGTTGGTGTGCCTGCGGGTTGGCTGGTGGCTGCCGCAGGTTGATCACCGAGGGTTGCAGTGGGTGATCAGCGTCATTGCGCTGTTGCTGTTCGCCCGGGCCATTGGTGATTCGGAGCTGGTGGGGTTTTTCAAGGAGGTCAAGGGGTCGCGATTTGCGCGGCTGGATACCTGGGTCTACTCGCCGTTGTGTGTGGTGTTGGGGGCGGGGTTGTTGGCGGTGGCGTGGGTCTGAAACCCATTTCTCGCGGCCATGCCCGATCTACTGTGGGAGCCGGCCTGCCGGCGATAGCGTCCTGACAGACGACCTATTGTTTGTTGACCGAGCGATGGAGGTCAACGATGACGCGGGAAGCCTGACACCCCGCGGTGCTTTCGGGTTTTTCGCGAGCAAGCTCGCTCCTACAGGAGGTGCACGCGGTCACCCACTTTCCGTACGCCGACTCGACACCTCCGCCGGCACATCATCCCCAGCCATGCGCTTGCGAAACAACGCCGCCCGGGCCAACAGCAATGTGGTCACCGGCACAGTAATCGCCAGCAGGATCGGAATCAGCCAGGCGTGCAGGACGGGGCCTGACTTGAGCGCCGAAAAGAAGATGATCGAGGCCAGGGCCACACACCAGGCGCCCAGGGTCGAGGCCAGGGCCGGTGGGTGCATGCGTTGGAAGTAATCCTTCATCCGCACCAGGCCGATGGCGCCCACCAGGGCAAACAGGCTGCCGAGCACCAGCAGGATGGCCACGGGTATTTCGACCCACAGGGACAAATGCGCATTCATTCGATCACCTCGCCACGCAGGAGGAATTTGGCCAGGGCGAACGAGCCGACGAAGCCGAACAGCGCGATCAGCAACGCGGCCTCGAAGTAAGTGTCACTGGCATAACGAATGCCCAGCGTCAGCATCATCAGCATCGCCACGATGTACAGGTAGTCCAGGGCCAGGACCCGGTCCTGGGCCGACGGTCCCTTGAACAGGCGGATCAGGGTCAGGATCATTGCCACGCAAAACAGGAACAGGCTCAGCAGGATCGCGTTCGACAGCAAGCTGCTCATTCGAAGATCTCCATCAGGGGGCGCTCGTAGGTCGCCTTGAAGTGCTGGATGAACAGCGCTTCGTCATCCAGGTCGAAGACGTGCAGCAGCAGGATGCTGCGGTCCAGCGCCAGTTCCGACCAGACGGTGCCGGGCACCACCGTGCAGATCATCGACAGCGCGGCCAGGCCGTTGGCGTCGCGCAGGTCCAACGGTACCTTGATGAACGCCGAACGCGGTGGTCGGCGGCCAGCAGTGAGCACGCCAACGGCGACCGCCAGGTTGGACACCAGCACATCGCGACCGACCAGCAGGAACAGGCGCAGGATCACCCCGGGCCGGCGGATACGGATCGGCAGCGGGCGCAGCTTGCGCATCATCAACGGCGCGCAAAACCCCAGCAGGGCACCCAACAGCAAGTTGCCGGGGCTCAGCGACAGGTTCAGCAGCAACCACAACAGCCACAGGGCCAGCGATAGCCACGGCGCAGGCAACAGGCGCTTCATGGTTGCACCTCCAGCAACGCCGCCTTGGCCTCAGGGCTTGGCACCGCACGGGTGCCGAGCACGGCCATCACATACTGCTGCGGGTTGTTCAGGGCATTGGCCGCCGCTTGTGTGTAGCGCAACAGCGGTTCTGCCTTGAACGTCAGCAGGATGCTCAGGCACAGCAGGGCGAAAATCGGTAAGCATTCCAGGCGCCGCAGCACAGGCGAGGGGCGTTCTGCCGGGGTCCAGAAACGCTGGATGCCCACACGGGAAAAGGCGATCAGCGACGCCAGTCCCGAGAGAATCAGCAGCGCCAGCAAGCCCCAGGCGGCATTCGAGACCGGCGCGTCGCTGCCGTTGCCCAGGCCCATCGGGTTGAGCAGGGCGCTGAGCAGGCTGAGCTTGCCGATGAACCCGGAAAGCGGCGGCATGCCGATGATCAACAGGGCGCAGGCGATGAAGCTCAGGCCGAGGAACGCCATGGTCCAGGGAATCACCTGGCCGACCACGGCTTTCTGGTCGTCGTCGAGGTTGATGCCCTTGACCGGATGCAACGACTCCAGCGGCCGTGGCAGCATTTCGTTTTCATCCTCCAGGGGGATTTCGTTGGCCGAGCGCGAACGTTCGATCAACTCCGCCAGCAGGAACAGCGCGCTCAGCGCCAGGGTCGAGCTGACCACATAGAACAGGGCCGCACCGATCAGGTTGGGCTGGGCGAAGCCGATGGCCGACAGCAGGATCCCCGCCGACACCAGGATGCTCAGGCTGGCCATGCGTTCCAGGCGTTGCGCCGCGAGGATCGCCAGTGCCGCGCAGACGATGGTGGCCATGCCGCCGTAGATCAGCCAGTCGCCACCGAAGTAGGCCGAGGCGCCGGCCTGGCCGGAAAACAGCAGGGTCCACAGGCGCAGCAAGGTGTAGATGCCGACCTTGGTCATGATCGCGAACATAGCTGCCACCGGCGCGCTGGCCGAGGAGTACGCCGGCACCAGCCAGAAATTCAGCGGCCACATCCCGGCCTTGGCCAGGAACGCCACCGCCAGGATGCCCGCGCCCGCGTGCAGCAGGCCGCGATCGGCCTCCGGCACCAGCGGGATCTTCAGCGCCAGGTCGGCCATGTTCAGGGTGCCGGTGACGCCGTAGATCAGCGCCGCGCCGATCAGGAACAGGGTCGAGGCCAGCAGGTTGATCGAGATGTAGTGCAACCCCGACGATACCCGCGCCCGCCCCGAGCCATGCAGCATCAGGCCGTAGGACGCGGCCAGCAGCACTTCGAAAAACACGAACAGGTTGAACAGGTCCGCCGTGAGGAAGGCGCCGTACAGGCCCATCAACTGGATCTGGAACAGCGCGTGGAAGCTCGAACCGGCACTGTCCCAGCGCGCCATGGCGAACAGCAAGGCGCAGACGCCGATGATGCCGGTCAGCACCAGCATCAGCGCCGACAGGCGATCGACCACCAGCACCAGGCCGAACGGCACTTGCCAGTTGCCGGGCAGGTACACGCCGATGGAGCCGGCGATGTCGGTGCTTTGCGTCCATTGCAGCAGCACGACGGAAATACCGAGCCCGAGCAGGCTGGAGAACAGATTGATTTTCGCCTTGAGCGGGCGGTGTTTCTCGCCGAGCATCAGCATGATCGCGGCGGTCAGCAGCGGCAGGAGGATGGGCGCGACGATCAGGTGCGACAACGGATTCATTCCTTAGGCTCCCGGCCATCCACATGGTCGGTGCCGGTCAGGCCCCGGGAGGCCAGCAAGACCACCAGGAACAGCGCGGTCATGGCGAAACTGATGACGATCGCGGTCAGCACCAGCGCTTGCGGCAGCGGGTCGGTGTAGTGCAGCAGGTCCTGCGGCACGCCGTCCTTGATGATCGGCTCCTTGCCGATGAACAGGCTGCCCATGCTGAAGATGAACAGGTTGACGCCATACGACAGCAGGCACAGGCCCATGACCACCTGGAACGTCCGTGGACGCAGGATCAGCCAGACGCCGGAAGCGGCCAGGACGCCGATGGCGATGGCGATGACTTCTTCCATCAGACAGCCTCCTTCATGACGGCGGGTTTTGGCTGGGCCGCGGTCTTGTGGCCCCGTACCGATTGGTGGGCGAGGGCGGTGAGGATCAACAGCGTCGAACCGACCACCACGGCGTACACGCCAACGTCGAAGAACAGGGCGCTGGCGATGTGGATGTCACCCAGCAACGGCAGCTCGAAGTGCCAGGTGTGGGTGGTCAGGAACGGATAGCCGACGACCATCGCGCCGAGGCCGGTGACGGTGGCGAACAGCAGCCCGACGCTCATCCAGCGCAGCGGTCGCAGGCTCATTTGCGCTTCGACCCACTGGGTGCCGGCGACCATGTATTGCAGGATGAACGCCACGGACATCACCAGGCCCGCGACAAAACCGCCGCCCGGTTGGTTGTGGCCGCGCATGAACAGGTAGAACGAGATCACCAGCGCAACCGGCAGCAGCAGGCGCACCAGCACCGCCGGGACCATCATGAAACCGAGCGCGGTGTCGCTGGCGTGGCGCGGGTTGACCAGGTCGGTGACCACGTCGGGCGCGAGCAAGCGCTGTTGGGCTGGCAGCTGCATGCTTTCTTTCGGCGGGCGGAAACGTCGCAGCAGGGCGAACACGGTCAGGGCCACCGCCACCAGCACGGTGATTTCACCCAGGGTGTCGAAGCCGCGGAAGTCCACGAGCATCACATTGACCACGTTGCTGCCGCCGCCCTCGGGCAGGGCGCGGCTCAGGTAGAAGGAGGAGATGTCGTTTGGCGTCTGCCGGGTCAACATCGCATAGGCCAGCAACGCCATGCCGCCGCCGACCACGGCCGACAGCAGCAGGTCGCGAATACGGCGGATGCGCGCCTTGCGCAGGCTGCTCGGCAGTGGCGAGACCTCTTCGATTCGCCGTGGCAGCCAGCGCAGGCCCAGCAGGATCAGCACCGTGGTCACCACTTCGACCACCAGTTGCGTCAATGCCAGGTCCGGGGCCGAGAACCAGACGAAGGTCACGCAGGTCATCAGGCCGCAGACGCTGACCATGGTCAGGGCGGCCAGGCGGTGATACTTGGCCTGGTACGCGGCACCGAGGGCACAGGCAATCGCCAGTAGCCAGAGGATGACGAACACGATCGAGCCCGGAATCTTCGGCCGATCACCCCAATGCAGGCTGCTGTGCAGCATCGGGATCAACCCGGCCAGCACGGCGGCGAGCACCATCAGGAACAATTGGGTTTGCAGGCGCCGGGTGCTGATCCGTCGCTCAAGACGCCGGGCCAGGCGCATCTTGATCACCAGCAGGTGTTCGAACAGACGCTTGCCGTTGAACCGGCCAATCAGCGGTGGGTAACGGAAACGTCCGCGCTTGAGCTGATTGCGCAGCAGCAGGTACAAGAGAATGCCGCCGGACATGGCGACCAGGCTCATGATCATCGGCGCGTTCAGGCCGTGCCAGATCGCCAGGCTGTACTCCGGCAGGGTGCCGCCCACCACCGGCTGCGCAGCGGCAGCGAGCAACGGGCCGACCACTTGCGCCGGGAAGATCCCCACCACCAGGCAGGTGAACACCAGCAGCTCGACCGGCGCACGCATCCAGCGCGGCGGCTCGTGGGGCGTGTGGGGCAGGTCGGTGGCGGTCGGGCCGAAGAACACGTCCACGGTAAAGCGCAGGGAGTAGGCGACGCTGAAGGTCCCGGCGATGGTCGCAACGATCGGCAGGGTGGCTTCGATCCAGGCCGTGGCGTTGATGAACACGGTCTCGGCGAAGAACATCTCCTTGGACAGGAAGCCGTTGAGCAGCGGTACCCCGGCCATCGAGGCGCTGGCGACCATGGCCAGGGTCGCGGTGAACGGAATCAGTTTGAACAGGCCACTGAGCCTGCGGATATCACGGGTGCCGCTTTCGTGGTCGATGATCCCGGCGGCCATGAACAGCGAGGCCTTGAAGGTGGCATGGTTGAGGATGTGGAACACCGCGGCCACGGCGGCCAGCGGGCTGTTGAGGCCCAGCAGCAGGGTGATCAGGCCCAGGTGGCTGATGGTCGAGTAGGCCAGCAGGCCCTTGAGGTCGTTCTGGAACATCGCGCAATAGGCGCCGAGCAACAGGGTGCAGGCGCCGGCGCCGCTGACGATGTAGAACCATTCTTCGCTGCCGGACAGCGACGGCCACAGCCGGGCCAGCAGGAACACCCCGGCCTTGACCATGGTCGCCGAGTGCAGATAGGCCGATACCGGTGTCGGCGCGGCCATGGCGTGGGGCAGCCAGAAGTGGAAGGGGAATTGCGCACTTTTGCTCAGTGCGCCGATCAGGATCAGGGGTAGCAGGATGGGGTAGAGGGCATGTGCGCGAATCATGTCGCCGGCGGCCAGGACCTTGTCCAGGTCATAGCTGCCGACCACATGGCCAAGCAGCATGACCCCCGCCAGCAGGCACAGGCCACCCGCGCCGGTGACCATCAGCGCCATGTAGGCGCCGCGTCGGGCGTCGGCGCGGTGGTGCCAGTAGCCGATCAACAGGAACGAGAAAAGGCTGGTCAGTTCCCAGAAAAACACGATCTGGATCAAATTGCCGGAGATCACCAGCCCGAGCATGGCGCCCATGAACGCCAGGAAAAACGCGAAGAACCGCGGCACCGGATCGTCCGGCGACATGTAGTAGCGGGCGTACAGCGACACCAGCGTGCCGATGCCCAGCACCAGCATCGAGAACAGCCAGGCGAAGCCGTCCATGCGCAGGACGAAGTTCAGGCCCAGGCTCGGCAGCCAGAAGAATTCTTCGCGGATCACGCCGCCATGGGCGATTTGCGGGTACAGCAGGGCAACCTGGACAGTGCCGATCAAGGCAACCAGGCCCGCCAGAAGTGATTCGGTATTACGCGCGTTGTGTGGCAGCACCGCTGCCAGACAGCTGCCTAAAAAAGGCAGAAGCAGTAGAACTATCAGGGACATAGGCTTCTAATCTGCGGAAGTTTATGAAGCATCATACGTGCCAGCTCCCGGATCGCCAAACGCCAAGCTGTCGCAGAATCCTACAAGGTAGACGGAAAAGTCTTGTTTATCATTGTTTCGAAGGGTGGTAATCAGCAGGTCTGGCCCCTTCGCGAGCAAGCCCGCTCCCACAGGGTGAAACGCGTTCCAAATGTGGGAGCGGGCTTGCTCGCGAAAGCTGTTTATCAAACGCCGCAAATATTGCGGTTCAAGCCTGGGTTTCCCGCTCCAACTCTTCCTCAATAACAACCGCCTTACCCTTGGTCTTCAACTCACTGACAATCACCGCCGCCACGATCAACCCCGCACCGAGCAACGCAATCGCCGGCAGCCGCTCCCCGGCGATCCGCCCGACAATTCCGGCCCACACCGGCTCGCCGGCATAGATCAAGGTCGCCCGGGTCGGCGAAACACTCTTCTGCGCCCAGTTCATCGCCACCTGGATCGCCGCACTCGCCGCGCCCAATCCCAGCGCACTGCACAGCAGCAGCCAGGAGAAGTCCGGAATGTGTTCCTGGGTCGGCACCACCATCAGGAACGACAGCAGCGACGTCACCGCCAATTGCACCACCGTCACCCGTTTCACATCGACCTGGCCGGCAAAGTTGCTGATCAAGATGATCTCGGCCGCAATGGCAATGGCGCTGATCAACGTGGCGATTTCACCGGGGCTGAAGTTCAGCGCCGCGCCGGAAGGCCCCGACAGCAACATCAACCCGGTAAAGGCCAGCATGATGCCGATGCTTGGCATCAGCCCAGGACGACGTCCCAGCACCAGCCATTGCAGCAGCGGCACAAAGGGCACATACAACGCGGTGATGAATGCCGACTGGCTGCTGGGAATGCTCTGCAACCCTACCGTCTGCAAGCCGTAACCGAGCATGATCGCCACGCCGATGAAGGCACCCGCCTTGAGTTCGAACAGGGTCAATTGGCGCAGGCTGCGCCAGGAGAACAGGGCGACGATGATCGCGGCGGCGGCAAAGCGCAGGCCGACAAAAAACATCGGGCCGCTGACGGTCATCGCATGCTGGACCAGCAAAAAGGTGCCACCCCAGACCATGGTGATCAGCACCAGCACGCATTCGGCCTTGCTGAGCCGCAGGAAACGGGAGGAAGCCTGGGAGGAGTTCGCCGACGTCATGATCTTGCACACTATATGAGGGGGACGCACAATGCGTCGCAAGTTGGGCAGTATACTGCGCAGCACCACCAAGTGAGCAATATAGTGCACAAAGATTCCTCGCCCCGGGCTTCGGTCCTGCAGCACGTCAGCCAGAACATTCGTCGGTTGCGCCATGCCGCCGACATGAGCCAGACCGCGTTGGCGGAAAAATCCGGGGTCAGCCGGCGGATGCTGGTGGCCATCGAGGCCGGCGAAAAGAACGTCAGCCTGACCACCCTTGACCGGGTGGCCGAAGCACTGGACGTGGCCTTCAGCGACCTGATCCAGGCCCCCGATGTGCGCGACCACAGCCGCATCAACGAGCTGGCCTGGGCCGGTACGATCCCCGGCAGCAAGGCGGTGCTGCTGGCCAAGGCCAACGCCAGCCGTGAAGTCGAACTCTGGGAATGGCGCCTCGAACCGGGCGAGCATTACCCCTCGGAGCCGGACGCCGATGGCTGGAGCGAACAGTTCTACGTCTTCGAAGGCTGCCTGACGGTGATGGTCGGCGATGTGCCGCACAAGATCGCCGCTGGCGAGTTCTTCATGTTCGCCAGTAACCAGCCCCACTCCTATCGCAACGATGGGCCGGTGGCGGTGCGGTTTGTGCGTAACGTGGTGATCTGACTGTTGGCCAGTCGCCGGGACTGCGGGGGGGCCGAGCCATCGCCAGCAAGCCGGCTCCTACAGGTTCCTGGGTCGTTCACAAATTCTGTGGTCGCCTCAAACCCCCTGTGGGAGCGGGCTTGCTCGCGAAAGCGGTGTGACAGACGAAAACGATGTTGGATGTGCCGGCCTCTTCGCGAGCAAGCCCGCTCCCACATTGGACCGAGGCTCCTGGCGCCGACGCCTGTGGGTTGAACATCCATGACCTCGACCGATGCATCCTACTTTGGTACTGCCCGATGAGCCTTCCATGGGTTTGGCGCCTATTATCGTCGAGGATAAACACTGATCAGTGAGAACGGCATGAGTGAAACCCGAAACGGACCGGCGACCGACGCCATCCGTCACGCAGACATCCTGATCATCGGCGGCGGCCTCAGCGGCGCGATGCTGGCGGCGCAGTTGTTGCGCCTGCCGGGCAAGCGCCAGGTGCTGGTGATCGAACCGCGCGCCGAGCTGGGGCGCGGCGAGGCCTACAGCGCCGTGGAGCTGGGGCATACGCTCAACGGCAACGCGGCGCGCATGAGCGTCGACCCGGACAATGCCGATGACCTGACCCAGTGGCTGACCGACTACATTGCGGCCGGTGGCTGGCCGGAGTCGGATGAGCAGCATGTACCCATCAGTGAGCTGTTCCCGCCGCGGGGGATTTTCGGCCTGTATGTGCAGCAACGCCTGGCCGAGGCGCAAGCGGTGGGGGCATTGAGCGGCTCAACGGTCGAGCATGTGCGGGCCGAGGTGGTTGATCTGCAAACCGATCCGCAGTCGGTGCACTTGACCTTGAGCGACGGCCAGCGACTGCAGGGCTCTTTTGCCGTGCTCGCGACGGGCATGTTCCCGGCTGCGCGCACACCGCAGACTGAGTCCAGCGGCTTGAACGCGGCGGCGCTCGACCCGTGGGATGTGGCGGCGATGCAGCAGCTCGATCCGCAGTCGACGGTGCTGATCATCGGCTCGGGCCTGACCATGGTCGATGCCGTGGTGTCGCTGGAACAGGCCGGTCATCGCGGGCCGATCGAAGTGTTTTCCCGTCACGGCCTGCTGCCCCATGTGCGGCGCCAGCCACCGGCCTGGGTCGATTTCCTCGCCGAGGACCCGAGCATTCGCACGCCGCGACAGCTGGTACGTGAATTGCGCCGACATTGCCGCGACGCCATCGACCAGGGCATCGATTGGCAGGCCCCACTGGACACGGTGCGGGCGCACATCGGGCGCTTGTGGAACCAGGCCAGCGACGTGCAACGCCGTCAGTTCGTCAGGCATGTCCGGCCGTGGTGGGAAAGCCATCACCATCGCTCGCCGCCGCTGAGCGCCGAGCTGGTGGAGCGCTTGCACGGGGAAGGACGGTTGCGGATTCAGGCGGCGTCGTTCAAAGGGCTGGAACCTTCTTTGGGTCAAGCAGTGAGTATTCGTATCCGCCGTCGGGGCGAAGGGCAAACGGTGGTGGTCAGTGGCGCGGCGTTGATCAACTCCAGCGGCATCGAATACGACTGGCGTCGGGTGGCTCGACCGCTGCCCCGGCAACTGCTGGCGCGCGGGCTGATCCAGCCGGGACACCTGGCACTCGGCATCGCCGCAAAGGTCGACGGCGCGGTGCTGGATGCCGATGGCCAGGCTGCCAGCCGCTTGTTTGCCATGGGGCCACCGTTGCGCGGGATGTGGTGGGAGAGCACCGCCGTGACGGACGTGGCCAGTCAGGCCAAGGCGTTGGCCGCGCGTCTGGCATCGCCGTAAAGGTTGCGCAAATGAAGAAACCCCGCAATTGGCGGGGTTTCCTGTTTCAGGCAGCCCAAGGCCGTTGATCAATAACGCTGATATTTGGAGCCGAACTCAGGACGGTTTTCCGCGACGTAGAGTTTGTCTTTGTGGTCAGCGCTGACGGTGTTCATGTTCTGTGAGGCCGGTTGGCTGACTTTCACCGCTGCAACGATGGGCGAGGTGGCGTGTGGGGCGGCGATGGCGCCAGTGCTGCCAAGAACCGCAAGGGCGAAGCCGATACCGATGATGCTTTTCATGATGATGCTCCAGAGCGTGGGAAGAAGATGTGGCCACTGTAGGGCTGGAGCATCGCGATGAAAAAACACCTGTACGCATAGTCGTTATCGAGAACAGTGATCCTTGTACGAAAACTGTGGGAGCGAGCTTGCTCGCGATGGGGACCGGTCAGTCGATAATGATGTTGACTGACACGCCGTCATCGCGAGCAAGCTCGCTCCCACAATGGATATCTGTTGTTTTGGAAACCGCGATCAGTAGCGCTGATATTTCGGTGTATCGCTGATGTGTGCCTGAACGGTCCGAAATGGGCTTGTGCGTATCCAGACCGGGTTTCTATACAAACGGATACAAACCTGCGCAAAGATCCCCATCAACTTTGCGCATCGAGCATTTCCACCGGGTAGGAGAATACGTAGCCTTCGCTGCGCACGGTCTTGATGTAGGTCGGTTCCCGGGAGTCGTCCTTGAGCCGTTGGCGCAGGCGGCTGACCAGCAAGTCGATCGAGCGGTCGAACAGGTCGGCGTCGCGGCCCTGGGTCAGGTTGAGCAACTGGTCGCGACTGAGCACCCGTTGCGGATGATCGAGGAATACCCGCAGCAGCCGGTATTCGGCGCCACTGAGGGCCACCAGGGTATCGTCTTCGTCCAGCAGGTGACGGGCGGTGGTGTCCAGGCGCCAGCGACCGAAGCCGAGCATCCGCCCGCTTTCGCTGATCAGCAGGTTGGGTGGCAGCATGCGGGTACGGCGCAGCACGGCATTGATCCGTGCCAGCAGTTCACGGGCGGCGAAGGGTTTGGTCAGGTAGTCGTCGGCGCCCATTTCCAGACCGAGGATGCGGTCGGTTTCGTCATTGCGTGCGGTGAGCATCAGGATCGGCGTGGCCTTGTGCTTGCCCGCGCGCAGTTCGCGGCACAGGACCAGGCCGTCGTCGCCGGGGAGCATGATGTCGAGCACGATCAGGTCGACCTGGTTGCTTTCGAGGAAGCTGCGCATGTGCCGGCCGTCGGGAACCACGGTGGTGCGCAGGCCGTTTTTCTTCAGGTAGTTGCCGACCAGTTCGCGAATTTCACGGTCGTCGTCGACGATCAGGATGTGGTTGACGTGGTCCATCGGTCGATCCTCTTTTTTTGTCGTTGCCGGCCGCTGGGCCAACCATACATTTTGTAGACGCTGGCTTGTCTGGTCGCCGCATCGCATCGATGACGGCCTTACAGCCAACTAATCACTCACGGCTGTAACCAACCCATTGTGGGAGCTGGCCTGCCGGCGATGGCGGCCTGAGAGACGACCTATTATTTGTTGACTAAGTACACCTGACAGACAATCGTCGGCTCTCAGGACGCCATCGCCGGCAGGCCGGCTCCCACAGTAGATCGGGTACGGCCGCGAGAGAGTGGTCGCCTGTCAGACAGATGCACCGCAGCGGCTGATCCTGGAAACAACAAGCCGAAGCATTTGGCTTCGGCTCGCGTTTAACAATTTACATCAACTTGATCACGCAACCACTCGATAACACGGCACATAAGCCGCCCCACCCGGCAGTTTCATCCGGTGCTGTGCGACAAAGGCCTTGAGCAGTTGATCCAGCGGCTGCATGACCGCCGCATCGCCGCGTATCTGGTACGGGCCGTGTTTTTCGATCAGGCGGATGCCCTTGTCCTTGACGTTGCCGGCGACGATGCCGGAGAACGCGCGGCGCAGGTTGGCGGCCAGTTCGTGGGCCGGCAGGTCGCGGCTCAGCTTGAGGTTGGCCATGTTTTCGTGGGTCGGGTCGAAGGGGCGCTGGAAACCTTCGTCGATCTTCAGCAGCCAGTTGAAATGGAACGCGTCGTTGCGTTCGCGACGGAACTGTTTGACCGCCTTGAGGCCCTGGGTCATCTGCCGGGCGACTTCCGCCGGGTTGTCGATGATGATCTGGTAGTGCTTCTTGGCGGCCTCGCCCAGGGTGGCGCCGACGAACGCGTCGAGCTGTTCGAGGTAGGGCGCGGCATGTTTCGGCCCGGTGAGGATGACCGGGAAGGGCAGGCCCTGGTTGTCCGGATGCATCAGGATGCCGAGCAGGTACAGGAACTCTTCGGCGGTGCCGGCACCGCCGGGGAAGATGATGATGCCGTGGCCGACGCGGACGAAGGCTTCCAGGCGCTTCTCGATGTCCGGCAGGATCACCAGTTCGTTGACGATCGGGTTCGGTGCTTCGGCAGCGATGATCCCGGGTTCAGTCAGGCCCAGGTAGCGCCCGCCGTGGATGCGCTGCTTGGCATGGGCGATGGTGGCGCCTTTCATCGGGCCTTTCATCACGCCGGGGCCGCAACCGGTGCACACGTCCAGGCTGCGCAGGCCCAGTTCGTGGCCGACTTTCTTGGTGTATTTGTATTCTTCGGTGTTGATCGAGTGACCGCCCCAGCACACCACGATCTTTGGCTCGACGCCAGGGCGCAGGGTGCGGGCGTTGCGCAGCAGGTGGAAGACGTAGTCGCTGATGCCCTGGGAGGTGCTCAGGTCGATGCGTTGGCTGTCGAGTTCGTTTTCGGTGTAGACGATGTAGCGCAGGGCGCTGAACAGCATTTCACGGGTGCTGGCAATCATTTCACCGTCGACGAAGGCGTCGGCCGGGGCGTTCAGCAGTTCCAGGCGTACGCCGCGGTCTTGCTGGTGGATGCGGATTTCGAAGTCCTTGTAGGCTTCGAGGATGGTCTTGGCGTTATCGACGTGGGCGCCGGTGTTGAGGATGGCCAGGGCGCACTGGCGGAAGATGTCGTAGGTGCTGCCGGATCCGGCTTCGCTCAGTTGCTGGACTTCCCGTTGAGAGAGTGTTTCCAGGCTGCCTTTCGGGCTGACCGAAGCATTGATTACTTGTCGTTGGGTCATTCAATGATCCTTAAAACGATGTCATTCACGCGCAAACAACGAATGGCATCCGAATAGAGAGTATCCATGAAAGAAGATGGCACGAACTGCGCGGTCTCGCCACGTCCTCCTTTTGATGATGTATAGATGAAAAGGAGCCCCAGCATAGCTAAATCCGTCGCAGAGGCGATAATGACCCGCGGTCTTTTTGTCCTGCGAGCCTTTTTACCATTGAAGCCAAGGAATCCCGACGTCATGTTCGAAATCCAGCCGATGAACGCCGACGACTATCGGCAACGGACGCGGCGCAGCACGGTGATGATCGCGCTGATCTTCCTGGCGCTGGCGATGGCCCTGTCCACCGCGGCGGTGACTTTGTTCGGCGAGCCCGGTGGGGACAACCTGCGCTTCAACATCGGCGGAGTGTTTGCCGCGGTATTGATCATGGCCGGGTTGATGCGCAAGCTGTTCTGGCATCAGGAATGGATGGCACCGGCGGTCTACAGCTGGCAGCTCAAGCGCAGCCTGATGAGCATCACCAACGTCATGCACCACCTCAAGGCCGCCGTGGAGGCGGGGGATCCGGACGCCATGAAGCTGTTGCGCTTCTATCACCTGGGATTGAGCCAGATGCATCAACTGGACGGAAACTCCAGCGATGATGCGCAATTGCACCGGGAAATGCAGCAGCACGAGGCGCGGATGCAGGCCCTGGGCATCGACCCCCGGCAAACCCGATTGAACCCGGCCTGGCTCGAAGCCCTGAAGCAATCACGCAGCTGAGCCCCCTCACACCCGCAGGCGTAGTGTTTCGAATAGTTGCCGGTCTTCCTTCCTGGCCGAACGCGCATGCCGACGAATGACCTGCAGCAGGCACTCGGTGAAACACTGGGCCGAATGGCTTAACGCGCCATTGCGCCGAGTCACGATGCTCAACTGCCGGGATTCGAATTGTTCGTTCAGGTCCAGGACCACCAGGCGCCCAAGGAACGGCGGGGCAATGCTGACGATGGAAGGGCCCCAGGTGCACATGTCCGCCCGTTCGACCAGCATCTGCAAGATGGCCAGTGAATGGGCCCGGACGATGAGGTTCTCGTCGATTTGCGCGCCGTGTTGCCAGAACAATGCCTGCATCAACCCGGCGTGGCCGTCCGGCGCATAGTTCAGGGTCCAGTTCTGGTCCAGCAGTTCGTGGATCGAACGCGCATTTTGTCGCGCATGGCCCTCGCGCACCAGCACCGACGTCTGGTAGTCGAGCAGGGTTTCACAGGCAAACTCCTGGGTGGTCTGCGCCGGGTGCAGCTGGCCGATGGCGAAATCCATGCTGCCGTCGCGCAGCAGTGGTTGGGCCACGGCCATCAGGCTTTCGTACAGTTCCAGCCTGATGTGCGGCATCCGCTCGCGAAATGCCAGGACCACTTCGGGCAGGAATGTCAGGGCGATCCAGGGCGTGACCCCGACGCAAAGCCTGCCCTGGGCCTTGCCACGCATGTGATCGAGTTCGGTTTGCGCATGTTCGAGTTGTTTGATCACCAGGCGCGCGTGGGTCAGCAGGACTTTGCCGTACTCGGTGAAGTTCAGGCCGCTGGGGGTTCGGCTGAACAAGGGCAACTGCTGACTGGTTTCCAGCTCCCGTAGCGCCTTGGTCACGGCCGCCTGGGAGATGTTCAGCGAACGGGCGGCGGCGCGGATGCTGCCGGTCTCGGCGCTGGCGATCAGTGCTTGTAATTGATGCAGTTTCATCTGCTAACCCTTGAGACAACCATTGGTTGTCATCATAACCAAACTGGGCCTCCCCAGCCCAGGGGCCGTTCCCTAAGATCGATTCCAGCAGCGCTTTCCAAGGCGCGCCGCCTCAATCGAAGGAGAACAACAATGGATGCCGGCCAGGTGCTGCCAGGTATTGCAGCGCTACAAGATGAAATGATTGCGTTGCGTCACAAGATTCACGCGCATCCCGAACTGGGTTTTGAGGAGTTTGCTACCAGCGAACTGGTGGCCCGCTGCTTGCGCCAGTGGGGATTCGAGGTCAGCACCGGTGTGGGCAAGACGGGCGTGGTCGGCACCCTGAAAAATGGTGAGGGCCGGTCCATCGGCTTGCGGGCGGACATGGATGCCCTGCCGATTCAGGAAACCACAGGATTGCCCTACGCCAGTCGCAACGACGGGGTCATGCATGCCTGTGGCCACGACGGGCATACGGCAACCCTGCTGACAGCGGCCAGGTACCTGGCGCAAACCCGGGCATTCAAAGGCACGCTGCAGGTGATTTTCCAGCCGGCTGAAGAAGGTCTGGGTGGTGCGCGGAAAATGCTCGAGGACGGCCTGCTCGAACGTTTCCCCTGCGATGCGATTTTCGCCCTGCATAACGTGCCGGGTCATCCCGTCGGGCATCTGGGATTCTACAGCGGGCCGTTCATGGCCTCTGCCGACACGGTCACGATCAAGATCATCGGCACCGGTGGTCACGGTGCGGTACCGCACAAGGCCGTCGACCCGGTGGTGGTCTGCGCTTCGATCGTGATCGCCCTGCAAAGCATCGTCTCGCGCAACGTCAACCCGCAAGACACGGCGATCATCACCGTCGGCTCCATTCATGCCGGCAGCGCCTCGAATGTCATCCCGGCCAGCGCCGAGATGAGCCTGAGCGTGCGCGCACTGACCCCCGAGATTCGCCAGTTGCTCGAATCGCGGATTACCGCGCTGGTCACTGCACAGGCCGCCAGTTTCGGCGCCCAGGCGCATATCGATTACCAGCATTGCCATCCGGTACTGATCAACGATCCCGCGTCGACCGCGTTTGCCCGGGCCGTCGCCCGTGACTGGTTAGGCGACGAGCAGATGATCGACGACCTGCGCCCCTTCACCGCCAGTGAAGACTTTGCCTTCATCCTCGAGCAATGCCCCGGCAGCTACCTGGTGATCGGCAACGGCGATGGGAACAGCGGCTGCCTGCTGCACAACCCCGGCTACGACTTCAATGATGCGTGCCTGCCGATCGGCGCGAGTTACTGGGTCAAGTTGGTGGAAAGCTTTTTGCGTTGAAACACCGTCATTTCAAGCGCCTGTCATTACAAAAACAACTGCGGCCTGGAGAAGCAGGACATGAACAAGATACTTGCAGCGGTTTCACTGCTGGCAATCACGGCATCGAGCCTTGCGGGGGCGGCCGACTGGTCTGGAAAAACCCTGAGACTGGGGGTGGACCCCACCTATCCGCCGCTGGAATACAAGCAGCGGGACGGCACGCTGACCGGTTTCGGGGTCGACATTGCCGAGGCGCTTTGCGCGCAGTTGCAGGCGCATTGCGTCTGGGTGGAGAGCAGCTGGGACGGGATGATCCCGGGCTTGCTGGCGCGCAAGTTCGACGCGGTGGCGTCTTCGATGACGGTCACGCCCAAGCGAATGGAGCAGATTGCGTTCACCGACAAGGTGTCGAATGCGCCGGCTCGCCTGGTGGTCAAGCGCGGCTCGGGTTTGCTGCCAACCCTTGAATCGCTCAAGGGCAAACGCATCGGTGTGGAGCAGGGCTCGACGCAGGAGGCCTATGCCAAGGCCGTGTGGGGTTCAAAAGGCGTGGAAGTCCTGTCCTATCAGAACCAGGACCAGGTGTATGCCGATCTGGTGGTGGGACGCCTCGACGCTTCGCTGCAGGGCTCTATCCAGGCCAGTTACGGATTCTTGAACACGGCCGTGGGCAAGGATTACGAGTTCGCCGGCGCCACCCTGGACGATCCGCAGTTTTTCGGCGTGGGCGATGGCATCGGTGTGCGCAAGAACGATGTCGAGTTGCGCGAGGACTTGAACAAGGCCCTGGCGGCGATTCTCGCCGACGGCACTTACGAACGGATCAACAAGAAGTACTTCGATTTCGACGTCTACGGCGCGAAATGACCGGCATGCCCGTTCAGCCCATCCAATAAGAACACTCAATAAGAAGAAGGAGAGTGAAATGCTTCTGGAAGGCTTTGGCCCGCAGATTCTGCTGGGCACCCTGGCCACCATCAAACTGGCGCTCTGGTCGCTGCTGATCGCGGTCCTGGCAGGGCTGCTCGGGGCCAGTTCCAAGCTGTCGTCCAATCGCTTGTTGCGAGCGCTGGCCACCGGCTACACGACGGTTATCCGCAGCATGCCGGACCTGGTGATCATGCTGCTGCTGTTCTTCAGCCTGCAGATGCTGCTCAACCGCATGACCGACTGGCTGGGCATCGGGCAAATCGAGATCGACCCCTTCCTGGCAGGCGTGGTGACGCTGGCGTTCATCTACGGGGCCTACTTTACCGAGACCTTCCGGGGGGCGTTCCAGGCCGTGCCGGCAGGCCAGGTCGAGGCGGCGCGGGCCTACGGCATGAGCCGTGGGCAAACCTTTCGCAAGGTGCTCCTGCCGCAAATGCTGCGCCACGCACTACCAGGCATCGGCAACAACTGGCAGGTGTTGATCAAGTCCACGGCGCTGGTATCGATCATCGGCCTGACCGATGTGGTCAAGGCCACCCAGGATGCGGGCAAGGGCTCGATGCAATTCTTTTACTTCACCCTGGTGGGCGGCCTGATCTACCTGGCGATCACCAGTGTGTCCAACGTCGTCCTGCTGTGGCTGGAGCACCGCTACTCGGTCGGTGTCAGGAAGGCCGCGCTATGAACGGTATTCTCGAAGAGTATTGGCAGGCTTACCTGTGGAGCGACGGGCCACACTTTTCCGGGTTGGCGGTGACCTTGTGGCTGCTGATTCTTTCGGTGGTGATCGGGTTTGTGCTGGCGGTTCCGTTGTCGATCGCGCGCGTCAGTCGCAATCCGCTGCTGCGCTTGCCGGTCTGGTGCTACACCTACGTGTTTCGCGGCACGCCTTTGTACATCCAGCTGCTGTTCTTCTACACCGGGGTGTACAGCCTGCATGTGGTCCGCTCCCAGGACTTTCTCAACGCGTTCTTCCGTGACGGATTCAACTGCACGGTGCTGGCGTTCGGGCTCAATACCTGTGCCTACATGACCGAAATCTTTGCCGGCGCCATCCGGGCCACGCCCCATGGCGAAATCGAGGCGGCCAGGGCCTACGGGATGGGGCGGTGGACCCTCTATCGGCGCATCGTATTGCCGTCGGCCCTGCGTCGGGCACTGCCGTTCTTCAGCAACGAAGTGATCCTGATGCTGCATTCCACCTCAGTGGCATTTACCGCCACGGTCCCCGACTTGCTGAAGATTGCCCGTGACGTCAATTCGGCGACCTACGCCTCCTTTACCGCTTTCGGCATTGCCGGGCTGCTGTATGCCGCCAGCGCATTTTTGCTGATCTGGCTGTTTCGTCGTGGCGAACTGCATTGGCTGGCCTACCTCAAGCCGCGCACGCACTGACCCCTATTGGACTTGCTCGAATGTATAAATTGATCGTTGAAGATGTGCACAAGAACTACGGCAGCCATGAAGTCCTGAAGGGGGTATCGCTCAAGCCCGCGCCGGCGACGTGATCAGCATCATCGGCTCCTCGGGATCCGGCAAAAGCACGTTTCTGCGCTGCATCAACCATCTCGAACAGCCATCGGCCGGGCGCATCATCGTCAATGCCGAAGAACTGCGGACCCGCCGCGATGCCAGGGGACAGCTGTGCGTGGTCGATCCCGGACAATTGCGGGTCATGCGCAGCCAGCTGTCGATGGTGTTCCAGCACTTCAATCTGTGGAGCCACATGACGGTGCTGGACAACATCATCGAGTGCCCGATGAGCGTGCTCGGCGTCGGTCGGGCGCAGGCCACGGAGCGGGCGCGGCATTACCTCGCCAAGGTCGGCCTGCCCGCCAAGGTGGAAGGGCAGTATCCGGTGCATCTATCCGGCGGCCAGCAACAGCGGGTGGCCATTGCCCGGGCGCTGGCCATGGAGCCGCAGGTGATGCTGTTCGACGAGCCGACGTCCGCGCTGGATCCCGAACTGGTCGGTGAAGTGCTCAAGGTCATGCAGCAACTGGCCGAGGAGGGCCGGACCATGGTGGTGGTCACCCATGAAATGGC
The DNA here is from genome assembly GCF_028682635.1 of Pseudomonas putida. Taxonomy (GTDB): domain Bacteria; phylum Pseudomonadota; class Gammaproteobacteria; order Pseudomonadales; family Pseudomonadaceae; genus Aquipseudomonas; species Aquipseudomonas putida_AE. The sequence continues at coordinate 24,530 of NZ_JANHLK010000031.1, read as the reverse complement.
GTTCGCCCGGCAGGTCTCCAACCACGTCATGTTTCTGCATCAGGGCCGGGTGGAGGAGCAGGGCGCACCGGCCAGCGTCCTGGAGTATCCGCGAAGCGAGCGGCTGCAGCAGTTCCTGGCGGGGAGCCTGAAGTAACGCTGCACGGAATGTCGCAACAGCCCATGTATACTGGTCGTGGTTAAAATGGCGAATGGGACAATTCGCCATGGCATGAGTATCCAGGGAGTTTCATGGGGCATCCGTCTAACAACGAGCGTATCGAAAAAAACCGCTACGGCGTCGCCAGGCTCAAGACTCGCTCGGCCGTGACGCTGATGATCGCCGTCTGCCTGTCGATGGTAGTGATCGTGAGCTGGGAAACCTGGAGCTCGCGTCAGTACCATCTGCATGACAAGGAAGTGGCGATGTCCAACCTTGCGCAGACCCTGGCCTCCCAGGCACAGGCGTCGATCAAGCAGGCCGACACGCTGCTGTTCACCCTGGTCGATCGCCTGGAGAACGACGGCATCGAACAGGGCCGGCTCGATCGCCTGCAACGCTTGCTGCGCGCCCAGCGCAGTGAGTTGCGTCAGCTCCATGGGCTGTTCGTCTATGACGAAACCGGCAAGTGGATCGCCAACTCCAATGGTGCCGAGGTGGGGGGCGCGAACAACTCCGACCGTGAGTACTTCATCTATCATCGCGACCATCCCGACCGCGGCCCGCACATCGGCCCATCGATCAAGAGCCGCTCCAGCGGCGAATGGATAATGACGGTGTCACGGCGGATCAATTATCCGGACGGCCGTTTTGCCGGCGTGGCCCTGGCCACGATCTACCTCAGCCATTTCCTGCAGCTTTACGACGGCATCGACATGGGCAGGAACGGCGTGATCAACCTGATCGCCGACGATGCCAGCATCGTCGTGCGCCGGCCGTTCCACGAGGCGGAGATCGGCACCAGCCTGGCCAAGAGCCCATTGTTCACCCGCCTGTTGCCACAGGGCAGTTCGGGGACGGCAACGATGCGATCGATCGTGGATGGCGTGGAGCGAGTCGTGGGCTTTCGCCGGGTCGAGGGGTATCCGCTGATCGTCTTTACCGCGCTGAACAAGGATGAAGTCTTGGCCAGCTGGCGCCAAGAGTCCTTGCTCAGTGCGGGCATCGTCGCGCTCCTGCTCGGGGGACTGGGGGTGCTCGGTTATCGCCTGATCCGGTTGATGAAGAAGCAGGACCGCATCCAGGGCGAATTGCTTGGCACCCAGGAGCGGCTGCTGGAGCTCAATCGCAACCTTGAGTTGCTGGCGCTGGAGGACGCGCTCACGGGCCTGGCCAATCGACGCCAGTTCGACCTGTTCATCCAGGCCGAAATGAGCCGCGCCCGCCATAATGTGACGGGGCTGGCCTTGCTGATGATCGACGTCGATCACTTCAAGCCTTTCAACGATCGCTACGGCCACCTGGCCGGCGATGAGTGCCTGCGCAAGATCGCCGGGATCATTACCGAGCACATCAAGCGCCCTGGCGATCTGGCTGCGCGTTTTGGCGGCGAGGAGTTTGCCGTGGTGCTGCCGGGGACTGACTACGTCGGCGCTTTCCTGCTGGCGGAGAAAATCCGCCATGCGGTGCAGGCCGCCAGCTTGCCGCACAGTGAAAGTCCGGATGGCAAGGTCACGGTCAGCGTGGGGGTCTGCGGTTACGATCCGGCGTCTCAAGCCCAGACCGGCGAGCTGATCGGCGCGGCCGACAAGGCGCTGTACGTGGCCAAGGCCAGCGGGCGCAACATGAGCGTGATTGCCAACTGAGGCTCAGGCAAAGCGGTCGCTGCCCTGTACCAGCCGGGTGCACAGATAGGATTGCTTGAGCTTTTCCAGCCACCAGCCCAAAGCACGCCCGTCGTGATCACCGCGCCAGCCGGCATACAGGATGTTCGGCTCGCGCGGGTCGGCCATCTGCTTTTCAACCAGCGAGCCATTGCTCAGTAACGAGCCGACCCGGTGCCTGGGTAGCTACGTCCTGCATCAGGCGCGCCGCCTCGTTGACCAGCAATTCACCCGCCGGGGTGAGTTGCAGGCGGTAGCGCCGGCGATCGAACAGCAGGGCATCGAAGCGTTCTTCCAGTTGCCGCGCGGCATAGGACACCGTCGAGGGCGCCTTGCCGAGGTAGGCGGCGGCCCGCGACAGGCTGCCGGTCTCGCGGATCGCTTGCAGCAGCGTCAGGTCTTCAGTCGACAGGATGGACTGGGTCCTCGTGTTTGCCGTAGGCGTTACAGTCGGCGTTTCCTCTGCCGGATCAATCGAAGATAGACCAGTACGTTCACCAGCAGTACCGCACCGCCCAGTCCGAGCTGGATGGCCGGCGTCAGCCCTGCCGGGTAAATGATCGGCCACACGTAGTGTTCGATGAAGCCAGCGCCGTAGCCCGTTTCCCCTGCGGCCTGGCGCATGCTGTTTTCCCAGCGTGTCAGCGGGCAGGGCAGGTGGAACAGCTCCACCGCCACGCCCCAGGTGGCGGCAGGCAGGTGCCACATCATCAGGCGCGGCCATTTGAGCACCAGCAGGCCGCCGCCCACCACGAACACAATGAACGCCAGGTGCAACAACACCAGGCCATCGGCGGCGATTCGATAGAGCATGTCGACCTCCTGGCGCGTCGGTCCAATCGCACCATGGTACGCGGGCGGCGGCCTGGCGCTCTATCGATTGTCGCTGGCCAGCGCGCCGAGCACCTCCTTCAAACGCGTGACCATGGCCTCGCTGCTGCGTTGCATCGGCGCGCGCAGCTCATCGCCGATCAAACCTTGCAGGGCCAGCGCGGTTTTCACCGGCGCGGGATTGGGTTCGATGAACAGGCTCTGGATCAGCGGCAGCAGCTGGAAGAACGTGGCACGGGCGGCCGCCAGCTGGTGGTCGCGAACTTGTCGGTACAAGGTCACGAAACGATCGGTATGGACATGCGCCGATGCGGCAATCACGCCGGTGGCGCCCAGGCACAGGGCATTGAAGATCTGGTTGTCTTCACCGCACAGCACGTCGACCTTGCCGCTGGCCAGCAATGCCAGGGTGTTGTTCAGGTTGCCGCCACAGTCCTTGATCGCGACGATGCGCTCATGGGCGACGATGTTCAACAAGGTCCCCTGGTCGAAGGTCACGCCAGTGCGGTAGGGGATGTCGTACAGGATCAGCGGCACGCTGGAGGCATCGGCGACCGTCTGGAAAAACCTTTCGAGCCCGGCCTGGGACGGCCGGATGTAATAGGGCGGCGGCACCAGCAGGCCGGCCACCGGGCGCTTGAGAATCTCCTCCTGAAAGTGCAGCAGCTCGATCAGGTTGTTGCCGGCGAGGCCCATGACCACCTGCTCAGCCGGCACCTGCTCCAGCACCGCATCGAGCACCGCCAGCTGCTCGTGCTTGCCCATGGCCGCCGGTTCGCCGGTGGTGCCACAGACAATCAGGCCGTCGACGCCGCTTTCCAGCAGATGGCTGACCAGCCGGCGCAAACCGATGAAATCGATGGCGCCATGGTGGAACGGCGTAACGAGGGGAACCCAGATACCTTGGAACGATGACATGCACTTTCTCCTGATGGTCGACCGATTTCGTCACCGTCAGAAGGGCAGGAGGAGGTAAGCAAGGGGCGGGTGGTCCGTCGCGCTCAATGTCCTGTCAGCTCATCTGACGGGACAGCGCGCCCCGGTCACATGAGCGACTGTTTCTTCGATTTGAGGGTGCGCGCAACACGAGCCTGGGCCTTGGCAGTCAAGCCAATGACACGAGCGTCGAGATTGAAGGTTGCGGACATCTTTGTTTACACCCTGAATGAGGCGCCCAGTTTTAAAAGCCGGCGGGTGGTTTGTCAATCAGGAAAATGCGGCATCGTCATGTTGAGCGAGGCAGCAGCCAGTGCAAACTGCGCAAGATTGTTCAAGCCATCGGCCGTGACTGCTGGCAAAGTCTGCGGTCTTTCCCTGGTTGCAGAGCGTTATGTCCAACTCACTCATGCCGCGCAGCGCGTTTTTACGTGGCGCCGTGGCGATCATGCCGTTATCCCTGGCGACCGCCCCCTGGGGCTTGCTGGCCGGGTCCATGGCCATCGAAGCCAACCTCACACCCCTGCAAGGCCAGGGCTTGTCGAGCATCGTGTTTGCCGGCGCCGCGCAATTGGTGGCGATCGGCATGCTCAAGGGCGGGGCCGGGATCTTTTCGATCCTGCTGACCACTTTGCTGCTGACCTCCCAGCATCTGCTCTACGGCATGAGCCTGCGTTCGGTGATCTCGCCGTTGCCGGGGCGCTGGCGAGCGGGCCTGGGCTTCTTGCTCACCGATGAACTGTTCGCCCTGGTCAGCCAGCACGACAGGCAACAGTTCAATCGCTGGTACGCCCTGGGTGTGGGCCTGACGTTCTACATCGCCTGGAACCTCTTCACCCTGGCGGGCATCGTGCTGGGCAGCAGCATTCCGGGCCTGGAACACCTGGGGCTGGACTTCTCCATCGCGGCCACCTTCATCGCCCTGATCACCCCGGTGGTGCGCAACGTGCCGACCGTGGTCTGCGTCGCGGTCTCGCTGTTCTGCTCGGTGCTGTTCAGCTACTGGCAATGGGGCTCGGCCCTGGTGCTGTCGGGGCTGGCCGGCATGACCGCCGGGTTTATCTGCAACAAATTCCATGGAGCACGCACATGATGGTCTGGGCAGTTATTTTCGGCATGGGCGTGCTGGTGTTTCTCAACCGCTATGTGTTCCTCGAACCGCGTCTGCCGGTGCGCCTGAGCAGCAATGCCCGGCAGTTCCTCGGCTTCGCCGTGCCGGGCATGCTGACCGCGATCTGCGGGCCGATCGTGTTCATGCCGGACAAGCAACTGAACCTGCAATGGGACAACCCCTACCTGATCAGTTCGCTGGTGGCCGTCGGCCTGGTGCTGTACACCCGCAACACCTTGCTCAGCATGTTGTTGAGCATGGGCTTTTTCTTTTTGCTGCGTTGGTGGCTGTAAGTCGGGCGCGGGAAATTGTTCTACGCTTCAAGTTGATGACCAATCCCTTTTCAGGAAGAGAGGTGAGCACATGGCAACAGAGCAAAAACAACCGGATCCGGATGTAGACGAGGATGAACCGACGGAAGAAGAAATCGAACAGCAGAAGCGTTCGACTCCGGACTGGAAACATCCCGACGATGGCAAGGATTTGTCGGAACCTGACCGCAAGTTCTAAGCAACCTGCGAACACTGCAACTGTGTAGGAGCGAGCTTGCTCGCGAAAAACTCGAGAACGCCGCGGGGCATCAGGTACCCCGCGTCATCGTTGACGACCATCGCGAGCAAGCCCGCTCCTACAGGGTTGCGTTTATTCCAGCAACGGCGGGAAATCAGGGTGCGTGGCCCGATAACCCAGCTTCCTGTCAATCCAGGCGTTCAGTTCGTTGACCATCACCGGGGGCTTGCCCGGATAGCTTTCGAGTATTGAACTCAGGACTTCTTTGATATTGGGAATGGAAAGCAAGTTACGGGTCTGTATGTATTGCCCGATGAAACAGTCGAGTTGGTAGTGCTCTGTCTTTGTAAGATAAATGCACGCCAGACTCGCGACTTGATCAATTGTAAAATCGTCGCGCAATTGAGTTCTCTGCAAGGCTTGATGTATGGGATTTCCTTAGTTGTTGACTCTTTGGTCAATTGGTATGCCACTCGGCAATACGGCGCGAATCCTAGCGGCAGCGCCGACAAATGTATGTAAGACCATGACGTTGTCTGACAAGCGGTGGAAGCATCAAAGTGCCATGATTTTACAGGTGTTATTCCTTCAAAGCGTCAATCAATCCGGGCCCCTGATTCCTGACATTGCCCACCGCCTTGTCGACCCGGTACCACTCAAAAGCGTCACTGTCTTCGCCCTGTAGCAGCGCCATCTGCTCGGCACGTTCCCTGGGCGTCGCCGGGTCCAGCCATTCCCGCGCCAGTTCGGCGTTGAACACCACCGGTCGACGATCATGCACGTCCAGCATGCCGCCCGCGCTGTCGGCGGTGATGATGACAAAGCCGTCGTCGTCCCTCGGGGCTGCACCGCCCATCGGGAATTGCCCGATCGCCGCACAGAAGACCGGCCCCTGGTCGCGCCGGCGAATCAGCCAGGGTTGCCGGGTGCCGTCCCCGGCATCGACCCATTCGAACCAGTTGTCCACCGGGCAGATGGCGCGATGGGGCCAGATCGCTCGAAAGAACGGGCCGTGGGCGACTTTCTCGACCCGCGCATTGATCGGCGCCGCCCGATCCTTCGCCCAGTGCGGTCGCCAGCCCCAGCGCTGCGAGTCGGCGTGCAGGCCGTCGTTCTCCAGGTGCAACAGCGCGAGCTGGGTGGTGGGCGCGGCGTTGTAGCGCCCAAGCGGCTGATCGCCGACCTGGTTGAGCAAGGCATCGGGAATGCTCAGCACCGCCACGAAATCGTGGATGCCCCGGTATTGCGACAATCGTCCACACATCGATCGAACCCTCCGGCTGGATTATTGAGCATAGATGTTTGAACAATCTGCGTTCAGCCGAGCGCTGTAGGAGCCGGCTTGCTGGCGATGCGATGGTGGCCGTAATGCCGTCATCGCGGGCTGGCCGTGGCGAACTGAGCCAACGCCCGGGCGAGCACCGGAACCAAACACTGTGTACCTTATCCAACCTCGGCCCGCCGCTGTGTGCGGGTCTGCCCCAAGGCGAAACATGAAACAGCTGCTCAAGGTTCTATCGGTGTGCACCCTGGCAGTCGGTCTGCTGGGCTGTATCGCCGCTCCCATCGAAATGACCCCGCAAACCGAACAGGCTTTGCGCGCGCAACCACCGATCCGCTTTCTGCTGACGTTCGACGACGGGCCCAGCGCCTCGAGTTTCTGGAACCCGACCGAGACCGTGCTCGACAGCCTGGCGATCAATCCTGTGCAACCCGGGATCAAGGCGGTATTTTTCGTCCAGACCCGCGCCCCACGGGCCGGCGCCAGTGACATCGGGCGGGCGGTCATGCACCGCGAACGTGATGCCGGGCATATCCTGGCCTTCCACACGGCCACGCCTTCGCACACCAATCATCGCTCCCTCGACGATCAGGAACTGGAGCAGGCGCTCAACGAGGGGTGTGCCGACATCGCCGCGATCACCGGCGCGCCGCCGACCCTGTTGCGCCCGCCATTCTGGAGCTACGACAAACGTACGTTCGCCGCCTATCAGCAGCATGGCCTGCATGTGCTGCTGACCGACCTGAGCGCCAACGACGGCAAGATCTGGGGCTTCAACGCCAGCCCCCGGCGCCGCGCCCATATGCTGCGTTCGATGTCCGAGGTGCGCGAGCGCATTGCCCGCGGCGAGCTACCGGTGGTGGATGGGGTGATTCCGGTGGTGGTGACTTTCCACGACCTCAATCGCTATACCGCCCGGCATGCCCGCGAGTACCTGCAGATCCTGCTCGACAGTGCACGGGCGACAGGGGTGAGCGTCGCCCCGATGGCGTTTTACGACGACACCGCCGCGCTGCAACGGGCCGCCATGGCGCGCACGCTGCGCGACAGTTCACAGCCGGCGCAATTACCGGGGATCTGGAACTGGATCTGGAAAGACAACAGTCATTGATGAAGTGGATATCACTAATGGACTGGCGCACATTTGGCCAAACGCATCTATTCTGATTGGATCCGTTCTGATCAACCCGCCACGGAGGCAACGGCCATGGTCGCCCTTTCAGCCCTTTGCAACATTCTGGAGTCCGGTTTTAAGCCCCTGGCCTGTCAATGCACGGAGAGCGGCGGGCTGCTGCGGATCGAGGTCTTTGATCCCGCCAGCGGGCAAGTCAAGCTGATGCTTGCCGGCGTATCGACCGAGCAGTTGACCAGCATGCGGGCCATCTCCGACTTCATCGGTGAACTGCGCACCGAGATGAGCGCCGGGCGCCGCGCCTTCGCCGGTTAAACACCGCGCGTGATCGTATGTGGCAATAGTTCGTCGATCACCCGCAAACAATGGTTCAACCCCGGTGACACGTCGCCCACCCGCCGACTGAGAATGATCGGCGAGGTGGCGTTGTCTTCCAGCAGAGGGGTGAAACCGATGTCGTCACGGTGCAGCAACTGCACCGAGGCCGGCACCAGGGTGATGCCTATCCCGGCCCCCACCAGCCCGATCGCCGTCTGCAGCTCGTTGGTCCATTGCGCCACATGGATGCTCACCCCATAGGATTCAAACAGCGCGATCACGTGGTCGGCGTAGCTGGGGCGCGGGTTGCCGGGGTACAGCACGAAGGGCTCCTTGGCCAGGTCGCGCAGGCTGACAGGGCCCGCCAGCAACGGGTGACCGGCGGGCAGGGCGGCCACCAGGCGGTCTTCGGTTAGCACGGTCTGGACGATGGCCGGGTCGTCGATGCGGATGCGGCCGAAACCGACGTCGATGCGCCCGGCCTTGAGCGCCTGGACCTGCTGCAGCGTGGTCATCTCCGACAGCCCGAGTTCCAGCTCCAGCGGCTCGCCGCTGCGCAAGCGGCGAATCAATTGCGGCAGCACGCCGTAGAGCGTCGATGGCGCAAAGCCGATACCCAGCCAGGTCTTTTCCCCCAGGCCAATGCGTCGCGTGTTGTCGCAGACCTTGTGCAACTGGTCGAGCAGGGCGGTGGAGTGCTCATGGAAAAAACGCCCGGCGTCGGTCAGCTTCAGCGGCCGGCCGCGCTCGAGCAGCATCACCCCCAGTTCATCTTCCAGTTGCTGGATCTGTCGGCTCAAGGGCGGCTGGGCGATGTGCAGCCGTTCAGCGGCGCGGGTGAAATTGAGGGTTTGAGCCAACACCTGAAAGTAACGCAGGTGACGCAGTTCCATGGAGCCTCCGGATCTTCAACGGTTGCATACCTTGAAGGTATCAAGCCAGACCAATTCTATATTGGCCGCCCGGAAAAAGCCGTATGAGAATCGGGCTCAGAACTTCAAGAACCTGACGGGTATCGAAATGCTTGCTACAGCCATTGAATCGATCGAGACGATCATCGTCGATCTGCCGACCATCCGCCCGCACAAGCTGGCGATGCACACCATGCAGAACCAGACCCTGGTGGTGATTCGCGTGCGCTGTGCCGATGGCATCGAAGGCATCGGCGAATCCACCACCATCGGTGGCCTGGCCTATGGCAACGAAAGCCCCGACAGCATCAAGACCAACATCGACAAACACTTCGCGCCTTTGCTGATCGGCCAGGACAGCAGCAATGTGAATGCCGCGATGTTGCGCCTCGAGCGCAGCATCCGTGGCAACACCTTCGCCAAGTCCGGCCTGGAAACCGCGCTGCTCGACGCCCTGGGCAAACGCCTGGGCCTGCCGGTCAGCGAGTTGCTGGGCGGCCGTGTGCGTGACTCGCTGCCCGTGGCCTGGACCCTGGCCAGCGGCGACACCGAGAAGGACATCGCCGAAGCGGAAAAAATGCTCGACCTGCGCCGCCACCGCATCTTCAAGCTGAAGATCGGTGCCGGCGAGGTCAATCGCGACCTGGCCCACGTGATCGCGATCAAGAAAGCCCTCGGCGATCGCGCGAGCGTTCGGGTCGACGTCAACCAGGCCTGGGACGAAGCGGTGGCCTTGCGTGCCTGCCGAATCCTGGGCACCAATGGCATCGACCTGATCGAACAGCCGATCTCGCGCAACAACCGCGCGGGCATGGCACGCCTGAATGCCATGAGCCCGGCGCCGATCATGGCCGACGAATCCATCGAGTGCGTGGAAGATGCCTTCAACCTGGCACGTGAAGGCGCGGCCTCGGTGTTTGCCCTGAAGATCGCCAAGAACGGCGGCCCACGCGCCGTGTTGCGCACCGCCTCGATCGCCGAAGCGGCCGGGATCGCCCTGTACGGCGGCACCATGCTCGAAGGCGGAATCGGCACCATGGCCTCGGCCCATGCGTTTGTCACCCTGAACAAACTGGCGTGGGACACCGAGCTGTTCGGCCCGCTGCTGCTGACCGAGGACATCCTCAGCGAGCCGCTGGTCTATCGCGATTTCGAACTGCATGTCCCCAACACGCCGGGCCTGGGCCTGAGCCTGGATGAGGAGCGCCTGGCGTTCTTCCGTCGCGACAAGACTATTCATCAAGCCTGAGGAGAGCATTATGCTGTTCCACGTAAAAATGACCGTGAACCTGCCGGTCGACATGAATCCCGAAGCGGCGGCCAGGCTCAAGGCCGACGAAAAGGCCCTGGCCCAGCGCCTGCAGGAGCAGGGCAAGTGGCGTCATCTGTGGCGCATCGCCGGGCACTATGCCAACTACAGCGTGTTCGATGTCGACAGCGTCCAGGAACTGCATGACCTGCTGATGCAACTGCCGCTGTTTCCGTACATGGCCATCGAGATCGATCCGATGTGCCGGCATCCTTCTTCCATCCGTGACGACGACCGCTGAGCCCTGCCTGCCCAGCGCTACGCTAATAATTACAAGATGAGGAACCCCTGATGAACGTAAAGATTTCCCACACTGCCGAAGTCCAGAAATTTCTCGAAGAGGCCAGCGGCCTGCACAACGATGCCGGCAGCCCACGCACCAAGGCCTTGATCTACCGCATCCTGCGTGACTCGGTGAACATCATCGAAGACCTGGCCGTGACCCCGGAAGAGTTCTGGAAAGCGGTCAACTACCTGAACGTGCTGGGTGCGCGCCAGGAAGCCGGGCTGGTGGTGGCCGGTCTTGGCCTTGAGCACTATCTTGACCTGCTGATGGACGCCGAAGACGAGCAGGCCGGCAAGTCCGGCGGCACCCCGCGCACCATCGAAGGCCCGCTGTACGTGGCCGGTGCACCGCTGTCCCAAGGCGAAGCCCGCCTGGATGACGGCGTCGACCCGGGTGTGACCCTGTTCATGCAAGGCCGCGTGTTCAACACCGCTGGCGAGCCCCTGGCCGGTGCCGTGGTCGACGTGTGGCACGCCAACACCGGTGGTACCTACTCGTACTTCGACCCTACGCAATCGGATTTCAACCTGCGTCGCCGCATCGTCACCGATGCCGAAGGCCGCTACCGTTTCCGCAGCATCGTGCCGTCGGGTTATGGCTGCCCACCGGACGGTCCGACCCAGCAACTGCTCGATCAACTGGGCCGTCATGGCCAGCGCCCGGCGCACGTGCACTTCTTCATTTCCGCGCCGGACCATCGCCACCTGACCACCCAGATCAACCTGGATGGTGAGAAATACCTGCATGACGATTTCGCCTACGCCACCCGTGACGAGCTGATCGCCAAGATCACTTTCAGCGACGATCAACAGCGCGCGGCGGCCCATGGTGTGAGCGGTCGTTTTGCCGAAATCGAGTTCGATTTCACCCTGCAGTCGACCGCCCAGCCTGAAGAGCAGCAGCGCCACGAGCGGGTTCGCGCACTGGAAGACTGATAGCAACCCCCCTTGTGGGAGCGGGCTTGCTCGCGAAGGCGGTTTAACATTCAACACTTATGTTGACTGTCACTCCGCCTTCGCGAGCAAGCCCGCTCCCACAAGGGGTTTCGGTTAACGGTCTGGATTATCCCGAGCGAATGACCCAGTGTTCTAGAATGTCCCGACGCAAACCATAATAACAACGAGAGTGACCCGATGATGCAAACTCAACTGTTGAGTCAGCGCAGCAGAGTATTCGACCAGGCCGACCCCTACGCGGTGTCCGGCTACGTCAATCAGCACGTCGGTAATCACTGCATCCTCATGCCCCGAGCCGGCCGCCCGCTGGCCAGCCTCGATCATCGTAAATTCGCCAGTCTCGACCTGTGCCGCATCAGCTACGGCGCCAGTGTGCGGGTGACCTCCGGTGCGCTGGAGAGCATTTACCACCTGCAAGTGCTGCTGCGCGGCAACTGCCTGTGGCGCGGTCACGGCCAGGAGCACTACTTCGCCCCCGGCGAACTGTTGCTGATCAACCCCGACGATCCGGTGGACCTGACGTATTCCGCCGATTGCGAAAAATTCATCCTCAAAGTCCCCACCCGTTTGTTCGAGTCCGTCTGCGATGAGCAGCGCTGGCGCTATCCGGGGCAGGGCGTGCGGTTCCTGGAAAACCGTTATCAGCTCAATGAACTGGAAGGCTTCGTCAATCTGCTGGCGATGATCTGCCAGGAGGCCGAATCCAGCGAGCAGATTCCCAGGGTGCAGGAGCATTACACGCAAATCATCGTCAGCAAGATGCTCAGTCTGATGAAGACCAACGTCTGTCGCCTTGAACTGGGCTCGCAAACGGCCACCTTCGAGGCGATTGCCGACTACATCGCCAATAACCTCAAGCAGGACATCGACAGCGAAGAGCTGGCGCGCCAGGCGCACATGAGCTTGCGCTCGTTGTACGGACTGTTCGAACGCAACGCCGGCCTGACGCCAAAAAACTACCTGCGCCAGAAACGCCTGGAACGCATCAACGCCTGCCTGAGCGACCCGACCTGCAACGTGCGCAACGTCACCGAAGTGGCGATGGACTACGGCTTCCTGCACCTGGGCCGGTTCTCCGACAGCTACCGCAAGCAGTTCGGCGAGTTGCCATCGGACACCCTCAAGCGCCGCCACTGAGTCAACCCGACCCCCTGTAGGAGCTGGCTTGCCAGCGAAGGCGGCGTATCAGGCGACATTGAAGTTGCCTGACCCACCGCTTTCGCTGGCAAGCCAGCTCCTACAAGGGGGGGGCGGTGTCCATCCCAAGCCCCTGCACAAAACGGATAAAGGTCTGCACCCCGCGGATAGTCCGCCCCATCGCCCCGTCCTAGCATGACCCCTGCCTGGACAATAACAATGGAGGCGGCGGCCATGACCCTGCGACCCGAATATTTGCAATCCCTGCTTGAAGACGATCCAGAGCAGGGCCTCTATCGCTGCAAACGCGAGATGTTCACCGACCCCCGGTTGTTCGATCTGGAGATGGAACACATCTTCGAAGGCAACTGGCTGTACCTGGCGCACGAAAGCCAGATCCCCAACATCAACGATTTCTACACCACCACCATGGGGCGCCAGTCGATCTTCATCGCGCGCAACAAGGACGGTGTGCTCAACGCCTTCATCAACGCCTGCAGTCATCGCGGCGCGACCCTGTGCCGGCACAAGTCCGGCAACAAAAGCTCGTACACCTGCCCGTTCCACGGCTGGACGTTCAACAACTCCGGCAAGCTGCTCAAGGTCAAGGACCCGGCCAACGCCGGCTACCCGTCGAGCTTCAACTGCGAAGGCTCCCACGACCTGACCAAGGTGGCGCGCTTCGAATCCTATCGCGGTTTCCTGTTCGGCAGCCTCAAGGCCGATGTGCTGCCGCTGGTCGAGCACCTGGGCGAGTCGGCGAAGATCATCGACATGATCGTCGACCAGTCCACCGACGGCCTGGAAGTGCTGCGCGGTTCTTCCAGCTACATCTACGAAGGCAACTGGAAACTCACCGCCGAAAACGGTGCCGACGGTTACCACGTCAGCTCCGTGCACTGGAACTACGCCGCCACCCAGAACCAGCGCAAACAGCGCGAAGCCGGTGACACCAACCCGACCATGAGCGCCGGCAGCTGGGCCAAGCAGGGCGGTGGTTTCTACTCCTTCGACAAGGGCCACATGCTACTCTGGACCCGCTGGGCCAACCCCGAGGACCGTCCGCTGTACGAGCGTCGCGATGAGCTGGCGCAAGATTTCGGCAAGGCCCGCGCCGACTGGATGATCGAGAACTCGCGCAACCTGTGCCTGTACCCCAACGTCTACCTGATGGACCAGTTCAGCTCGCAGATCCGTATCGCCCGGCCGATCTCGGTCAACCGCACCGAAATCACCATCTACTGCATCGCCCCCAAGGGCGAAAGCGATCACGCGCGTTCGAGCCGGATTCGTCAGTACGAAGACTTCTTCAACGTCAGCGGCATGGCCACGCCGGACGACCTGGAAGAGTTCCGCTCCTGCCAGACCAGCTACCAGGGCAGCGTTACCACCTGGAACGACATGTCCCGTGGCGCCGAACACTGGATCGAAGGCGCTGATGACGCGGCCAAGGAAATCGACCTGCACCCGCTGCTCAGCGGCGTGCGCACCGAAGACGAAGGCCTGTTCGTGCTGCAACACAAGTATTGGCAGCAGACCATGCTCAAGGCCCTGGCGGCCGAGCAGTCGAAACTGATCGTCGTGGAGGATGTGTTATGACCATTTCCTATGAAGCGGTGCGCGATTTCCTCTATCGCGAAGCACGCTACCTCGATGACCGCCAGTGGGACGAGTGGCTGGAACTGTATGCCCCCGACGCGACCTACTGGATGCCGTCCTGGGACGACAACGACGAACTGACCGAAGACCCGCAGCGGGAAATCTCGCTGATCTGGTACGGCAACCGCACCGGCCTCGAAGACCGCATCTTCCGCATCAAGACCGAGCGTTCCAGTGCCACCGTGCCGGACACCCGCACCTCCCACAACATCAGCAACATCGAGCTGCTGGAACAAGCCGACGGCCTGTGCAAGGTGCGCTTCAACTGGCACACCCTGAGCTTTCGCTACAAGACCGTCGACAGCTATTTCGGCAGCAGTTTCTACACCCTTGACGTACGCGGTGAAAACCCGCTGATCAAGGCCAAGAAAGTGATCCTGAAGAACGACTACGTTCGCCAGGTCATCGATGTTTACCACTTGTGAGGCTGCCGTCATGACCCATTCCATTGCGTTCAACTTCGAAGACGGCGTCACCCGGTTCATCGACGCCAATGCCGGCGAAACCGTGGCCGATGCCGCGTACCGCCAGGGCATCAATATTCCGCTGGACTGCCGTGACGGCGCCTGCGGCACCTGCAAGTGTTTTGCCGAAGCGGGCAGCTACGACCTGGGCGATGAGTACATCGAAGACGCCTTAAGCCCCGAAGAAGCCGGGCAAGGTTATGTCCTCACCTGCCAGATGCGCGCCAAGAGCGATTGCGTGGTGCGGGTGCCGGTGTCCTCGGATGTCTGCCGCACCAGCCAGGCCAGCTATGACGCTACCATCAGCGCCGTGCGCCAGTTGTCCGACAGCACCATAGCCCTGTCGATCAAGGGCGAGTCCTTGAGCAAACTGGCGTTCCTGCCAGGCCAGTATGTGAACCTGGGCATTCCCGGCAGCGAGCAGACCCGCGCCTATTCGTTCAGCTCGTTGCAGCGCGACGGTGAGGTCAGCTTCCTGATTCGCAACGTGCCCGGCGGCCTGATGAGCAGCTTCCTCACCGGCATGGCCAAGGCCGGCGACAGCATGAGCCTGGCCGGGCCCCTGGGCAGTTTCTATCTGCGCGATATCCGCCGGCCGTTGTTGCTGCTGGCGGGCGGTACCGGGCTGGCGCCGTTCACCGCGATGCTGGAAAAGATCGCCGAGCAGGGCAGTGAACACCCGCTGCACCTGATCTACGGCGTGACCCACGACTTCGACCTGGTGGAACTCGACCGCCTGGAAGCCTTCGCCGCCCGCATCCCCAACTTCACCTACAGCGCCTGCGTGGCCAGCCCCGACAGCCAGCACCCGCGCAAGGGCTACGTGACCCAGCACATCGAACCCAAGCACTTGAACGATGGCGACGTAGATCTGTACCTGTGCGGCCCGCCGCCGATGGTCGAAGCGGTCAGCCAGTTCATCCGTGAGCAGGGCATTGCGCCGGCCAATTTCTACTACGAGAAATTCGCCGCCAGCGCGGCCTGAACCCACTCCATACGACGACGCCTCCCCTGTAGGAACTGCCGCAGGCTGCGATCTTTTGATTTTGTTTTTTACAATCAAGATCAAACGATCACAGCCTGCGGCAGCTCCTACAGGGGGCGGCGTGTGAGGTACACATGAACAGATTCCACGACAAAGTCGCGCTGATCACCGGGGCGGCCCAGGGCATCGGGCGGTGCGTTGCCGAGCGCATGGCCGCTGAAGGCGCGAAGCTGATCCTGGTCGATCGCTCGGACCTGGTGTTCGAAGTGCAGCAACAACTGGCCCCGCACAGCCAGGTCCTGGCCCTGACCGCCGACCTTGAGCAATACGAGGAATGCAACCGGGTCATGCAAACCGCCATCGAGCGTTTCGCTCGTCTCGACGTGCTGGTCAACAACGTCGGCGGGACCATCTGGGCCAAGCCGTTCGAGCACTACGAAGCGGCGCAGATCGAGGCCGAGGTGCGCCGTTCGCTGTTCCCGACCCTGTGGTGCTGCCATGCCGCCTTGCCGTACATGTTGGAGCAGGGCAGTGGCGCGATCGTCAACGTGTCGTCGATCGCCACCCGCAGCGTCAACCGTGTGCCCTACGGCGCAGCAAAGGGCGGGGTGAATGCGCTGACCGCGTGCCTGGCGTTCGAAACCGCCGGTCGCGGCGTTCGGGTCAACGCCACAGCACCCGGCGGCACCGAGGCACCGCCGCGGCGAGTGCCGCGCAATGCGGCCGAGCAGACTGAGCAAGAGAAGGTCTGGTACCAGCAGATCGTCGATCAGACCCTCGACAGCAGTTTGATGAAGCGTTACGGCACGCTGGATGAGCAGGCCGGCGCCATTCTGTTCCTCGCCAGCGACGAGGCGTCCTACATCACCGGCATGGTCATGCCGGTGGGCGGTGGCGATCAGGGCTGAGGCGGGTGAGCTACAGGCGACGCCGAAATGCGCTGATGATCCGCAGCGTGGCGTCGCTGGGGTTGAGGTTTTGCACCGAATCCAGCGGGTACCAGAGGCAATCGAAAATCTCGTTTAGCGGTCGCGCCTGCTCCGCATCGAGCAACGATGCTTCGTAGACATAGTGTCGGGTGCCCCCTGTTTCGAGTTCCATCAGGTACAGCATATCCTCGGCGCCCAGCCCTGTTTCTTCCTGCAACTCGCGCAATGCAGCATCCTGCACGGTCTCACCGCGCTCGACCTTGCCGCCGGGCAACATCCAGCGACTTCTGGCCTTGCGCACCATGAGGATATGGCGGTCGTGCTCGCAAATGACGGTTGCACGTACTTTCATCTGTTCATTCAATCCAGGCTGTCACATAAGTGTAACAAAAATGCAATATTCGGGCCGTAATCCATTGCAAGCTTTCCTGGACATTTTGAACAACAAAGGTGTCTAAAAGTGCAATCTCGCTGCCACTGGCCTGACTCGACGTCTGGTCGGCCTCTTCACGGCAGGGGGGTGTAAGGTAGGCAAGTCAACCCTGTGATCACTGCCAAGATGGAGGTGACTATGAGCGTTCCGATGTTGAACAAGATGCACATGAACGGCTATGACGTACTGAGTGTGAACAACGGCCCATGGCGGGTCTGCACCCAGGGCGACCGGCTGGGCTCGTTTGCCAGTCGGGAAGAGGCGCTGGCCTTTGCGGCTGCGCTGCCGGGTTATAAAGCCCGCTCAACCAAGCCTCGCAATCAGCAAGCGACATGAAGGCAGGCTCAAGGCCCAGGTCCTATGGAAACCGGGTCTTGATTGCGCAACCAATGTGGGAGCGAACAGCTCCCACAATTGATCCCTGTAGAACTCGACAAAAATAATCTGCAAGAAAACCCGGCGCCGTTGCACAGAAGGGGACTGGTCCCCGATCCGAGCAACGCCATGCCCCATTACTTCGACAACGCCCACCGTGTAGAAATCGACACCTTGCGCCAACGCCTGACCGCTCGCACCGAGTGGCCGACCTGGTTGCTGCTGATCGGCGTGTACGCCGGCTGGTTCGGCATCATGCTGGGCAGTCACTGGTTGGGCCTGTGGTGCAGCACCTTGTTGTTGATCCCTTTGCTGGTGCTCTGGTTGTCGCTGCAGCACGAACTGCTGCACGGTCATCCCACCCGCTGGGTATGGCTGAACAAGATCCTCGGCTACGCGCCGTTCGCCGTGTGGTATCCCTACACCCTGTATCGCGACAGCCATCTGTTGCATCACCGCGATGAAGACCTGACCCTGCCGGGCCGTGATCCGGAAAGCCGCTACCTGAGCGCCGGGCAGTGGCAGGGCAGTTCAGTGTTCGAGCAAGGCCTGCACTGGCTGAACAAAACCGTGCTGGGGCGTTTCCTCCTGGGCGCTCCGCTGGCTTTGCTGGCGCTGGCAAGGGAAGAACTGCAGCGTTTGAAGGCGGGTGAGCGACAGGCCTGGTTGATGTGGTTGAGCCACGGCACGTTGACCCTGTTGATGTTGCTGTTCATCGCCCGCTACAGCGTGCTGCCGGTGTGGCATTACCTGTTGCTGGTCAGCGTGCCGGCGCTGTCGATTGCCATGATTCGCTCCTACTACGAACACCGGCCCCATGCCGCGCCCGAGCACAGGACGGTCCTCAATGAAGCCGCCTGGCCGTGGCGCTGGCTGTTCCTGAACCTCAACCTGCACCTGGTGCACCACGATTTGCCGGGGCTGCCCTGGTACGACTTGCCCCGCGCTTATCAGGCGCGTCGCGAGCAATGGCTGGCGCGCAGCGGCGGGTTCCTGGTGCAGGGTTATGGCCAGTTATGGCGCCGGCACGGGGTGAAGGCCATCGACAGCCCGCGGCACCCTTTTCACTGATTGCGAATGAATTCCCTGTGGGAGCGAGCTTGCTCGCGAAGAGGCCATGACATCCAACATTGATGTGCCTGCCACGCCGCTATCGCGAGCAAGCTCGCTCCCACATTTGAATGTCGTTGTATTGGAATATTTCGATGACACAACACCTGGCTGAATTACTGATGTACGTCGCCCCCGAACCGGTCCGCCAAGCCAACGAACGCTGGCTGGCACTCATCCTCCAGCAACTGGGCGGCACGCGCCGCGATGCCGAGGGCCTTGCGCTGATGGACCTGTGGCTGTCGCCGCACTTGCTGCTGACGCAAACCTGCGGCTACCCGCTGATGACCGTGTTGCGTGGGCGAGTGCGGGTCATCGGTCGTCCTCGTTACGAACTGCCGGACGCCAGCGGCGGCAATCATTGCAGCCTGTTGCTCAGTCGCGCCGATGATCCACGGCGCAGCCTGCCGGCTTTTCGCGGCAGCCGTGGCGTGATCAACGGCGAAGATTCCAACAGCGGCATGAACCTGCTGCGTCACCGCCTGGCTGCGCTGCAGCGAGAGGGGCAGTTTTTTGCCCGTGTCGGAATCAGCGGCAGCCACCGGGAAAGCCTGCGCTGGGTGCGTGAAGACAAAGCGGACCTGGCGGCCATCGACAGCGTGACCTTTGCCTATCTGGCGCGACACGCCGAAGACGAAGTGGCTGGCTTGCGAATAGTCGGTCGCAGTGCATTCAGCCCGACCTTGCCGTTCATTACGGCCGCGAGCGCCACCGATGCACAGGTCGCGGAGATGCAGCAGGTAATGAACATGACGCTGCAGCAATTGCCCGAAGTCAGGGAAATCCTGAGACTGCAGGAGGTTTTGCCGGCCAGCGAAAGCGACTATCAAATCGTTCTCGACTATCAGCGAGAGGCCGAGGATTTGGGGTACGGACGATTAAGGTAGGCAGGATCTTCACCTGTAGGAGTTGTCTCGCGAAGCGAGGCTGCGATCTTTTGACCTTAAAAGGAATATAAAAATTCTTTTTTAGTATTATTAATGAATAAGGCTCCTTGCTAGGATCGCGCCACCGGATCACCGGACATTCTGCGACCCCTAACCTTGGAGCCTCTATGTCCGGCACCGACCTTTCCCATCGCAACGACGTGGGCGCATTGTTCCGCGACCATCACCCTTGGCTGTGCGCTCGGTTGCGCCGGCACCTGGGCGCCAGTTCCAGCGTCGAAGACATTGCGGCCGAGACCTTCCTGCAGTTGCTCGAATCGCCAGCACTGACCCCGATCCGCGAGCCCCGCGCCTTGCTCACCACCATTGCCCAGCGCTTGCTCTATCAGCTGTGGCGCCGTCGCGACCTGGAACGCCAGCACCTCGAACAGTTGCAACAGGTTGATCAACAGCAAGCGATCTCGCCTGAAGAACAGGCGCAACTGACCCAAACATTGCATGGCCTCGACCGCACCCTTGAACGCTTGCCGGGCAAGGTTCGGGCGACCTTCCTGTTGTCGCGAGTCGACGGCCTGTCCTACCCGCAGATTGCCGCCCGATTGGGCATTTCCCAACGCTCGGTCAGCGATTACATGACGCGCTCCCAAGCCCTGTGTGCCCGGCACAGCGCCAACCAACCCTTGAATTCCCTGAACTGGAGGTCTGCATGAAATCGCTCAAAACCTTGCTCGGCAGTTCGCTGCTGGCCCTGAGCCTGGTGGCAACCCAGGTTCCCGCCGCAGAAAAAGCCGCGCCGATCCACTTCGGCGACATCACCTGGGAAAGCGGCAGCCTGATCACCGAAATCCTGCGCTTGATCGTCGAGAAAGGTTACGGCTACCCGACCGATACCTTGCCGGGCAGCACCGTCAGCCTCGAAGCGGCACTGGCCAAAAACGATATCCAGGTGATCGGCGAAGAATGGGCCGGGCGCAGTCCGGCGTGGGTCAAAGCCGCTGCGCAGGGCAAAGTGTTCGGTCTGGGCGACACGGTCAAAGGCGCCACCGAAGGCTGGTGGGTGCCGGAATACGTGATCAAGGGCGACCCTGAACGTGGCATCAAGCCCCTGGCCCCGGAACTGAAATCCGTCGCCGACCTGACCCGCTACAAGGACGTGTTCCGCGACCCGGAAGACCCGGGCCGTGGACGCTTCCTCAACAGCCCGACCGGCTGGACCTCGGAGATCGTCAACAGCCAGAAACTCAAGGCCTATGGCCTGACCGACAGCTTCGTCAACTTCCGCACCGGATCGGGTGCGGCACTGGATGCCGAGGTGGCGTCATCGATCCGTCGCGGCAAACCGGTGCTGTTCTACTACTGGTCGCCCACGCCGCTGCTGGGGCGTTTCAAACTGGTGAAACTCGACGAGCCGGCGTTCGACGCCGAAGCCTGGAAGACCCTGGCCGACGCCAACAACCCGCATCCAAAGGGCACCCGGTCAATGCCGGCGAGCCTGGCGATCGGCGTGTCCGCGCCTTTCAAGGCGCAGTACCCGGACCTGGTGGCGTTCTTCGAAAAGGTCGACCTGCCGATCGACCTGCTCAACCATACTCTCGGCCAAATGAGCGAAAAGCGCCTGCAACCGCGTCAGGTGGCAGAAGCCTTCCTGCGGGATCAGCCGCAGGTCTGGAAGGGCTGGGTGCCGGAGGAGGTGGCTGAGCGTGTCACCGCGAAATTGTAAGCGGGTTTTCTGAATCGGTGCTGCAGCCCGCCAGCACCGTGATCAGGGTAGCGAGGATGCAGAGTGCCCTTTTCACCCCATGCCCCCCGCTATTAGGCCTTGTGTCGACTGATGATCTTGGCCTTCACTTCCTCGGCATAACCCGACAGCCGTTGTTCATCGCCCTGGAACAAATCGCACAGGCGCTTCACGGCTTCGGCGTCGACCTCGTTGCCTGACAGGCGCAATCGTTCGGCGATGCGCAACAGCTCAACCGCCGACCAGCGCAGGTCCGATGCCAGCCCTTGCAGATCACGCCGAAGCGTTTGTTCATGTTCGTTAAGCCACATGACTGATCTCCCGTAACTTCGTGCTACGAAATTTTAGACCCATTCCCGCGGCGGGGCGTAGTGTTCTTCTGATGCCAAAGGGCTACCTTTGGTCGGGAATTCTGCGCCCTTCGCAAGATTCGCTGTTGTTTGCTGTCGTATTGAAGTGCCGACATTTTACCAGGGCAGGGTCCATTCAAAATGACGACAACCGATGACTTCCGGGCGCATGCCCAGGAACTGAAGGCCGATCTGGATGCGGCCACCAGCGAAATGATGAAGCTGATTTCCGAGCACCAGTTCAGCGGGGCGGAATGGGAGCGGGTCAGTTTATGGCAACACGAAGCCTTCGAACGATGGACGACTTATCTCAACGAGCGAACCTACCCGGACACCGGCGATCAAAGCGTCGGTCACTGAGGCTCGATGCAACAAAATGGCTGTCAGCGCGGCAACAGGCTACATTTTATTTTTTCAGGTTTAAGGATGCTTCATGAGTCGAGTGTTGATGGGGGGAGTGGTAATGGCGTTGCTGGCGGGGTGTTCGTTGCCCGCGTCCCTGGTGCCAGGGGAGCCGAACTACAATAAGCCGAGCGACAAATTACCCAAGGAAGTAGCAGCGTGTGTCTTGCCGGCATGGCAAAAAGAGATCGCCAAGACGACCCAGACATCTATTTCCAACGGCTACCGGATCACCGCGCCTAGCATCATAACCGCCGATGAAGTGCTGGATATCGTCAAGTACAAGGACGGCAGTCGGGTTTCGCTTTACCAGGGGCCGCCGTGGGCAAAGTCAGGGGTCATGCGCCAGGCGGTGCGGGACTGCCTGTAGGGTTCAGCCGTCGATCTCGGTGACCTGGATAAGCTGATCGACATTGCCCTGGGCACTCGCGGTGCCTTTCTTTTCCCGCCGATCATTCATCCAGCTCTCGACCTGCGCATTGAACTGCGCCGGTGCTTTTCGCCCGACCCTCCTGGCGATGTCCAGGATGGTCTGCTGGGCGAGGGCTTCTTCCATGCGCTTCTGCGCAGTCAACATGGCGCCGTGCACCGAGCAATGGCCGTCCACTGCCCATTCGGGCACCTCGCCTGCAAATAACGCACAACGACCGCGGATTTCCCGACATTCGAAAATGGCCTTGGCCCCGTCGATGGCATTGACGATGTCCAGCAGGCTGATCTCATCGGCGGGCCGCGCCAGCTTGAAGCCGCCACGCACGCCTTCGGTGGCCACCACCAGTTTTGCCTTGGCCAGTTTGGTGAAGATTTTTGCCAGATAGTCCAGCGGCACGCCTTGCAACTCTGCAAGGTCCCGCACGCTCGCCTCGCGGGTCTCACCACCATTGCCCACCAGGAAAATCAGGCAGTGAATGCCGTACTCGACACCCGCGCTGTAAAGAGACATATCGATCTCCGACTAATGTAGTCGCAAATATTAGCAGCTGACCCTTAGCCGGGCAACGATCGCGATTTTCCTCCAGACGCTGCAAACGCCTTCCAGGCTGCAGATTCAGTGCGGTTTGGCCGCTGTATCGATGGGATCGATTCGAACCATTGAGAAAAACATCTTGCTCGATTTAACTACGATCAATAAAGTCGTAGTTATCAGGTCGGGAGCGAAAGCCGCATCCAAGCGAATGCGAGTGCCAACCCCCTGAGCCCATTTCATTGCCTGTTTTTCCCCTGGAGTTAAAAATGAAACAACGCATCCTGGTAATTGGCGCAGGTTTTGGTGGTATGTGGACCGCTTTGAGCGCTACTCGCCTGTTCGATATCCACGGCCACAATGACGTTGAGGTGACGGTGCTGGCGCCTCAAGCCGAACTGCGTGTGCGTCCACGCTTCTACGAGCCGAACGCCCACCAACTGGCCGCGCCGATCGGCGAACTGTTCGATGAGATCGGCGTGCGGTTCATCAAGGGCGCCGCCGAGACCATCGACGTCGAGCAGAAACGTGTCGGGTATGTTGATGCCCAGGGCGAAAAACAGGTCTGCATCTACGACAAACTCGTTCTGGCCACCGGCAGCCGTCTCGCCCTGCCGGACACCCCGGGTGTGGTCGAGCATGCGTTCGACGTCGACCAGATCGAACAGGCCATGCGCCTGGAAGCCCACCTCAAGTCCCTGGTCAACCAGCCGCAGAGCCAGTCTCGCAACACGGTCGTGGTCGCCGGCGGTGGCTTCACCGGCATCGAAACGGCGACTGAAATGCCCACCCGTTTGCGCGCTATCCTGGGGGAGGGGGCGGACATCAACGTGATCATCGTCGATCGTGGGAATAAGGTCGGCGGCTCCATGGGACCGCAAATCGCCGAGAAGATTGCCGAAGCCAGTGAGGAAACCGGGGTGAAATGGCAGCTCAACGCCTCAGTGGTCGGCGTCGATGAAAACGGCGTGACCCTGTCCGACGGCCAGCGCATCGACGCCAGGACCGTGATCTGGACCACCGGCGTGCGTGCCAGCTCGCTGACCGAGCAGATCCCCGCCGAACGCGACCACCTGGGCCGACTGCACGTCGACGCTCACCTGCAAGTCATCGGCCAGCCCGACATCTTCGCCACCGGCGACGTGGCCTACGCGGCCAGCGATGACATCGGCAACCATGCACTGATGACCTGCCAGCACGCCATCGTGCTGGGCCGTCATGCCGGCAACAACGTCGCCGCACAGATCCTCGGCGTGGACCCGACACCGTACAGCCAGCCGAAATACGTGACCTGCCTGGACCTGGGTGCCTGGGGAGCGGTGTACACCGAAGGTTGGGACCGACAGGTCAAGCTGACCCGGCAGGAAGGCAAGTCGCTGAAGACCCAGATCAACACCGTGTGGATCTACCCACCGGCGGCGAACCGTGAAAGCGCCTGGGCGGCAGCGGATCCGTTGATTCCGATCGCGTGAATGGGGTGAGGTTGTGTGATTGAAAAAATCCCGTCCGGAATATCCGGGCGGGATTTTTAAATGCAAATGGACA
The DNA here is from genome assembly GCF_028682635.1 of Pseudomonas putida. Taxonomy (GTDB): domain Bacteria; phylum Pseudomonadota; class Gammaproteobacteria; order Pseudomonadales; family Pseudomonadaceae; genus Aquipseudomonas; species Aquipseudomonas putida_AE. The sequence continues at coordinate 167 of NZ_JANHLK010000031.1, read as the reverse complement.
TTTCTCCGTAGGAGCCGGCTTGCTGGCGATGCGAGGGTGGCCGTTATGCCGCCATCGCTGCGATGCGGCGACCCGACAAGCCAGCTCCTTCAGGTTTTCGGGTGCATGCGGATTGTGGGGCAGTACACAAATCTGTAGGAGCCGGCTTGCTGGCGATGCGAGGGTGG
>NZ_JANHLK010000030.1 GCF_028682635.1 Pseudomonas putida | reverse complement strand
CGCATCGCCAGCAAGCCGGCTCCTACAGATCAGTGTCACGCCACAAATTCAACATACCCCACAAACCCTGTAGGAGCTGGCTTGCCAGCGATGGCGGCATCAGCTTCACCATTGCATCGCCGGCAGGCCAGCTCCCACAGTAGATCGGATACAGCCATTCGTCCGCCACTGCGCACCTTCCTGTGCGCCGCTCTTCCAATGCAGTACACCCCCTCGCACGGAAGACTCAAAGATGAACACCACCGTTGCCGCGCTCATGTTCACGGGCTTGCTGTCGGCCTCACCGCTTTGCGTGCTGGCCACCGAAAAAACCACCGAGGATGCAACCATTCCACCCTCCGCTCCCGCGCTCAACCAGGGCGCTGAATCCAACGAGGAAAAGGCTGATAAAAAGGGCGAGGAAGCGTCAGGCTCGAACTCCGGCGCCGATGCCCATTCGTTGAAGAAAGACGCGGCGTCGGAAGACGACGGGGACAATCAGAAAGGCAGTGAGTCGGGAAGTTGATCACTCACTACCCCTCTTTTTCAATATCAGTCGTCGCGGTCATCACGATCGCGATAACGACGGTTGTCGCGATCATCGTCACGCCGATCATATCGATGATCATACCCTCGGTCGTCGTCATCGCGCTGGTCATAGCCTCGGCGATGATCATGATCGTGATAGCGGCCGTACCTTTCTCCGTCTTCCCAGTGAGGTCCGCAGCCGCCCAGCAGGAGCAAACTGGAAATGGCCAGGGTCATCATTACTGCGCGATTCATTTGAACATCCTGAAGGTCGGGGCTTTGAGGGTTTTGCCCGGCGGATAACCCGCACGGCGTTGAACCCTGGTTATGACCATTAAGTAACTCAATGATTCCGTTGGATTTCCAGCGGGGCGTGATGATCGCGGTATCCGTACTGCCAGGAACAAACAACAGCTCGCAGAATTGAAACTCGCGGGATGCGATCCTGTACTAAAGTCTTCACTTGAGTGTTCTAATGGCCCACAAAATGCCATAGGTCCAATCATGCGCAGCAAACTTCCCGGCATTCCTGCACTCTGTATTTACCTTGCCTTGGCCTGCCTCTTTGCAGTCGCATGGATCACCCACCCCGCTCCCAGGCATTCTTCCTTTGCCCAAATCAGTCCGCTCATGTCGGTGGCTGATAAAGAGGCCAAACCCATCTATACCAGCCGTTTCGCCTCCTCCGGGCTGGTGGACTTCGTGCATTCCGCGTCGGTCACAGCCTTGCCTGACGGTAGTCTGATGGCAGTCTGGTTCGCCGGCACCCGCGAAGGCGCCGCCGATGTGCAGGTGCGCTCCGCCCGTTTCAATCTGAGCACCGGCGAGTGGGGGGAGGAGCAGGTCATGGCCACCCGGGATTCGACCCAGCAGAGCACGCGCAAATACATCCGCAAACTGGGCAATCCGGTCATCGCCCTCGCGCCGGACAATCGCCTGTGGCTGTTCTACGTTTCCGTCTCCATGGGCGGCTGGGCCGGTAGCGCGGTCAACGTGATGGTTTCAGACGACTTTGGCGGGCATTGGTCGGCGCCGCGGCAATTGATCACTTCACCTTTCCTGAACATCAGCACCCTGGTCCGCTCGGCACCGGTGTTTCATGTCGACGGCTCCATCGGCTTGCCGGTCTATCACGAATTCCTCGGCAAATTTGCCGAATACCTGTACTTGAGCGCGGACGGTGAGGTGATCGATAAATTCCGCATCAGCCATGGCAGCAATTCATTGCAACCGGCGATCGTTCCGCTGGATGGCCAACGCGGCATTGCCCTGTTGCGTTATGCCGGCAGCACCTACCACCGAGTCCTGGCGAGCCGCACGGAAGATGCCGGGCAAAGCTGGAGCGAACCTTTTCCGCTGGTGCCTTCGAACCCCAATTCCTCGCTGGCGGCCGTGGCGACGCCCGAACACCGGTTGCTGGTAGCGCTCAACGACCTGCAAGAGGGGCGCTTCAAGCTGAGCCTGTATATCACCGATGCAAAAATGGACGATTGGCGCCTGTTGCACGACCTGGACAAATCACCGGATCCCGAGGGCGATCCGTATTCACCCCTGGTTTACAAGGAAATCATCGGCAAAGAGTTCCGCGGTTCCAGTGGCAAGCTGCGCCAGGCGCTGGAGGCGGCATTCCTCGCCAACCTCGATAAACGTGTGTGTAAAAGCCAGGGCTGTGAATTCGAATATGAATACCCCTACTTCATCCGCAGTCCCGACGGGATGTATCACCTGGTTTACTCCTGGAACAACACCTTCATCAAACACGTCTCCTTCAACGATGCCTGGCTGTCCGAGCGCCTGAAATGATTAACCTGTGGCAAGCCCATGTCAGCTTCGCGATGATCATCTTCCTGTTACTGCCGTCTTTTGGCCTGGGCAGGGTCTGGCGCATCGCGCTGCTGCTCGCACTGCTGGCCGCCAGCTTCATACCCCTGGGCGGGTTGTCGCTGGCCGCTTACTTGCGCAGCCATATCGACGACCTTGCGATCACCTCATTGGTGTTCATGGCCTGGGGGTGTTTGCGTCGGCTGGATGTGTTGCCGCCTGCGCAGCAGGGGCACACGAGCGTATTGATCCTCTTCGCCGCGTTGGCCCTGGTGCTTTACCCGGCCACCCTTGGCCTGAGTGACCTGGACCCGTACCGGCGTGGTTACAGCCCGCGCGCCCTGTTGTTGTTCGTCGCGCTGGTGACGTTCAGCCTGTTTTACCTGCGCCATTACCTGGCCGTGGTGATGTTGACCTGTGCGACCCTGGCCTTCATCGCCGGGCTCAAACCTTCCCACAACTATTGGGATTACCTGGTCGATCCGCTGCTGGGCCTGTATTGCTGCCTGGCACTGCTGGTGCTGGCGGCGCGCTGGACGTATCGCCGGCTCATGACGCTGCGCGGCGTTTGAAATTCAACGAAATTCTCAATAAGGAAAGACGCATGGGCTGGCTGAAATCGAGACGACTGCATTACTGGCTGGGCGCAACAGCAATCGTGTTCGTGCTGTTTGCACTGCTGCGGGTGCTGTTCTTTTTCGGCTATTCCGGTTTTGACGCCAAAGCCCTGGGCAACGAGGACGTTCTGACAACCCTGGGCATCGGCTTTCGCTTCGACTTGCGCCTGGCCATCCTGGTCATGCTGCCGGTGGCGTTGCTGGCCTGGATCCCGCGCTGGAACCTTGTCGGCAGCCGCCTCCTGCGCATCATCAACCGTCTGTACCTGGTCGCCATCCTCAGCGCTGTGCTGCTGATCTACATCATCGATTTTGGCCATTACGCCTACCTTGGCGTGAGGATCAACGCCACGGTCTTGCGCTTCATCGAGGATGCGCAGATATCCCGTGACATGGTCTGGCAAACCTACCCGGTCATCTGGATTACCCTGGGCTGGCTGGCGACAGTCGCCTTCGTGACACTGGCCCTGGTGCGTCTGGAACGGGTCACGCTGGACCGCCCGCGCACAACCATTCACCCACTTTCCGCGACATGGGGCGGTGCGGTGATGGTGGTACTGGTGCTGCTGGGTATTTTGGGTCGTGTCGAAAACCTGAACCTTGAAAACCCCGTGCCGCTGCGCTGGAGCGATGCGTTCTTTTCGGGCAACAACCAGGTCGCCGCCTTGGGCCTGAACCCGGTGATTTTCCTCTACGACACGGTCAAGGTCGGCCAGTCGCGTTATGACGAAGCCCAAGTGCGCGAACACTACGCGGTCATGGCCCACTACCTGAGTGTCGACCAACCCGACCCGCAGACCCTCAACTTTGTCCGCCACCAGGCGCCACAGCCCTACAAGATTCCAGGCTCGCGGCCACCGAACGTGATGTTCATCATGCTTGAGTCGCTGGGCACCAGTGCCGTCGGAGCCTATGGCAACCCGATCGATCCGACGCCCAATATCGATCGCCTGGCCACCCAGAGCTGGTTCTTCAAACACTTCTACGTGCCGGTCACGGGCACCGCGAAAACCGTCTGGGCCAGCATCACCGGAGTGCCTGACGTCACCCGCCACGAAACCGCGACGCGCAATCCCCTGATCACCCGGCAGAACACGCTCGTCAATGCCTTCACCGGCTACGAGAAGATCTACACCATCGGTGGCAACTCCGGCTGGGCCAACATGAATGCCTTGATCAGGCAAAGTATCGACGGCGTGCGCCTGTTCGACGAGCGCGACTGGAAATCCCCGGTGGTGGATGTCTGGGGCATCTCGGACCTGGACCTGTTCAAGGAAACCGACCAGATCCTGCAAGCGCTGCCCAAGGACAAGCCGTTCTTCGCCTATGTGCAAACGGCCGGCAACCATCGGCCCTTCACGATTCCAAAGGACAATGACGGCTTCGAGATCAAGCACCCTACCCTGGAGCAAGTCCAGGCCGCCGGCTCGCGCAGTGTCGAACAATACAACGCCGTGCGCCTGCTGGACTTCAACCTCGGACGCCTGATGGAAATCGCCAAGGCCGGCGGCTGGTACGACAACACCATTTTCGTGATGTTTGGCGACCACAACACCCGTATCGCGCAGATCCCGTTCCTGGCGCCGGCCTACGAGCAACTGGGCCTGGAAAGCAACGCGGTGCCGATGATCATCCACGCACCCGGCATGATCGGGACCCGCAAAGTCGAGGAAGCGGTCGGCCTGGTGGACCTGCTGCCCACCGTGGCGGGTATGGCCGGCCTTGAGTTTCGCAACGGCGGCATGGGCCGTGATATCCAGCAGCCCGCCCCCGAAGGCGAACGCGTGGTGCCACTGGTATTGCGTGAAGGCACCTTCCCGCTGATTGCCGGCGTGACGCAACACTACATGGTGCAGATGGAGCACGACGGCAGCTCGCCAAGCCTGCATGACCTGGCCTCGCCGACGCCGCTGGACAACGTCGCCGAGCAAAACCCCGAGGAGTTCAAACGCCTGTCACAATTGACCCGCGCCATGCATGAAACCTCACGGTTGATGCTGTACCAGAACGTGCGCAAGTAACGGCTTTGTCTGATGCTCATCGTCAGTGTTTTGCGGCGTGACCCTCGTCAACGTGCGGCGCGTCCGTGGGGTTCTTCTGCGGAACGACAAAACTCACTGTCGTACGGGTGAGGATCTTGTGCGTCGGGTCGGCCACTTCCAGCAGAACCTTGTGCGTGCCGGGGGTCAGCCCGACCAGGATGATCGGGTCTTCACTGGTGTGCGCCCATGTACCTTTCCAGTCGTCGACGGTCACATGAAGGTGACCCAGGCGTGGTGAAACATCAGCGGCCGCTTTGCCAAAGATCGGCATGATCCTGGCGTGCTCCGTTCGATACTGGATGATGACGACCCCACGGGCGAGCGGTTCGGCGAGCGGCGGCCAGGCAATGAGGCTTGGCGTCGTCTCGGATTCCAGTGGAAGTATCGCCGGTGGGTGATCAGTGTCTGCCGCGCCTTGACCGAACGCTGCCGTGCAGAAGAACACACCCCAGGCCAGGACCAACAGGTTTGCGGGAGCCATGCTGTTTTTCTCCTAGGGAGCCAGCCTGCCCTTGAGTTCGGCTTCGTTCCACAGGCCGCTGAGCGGACCGCGGGGTAAACCTTCATTGGCTCGCGCCAGCGGGAAAATGACGGGCAGGAATCCGGCGTCGCGCACCAACCGCGCCCCCAGATCCTTGGCCTGGGCGTGGTCGGCGAAAACGGGAATCGCCTTGCCCTTGCCAGACTCGTCCTTCATGGAAGCGTAGCCTACGGCGTTGAATGCCCGCACCAAGTGTACGCCGGGCAGGTATTGCTGGTCCGCCAGGGCTGCTCCCAACTCCAGCGCCTTGCTCCCGACATCTCCATCACGGCCGCTGAACGGGTTGCTGGTGCTGAAAACCACCTTGCCGCCAAGCTTGCCCTTGAGCTGTTCGGACAGCACCGGCATCGCGCCGTAGGGAACGCTCAACACGATCACATCGCCCCAGGCCGCGGCATCGGTCACCGAGCCCGCCCGGGCGTTGGCGCCGGCGCGCTTGACCAGGTCCGCCAGCTCCTCGGGATGGCGTGACGAAAACATCACCGAGTGCCCGGCCTTTGTCCAAAGCGTACCCAGCGTACCGCCGACGTTGCCAGCGCCGATGACGCTGATCTTGAGGGTGTCCGCCATGACCTGGCTGGCGCACATGACCAGGGCGGCGGACATCAGGAAGAGGATTCTGTGCATGCCTAACGCTCCTGGGTTGGAAAGCAGTCTTACATCCAACCGTAGTCGAGCCAGGGAACCAGCTGGTGGATCACGACGTACGGCATGATTTCCCCCGGCCTTACAACGAAAAATCCCGGAGACAGAAGGTCTCCGGGATTTTTTGCTCACAGAACCACATCGCTATAACGATGAGCTCACCCTGCAGCGGTCAACTCATCCCGATTCTGCTCAATCGGACTTTTTCGAAGTTGACGAGCCGGCATTACTCAATCCCTTGGCGTTGTGATCTCCCGGCGTCGTGGCCGAGATTGCAGAGGCTTTAGTCAGGCCGCGGGTATCTTTGGATTGTGCGATGCCCGAAGTGGTGGTGCCGTGACCCTTGTCACCGTTGCGATCACTGCCGTAACGGTTGCCGCTGATGCCATGGTCGCGAACCGATTTGCCCGCATGATCACTGCTCAATCCCTCACCGCGGCCGTTACTGCCGGAGTGACCCGAACCGCTGTGACCGCCAGCGTTACCGCCGCCATGGCCACCACCATTACCGCCGCCATTTCCACCGCCGTGGCCACCACCACCGCCGCCGCCGCCACCACCACCACCACCACCACCACCTTCTTTGGCATAGGCGGAGTTCATGATGGACAGGTCAGCAGGCAGTAACGGAGCGGCTGCAAGCATCATGGCGAATGACATTACAGCAACGAAACTCTTGTTTTTTAAAAGCATGATTGCTTCCGTGAGGGTTGATTGCGCGTGGTTTAAGACGCGTTAAATCCCCGACAGTTCAAGTTCCGCGACGGACGGATACATCAGTCTATCGTCAATCGAAAGCGCCATTGAGGACCTCATAGATAAGGCCGGTAGCAAGCGCAACCAGTATCAGGTCGGTGCCCGCCTGCTGCCATTCGTAACCTTCATAACGAGGCAAATGGCCGATCAGTCGACCATCGAGCTTTTTCGCAATCCCGGGTGGCAGCGGTTTACCCCGGGCGAGGTTCTTTTGAATGCCGGGTGGCAAGGCAGGTCCGGGGCTCCAGTAGTCCCGATACCCATCGACAATGCCAATAATGCTTCCTCGATTGATGCTTGGACCATGGTCCCAATCATCGCCCCCGGACTTATTCCCCTTATTGCCCTGGTTGCCATGCTCCTGGCTGTGTTGCGAATTGCCCTTGGCGTTTCCTTGCCCCTTGCCATTACCTGGATCGGCCCATGCCGTGGCCGGGCCGCAGACCAATGCGACACATGTGATAGCTGCAATCAACGAGCGATGTCTGATCATATCCGTTCTCTCAGAAAGGGAAGACTCCCTGTAATGTAGACACTCTGGACTGTTTTGGTTCCGACGGTGAAGGACGGGCAAGGCCAAGCTATGCCAATATTCAAAGGATCGCCTTCTGTCGTACCGGAGTGCGCCATGATCGAAACCATCGAGTCGTCACGCATCAAGCGCTTCGCCGCAAACACCGCCGGCCGGGACTTTGCGGTGGGTGACATTCACGGTCACTTCAGCCGATTGCAGCCTGCGCTGGAGGCGGTCGATTTCGATCCTGTCGTCGACCGCCTGTTCAGTGTCGGTGACCTGGTTGATCGTGGACCCGAGAGCCGCGACGCACTCGACTGGCTTGCCAAACCATGGTTTCACCCGGTGCGCGGCAACCATGACGACTACGTGGCGCACTTCGACACCTGCGACGTCGACAGCTGGATCTGCAACGGCGGGGAATGGTTCGCCGGGCTGTCGCTGGTCGAGCAGATAGCGTTCGCGCTGCAGTTCGCCGAGCTGCCGATCGCCATCGAGGTCGAAACGCCTGGCGGATTGGTCGGGATCGTTCACGCCGATTGCCCGGTGCCGTCGTGGGATCAACTGTGCACCGAACTGCAATCACCTGAAAGCACCAAGCGGCTGGAACTTGTGCAGCACAGTTGCCTGTGGTCGCGAACCCGGATTCAGGACGGCGATACCGACTGCATTGAGGGACTGCGTGCCCTGGTGGTCGGGCATACACCGCTCAGGCAGCCTGCAGTGCTTGGCAACGTGTACCACATCGACACAGCGGGCTGGCTGGACGGTTATTTCACCCTGCTGGATCTGGCGACCCTGCAGTGCATCCCGCCGATCGATCAGGAACTCGGTTTCGACTGGGACTGAGCTTTCCTGAGGGCTCTCGGGTTTGCCGCTCGTCCAAAGCTCGGCACTCGAGCCGCGCCGCTATCTCTCATGTATAAGCGCGGACATTGCGCGCATCAAAACGGAGAACCAGCATGGACATTGACGAGAATGCAGTGGGTAACAGGTCGCAGCAGGACGTGACGCGAACCACGGACAACGAAACCGGCCATGACCCCATGAAGGATGCGCCTGAGGTTCCATTGCCGCCGAACGATGAAGCGCCTGTCGATGAAGATATGAGAGGCGTGGAGGCAAATAACCCGGTCTCGAGTGAGCATCCGGACCATGGAAAAGGTGCTCGCCTCGATGATTCCGACGCCGCCCCGCACATGAACGATCAGGACGAAAACGACAAGGAGGCTCGCGGCTTGCCTGCGAGCGACCCGGAATCAGGTGCCTGATGCCCGCGACCCGCCTCCTGAACTCACTTGAGAAACGGCAGCGGTGCCTTGGCCGCACGAATGGCAGCGATCCACTGGTCCGCTTCCGGCAGCAGGTAGGCGAAGAAAAAACTCGCGGTTTGCAGTTTACTGCCGCGCAAAGGATCGCTGTCGGGTAACAAGCGAGCGACACGCGCCGCCCGGGTCCAGGCAAAAGCCTGAAGGGCCACGCCACACAGTCGTAGAAAATCGCCCGCTGCCCGATAGGGATATTCGCCGTCCTCGACGACCTGATCACGTATCTCCAGGTGCACACCCTCGAGTTTTTTGCACAGTAACGCCAGCTGCGCGCCAAAGCTGGCGCAGCCTGCTGTTTCGCCGGCCTGCCCGGCTTCTTCGCGCATCACCGCCAACAATTGAGCGAAAGCCCGGCCTTCATCGCCCAGCACTTTGCGCAGCAGCAGGTCATTGGCCTGGATTTCGTTACTGCCCTCGTAAATCATCGCGATTCGGCTGTCGCGCAGGGTCTGTTCAATGGCGAACTCGGCGACGTAGCCGTAGCCACCGAAGACCTGCAAGGCATTGCTGGCCAGGCGAAAACCCTGCTCAGTGAAAAAAGCCTTGATCACCGGCGTCAAAAGCTCCGCCAGTTGCAAGGCACTCTGCCGAGTGGCCATGTCCGGGGCATGCTCGGCCTGATCGAGCAAATGCGCAGCCCAGTAACCAATGGCGCGCATGCCCTCGGCGCAGGCCTGTAATTCCAGCAAAACCCGGCGCATGGCCGGATGATAATGAATCGGGTCGACCGCTTCGGCGGCAACGCCGACAGGACGCTTGGGCGCACGCATTTGTCTGCGCTCCAGCGCGTACGTATAGGCGTTCTGCCATGCAGCCTCGGCATGCCCCAACCCCTGGAGGCCGACATGCAGTCGTGCCGAGTTCATCATCACGAACATCGCGGCCAAACCATGGTTCGCCTCGCCGATCAGCCAACCCTGGGCGCCGTCGAAGACCAGCGAGCACGTGGCACTGCCCTTGATGCCCATCTTGTGTTCGATACCGTCGCAGCGCAGCGCATTGGTTTGGCCGTCATCCAGTCGCCTGGGCACCAAAAACAGCGAAATACCACGACTACCAGTGGGCGCCCCGGGCAAGCGTGCCAGCACCAGGTGCAGGATATTTTCGGTCAGGTCATGTTCGCCTCCGGAAATGAACAACTTGCTGCCGCTCAACCGATAACTGCCGTCGCCCTGGGGTTCGGCACGGCAGCGCAGCAGGCCGACGTCGCTGCCTGCCTGGGGTTCGGTCAGGCACATGGTGGGCAGCGCCTCGCCACTGACGATCTGCGGCAGATAACGCTCCTTGATCCACTGCGGCGCATGGGTCTTGAGGCACAGGTAGGCGCCATGGGCGATTCCCGTGTACATGGCCCAGGCGTGGTTGCTGGCGTAGAGCATTTCCTGCAAGGCGGCATCGAGCAGTTGCGGCAGTCCCTGGCCACCGAAGGCTTCATCACAGGCCAATGCCGGCCAGCCACCTTCGGCGAATGCCCGGTAAGCCTGGACAAAACCGTCCGGCGTGCTGACCCGGCCATTGTCGAAGCGGCAACCCTGGCGATCGCCACTGCTGTTGAGCGGCGCCAGTACATCCGCGCTGAAACGCCCGGCCTCGCCCAGCACCTGGAGTGCCAACGGCAGATCCAGGGCTTCGAATGCGGGCATCTGGCTCCAGGCCTGGGGCGCCTGCAGCCAGTGTTCAAGGATGAAATGCATGTCGCGCAATGGCGCCTGGTAGTGCCACATGGCAAACCTCAAGTGGTCAAAAGGGAAGAAACACCGCTAGGAGTCAGCCAGGAAAATCCGGGTTTTCGATCAGCACGGCCATGCCCTGCCCGCCGCCGACACAGGCAGCGGCGATCCCGTAGCGCAGATGTTGTTCGCGCAATTGCCGCGCCAGGGTCATCACCAAACGCAGGCCGGTGGCGGCCAATGGATGCCCCAGCGCGATCGAACCACCACGGCGGTTAAGCCGCTGGCTATCCAGCTCCAGCGCCTGAGCCACTGCAAGCACCTGCGCACCTTGCGCCTCGTTGATTTCAAACAGGGCGATATCGTCCTGGGCCAGGCCGCTGCGTTGCAGCAACAACTGGATCGCCGGCACCGGGCCGATCCCCATGAACTCCGGCGCCACACCGACCACCGCAGTCGCCAACAGGTGCGCCAGTACCGGACGCGCACTCATCGAGGCTCGGCCGACCAGTGCGGCCGCTGCGCCGTCCACCACCGCACAGCTGTTGCCGGCGGTTTGCACGCCATCAGCATGAATCGCCTGCAGCCTGGCCAGCGCGGATAAATCGGTGGGCCGGGGATGGCTGTCCTGGGTCACCGCTTCACATCGACGCGCCAGGGTAATCCCCCGTGGCTGATAGCCCTCCAGTTCAAACACCTCAATATCCACCGGGACGATTTCATCGCTGAACCAGCCGCTGGTCTGCGCGTGCAGCGCCCTTTGGTGACTGTCGAAGGCATAGGCATCCACCGCCTCGCGGCTCAGGCCGTGACGCCTGGCGAGGTTTTCCGCCGTGGCGATCATGTCCAGGCCCGGCGCCGGGTCGTACAGCGCTTCCCAAAGGAAATCCTTGAAATCCACCGGCGCCCCGAGGCGAAACCCGCCCCGATGGGTGTAGGCGGCAATCGGGTTGCGCGACATGGATTCGGCGCCCACACACAGCGCCAGTTGCGCGCCCCCTTGAAGCTGCTCGCCGGCCTGGCGCAACAGCTCAAAGCCGGTCGCGCAAATGCGCTGCACCGCCAATGCCGGCACCTGTTGCGGCACACCGCTGTACAGACCGATATGGCGTGGCAGCATGTAGGCGTCGAAGCTGGCCTGGGCCATGGAGCCGGCCAGCACCGTGTCAACTGCCCGCGGATCGAGCCCGGCACGGGCCAACGCTTCGCGACCGACCTTGATGCCCAGATCAATGGGCGATACCTGGGCCAACGCGCCGCCGACATCAATCCAAGGTGTTCGCACGCCTTCAAGAATCGCCACATCGCTGAAGGACGAGTATTGCCCCGGGCCACTCATGACCGTGGCCCTGCACGCAGGATCGACGGGTCTTCACCGCGATACAACGCCTCGACCTGGGCCGCACGGCATTGCAACACCGCACGCTGGTTGATCGAGCCTTTGTCGGTAATTTCACCGCGATCGATGGACGGGGCCTCGTCGAGCAACGCGATCCATTCCAGGCGACTGGCGTTGCCGCTGGCGTCGCGATTGAGCCGCTGCAACCAGTCGGCGAACCACTGCCGCACCGGCGCGCTGGCCAGCACCTGGGCATCGTTGGCACTGGCACCGAGCCCCGCCAGGCGGCGGCATTCGTACATTCGTGGGAACACCAGCGCGCCCAGGCATTCACGATCCGGCGCGGTCACCACCAGGTCCTGAACATAGGGCGAGCCCTCCAGTACCGCACGATTACGCAGCGGCCCGACACTGACGAAGACCCCGGAAGACAGCTTGAAGTCTTCGGCAATGCGCCCATCGAACATCAGCCCCAGTTGCGCGTCATCCGGGTCAGCCAGCTTGAGCGCGTCACCGGAACAGTAATAGCCTTGTTCGTCGAACACCTCGGCGGTCTGCTTTGGTGAGCGCCAGTAACCGGGCATGATGTGCGGCCCACGGAAGCGCCCTTCCAGCTTGCCCTCCCTGGGCACCAAGCGGACCTCACAACCCGGTGCCGGCAGGCCGATGTAACCGGCCATGGACAAGGGCCCGGTGGTAAAGGTGCAGGAGGGCGCGGCCTCGGTCATGCCCAGCCCCGCCATCATCCGGATGCGTTCGCCACAGTGTTGTTCGGCGACCCGGTCAAGCCGATCCCAGACGCTTTGCGACAGCCCGGCAGCGGCGAAGAAGAACAGGCTGACGCGCTTGAAAAAACACTCCCGTAATTGCGCGTCCTGTTCCAGGGCCGAGACCAGTTCTTCCCAGCCCTTGGGCACGGTCAGGTAGGCGGTGGGCGACACTTCCTTGAGGTTGCGCAGGGTCTGGGCAAATCCCTGGGCGGTCGGCTTGCCGTCGTCCAGGTAAAAACTGCCGCCGTTGTAGAGCACGATGCCGAGGTTGTGGCTGCCGCCGAACGTGTGGTTCCACGGCAGCCAGTCCACCAGCACCGGAGGTTCTTCACCGAACACCGGAAAGGTCTGCAACAACATCTGCTGATTGGCGCAGAGCATGCGTTGGGTGGTGATCACGGCCTTGGGCAGCCGGGTCGAGCCGGAGGTGAACAGAAACTTGGCGATGCTGTCCGGGCCGGTGGCGGCGAAAGCGGCTTCGGCCTCGGCGCCGCCCGATTGTTCGAGCAGGCTGGCAAAGCTCACCTGCCGGCGCCCCGCGACCTGGCCACGGACGATAATCAGTGGCGTATCGGCCGGCAGCACGGCGTCAATGGCGCGCTGGTACGCCGGGGCATCACTGACGAACACCAGGCCCGGTTGCAGCAGGTCGCACACGTGGCGCAGCTTGGAGAAATCCTGGGACAGCAGCGAATAGGCCGGCGACACCGGGCAGTAGGGAATGCCCGCATACAGGGCGCCGAAGGCGACTTGTAAATGCTCGATGTCATTGCCCGAGAGCAACACCAGGGGCCTGTCGGCCGACAGTCCATAGCTCAGCAGGCTTTGGGCGATCGCCCGGACGCTGTCGAGCATTTGCGCGTAACTCACCCGACGCCATTCACCGTCGTCCTGGCGGGCGGCGATAAAGGTCTGCTCGGGACGCACCCGGGCCCAATGTACCAGACGGTCGAGCAAGCGCCTGGGCATCTCGGCCAAGGGTTCCAGGGAGCGCATGTGCAGTTCGCCCTGCTGCTCGGTCACCTCGACCGCCGCGCAACCGATGGACACGGGGCGATAGCGCGGTGCGCTGGCCTGGGCTTGGGCTTGTAAACTGAATTCGGAACTCAAGTGCATGTACTCCGTCGAGGCACGCTAAACCCAAGTCACCCACAGGTGACTCAGCGATAGCGTGGCAGCCGTTGGCTGCAGCCTTGTTATTGTTATTTCGGCCTTGCCCGCCTGTTCAGATCGGGTAGTGCCGCGGTCCGTTCTGCAAGGTGACCCAACGCAGCTGGGTGAAATGCTCGATGGACGCCTTGCCGCCGAAACTGCCGTAGCCGCTGGACTTGACCCCGCCAAAAGGCATTTGCGCCTCGTCGTGCACGGTCGGGCCGTTGATATGGCAGATGCCCGACTCGACCCGTTGGGCCAGGGCCAGGGCACGCCCGGTATCGCGACTGAAAATCGCCGCCGACAAACCGAACTCGGAGTCATTGGCCAGCTGCAGCAGCGCTTCATCTCCCTCGCCGCGCAGCAGGACGGCCACCGGCCCGAAGGACTCCTCGCGGTACAGGCGCATGCTCGCGTCGACACCGTCGAGCAGGGTCGGCTGCAAAATGCTGCCATCCAGTTGCCCGCCGACCACCAGGCGCGCGCCCTTGGCCAATGCATCGTCGATCAAGCCCTTGATGCGCGTGCCGGCGCTGGCGTCCACCAGCGAACCGAGCACCGATTGCGCATCTGCGGGGTCGCCCGCGCGCAGGGTGGCGACCTTGGCCGCCAACTTGGCGACAAAGGCATCGGCCACCTTGGCATCGACGATCAGGCGCTCGGTGGACATGCAGATCTGTCCTTGATTGAAATAGGCGCCAAAGGCGGCCGCCTCTACCGCAGCATCCAGGTCGGCATCGTCGAGCACCAGCAGCGGCGCCTTGCCGCCCAATTCCAGCAACGCCGGCTTGAGGTGGCGCGCCGAGAGCTCGCCGACGATTCGTCCGACATGGGTCGAGCCGGTGAAATTGACCCGGCGCACCGCCGGATTGGCGATCAATCGCTCGACAATCGCCGGGGCATCCTCAGGTGCGTTGCTGATGACATTGACCACGCCATCGCCCAGGCCGGCGTCCTGCAGTACCTGACCGATCAAGCGGTGCACCGCAGGACTGAGCTCGGAGGCCTTGAGCACCACGGTGTTGCCGCAGGCCAATGGCATGGCGATAGCGCGGGTGGCAAGAATCACCGGGGCGTTCCAGGGCGCGATGCCCAACACCACGCCGCAGGGTTGGCGCAGGGCCATGGCGAAACTGCCAGGCACATCCGAGGGGATGACTTCGCCATTGATCTGCGTGGTCATCGACGCCGCTTCACGCAGCATGTTGGCCGCCAGCCGCACGTTGAACCCGTACCAGTTGGCCATGGCGCCGGTCTCCCCAGCCGCCTCGATGAACTCGGCACTGCGCGCCTGCAATTGTTCGGCGGCCTTGAGCAAACGGGTGCGACGTTCATTGGGGGCCAGGGCAGCCCAGACGGGAAACGCCTTCTGCGCAGCGGCCACCGCGGCGTCGGCATCTTCCAGGGTGGCGGCGGCAACCCGCGACACCAACTCGCCGGTCACCGGGTTGCGGCGCTCGAAGGTTCGACCGTCGCGGGCGGGGCACGACTGGCCGCCAATCAGCAGGGGCACGTCCAGCATGGTGATTCCTCTTTATAGTCTTTGTCGGGAATACATTAAGAACGATGTAACCGCAGTACCGGGACGCAACTGCGCCCGGCTACCTACCGCAGAACCTCAGCGTTTGTACGCTTGCAGGCCGGGCTTGATGCTCTTGTCGTCGAGGAATTGTTTCATGCCCTGCTCACGGCCGCCTTCGGTGTCGAGCAGGCGCGACTGATCGAGCTTGGCGTACAGGTAGTCCTCGTTCTGCTCCCACGTCAGTTCGCGGCAACGTTTGAAACCATGCTTGGCCGCACGCAGCACCACTGGGTTTTTCTCCAGCAGGTTACGCGCCAGCTCAACGGTGGTTTCACGCAGTTGCGCCAACGGGACGCTTTCATTGACCAGGCCCATCTCGGCGGCTTTCTGCCCGCCAAAGGTCTTGCCGGTCATGATGTAGTACAGCGACTGACGGTGGCCCACGGTGTCGGCCATGGCCTTGCTGACCAGGTTGCCGGGCGGGATGCCCCAGTTGATTTCCGACAGGCCAAACGTCGCTTCGTCGGCGCAGATCGCCAGGTCACACGCCACCAGGGGGCTGAAACCGCCACCGAAGCACCAGCCGTTGACCATGGCAATGGTCGGCTTGGCGTACATGCGCAACAGTTTCCACTGCCATTGCGAGGCTTCGCGACGGATTTTTTCCTGAAGGATCTCCGGGCCGGCGTCCACTTCGCGGAAATACTCCTTGAGATCCATGCCCGCCGTCCAGGCTTCGCCCGCACCGGTCAGCACCAGGACACCGGCGTCCGGATCCTGCTCGAGGGTTTCCAGGACATCGATCATCTCGCGATTCAGGGTCGGGCTCATGGCGTTGCGTTTTTCCGGGCGGTTGAGGATGACCCACGCGATGCCTTCCTCGATTTCCACTTTGACCGTTGTCCAGCGACCTTCGTAATTGCTCATGACGATGCTCTCTTGTTCTTGGTTTGAAGATGACTGGAAATTAAACCGGTAAATTAGTTATGTCAATTAACTATTAATAAAATTAACCAGTTTCCCGCTGCGCAGCGCCCTGCTGTCCGAACGCCAGCGATTTTGGCCATAGCAATCACCGGTCAACGCCGGCAAAATAGATAGTCTTGTTAACCCAAAATCCCCAGGACTCACCCGCAATGGCCAAGCCCTCCCCCCTCGCCGAGTCGATCGAGGCACCGTCGAACAACGCCGAGATGCAGGCACCACTCGATTCGGCCTTGAACGACCTGATCGGCTACGCCATGCGCCGCGCACAACTCAAGCTGTTCCAGAACCTGATTGGCCGCCTCTCGGCCCACGATCTGCGACCTGCCCAGTTTTCGGCCCTGGCGATCATCAATCAGAACCCCGGCCTGATGCAGGCCGATCTGGCCCGGGCACTGACCATCGAGCCGCCTCAGGTGGTGCCGCTGCTCAATAAGCTGGAAAGCCGGGCGCTGGCAGTGCGCGTGCGCTGCAAGCCGGACAAGCGCTCGTACGGGATCTTCCTCAGCAAGACCGGCGAGACCCTGCTCAAGGAACTGAACCAGATCGCCGCGCAAAGCGACCTGGACGCCACCGCGGCGCTGGACACCCAGGAACGCGAGGAGCTGCTGCGCCTGCTGAAGAAGATTTATCAGGAGTGACGCACGCCCCCCCCAAGGGGCGTGCCGGTGAGAAGCTTGCAGGCGGTTACCAGATCGGCAAGGTGTAGGTCACCAGGAAGCGGGTCTGGTTTTCATCGCGAAATGCCGCGCCACTCGGGAAATCGTTGCGGTAGATCGCCTTGCGCGCCACCAGCGCGACGTTTTTCAGCGGACCGCTCTGCACCACATAGCCCAGCTCCATCTGGAATTCTCGCTCCTTGCGGTCCTCGGCGTTGAAGGCTGCCAGCTCGATATTATCACCACGCAAATAACGCAACCGCCCCCTCAGCCCGGGCACTCCGGACGCGACGAAGTCGTAGTCATAGATGGCCTGCCACGTACGCTCCTTGGCGTTGAGAAAGTCCGACGCCATGGTCAGCTCACTCATCCCCATCAACTCTGTCCCGGAGATGTAGGGCGTCGCCGAGTCGCCACTGGAATGCATATAGCCGATGCCCAACTTGTGTCCGCCGTAACGGTAGCTGAACAGCCCCGAGACGTTGCGGTTATCCACTTCACCGCCCTTGGCGCTGCCATCCTCGCGACTGAAAAAACTGCGCAGGTCGCTGGTCAATGTCCCGCCGCCCAGGGGCAGGTCATGCAGCAAGGCAAAGGTGTCCTGTTGGTACAAGTCGGCCACTTCCGCGTGGTAGGCCCGCAGGCTCAGCGTCTTGCTGACCTGATAATCGCCCCCCAGGTAGGCCATGTGCGAGGTCGTGGCAGTGGCGTTGAAGCGCCGGTTGGGCGAAGCGATGGTCATCGCCTCATAGTTGGTGGAATTGCGCTTGTCGATGCGATCGATGTACCCGGTGTTCAGCGTCAGGCCATCGAAGTCCCTGGAACTGAGGGTGGTGCCGCGAAAGGTCTGTGGCAGCAATCGCGAGGGGCTGGCAAAGGCAAACGGCAGGAAGATTGACACGTCCCCGGACTTCACCGTGGTCTGGGCAAAACGCAGCTTGGCGGTCGGGGCCAGGCGCGAGTACTCATCCGCCGCACGATTGTCGCTGGCCGACACCGGCAGCAACTCGGTGCCGCTGCGATCCGGCGCGGAGTCGAGCTTGACCCCCAGCAGCCCGCGAACGTCCAGGCCAAAACCCAGCGGCCCTTCGGTAAACCCAGACTCCATGTTCATGATGAAACCCTGGGCCCACTCCTGGGCGGCGGTCTTGGCGCCATCGTCCTTGTATTGACGGTCCAGGTAGTAATTTCGCAGGGTCAAGGTGCCGTGACTGTCTTCGATAAAACCAGCGGCGCGAAGCTGGGTGGGCAGGACGCTCAAGCCGAGCAGCGCCAGGACCAACCCTCGGTTGATACCGGGCACACAGGTGGCTGACGCCGTCGCAACGTCGTGCGTGGGGAGATTTGGCATGTTCGATTTCCATTTTTTATTGTTGTTTGTGCTGCCGGGGGAGCGCACTGCAGCCGGCTTCGCGAACAGAGAATGGAAACAGCCGATGACAGCTGTCAACGGCGAATGACCGATAATCGAACATTAATATTATTATCTATTTTCCAGTTAGCCGCTTCATCATGATCTTAGTAGTTGATTTATAAGCCTTATCGGCTGATTTTTCGGATTTTCATGAGGCAGTTCATTTTTTAGTTATCTTTGTTATCTTATTCATCGGCAGTCATCTTCCGCGTACCCTGTGCGATGGGACGGCTCGACTCCACAACAAAAACAACAATGAGGTTTCACCCATGGACAGCCCATCGCGTCGTTCGACGCTGACAATCGCTTTGTGCTTTATCGTTGCGCTGATCGAGGGTTTCGATCTGCAGGCTGCCGGCACCGCTGCCGCCGGGCTGCGCCAGAGTTTTGCCCTGGACCCGAAGATGATGGGTTGGGTGTTCAGCGCCGGGATCATCGGCCTGCTGCCCGGAGCATTTTTTGGCGGCTGGATCGCCGATCGCATCGGCCGCAAGAAAATCCTCGTCAGTGCCGTGCTGCTGTTCGGCGTGTTTTCCCTTTGCACGGCCTACGTCGAGAGCTACTCCAGCCTGTTGCTG
This sequence comes from Pseudomonas putida, assembly GCF_028682635.1. Taxonomy (GTDB): domain Bacteria; phylum Pseudomonadota; class Gammaproteobacteria; order Pseudomonadales; family Pseudomonadaceae; genus Aquipseudomonas; species Aquipseudomonas putida_AE. The sequence goes on along the minus strand of NZ_JANHLK010000030.1, from coordinate 49,627 downwards.
GTGCGCTTCATGACCGGCCTGGGCCTGGGCGCCGCCCTGCCCAACCTGATCGCCCTGTGCGCCGAAGCCGTCAGCGAACGCAACCGCGGCACCGCCATCAGCGTCATGTATTGCGGAGTTCCCCTGGGCGGTGCACTCGCGGCGGTGGTGGCGATGTTTTCCAGTGAACACTGGCAGACCACCTTCATCATCGGCGGCCTGGCACCCTTGCTGGTCGTACCGCTGATGGCCCTGCTGCTGCCCGAATCCAGCGCCTTCCGCCAGCAACATTCAGCCACTGGCAACCTGCGCCCCTCCAGCGCACAGGCACTGTTCGGCGAAGGTCGCACACGCAACACCCTGGCCTTGTGGCTGAGCTATTTCTTCACCCTGACCGTGATGTACATGCTGCTCAACTGGCTGCCTTCATTGCTGCTGGAACAGGGCTTCAGCAAACCCCAGGCGGGCATGGTGCAAATGCTGTTCAACATCGGCGGCGCCCTCGGCTCGCTGCTCGGCGGCCTGCTCCTGGACCGTTGCAACGGCGTCAAGGTCGTGCTGTTCGTCTATGCCGGGTTGCTGACGGCGCTGGCCGGGGTCGGCTTGGCCGTGGGTATCGTACCGATGGCGATCGCCGGGTTTGCCGCCGGGTTGTTCGTCATGGCGGCGCAACTGGTGCTCTACGCCCTGGCGCCACCGTCCTACCCAACCGCAGTGCGCGCCACCGGTGTCGGCGCCGCCGTGGCCATCGGCCGCCTGGGCTCGGTGGCAGGCCCCTTGGCCGCCGGGCAGATCCTCGCAGCCGGTGCAGGCACCACGGGCGTGCTTCTGGCGACCTCACCAGGGTTGGTGATTGCTGCCCTGTCGATCCTGACCGTGATTGCGCGCACCGGATCGAGCGCGCAAGGGCAACTGAAGACCGCCAACTAAGCGGTTGATCCCATACTAGTGTTGCCTTCACTGGTACGAGATCGAGAATTGAAGCGAGGGTCCTGCTAAGGGCCCTCGATCCTCCTTTGCATTCCCACGACCTTCGCATTCATGATGACGCCTTCAAGCATCAACATCCCCTAGGCAGATCCATGAGTACTGATAGGTTTTTTCCTCTACTCGATGAGTTCGTCGCCTGTAACTGCCCCAGTTCTGCCCTGCGCAATAAGTGCATACGCCTGCTGTCTGCACTTGAGCACGATCCACTCCCGACGCCTCCAGCAAATAAAGACAATAAAGAGTGAGATCAAACCAGGCCTCGCCGTGACTGGCGGGCGCTTGACGGAAATTGGAGGTCATCCCTGACATTTCGCGAGTGGTTGACCAAGGGGCCTGCCTCCCGCGCCACAAGTACCCATGCACCTGTTCTATCTTGTCGGCAAGGGCGCTTCCAACCTCATAGCAACATGTCTGTATGGCTGGGCCTATTGCCACCTGCAAATTGTCCAAAGAAATGCCAGCTAGACGGAAGGCATTGAAGGAGTTTTCGATTATCCCTGCCGTTAATCCCTGCCAGCCGCCATGTATGGCTGCAACGAACTGATCCGTTGTAGAACCAATGAGTATGGGCAGGCAATCTGCCGTCACGATGCCTATTGGACGTGTTGTGCGGGTGAACACCGCATCCCCAGCGATGATTCCAGCCAGTTGCTCATCACCGACCTCAATAACGTTGGCACCATGCTTCTGGGCACAATAAAACAGGCCCGCGGGTGTGCGGGTATCGCAGGCTTCGTCGAATGCATGCGCCAGCCCCGGCAGAGCGTTCAAATTGTCGGAAAAATAGGCCATTCAACCCTCATCAATAAAGTTGGCTGCTCGATTTCCGAGCTCATTTGGCAGGATGAAAGCTCGCGAACATCATACCGAACAGCCAACCACCGATCATGGCCAGGTAAAGGGACTTGTATACAGGGACTGTATAGGCCAACGAATAGGTGACCGCGGTGACCGCGATGCCAGCAAAGAAAAACTGCTTGCGGGTAAACCTGCTGAGAAAACGTTCTGAGGCTGCGTTCAGGGCCTTGAGTATTTCATTGGCTTCCTCCTTGAAAAAACGCAGCCATCCTAGCAATCCTTGATATTGTCGCCCCTGTCCTCTTGATCAATCGAATCAAGAAAATCAAGGTCATCATCTTCTTCGTCTTCATCGTCAAGAATGCCCTGGGCGTCTTCTTCAACCCAGGGTTCATCATCGTGGAATTCATGATCGAGCAGATGGTCGTGCTCGGGCTCAGGAATATCAATCTCATCGCTCATTTACGTTTCCTGCGTTGACTAAACTGTGCAAAGGGCACCTGTATATGCGTGCCCTGCCCCTCAGTCAATGCTCAGGCGATGTCCTGGACCTTGAGTCGCGTTTCGCTGCTTCTCTTCCTTCCAATCCAGTTCACTGTTGAGCGGGCGCATCGACGTATGGCAAAAAATCCGCTTGTTTACCCTTATCCAAATGGTAAATCGTGGTCTCCAGCGGAGGTTTTGCACAAACCGTCTTTGTCCTGGCTGACAATTGCCCCTCGATATAAGCCTTCCAGAACAAGACCGTTATGGCTTACGGATTCACGTGCCCAATCAGGCAATTGACAATTCGGCGGGCAAGGAATGCGTCGCATTTAGTGCATCGTTGATCTCCACAATGCATTCACGTACACGAGTAAGGGCCGCGTTGTAGTCAGAATCTGCAGCGCGATTGCCGTTCTCGCTCACTGCCCGATCAGTTTTCAGCTGAAACCTGAGGGATGCATACTTGTGACCAATCCAGTCCGGCACATCGCGTGACGATGTGCAGAATTGCTCAAGGCGTTGAGAAACCATTTCGCTATCCTGTGCAAGAAAAAACGGAAACACCCCGAGCCAGTTGTGCTTGTAGAGCTTTACCCACACACCATCAGGCCAAGACTTTAGCCTGACATCTAGATCGAAATAGGGGTTATCGCCCTTGCTGGCCTCTACGATCCGTGTCTGGATCTCGTTGCCCCATTCTTTGAACTGGCTGCCTTGCCTTATCTCGAGTTCTAGAGCGGTGAATCGCGTTGCGAACTTACGTTGCCGGCAATAAAAAAGGTGTTTTGCCATATGCTCGTACGCTTCTTCGCTCTTTTCGAAGACACCCCAGCAGAGGGCCTTGATTTCGGAACTGTCGGTCATGGAGCGCTCAATATGGCTGGTGAACTGGTCAATAAAAACACCGGCCGGTGGACTAGCCAAGGGGCGGCACCCCCTAAGCAAGGCTGCGATCATTGCATAGGACTGGTAGTAAATAGGGACACGCGAGCAATCCAGGTTTGCAGTTGGGGAGTCACGCCCGGTGGGTGTCAGATAGACTATTGCTCGGTGCTCGTAATACGGGAAGAGTTCACACAGTGATTCTTGATAGCGTTTCAGCTGTTTGGGTTGATCAATCGCGTGAATTTTGTTCTCGATTGCAAGGACCAGTCGCAAGTCGGGAAAGTCGAGGAGGATATCGATTCCCGCTAGTTCTCTAGCGACCTTGGCATGAGCGCCGACAGCGTTTACCAGTATTGTTGCATTGATAGGTCGCGCAGCCCCTACCTGACGGCAGTTCATTAGTGACGCCACGTACTCGTCACGAAAAGTGCTCCCTAGACCATGAGGTTCGTTGGCGCTGAGAAACGCTGCTATAACCCTGGAGTGCAGTAGCTCCTTGGTGCTTACCCCCATCACCCTAAACGGGTCGAATGCCCGCGTGTATTGAGTTAGTGCCAAGAACTCATCGCACGCAAATAGCTCATTGAGCTGCGGTGTGACTTCCATGTGTTGTGACCTGCGGATTCGGATTTGATTGCTGAGTATGTCTCGAAGCACCTTGAACCACCACGTCGCCTCCATTTCACGCTGTTGCGGAGAGGCAGTTTGTTTCGAATGAAGAACTGGCTCAGTTCCCAAACGGCCGCAAAGAGATGCTGAGAAATTGAGCCGAACAGTAAAACCAGCGTTGTTAAAATTACTCAGCCATTATCACCTGATACTGCTTTTGGTACTCGGCGTAGAGGAGATTTTGATCCATTAACGCTTTGACGCGTGATTCTTTGTACTGAGCAGGGGTCAGCAGTCCAACCGGAACAGTGGTGAGCGTAGGAACTGTGGTCTGGTTAGATGGCGTGATGTTTCCAATGCATTGATATTTGACGATCATCTGGCCAGCCGTGCAGTTACCCCAGCCATCGCGAACCTGGCAATTCTGGGTTTGCCCGCCGAAAGGTTCGGCTCGGTTGTAACCCCAAACCGCACATTTACTATTTGCAATCGATTCTGCTTGCTTATAGTCAACGATCGGAGTCTCAAAGGGTTTGAAGTCGTAAGCCATGTCGATCGAACCATCCGCCCGGCTCCCACCGGTTGCGTAAAAGTCTTTACGGCTGGAGCAGCCGGTTACCACAACAGCCAGCATTACAAGAAAAAGTAGCTTACGCATGGAAAAAATCCGGTTCAGGTACAAGACGCGTGATAGTGGCAATTAGACATGAGAGTGTCTACAAAAACGATGCGCGCCAAATGTATCTGTGGTCTGTTATGAATGCCTGGAGTGTCGGATTCAATCTGGCCATTACGAGTCACGTTACGAGATAGTGGCTTCCACTATCTCCCCGCTGCGCCTGTGGCACACGCTTAAAATCGAGCACGGAGCAATATTGAAAATGCCAAAGAAGCGGCAGACAGACACACCCGCAGCAACCGCTGCAGACATTGAAAGGTCTATCCAGGCCCTGAACAAGATGGCGGAAAGACTGTGGGGAGATGGCCGGGAAGCTGAGGCGAAAGCTCTCCTCGATGCCTTGGACGCATTAAATCGGGCGCTTGATCGGATCAGGATTGGAGAGAGTCGCAGGGTTTTGCATTGAGGTCAGTTTTGCGTTTTGCACCCCGCGACGGTTTTCGCTTCACTGGGGAGACCGGGTGAACTGATAACGCACCTCGCCGCTGTCTGTACTGACAAACCAGTAGTCATCTTTGTCCGCTTTCACTCGCGCACATTCCATGGGGTAGCCCGGGGATTCAATACATAGAATTCCGTCTTTGACTTTCCATCGTTCCGTCAGAGGCTCAGCCCCAGACCTTTTGAAGATTTCCGACCCGTCAGCGTTAAAACTCAACGATGATGGTTTGTTGACATTGTTCAGTTTATATCCGGTCAAGGCCGCTCGAATCTGCGCGTCGTCCAGGGTCACCGCAGAAGGCGGTACAGGCTTCATGGGCTCGCTGCCGGAATTGACGCAGCCTGATAACACAAGGACAATGATCGTAAAGCTAGTGCTTTTGATACTCACGCTGCACCTCGGCCTTTAATTGTTATGGAAGCTGGGTTGAGCTTAGGCGCGTTTCCCTTGCATCGTCAGAAATCAGGTCTGCACCTGATATGCGCACTCCCGTCACGCCTTCGTCACACTTGCCAAGCACAATGCAGTCAGCCAAAAGGAATTGGCTACGTGATTGGAAAGCCCGACCCAGTGTCGGGCTTTTTCATTTGCGGTCAGCGCCGGCCCTGCGCCGTGCAGTACTGTTGACGCCATGCAACCCTCGCATATGTCCGAGAAGCTGTTGGCAAGACATGATCCTCCTGTCTATAGCAGCCCCGCTCTACTTGCACCGACTCATCTACAACGGGCCATAAATCAGGCGACCCTTAACGACTCGACACTTACTCGCCCATCAGCCATGAGCTGAAGATACTCTCGCCATTTTTGGAAGGCTTGCTGCTGCCTGGTGGAAGCCGCCAGCCACTCTGTGCCACCGATTAGTTCGACCGGGATGGCCATCATCTGCCCGATTGCAAGATCAAGTTCATTTGCGAGCTCACGCCCATTCGGCAAATCGAGGATTAGTGGTCGCATAAGAACCTGTCTTTTTTTTGGGCTACTTCATCGACTTGGCAATTTGTTGATCGTGCGCGAGCGCCGACGAACGGTCCCCCCACTTGGGGCGCCTGATTGGAGACAACGCCAATTACTGCCTGGATTACATCACCAATCCAACGATCCACGCGCAGATCATGCGAGCGAGGGCATGACCAAAAACTACCAGCGCGACCACGAGGAGGCCATCTGGGGGCCGAGGCAAATCGGGACCTGAATATCAGCGAAATCACCGGCTAGTTTTGCGCGGGTTTTGCGCAGGCACAAAAAAGCCGATCTAGATGATCGGCTTAAGTGTCTGATTTTAATCAGGAATAATGGTCGGGACGGAGTGATTCGAACACTCGACCCCTAGCACCCCATACACTTAAGGTCTGGAATTCCATGGACGAACGTACACTCTCATGGAACGCTTTAACCTGGAATTTACGGGGATTCAGGCTATATTAACGTCTATAATGATCCACTAATATCCATCGACAGCCAAGTGATTCGGTGGGGCAAAAGTGGGGCAAAATTTCAAGACGCTGGAATCAGACATTAGGTCGACAGTGGCAAAACTAACGGCGAAGCAACTGGAGGCGCTCACCTCCGCGGATGACGGGAGGACGCTACGCGAAGACGGTGGCCTGACTGCCAAGGTTCGCGCCGGTGTACGCGGCATTACTCTCCTATTTCGCTACGAGTTCAAACTGCACGGAACCAAACGTGATCACCGTTTGGGCAGTTGGCCGAAGAAATCGCTGGCGCAAATTCGTGCCGAGCGTGACGAAATGAGAGTGAGCATCACTAAAGGCATAGACCCCATCACCGCCCGCAAGGCCGCCAGAATCGAAGCCCAGGCTGCCATTGTCGCCACCATTGCCGAGGCCGAACGTCAGGCGGGAGAGAACAAGACAGTCACTGATCTCTTCGAGGAGTGGATTCGCGACGGCGTATCCCGCCAGGACGGAAACGCTGAACTGCGCCGCAGCTTCACCAAAGACGTGTTACCAGTCATTGGCGATAAGCCGCTGCGCAACCTCACCGAGAAAGATCTGCTCACTGTCCTACGCTCGGTCAAAGCCCGCGGCCTGAACCGCGCCGTTGTGATTCGCAGTAAGGACATCGGCCAGATGCTGCGCTGGGCTGAGAAACGCAAGCCGTGGCGCACCCTAATGGTCGATGGAAATCCGGCCTACTTGATAGACGCCAACAAACTGCTCGATCACGACTACCAAGAACAACGCGACCGCGTACTTTCTCCTGATGAAATTCGCGAGTTGCGCGACATCTTCGCGCGTCTGGCACACGACTATGACGCCCTACCCGCCGGCCAGAAATACTCTGGTATCCGCCCAGTAAACCCACGCGTGCAATGCGCAGTCTGGATCTGTCTGGGTACCCTCTGCCGCATCGGAGAACTGCTCAAGTCTGAATGGAGACACGTGGATCTGGAAAAAGGGACCTGGCTCATTCCAGCCGAATCCACCAAAGGACATATGGGCAGACGTCAGGATCACCACGTGTTTATGTCCTCTTTCGTGCTGACACAATTCAAGCTATTGCAAAGGGAAAGCGGACATACACCGTACTGCTTCCCCAGCAAAGTCGAGAAAAGCCATGTCGATACGAAGACAGTTAGCAAGTTAATCGGTGACCGGCAGTGCCGATTCAAAAAACGCAGTAAACCACTTATTGGCCGCCACCACGATGACTCATTGGTGCTCAACAAGGGAAGCAAAGGTGAATGGACCCCTCACGATTTGCGCCGAACAGGCGCAACTATGATGCAAGAGCTCGGTATAACAATAGAGATAATTGATCGCTGCCAAAATCATGTACTTGGTGGATCAAAGGTTCGTCGACATTATCTTCATCATGATTATGCCAAGGAAAAAACCGAGGCTTGGAGATTGCTAGGGATACGTCTTGAAAAAATTTTCGCAACTACTTCTAGCGATCAATTGCCTCTGTTCCCCAATTAATTAGCATTCAGTGGAGCTCCGAAAAATAATATCTTGAACAGATACATTTCTGGCGTCTACTTGGGGAGTCATCCACCAGGCGCCATCCATCGATGACATCGCCTCCGCCATCTTTATACGACAAAGCCCTGATTTTTCGGGGCTTTGTCGTTTCTGGGGTAAAAGTCTGCTAGCCCACACTACAGCCTACACCCTGGATAAAGTCTTGCTTTTAGCCGGACGGATGGATTTTCAAATTGCCTGTCCCCTTCACCTAGATTCCGGACAAACGGACTCGCAGGTAGCAGATTGCTAGGACTGCTCAGTATTAAACTCCAGTCTGCCCGGCAAGAAACGGTGTTCAGCGAAATAGATAGAAATGTAGTTTCATCGAGATTTCATTCCGGCAATACCGTCTGCAATGTCCCCCGCCTCCAGATAACCTGCGGCAAACGTCATGCTCACCAGCGCGATGCCTAGGCCTTGGATCGCCGTGGCACAGACCGCTACCGAGTCGCTCATGGTCATCCGAACCTTCAGCGGCAACGGACTGACCAGTCTGCTTGGAACGATTGAGGGTGCAATCGTGAAGTTTCAGATCTTGGTGTCCGACGATGGCCTAACGCGCTGCCCAATAGTCAGTTGAAACCTTGAACACAATTGGTCGGTGTCGGATTGCGGGCTTCCACGCCATGGGACGTTCGAATCCGCCGTAAATCGCGGAATCGCCCCCCTGACAGATCAGGTCAACCCGTAGTTCGTGAAATGACAGTCCGGGTTTATCGCTGAAATTATTGCGAAAACTCTAAAAAAACGAGCGATCGAAGAATAGCCCAAGAGTTTTTCTCCACGTCAGTCATCCGAAATAGCCAAGAGGCACCCTGCTGGGTCTCATGATCGAAACTGACTATTTAATAATCAAAATGCTCAACGCACCCAGGCAAGCGTCGGATTGTGCCCTGCCGGGGACATAAACCAGCCATGAGTTTTCACTACGATTGGAATTCTTTTCATTAAGAATGGAATCCGCCAACCATAGCCAGCCGTGTCGCGGGAACGTTAAAGGCCAGCATAGGCGCCGTATGTGAAATGTTTTATGTCGTGATGTCGGGCCGTTGCTAGAGGAATATCCGCGGTGCGGTGCTAAACACCCGCACTCCGAAGCACACCTCCAGCTTGGCGACACTGTTGGCCCCGCAGTCGGTATCGCGCTTGCATCAAGCGGCCTTCGCGACACTGCCGACCCCGGCACTGCGCACAAATCATTCGATACTCCTGAAGGTTTCCATAAAGGTCACTATAAACTTTTGGTTTACACAGCTTATTGCAATTACCGCCTACCTTCCCTTCAGTGGTCATTAGAAAATAAAATGAAGTCATTAGTTCTTAAAAACGGTAAGCGTGTTCGTCCCCTTTTTCGACAGGCAATAATCGGCCGATTCTGTTGAAAAAGTAGCTCTCCTGTCTGGCCTGCGGCAAAACCCTCGCATCGGCCAGCAGAGAAGCTCGCAGCACGATGGGACAGTTATCGAGTGGGCAGGAGCGGCTGTTCTACTCGTTCAACCTTGAAAATCACATCCCAGCCAATCACCTTCTGCGCAGCATTGATTGGTGTCTCGATCTGAGCGACCTGCGCCCTCAGCTCGCCGATTTCTATAGCCCGATTGGGCGTCTGTCGATTGATCCCGAACTGATGATTCGAATTCTGATCGTGGGTTGTTGCTACGGCATTCGCCCGAAGGGATGCTCAACTGTCCGTTCTCGGACGCGCCATCTCCGGTGCTTTGCTCAGCCGAAGATGCATTTCCTCCAATACAGATTCATGCTCCCAGCGTCGAACTCGTTGTTCTGTATTCGGAGTGCACTGCGATTTCAACTCGCAGCCTTGGCATTTCGAACTCCAATAACGATGCAACTTCAGGACTTTTTCAACCTAGGAGTAGTGCCAGATCAGCGCCTCGCCAGCTGGACAAAGGTATTCGTTTTTTGCCGCATCATAGATGAAGGCATCGTTATTGGAACGCCCGTCAGCCTTGGCTCCAGAGGTCATCGGCTTGGGCACATAGGCGGTAATGCCTGCATTGTGACAACCCAGGATTTGTTCGCTTTTGAAGTAACCTCGGTCAGCACTACCGACAACGTATCTGACGCCATCGCTTCGCGGGCCTGCTTGTCCATCTAGCTTAGTTGATCGTGGTCGGAACCGACGTTAGTCACCTCGTGAGGGGGGCATGCGGTCCGGCCATGTTGGAGTTGTTTTTGAAGCTTGCGATAAAGGCTTTGGAGATTCAAAGATGAATCCGACAATACCTGACGGTCGCTACTTCGTAGTCAAAAGGCAGCTGTGGCGTTGCGCCAATCCATATCTGGATGAGGATGCGTGACAGCTCCTGGTCAACGACTTGATGGTTGCACGTCGCGAGGTAAAGGCAGCGAGGCTTCTGATGATCATGGGTTGTTGTTGTCGGCGGCAAGGGCGAAGGTACAGAAGGGGAAGATAGCGCTCGGCGAGCGCGGGTCAGTCTGGTGGGACGACGGGAGCCCTGACTTTAATAAACGACAGGTCACCAATACGCCCTATGTTGATTGGTACCTTTCCATACGGCGTCGGTAGATTTCTACCGTCGCCTTTAGATTTATCGACGCGCAGAAATACGATAAGCGTCCTTTCAAATGCACCTGATCACTGATCACGGCCTGTACGCCTTCAATCAAAGCCTCTATGCCACAGCTGGCGTGTTCATGCAACCGCATCCTCGAATCATTGAGTTACCCGGCACATTGTTGTGAGCCACGAACCTGTTCCAGATTAGTGCAGCGCTGTTAATCGTGCCAGCAACCTACTTTCACTGGCATCTTGAACTCCACAAAAACTATCAAGCCAGCCAATACCTTCGAGAGTCCCAATAGCAGGCTGATACTCACATCCAACCCAGCCTGTATAAGGATGTGCATCTATCGAATCTAGAACTCTAGCCAGGTTCAAATTACCGATATTAGGCTCGTGCCGTCCTGGGTAGCCGGCAATCTGTAAATGGTCGGCTTGAGGAAGAAGGAGATCGAGGCAAGCAAGAGGATCCAACCGCTCCATCGCAGCATGATAAAGATCCAGAATCAGGCCTAGCCCTTCAAGTCTTTGCGTCCAGCTGACGGCTCCCGCCAGTGTCCGAATAAAATAGCCTGGCACTGAAGTTTGATTGATGGCTTCAATCACAACCTTTACGCCATGACGGGCAGCCTCCTGGATGGCCCAGCGCATGTTGTCGTCAAATTGCCCTCCTGATACAGCGTAATTTTTCTGCTCAACCACTCCAGATAGCACATGAAGCAGTGGACTTCCTCCTTCGACGGCATATTCAAGTCCCAGGTTGAAATCCTCACGAAAGTCACGAGCCTTTCCGGACTGAGCAGCTAGCCCCTTACTACCAGGTCGTAGAGGTACTGTTGCCAATACTTGTTGAAGGCCTGTGCGACGTAAAGTCCCAGCTATTTCTGCTGCCGCCATGTCGCGAGGAAAACTGAACTCAACAGCCTCAAAGCCAGCGTCCCGTGCGGCGCTAAATCGATCCTCGAAAGACCATTCGGTGAAGAGCAAGGTGAGGTTCGCTGCATATTTGATCATTCAGTTAATCAAGCCATCGTGTTTGAGATACACAACGAAGAGCGGATTCAGCGCTACTGAATCCGCACTCGTATTTGGAAATTACGCTGTTGCAGGAAAAGATTTTGGCTTGAGCAGAAAGTGCGCCAGTGCCGGAACCAGTACAAGCGCGCCCACCATGTTCCAGATGAACATGAACCCGAGCAAGATGCCCATGTCAGCTTGGAACTTGATAGGTGACAGCACCCAGGTGAGGACGGCAATGCCCAGCGTGATCCCGGTCATCACCACCACCTTCCCCGTAGAAAGCAGGGCCAGGTAGTAAGCATCCGACAGGCTTGAGCCATTTCGCAGATTGGTGAGTGTTACGCTGAGGATGTACAACGCATAATCCACACCAATACCCACCCCCAACGCGATCACGGGCAACGTCGCGACCTTTACGCCGATGTTCAGTCCCACCATCAAGGCCTCACACAGAACGGAGGTCAGCATCAGCGGCAGTACCGTGCACACGACCGCTCGCCAGGATCTGAACGTAATGAAGCACAGCGCGATGACGGCCGCGTACACCATGAACAGCATCTGCACGTTCGAACGGTTCACCACGATATTGGTGGCCGCTTCGATGCCGGCATTGCCCGCCGCATTGAGGAACTGGATCTGATCTGAGTTATGGGACGCCGCGAACTGTTCGACGGTTTGAACCACGCTGGTGAGCGTGTCTGCCTTGTGATCCTTCAGATAGACATACACCGTCAGCAGATCGCAATTCTGGTTGAACAGCTCTCGCGGCGCCCGGGTGATGATTGCATTCAACAATCCCTGGTTAAGGGGTATCTCGTACCAGGTCATGCTGCCTTCATTCATGCCCGCTGCGGCCTGTTTGCTCAGTGCCGCCAACGATGTCGTGGATACCACCCCTGACAGCTGTTGAAGCTGCGCTTCCAGTGCATCGACTGACACCAGCGTCTGGTAATTGGCGCAGAAGTACTGCGGCGTTTTCACCATCACCACATACTTGTCGCTGCTGGCAGAGAAGTTGCTGACCATGAAGCGGTTGTCGCTGTTGTAGCGAGATTCCGGACGCAGTTCTGGCGCCCCGGGATTGAGGTCACCGATCTTCACATGCAGGCTGACCGTAAAGCCTGCCGCCCCCAGCAGGACGGCGATAATGATCGCACTGCTCGCCCATTTTCGCTCGGTAAAGCGATCCAGAAAAGCCCAGAATGGATGCCGGGTATGCTGAGCGTCCAGCTGCGAAAACTTGTCGTTCGCCGCTTCACGTTGCGCCGCCGCTTTGCTGACACCGGTGTACGACAACAGAATCGGCAACAGAATCAGGTTGGTGAAAATCAAGGTCAGCACCCCTATCGTCGCGGCGACCGCCAGATCCTGGATCACCGGAATCTTGATGATCATCAGCACCGCGAAACCCACGGCATCGGCCACCAGCGCCATCAAGCCGGTCAAAAACAAACGACGGAAAGTGAAGCGGGCCGCCACTAGTTTGTCGGCGCCGCGCCCGATGTCCTGCATGATGCCGTTCATTTTCTGCGCGCCATGGCTCAACCCGATGGCAAACACCAGGAACGGGACAAGGATCGAGTACGGGTCGAGGTCAAAGCCCAAGGTTGGCAGCAAGCCGAGCAACCAGACCACGGCAATGATCGAGCACAGCAGCACCAACAATGTGCTGCGCACGCACCGGGTGTACCAGAACAACACGATGCCACAGATCACCAATGTCGCTGCGAAGAACAGCTGCATCTGCCGCATGCCGTCAATCAGATCGCCCACCACCTTGGCGAAACCGGTAATGTGGATTTTGATGTTGTCGGTTTCATACTTGGCCCGAATCTGTTCGAGCTGGCTTGAGAGCGCGTTGTAGTCGAGCGGCTGACCGTCGTCAGAGGCAGTTTCCTGAAGAGGTAACAGCACGATGCTGGACTTGAAATTAGAGGCAACGAGCCGGCCGATTTCACCCGATTTTTCAACGTTCTGCCGAACCTGTTCCAGGCTACTGACCGAACCGTCATAGTTGTCAGGTATGACCGGGCCGCCGTCGAAACCTTCTTCCGTCACACCAATCCAGCGGGTCGCTGGGGTCCACAGTGACTTCATGTACGAGCGGTCGACGCCGGGGAGCAAAAATACCTCGTCGTTGATTTTCTTGACCGTCTCCAGGTACGCGGCATCAAAAATACTGCCCTGCCTGGCTTCGACTGCGATCCGTAGGGTGTTGCCGCCCTCTCCCAACTGGCCGCGATTTTTCAGGTAGTTCTGCACATATGGGTGATCCGTCGGGATCATTTTTTCGAAGGCGGCATTCAGTTTCAAACTCAGCGCCTGGTAGCCAAGCACCAAGCTGAGCAAGACACAGATGCCCAGAATGATGCTGCGGTGATTGAACAAAAGCCGTTCAACCAGGGTACCGGAAGCAGGATCGAACTTGTCCTTTCGAGGGACGGTGTGATGCTTGGCAGAACGAGTAAAGCTGTTCATTGATCGTGCTCCGACGATTCAACTGCAACGGCTAACGACAGCATGCCGCGTGCACTACTGATGACGAGGTCGCCGTTTGCGGCTTGCGCCATGCCTGTGAAGTAACCGGGTTGAGTGATCCGAATAGCAGAGCCTTTGGTGTCGCCATTCACAAAGCGCAGCACCCTGCCCGACTCGTCGGCCAGGAGCACCGCCCCATCCGCAAGACGCAGACCACTGGTCAACGTGACCGGCTGCAAGGTGTCGAGACGCTGCCAGGTATCGCCGCGATCTTTGGACTCGAAGGCTTTGCCACGAAGCCCGAACGCCAGAATCGATCCGCTGTTGGTCGATTGAAGTCCGAAGGTCGTGCCCTCATAGGGAGACGTCAGCGACTCGAAGGTCTGCCCCTCGTCACCTGAGCGTAATAGCGTTCCCTGCTCGCCGGCGATGAAGAGATCCGCCCCGACCCGCTCGATGCTGTACAGGTGCAATCCGTTTGGATTGTCGATACGGGAGCGGATGGACTGCCAACTCAGCCCACCGTCATGGGTGACAAATGCGAGTCCGTAAGCCCCTACGACCAGCCCGTTTTTGGCGTCCAGAAACAGCAGGTCGAGCAAAGGTTTGTCGGGGCCATCATCCACGAGTTGCTGCGCTTGAGACAGACGCTCTTGTGCCTTTTCGGAATCAGCAGAGCTGTCCATGGCCTGCCTGGCTTCCTGTAATTCGATCCCGGCTGCCTGGACACCATCAAGCTGTTTGTTCCAGCTCAATCCACCATCCCGAGTATGCAAGACAACGCCGGCGTGCCCGACTGCCCAACCTTCGAGATCATCGATGAAGCGAACCTTGACCAGGGTCATGCTGACGGGAGACCCGATTTGCTTCCAGGTACTGCCATTGTCGTCAGAAACAATGATGAAGCCTCTTTCGCCGACGGCCACGAGGCGTTGCCCTGCCCTCGCGACACTCAGCATCACCGATTGCGCCGCCATGGCGCTGGTGATGGCGGGTTGTACCGGCAGTCCATCGGTGGCTGCCGTCGCTGCTGTACCAGAAAGCGCCGTCAAGATCGACACGCTCAGCATGAACGCCTTGAACGGTTGTTTATGTAGATGCCTGGGTGCTTGAATACGCATTGGCGAGCCTCGATGATCAGGTTCAGTGGACGCCCCGCCAGTGGCGCGACGTCCATTCAACACAGGTTTGAAAAAGTTGTTGCGAGGCTCAGCGCACCGATCCGGACGCTACCGAGTTACCGGTAAAGAAGTTCTCGGGTTTGCGCGGTATGACGCTGTAAGTTTCGCCGTTCAGGCTTTGCACGACGCTGTACGTCTTGGCTTGCAGGTTGTAGATCACCACCGGCTTCACGACTACTGCCGGAATGGAAGGCACAACGAATGGAAGTACCTGGGAAACGCGCCAGAGTTTGCCTTCGGCGTCGTAGCCATCGACCAGCGAAACCGTCCAGCTGTCTTCATCAATGAAGAATTTGCGCTTCGGCACGGCGTGACGTTTGCCCGATGCGACGGTGGCTTCCAGCTCCCAGACACGGTGAAGTTCCCAGCGCAGCTTGTCGGGATTGAGGTGGTTGGCGACAAAGGCATCGTCACGTTTTTCGGCGTTGAACTTGTTGTCGTTGTACGGGATGTACAACTCTTTCTTACCGACCAGTTTCCAGTCATAACGATCAGGGTGACCGATGAAACCGTGGACTTCATCGAAGTAGTTGGCTCCCGAAGCAACGAAGTCTGGCGTGTCATAACCCACCGTAGGCGCACGACGTACACGGCGTTGACCGACAAGATACTGCCAGGCTTCCCGCGGCTCTTCGACATTGATGCTGTCATGTGTCACCAACGATTCCCCCGCCTTGAACGGTGGTTCGTTGGTCAAAAACCGCAGCAGCGCATATTGGCCCGACCACCTATCGGCGGCGCCGTCCTTGTAGTAATACGGGTACTGCCAGTTCTCGACGCCACGACTGGCCAGCGTGCGGGTTCCGTCAGCATTGCCAATGACGTTGGCGTAACCCATCTGAATGGATTCGGCTTCTACGCGCAGCAGGAAATTCCAGATAACCTCATTGCCGGTTTTCGGGATGGGGAACGGAATGCCGCCATAGCAGCCCTCCACCGACAAGCCATTACTGGTCGTCTTGCAATTGGTCGCGTTGGCAAATGTCTTTTGATAGACGCTGTCGGGAGCCGCCGCCGTGCGATGAGTCGGGTAGACATCAAGATGGAAAGTGTCTGGATATTTGGCGAGCAAGGCTTTCGTCCCTTCGCTCAACTTGTCCGCATACTGCGCTGCGTTTTTCGCGGTGATCTGCAACAGCGGCTTCTCGCCGGGGAATGGGTCGACCGGCATATCGCCGGATTTCTGCCCGGCCACGTCCTTGGTCAGCCCGCCAGTCCAGGCCGGAATGGTGCCGGCGGAGTTGCCGGCTTTTTCGGCACCCATCGGAGTCAGGGTAGTCTTGAGTTTCGCCGCCTCCTCAGGACTCACCGCTGCAAACACGGTGCTGGCACACAGCGAGATCGACAGGGTTGAAAGCAGCAGTTTAATTTTTGTCATTATCAAGGCCCGCCTGTTTTCTACTTAAAAGGTTCGCTGGATCGAGAACGCGACGAAATC
This sequence comes from Pseudomonas putida, assembly GCF_028682635.1. Taxonomy (GTDB): domain Bacteria; phylum Pseudomonadota; class Gammaproteobacteria; order Pseudomonadales; family Pseudomonadaceae; genus Aquipseudomonas; species Aquipseudomonas putida_AE. Next base: position 33,113 of record NZ_JANHLK010000030.1, on the reverse strand, counting down.
CCGGTCCTTCATGTTTTGCTGGTACGTGAACGAGTTGGAGGAGTTGATGACTGGCCCGGCCTCACCAAAGAAATTGGTGTAGCTCAGCGAGGCGTACCACTGTTTCTTGTAATCAGCCTTGAGACCCAACGTCAGGTCGCCGCCATGCTCCGGGCCAAACGCCTGAGGCGTCACGGAAGAGCGTCCGGACGGGTTGTAGCCAATGGTGATCGGTGCTTGAACGTCGATCCCAGGGAAGACCTGGAAATACTGAGGTTCGAACGTGAAGCGCAGCGCAAAGGCGTCGCGAGTGGTGTTGGGATCAAGTTGGTCAGCGTTCTTGGTCACGCTCAGCCGGCGGTTGAACGCCAGCTCACCGATGAGTGAAGCGCCGTCCCACAGCGCGGATCCACCGTAGACATTGACCATCGACACCTGCGCATGCCACGACCGGCCAATGGGGTACGCGGGATTGGAATCGTTGTCGGAATCCAGACCGGTAATGATCGTTCCGCCGACACCCGCCAACGGCGTATCAACCCGAATCGAGGTTTCACCGGCAATGTTGGCTTCGCCAACCAGCGTGCTGAAACTCGCGCCGAACACCTTGACGTCCTCGGGATACACATTGACGAACGTATCATCAGCACCCGGCACCAGCGCGGCCGGGCGGAAGTAAAAAACCGGGGTCTTTTCGTGATATTTCGCGGCGTAAAGACCGAACTCCCAGTCCTCGACAGCGAACTTCAGTTGGGCACCGAACTGACCGGAATCCCTGGCCTCTTTGTCCTTGCCGTGGAGCAACGGGCCGGTAGGAAAGAACACCCGTTCCCCGCCTTCGCCGACAAAGTCCGCCCCACTGAAGTAGCTGCCCGCGGAGGGAAGACGTGTCTTGTTCCACTCGAATTGGTAGTAAGCCCCGACACTGACCGTATCGCTCAACTGCCAGTTACCCGACACCTGTTTGGTGGGCATCAGAATTTCTTTGAACTGAGAGCCGGGTACCGACTGAAGTTTTACCAGGTCGACGGTGGATTGCGCATTTGCGATGCCGTTGGCACCGAAGAACAGACTCTCTCCGTAGATTTGCGTGAACTGCCCCAGCCGCCCGGACAACGAAGTGCTGCCGATTTCCATGGAGCCGTAGACAAAGGCATCGAGAATTTCAGTGTGCTGTTCGTGGATGCGCCGAGTGTCGCTGGTGAACTCATCGTACGGGACGCTCACCGAGTTGGCGGTGCCGGGCGAGTCGTTGTCGTTGTCGTGGCTGTAGACATCGTCGTACCAGGAGGCCGCACTGAGGCGGGCGCCAACGTCTTTGTATTTGATATCGAATTCGGACAAGACATCCAGGCGATTGGAGATCAGTCCGCGATCAAAATTGCGGTCCCCGTCATCCAGGTTCGGGTTGCTGTTGGACGTGCCTGGGCCGACCGCGACCTTGTGATCAAGTTTGTTCACGCGCCAGGCGTTGCTGTACTTGATCGTGTTGTCCCAGGTCGCCGAAAGATCGGGATTGCCGGTGTCGATCTGGAAGGCGTGCGATGGCGTTGACAGGCCCAACAACACCGTTGCGCTGACCGCACAGGCGATGCTGGAGACCGGCAACGGGCAGAGCCGCTGGTTGGCTTTTTTCATCAAGATGTTCCTGTTTTTTTGTTTTTGTAAAAAGGTCATCCATTCCCGGCAACGGGCTGCGAACCCACGGGGACTGCGTATCGCTCGAGGCTACTACCCTGTCCGACCTGGCCAGCTCAACAAGCTCGATGATTATGCGCAAATTATGTTTTATTGCATTCAACATAACTTTGTGCACAAAACGTAGACCTGCAGAAATTCAAAGTCAAGAACATTTGAAAGAGCTGTTCGGGCCCTGAGGCATGCCCTTACGACGGCCAGACACAATCGAGCCATTGAAAAACCAAGCAGAGGGGTGACAATCGAGATAGATGGCGGGAAGGTGGTTTGCCGACTTAAGGCCGTTCTAGAGCGGCCGCCAGGCTGTTAAAGAATTTTCCCCTTGCGACGCAGGAAAATTTATGCACAAAGAGAAGATTCATCCTTTGCACTAAATCACTTTTTGCGCATAAAATCCGTTTAGTGCAAATTTCAGGATGACTTCACCATGATTCCCTCCCCCAACAGTCCGCTGATCGATGTCGCGCTTACGAAGATGAAAAAAGCGATCGTTTGTTGCGAGTTGGCCCCTGGCGAAAAACTCAAGGTCGCCGAGCTTTCCAAAATCTACGGTCTCAGCAGTTCTCCAATTCGTGAGGCGCTTAACCGGTTGACTCAGGACGGTGTCGTCGAAGCCAGCGATAACAAGGGGTTCAGGGTTGCCGCGATTTCCACCACGGACTTTCGCGATATCACGCGGATGCGTTGTTTGCTGGAAGGAGAGGCGCTCGGCGATGCCATCCAATATGGCGACGACGAGTGGGAGGCGGATGTACTGGGTGCGTTTCACCGTTTGAATCTGATCGAGAAAAAACTGGGGAGCGGTGTGCTGGCGCTCGACGATGAGTGGTCCGCCCGGCACAAGGCTTTTCACTTCGCGCTGTTCGCGGCGTGCCCATCGCCGCTAATGCTCAGGATGATCGACTCACTGTTTGATCGGGCAGAACGCTACAGACGCTATTCGGCCAAACAGCGAATCAGACAACGGCACAAGGGCAATGAGCACCAGGAATTGATGGACGCAGCGCTGGCGCGCAACACTGACAAAGCGGTGACGCTGCTGCGCAATCACATTCAGGACACCTTGGAGCGAACCATCGAAGCCATCGAGCGTCAGCAAGCCACGCTTCAATAGATTCAAAAAAAGCCCCTCGCCTCGCCTCGCAACTGTTTTCGTGGACAGTGCGAAGCGAGGGGCTTATTGCTTCTTACTGGCTTAGCCCTTGCGCAAATTTGATCATTGGGTCGCTGGTACCACCGTCACCTTGTGCAGCCTGCTCAGGCTTCCTGCACCAAAGCGCCAACTCCATTCCCTCAAGCAACTCCATCGCCCAAGCGACCGTCACCGCCCCGCCATACACGTAGTGATCCGGCCGTACGATGACGATATTGCAACCGCGCTGCTCCAGCCACTGCGCCAGCACACCATCGACTTCCTCGTAATCATCCGCGGTGCGTGGACCTGACTGCCGATCATTCACCAACCGCACCACGTGCAGGGGCAAACCTTTAAGCGATTGACTGCTGCGCAGGCATCGCAATAACGCGCTGGCGTCAAACCCGGGGGCGATGACCACTCGGAAAGACTGGCCGGTAAACTCATCCAGCAGCGCTTTCTTGCCTGCATGGTTGATCACCATCGGCTGCGGAAACAGCTCACCGGCAGGCGCGACCTGTGCGACAAACCCTTGAGACAGCCCCGGAATCAGCGATTGCCGGATGGTGCCTGCGGGGTTGTCCGCCATTTGCTGGATCAACCGCGCATCCCGAATGGCCGCTTTCTTGCTATCGCGCTCGCAGATCACTGTGCCAAACTCTTTGGCGGCCAGAGTGGTTTGACGGACATGGGGAATTCGTTCACTCTGGTAAGTATTCAGGAACGCCGGTGCCGCCAGCCCGCATTTCACCAGTGCGAGCTTCCAGACCAGGTTCAGCGCATCGCGAATCCCCTGGCACATGCCTTGTGCCAGGAAAGGTGGTGTCATGTGCGCCGCGTCGCCCAGGAAGAAAACCCGATCAGACTGCCACTGCTCCAGAATCAACGCGTGGAATCGATAGGCGGATGCGCGCCATAGCTGATAGTCACCCTCGGGCAGCCAACGGGAGATCAACTTCTTGATCACTTCGGGTTGCGAGATTTCCGCCGGCTGTTCGTCAGGATTGATCATGAACTCCCAGCGTCGATGCTGCCCGGGGCCGACGACAAAAGTGCAAGGCCTGGCCAGCTCGCAAAACTGCACGTTGGTCTTCGGCAGCTGCTCGCCCGCCCCTTCATTCAGGATCACATCGACCACCAGCCATGGCTCGTCGAAGGCCAGATCCTCCATCTTCAGTCCCAGGCGTGTACGAATCGGGCTGGTGCCGCCGTCGCACGCCAGCACATAGTTCGCCGTCACCGTGCGCTCGGTCCCGTCTTTGGCCTGAATACGCACCTCTGCATGCGAGTCCATGGAATTGACCGATAAAACGTCTGAGCCAAGCTCGACCGTGACAGATTTCAGATCGGCAACTTTGCCGCGCAGCGCACGCTCGACGGGCGGTTGCGAGAAAACATAATTCGGTGCCCAACCCAGGGGGAAAGGAGGCTTGGCAGCATCAATGCGCTTGATCAGCTGCGAACCGGTAGTTCGGTACTCCGAGGGACGATAAGGCATGACGTGCCCGGAGATCTCATCGGCCAGGCCGATATTGCCGAAGACACGCATCACTTCGTGGTCGAAACCCATGGCCCTGGGGTTGACGTATACCGTCTCGGACTTGTCCACGACGAGCGCGTTCAGCCCCCACATACCGGCCAGGTTTGCGCACACGGCACCCACCGGACCCATTCCAACAATGATGACATCGTAGTCCATCGTCTACTCCGCTTTTTGTTCTTATCCAGTGCGACTTCTGGCTGATGAACACGCCGATGCGCAGCCATCAACCAGGCTTCAACATCCACAGATCATTGCGCGGTCAGCCGATTCGAACCCGCTGTTCCTCGATCTTCGCCCGGATGGAATTCTTCCAGTCCTCTCGCGTCTGGAAGCCAGGACGGCGCCGGCACATGGCTTCGGTCTGAGCCAGGATAACTTCGCTCGGCAGCTCCAGATCGAGGGGCTCCTTGCACGGTTGAGCCGTATAGAAAGGCGCATCGACGTACATTTCGATGGGGTTGCCTTCAGGGTCTTTGAAATACATGGACCAGGCGTTGCCGTGATCAACCTGGGCGATCCCTTCGATGCCGCTGTTTTTGGCGAATTGGTAATAGGTTTTCAGGTCATCCAGCGAGTCCAGCAGAAACGACAGCTGGTTGATAGGGTTGAACGGCAGGTCGACTGGTTTGCCGTCGAACAGCACGACCTGGTGATGCAACTCCGGGTTCTGCGTCATGAAAAACAACCGATGCCCTGTCGAGGCGACACCTTTGTCGCTGACGATGAAGCCCAGGACACGGCAGTAGAAATCGACCATACGATCAAGGTCTGCGCAAAACACGCCGGAGTGAGTGAAATTGATAGTCGGCAATGCGGGCATCTGGAACCTCCAGTTTTTATGATTGGGTAGAGGACAACGTTTAGGCTTCGTCAATAACGCCGTTCGATAGCGTCCCGATCTCGGTGATGACTACTTCGAAAACGTCACCGGGCTTGAGGAAAATCGGTGGATTCCTCTTGAAGCCAATCCCGCTGGGCGTGCCGGTTGCCAGAATATCGCCCGGGTTCCACGGCAGTGCTTTGGACACGTATGCAATCAAATGCGGAATGTCGAAAGCCAGCTCTGAAAGACTACCTTCCTGCAACTGCTCTCCATTGAGCACTCCACGCACCACCAGCTTACGGTAATCGGCAATTTCCGAAGCAGGAATGAGCCATGGACCCAACGCCCCGGTTTTCCTGAACGTCTTGCCCATGCCGTACTGGTGCGTATGGAACTGCCAGTCGCGCACGCTGGCGTCGTTGAAGCAGGTATAACCCGCGACGTGATCCATCGCATCGGCCGGATCGATATGCGCACCTCCTTTGCCGATCACCACGGCCAACTCGGCTTCGAAGTCGAATTGCTCCGACACCTGTGGCCTTACAAGAGGCTCGCCGTGGGGAAGCAGGGTTTCGGCGAAGCGCTGGAAAATAACCGGGAATTCTCCGACCTTCCTTCCGGCCTCTTCGGCGTGAGCCACATAGTTAATGCCGACGCAGATAACCTTGCCGGGATTGGGTATGACGGCCTCCAGCTCGACACTTGAAAACGGGTAATCGGGTGGCGAGGCTTCTACGATCTGACGGGCCTGCTGCATCAGCGACGGCTCGGCCAGGAACGACGCGAGGTCCGGAACCCCAGCAAAATGACGGGTCAATTCGACCACCCCGTCGCCAGAAACGGCGCCGAAGTGAGCCTTCCCCTCTTTGCGATACGAAATCAGCTTCATGTTCTTCTCCTGTTTTTTGTGCACAAAAACTAATTTCTTGCACCATACATCATTAAATGCATAATGCAAAAGGCCGGTTCAAAAAAATAACGAGCTGCATAAGGCTCTCGGTTCTGGAGGTTAGGCATGTCGCTTGTGATGGTTCGTAAGATCAAACTGGACGTTGAAGAGGTGTTCCACGAAGGGGGGCCTCGCGCGTCGGTCCCGCTCAGGATTGCCGTCGCCACCGCCATCGTCACCAATCCCTATGCGGGAAAGTATGTTGAGGATCTGCTGCCGTTCATGCAGGAATTGAGAAGTTTAGGCGCACAACTGTCCGAGCAACTGATCCATGCGCTGGGTGGCGCCAGCCATGTACAAGCTTATGGCAAGGGCGCAGTCGTCGGCGAAGACGGCGAACTGGAACATGGTGCGGTCTGGCATGAAGCAGGCGGCTGGGCGATGCGTGAAGCGCTCGGTAACCCGAAGGCGATCGTGCCCGCGGCGAAGACCATCGGCGGCCCCGGATGCCGGGTAATGATCCCGCTTGGGCATATCCAGGCGGCCTATGTTCGCAGCCACTTTGGCGTTGCAGAAATGACCGTATGGGACGGCCCCCGCCGTGGCGAAATCGCGTTTGGTCTGGCCATGGCCACTGGCGGCAGGATTCATGCGCGGTTGGGCGGCCTGGCTGCCGCCGACGTGAAAGGCGAAGACGGCCTGCGTTGATTGCCGACGATTTAAAGCATGCTCCAAGTTATCAGCACTACAAAAACAATATGTGTATCGGAGAACATCATGACTGCAAAAACCATGCGCGCCGCACGCCTGTATGAAGGCGGTAAATCGATGGTCATCGAACAAGTGCCCGTTCCGCAGATTCGTCCAACCGAGGTGCTGGTGAAGGTCAAAGCGTGCGGGATCGTTCCTAACCTGCACAATATCCTCACCAATTGGGTGAAATGGTTCCCTCAGAATCCCTTGCCCAAACTCCCGGCGATTTTCGGACTGGACCCTTCAGGCGTCATCGAGGCGGTCGGCGCCCAGGTCTATGACTTCAAGGTTGGTGACCGGGTGTACGTCAACCCCGGCAGGCATTGCGGATCATGTCGGGCATGCCGCGCAGGCAACACCATTGCGTGCACCGCCTATACGTTCAACGGTTACTTCGGGTTCACACCTAAAAGTCCGCGCATGTTTGAAGACTATCCTTACGGTGGTCTTTGCGAATACATCCCTGCCCCGCAATACAGCCTGGTCAAACTGCCGGACAACCTCGGTTTCGAGACCGCTGCACGCCTGGGCTATACAGGTACGGCCTACAAGGCATTGCTCAAGGCCAATGTCGGTCCCGGCAGTACCGTGTTGATTAACGGGATCAGCGGTACGCTCGGTCTGGGCGCCGTCGTTCTGGCACTGGCCATGGGCGCTCGTAAAATCCTCGGCACCGCCAGAAACCAGGATCTGTTCCAGAAGGTGAAAGACCTTGCAGCCCCGGGCCGGATCGAAATTCACACCCTCGGTACAATTCCCACCAACGAATGGGCCTATGAAGTCACCCATGGCGAGGGTGTTGATGTGGTCATCGATGCCCTGGGTCCGGGCGCTCCCCACGAAAGCCTGACTCAGGCCCTGAAATCCCTTCACCGTGGTGGGCACCTGGTCAATATCGGGGCCATTGCAGGCGAAGTCCCTATCGACCTTCACTGGATAATGGACAACGACATCCAGATCAGCGGATCGGCCTGGTTCACCACCGGACAAGGTCAAGCCATGGCCGACATGGTTGAATCCGGCGTACTTGATCTGTCGTTGTTCGAAAACACAGCGTTCAGTCTGGAAGATGTCAACAGCGCCATTTCCGGTATCGAAAACCGCCATGGCGGCTTCAGTAACTACGTCATCTGCCCTTGAATGAACGTAGCGAGCGGAGTGGTATCTGCCCTCCCTCGCTGCCTCCCTGTCCGCTCATTGAGTAATGCGCATGAAAATAAGAAGAATCGTGACCGGCCACGACGAACAGGGTAACTCCGTGTTCGTTTCAGATGACTTTGCCCCAAGGGCTCAATCTTTTGCCTCAATCCCCGGGCATGCCATGGCGCAGTTGTGGGCGACACCAGCAAATCCGGTTCGCCTCGATCAAGAGCGAGATCCCACCATGGATTACTCTTCGCTGATTCCTCCGCAAGGTGGCACAAGCATCGCCATGTTCGATTTCCCACCAGACTCGATCATGCAGAACCCCGTCGATGGTGTCCGGGCCTATGAAGAGTTGGGGGCGGCTTTGCCTGGCCTGATCGAAAGCTTTGAAGCGGAAAATCCGGGCATGCACACCACCGCTACCATCGATTACGGAATCATTCTGGAAGGTGAGATGTGGCTGGAGCTGGATAACGGTAAGAGCCGCCTCGTTAAGGCGGGCGACATCGTCATTCAAAATGGTACACGGCACGCTTGGCGCAACAGAAGTGAGGGGATTGCCCGGGCACTGTTTGTGATGATCGGTGTGTCACTCCCAAAGAAAGAGGCTGTGTGATTTTTGATTATTCATCTCTCTGGTAAGGACTCTTATGGCCACTCTCGCCCTTCGACTACTCGGCATTTCAGGCAGCCTGCGTTCACAGTCTGCCAATACAGCGGTACTCAATACCCTCTCCAATCGATTAGGCCACCAGGCAGAAATGAGTCTCTTCGCACTGAATGACATCCCCCTTTACAACGCAGATCTCGAAGCACAGATGCTGCCTGCATCGGTGGCAGCGCTGAAAGAGGCCATCGCCCAATCCGATGGACTGGTCATTTGTTCGCCTGAATATAACTACGGCACTTCCGGCGTACTGAAAAATGCGCTGGATTGGGCATCCCGCCCGGGATTCAACTCACCGCTGAAAAATAAACCCGTGCTTATCATGACGTCTTCACCTGGCGTACTGGGCGGGGTGCGCGCTCAGGCACAGCTGCGGGAAACGCTGTCGGCAACCCTTTCCAGAGTCATTTGCAGCCCACAGATAGTCATTCCGGGTGTCAATCAAAAGATTCAGGACGGCAGTTTCATTGATGAAAAAACGATTAAGTTCATGCTTGCCGCCGTTGATGATTTGATTCGTGAAATCAAGGTTATCCCGTAGAAGTTCATCCGAGGCGATACCTATACCTCAGTCCATATACTTATCGCCTGTCAACCAAACCGGAAACACCGACTCTCAAAATCTGTGTCTGCCCTTCTTGCCTCTTTCCGCAGGACTCGATGGACTTAACCCTCAATCTACGCCTGCACTGACTGTTGATACCTGATCAGAGTATGCGCAGCGGAAGGGGGACGCTGCCATCAAGACGCAGCTCCATTGAGGGTTAAGGAATGTCGAGTGTAACCGTCCGGCGAAGTCATCTACCCGACTCTAGGGATAAGGGTGATGTTCTCCACTTAAAAATACGTGGACACCATCGCCCTTATCTTCCGGATTGAATTTAGAGAATTAAAACTGTCGCAATTGAACCCCGGAATCCCTGGGCTTCAGCCTTGTTTGGAGAAAGCGCAAAACAGTCGCAACGGGCGGAAATGCAGCTTGGGCGCCAGATGCTAGAGAATTAAAACTGTCGCAGCCTCCAACCACGCCGCTCCTGGCGGCTCGGCTGCGATTGGTCAACCTGTTGTGGCTCGTCGCTTTGCGCATCTGCTCGATTTCGGAGGAACAGTCAGAAGCCTATTCATCGTCGTCCCGCTTCACAGTCTTTCCTACTAATTAGCGCCCCAGCAGGTTGCGGCCAGGCTATGCCGAGCATGACATAAAGTCTCAGCTACGGGGCTTGGGCGCAGTGGCGCCGAAGCCCGGTATCCGGTAGTGACAGGGTCAGAAAGACCGACGCCTGCGATCAAGCGATTCTGGCGGCGACTGCTTCGACTTCCACTAGCGCGCCGGCCAATGGCAGGGCCACCACTTGCAAGGCCGTGCGCGCCGGCTTATTGGGCTGCTCGGGGGTACCGAAAAACTGCGTATACCCGGCTTGCAGCCCGTCGAAATCCAGCTTGCCGCCGGTTTCCTCGGCGCCGACCAGGAATACCCGCAACTGCACGATATCGCCCAGGTCCAGGTGTTGCTGCTGAAGGATCTTACGCAACTTGTTGAATACCGAAACCGTCTGCACTTCGGTGTTGCCATAAGCCGCTGGCGTGCCTGCCGGGGCTTGTGGGTCAGCGAGGTCCGGCAAGGTGCCGCTGACGAAGAACAGGCTGGCGGAGGCCGGTACGGTCACGGTTTGCGAGATCGGGAAATTGCCGACGCTGGTGCGTTGAATGCTGTCGCTCATGCTATGTCTCCTTAGGACGCGGCGAGGGCCGCTGTCTGTCGTTGTTGAACAACCCGTTCTGCCAATTGACCAACCACATGCCTCGCCGAGTTGGCCGCCGACTCCTGCCAGATGCCGACGCCGCTCTGCACCAGGCCATCGCCGGCGAAGTACACCCGACCGTAGGGCTCTTCCAGCAAGGCGCTGGCATCCGCCGGGAAATGCTCGCGTTGCAGCCAAGGGCCTTCGCTGTAGGGGATCTTTTCCCAAGACACCGCCAGCGGGTTGCACAGGTGGCGCGAGTAACCCGGGTGCAGCAACTCCACCGCCTCCCTAGAAGTGGCGTACTGTGCGTCGAATGGTTGCGCGCCAAACACGTCGGCGCCCTCCCCGGTCACATAACCCGCCACCAATAGACCGTCGCGGGTGTTCAAGTCGTTGCTGGGGTACCACAGTAGTCGCGCCGGGTGCTCGATCCAGGACAAGCCGCCGTAGGTGCGGTAATCGGTCTCCCAGAAGCGCGGGGATTGCCACGCCACCTTGGTTGCCTGGTCATTGCGGGTGCTGAGCAGGGCGGCCTTGATCGGGTCGCTGAAATCAGTATCGAGCATGGCCAGTAGCGGCAACGGCAAGGTGGAGACCAGGTAATCGGCGCGCACCACCTGTTCGCGACCGCTGTGTTTATCGTGGTAGGTGACTGCTACGCCGTCTTCGAGTTGGCGGATCTGCCGTACCTGGGCGCCCAGTTGCACCTGCTCGTTGACACGCTGGTAGAACGCATCGGTGATACGGTCCATGCCGCCGACAGGCTGGAACATCGTGGCCGAAAATTCCGGAAATTCGGAGTGCATCAATGCGCCCCATAACTCGGGATGCAACAACCGCTCGAGGTCAATAGGATGCAGGCTGGCCGGCAATGCCCCGGGGTGCGCAGGCGATTCCAGATGACCGGAACGCAGGCTGCCTTCATACGCCAGCTCCTGCGACAGGTCGCCATACACCTGCAGAAAAGCCAGCAAACGGGCTCGTTCTTCACTGCTCAATACATCGTCGAGGGCATCTCGCTGCACCGCCGTGGCCAGCAAGCCTGACAGGTGCCCCCGCGCATCGTTGCTTGCCTGGCCCACGGTGAATGCGGGCTGCGCCAAGTCTGGACGTACCTGGGCGCCATGGCTGCTGTTGACCAGAACTTCCAGGGGCACGCCCAGCTCACTGCAGTAGTCGAGGATCGTGCGGTGCTGGCTGGGGATCCGTGCCGCCCCGGCATTGAAATACAGGCTTGGGTCAAATGCCGCGGTTTGCGTGCGGCCGTCCTTGTAATCCACCCGGTCACCATTGCGTAGGGTCCAAGTGCGACCGCCCACCCGATCACGGGCTTCCAGCACTTGCACGGAGAACCCGGCGCGGGTCAGTTCCAGGGCGGTGACCAGCCCGGCTATCCCGGCGCCAAGCACCAGCACGCGGGTGCCCTGCCCCAAGCCTTCCTTGAGTTTCAAAGGTTGCGGTCGCCGGTGTGACGACGGCCCCAGCCCCAATACCGCCAGTGCATCCTTGACCGCTTCCCCCCCCCCTACGGCGGCGATGCTGGACAGCGCTTCACGTCGTGTCAGTCCCATATCCATTGCTCCCTTGTAGGATTCAATCCGGCAAGCCAGGTGGGTTGATCAGCGACTTGTCGACGCGCTCCACTTCCAGGCCCCAGCGCTGCAGCACCTGCTCGTATTGGCCCCCGGCAAGCGCGCCTTCCAGGGCGGTATTGATCGGCCTGACCAGGCCGTTGTCCTTGCGCGTGGTCACGGCGATATCGGCCTGCAACGGCCAGCCACCATTCACGGTGCCCACGCGTTTGATGCCGCCAGTGATCGCGGCCGAGTAGGCGTACACCGAGTTAGGGCCGAACAGCGCATCGCTGCGACCGGACTGCACGGCCAATTGCGCGGCGGCTTTGTCGTCGAAGTACTGCAGCAGCGCTGGCTTGAGGCCGGCCTTTTCATTGGAATCGTTCCACGCCAACAGGACTTTTTCCTGGTTGGTGCCGGAATCGACGATGATCTTCAGCCCAGCAATGTCCGACGCCTGTTGAATCTCGCTTATCTTGTTGGTTGTCTTGACGTAAAAACCCAGTACATCCTGGCGGTAGGTGGCAAAGTCAAAGCGTTTTTTGCGCGCTTCGGTCACAGTGACGTTGCTGATCACCGCGTCGAATTTGCCCGAGCTGACGCCCAGGGGCCAGTCCTCCCAGCTAGTTAGCACCACGTTCAATTGCAGCCCCAGGCTGTCGGCGATCAACTGCGCGGTATCGGCTTCGCTGCCGATGATGGTTTTGTCGTCGTTGGCCAGCAGCGCCAGTGGCGGCCCAGCAGTGGCGGAGACGGCCACGGTGAATTTTCCGGGCTGGGCGAACTTGAAGCCCGCCGGGATCTGCGCGATGGCGGCCTCGTTGCGTGGCACATGGATGCGCTGGCGGTCAGGGCTGAGGTCGACCTGTTGCACGGTGGAAGCGATGGCGCTTGGTGTAGCGATCAGCGGCAGGCCAGCGCTGACGGCAATCGCCAACAAGGCCACACGGGCGGTATTTACTAACATGGGCAGTACTCCTTGAAGGAATGGAAAACTCACAGCACCTTGCCGAGAAAGGCCACGGTGCGGGGATGTCGGGGTTGACGGAAAATCTGTTCGGGCGGCCCTTCCTCGATCAATTGGCCGTCGCAGAGAAACACCACGTGGTCGGCCACTTCGCGGGCAAAACCGATTTCGTGGGTGACGATCACCAGGGTTACGCCCAACTGTGTCAGGCCCTTGATCACGTCGAGCACCTCGCCGACCAGTTCCGGGTCAAGGGCTGAGGTGGGTTCATCGAACAGCAGGACTTTGGGGTCCAGCGCCAGAGCGCGGGCGATGGCAACCCGCTGTTGCTGGCCACCGGACAGCTGGCGCGGGTAGGCATCGACCTTGTCCGCGAGGCCGACCTTGGCCAGCAGCTCACTGGCGTTGGCTTGTGCCTGAGCCTTGCTCCAGCGTTTGTGGGCCAGAGGAGCTTCGGCGATGTTTTCCCAGGCGGTGAGGTGCGGGAACAAATTGAAGTTCTGGAACACGAAACCGACGTCGATGCGACGCTTGAGAATCTCGCGCTCCTTGAGCTCATAGAGCAGGTCGCCTTTGCGTCGATAGCCGACGTATTCACCGTCGATGGTGATGTGCCCGCTGTCGATTTTTTCCAGGTGGTTGATGGTGCGCAGCAGCGTGGATTTGCCCGAGCCGGACGGCCCGAGGATTACCGTGACCTTGCCCGGTTCAATGGTCAGGTCGATGTCCTTGAGCACCTGCTGGTTGCCAAAGCGCTTGCCCAGACCCTGGATCTGGATGCGCCCGGCGCGCAAGGCGGAAGCGACTTCACTCATGGGACTTCTCCTTGAGCCAGCGGCGCACGCGCTGCAACGGCGTCGGCGGCAACACTCTCGCGGTGCCCCGCGCAAAGTGGCGTTCGACGTAGTACTGGGCGCTGGTGAGCAAGGTGGTGATGATCAGGTACCAGACCGTCGCAACGATCAGCAACGGGATCACCGCCTGGGTGCGGTTGTAGATGACCTGCACGGTGTAGAACAGCTCCGGCAAGGCCAGCACGTAAACGATGGACGTGCCCTTGACCAGGCCGATGATTTCGTTGAAACCCGAAGGCAGGATCGAACGTAGCGCCTGGGGCAGGATGATACGGAACACCCGTCGCGTCGCCGGCAGGCCCAAGGCGGCAGCCGCTTCATGCTGGCCGGCGTCGACCCCAATCAACCCGCCGCGAATGATCTCCGCCGCGTAGGCCGCCTGCATCAGGCTCAAGCCCAGCACCGCCACGGTAAATTGACTGAGCACATCCACCGTCGACCATTCGGCGAAGACCAGGTCGGTGAACGGCACACCTAGGACGATGTGGTCGTACAGGTAGGCAAAGTTGTAGAGGATGATCAGCACCAGCAGTGCCGGCATCGAACGGAAAAACCAGATATAGCCCCAGGCCAGGCCCGCCAACAACGGCGATCCCGACAGCCGCGCCAGGGCCAGCGCTGTGCCGAAAATGATGCTGAACACCGTGCTGAGCAAAGTCAGCAACAGCGTCTGGCCTAGGCCGCGCAACACCGACGGCGAGAAGAACCATTGCCCGAAGACGTCCCATTCCCAGCGCGGGTTGGTGGCCAGGGAGTACACGATGGCCAACAGCACCAGCGCAGCGAAGATCGACCCCGCCCAGCGCCAGGGGTGCCGGGCCGGCACCACTTGCAGAGCCTTGATCGGGGTTGATACGCGGCTCTGGGGTACAGGGTAATCCGAAATCTCATTAATCAGGTCGTAGGGTTTGGCGACAATGGGCATGTTCTATTCCTCGCACGCTATGCGGTGCTTTTTCAGGTGCTAGCAAGTGCTGGCCTTAGTAGACGTGGGTCAACCGGTTGTAGTGGTACCCGCCGGCAAACCGCAGCGCGAATAGGCGCCGTAGCTGCTGACCATGGTGCTGCTCGGCGTCCTTTGTTTCTTCCTGCGCCTCAACTGTGCCTGACAGCATGTCCAACGCCAGCAGGGGCTCGATGCCAAGGCACGTTGTGAAACTTGCTTCATATCCACTCCAACAGTGGCTGGCATCGCAGCCACGAAACAAAATCGTGAAGTCGGGCATTCGCGCTGTCGTCGCGACAGCGCGGTGCGCGCAATTTCCAAGGGTGTATCAGCAGTCTGGACCACGTGTGAGGAGAGAGGCCGGCGAGGGGGCGGAGCAGTGCCCGTTGGCGATCGGGCTAAGCAGTTGAATAGGCAACATAAGCTGAACTCCCTTCCTACGTTTCTGTAGCGCGTGCCAGGGATTGATTGTCCTGGCAGGCGGCAGAATTCTGATCACGACGGGTACCATCCGAGGTAGGGGTAGGTTGTTGTAGCCAAACTTAAAGGAATCAATAACAAAAATATAATGCCTTTTTGCCATAAGCTAATATTCTTTTTTATCATTATTACTTTGATATTTTATTCATATAAATAATATTATAGTCATTAGTAAATTCTATTATTCTTGGGGCGCGGGGCCATATTTGCTTCAAGGCCCCACGAAACCTGTGACCGGTAGATTGCCCACTTCAAAAATTTCGCTCAGGTTGCCGCACCCCTCCTCCGATAGTCTTCGTGTGCATGGCCACTTGGACTTGCTACTCTTTAAATCTTGACGCCAAGAATTGCACCATCGGTTTCATTTGGAAGTGCGCACCATCGCCCTGAGATTCAGCAGAAGACGGCTATAGCACCTAACAGGTCAGCCCTAGGGGCGTCTTCGGGTTGGTGTAAATTAGCAACACCCGTGGTGTATGAAGATGTGATGGAGATGGGCATGGGCATGGGCATGGGCATGGGCATGCCCTGCGAGCGTACGCGCAGCATTATTCACACGGGTGATTTTTTGCGCGCCCATTCAAAAAACCCGTCTGTTCCTTCGGTGGGCCAACCCTACTTCGGTCAAGGCCTGTATCGCGCTCGCCTTGGCATCAGAAATGCGCAAACCGAGAATCACGTTTTTCCAGGCGCGCTTCCATGGCATCAGTCAGGGTTCCGGAAAAACCGCAGCGCGTTCCTTGGACACCAGCAACTGTTCGCTGTCGATGCTATCGATCAATAAGCCGAGGACGCTGTACATAAGCAGGCAGATCACGATCCCATCGGTGCGCATGAAGTCTCGTACGTCGATGGCCAGATACCCGATGCCGGCTGTGGTGTTGATTTGCACGATAAACACTAGCGCCAGCCAGAAATCCCCAGGGAATAACGCAAGCCAACGAAGATAAATAGGCCCTGCCCTTACGCCGCCGGCGTCTGAAACAAAGACCAGGCTTAAAATGCATATTGCTGATATCACCAATTTTTTATGATTCATTAATTTAATAATTAACTTAGAACAAAACGGCATTTCACACGACTGACTCGAGCGCCTACTTTCCACACCACGTCCGACCCCACGCCAGGAGGAGGCTTTCATTACACCTGCACAACGACAAGGAACTCCTCATGAGTATTGAATTCATCGGCTACATCGGCGGCCACCACGCTTCGGAAATTCACCCTCGCAGCGGCCCTACCCTACAACCCGACTATGTAGAGACAGTCGCCCGCGCCCATGAAGAAGCCGGCTTCGACCGCGCCCTCGTGGCCTTCCACTCGGACAGCCCGGACAGCACGCTGATTGCCTCGCATGCAGCCAGCGTGACGAAAAAATTGCAGTTCCTGATTGCCCATCGACCAGGCTTTGCTGCGCCAACGCTCGCTGCACGCCAGTTCAACACCCTCGACGTGTTCAATGGCGGGCGCACTGCAGTGCACATCATTACCGGTGGCGATGACCGTGAACTGCGTGCCGACGGCAGCTACATCGGCAAGGACGAGCGCTACGCCCGCACCGATGAATACCTGGACGTATTGCGCCAGGAATGGACCAGCGAAAAACCTTTCGACTATCAGGGCAAGTATTACCAGTTTGAAGGCGCGCACTCGGCCGTGAAGTCACCACAGCAGCCGCACATCCCACTTTATTTTGGCGGCTCGTCCGCAGTGGCCATCGAGGTCGCGGGCAAGCATGCCGATGTCTATGCGCTGTGGGGTGAGACCTACGAACAAGTGCGTGAAGTGGTGAATCAGGTGCGCGCCGAAGCGGCCAAGCATGGTCGCAGCATTCGTTTCAGCCTGTCGTTGCGCCCTATACTGGCGGACACCGAAGCACTGGCATGGGAACGCGCCGAGCACATCCTGCAACAGGCGACTGCACTGGCAGAGAAGAATGGTTTTGTCCGTCGCGAACCTCCCAATGAAGGCTCCCGGCGCCTGCTGGCAGCCGCGGAGCAAGGTTCGCGCCTGGACAAACGTCTGTGGACCGGGATTGCCGGCCTGCTTGGTGCTCAAGGCAACTCGACCTCACTGGTCGGCACCCCGGAACAAGTCGCCGAAGCCTTGCTTGATTATTACGACCTGGGCATCACCACGTTCCTGATTCGAGGCTTTGACCCGCTTAACGATGCCATCGACTACGGCAAACGCTTGATCCCCCTGACCCGCCAATTGGTGGCACAACGTGAACGCCAGGCGGCGGAAAAAGTCGCCTGATCCTCTCAATAAATCTGAGGGCCTCAAAAGATCGCAGTCTGCGGCAGCTCCTAGCCGGCAATGGATACACCCCTTGATTCGCGCTTGTTTCCAGGACCTGTAGGAGCTGCCGCAGACTGCGATCTTTTGATCTTTACCGCCAATTACTCTTTATAAGCCGTATCCGTCCGTTCCAACTGACGGATCAGCGCATCCCAATGACGCGCAACACCTGGTCCATCACCGCTTTTAAACACTTCAGCCTGCTTCTCGACCTTGGCCACGACCTCCGCCGGCGGGAAAATCAACTCAGCGTTACCGCCAGCCTGTGCCGCGATCTGGATGTTGCAGGCGCGCTCCAGACCGTGCAGCTGCTGGAACGCATGCTCGACACTGACACCTGCGGTCAGCAACCCATGATTGCGCAGGATCAACACACTTTTGTCCCCCAAGTCGGCCACTAGGCGCTCGCGCTCGTCGAGGTCCAGCGCCACACCTTCGTAACCGTGATAAGCCACGCGCCCGGAAAAACCAATGGAATGCTGCGAGATCGGCAATAACCCGTCACGCTGGGCGGACACGGCGATACCGTCACGAGTGTGGGTGTGCAGGACTGCTTGCAGATCCGGGCGCACGCCGTGAATGGCGCTGTGGATCACATAACCGGCGTAGTTAATGCCCAGGCCGGTAGGGTCATCGACGATCGTGCCGTCGATGTCGACCTTGACCAGATTGGAGGCGGAGATCTCGTCGAACAACAGCCCGTAGGCATTGATCAGGAAGTGCTCGTCGGGGCCTGGCACCCGGGCGGAAAAATGCGTGTAGATGTGGTCTGTCCATTTGAACAGCGCCGCCAACCGATAGGCGGCGGCCAGTTTTATACGCACCTCCCATTCTTCCGGGGTGACACGCTGACGAACATTTTTCGAGAGGCTCGATAACGGACTGACACTGCTCATGGCAAAACTTCCTGGATGGCCTTAAGGATCTCCAGCAAGCCTATGGGAAGCCAAATAATAATAAAAAGCACATTTTAATCTAAGCTAATTATCATTTATTTTTATGATATTTTCGTCACGCTGCGCGCTTGATCTTCTGCAGCGAGCCCGCGACCAGTTTGCCAAAAGTGTCGACCGGGCCTTGCAGGTTGCCGAGGAAATGCGGGTAGATCAGCCACAGGTCCATCACCGGTTTGAAATCCTTGAGCGGCATGGCGGCCAGTTGATCGAAATGCGCGCTGCGCTCCAGCAAAGGACGCGGGACCAGCCCCAATCCAAGACCGTCGGCGACGAGCCCCAACTGCAATTCGGTGCCGAAGGTTTCCAGGTTGACCCTCAAGGCCAGCCCCTGGTCTGACAGGGTACGTTGCAACCCGGCGCGGAAACCGCAGCCATCAGGGTTGAGAACCCAGCCACTCTGGTAAACGTCGGCCAGTTTGCACGGGCGCTTGGGCAATTGAGACTTGGCGCACACCACCACCAGCTCCATTTTGCCGATCGACTCACCGACAATATTGTCCGGGAAAATCTTGCCGGCCGGGAACAGTGCAGCTGCAGCGTCCAGCTCACCGCGCTCGATCTTGCCGACCAATTGACTGCCCCACCCCGTGACAACCTGGGCTCGCAGGTCAGGGTATTCGACGCGCAGATGCTTGAGTGCGTCGAGCAGCACCACATCGCCGATGGTTTGTGGCACGCCCAATCGCAGCAAGCCCGTAGGCGGCGCATCCGTGGCAACCAGCTCGCGCAGCGCGTCCATTTCCCGCAGGATCAAACGGCACTGTTCATACACTCGCGTACCGATCAGTGTCGGCCGCAACGGCTTGGTATTGCGATCGAACAGCTCCACGCCCAGTGCCTGCTCGAAGTTCTGCACGCGCCGCGTGATGGCCGGCTGAGTCAGCTGTAGCGACTCGGCGGCATGGCTGATGGACTGGCAACGAATCACCTCGACGAAGGCATCGATATCATCAATTTTCATTTGGCCCGCACATAGAGAACAGTCAATAAGATGTTTGAAAAGCATAGTTCTATTGTTGGGATCTGGATAGCCCGATGCGCTGAAGTGGAACATTGATAACGTCAGAAGCTAGATTTAATGTTTTAAATTCCATTCAGCTATATGCTAATTATTAAAAAATAGCATATTAACCATAATCATTATGCTTAAATTATGGCATCTACTTTTCAACACGAACAATGGAATCGCCATGACCCAGGTCCGACACCCAGAGAGACTCAGAGCGTTCATAGGCGCCTTGGCGGAATTGATCGACAGCAACCCTCGTGAGGGCGACCTTTTGCATCGGGGTGGCAAGCTGCTGTCGCAACTGGTCAGTCATGACGACTGGTTGCCGGAAGAATTCGCCCAGGCAGACCCGGAGCGCTATCAACAGTTTTTGCTGCACGCCGACTCCCGGCAGCGTTTCAGCATCGTCAGTTTTGTCTGGGGGCCGGGGCAAAGCACGCCCATTCATGATCATCGAGTTTGGGGGCTCATCGGCATGTTGCGCGGCGCAGAATATTCGCAAGGTTTCGAACGCCATACCGACAGCAGCCTGATCGCCGATGGCAAACGCGTTCATCTGCTGCCCGGCCAGGTCGAAGCCGTGTCGCCCAAGGTGGGTGACATTCATCAAGTCAGCAATGCCTTCGACGACCAGGTCTCCATCAGCATTCATGTGTACGGCGCCAACATCGGTGCCGTGCGGCGCGCGGTGTACCAACCCGACGGCAGCGAAAAACTGTTCATTTCCGGTTACTCCAACACCTTTCTACCCAACATCTGGGATCTGTCCAAAGAGAGCTAAACCCTATGAGCCCAACGCCTGACAAACGTGTACTGAACCGATCCTTCGCCGACATTCGCAAGGCACTGCTGAACAAAGAAGAACTGGCGTTAGTGGATGTGCGTGAAGAAGCGCCCTTCGCAGAGTCGCACCCTCTGTTCGCGGCCAATATTCCCCTGTCCAAACTTGAGCTTGAAGTGTATTCGCGGATTCCGAGGCTCGACGCGCCGGTGACGGTCTATGACAACGGTGAAGGTTTTGCCGGCACCGCCGCCCAGCGTCTGCTGGACCTGGGGTACCTCAATGTCAGCCTGCTGGAAGGAGGGCTGGACGGTTGGCGCAACGCCGGTGGCGAGCTGTTCATCGACGTCAATGTGCCGAGCAAGGCTTTTGGTGAACTGGTGGAAAGCCGGCGCCACACACCGTCCCTGGCCGCCGAAGAAGTCCAGGCGCTGCTCGACAGCAACGCCGATGTGGTGGTGCTCGATGCACGGCGTTTCGATGAATACCAGACCATGAGCATTCCCACCGGCATCAGCGTGCCCGGGGCGGAACTGGTACTGCGTGCCCGGGAACTGGCACCCGACCCGGCCACACGGATTATCGTCAACTGCGCCGGTCGCACCCGCAGTATCATCGGAGCCCAGTCGTTGATCAACGCCGGCATCGCCAACCCGGTTTCAGCGCTGCGCAACGGCACAATTGGCTGGACCCTGGCCGGCCAGACACTGCAACACGGCCAGTCGCGCCGGTTCGCGCCGACCAGCGAAGAACATCGACACAGTGCCGCCCAAGATGCTCGTCGCGTTGCCGACAAGGCCCTGGTCGGTCGCGCAAGCCTGGCAGACTTGCAACGCTGGCAACAGGAACCGACCCGCAGCACTTACCTGTTCGATGTGCGCACGCCAGAAGAGTTTGAAGCCGGTCACCTGCCCTCCGCCCGCTCGACGCCTGGCGGTCAACTGGTGCAGGAAACCGATCATTTCGCCAGTGTGCGTGGCGCGCGCCTGGTGTTGGCCGACGACGATGGCGTGCGCGCCAACATGTCAGCCTCATGGCTGGCGCAACTGGGCTGGGAGGTGCACGTGCTGGATGACCTACAGCCTGAGCACTTCAGCGAACACGGCGCGTGGCACGCGCCGGTCCCCGCACCGCAACAGGCCGAGGAAATCAGCCACGAGACCCTCGCCCAATGGCTGGCCCATGGCGATACGCGGGTACTGGATTTCACCAGCAGCGCCAACTACGTCAAACGCCATGTTCCCGGAGCCTGGTGGGTGTTACGGGGTCAGCTACGCGAAGCATTAGCCAGTGTGCCCACCGCACAACGCTATGTGCTGACGTGTGGCAGCAGCCAGTTGGCGCGGCTGGCGGTTGCCGAAGTCGAGAGCCTGACCGGCAAACCGGTGTTCCTGCTCAAGGGCGGCACCGCCACCTGGATCGCCGCGCAACTGCCGCTGGAACAAGGCGAAAGTCACCTTGCGTCGCCGCGCATCGACCGCTATCGCCGTCCTTACGAGGGCACCGATAACCCGCGTGAAGCCATGCAGGCTTACCTGGACTGGGAGTTCGGGCTAGTGGACCAACTGGCCCGCGACGGCACCCATGGTTTTTTCGTGATCTGAGCCACCCATTAGCCTACGCCTAGACCGGCGCGGGGCAACGTTCCTCATCGACCCCTTTCTCCAGGCGGAGGTGACAAACGTAGCAAGACCCGCCTGGAGCCTGCATCCAATGACGATCACCTCGGCACACACCGCCGCCCAATCAACCTTAGATCTGGTCACCGATGTATTGGTCATCGGCGGCGGGCTGGCCGGCACATGGGCGGCTGTGAGCGCGGCCCGTGAAGGCGCCCGAGTGCTGAAAACCGCGCTGGGTTATCTGTCGGGCAACTATTTGATTGCCGCACGACATGCCGCTCTGGAGGACCCGCTACGCGCCCAGGCCTTCCAGGATTACCTGCCGCGTCAGGCACGCACGCTGGAGTGGATCAACAACAACCCAGAGCCCTGGGCTCCCAAGACGGCGCAGCTGCTGGGGGTCCACAAAGCGATGTTTCTCGACATATACAACAGCCGCAGCCATCCATTGAGAATCATCGAGGTGAACAACCTGGCCATAGCCTCGCACCAGGAAGTCGCCGACCTGTTCGTCGACGCCGGCGTCTTGTGCGAACGGTTCGACGTAAATCCGCTGTGGGACAAAAATTTCCGGTTGCTGCCGTCATGAGCCGCCTTCCAACCTTTTTGATCGAGTGATTTCACCATGAGTCTTTCTTCTCAATCGGCCTCGCACGTGCGATCGGTCGACGTGGCCAAATTCGAGTTGCTGCTGGACAGCATCAGCCAGGAACTGGGCGCTACGGCACACCTGTACGACGAAAGCGGCGCCTTCCCCCATAACAACTTCAAGTTGTTGCAAGCACATGGGCTGGTCGCGCTGACCGTACCCAAAGTCCTTGGCGGTGGCGGTGCAACCTTGCTGCAGGCGCGCCAGGCCATCAGCGCGATTGCCAAGGGCGAGCCTTCAACTGCGCTGATCCTGGTGATGCAATATATTCAGCATGCGCGTTTACAGGACAGTAAAAACTGGCCCGAAGCGCTGCGCCTGCAAGTGGCTCAGGACGCCGTTGAGCGAGGCGCATTGATCAACGCATTGCGCGTCGAACCCGACCTAGGCACCCCGGCCCGAGGGGGATTGCCGGCGACCATTGCCAGGCGAACGTCGGCAGGTTGGCGTATCAGCGGCCGGAAAATCTACTCCACCGGCAGCCATGGCCTAACCTGGTTCAGCGTCTGGGCTCGCAGCAATGATGAAGATCCGCTTATCGGTGCCTGGCTGGTACACAAGGACACTCCTGGCATCAGTATCATTGAAGAGTGGGACCATCTGGGCATGCGCGCCACCTGCAGCCATGAAGTGGTGTTCGACAACGTGCTGGTGCCGCTGGATCACGCCGTCAACGTCAGCCCCTGGAGCGCACCGCAACCGGAAATGGATGGCGACGGGTTCCTGTGGATGTCGGTGTTGCTGTCGTCGGTCTACGACGGCGTCGCTCAAGCGGCGCGCGACTGGTTCGTCGAGTGGCTGGAACAACGCAAGCCGTCCAATCTTGGCGCGCCGCTGTCGACCCTGCCGCGCTTTCAGGAAACCGTTGGCCACATCGAGACTTTGCTGTTCGCCAACCGCAGCCTGCTTGACGCCGCCGCCGAAGGTCACACATCGGCGAGCCACGCAGCGCAATTG
Source organism: Pseudomonas putida (assembly GCF_028682635.1). Taxonomy (GTDB): domain Bacteria; phylum Pseudomonadota; class Gammaproteobacteria; order Pseudomonadales; family Pseudomonadaceae; genus Aquipseudomonas; species Aquipseudomonas putida_AE. The sequence continues at coordinate 9,639 of NZ_JANHLK010000030.1, read as the reverse complement.
AAATACCTGGTGACCGGCAACGCGATTCGCGCTGTCGAGTTGGCCATCGAGGCGTCAGGCAATCCCGGCTTGTCCCGTCACAACCCCCTGCAACGGCATTACCGCGATGTGTTGTGCAGTCGCGTCCACACCCCCCAGAACGATGCCGTGCTGCAAGGCGTCGGCAAAGCCGTCTTTACCCTGCGCCAACAAAAGGAACGCCCATGAGCCAACTCGTTATCGCCAGCCAACTAGATACAGATTTCAACGAAGTCATCCGCCAGCGCCTCGCGCTAACCCACCCCGGGGCCGAGATACTCGACGTGCCAGCCGGTGTCCCCAGCGACCTGCCGACAGAGGTGAGTATTCTGCTGGTACGTCCAATCAATGTGCGCGGCTATCTCGCGCCGGACACCGCGCCGCCTGGCTGGCCCTATAGCTTGAAGTGGATTCAGGTGGTGTCTTCCGGTATCGATTTCTACCCGAAATGGCTGTTCAACGGCCCACCGGTGAGCACCGCGCGCGGCAGTGCCGCCGATAACGTCGCCGAGTTTGCCCTGGCCGCGATCTTCGCCGCCGCCAAGCACCTGCCGGACATTTGGGTGCATGACTCCCAGTGGAATTTCACCGCGCTGACACCGCTCAAGAGCTCCACGCTGGGGATTCTCGGGTTCGGCGCAATTGGCTGCAGCCTCGCGACCAAAGCCCAGGCACTGGGCATCAACGTGCTGGCGTTGCGTCAGAGTCAAACGCCGTTCGAGGTCGAAGGCGTCGAAGCCGCTCAGGACATCCATGACCTGTTTGCCCGCGTTGATCACCTAGTGCTGGCCGCGCCACTGACCGCCGAGACCCGGCATATCGTCAACAGCGCGGTGCTCTCCAGCGCCAAGCCCGGCCTGCACCTGATCAACATTGGCCGGGGTGGCTTGCTTGACCATGGCGCGTTGCTGGAAGCGCTAGACAGCGGCTCCATCGGCCTGGCCTCGCTGGACGTCACCGAGCCCGAACCGTTGCCCGACGGACATCCCCTATATTCCCACCCAAGGGTTCGCTTATCGCCCCATACCTCGGGGGATTCCACCAACAGCCGTCATGAGATCGCCGACATCTTCCTGGCCAACCTTGAGCGCTTCCTTACTGGCCTGGCACCAGAGAATTTGGCGAACGTACAGCGAGGGTATTAAGCACAAACAATTATAAATGTAGGAGCCAACGGTGCGACGATTCGACTCGCTCGCGATGTCGTTCTGCAAACCAACGCAATTCTCCCGGATCTACCCAGATAGAAAGTAAGCGTTCGGCGATCTCACCTTCCGGACTCTCGCTCTAAGGGCGATGGTGTCCGCGTATTTTTAAGCGGACGCGATCACCCTTATCGCGAGGAATTCCATGCGCCAACGAAGCTCTTATCCGAAACCATTCAAGGCCCAGGTCGTTCAGGGATGCTTGCAGCCCGGAGCATCGGTTTCCAGCGTCGCCATCAGCCACGGAATCAACGCTACGTCACCCGCAAAGCCGTCTCTGGTGTGCACGACGTAGAGTTCTTCGATCATGAGTTCGCGCAGCACTACGGGCGAGTGAGTCGTAAGGAAATACTGTCCGCGCTTATCTTCCCTGATGTGCTTGATTAGCCGGGTTAGCTCCAGGCCAAATTCCACTTCGTCGAACAAGGTGATATGGCCTTCCTCCAGACCCACTTTCTGGATACCGCACAGAAGCATGCGCTTTGATCCAAAGCCCAGCTGACGCAACGGCATTTCACCATCATGCAGGACAAGCCCACCCACCTTCAGATTTATCGAGCTCAGATCGAGGTGCGCCTTATAGGCGCCGACCACGGGCTCCCCTAGGAGCTTGGCGATTTTCTGCGACTTCAACGCCGCAACGTCGAAATTCTTCAGGGTGGCAGACCGGTCAACATCCAACGACGATCTAGCCGTTCTCGAAGCGTCTGCTAACAGCTCATTCAGGCTTTGTGCTGTTGTCAGCTTTGCCAGAGCAGTCCCCGTGGCCCACGAAAGCTGCTTCTCACTTTACGCGACAATCAAGCCCACGCTCACGGTGTTTCGGTCAGCTTGCTCGAACGGAATACCTTCAGGACTTCGGTCACAGACCACGACCCACTTCGGCTCCAAATCCTTCTCCACCGTGAATCGTATGGTCAGTACATTTTCCAGATGGTCATCCGGCTCGTCCGTGAGCTCGAGCGCGTCTCTGTCCCAGCCTCGAAGATAGTACCCATATTTGTTGAGCGAGCAGAAGTCGTCGACAAGGTCGCCAATGGTTACTTCGATAGAGATGGAGTCATCAATCTTGCACTGGTAGAAGTCAGAGTCACTGAGCGTGAGGTTCCATTGGGGGTGGAACGCATAACGGATCGCATCCAGTATCGTTGACTTGGACGAATCGCCTTTCCCAATGGGGCAGAAAATGCGAGCTTTCGGAAGGCTCCACTCTAGTTTTCTAACCCCTCGAAAATTCTTGATCTTCAGTTTTCTAATCTTCACCGAGCAGCGCCTCCTTGCACCTCATCTGTCAAAGTGGCGCTAGATACCGATGCCGCGCCCCACTGACTCCCCTAAGCACAGCCAGGAAAGGCCGTTCGCCCCGCTCATCATAGATGCATCTTGGAAACGTGGGTAAACGCTCTGCAAGATGTATCCAGCCCTCCCCCACCGTAAACCCGTATGCTGGAACGTTCGGCGAGGTGTGTTGAGCGCGAGCTCGCGCCCTATTAATAATTAATGTCTGAATCGCCCCATTTTTTGCACACGAAGCCCGTGAGGCGCTCCAGTTTGAAAGCACATCCGGCATGAAGGGTGTGATTTAACTCGCAATCAAGCTCCGCAACCAGTCGATAAAATCTCGGGCGGTTTGGCTCAGTGGGTTTTGCCGGCTGCTCAATCAAGACAGGCAAAGCCAGATGTAATTTTAAAAAAAAAATATATTGAACGAAATTTTTAATCGTTCGATCTTAAACGCTCTAAAGTTTAGTGCGTGCGCAAGGATTTGTTCAATACCTGCTGCATTTGAGAACATGAAGTGCCGACGCCGCCTAAACCAAGTGACTACGCGAAAGACTTGATGGCAGCGTCGGCTTTTCTATGTCATTTTCTGACAGAGACATTTTCTAAGTATTACCGACCAACTAACTCCAGATTGCCTTCGTTGTATCGATTACCCGCAGTTTTTCCTACCGGAATAACCGCATCCAGCATCTCCATTTCCGATTTCGAAAGGGCTATCGACGCCGCTGCTGCATTCTGCTCAAGGTACAATCGTCGTTTCGTTCCAGGAATTGGTACGATGTCTTGGCCAATGTGCAACAGCCAAGCCAGAGCGATCTGACCAGGAAGCACTCCTCGATCAGAGGCGAACTCTTTGATTTTCAACGCTGCTCGCATATTTTCATCAAAGTTTACGCCTTGCAGGCGAGGGTCATTGGTCCTTCGGAAATCACCTTCCGGATACTCTTCTGCCCGCTTTGCCGTACCGGTGAGAAAACCTCGACCCAATGGGCTGAATGGGACAATTCCGATACCCAAGGAACGAGCGACAGGGAGGACATCAACTTCAAGGTTTCGCTCCCAAAGAGAATATTCACTTTGTAACACCGACACAGGAAATACCTTATGTGCACGAGTAATAGTTTCGGCATTCGCCTCAGAAAGACCGAAATATTTGACTTTTCCGGCCTTTACAAGATCGCCTACCGCACCAGCAACATCCTCAATTGGAACTTCAGGATCGACCCTGTGCTGGTAAAGAACATCGATATAGTCCGTTTGAAGTCTCCGAAGAGCTGCCTCAACGACTTGACGGATATGTTCCGGCCGGCTATCAGTCGGCCCACGGCTTGGATCTTCGATGGAAAATCCAAACTTAGTTGCTAAAATAACTTCCTTCCTTCTCCCAACAATTGCGCGACCTATTAACTCTTCATTTGTGTAGGGGCCATAAGCTTCAGCGGTGTCGAGAAAGTTACAGCCAATATCAATCGCGTGGCGAATGGTGGAAATGGACTCTGACTCGTCAGCGTAACCATATTCGCAGGACATACCCATACAACCTAAACCAATGGCAGAGACTTCCAATCCTTGCTGCCCGAGTTTTCTTCTAGGTACCATTTATTTTAACTCCTGGGTTGGGCCGAGCGGCAGCTCGACCATAAATCAGAAAGATCCGTAATAGTCAGGCCTCAAGGATCGCTTGTTTGACGATAGGATCCCAAAACACATACTAGAACCTGCCATCAACAAGGGATGATCAGAGAAGTCATTTGATCTGACCTCACGATGCTTCGCCCATGGTCTTGCACCTTCGAATGCCAAAATCGGGGGGCCCCTCAAAAAAACCTTAAAAATTTAAGCTCCGCCCGAACGCGCAATTTTGCCCACCCACCAAGCTCTCATTGGCGTCGACGTGGGGCCTGAGCACCTCAATCCAGCACCTTAACCAAATTATGCGCTGCTACTTCGCCGCACGAGTCAAAGGTTACAGGTCGGAAATTATCAACTCATTGTTGAATAATCAACAGATATTTGAAATAAATGCGAAAATGAGAAGCGAAAGAAGCTAGACTCGGCAACCGCCCTCCTAATAGGCGGACTGAACCAATTGACTATTAAAGGTTTTGCCATGACTGATGATATTGACAACGTGTTGATCACTGCGTTAATGGAAGACTCACAGCGCTCACTCAAAGCTCTGTCGCAAATCATCGGACTTTCCGCGCCAAGTGTTGCCGAGCGCTTACGCCGTCTTGAAGAACGTGGCGTACTCAAAGGCTATACCGTCGAGATCGACCCCAAATGCTTTGGCTACCAATTGCAGGCCATCGTCCGCATCCGTCCCTTACCGGGCCAGCAACAGGAAGTGGAGCGTCAAATCCAGGCGATTCCCGAATTCATAGAATGCGATAAGGTCACCAGCGATGACTGCCTCATTGCGCGCCTACATGTACGGACAATGGAACAGCTGGAGACCTTACTCGACCGACTCAATACCCATGCACAAACCAACACTGCCATTATCAGGAAGACTCTAATCAAGCGCCGGTTTCCACCGATGGCATGAAGCGCTGTTTGAATTTCAATGGCGCGTTATCTGAAGGGACAAAGGTGCATTAGCCGTAACCACTGAAGGCCTTAGCACGGGTTCAACTAATGCATTTATGAGGCAATAATCTTGTACCAGCTTTCAGGGCGTGCTTCTGTATCGCACTCTTGAAAAACCACTTCTCCCAACTTCCGGTGCTATTGAAAAAGCACAAGCTGGCCATGGCATTTTGCAGGTCATCAATAACCATCTGGGCGCCCGTGCTTTTAAACTGAATGAAAGCCTGAGCTTCCCAGATAAAGCTCACAAATCTCAATCTTCATTTAGTGAACATCTAATTTACCCGTACGCCACCAAACAATCGTGATCAACGAAGGAACGCTACTCCACCGCTCTGACCATGTCTTCGATGACTTTCTTAGCGTCGCCGAATACCATCATGGTTTTGTCCAGGTAGAACAGTTCGTTGTCCAGACCAGCATAGCCGCTGGCCATCGAGCGCTTGTTGACGATGATGGTCTTGGCTTTGAACGCTTCAAGGATCGGCATGCCGGCAATCGGCGATTTCGGATCGTTCTTCGCGGCCGGGTTGACCACGTCGTTGGCGCCCAGCACCAGCACCACGTCGGCCTGGCCGAACTCGGAGTTGATGTCGTCCATCTCGAACACCTGGTCATAAGGCACTTCGGCCTCGGCCAGCAGTACGTTCATGTGGCCAGGCATACGGCCAGCAACCGGGTGGATCGCATACTTCACGGTCACGCCGCGATGGGTCAGCTTCTCGGTCAGTTCCTTAAGTGCATGCTGGGCCCGTGCTACCGCCAGGCCGTAGCCCGGAACGATGATCACGGTGTCGGCGTTGGTCAGCAGGAAGGTCGCGTCGTCAGCCGAACCGGATTTCACCGGACGAGCTTCCTTGGCGCCTGCGGGACCTGCGTCGGCGGTATTGCCGAAGCCGCCAAGCAGTACGTTAAAGAAAGAGCGGTTCATCGCCTTGCACATGATGTACGAGAGGATCGCACCGGACGAACCTACCAGCGAGCCGGCAATGATCAGCATCGAGTTGTTCAGCGAGAAGCCGATACCAGCCGCTGCCCAGCCGGAATAGCTGTTGAGCATCGACACGACGACCGGCATGTCGGCACCGCCAATCGGGATGATGATCAGCACGCCAAGCACGAAGGCCAGCGCCAGCATCACGCTGAAAGCGGTGTAGTCGCCGGTGAGCATGAAGGTCACGCCCAGTGCCAGTGTGGCCATGCCCAGCAGCAGGTTCAGCTTGTGCTGACCGCCGAACTGTACCGGCGCGCCCTGGAACAGGCGGAACTTGTACTTGCCCGCCAGCTTGCCGAACGCAATGACCGAGCCGGAAAAGGTGATTGCACCGATGGCTGCGCCGAGGAACAGCTCCAGGCGGTTACCGGCCGGAATCGCATCGCCGAGGTTCTGGACGATGCCCAGCGACTGTGGCTCGACTACCGCGGCCACGGCGATGAACACCGCCGCCAGGCCGATCATGCTGTGCATGAAGGCGACCAGTTCCGGCATCTTGGTCATTTCAACGCGTTTGGCCATGATCGTACCGACAGTGCCACCGATCAGCAGGCCGACGATTACGTAGATGATCCCGTCATGGGCCAATTCGGCACCCAACTTGTAGATCAGGCCGACCGTGGTGAGGATCGCCAGGCCCATGCCGAGCATGCCGAACAGGTTGCCGCGACGCGACGTGGTTGGGTGCGAGAGTCCCTTGAGCGCCTGGATGAAGCAGACCGAGGCGATCAAATACAGGGAAGTAACCAGATTCATGCTCATGCTTGCTGCACCTCAGCCTTGACTGCTTCGGCCTTGGCGACGGGAGCTTTGGCCGCTTTCTTCTTGAACATTTCCAGCATGCGCCGGGTGACCAGGAAGCCACCAAACACGTTGACGGCGGCCAGGGCCACGGCCAGGGTGCCCATGGTCTTGCCCAGCGGGGTCACGGTGAGGGCGGCGGCAAGCATGGCGCCGACGATGACGATGGCGGAGATGGCGTTGGTGACGGCCATCAGCGGTGTGTGCAGTGCAGGTGTCACGTTCCAGACCACGTGGTAGCCGACATAGATAGCCAGCACGAAGATGATCAGGTTGTAGATACCGTGAGAGATCAGCATGTCTTCCATTGTTTTTATCCTCAGCCGTTCTTGCGCACGATCTGGCCGTCGCGGCACATCAGGCACGCGGCGACGATATCGTCTTCAAGGTTGATCACCAGTTGTCCTTCTTTATCGAACAACAGTTTCATGAAGTCCAGCAGGTTGCGGGCATACAGTGCCGAGGCATCGGCGCCCACCGCGGCTGCCAGGTTGGTCGGGCCAACGATGGTCACGCCGTTTTCGATGACTACCTGATCGGCTACGGTCAGCGGGCAGTTACCACCTTGAGCAGCCGCCAGGTCGATGACCACCGAACCCGGTTTCATCTGCGCTACTGTTTCTGCGCTGAGCAGTGTCGGTGCCTTACGACCCGGAATCAGTGCCGTGGTGATGACGATGTCCGCCTGCTTGGCGCGTTCGTGCACGGCTACGGCCTGGCGCTGCATCCAGCTCGCTGGCATAGGGCGCGCATAGCCGCCGACACCGACGGCGCATTCACGCTCTTCATCAGTCTCGTAAGGCACGTCGACGAACTTGGCGCCGAGGGATTCGATCTGCTCCTTTACTGCAGGACGCACGTCAGACGCTTCGATAACCGCACCCAGACGCTTAGCCGTGGCAATCGCCTGCAAGCCGGCCACGCCCGCACCGAGAATCAGCACGCGCGCCGCTTTCACGGTGCCCGCAGCGGTCATCAGCATCGGCATGAAGCGTGGATAGTGATGAGCGGCCAGCAGCACGGCTTTATAGCCGGCAATGTTGGCTTGCGAAGACAGCACATCCAGGCTCTGGGCGCGGGAGGTGCGAGGCGCAGCCTCCAGGGCAAAGGCAGTAATGCCGCACTCGGCCATCTTGGCGATGGTTTCGTTGTTGAACGGATTGAGCATCCCCACCACAACGGTGCCGCTCTTTATCAGCGCAAGCTCGCTGTCGCTGGGGGCGACTACCTTCAAAATCAGCTCTGCACCAAACGCCTCACTGGCGCTGCCAATGACCGCTCCAGCGGCTACATAGGCACTGTCGACAACGCTGGCATTGACGCCGGCGCCGCTTTGTACAGTGACCTTGTGACCCTGGCCGATGAGCTTCTTGATGGTTTCGGGAGTTGCAGCAACCCGTGTTTCACCGGTCTGGGTTTCGAGAGGAACACCAATGTGCACGTCAAATCTCCAATGGATATTTGGGCGCCAAAAAAGAGGCGCAACTTTTCCTACGGACCTTCAATAAATACTTTCAGGGAAAGCGAGCTCTTGCATCTGAGACAATATGTAGCTGGTGTAGTTAATGAGAGGTTTCTGGTACCAAAAACGCGCCAGCCAACTCACCAAAGGTAGTAGCGGACTACCCGGTACTCCCAAGTGACACTGCATCTCGCACAAAATTAGTTGCCTTGGACGGTTGCTAATAAGGGATTCCGGTTAGACAAACCTTCCCCTTTCACATCGGCCGCCGAGGACTCAAGGCACTGCCCTTCATCGGCTTTTTGTGTCGGTATGCTCTACGTCAACTAGCGGGTGGTGCATCCTGTCGACATTAGTCAAGCACCGGTAGGAAAAGTCGCTTTTGCACCTTGGCGAACCGACGGATCTGGAACGTTCAGGCGTGGCAACTCATACACTCGGTTCACAGCTTCTATGCTCGATTTTAGGAGTTTGTTAGAAATGTGCGCGACGGTTATTGGCGACCATTCCACCAGCAACTGGGTGTCTTCCCAAAACCTAAGATACGCCCTCCGCAGAAGAATTTTTTTCTTTTTTTTTTGAATTAATGTCATTAAAAGTCAAAAAAGCAATTTTTAATCAACAAATAGGTGAATTATAGCTTCATTACGAACAGAGGCCGGTTCAGGGAGGAGTTTGGTCACTAAATTTCGTTTGAAACCTCACTTAAAAAACGGCCCGCGGAGGCCGTTTTTTTTGTTTAACGTCAAGGCTTAGCCGCCGAGGTACGCATCACGCACTTTCGGATCAGTCAGCAGCGCTTCACCGGTGCCTGTCATCACCACTCGGCCGTTTTCCAGCACGTAGGCGCGGTCAGCGATTTTCAGGGCCTGGTTGGCGTTCTGTTCAACTAGGAACACCGTCACACCGTCCTTGCGCAGCTGTTCGATGATATCGAAGATCTGCTGGATGATGATCGGGGCCAGGCCCAGCGAAGGCTCGTCGAGCAGCAAAAGCTTGGGCTTGCTCATCAGCGCGCGGCCGATGGCGAGCATTTGCTGTTCGCCGCCGGACATGGTGCCGCCACGCTGGCTGAAGCGCTCTTTCAGGCGCGGGAAAAGTCCGAGAACCTTGTCAATCTGTTCCTGATAATCGCCCTTGTCGGTGAAGAATCCGCCCATGGCGAGGTTTTCTTCAACGGTCAGACGGGCAAACACCCGACGACCTTCCGGGACCACGGCAATGCTCTTGCGCATGATGTGCGAAGAATCCTGCCCGACCAGTTCCTCACCCATGTAGCGGATGCT
>NZ_JANHLK010000003.1 GCF_028682635.1 Pseudomonas putida | reverse complement strand
TTTTCAAGGAATCCTTAACAACTTCAACCACTTGCGCTTCAGATCTCTCATCAGCGGGAGGCGAATTCTACAGCGTTACGCGCTGCTGTCAACACCCCTTTTTCAACTTCCTGCTGGCTTCGATGAACTGAAGCAACCTGCTGTCAAAACTGCGTAACTCATTGTTTACCAAGGAGTTTTCCGTTTCGACTGCGCCGGAAGTGGGGCGAATTATAGGCTTCCAGAATCTGCCGTCAAGCATTGATTCCGGCGTTCTATCAATAACTTGCAGGAGGCGCCAAAACGCCCTGATTGAACCCTATCCAGAAAGACAAACGCTCCTCTATATAGAAAAGCGCCATCAGAGAACGCCCGAAGCCTTCAAAGCAGACACGGCTCCAGCCTCCAGGCCAAGCACCCGCTGCAGAACCTCCAGCGTATGCTCGCCCAGCAAAGGTGGCGCATACCGGTACTCCACCGGCGTCTCGGACAACCGAATCGGACTGGCCACCTGCGGCACCATGCCAGCCAGGGCGTGAGGCAACTCGATCGCCAACCCGCGCGCCTTGACCTGAGGGTCTTCAAACATCTGCGCCAGATCATTGATAGGGCCGCACGGCACACCGGCCTGTTCCAACTGAGCAACCCACTCAGCGGTCGTCTTGAACACCGTAGCCTGGCGGATCAGGGGAATCAGCACCGCCCGGTTTGCCACCCGCAGCTTGTTGGTCGCAAAACGCGGATCATCGGCCCACTGGGGCTGCCCCGCCACTTCGGCAAATTTGCGAAACTGCCCATCGTTGCCGACAGTCAGGATGAAATCGCCATCTGCCGTAGGAAAGTCCTGGTAAGGCACGATGTTCGGATGAGCATTACCCAGACGCTTTGGCGCATTGCCCGTTGTCAGGTAATTCATCGCCTGGTTGGCCAGGCACGCGACCTGGACATCCAGCAACGCCATATCGATATGCTGCCCGCCACCATCGTGGTCTCGATGCGCAAGCGCCGCCAAAATGGCAACCGTGGAATAGAGTCCGGTGAGAATATCCGTCAGCGCCACGCCAACCTTGACCGGCCCGGCTCCCTCTTCGCCTTCAGGTCGACCCGTCAGGCTCATCAGGCCACCCAGGCCCTGGATCATGAAGTCATAACCCGCACGCTTGGCGTAAGGACCGGTTTGCCCAAAACCGGTAATCGAGCAATAAATCAGTTCAGGATTGATCGCCTTCAGCGACTCATAGTCCAGACCGTAGGCCGCCAGGCCGCCGACCTTGAAATTCTCGATCAGGATGTCCGACCTGGCCGCCAGCTCACGCACCAGCTTCTGTCCCTCAGGGCGCGTGAAGTCTATGGTGACCGATTGCTTGTTGCGGTTGGCCGACAGGTAATAGGCGGCCTCGCTGGTATTTTCGCCATAGGCGTCCTTGAGGAACGGCGGGCCCCAGGCGCGCGTGTCATCGCCATTGCCCGGACGCTCGACCTTGATCACTTCGGCGCCAAGGTCGGCGAGGATCTGCCCGGACCACGGCCCGGCCAGCACCCGCGATAAATCCAGTACCCGTAGATGCGAAAGCGCGCCCATAACGTTCTCCTATTAATAGAACGCCTGGATGCCGGTCTGCGCGCGACCGAGGATCAGGGCGTGGACGTCATGCGTACCCTCATAGGTATTCACCACTTCCAGGTTGACCAGATGGCGGGCAACCCCGAACTCGTCCGAGATACCGTTGCCGCCCAGCATGTCGCGGGCCATGCGCGCGATATCCAGGGACTTGCCGCAGGAGTTGCGCTTCATCATCGAGGTAATTTCAACCGCCGCAGTACCTTCGTCCTTCATGCGACCCAGGCGCAGGCAGCCTTGCAGCGCCAGGGTAATTTCGGTCTGCATGTCGGCCAGTTTCTTCTGGATCAACTGGGTGGCGGCCAATGGGCGACCGAACTGCTGGCGGTCCAGGGTGTATTGACGGGCGGTGTGCCAGCAGAACTCGGCGGCACCCAGTGCGCCCCAGGAGATGCCGTAACGGGCCGAGTTCAGGCAGGTGAAAGGGCCCTTCAGACCACGGACGTCAGGGAAGATGTTTTCTTCCGGAACGAACACGTTGTCCATGACGATTTCACCGGTGATCGAAGCACGCAGGCCAACCTTGCCGTGAATCGCAGGGGCGCTCAGGCCTTTCCAGCCCTTTTCCAGCACGAAGCCACGGATGTCGCCGGCATCGTCCTTGCCCCAGACCACGAACACATCGGCGATCGGGCTGTTGGTGATCCACATCTTGCTGCCGGTCAGGCTGTAGCCGCCTTCCACTTTGCGAGCACGGGTGATCATCGCACCTGGATCGGAGCCATGGTTAGGCTCGGTCAGGCCGAAGCAACCGATCCACTCGCCCGACGCCAGTTTTGGCAGGTATTTCTGTTTCTGCGCCTCGGTACCGAACTCATTGATAGGCACCATTACCAACGAGGATTGCACGCTCATCATCGAGCGATAGCCGGAGTCGACACGCTCGACTTCACGGGCGATCAGGCCGTAGCTGACGTAGTTCAGGCCACTGCCGCCGTACTGTTCCGGGATGGTTGCGCCCAACAGGCCCACTTCACCCATTTCGCGGAAGATCGCCGGGTCGGTCTTTTCATGGCGGAAAGCTTCGAGCACGCGCGGCGCGAGACTCTGCTGGGCGAACTGCGCAGCGGTGTCGCGGATCATGCGTTCTTCTTCGGTGAGCTGTTGATCCAGCAGCAGGGGATCGATCCAGTTGAAGCTAGCTTTACCGGCCATGAGTGTGTCCTCTCGAAACAGGGTCAAATAACGTGCAGTGATCCTAGGCCGGGTTCGACGCTTGGGCAAACGAGGATTTCGCATACTGTTGTGCTAATTTCTCACTCCGAAACGTCGCAAATCCCTTTCAAGGCGATGTATTAGTGAGGTTGACGTACATGCGCAGGAAAATACCCAGCACAACGGCCCTGATCAGCTTCGAGGCGGCCGCACGCCATGAAAGCTTCACCAAGGCCGCCCAGGAGCTTTCGCTGACCCAAGGGGCCATTTGCCGACAGATCGCCAGCCTCGAGGAGTTCCTCAGCGTGGAACTGTTCCGACGCTCCCGGCGCGGGGTCAAGCTGACGGAGGCGGGCCTTTCCTACAGTCGCCGGGTGGCCACTCAACTCGATGCGGTCGAGCGCGACACCTTGTCCGTGATGGGCCAGCAGGGCGCCAACGTAATCGAACTGGCCGTGGTTCCGACCTTCGGCACCCAGTGGCTGCTGCCCAGGCTCAAGGACTTTCAGCAGAAACATCCGGAAGTGACGGTCAACCTGACCAACCGCACGCGCCCATTCCTGTTTGCCGACACCGATTTCGACGCCGCGATCTATTTCGGTGATGCGGATTGGTCGGGTACTGAATCCCACAGGTTGATGGGTGAAAACCCGATGCCCGTGTGCAGCCCTACCCTGCTGGGCAACAAGAATGTCCTGACACCCGCCGAAATCGCCGACCTGCCCCTACTGCAACAGACCACCCGCCCCTATGCCTGGCGCCAATGGTTCGCCTCTCAGCACCTGAATGTGCCGCGGGACATGACAGGGCCGCGCTACGAGCTATTCTCCATGCTGGCCCAGGCCGCGATGCACGACATGGGGATTGCGCTGATCCCGCCATTCCTGATTCAGCGCGAACTGGCCGAGGCGCGCCTGGTGATCGCCAACCCCCAGGCACTCTCCAGTATCAAGGCCTATTACCTGATGATTCCGGAGAGAAAGGTCGAATCGGCGTCTTTAAGGGCTTTTCGGGACTGGCTGGTAACTCAGGCCCATGGCTACAGCCTTGAAGGATAAGGCCCCCTGGCAATTATCTGACCTCGTAGTCAGAAAAATTAAAACCCTACAGATATAAGTATTTGTCGCATGGAGGAAAACTGTAAAACCAAGCAGTACAAACGTGCCACAAGCGCCTGACGACGCGGCTTTGCGCCACTATTTCATCACCATATCGCATCATTCATATGGCCGATGTGTAATTTGTTGGATTGGCCCCAGAATCCACGAAAGGCACGGCCTAGACGGGATTGAGCCGTTTGGTTGCGACATTCGGTCACGGGGTGACTTGTAGTTAATTTTCCGTCACCCGTCATAATCCCTTGAAGGGCACAAAGTTCGCCTGCAAAATGCCGCGCCCCGCCTGAATTTAGCGGGGTCGTGCTGATCGGCCGCCCCAGCCGCACCATCCGTAGTGCATGGGTTTACTCAATAAGATCACGCAGGAGATTTGACGTGCACATTGGTGTTCCTCTCGAAACCCAGACCGGTGAAACACGGGTTGCTGCAACCCCCGAAACCATCAAGAAGCTGATCGGCCAGGGTCACAAGGTCACTGTACAAAGCGGCGCCGGCGTCAATGCCAGCGTTGTCGACAGTGCCTATGAAGCTGCCGGCGCAACCATTGGCAGCGCCAGTGAGGCATTTGGTGCAGAGCTGATTTTGAAGGTCGTCGCCCCCAGCGACAGCGAGCTTGCGCTGATAAAGAGCGGCACCGTTGTGGTGGGGATGCTCAATCCGTTCAACAACGAAACCATCGCCAAGATGGCCGAGTGCGGCATTACCGCCTTTGCCCTGGAGGCCGCACCTCGCACCTCCCGCGCCCAGAGCCTGGATGTGTTGTCCTCGCAAGCCAACATCGCCGGCTATAAAGCCGTGTTGCTGGCCGCTCATCATTATCCGCGCTTCATGCCGATGCTGATGACCGCTGCGGGCACCGTGAAAGCGGCGCGGGTGCTGATTCTCGGCGCCGGTGTTGCCGGATTGCAGGCCATTGCCACGGCCAAGCGCCTGGGCGCGGTGATCGAAGCGTCCGACGTGCGTCCTGCGGTGAAGGAGCAGATCGAATCCCTGGGCGCCAAGTTCGTCGACGTGCCTTACGAGACCGATGAAGAGCGTGAATGCGCCGTCGGTGTCGGCGGTTACGCCCGCCCGATGCCGGCCAGCTGGATGCAGCGTCAGGCCGTGGCCGTGCACGAGCGCGCCAAGCAGGCTGACATCGTCATCACCACGGCACTGATTCCGGGTCGCAAGGCACCGACACTACTCAGCGCGGAAACCGTGGCGCAGATGAAACCCGGCTCGGTGGTCATCGACCTCGCCGCAGCCCAGGGTGGCAACTGCCCTTTGACCGTGGCCGATCAGGTGGTCGTCGAAAACGGCGTGACCATCGTTGGCCCGACCAACCTGGCTGCCGCCGTAGGCGCCGATGCCTCGGCCCTGTATGCACGCAACCTGCTGGACTTCATGAAACTGTTGTTCGATAAAGAAGGACAACTGGTGATCAACCTTGAAGACGATATCGTCGCCGCGTGCCTGATGTGCCGCGACGGCCAGATCGTGCGCAAGAACGGCTGAGGATAAAAACAATGGAAGACATGCTGATCTCTCACGGTATCTACAACCTGATCATCTTCGTGCTGGCCATCTATGTCGGCTACCACGTGGTCTGGAACGTGACGCCTGCACTGCACACCCCACTGATGGCCGTGACCAACGCGATCTCGGCCATCGTCATCGTCGGCGCCATGCTCGCTGCCGCCCTCACCGTGACCCCGCTGGGCAAGACCATGGGCACCCTGGCCGTGGCCCTGGCCGCGGTCAACGTGTTCGGTGGCTTCCTGGTCACCCGGCGCATGCTGGAAATGTTCAAGAAGAAAGCGGCTCCAGCAAAGGCTCCGGCAGCCAAGGCCGAAGCAATCAAGGCTGAGGTGCAGCAAGCATGAGCATGAACCTGGTTACTTCCCTGTATTTGATCGCCTCGGTCTGCTTCATCCAGGCGCTCAAGGGACTCTCGCACCCCACCACCTCGCGTCGCGGCAACCTGTTCGGCATGCTCGGCATGGGCCTGGCGATCCTCACCACGGTCGGCCTGATCTACAAGCTCGGTGCTGAGCTGGCCCATGACGGCATCGTCTACGTGATCGTCGGCCTGCTGATCGGCGGCACTGTCGGTACGATCATGGCCAAACGCGTTGAAATGACCAAGATGCCCGAGCTGGTCGCCTTCATGCACAGCATGATCGGCCTGGCAGCGGTGTTCATCGCCATTGCGGCGGTAGTCGAGCCGCAGTCGCTGGGTATCGTTGCGCAGCTGGGTGACGCGATCCCGGCCGGTAACCGCCTGGAGCTGTTCCTCGGTGCCGCCATTGGTGCGATCACTTTCTCCGGTTCGGTAATCGCCTTCGGCAAGCTGTCGGGCAAGTACAAGTTCCGCCTGTTCCAGGGCGCACCCGTACAGTTCACCGGCCAACACAAGCTGAACCTCCTGCTGGGCGTGGCGACACTCGGCCTGGGCATCACCTTCATGTTGACGGGAGACCTCAGCGCCTTCGCCTTGATGCTGGCCCTGGCCTTCATCATGGGTGTGCTGATCATCATCCCGATCGGTGGCGCGGACATGCCAGTGGTCGTATCCATGCTCAACAGCTACTCCGGCTGGGCGGCGGCAGGCATCGGCTTCTCGCTGAACAACTCGATGCTGATCATTGCAGGCTCCCTGGTGGGCTCGTCCGGTGCGATCCTCTCGTACATCATGTGCAAGGCGATGAACCGCTCCTTCTTCAACGTACTGCTTGGCGGCTTCGGCAATACCGCCGAGGCAGGTCCTGCAGGCGCCAAGGAAGCCCGTCCGGTGAAATCCGGTTCGGCTGACGACGCGACCTTCCTGCTGACCAACGCCGACACCGTGATCATCGTTCCGGGTTACGGCCTGGCGGTAGCACGGGCACAGCACGCACTGAAGGAACTGACCGAGAAGCTGACCCATCGCGGCGTGACCGTGAAGTACGCGATCCACCCGGTCGCCGGTCGTATGCCCGGCCACATGAACGTCCTGCTGGCCGAGGCCGAAGTGCCTTACGACCAGGTGTTCGAGATGGACGACATCAACTCCGAGTTCGGCCAGGCCGACGTGGTGCTGGTGCTGGGTGCCAACGACGTGGTCAACCCTGCCGCGAAGAACGATCCGAAATCGCCGATTGCCGGCATGCCGATCCTCGAAGCGTTCAAGGCCAAGACCATCATCGTCAACAAGCGCTCGATGGCCAGCGGCTACGCCGGCCTGGACAACGAACTGTTCTACCTGGACAAGACCATGATGGTGTTCGGCGACGCCAAGAAAGTCATCGAAGACATGGTTAAAGCCGTCGAGTAAGACCGCTTGGCAATACCACAACGCCCCGACTCGTCGGGGCGTTTTTGTTTGCGTTAATCGTCGGGAAAAGGGCCGCTTTGTTACCGAAACGGTAACGGTGTTTTGTCTGGAAGTGCCGAAATAGACGCCTCGTTTGCGACCTTGGTAGCGGGACAGGGCATCAACAAATTCTCTAGACTGGACATCCTGCTACCCGTTGCCCGAGATAACAATTCATGTACCGTGACCGTATTCGCCTGCCTTCGTTGTTGGATAAAGTGATGAGCGCCGCCGAGGCTGCCGCTCTGATTGAGGACGGCATGACCGTCGGCATGAGCGGCTTCACCCGCGCCGGCGAAGCCAAGGCCGTACCCCACGCATTGGCCGAACGGGCCAAGGTCACTCCGCTGAAGATCAGCCTGATGACCGGCGCCAGCCTGGGCAACGACCTCGACAAACAACTCACCGAGGCCGGCGTATTGTCGCGACGCATGCCGTTCCAGGTGGACAGCACCCTGCGCAAGGCGATCAACGCCGGCGAGGTGATGTTCATCGACCAGCACCTCTCGGAAACCGTCGAGCAACTGCGCAATCAGCAACTGAAGCTGCCGGACATCGCGGTGATCGAAGCCGTGGCCATTACCGAGCAAGGCCATATCGTGCCGACTACGTCCGTGGGCAACTCGGCCAGTTTCGCGATTTTCGCCAAGCACGTCATCGTCGAGATCAACCTGGCGCACAACGCGAACCTCGAAGGCCTGCACGACATCTATATCCCGACCTATCGTCCGACTCGTACGCCGATTCCCCTGGTCAAGGTCGACGATCGCATTGGCAGCAGCGCCATCCCGATTCCACCGGAAAAGATCGTCGCGATCGTGGTCACCAACCAGTCCGACTCACCGTCCACCGTGCTGCCACCGGATGTGGATACCCAGGCCATCGCCGATCACCTGATCGACTTCTTCAAGCAGGAAGTCAGCGCCGGGCGCATGACCAACAAGCTCGGCCCGTTGCAAGCCGGTATCGGCACCATCGCCAACTCGGTGATGTGCGGCCTGATCGATTCGCCGTTCGAAGACCTGACCATGTACTCCGAGGTCCTGCAGGACTCGACGTTCGACCTGATCGATGCCGGCAAGCTGAGCTTTGCATCCGGCAGTTCGATCACCTTGTCGAGCCGGCGCAACGCTGACGTGTTCGGCAACCTGGAGCGCTACAAGGACAAACTGGTCCTGCGCCCCCAGGAAATTTCCAACCACCCTGAAGTGGTCCGTCGCCTCGGCATCATTGGCATCAACACCGCCCTTGAGTTCGATATCTATGGCAACGTCAACTCCACCCACGTCTGCGGCACGCGGATGATGAACGGCATTGGCGGCTCGGGCGACTTCGCGCGCAACGCCCACCTGGCCATCTTCGTGACCAAGTCGATCGCCAAGGGCGGGGCGATTTCCAGCGTGGTTCCGATGGTCAGCCACGTTGACCACACGGAACATGATGTCGACATCCTCGTCACCGAGGTCGGCCTGGCGGACCTGCGTGGCCTGGCACCCCGGGAGCGGGCGCGCGTCATCATCGACAACTGCGTACACCCGGGTTACCGCCAGGCCCTGAACGACTACTTCACGGCGGCCTGCGCAATCGGCGGGCACACGCCGCATATCCTGCGTGATGCACTGAGCTGGCACATGAACCTGGAAGAAACCGGAAGAATGATCGCCGTGTAATTGATACAGATGGCAGCTGACGCAAACACAGTTTCGTCAGCTTGCCGTTGCCGAGCAGAATCCCGACAAAAACTGTACTGCTGTACCGGTCATTTCCTACCGAATTTTCCTACACCACCCCCTCAAATCACCAAAATTGCACCACAATAGAGCAGACAGGTACAGTTGCCTCATTTTCGACCAGTACACCCCCTATAAACAGTTAACTGAGCTCTCACAATACAGATGAACTGTATCTACAGAGACTAGGCAAACGAGAGGATCATGGGCACCAGTCAAGCCACTACCTAATCCCGCCATAAGCGGAAGGATGTAAACCATGGAACGTACACTCAGTTCCGAACTGTTCTTCGAAGACACCGCTGCAAAAACCCAGGCTTCCATGCCTCTGCGCGTTATCGCCAACCTGATGCTGTGGCAGCGCCGCATCTCCAGCCGCCACCAGCTGGCTCGCCTGGATTCGCGTCTGCTGGCTGACGCCGGGATTAGCGAAGCACAACGCTACGAAGAGCTGAGCAAGCCGTTCTGGCGCTAAGTTAGCGTCGCTGGCTCTGACCTCAGGGTCCACCGCCAGCAACCCGAATTGAACAAGCAAAGCCCGTCGTGGGAAACCACGACGGGTTTTGTCGTTTCACCGGCTGTTAACGCATAACCAGTACAGTTTTCTCATTTATCGATTACACCGCTACAGTTGAGCAAACGGTTTTTCATCCGTTCAAACTGATTTCCAGCAACCTTTTCTCTTATAGGCTGTTCGAAACGTCCTGCTCAGGCCTAATATCAAGCCAGAACGTGGCGCCCCCCGAGTGTCTGGCGTCTGATCATCAGACACTGCACCACCTCTTTATCGTCACATCCAAAGGAGTTACACCATGTCCCGTCTTCGTCTGCTCAGCGCTGCAGCCCTGCTTGCCGTGGCGGCCAATGCCCACGCCACCAGCTTCATCGTGACGACCGATGCCGTCGTCGGTGCACTCAAAGCCACCTCCGACGCGACTTCCGACATCACGTCTTCGTTCAAGGATGACAAGATCGTGCTCGCGGCCCGTGACGACGCTGCCAGCTTCGTCGCCAGCGAAGGCAGCATCCGTGGGGTAAAACTGGAAAGCGCACTCGATCACATTCGCCATCAGGCTCCACAGCTGAACGCAACAGACGCACAATTGGCCCAGGCCATCCTGACCATCTAAGCGTTTGCCTTGATGTGGGACACGCATGCCGTGTCCCAATGTTTCCGCGCTGGCTCTAGCCCGGGCCTTGCGCTAGCCTTGGGACTCACTTTCAACTGTCGAGTCTCATGCGTTTTCTTTCAAATCTGTTGATAACCCCAGTATTTCTTGCAGCCAGCTACTCGGGGGCGGCCCATGCCTTCGATGCGTTCAACCTGTCTACCCAGGGCATTGTGGCCAGCAGTTATGCCTCAAGCCTGGTGACCTCTGCCCCCTTCGACCATAAACTGTTGCTCGCCGCCCGGGATGATGCCGCGGCATTCGTCGCCAGTGATGGTCAAATGAGAGGCGTACGACTGGAATCGGCCTTGTCTTACCTGCGCCACGCCCAGCCAAAACTTCATGCCAGCGACCTTGAACTGGCACAGGCAATTCTCGTCCAATAGTTATCCCAAGTTCCTCCGGAGTCGTTCCATGCGTAACCCGCTGATTGTTGCCACCCTTGGCCTGCTGTTGTTGGCTGATGTGGCCCAGGCCCAAACCCTGGTTGCCACCAGCAACATCCTCATTCGTGCCACCCAGCGCACACTGGACTTCACTTCCGACACGACGACGTCGATCCGCGACTCGAAAATCGTCCGCGAAGCCCAGGACGATGCTGCGAGCTTCGTCGCCAGCAACGGCGATATTCGTGGCGCGCACCTGGAATCCGCTCTCAATTTGTTGCGCACTCGCGTTCCGGAAGCCCGCGATGCCAGTGACCAGGATCTCGCCGAAGCCATCCTCGCACTGTGAGGTCTCCAGTTGCCTTGCTGTTGGCCGGGGTCGTGCTGCTGTTTGGCAGCACGGCCCACGCCGACCTCGAACTGCACCTCAAGACCGAAGGCCTGAGCCCCGCGCAACAACAGGCCAGCCAGGCGTTGCTTAATGAAGCCATGCAGGCATTGCCGCCGCGGTTCATCGAGCAACTCGACCGGCGCATCGACGTCGGCTGGACCGATGACATGCGCAGCGATGCCTATGGCCAGGCGTCGCCGGTATCCGAACTCGACCTGAATCGCAAACTGCTGGCCAGCCTCACCGACGGCAGTGCGGCGAGCAAAAAAACCAATCGCCCCCATGGCACTGTGCGCCGGGAACTGCTGGCCACGGTGTTGCACGAGCTGACTCACATTTATGACCGCTCGCGCTTGTGGCCTACGTCGGAACGCACGTTGATTCAACGCTGCACCCGCCAGGAGAGCAGCTCGGGGCTGGTGGGCATTCCCGACCAATGCCGTGGTCAATCGGGCCGGCGCTTCACGCTCAGCGATGACCCGCGCCTGCTCGACCTCGCCGGTTGGCAGCAATACGTTGGCCGGCGTGGCGAGCGCGAACAGCACAACCGCCAGATCGCCCGCAGCCCGGACATCTACGAGATCAGCAGCCCGAAGGAATTCGTCGCGGTCAACATGGAGTATTTCCTCCTCGACCCGAGCTACGCCTGTCGTCGCCCGGCGCTGTACCGCTACTACGAGGAGCACTTCGGCTGGGCTCCCGCCGCCAAAGGCGATTGCGCCAGGACCTTCGCATTCCTCAACGCCGGCAATGACTTCGCCAAGACCCCCCTGGGCCAGGTCGATCCGGAGCGGGTCTACGCCGTCGACTACTTGCTGGCAGAGGCCAACCAGAACTGGGTCAGCCGTTGGGGCCACAGCATGTTGCGCCTGGTGATCTGCGCCCCGGGCAGACCCCGCGGGCCGGATTGCCGCCTGGACCTGGACCAGCACCTGGTACTGTCCTACCGCGCGTTCGTGGGCGACGTGCAGCTATCGAGTTGGGATGGCCTGGTGGGTAAATACCCGTCCCGCCTGTTCGTGTTGCCACTGGCCCAGGTGATCGACGAATACACCAAGACCGAGTTGCGCAGCCTCGCCTCCGTGCCACTGAACCTGTCGCGTGACGAGATTGAAAACGTGGTGGAGCGTGCCGCCGAGATGCACTGGAGTTACGACGGCAACTACTTCTTCCTGTCGAACAACTGCGCCGTGGAAGAGCTGAAGCTGCTGCGTGGTGGCACCAACAACTCAAAACTGGTTGCCCTGGACAACATCATGCCCAATGGCTTGCTGGAAGTGTTGAAGGGCCGCGGGCTGGCGGATACCAGCGTGCTGGACGACCCGCGTGAAGCCCTTCGCCTGGGTTATCGCTTCGACTCTTTCCGCGATCGCTATCAAGCGATGTTCGAGGTGTTGAGAAAGCGCCTGCCGATCAAACAGGAAAAGGTCGAAGACTGGTTGTCCCTGACTGCAGCAGAGCGCCGCCAATGGTTCGATCAGGCAGACTTGCGTACCAGCGCGGCATTGCTCCTGCTGGAGCAGGCAAGCTATCGCCAGCAGTTGCTCCTGGCCCAGGACGAGGTAAAGCAACGGTATCTGGGAGCCCGTGAGCTGAAAAACGGCGGAATGGACAAAGCCAACGCGACTCTGAGGCAAATTCTCGACAACAGCGGTTTCCTCAGTCGCCCGGCGGAACTGCTCGGCAGCGGCGGCTATGGCCTGCCGCAACCTGCTGAATGGCAACGCCTGGAATCGGAAACCAGCCTGCGGCAGAAGCAGCTTCAGGTATTGACCGGGGATCTGGACAAGGAAGTCAGGGCGCTCCTCGATCCAGATCGTGCAGCGGAAATGGCAGCCAATGAAGCCAACGTGAGACAGATTGGCGAACATTTGCGCAAGTTGCACAAGGCATCGGGTGGATTGGAGTTGCCATGAGGTCATAAAAGCAAAGATCGCAGCCTCCTGTAGGAGCTGCCGAAGGCTGCGATCTTTTCACGCTGGCCCCATCAATACAAAACGCCCTGCAACACCTCGTAGACAATCCCCGTACCCGCAGCAATCAGCACAACATCCCCGCCCGCACGACGCCATTCGTAACCCGGGTAATACGGCAGTCGCTCCAACGCCCTGTTATCCAGGCGTTCGCCGTAATAACCACGGGGCAGCGGCCGACCACGCTCCAGATGAATGCCTGGTGGCAACGGCGCACCACGGACGAAATACTCGCGCTGGTCATGAATCGTCTGACGCACCGGGGCAAAGTCCCGAGGAGGCGGCCCACCGCGATGATTGTCCTGCCCGCCACGATGGTCATTGTCACGGTTATCGTAATGGCCCTGTTGCGGGCCGCCGTGGTCATGATCGTCGCGCTGATCGGCGCTGGCGTGCAGCAATGGGGTCGCACTGAGCATCAGCACACCCAGGCTGGCAATCAGACGTTTCGGCATTTTCATTGGGTCTTTCCTCAGAACACCTGCAGCAAAAAGGGCTTCAGAACATGGTCCTGAAGCCCTCGGTCTTGCTGGTTAGTCTGTGTTGGGAGGCTCTAATTCCTCTGTATCAGGAACTTTACCTTCAGCTGACACGGGCCTTACGCACGCCATCGGCCAACGCCGAGCACAGGCTCAAAACGCCATCGACCGCTTGCTCCGCAGTCGTGGCATTGGCGATCTGATCGATCAACGCCGAACCCACGACCACGCCATCGGCCAGACGCGCGATGTTCGCCGCCTGCTCCGGCGTGCGGATGCCGAAACCGATGCTGATCGGCAGGTCGGTATGGCGACGCAGACGCGCCACTGCTTCTTCGACGTGCTCCAGGGTTGCCGCGCCCGCACCGGTCACACCGGCCACCGACACGTAGTACACAAACCCGGAGCTGCCGTTGAGGACGGTTGGCAGACGCACATCATCGGTGGTCGGTGTGGTCAGGCGGATGAAATCGATGCCCGCGGCCTGGGCCGGGTCGCACAGTTCACCGTTATGCTCGGGTGGCATGTCGACCACGATCAAGCCGTCGACACCCGCTTCTTTCGCCTCGGCAATGAACCGCGGCACGCCGTATTTGTGGATCGGGTTGAAGTAGCCCATCAGCACCAGGGGCGTTTCGTTGTTGTCCTTGCGGAACTCACGCACCATTTCCAGGGTTTTCGCCAGGTTCTGCTTGGCCTCCAGGGCACGGATGTTGGCCAGCTGGATCGCCGGACCGTCAGCCATCGGATCGGTGAAGGGCATGCCCAGCTCGATCACGTCGGCGCCCGCCGCTGGCAGGCCCTTGAGGATCGCCAGGGAGGTGTCATAGCCCGGGTCGCCCGCGGTAACGAAAGTCACCAAAGCGGCGCGATTCTGTTCCTTGAGTTCGGCAAAACGCGTTTGCAGGCGGCTCATCAGTGTTTCTCCTGCTTGGATGGCTCTTGTTGAGAGTGTTCCATGTGGTGCATCACGGTCTGCATGTCCTTGTCGCCACGGCCAGACAGGTTGACCACCATCAGGTGATCCTTGGGCAGGGTCGGCGCGCGCTTGAACACTTCAGCCAGGGCATGGGCGCTTTCCAGAGCAGGAATGATTCCTTCCAGGCGGCAGCACTGGTGGAAGGCCGCGAGTGCTTCGTCGTCGGTCACCGAGGTGTACTGGACACGGCCGATGTCATGCAACCAGGCGTGTTCCGGGCCGATGCCCGGGTAGTCGAGGCCAGCGGAGATCGAGTGGGCGTCGATGATCTGGCCATCGTCATCCTGCAACAGGAAGGTGCGGTTGCCGTGCAGTACACCCGGTACGCCGCCGTTCAGGCTGGCCGCGTGCTTGCCGGTCTCGATGCCGTAGCCGGCCGCTTCCACGCCGATGATCTCGACGCTCTTGTCGTCCAGGAACGGGTGGAACAGGCCCATGGCGTTGGAACCACCACCGATGCACGCCACCAGGCTGTCGGGCAGGCGGCCTTCCTGGGCTTGCAGCTGGTCACGGGTTTCCTTGCCGATCACGGCCTGGAAGTCGCGAACCATCGCCGGGTAAGGGTGCGGACCGGCCACGGTGCCGATCAGGTAGAAGGTGCTGTCGACGTTGGTCACCCAGTCGCGCAGGGCTTCGTTCATCGCATCCTTCAGGGTGCCGGTACCGGCCACGACCGGGATCACTTCGGCGCCCAGCAGCTTCATGCGGAACACGTTGGCCTGCTGGCGTTCGATGTCGGTGGTGCCCATGTAGATCACGCAGTCCAGGCCGAAACGCGCGGCCACGGTGGCCGTCGCCACGCCGTGCATGCCGGCGCCGGTTTCGGCGATGATGCGTTTCTTGCCCATGCGCCGCGCCAGCAGGATCTGGCCGATGCAGTTGTTGATCTTGTGCGCGCCGGTGTGGTTGAGCTCTTCACGCTTGAGATAGATCTTTGCGCCGCCACAGAATTCGGTCAGGCGCTCGGCGAAATAAAGCGGGCTTGGACGACCGACGTAATCGCGCTGGAAGTAGGCAAGTTCTTCCTTGAAGGCAGGATCTTCCTTGGCCGATTCGTATTCACGGGCCAGGTCGAGGATCAACGGCATCAGGGTTTCGGCAACATAACGGCCACCGAACGCGCCAAACAGGCCGTTGGCGTCAGGGCCGTTGCGCAGATTAGTCTGGGTCATGGGGCGCTCCAGTTGAATTGCGTAGGAATACAATGGGCACCACTCTACCCCCTGACGCCCCGGGCTGAAAACCGATAAGATCGCTGCAACCTGTCAGGAAAACTCACAGATCAAATGAGCCACGACCTCCCACCGTTGAACGCCCTGCGCGCCTTTGAAGCCACGGCCCGCCTGAACAGCGTCAGTCAGGCTGCCGAACAGCTGCACGTCACCCATGGTGCGGTCAGCCGGCAGTTGAAAGTGCTTGAAGAACACCTCGGCGTGAGTCTGTTCATCAAGGATGGGCGCGGCCTGAAACTCACAGATGCCGGCATGCGTTTGCGTGACGCCAGCGGCGAAGCGTTCGAGCGCTTGCGCAGCGTGTGCGCCGAACTCACGCAAAGCACCGCGGATGCGCCGTTCGTCCTCGGCTGCTCGGGAAGCCTGCTGGCGCGCTGGTTCATACCGCGTCTAGGACGGCTGAACGCCGACCTGCCCGACCTGCGCCTGCACCTGTCAGCCGGTGAAGGCGATCTCGATCCCCGTCGCCCGGGGTTGGACGCCCTGCTGGTGTTTGCCGAGCCACCCTGGCCCGCGGACATGCAGGTCTTCGAACTGGCCAGCGAACGGATCGGCCCGGTCATGAGCCCTCGGTTCGCCGGATATGAGCGCCTGCAAACGGCGCCGGCCCAGGCGCTGCTCACTGAATCGT
This sequence comes from Pseudomonas putida, assembly GCF_028682635.1. GTDB lineage: Bacteria > Pseudomonadota > Gammaproteobacteria > Pseudomonadales > Pseudomonadaceae > Aquipseudomonas > Aquipseudomonas putida_AE. The sequence goes on along the minus strand of NZ_JANHLK010000003.1, from coordinate 357,977 downwards.
TGCTGCACACCACTTCGCGTCCGCAAGCCTGGCCCAGTTGGGCGCAGCAAAGCGACCTCGACGCCAAGGCGTTGAAGTACGGTCAGGGGTTCGAACATCTGTATTATTTGCTGGAAGCAGCCGTGGCCGGGCTGGGCGTGGCTATCGCCCCCGAGCCGTTGGTGGCCGAGGATTTGAAGGCGGGTCGCCTGGTTGCCCCATGGGGATTTTGTGAAACCCCCGCTCACCTGGCCTTGTGGTTACCCAAGCGCGCCGCGGACGGGCGCGCCAGGCAACTGGCGCAATGGCTCAAGAATGAGCTGCGCCAGACCGATCATTCCCCGCGTTTAAACAGCAGGTAGGCCGCCAGCAGGCCCAGCGCACCGACAGCAACCCCGGCGGTCGTCCAAGGGTGCTCCTGCGCGTAGTCCCGAGTGGCAATGCCGGTCTCACGGGTTTTGACCTTGACCTCTTCATAGGCATCGGTGAGCAGATGGCGCGAATGCCTCAGAGCGTTCTCCGCATTGCCTTTCAACACCTTGAGGGTTTTACGCGACTCGTCCGAGGCGTCGTCCTTCAGGCTTTCCAAGGATTTGAGCAGACTCTCGATCTCCGCTTCCATGCTTTGCAATGAGGCTTTACGTAACGAGCTGTTGGCCATGGTGGCTCTCCTGCATTGTTGATGAGTGGCGTGTGTTGGTTGGGACTTCAGGGACTCGAGAAAGTGCAGTAAATGTGAGCATCCATGTCGCACCGACCGAAGGCAGTAAGACGGAAAATCACTGCTAGGCTGTAATTCACACCCTAAGGAGAACGCCATGACTGACCATCACACCTATAAGAAAGTCGAACTCGTCGGCTCATCCACCAGCAGTATCGAAGACGCGATCAACAACGCCTTGGCCGAGGCCAACAAAAGTATCAAGCACTTGGAATGGTTTGAAGTGACCGAAACCCGCGGACACATCAAGGACGGCAAGGCTGCGCACTTCCAGGTGACGCTCAAGGTCGGGTTCCGGATTGCCAGCAGTTGAGGTTGGTCTAGTCTTCTGAACTTGCGCGCTGGCCGAGTGCCATAGGGAATGGCAATGCGCTAGATGCGTTTCCGGCCAATGGCTGGATGCCTTTTTTTGATCCGACCAGAGAATGCGACCGATGAAGAAGTTTATTTTGGCGGTAGGCTTGTTGAGCCTGGCGGGTACTGCCTTCGCTGAAGGCGGCAAGTCCTGCGAAGAATTGAAAGCCGAGATCGCGGCAAAGCTCGATGCCAAGGGCGTTTCCGGTTATTCGCTGGAAATTGTCGATAAAGGCAATGCGTCTGGCGGAAAAATCGTCGGCACCTGCGAAAAGGGCAGCAAGGAAATAGTCTACAAGCGATAGCCCCGACAAACGGTGGCCCCAACCAATTGCTAGCAAAAAGCCGACGCCATCGCGTCGGCTTTTTGCGGTTAGCTTGCTTAGCCCTTCATGACCTGCGCCAGCAGCTCATAGGAATGCAGACGGTCCGCGTGTTCGTACAGGTCGCAGGTGAAAATCAGCTCGTCGGCTTGGGTCTGCTCGATCAGGACTTCCAGCCTGGCGCGGATTTTTTGCGGGCTGCCGATCATCGCCAGCCCCAGGAAATCACTGACGGCTTCCTTCTCATGAGGCAGCCATAGCCCGTCCATGGTTTTCACCGGCGGACGTTGCACCAGGCTCTGGCCACGCATCAGGGCGAGAATGCGCTGGAACACCGAGGTCGCCAGATAGTCGGCCTGTTCATCCGTGTCGGCGGCCACCAGCGGCACGCCAAGCATCACGTAAGGCTTGTCCAGCACGGCCGAAGGTTTGAAATGATTGCGGTAGACACGAATAGCCTCATGCATGAAGCGCGGAGCGAAATGCGAGGCGAAGGCATAGGGCAAACCGCGTTCGCCTGCCAGCTGCGCACTGAACAGGCTTGAGCCCAGCAGCCAGATCGGAACATTGGTGCCGGTGCCCGGCATCGCGATGATGCGCTGGTCCGGTGTGCGTGGGCCGAGATAACGCACCAGTTCGGCCACGTCTTCCGGGAAGTCGTCGGCACTGCCGGAGCGCTCGCGGCGCAGTGCGCGGGCAGTCATCTGGTCGGAACCAGGCGCACGGCCCAGCCCCAGGTCAATGCGCCCCGGATACAGGCTTTCCAGCGTGCCGAATTGTTCGGCGATCACCAGTGGCGCGTGGTTGGGCAGCATTATCCCGCCAGAACCGACACGAATGGTCGAGGTACCACCGGCCAGATAGCCGAGCAGCACGGAGGTCGCGGAACTGGCAATGCCGTCCATGTTGTGGTGTTCGGCGACCCAAAAGCGGTTATAGCCGAATTTCTCGACGTGTTGCGCCAGGTCCAGCGAGTTGCGCAACGATTGCGCGGCGCTGCCGTTCTCCCGAACGGGCACCAGGTCGAGGGTCGAAAACTTGATATCGGACAGTCGTTTCATGAACCTGCTTCTCCAATTGAGGGCGCAGGTTTCTTGATACAAACGAAAACCTGCCGAATCCATAAGCGTGTTTCATGCAATGAGGGCATATACCCGAGTTTCAATAGCACAGAGAAATTTACTGACAAAATGACGCTGCGATCAGATGCGCTGAACTTTGCTGCCCGGTCTATCCTCAGAACCCTAGCGAACGAAACCACAACGGCGCGACGCTTCGCGCCGGATCTTGAGGAGACAGGCATGGCTATCACAAAGAAAGCATCGGCCCACTGGGAAGGCGATCTGAAAACCGGCATCGGCTCGATTTCCACCGAAACCGGTGTGCTCAGGGACGCGCCGTATGGCTTCAAGGCCCGCTTTGAAGGCGGCAAGGGCACCAACCCGGAAGAGCTGATCGGCGCCGCCCACGCGGGCTGTTTTTCAATGGCGTTTTCCATGATTCTCGGCGATGCCGGCCTCAAGGCCGACAGCATCGACACCAACGCCGAAGTGACCCTGGATCAGGTAGAGGGTGGTTTTGCAATCACGGCGGTGAAATTGATTCTCAAGGCAAAAATCCCCGGCGCGAGCCAGGCGCAATTCGATGAGTTGAGCAACAAGGCCAAGGAGGGATGCCCGGTATCCAAGGTGCTGAACGCGAAAATCAGCCTGGATGCGACTTTAGTCAGTTGAATCCAAAAGATCGCAGCCCTGTAGGAGCTGCCGAAGGCTGCGATCTTTTTTGCGTTATGTAAGATTTGCCGGGCAAAACTGTGGTCGAATAAATGACAGCAGCAAAAACGCATGACCTGTGCGCGCTGCCTGAAGGAGCTTCAACCATGAAACGTTTTGCCTTGGTGGTTATCTGTTGCGCCCTGGCCACTTCGGCCCTGGCGGCACCTAAACCTTGTGAAGAACTCAAGGCCGAAATCGAAGCCAAGATCCAGGCCAGCGGGGTGGCGTCCTATACCCTGGAAATCATTACCAATGACGAAGTGCACGATCAGAACATGGTCGTTGGCTCGTGCGACGGCGGCACCAAAAAAATCATCTACCAGAAGAATGACCGCTGACCGCTCCTACGGCACACAGTTGACCTGGCTGTCTTCGGCGACGATCTCGCGCTTGGCGTTATAGAGGCGCGCTTCAGGGGTGAACGCCATGGAGCGGGCTTGCAGCAGATATCGCTGACCGGCTTCGAAATGATCGTATTTGATGATCATGTAGCACAGCCGCTCGGTGGAGCCGCCGAACAAGTCCGAGCCTCCGCCTGGCACCTCGAAATCGAAGCGCACGGTGAGCACATGGCTACCGGGAGTGACCTGGAAAAATCGTCCGTCGCGCAAGCGCTGGTTATCCAATCGCTCGCCCATCAGCAATTTATCGTTGGGGAATGGCGTAGAGAAGTCGACCCACGCCATATTGGGATTGGCCGCCGGCATCGGCGACAAACAGCCGGCCACTGCACTTGCGGCGAGTAACAGCATCATCCTGCGCATGATGAATGTCCCAATGTCGGGATACTCAGAATAGCGCCGATCAGGTCCGTTGGCAGCCAGCCGGTGTGCCCTGTCCAATCACTTTTCGCTGCTGATCATAAAGCTTGGCCCATGGCCGGAAGCCGATATTCCCCGCTTGCAGCTGGTAGCGCTCGCCCGCATTGAAGTCGCTGAATTTCACATTCATCTGGCAGTCACGCCACAGAGGTTCCGCATTGGGGCCGATATTGGTGGGCTGGACCGGGAACTGGTAACGAACGGTCAGCTCATGGCTGCCGGGTTGAACCTCGAAATAGCGCTTGTCGGTGGCTGCTTTGTTGTCCACCTCCAGCGCCACCAGGGCCGAGTCTTCCTGATGGGATTCCAGATCGATCCAGGCTTGCGTCGGATCATGGTGAGGTAAGCCGAATCCGGCACAACCGGCCAGCGTCAGCAGGCCTCCCGTCAGCATCAACTTGCGCATAGCGGAGCTCCAGTCAAGCGGGATAGTCTTGCGAGCAGACTCTCCAGGGATTTTTTATTTTGATCAGGCCGCGTCGAAGCCATGGGTTACTTGATCGCGTTTTACGCATTTTGTTTCCGGGTGTGTTGTTTTTGTTACTCAACGGTTGTTCCAGCATCAGCTACTACAGTCAGTTGGCGAGTGGCCAGCTGCAACTGCTGCGGGCACGGGAGCCCGTTGCCCGGGTAATTGCCGATCCACAGCGCGATCAGAAATTGCGTACGCACCTGGCCCAATCACAAAGGGCCCGGACCTTCGCCAGCCAGCAACTGCACCTGCCGGACAATCAGAGTTACCGCTTGTATGCCGACATTGGCCGCCCCTATGTCGTCTGGAACGTGTTTGTCACCCCGGAATTTTCCCTGAAACCGCAAAACCACTGCTTCCCCATCGCCGGTTGCGTGGCCTATCGCGGCTATTACAGCCAGGGCGCGGCTCGCGGCGAGGCGGCAGTGCAACGCCTGCAAGGCATGGACGTGTCCATCGGTGGCGTAGAGGCCTATTCGACCTTGGGCTGGTTCAACGACCCGATCATGAACTCCATGATGGGCTGGGGCGATGAACGCCTGGCCACGCTGATCTTTCATGAGCTCGCGCACCAGCGCGTTTATGTGAAGGACGACACTGAGTTCAACGAGTCATTCGCCACCTTCGTCGAGCAGGAAGGCACCCGCCAATGGCGGGCGTTTCGGGGCCTGCCGCCGGACAGCACCTTGCTGTCGCAACAACGGGACCAGTTCATTGCGCTGGTGCTGGATACCCGCACCCGGCTGGAAAAACTCTACAGCCAGCCGCTGCCGCCTGAGCAAATGCGCCAGCGAAAAGCAGCGGAATTCGAGCGCCTGCGCAGCGAATACCGACAGCTGCGTGACAGCCAATGGGCCGGGGACAAACGTTATGACGCGTGGATCAATGCGCCGATGAACAATGCGCGGTTGCTGCCGTTTGGCCTGTATGACCAGTGGGTGCCGGCGTTTGCGGCGCTGTTCAGGCAAGAGGGCGGGGATTGGGTGAGGTTTTATGCGCAGGTCGAGAAGTTGGGTGTGTTGCCGGTTGTTGAGCGCAAGACGGCGTTGAAGGAGTTGGCTGGATCCTGAATCTTCGGTGGCAGTGAGGTCCTCTTCGCGGGCAAGCCCGCTCCCACAGTGATTTGTGTCGACGACGCAATACCCTGTGGGAGCGGGCTTGCCCGCGAAGGCGTTCTGATCAACGCTGCAAAAACGCCTGATGCATCTCATCCAGCGTTTCAAAATGATAGGTCGGCGCTTCTGCGCTTAACTCTTCCCGACTGCCAAACCCATACCCAACAGCCGCCACATCCAGCCCATTGCTGCGCGCACCGATCAGGTCATGCTTGCGGTCGCCAATCATCAGGGTATTGGCCGGATCCAGGCCCTCCTCGGCCACCAGATGGGCAATCAGTTCGACCTTGTTAGTCCGGGTGCCGTCCAGTTCGCTGCCGTAGATCACCTTGAAGTGTCTGGCGAAGTCGAAATGCCGAGCGATTTCCCGGGCGAAAACCCAGGGCTTGGAGGTCGCGATGTACAGCTGTCGCCCTTGCCCGCCAAGCATTTCCAACAACGGCGTGACCCCGTCGAATACGCGATTTTCGTACAGCCCGGTGACCTTGAAGCGTTCACGATAGAAGTTCACCGCCTCCCAGGCCCTGGCCTCGTCGAAGTCATAGAACTGCATGAAGGCCTGTAACAAGGGCGGACCGATAAAGTGCTCGAGCTTGCTCAGGTCGGGCTCATCGATGCCCAGCTTGCCCAGGGCAAACTGAATCGAACGGGTAATGCCTTCGCGCGGGTCGGTCAGGGTGCCATCAAGGTCGAACAGTACGGTTTGGTAATGCATGAAAATTCCTGGGCAATAGCGAGACGTTTCAGATCCGGTCGTAGCCTTCGGCCAGATGCAGGTCCTTGAGCTTCACGTAGTTCGCCGCGCTGTAGGTGAAAAAGGCTTGTTCCTTATCGGTCAGCGGGCGGATCTGTTTCACCGGGCTGCCCACATACAGGAAACCGCTGTCCAGGCGTTTACCCGGAGGTACCAGGCTGCCGGCACCGATGATGACGTCGTCGGCGACCACCGCACCGTCCATGACGATACTGCCCATGCCGATCAACACCCGGCTGCCCACGGTGCAGCCATGCAGCATGACTTTGTGGGCGATGGTCACGTCATCGCCGATCAACAACGGGAAACCGTCGGGGTTGAACGGCCCGGCATGGGTGATGTGCAGTACGCAGCCATCCTGCACGCTGGTGCGAGCACCGATGCGGATGCGGTGCATGTCGCCGCGGATCACCGTAAGGGGCCAAACGGAGCTGTCTTCGCCGATCTCGACATCGCCGATCACCACCGCCGAGCCGTCGACAAAAGCGCCCTTGCCGAGCAGTGGCGAGTGATTCTGGTACTTGCGAAGGTTCACGATAGGATTTCTCTCTGTTGCTGATAGCTGCGGTGAGCGTCGATTGTAATTAAGATGGCTGCATGTTTCTTCCAGCCAAGGTGCCAACCGTGAGCGTGAACAACCCTCTTTTGCAGTCCTACGACCTGCCGCCGTTCTCCGCGATCCGTGCCGAGCACGTGCAACCGGCCATTGAACAGATCCTGGCTGACAACCGCGCCGCCATTATCGAGATCCTCAAGACCCAGGGCAAACAACCGACCTGGGCCGGGCTGGTGCTGGCAATGGACGAGCTCAACGACCGCCTGGGTGCGGCCTGGAGTCCGGTCAGCCACTTGAATGCCGTGTGCAACAGCGCCGAACTGCGCGAAGCCTACGAGGCTTGCCTGCCGGCGTTGAGCGCCTACTCCACCGAAATGGGCCAGAACCGTGAACTGTTCCAGGCCTATGAGGCCCTGGCCAACAGCCCGGAAGCAGGCGGTTTCGACGTAGCGCAGAAAACTATCCTGGAACACGCCCTGCGCGATTTCCGTCTATCGGGTATCGACCTGCCGGAAGCCGAGCAGAAACGTTACGCCCAGGTGCAAAGCAAACTGTCGGAGCTGGGCAGCCGCTTCTCCAACCAGCTGCTGGATGCTACCCAGGCCTGGACCAAGCACATCACCGACGAGTCCACCCTCGCCGGCCTGACCGATTCGGCCAAGGCGCAAATGGCCGCCGCCGCGCAAGCCAAGGACCTCGATGGCTGGCTGATCACCCTGGAATTCCCGAGCTACTACGCGGTGATGACCTACGCCCACGACCGCGCCCTGCGCGAGGAAGTCTACGCCGCCTACTGCACCCGCGCGTCGGACCAGGGCCCGAATGCCGGCCAGAATGATAACGGCCCGGTCATGCAGGAAATCCTCGACCTGCGTCAGGAACTGGCAAAACTCCTGGGTTTCGCCAGTTTCTCGGAACTGAGCCTGGCCACCAAAATGGCTGAATCCAGCGATCAGGTACTGAGTTTCCTGCGCGACCTGGCCAAGCGCAGCAAACCGTTCGCCGCCCAGGACCTGGAACAGCTCAAGGCTTACGCCGCCGAACAGGGCTGCCCGGACCTGCAAAGCTGGGACAGCGGTTTCTATGGCGAAAAACTTCGCGAGCAGCGTTACAGCGTTGCCCAGGAAGCCCTGCGCGCCTACTTCCCGATCGACAAGGTGCTCAGTGGGCTGTTCGCCATCGTTCAGCGTCTGTACGGCATCGAGATCGCCGAGCAAAAAGGTTTTGATTCCTGGCACCCGGATGTCCGCCTGTTCGAAATCAAGGAAAACGGCCAGCACGTCGGCCGCTTCTTCTTCGACCTGTACGCCCGCGCCAACAAACGCGGTGGTGCCTGGATGGACGGTGCCCGTGATCGTCGTCGCACCGCCGAGGGCGTGCTGCAGAGCCCGGTGGCGAACCTGGTGTGCAACTTCACGCCGGCCGACAGCGGCAAGCCTGCCCTGCTGACCCACGATGAAGTCACCACCCTGTTCCACGAGTTCGGTCATGGCCTGCATCACTTGCTGACCCGCGTCGAACATGCCGGCGTGTCCGGCATCAACGGCGTGGCCTGGGATGCGGTCGAGCTGCCAAGCCAATTCATGGAAAACTGGTGCTGGGAGCCCGAGGGGCTGGCGTTGATCTCCGGTCACTACGAAACCGGTGAACCACTGCCCCAGGACCTGCTGCAGAAAATGCTCGCGGCGAAAAACTTCCAGTCCGGCCTGATGATGGTTCGCCAACTGGAATTCTCGCTGTTCGACTTCGAACTGCACGCCACCCACGGTGACGGTCGCAGCGTGCTGCAAGTGCTTGAAGGCGTGCGCGACGAGGTGTCAGTGATGCGCCCTCCGGCCTACAACCGTTTCCCTAACAGCTTCGCGCACATTTTCGCCGGCGGTTACGCGGCGGGTTACTACAGCTACAAATGGGCTGAAGTGCTCTCGGCCGATGCTTTCTCGAAGTTCGAGGAAGAAGGTGTGCTCAATGCCGATACCGGCCGGGCGTTCCGTGAAGCCATCCTGGCGCGCGGCGGTTCCCAGGAGCCAATGGTGCTGTTCGTCGACTTCCGTGGTCGTGAGCCTTCGATTGACGCACTCTTGCGCCACAGCGGCCTGAGTGAGGGCGCGGCAGCATGAGTGAGGGTCCCGTGATTACCAAACGACGCTTTATCGCCGGCGCGGTCTGCCCGGCCTGCAGCGAGCCGGACAAATTGATGATGTGGAGTGAAGACGATGTACCGCATCGCGAGTGCGTGGCCTGCGGTTATTCCGATACGCTGAATGAACAAGGTCTGTCCGTTCCCAAGGAACTGGGCACGCGGGTCAACACATCCGCGCTCAAGCCTGCGGACACCAAGGTTCAGGCGGTGCAGTTTTTTCCGAATCCGAAACTGAAGAAAAAGCCTGACGAACAGCACTGAGTAGAAAGCGCCATCTCCCACGGCGCAATGCCGTGGGAGAAGCTGCCAAACGGCACTGGTCACTCAAGCCTTCGCCGTATACTGTATAGACATACAGCATGCGAGCTATCCCCATGAACACGCCCTTGCCCCCTCGCGGTCGCGGCACCGCGACCAACCCGCACAATCGCTTCGCCCCCCATCGTTCGGTGGCCGAGGACGACGGCTGGTTTCAGGAAGCGCCGATGACCCAAGGCACCGAGGTGTCCATCGAGACTGCGAAAACCATCATCACCCGCAACAACTCACCGGACCTGCCCTTCGACCGATCGATCAACCCTTATCGCGGCTGCGAGCACGGGTGCATCTACTGTTATGCGCGACCCAGTCACGCCTATTGGGACATGTCGCCAGGCCTGGATTTCGAGACGAAGCTGATCGCCAAGACCAATGCTGCAGACATACTGGAGGAACAGCTTTCCAGGCGTGGCTACCAGTGTGCCCCCATCAACCTGGGGTCCAACACCGACCCTTACCAGCCCATCGAGCGTGAGTACAAGATCACCCGCCAAACCCTCGAAGTGCTGCTGCGCTACCGTCATCCGGTGACAATCGTGACCAAAGGCTCGTTGATTCTGCGCGACCTGGACCTGTTGGCCGAACTGGCCCGACAACGGCTGGTGGCGGTGATGATCAGCCTGACCACGCTGGACGACGAACTCAAACGCATCCTCGAACCCCGTGCTGCGGCGCCCAAGGCCCGGCTGCGGGCAATCCGGGTGTTGCGCGAAGCCGGGGTTCCGGTGGGCGTGCTGTGTTCACCGATGATTCCGATGATCAACGACAGCGAAATCGAAAACCTGCTTACAGAGGCCCATGCGGCCGGGGCACAGAGCGCCGCCTACATGATGTTGCGCCTGCCCCTGGAAGTCGCGCCGCTGTTCGAAGAATGGCTGGCTGCCCACTATCCGCAACGGGCGGCGCATGTCCTGAGCCTGATTCGCCAGACCCGAGGCGGCGAGCTATACGACAGTCGCTTCGGCGCCCGCATGCGCGGTGAAGGTCCCTTTGCCGATCTGTTGGCCCAACGTTTTGCCAAGGCCATCAAGCGCCTGGGGCTCAACCATCGGGAGGGTTTCAACCTGGACTGCGAAGCCTTTTGTCCGCCCGGTCGCCAAATGTCGCTGATTTGAGGACAATTGGCCTATGGTTGATTACTGGGAACACGCGCACATCATGGGCCAGTCACGTTTTTTGTGACCTGGAACACAGGTTCTAGAGCGGTTTTTTCAGTTTGAGTTAAGATTCGAGGGCTACCTTGTTCATCGAGTGACTGACGGGTCGAGCTTCACGACCTGGATGTTTTTTAAACAGCCACTGGCTTCACACCGGACAAAACGGGATTATCCCTGACTCCGCCAAAGAGGATGAATCATGAGTGACAAGGATAAACAGCCGTTGGCTGCGTCGGCTTCTGCCCAACCCGAGGCGGAAACCGCCGATGCAGCGCTGCAGCATATCGTTGACGGCTTTTTGCATTTTCATCATGAGATCTTTCCGCAACAGGAAGAACTCTTCAAGAAACTCGCCACGGCCCAGCGCCCGCGCGCCATGTTCATTGCGTGCGCCGATTCGCGCATCGTTCCCGAACTAATTACCCACAGCGCCCCCGGCGACCTGTTCGTGACCCGCAACGTCGGCAACGTCGTGCCACCATACGGGCAAATGAACGGCGGCGTTTCCACGGCCATCGAGTACGCGGTGCTGGCGCTGGGAGTGCACCACATCATCATTTGCGGGCACTCCGATTGCGGCGCCATGCGAGCGGTACTCAACCCGCAGAGCCTGGAAAAGATGCCCACGGTCAAAGCCTGGCTGCGGCATGCCGAAGTGGCCAAGACCATGGTCCAGGAAAACTGCAACTGCGCCGATGAAAACGAAAGCATGCACATCCTCACCGAGGAAAATGTGATCGCCCAGTTGCAGCACTTGCGCACGCACCCCTCGGTGGCTTCACGCATGGCCAATGGTCAGTTGTTCATCCACGGTTGGGTCTACAACATCGAAACCAGCGAAATAAAAGCCTACGACGCCGACAAGGGTTGTTTCCTGCCGCTCAATGGCAGCCTGCCTATTCCGGTCGCGACGCCCAAAGCGCGCTTCTAAATCCTCCTAAATACCCGTGTGGTTCAGTCGAGGCTGCCGATCAGGCAGCCTGGCTTCGCCATGCCTGAAGAAATCTTCGGGAGAATCATCATGCGTGCTGCGCAACTTAAAGCTGTGCTGCCACGGGAGCTGTTGGCTTCGGTGGTTGTGTTTCTGGTCGCCCTGCCCTTGTGCATGGGCATTGCCATTGCTTCGGGACTGCCACCGGCCAAAGGCCTGATCACCGGGATCATCGGTGGACTGGTGGTCGGCTGGCTGGCCGGCTCGCCGTTGCAAGTCAGCGGCCCGGCGGCAGGCCTGGCAGTGCTGGTGTTCGAACTGGTTCGCCAGCATGGTGTGGCCATGCTCGGGCCGATCCTGCTGTTGGCGGGCTTTCTGCAACTGGTCGCCGGTCGGCTGAAACTGGGGTGCTGGTTTCGCGTGACAGCACCCGCCGTGGTCTACGGCATGCTCGCCGGGATCGGGGTGTTGATCGTCCTGTCACAGATACACGTGATGCTGGACGCCACGCCCAAGCCCTCGGGGCTGGATAACCTGGCAGCCTTCCCCGCCGCCGTGTCCCAGGCGTTGCCCTCCTTTGGCTGGCAGGCCGGTTTGCTCGGGCTGGGAACGATCGCGGTGATGTGGCTGTGGGAAAAGCTGCGCCCCCATTCCCTGCGCTTCGTGCCCGGCGCACTGCTAGGAGTCGGGATTGCCACCGTCGCCAGCCTGGTACTGGCGCTGCAAGTCAAACGGGTGGAAGTGCCGGCCAACCTGGCCGAAGCCATCGACTGGCTGAAACCTGCGGATTTGCTCAACCTGGCTGACCCTACACTGCTGATCGCGGCGTTCGCGGTAGCCTTCATCGCCAGCGCCGAAACCCTGCTGTCCGCCGCCGCGGTCGACCGCATGCACAGCGGCCAACGTTCGGACTTCGATCGCGAACTGTCTGCCCAGGGCGTCGGCAACATGCTTTGCGGATTGCTCGGCGCGTTGCCGATGACCGGGGTGATCGTCCGCAGTTCGGCCAACGTCCAGGCCGGTGCCACCACGCGCTACTCGACGATTTTCCACGGATTGTGGCTCCTGGCGTTCGTGATGTTGCTGTCGAGCGTGCTGCAAAGCATTCCGGTAGCGAGCCTGGCCGGTGTGTTGGTGTACACGGGTTTCAAGCTGGTCGATCTCAAGGCATTTCGAGGTTTGGGTCGCTACGGTCGGATGCCGATGTTCACGTATGCCGCGACAGCGCTGGCGATCATCTTCACTGACCTGCTGACAGGCGTGCTGGTCGGCTTCGGTTTGACCCTGGTGAAACTGGCGTTGAAAGCCTCGCGCCTGAAGATCAGCCTAATCGACTTGGCGCAGGACGGCGAAATGGAGCTGCGCCTGGTGGGTGCGGCGACTTTTCTCAAAGTGCCGGCGTTGACGCAGGTACTGGGCAGCATTCCAGCGGGTGCGACGGTGCATGTGCCGCTCAATAACTTGAGCTACATCGATCACTCGTGCCTGGAGTTGCTGGAAGAATGGGGTCGGGCGAATGCGGCCAAAGGGTCAAGGCTGCTGATTGAGGCGCGGGGGTTGAAACGCAGGTTGGAAGGGCGGGTGCGGACCAACACCGGCGTAGGCTCCACCACCTGAAACTTGCAGGAGCCGGTTTGCTGGCGATCCAGGCGACGCGGTGTGTCAGGCAGACCGTGTCGTCTGGATCGCCAGCAAGCCGGCTCCTACAAGGAATGGAGTCAGGCGACGGGCTGATCCAGCTCCAGGCCCACGCCCAGGCGACGGGACATGCACGGCCAGCGCTTCCAGGCAGCGCCGGTGTCCGGACTGCTGAGTTTCTCGCGGTAGGCCTCCACCGACTCCAGCGCAAAGCTCTCTTCGTTAAGCATCTCGTCGATGGCGTGATGCACAGCTTCATCAAGTTGGTTGGCAAATTCCTCACCGATCAATTGATGAGCAATCAGGTTGGCGACAGTCATGTCCAAGGGGATCAGTGGCTGGCCAAGATGCTTGATGTACAGGTCGTTGACCTCTTCGACGAACCGGTGTGCCAGATAGGCTTCGTCCAGCAGGCTGTCGAGCCCGACGTGCCCTGCCATGATCGCTGGCGGCTGGAGGAAGTACTGCTCGGCGATTTTCAGCACCGGTTTGATCTGTGACTCGATGCCCGCTTCCCTGGCAACTTCATTGGCTGCATCCAGCAGATCCGGAACTTCGTCGATGTAAGCGGCGACAAAACGCGTCAGCACGCCGTTGGCGTCCGCTTCCGGCAATTGGATAGCCGGGTGCAAATGAGGCAGCTTGGTTTCAAGTTGACGCGTCAGCAGGCCGGTCTCGGTTTCGTGTTGTTGGGCTTGTTGGATCTGCTCGCGCAATGCGGCGGTGTTCATGAAAACTCCAGGAAACAAAGGCAATGAAATAGGGAAGACATAACTTAGCTGGCTTACGAAAAATGCTAAGACGCATTTGTCATAATTATTTCATCCTTGAGACGCCTCCGTTATATCGGTTTGCCACCACTCGTCTGCATCCTTCTCCATTCGTGCCCTGCAACGCAAGTTAATGCTGTTTCAGTTGATTTACGCCAGCACATTGCGAGGTGGGAGTCGCTGTCTATACTCGGGTTGGAATGGAGTTAGCTGATGACGCCCGACTGCACTGCAGCAAGGCCCGGCGATTCAAGTTCGTAGTCTGATGCAGCCGCTCCCTTGCCGCAGGTGAAAGCCGGCGGGATAACAAGAACGATAAGGGGAACCCGCAATGATGCGACATCCACATGTCTGGATGGGCCTCCTGTTGTGGTCGATTTTCAGTCAGGCGCAAGCGGCCTGGACTGTGAATATGGCGCCTGGAGCGACTGAAATCAGTCACGCTGTGTTTGACCTGCACATGACCATTTTCTGGATCTGTGTAGTGATCGGCATCATCGTCTTTGGCGCCATGTTCTGGTCGATGATCCTCCATCGCCGCTCAACCGGGCAGGTGGCGGCAAAATTTCATGAAAGTACCACCGTCGAAATCCTCTGGACCATCGTGCCCTTCGTGATCCTGGTGGCCATGGCGGTTCCGGCGACCGCCACCCTGATCAAGATGTACGACGCCAGTGAGCCGGATATCGATATCCAGGTCACCGGCTATCAGTGGAAATGGCACTACAAATACCTGGGCCAGGACGTCGAGTTCTTCAGCAACCTGGCCACTCCCGCCGATCAGATCCACAACAAGGAAGCCAAGACCGAGCACTACCTGCTCGAGGTCGACAAGCCCCTGGTGCTGCCGATCGGCGCCAAGGTGCGCTTCCTGGTGACCTCCGCCGACGTGATCCACTCCTGGTGGGTGCCGGCCTTCGCGGTCAAGCGCGATGCGATCCCGGGGTTCGTCAATGAAGCCTGGACCCGTGTCGAAAAACCCGGCATCTACCGCGGTCAATGCGCCGAGCTGTGCGGCAAGGACCACGGGTTCATGCCGATCGTGGTCGAGGTCAAGGAAAAGGCCGACTACGAAAAATGGCTGGGCGAGCGCAAGGCTGAAGCCGCACAACTCAAGGAGCTGACCAGCAAGGAATGGACCCTCGACGAGCTCAAGGAGCGCGGCGACAAGGTCTATCACACCGCCTGCGTGGCCTGTCACCAGGCCGAGGGTCAAGGGCTGCCGCCGATGTTCCCGGCACTCAAGGGCTCGAAAATCGCCACCGGACCCATCAAGGATCACCTGAGCATTGTCTTCCACGGCAAGCCTGGTACCGCCATGGCGGCGTTCGGCAAGCAACTGTCGGAAGTCGATATCGCAGCGGTCGTGACCTACGAGCGTAACGCCTGGGGCAACAATAAGGGCGACATGGTCACCCCTAAAGAAGTGCTGGAGCTGAAACAGGCGGAAAGCAAATGACCCGGTCTATTGCGCACCCAAGGAATCGGTCGGGGCATCGCGCCCCGGCCTGCCCAGCTCATCTGTTTGCAGGAGACAGGACATGACTGTTGTAGTCGATGACCATGTTCATACCGGCGCGGCCCACGACCACGCCCACGGCCCTGCCAAAGGCCTGATGCGCTGGGTGCTGACCACCAACCACAAGGACATCGGTACGCTGTACCTGTGGTTTGCGTTCTCCATGTTCCTGCTGGGCGGCTCGTTCGCGATGGTGATCCGCGCCGAACTGTTCCAGCCAGGGCTGCAGATCGTCCAGCCGGAATTCTTCAACCAGATGACCACCATGCACGGCCTGGTGATGGTCTTCGGTGCGGTGATGCCGGCCTTTGTCGGCCTCGCCAACTGGATGGTCCCGCTGATGATCGGCGCACCCGACATGGCGTTGCCACGGATGAACAACTTCAGCTTCTGGCTGTTGCCGGCGGCGTTCATCCTGCTGGTTTCGACCCTGTTCACCCCGGGCGGCGGTCCCAACTTCGGCTGGACGTTCTACGCGCCGCTGTCGACGACCTATGCACCGGAAAGCGTGACGTTCTTCATCTTCGCCATCCACTTGATGGGGATCAGTTCGATCATGGGGGCGATCAACGTGATCGCGACCATTCTCAATCTGCGCGCCCCCGGCATGACGCTGATGAAAATGCCGCTGTTCGTCTGGACCTGGCTGATCACCGCGTTCCTGCTGATCGCGGTGATGCCGGTACTGGCCGGATGCGTGACGATGATGCTGATGGACATTCACTTCGGCACCAGTTTTTTCAGTGCCGCTGGCGGCGGTGACCCCGTGCTGTTCCAGCACGTGTTCTGGTTCTTCGGCCACCCCGAGGTGTACATCATGATCCTGCCGGCCTTCGGTGCCGTCAGCTCGATCATTCCGGCCTTTTCGCGCAAGCCATTGTTCGGCTACACCTCGATGGTCTACGCCACGGCGAGTATCGCGTTCCTGTCGTTCATCGTCTGGGCGCACCACATGTTCGTGGTCGGCATTCCACTGGTGGGCGAGCTGTTCTTCATGTACGCCACCTTGCTGATCGCGGTGCCCACCGGGGTCAAGGTGTTCAACTGGGCCAGTACCATGTGGCAAGGCTCGCTGACCTTCGAAACGCCCATGCTGTTTGCCGTGGCGTTCGTGATCCTGTTCTCCATCGGCGGTTTCTCGGGGCTGATGCTGGCCATCGCACCCGCGGATTTCCAGTACCAGGACACCTACTTCGTGGTCGCACACTTCCACTACGTACTGGTGCCCGGCGCCATCTTCGGGATCTTCGCCTCGGCCTACTACTGGATGCCGAAATGGACCGGTCACATGTACGACGAAACCCTCGGCAAGCTGCATTTCTGGCTGTCGTTCATCGGCATGAACATGGCCTTCTTCCCGATGCACTTCGTAGGGTTGGCAGGCATGCCGCGGCGGATTCCGGACTACAACCTGCAATTCGCCGACTTCAACATGGTGTCGTCGATCGGCGCCTTCATGTTCGGCGCCACGCAGATTTTCTTCCTGTTCATAGTGATCAAGACCATCCGCGGCGGCCCGCCAGCACCGGCCAAACCGTGGGATGGGGCTGAGGGTCTGGAATGGAGCATCCCGTCGCCGGCGCCGTATCACACCTTCACCACGCCGCCGGAAGTGAAATGAACATGGCCCTTGTAGGAGCCGGCTTGCTGGCGATGAACGATAACGCGGTTCATCAGACAGGCCGCGGTGCCTGCATCGCCAGCAAGCCGGCTCCTACAGGAATTTCGGCGGAGGTTTGGAATCATGGCTGATTCAATTTCGATGAAGAAGCTCGTCACTCGCCTATTGCTCGTGGTGGTAGCGATGTTTGTCTTCGGCTTTGCCCTGGTGCCGATCTACGACGTGATGTGCAAGGCATTCGGCATCAATGGCAAGACCGCCGGGCAGTATGAGGGCGAACAGACGGTCGATACCTCGCGGCAGGTTCGCGTGCAGTTCCTGTCGACCAATTCCGCCGACATGTCCTGGGATTTCTATCCCAAGCACGATGAATTGACGGCCAACCCCGGGGCGGTGAACGAGATGATCTTCATCGCGCACAACCCCACCGACAAGCCGATGAGCGCCCAGGCGGTCCCGAGCATCGCGCCCAGCGCGGCAGCGGCGTACTTCCACAAGACCGAATGCTTCTGCTTTACCCAACAAGTGCTGCAGCCCGGTCAACGGATCGAGATGCCGGTACGTTTCATCGTTGACCGTGACATGCCCAAGGATGTGAAGCACCTGACGCTGTCCTACACGCTGTTCGATATCACCGCCCGACATCCACCGGTCGCAGTCAATACTGGCGGTTGAGCGTGCCCGATAAGGAGAACAATAAATGGCAACTCATGAACATTATTACGTTCCGGCCCAGAGCAAATGGCCGATCATCGCCACGGTCGGGATGTTCGTCACAGTGCTCGGCCTGGCCACCTGGTTCAACGATCTGAAAGCGGCGCGGCCGGAATCCCACGGCCCGCTGATCTTTTTCGTTGGTGGGCTGCTGCTGGCCTACATGCTCTTTGGCTGGTTCGGTACGGTGATCAAGGAAAGTCGCAGCGGCTTGTACAGCGCGCAGATGGATCGCTCGTTCCGCTGGGGCATGAGCTGGTTCATTTTCTCGGAGGTAATGTTCTTCATCGCCTTTTTCGGCGCGCTGTTTTATGTGCGCCATGTGTCCGGCCCGGCACTCGGCGGTGAAGGCGCCAAAGGCCTGGCTCATATGCTCTGGCCGAATTTCCAGTTCACCTGGCCGCTGCTGAATAACCCGGATTCCAAACTCTTTCCGCCGCCCAAGGAAGTCATCAGCCCCTGGGGCCTGCCGCTGCTCAACACGGTTTTGCTGGTGAGTTCCAGCGTGACCGTGACCATCGCCCACCATGCCTTGAAAAAGGGCCATCGCGGCGCGCTGAAAATCTGGCTGGCGCTCACCGTGCTGCTGGGCTGTGCCTTCCTCGGCTTCCAGGCCGAAGAGTACATCCATGCCTACCATGAACTGGGCCTGACCCTGGGTTCAGGCATCTACGGCGCCACGTTCTTCATGCTCACGGGGTTTCACGGCGCGCATGTGACGATCGGCACCATCATCCTGTTCGTGATGCTGATGCGGGTCATGCGTGGACACTTCGACAACGAACACCAGTTTGCCTTCGAGGCTGCGAGTTGGTACTGGCACTTCGTGGATGTGGTGTGGATCGGGCTGTTCGTTTTCGTCTATGTGCTTTAAGAGCAGCTGCAAGCTACGAGCTACGAGCTACGAGCTACGAGCTACGAGCTACGAGCTTGAAGCTTGAAGCTTGAAGCTTGAAGCTCGCGCTTTGCGCGCCCTACCAAGGGGCATGGGAAACCAGCTGGCCGCTGAAAAAACCCCAGGCGATCAAGCCGACGGTAATGGCGGCCAGCGCGACACGAACACTCAAGGCAATGACGAGGCGGTTCGAACTGCTGTCGTCCTTGACCAGAAAAAACAGGCCGCTGAACAGGCTGACAACCGTGGCAATCAGCATCAGGACGATGGCTGTTTTGAGCATGGTGGGACTCCGGGGGACAAGCGATGCACTTGAGTATAGCTATCGCGACGACCGACTTTCTGGCCAGGCCATGAAGCGCTTTCGGCCGGGCATCATTCCGACACTGGTGGTGGCGCTGTTGCTGCCGCTGCTGGTGTCGCTCGGGTTCTGGCAATTGAGTCGGGGCGCGGAGAAAAGCGCGCTGCTGCAAAGCTACGCCGAGCGCCGGGCCGCCGAACCGATGGCCAGCACCGAGCTGCAACACACCGCAGATCCGGCCTTCCGCCGGGTTCACCTGCACGGCCAGTTCGACGCCGGCCACAGCCTGTTGCTGGATAACCGCCAGCGCGATGGCAAGGTCGGGGTCGAATTGTTGCAACCGTTTCACGATCAAGCCACCGGGCTGTGGCTGCTGGTCAACCGCGGCTGGCTGCCCTGGCCGGACCGCCGTACACCGCCGCAATTCACCACGCCCGACACCCTCTTGAGTCTCGACGCCTGGGTCTACGTGCCTCCCGGTGCCACTTTCCAGCTCCACGCTGACCCCAATACCCGTACCTGGCCAAAACTGCTGACGGCCATTGATCCGAACGCTCTCTGGAAAGCCCTGGACCGCGAAGGCTACGCCTACGAATTACGCGCAGAAACCGGACCCGCCACGTACCAGGCCGATTGGCCAGTCGTGGCCATGGGCCCGGAAAAACACCTCGCTTATGCCGTGCAGTGGTTCGCCCTGGCGATCGCCCTGTTCGGTCTTTATCTCTACCTCGGCTGGCACAACGCAAAGGAGAAACACCATGGGAGCGGCCATGAATCCACCCAGCATGTCTGAGGCCAAAACGCTGGCGAGTCGGCGCAAGGGTCGCCTGCAACTGCTGCTGATTGTGCTCGGGGTGATCGGTCCGATGATCCTCGCCACCGGCATGTACAAATTGCAGTTCTGGGTGCCGGAGGGTCGCAGTTACCACGGCGAACTGATCGGCAACGGCCAGACCCGCGCCAACCTTGGCGTGCAGGCCGATGAACAACGCTGGCAGTTGCTGGTGACCGCACCCAAGGAGTGTGCGGTGGACTGTCAGCAACTGGTGTACCTGGCACGGCAGGTCCAGATCGGCCTGGGCCGCGATGCCGGGCGCGCCAGCCATGCCATTGCCGTCGCGCAGCCGCTGGGCACTGATTACGACGCCAAGTTGACGCGGGAGTATCCTCAACTGCAGCGCTATCCGCTGGACGTGAACACCTTCAACAAAACCACCGGTGGCAAGGCGGTGCCACAGCTGTGGATCATCGACCCCCACGGCAATCTGGTGCTGCGCTACGACCCGTCAGTCAAAGGCAAGGACCTGCTCAACGACCTGCGTCACCTGTTGAAACTGTCGAACATCGGATGAGGGCATCGTCATGGCCAAGCCTGGATTTCGCCTCGCGTTGTTTGCCACCTTGCTGGCACTGATTGTGGTGTTGCTCGGGGCTTATACCCGCCTGACCCACGCAGGCCTGGGCTGCCCGGACTGGCCCGGCTGCTATGGCTTTATCAGCGTGCCGAAAAGCGAAGCGCAATTGGCCCATGCCGAATTGCATTTCCCGGACACGCCTGTCGAAGCCCATAAAGGCTGGAATGAGATGATCCACCGCTACTTCGCCGGCACGCTGGGGCTGCTGATCTCGGTGTTGGCCGGTCGGGCCTGGGTCCATCGCCGGCATCCGGGGCAACCGGTGAAGCTGCCGTTGTTCCTGCTGGCGGTGGTATTCGCCCAGGCGGCGTTCGGCATGTGGACGGTGACGCTCAAGCTCTGGCCGCAAGTGGTCACCGGGCATCTGCTGGGCGGCTTTGCGACCTTGAGCCTGCTGTTTCTGCTGACCTTGCGCCTGTCCGGAGTTCTACCCGCACTGACGGTGCCGCGGCGCTTGCAGTACTGGGCGACTGCCGGGTTGTTGCTGGTGATCGGGCAAATTGCCCTCGGCGGTTGGGTGAGTTCCAACTACGCCGCTGTGGCCTGTATCGACTTTCCGACCTGCCATGGTCAATGGCTGCCGCCAGCCGACTTTGCCAATGGTTTTCACCTGACCCAACACATCGGCCCGAACTACCTCGGCGGGCAACTGGACAGCGACGCCCGCACCGCTATTCACCTGACTCACCGTATCGGCGCGCTGCTGGTCACGCTGGTGCTGCTCGGCCTGGCGTGGCAACTGAAAGTCGTGGGCATGACGCGCCTGGCGGGGCTGGTGCTGATCGCTCTCGCCGCGCAAATCACCCTGGGCATCAGCAACGTGCTGTTTCATCTGCCGCTGCCAGTGGCCGTCGCCCACAACGCCGGGGGCGCGGCGCTGCTGCTGACGATGGTGCTGGTCAACTATCACGCCCGGACCAGCCTGGTTCGGGTCAAGCAGCCGACTCGCTGGCGCTTCAGCCCGCGTAAACACTCAGCCGGGCCCATAACAATAAAAGGAGAGATGCCATGGCGATTCTGATCGGCGCGCGTCACAGCCAGGCGATCTGGCGTGACTACCTGGAGCTGACCAAACCGAAAGTGGTGGTGCTGATGCTCATCACTTCGCTGGTGGGGATGTTCCTCGCGACGCGCGCCGGAGTGCCATGGACGGTGCTGGTGTTCGGTAACCTGGGCATTGCCCTGTGTGCAGGCGGTGCGGCGGCGGTCAACCATGTGGTGGACCGGCGGATCGATGCGGTCATGGCACGCACCCACAAGCGGCCGCTGGCTGAAGGCCGGGTGTCTCCGGCCGCCGCGCTAACCTTTGCCCTGGTGCTGGCGCTGCTCGGCCAGGCCTTGTTGCTGGCCTTCACCAACCCACTGACAGCATGGCTGACACTCGCCTCCCTGCTCGGCTACGCGGTGGTCTACACCGGTTTCCTCAAGCGCGCGACGCCGCAGAACATCGTCATCGGAGGCCTGGCCGGTGCCGCCCCACCGCTGCTCGGCTGGACCGCCGCCACCGGCCACGTCAGTGCCGAACCGCTGCTGCTGGTGCTGATCATCTTCGCCTGGACCCCGCCGCACTTCTGGGCGCTGGCCATCCATCGCAAGGAGGAATATGCCAAGGCCGACATCCCGATGCTGCCGGTGACCCACGGCGAGCACTACACCAAAATCCACATCCTGCTTTACACCTGCGCGCTGTTGGCCGTCAGCCTTATGCCCTACGTGATCCACATGAGCGGCCTGCTCTACCTGATCTGCGCCATCGGTCTTGGCGCCAGATTCCTGCAATGGGCCGTGGTGCTGTACCGTGGCACTCGGCCGCACGCGGCGATCAACACCTTCAAGTACTCTATCTACTACTTGTTTCTGCTGTTCATCGCCCTGCTCGTTGACCACTACTTATTGTTGAATCTATGACCCGAACCCAGAAAACCATCTTCATCCTTGTCGCCCTGATCGCGCTGGTCCTGGGCCTGACCATCAATAAAGTGCTGTCCGGCAAAGGCCAGGGCGACCCGACGGCACTGATCGACGCCGGGATCATCCTGCTGCCGCAAAGCCGCAACCTGCCGAGCGTGACGATGACCGACCAGGACGGCAAGCCGGTGGCGGTCAACGAACTCAAAGGCAAATGGTCGCTGCTGTTCTTCGGCTACACCTTCTGCCCGGACATCTGCCCGACCACCCTCGCCCAACTGCGCCAGATAAAAAGTGAACTGCCGCCCGAGGCGGTGGACAAGTTGCAGATCGTTTTGGTCAGCGTCGATCCCAACCGCGATACGCCCAAGCAGCTCAAGCAGTACCTGGGTTACTTCGATCCACAGTTTGTCGGCCTGACCCCCACTTCTATTGAAGACCTGCAGAAAGTGGCCAACGCCGTGAGCATTCCGTTCATTCCGGCGGACACCAGCAAGCCGAACTACACCGTTGACCACAGTGGCAACCTTGCTGTCATCGGGCCGGACGGAACCCAGCGCGGGTTTATTCGGGCGCCGTTGAACAATGTGAAGCTGGTGGCGCAATTGCCGGTGATGCTTAACCGTCAGTGAGAACACCACGCAACCTGTAGGAGCCCGGCTTGCCGGCGAAGGGGCCCGTGAGATCGCCTTCGCCGGCAAGCCGGGCTCCTACAAGGGCAGTGTTTCAGGCGAAAAAAAGGGGCGCATTCAATGCGCCCCTTTTTTTTCGTCATAGCTACAAATCAGAACGCCGGCACGACCGCGCCTTTGTACTTCTCGAGGATGAAAGCCTTCACTTCCGGACTGTGCAGCGCAGCTACCAGCTTCTTCATCGCTTCGCTGTCCTTGTCGTCCGGGCGGGCGACAAGGATGTTCACGTAAGGCGAGTCGCTGCCTTCGATGACCAGCGCGTCCTTGGACGGATCGAGCTTGGCTTCCAGCGCGTAGTTGGTGTTGATCAGCGCCAGGTCGACCTGGGTCAGTACACGCGGAATGGTCGCGGCTTCGAGCTCACGGAACTTCAGGTTCTTCGGGTTCTCGGTAATGTCCTTGACCGTCGACAGGATGTTGTTCGAATCCTGCAACTTGATCACACCGGCCTTGGCCAGCAGCAGCAGCGCACGGCCGCCGTTGGTGGCGTCGTTCGGGATCACCACGGTGGCGGTGCTTGGCAGTTCTTCCAGGGTCTTGTACTTGCTGGAGTAAGCGCCCAGGGGCTCCAGGTGCACGCCGGCAACCGAAATCAGGTTAGTGCCCTTGGCCTTGTTGAATTCATCCAGGTATGGCTGGTGCTGGAAGAAGTTGGCGTCCAGGCGTTTTTCCGCGACCTGCACGTTCGGCTGGATGTAGTCGGTGAAGACCTTGACCTTGAGGTCGACGCCTTGCTGGGCCAGTGCCGGTTTCACGAACTCGAGGATTTCCGCGTGCGGAACCGGAGTCGCCGCGACAGTCAGGGTGTCGGCGGCATGGGCGGAAAAGGCTGCAACGGCAGCGAACGCGACGAGTAGTTTTTTCATTCAGCTAACTCCTTGTGGGTACCCGCTTGCGGCGCCCGTTTGGCGCCTGCCAGCGAATGGCCGGCTCATTGATCATTAACGAGAGCTTTTTATTTCCGGGAAAAATGCACAACCAGCTTGTCGCCGACGGTTTGCAGGACCTGCACCAGCACCAGCAGCAACACCACCGTGACCACCATTACATCAGTCTGGAAACGCTGGTAACCGAAGCGGATCGCCAGGTCGCCCAGGCCACCGGCACCGACCACACCGGCCATTGCCGTGTAGGACACCAGTGTAATGGCTGTCACCGTAATCGCCGCGAAGATGCCCGGGCGGGCTTCGGGCAGCAAGGCATTGGTGATGATCTGCCGTGTCGTTGCGCCCATGGCCTGGGTCGCTTCGATGATGCCGCGATCCACTTCACGCAACGCGGTTTCCACCAGTCGCGCGAAGAACGGTGTGGCCCCCACCACCAGCGGCGGGATTGCACCGGCGACGCCGAGGGAAGTCCCGGTGATCAACACGGTGAACGGAATCATCACGATCAGCAGGATGATGAACGGCAGCGAACGCAGAATGTTCACCACCAGGGACAACATCGCGTACACGCCTTTGGCTTCCAGCAACTGACGCGGGCTGCAGAGGAACAGCAGCACACCCAGCGGCAGGCCCAGCAACACGGTGAACAACAGCGAACCGCCGAGCATCAGCAGGGTGTCGCCGGTGGCCAGCCAGATTTCGAACCAGTCGATATTGGCGAAGAAAGTTGTCAGGGCTTCCATTAGCGCAGCACCTCCATGTGGACGTCGGCCGCGGTGAAGCGGGCGAAGGCCGCTTCCATGTCACCGCCGGTCACGGCCAGGGTCAGTTGCCCGTAAGGGATGTCCTTGATGCGGTCGATACGACCGGCCAGGATGCTGTAGTCCACACCGGTTTCCCGAGCGACGGTACCCAGCAGCGGAGCGTAGGTCGCTTCGCCCTGGAAGGTCAGACGCACGATGCGGCCTGGCACGTGAGCGAAGTCGTCGCGCTGTTCGCCTTCGTCGATCTGCTCGTCTTCTTGCACGAAGCGCTTGGTCGTCGGGTGTTTTGGATGCAGGAACACCTCGGCCACCGTGCCTTGCTCGACGATCACGCCAGCATCCATCACCCCGACCTGGTCGCAGACCCGGCGAATCACGTCCATTTCATGGGTGATCAGCACGATGGTCAGCTTCAGCTCGCGATTGATTTCGGCCAGCAGTTGCAGGACCGACGCCGTGGTTTGCGGGTCGAGGGCGCTGGTGGCTTCATCGCACAGGAGGATTTTCGGCTTGGTCGCCAGAGCGCGGGCAATGCCGACGCGCTGCTTCTGGCCGCCGGACAATTGCGCCGGGTACTTGTTGGCGTGGTCGGACAGACCGACCCGGGCCAGCAACTCGGCGACACGCTGATTGATCTCGGCGCGGGACATTTCACCCGCCAGCGTCAGTGGCAGGGCCACGTTGTCGGCAACGGTCTTGGATGCCAGCAGGTTGAAGTGCTGGAAAATCATGCCGACCTGCTGGCGGAAACGGCGCAGCCCGTTGGCGTCGAGCGCCGTGACTTCTTCGCCATCCACGATGATCTTGCCGCCACTGGAGTTTTCCAGGCGATTGATCAGACGCAGCAGGGTACTTTTTCCCGCACCGGAATGGCCGATCAGACCAAAAACCTGACCATTCTCTATCGTCAGACTGGTCGGATGCAGGGCGGGAATATCCTTACCGGCGACGCGGTAGGTTTTATGGACGTTTTGAAACTCGATCACGTAGCGAACCTTGTGGGGCGCGTTGGAATAGGATCAGCGGTTAGCCGGGCGCGCATTTTAGCCTGTCCGTATAGCAGTTCTTAGCATTTATTTTGCATTCGACCAGTCATTTGGCAATAACGCGATCAAAGGTCAGATAAAAGGAACGGCGCAAAACAACATCAGTCACTAATAAGGTCACTCGAAAAAAATCCGAGGAGTCTTGCCTGATGAGTACGAAGAAGCCTGCCGCCCCTAAAAGCGCACTGGCCGGGACCGATACCCCGGACCGCAGCAACACCAACACCAAGCTCGATAGCCTGGAAACATTTCGCTCCGACGCCACCGGTCAGGCCTTGCGTACCAATCAAGGCGTGAAGGTGGCAGACAATCAGAACACCTTGAAAGCAGGCGCCCGTGGGCCGTCGCTGCTGGAAGATTTCATCATGCGTGAAAAGATCACGCATTTTGACCATGAGCGCATCCCGGAGCGCATCGTGCATGCCCGCGGCACCGGTGCCCATGGTTTCTTCCAGTCCTACGAGAATCACTCCGTATTGACCAAGGCCGGTTTCCTGCAAGATCCTGCAAAGAAAACGCCGGTGTTCGTGCGTTTTTCTACTGTGCAGGGGCCCCGTGGCTCAGGCGATACCGTACGGGACGTACGCGGTTTCGCCGTGA
This sequence comes from Pseudomonas putida, assembly GCF_028682635.1. Lineage (GTDB taxonomy): Bacteria > Pseudomonadota > Gammaproteobacteria > Pseudomonadales > Pseudomonadaceae > Aquipseudomonas > Aquipseudomonas putida_AE. The sequence continues at coordinate 331,788 of NZ_JANHLK010000003.1, read as the reverse complement.
AGTTTTTCACCGACGAAGGCAACTTCGATCTGGTGGGCAACAACATGCCGGTGTTTTTTATCCAGGACGCCATCAAGTTCCCCGACTTTGTCCACGCAGTAAAACCCGAGCCTCACAACGAAATCCCTACTGGCGGCTCGGCCCACGATACGTTCTGGGACTTTGTTTCGCTGCAACCTGAATCAGCGCATATGGTGATCTGGGCCATGTCCGACCGGGCCATCCCGAAAAGCCTGCGTAGCATGCAAGGCTTCGGCGTGCACACTTTTCGCCTGATCAACGCCGAAGGAAAGTCGCGCTTCGTCAAATTCCACTGGCGCCCTGCCGCCGGGACCTGCTCGCTGGTGTGGGATGAGGCGCAGAAACTGGCGGGCAAGGACACCGACTATCACCGTCGCGATCTCTGGGAAGCCATCGAGATGGGCGACTACCCGGAATGGGAACTGGGCGTACAGGTGATTGAGGAGGAAAACGAACACGCCTTCGATTTCGACATCCTCGACCCCACCAAGCTGATTCCTGAAGAGCTCGTGCCCATCACGCCGCTGGGGAAGATGACGCTCAACCGCAACCCGGACAACTTCTTCGCTGAAACCGAGCAGGTGGCTTTCTGCCCGGGGCACATCGTGCCCGGGATCGACTTCTCCAACGATCCGCTGCTGCAAGGTCGGCTGTTTTCCTACACCGACACGCAGATCAGCCGACTCGGTGGGCCGAACTTTCACGAAATCCCGATCAACCGTCCGGTAGCCCCCTTCCACAACGGCCAGCGTGATGCGTTGCATCGCACCACCATCGACAAGGGGCGCGCGTCCTACGAACCAAACTCGATCGATGGCGGCTGGCCGAAAGAGACGCCCGCGGCCGCACAGGATGGCGGCTTCGAGAGTTACCAGGAGCGCATCGACGCCAACAAGATTCGTCAGCGCAGCGAGTCATTCGGCGACCACTTCTCCCAGGCTCGGCTGTTTTTCCACAGCATGAGCAAGCACGAGCAGGAGCACATCATTTCGGCGTACAGCTTTGAGCTGGGCAAGGTCGAACGGGAATTCATCCGCGCACGCGAGGTGAACGAGATCCTGGCCAACATCGATCTGGAACTGGCCAAGCGCGTGGCGCAAAACCTTGGCCTGCCGGCACCCAAAGCCGGAACGGTCGACGTACCGAAGATCTCGTTGGATCGTTCGCCAGCCCTGAGCCAGGCCAACTTGCTGCCGGGGGACATCAAGACCCGGAAAGTAGCGATTCTCGCGGCCAACGGCGTCGATGGCAATGCGGTCGATGCGATGAAAAAAGCCCTGGAAGCCGAAGGTGCACACGCCAAACTGCTCGGGCCCACCTCGGCGCCGGTCACCACTGCTGACGGCAAGATGCTGCCGGTGGATGCGTCGATGGAGGGCTTGCCGTCCATTGCGTTCGATGCGGTATTCGTGCCCGGAGGCGCGGCCTCGATCAAGGCGCTGAGCACCGACGGCGTGGCGTTGCATTACCTGCTTGAAGCCTACAAACACTTGAAGGCAATTGCCCTGCACGGCGAGGCGAAGCAACTGCTGGATGTGTTGAAACTGGAGGCTGATGCGGGATTGATCGTGGGAGTGGACGGCAAGTTGGCCAAGCCGTTTTTTACGGCGATCGGGCAGCATCGGGTTTGGGACAGGGAGCCTAAGGCTAAAGCGATTCCGGCCTGACCCCTTCGCGAGCAAGCCCGCTCCTACATTGGATTCGTGACCGACACGGAACCAATGTGGGAGCGGGCTTGCTCGCGAAGCTTTTTACGGTTTGCGAGGGCTCAAGACCATCTGCGCCGGAACGCTGCGAATGATCTGCCGCTCCAGATTCAAATCAAACTGCGGATCGAGCTTTTTCACCCGCTTGGTCAGCAAGTTAGCCAACCATGGGTAATCATCGGTACGCGGCGCCTGAATGCTCACATCACACTGAAAATTCACCACATCGGCGGCAATAGCGTCCAGTTGGCGACGTAGTTTGGCCATATCATTGATATTCAACGCAACCGTCGTGCTCTCCGCCGTCAGGTCGATGACCTTGGCTTTTGGCTGGGCTTCGGCGGCCTTCAGGGCTGCCTCGGCTTTTTCCAGTTCCGCCTTGCGGGCCTCGGCGATGGCGCCATTGACCCCGCCGGTCAGTGCCGGCGCCTTGGGCATCAGCACACGGGCTCGGCTCAGGGCGGTGGCGGCGGCGTTAACATCGCCTTTTTGCAACACAATCTGGCTGCGCAGCAGATAGGCTTCGGCCAGCTGACGCTGATATTGCTCAAGGGATTGATCGTTGGGTGAATCGGCCTGCAATGCCGCCAACTGACCCTCGGCCGTGGCCAGTTCGCTGCTGGCCAGACTTTGTTCCAGCTGTGCAATGGCCGTAGCCCGCGCATCCGGGACCTCGGGGGCCGGTGGCGTGCTTTGGCAGGCGCCCAGCAGCAAAGAAAATGCGACAAGGAGCAGATAACGGGAGGCGAACGACTTCATTCCTGCGACTCTCTATTTGCGCAAAAAACGAGCAAGTCTACACCCCTCGACGGGGCAGAACAAAACTCAGCAGAAACAGCGCGGCGGCTGTCACTACGATCGATGGGCCCGCCGGGGTGTCCTTGAACCAGGACATCGCCAATCCGCCACATACGGCGAGTACGCCCAGCAGGCTCGCACCCAGTGCCATTTGCTCCGGTGAGCGGGCGTGCCGTTGTGCCGCAGCCGCCGGAATGATCAACAACGACGTGATCAGCAACACGCCGACGATTTTCATCGCCACCGCAATCACCACGGCGATCAACAGCATCAGCGCCAGGCGCAAACCCGCCACCGGCAGCCCTTCGACCCTCGCCAACTCTTCGTGCACAGTGATTGCCAGCAATGGCCGCCACAACGTTACCAGCAACGCCAGCACCGCCGCGCTACCCCCGAGGATCCACGCCAGATCGGTCGGACTGATCGCCAGCAAGTCACCGAACAGATAGGCCATCAGGTCGATCCGCACTTCGTGCATGAAGCTTAGTACCACCAGGCCTAAAGAGAGGGTGCTGGGTGCGAGAATTCCCAAAAGCGTGTCGGAGGCCAGCGGCTGGCGTTGTTGCAAGGTCACCAGCAACACCGCCAGCAACAAGCAGCCGACGGTCACGGCCACGGTCGGGCTGACATCCAGCAGAAAACCCAGCGCCACGCCGAGCAATGCCGCGTGAGACAGGGTGTCGCCGAAATAGGCCATGCGCCGCCAGACCACGAAGGAACCCAAGGGGCCCGCCACAACCGCCAGGGCCAGACCTGCAAGCAGGGCGTAGAGCAGAAAATCAGCCATGCTTGCAGCTATCTCCATGAACATGGGTATGGCCCGAGGGGGGCGCCTTGACCACCGAGCCGTGCAAATCGTGGGCGTGGTCGTGATGGTGGTGATAAATCGCCAGGCTTTGTGCGTTTTTTCCGAATAGTTCGACGAAGGCCGGATCGCCGCTGACCTGCTCGGGGTGGCCGGAGCAGCAGACATGGCGATTCAGGCAAACCACCTGGTCCGTGGTGCTCATCACCAGGTGCAGATCGTGAGAAACCATCAACACGCCGCAGCCGTGACGGTCTCGCAGGCGGGTGATCAGGCTATAGAGTTCTGCCTGACCGGCCACGTCGACGCCTTGGACCGGTTCGTCGAGCACCAGCAATTGCGGCTCGCGCAACAAGGCCCGGGCCAACAGGACGCGCTGCATTTCACCGCCGGAAACACTTTGCACGGGGCTATCGATCACCTGTTCGGCGCCGACTTCCTTGAGCGCGGCCAAGGCCATCGCCCGGTCCACACCCGGCACCAGGCGCAGGAAGCGCAGGACCGAGAGCGGCAGGGTCGGATCGACATGCAGTTTTTGCGGCATGTAGCCCACCCGCAGTTTCGGCTTGCGCCAGACGCTGCCGCTGTCGGGTTTCAGCAGGCCGAGCACGGCACGCACCAGAGTGGTCTTGCCGGCGCCATTGGGCCCGATCAGGGTCACGATCTGCCCTGGTTCGACGCTCAATTCGATGTTATCCAGCACAGGTTGGCCGGCAAAGGTGACGGCAACCTGCTCGAGGCGGATCAGCGCGTTACTCATCAGGCCCCCTGGCAACCCGAACAGAGACCGATCACTTCAACGGTCTGGCCTTCGACGACAAACCCGACGTCCCTGGCGCTGGCGATGATCGCGTCGCTGATGGATTTCTGTTCGAGTTCGATGGCGGCGTGGCATTCACGGCAGATCAGGAACTGGCCCTGGTGAGCGTGCGCCGGGTGATTGCAGCCAATGAAGGCATTGAGCGAAGAGATGCGGTGTACCAGACCGTTTTCCAAAAGGAAGTCCAGCGCGCGGTAGACCGTGGGGGGTGCAGCCCGGCGCCCGTCCTGCTCACTGAGGACCGCGAGAATGTCGTAGGCCCCCAGCGGTTTATGGCTTTGCCACACCAGTTCCAGCACCCGCCGACGCAACGCGGTCAGGCGCAAGCCCTTGCGTGCGCACAAGGCATCGGCCTCAGACAGAGCGCTGTGAACGCAATGAGAGTGGTCGTGGGGACGACTTGCAATCGGTGTTTTAGGCATGAGCGGCGACGAATTTTGTGAGAGACGTTATTATATTACCCGTTCTCGCCTCTTCGAGTGGTCATCGTGTCCCGACTTTTTTCCATCTTTGTCGCTTTTTTCGCAAGTTTCCTGCTGCTCGGTTCGGCGCAAGCTGAGGTCAAGGTCCTCACCAGCATCAAGCCGCTACAGCTGATCGCCGCTGCCGTACAGGACGGCGTGGCGATTCCGGAAGTCCTGCTACCACCCGGCGCCTCGCCGCATAACTATGCCCTGCGCCCGTCCGACGTACGGAAGGTGCAATCGGTGGATCTGCTGTACTGGATCGGGCCGGACATGGAAGGTTTCATGCCGCGAGTGCTCAATGGTCGTACGTTGCCGAGCGTTGCCGTGCAGGACCTACCTGGCCTGAAACTGCGACATTTCGCCGAGGACAACCACTCCCATGCCGAAGAAACCGACGAACATGACCACGACCATCGCCCAGGTACTCTGGATGCGCATTTGTGGTTATCGCCGGTCAACGCCCGGGTCATCGCGGCGAAAATGGCCGCGGATCTGAGTGCCGCCGATTCCGCCAACGCGGCGCGCTACCAGAGCAACCTCAAGGCCTTTGATGAGCGCCTGGACGCGTTGGATGCACGCTTGAAGCAACGTCTGGCGGGTGTTGAAGGCAAACCTTACTTCGTATTCCACGAGGCTTTCGACTACTTCGAAGACGCCTACGGCCTCAAGCACGCCGGCGTGTTCAGCGTCGCGGCCGAAGTGCAGCCCGGCGCCCAGCACGTCGCGGCGATGCGCGCGCGGTTGCAGGAAGTCGGCAAGACCTGCGTATTCAGCGAACCGCCGCTACGCCCACGCCTGGCGGAAACCCTGGTGGCGGGCCTGCCGGTGAAACTGGCGGAACTGGATGCGCTGGGCGGGTATACGCCGGCGACTGCCCAGGGGTATGAGCAGGTGCTGGAGAAGTTGGGGAATGATTTGGCGGGATGCCTGGAGTCGTTGTAATTCGAAAACTGCGTCGCCCCATTCGCGAGCAAGCCCGCTCCCACATTGGACCGAGTGCTTCCAGATGGAACGCGGCCCTATGTGGGAGCGGGCTTGCTCGCGAAGATTTTAAAGGGCGAACGGCAACGGTGTATTGACCTTCTGCCGCTGCGCCAACCGCAGCTCGAACTCCATCGGATCGTGGATCAACACGTCCTGCCCGGCAAAAGACTCCGCCGCGATCAAGCGCGACAACCAGAAGCGTACGCACGCCACCCGCAGCATGGTCGGCCACAACTCGGCTTCGGCCGCGGTGAAAGGACGCAATGCGGCGTAAGCACCCAGCAACGCCCGCGCCCGTGGCCCGTCGATCAAGCCGTCATCGTCGGAGCACCAGTCGTTCAAGGCAATCGCCACGTCGTAGAGCATCGGCCCCGAGCAGGCGTTGTAGAAATCGATCAGCCCGGTCAGGTGTGTGCCTTCGAACATCGCGTTATCGCGGAACAGGTCGGCGTGGATGTTGGCCCGTGGCAACGCGAGGATTTTCTCTTTCTGCTCGGTGATTTCTTCCAGTGCCCGTTGCAACAGATCTTTCTGCTGCGGTTTGAGGTGCGAAAGAAACTGCGTGCCTTCTTCCAGCATCCAGTCCAGGCCACGATCGGTCTTGCGCTTGATCATGTTGGCCTGGGTCGCCAGGTGCAGGTGCGCCAGCAACTCACCCACTTGGCTGCAATGCTGCGCATTGGCTTGCTTGATGTGCTTGCCGGCCAGGCGCGGTTGCAACAGCGCAGGCTTGCCGGCCAGTTCGCGCAGGGCCACGCCGTCGGTGGTACGCAGGGCGTAAGGCACCGGCAGGTCGGCCTGGTGCAGCACGTCGAGCAATTCGATGAAGAATGGCATCTCCTGCACCGGGCCACGCTCGATCAGGGTCAGGACGAATTCGCCCTGCTCCAGGCTGATAAAGAAATTGGTGTTTTCGCTACCGGCGGCAATCCCCTGGAAATCAAGCAGGCGGCCGAGGCCATAAGGGGCGAGAAAAGCTTCCAGCTCGGGCCGAGCCAGGGGGGTAAACACAGACATGGTTAAAACTGCCAGTACGAGGCGTTGCTCTTGAGCCAACGCCGGTTGAAATTAAGAAACTACTTCCACTCGAAGATCTTCCACGACGGTATCAGCATATCCGGCTGATCCGAGCGGATGAAGTTTGCATCGGTCCCGTCTGCGCGCACCAGGAAATAAGGCGGTGCGCCCTTCGGCGTAACCTTGATCGCATACAGGAAACCGTTCTGGCGGTATTCCTGGATGACCTTGTCGCCTTCCGTGCGGATCGTAACTTCCGGCTCAGGTGTCGGCGCATCGTCCGCCGCCATGACGGCCAACGGTGTGATTGCAAACAAGCCAGCCAGCAACAGGCGATTTAGTGTGCGCATGATAACCTTGTCCCTTTGTCGTCAACGGTCCCGCTATTCTAGCGCCGGACCCGCCGAAAAGGTTGATCCTGCTCATGAGCCAAGCCCCCCTCGTCCTGGTGGACGGTTCTTCTTACCTGTACCGCGCCTTTCACGCGCTGCCACCGCTGACCACGTCCAAAGGCCTGCCGACCGGCGCCGTCAAGGGCGTGTTGAACATGCTCAAGAGTCTGCGCAAGCAGTACCCGGACAGTCCCTTCGCCGTGGTGTTCGACGCCAAGGGTGGGACGTTTCGCGATGACATGTACGCCGAATACAAGGCCAACCGGCCGAGCATGCCCGACGACATGCGCGTGCAGATCGAGCCCCTGCATCAAAGCGTGATCGCCCTGGGCTTCCCGCTGTTGTGCGTCGAAGGCGTCGAGGCCGATGACGTGATCGGCACGCTGGCCCGCAGCAGCGCGGCGGCCGATCGCCCGGTGGTCATCTCCACCGGCGACAAGGACATGGCGCAACTGGTCGACGGCCACATTACCTTGGTCAATACCATGACCGGTAGCAGCATGGACGTAGAGGGCGTGAAGGAGAAATTCGGCGTCGCTCCCGAGCAGATCATCGACTATCTGGCACTCATGGGCGATTCTTCCGACAACATTCCGGGCGTTCCCGGCATAGGTCCAAAAACCGCTTCCGGCCTGCTGGTGGGCGTGAATGGCGGCCTGACCGAGCTCTACGCGCAGCTCGACATCGTCCCGACCCTGCCGATCCGTGGTGCCAAGACCCTGCCGGCCAAGCTCGAAGAGCACAAGGAGATGGCCTTCCTCTCCTATCAACTGGCGACCATCAAGGTCGATGTACCGTTGGACATCGGTCTCGATGACCTGCAGATGGGTGCGGAAGATCCGGCCAAACTCTACGAGCTCTACACCCTGCTGGAATTCAAGAGCTGGCTGAACGATCTTGATCGGGACGCCAAACGTCTTGAACTGAGCACTGCTGCCGCCGAGCCTGCGCCGGCTGCAGATCTGTTCAGCGCATCCGAGGCCGAGGTCGAGACACCGGCCGCCGCCCCTGAGGCCGCTTATGAAACCATCCTTGATCAGGCCCGTTTCGACGTCTGGCTGGAAAAACTCAACAGCGCCAAGCTGTTCGCCTTCGACACCGAAACCACCGGCATCGATGCCCAACAGGCGCAGCTGGTAGGCCTGTCGTTCGCCGTGCAGGCCAACGAAGCCGCCTACATTCCGCTGACCCATTCCTACATCGGCGTGCCAGAACAACTGGACCGCGACACTGTGCTGCGCGCCCTCAAGCCGATTCTGGAAGACCCGAACAAGCTCAAGGTCGGCCAGCACGCCAAGTTCGACATGAACATCCTGGCCAACTGCGCCATCGGCGGCGATCAGGCCAACGGCATCACCGTGCGCGGCATTGCCTTCGACACCATGCTTGAGTCCTACGTGCTCAACTCCACGGCCACTCGCCACGACATGGACAGCCTGGCGTTGAAATACCTGGATCACACCACGGTGAGTTTCCAGGACATTGCCGGCAAAGGCGCCAAGCAGCTGACGTTCGACCAGATTGCCCTCGAGCAGGCCGGCCCGTACGCCGCCGAGGACGCCGATATCACCCTGCGCCTGCATCAGGCGCTGTTCGAGAAGCTCAACGCCATTCCGAGCCTGGCCAGCGTCCTGACCGACATCGAAATCCCGTTGGTGCCGGTGCTGGCGCGTATCGAACGCCAGGGCGCGTTCGTGGATGCCGCGCTGCTCGGCGTGCAAAGCATCGAACTGGGCGACAAGATGGTGGCGCTGGAGCGCGAAGCCTTCGAGATCGCCGGTGAGGAATTCAACCTGGGTTCGCCCAAGCAACTCGGCGTCATCCTCTACGAGAAGCTCGGCCTGCCCGTGCTGAAGAAGACCGCCAAGGGCCAGCCGTCCACCGCCGAAGAAGTGCTGGCCAAACTGGCCGAGGACGACTACCGGCTGCCGAAAGTGCTCATGGAATACCGTTCCATGAGCAAGCTCAAGAGCACCTACACCGACCGTCTACCGGAACAGATCAATCCGCGTACCGGCCGCATTCACACTTCATATCACCAGGCCGTTGCATCCACCGGGCGCTTGTCCTCCAGCGATCCGAACCTGCAGAACATCCCGGTGCGCACGGCTGAAGGGCGGCGCATCCGCCAGGCCTTCGTCGCCCCGACCGGCTACAAGCTGCTGGCTGCCGACTATTCGCAGATCGAACTGCGGATCATGGCGCACCTGTCCCGCGATGAAGGCCTGATGAATGCCTTCCGTCACAACCTGGACGTGCACACCGCAACCGCCGCCGAAGTGTTCAAGGTCGAACTCACTGACGTGACCTCCGACCAGCGCCGCAGCGCCAAGGCGATCAACTTCGGCCTGATCTACGGCATGGGCGCGCAGAAACTCGGCAAGGACATCGGTGTCGATACCAAGACGGCCAAGGCCTATATCGATACCTACTTCGCCCGTTACCCCGGAGTTCGCGAGTACATGGACCGCACCCGCGCCCAGGCCGCGGATCAAGGCTATGTGGAAACCTTCTTCGGGCGCCGGCTGTACCTGCCGGAGATCAATTCGAACAAGCCGCAGGAGCGTGCAGCCGCCGAACGCACGGCCATCAACGCACCGATGCAAGGCACGGCCGCCGACATCATCAAGAAAGCCATGGTCGCTGTGGATAACTGGCTGACCAGCTCCGGCCTCGACGCCAAGGTCATCCTGCAGGTGCACGATGAATTGGTGCTGGAGGTGCGTGAAGATCTGGTCGAGCAGGTCAGCGAAGAGATTCGCCTGCACATGAGCGGCGCGGCGAAACTGGATGTGCCATTGCTGGTCGAGGTCGGGGTGGGCAATAACTGGGATGAGGCGCACTGAGTTGCCGATGCTGCTGCGGCATGATGCCGCGGCAGACTGCGCAAACGCTGCTTAGTCCAAAAGGCGCTTGGGGTTATTCCAAAGCGCGCGAAAAAAAATTGAACTAATTCTGCTTCCAGCCACTCAGATTTACTGAATGGCTGGTGAAGCCCTTCGATGCTCCTATGTTGTGTTAAGTGTTGGCAGATATCTGGACCCCGCCCTAGCGGTCTAGAACTTGAACCCCGGAACTTCCCCCTCCCCATTGAAGTCCGGGGTTTTTTTTGCCTGTAGAAAACTGCCTGCTGCGATCAAGCCGCACTGGCCTGACCGCACTTCAGACTATTTTTTACACACTTATCCGGTGACTTCTTCGGCGCCCTTGTCCGCCAGTTCCATCCAGCCTGCCAATACAGTGTAGGCGTCTTCCAGGCCCATGCGTTTGGGCGCCGAAAACAACTGGATCGTCACGGCATCGCCCCAACCCTTGCGGATTTCCGACTGCACCTTGAGCAGCGTGTTCTTGGCCGCGCCGTAGGTCAGCTTGTCCGCCTTGGTCAGCAGGATGTGCATCGGCATGCCGGCGGCAACGGCCCAATCGAGCATCAGCAGGTCGAAGTCGGTCATCGGGTGACGGATGTCCATCATCAGGATCAGTCCCTTCAAACTCTCGCGACCACCCAGGTAGGCCTCGAGGTGACGCTGCCAGTGTTGCTTGAGTGGGATCGGTACTTTTGCATAACCGTAGCCCGGCAGGTCGACCAGACGGCGTTCATCGTCTAGCTTGAAGAAGTTCAAGAGTTGCGTGCGCCCCGGGGTTTTCGAGGTGCGCGCCAGGCTGGCATGCGTCAGGGTGTTCAGGGCACTGGACTTGCCGGCGTTGGAACGCCCGGCGAAGGCGACTTCAAAGCCTTCGTCATCCGGACATTGGTCGACTTTGGCGGCGCTGAGCATGAAGGTGGACTGTTGGCACAGACCGAGGATGGGATTCTTGAGTTGCATGGGATTTCCGATGTGGGCGGCGCCAGGAATAGGTGCGGCAAGCAGTGTCGCTTCCGTTTCAGTGACGCCAGTATATAATGCCGCAGATTTTGTGTGCGCTTTGTCCCGACGCAGGATGAAGTTCACGAGAGCGACAGACCTTGATTGCGCACTAGAACGCAGATCGCTCTCAACCCTGAAAAGGTCGTTTTATGACGAAATGGCTGCTAGCTGCCGCAATCCTGATGCCGCTTTACAGCGCGCAGGCTACACAGGATCCGGAAGCTGTGTACAACCGTGTTTGTGGTGCCTGTCATTCCGGCCAACTACCCATGGCGCCCCGCAAGGGCGATCAGGAAGCTTGGACGCCGAGGTTGGCGAAAGGTATGGAGACGCTGGTGCAACACGTGACCCAGGGTTTCAAGGCGATGCCGCCGCGTGGTTTGTGCATGGACTGCAGTGCCGAGGATTACCAAGCCATCATCCACTGGATGAGCGAGTAAACCCGGTCCATAACTTAACCCTTAGCCGTAGTTGGATTAGCTGATGAACAAATTGATCGTGAGTCTGCTGTTGACCGTGGGGATCTCCGGCATTGCCCATGCTGCAGGTGAGCCAGTCAAACCTGGTGACGCCGCCGCAGGCCAGGCAAAAGCCGCCGTATGTGGCGCCTGTCATGGCCCGGATGGCAACAGCATGGCGCCTAACTTTCCAAAACTGGCAGGCCAGGGCGAACGCTACCTGACCAAGCAGTTGCACGACATCAAGTCGGGCAAGCGCACCGTTCTGGAAATGACTGGCCTGCTGACCAACCTGAGCGACCAGGACCTGGCGGACATCGCGGCCTACTTCGCCAGCCAGAAGGGCAGCGTCGGCGCCGCCGACCCGAAAGTCGTGTCACGCGGTGAAGCACTGTTCCGCGGCGGTGATCTGGCCAAGGGCTTGCCATCGTGCACCGGCTGCCACTCGCCAAACGGCGCGGGCAACGCAGCCGCCGGCTTCCCGCACCTGGGCGGTCAACACGCTCAATATATCGCCAAGCAGCTCACTGACTTCCGCAAGGAAGAAGGTGGCCGCAATAACGACGGCGATACCAAACCGATGCAGAGCATTGCCAAAAAGCTGAGCGACGAAGACATCGCGGCAGTGTCCAGCTACATCCAGGGCCTGCACTAAGACCGGTGAATCGGGCGTTGATCGGGATCTTCAACTCCTGCAACGTTAACGCTCCATTAATCCGTCGCAGCAAGTATAAAAAGGGTGGCCTTGGCCGCCCTTTTTTGTGGCCGCTGCCGTTACACTACAGAACTCAGGCCCGCCATGATCTGTCTTAATCCAGGTCCCGCGAGGCGATAAAATTTGTCCAGGAGTAAAGCATGCGTAATCTGATCATCAGCGCCGTTTTTGCCGCTGCCAGCCTGCTCGGCATGACTGCCCAAGCCGCTGAAGCCCCCGCCGCACCTTACGTCGAGCTGAGCAATCCGGTGCCGGTCGCCGTGCCTGGCAAGATCGAAGTGGTGGAGCTGTTCTGGTACGGTTGCCCGCACTGCTACAAATTTGAACCGGTGATCAATCCCTGGGTGGAAAAACTTCCATCCGACGTGAATTTCAAGCGTATCCCGGCAATGTTCGGCGGCCCTTGGGATGCTCACGGTCAAATGTTCCTGACCCTCGAATCCATGGGTGTCGAGCATAAGGTTCATGCTGCGGTGTTCAAGGCGATTCAGGAAGAACACAAAAAATTGACTACCCCGGATGAGATGGCCGAATTCCTGGTCACCCAAGGCGTAGACAAGGATAAATTCCTCGCCACCTTCAATTCCTTTGCCATCAAGGGCCAGGTCGTTCAAGCCCGTGAACTTGCCAAGAAATATGAAATCACCGGCGTACCAACCATGATCGTCAATGGTAAGTACCGTTTTGACATCGGCTCTGCCGGCGGTGCCGAACAAGCCCTGCAACTGGCCGATAAACTGGTCGACCAAGAGCGAGCGGCTAACAAGGCTGCCGCCAACTAAGCGAGGCGCCTGCCATGCGCCGCTGGGGAACCGAACGTGTCGTTGGCCTGCATGATCCGCAGGTCAACGAGCATCACCTGGAATCGACGGGCCTGCCCGCAGACAGCCGTCTGCGCTTGCTCAGCTTCAATATCCAGGTCGGTATCAGCACCGAGCGGTATCGGCATTACCTGACCCGGGGCTGGCAACATCTGTTGCCGCATACCGGGCGTGCGGACAATCTGCAAAAAATCGGCAATCTGCTGGGCGACTTCGATCTGGTCGCCTTGCAGGAAGCCGATGGCGGCAGCCTGCGCTCAGGCTACGTCAATCAAGTCGAACACCTGGCCCAGCTCGGTGCCTTCCCCTACTGGTATCAACAGCTCAATCGCAATCTCGGTCGCCTGGGCCAGCACAGCAACGGTGTGCTCAGCCGCCTGCGTCCATGGGCGATCGAAGACCATCCACTGCCGGGGCCAAAAGGTCGCGGAGCGATTCTGGTGCGCTTCGGCGAAGGTCCGGAAGCACTGGTGGTGGTCATGATGCACCTGGCACTTGGCGCTCGTACCCGCAGCCTGCAACTGGCTTACATCCGCGAGCTGATCGGTGGCTACAAGCACCAGGTATTGATGGGTGACATGAACACCCACGCCAGTGACCTGCTGCAAAACTCTCCATTGCGCGACCTCGGCCTACTGGCCCCGCAACTGGATGCGACATTCCCCAGCTGGCGCCCGCAGCGCTGCCTGGACCATATTCTGCTGAGCCCGAGCTTGACCCTGGAAAAGGTCGAGGTGCTGGCGCAACCCATTTCCGATCACCTGCCGGTCGCGGTAGAGATTCGTCTGCCGGGTTCGCTCACGGCCGATGCATTGCCCGCGTTGAGTCCTGCCCCCCCGCGGAACCCATGAATGAGCGAAGAAGCACAGCGCTGGAAAGAGAAGTACCTGCAAAGCATCGAACAACAGGAAAAGCTCGAACGTCGCTGGGACGCCCGGCTCGACCTGCTGCGCCGGGGCCTGGTGCGCAGCACGCTGGCAGCGGAAGGCACCGACCGCGTCGTTGATCAATGCATGAAGGAGATGCGCGAAGTCGTGCGCACCGACGACATGGACGCCGGTCTTGCCGCCCTGCTGCCTCGCCTGGAAAAAGCCGTACTCGACTCCGAGCAGCGCCGGGAAACCCGGATCAACCAGACCAGCGCCGCCCTCAACGCCCTGGTCACGCAGCTGCAGACATTGCCTCTGCCCCGGGAAGTGAGCCGCCCCCTCAAGCACTTCGCCAAGCAACTGGATAGCCGTGTCAGCCAGGCGCGTGAGATCCCGTTGCTGCTCGGCGAACTGAGCGGGCTGCAAGGCAAGGCCCTGAGCCAACTGGAGAGCCCGGCGGAACCCGAACGCCCTGGCCTGCTGCAGCGGCTGTTCGGTCAACGTGAAGCCGAAGAAGCCATACCCGCGCAACAGGCGCTTTTCGCGCACACGGGCGAAAACGTTTTGGCGCCTGTGGTCGCGCCCCCGCCAGTCATTGCTGACACCGCGCCGCAGGCGACTCCGGACATTCCGGCTGCAACCCAGCCTGAAGCTGTTGCGCCAACCCTTGAGGCGCAGCAAGCGCCTGTCAAACCCGTACCTCAGACTGAACAGGCACTCAATCCCGACGAATTGAGCCCGGCGCTGTTGCTCGACACCCTGCCGCTGCCCGCGCCCATGGCCCAGGCCCTGGCAGCCATCGATCCGCAGCAGCCCGAGCAAGACATGCTCTACGCCCTGCCCGACTCGCCCGAACCGTCCTACAGTTCTGTGGCCAAACACATCGAAGACACCCTGTTGGGCTTGCTCGACGACCTGACACTACCCGAGCGTCATCGTCCACAAGCCGAATCGATGCGTGAACGTCTGAAAAATGGCCTGAACTGGTACGAGTTGCTACCGATTCTCGATGATCTGGCGACGTTGATGCTGGCCATCTCCGACAGTGGCCAACATGAATTCGAAGCCTATCTGCAGCGGCTCAATGAACGCCTGGAATCGTTCCAGAGCAATCTGCAGGCCGCCAGCGCCGGCCATGCCGACAGCCGATCCGCCGCCCATGCGATGGACACGCAGATTCGCGAACAGGTCGACGGCTTACAGAGCAGCGTGCAGGAAGCGGCCGACCTGGATGACCTCAAGCACGTCCTGGAGAACCATCTGGAAGGCTTGCTCGGCACCATGGACCAGCACCGCCAGCAGCGCGACGAGCGCGAGCAGGAGGTGGCAGCCCGCCTGCACAGCCTGGCCGAACGGGTTGCGCACATGGAACAGGAAGCCCAGGGCTTTCGCGAGCACCTCGAAGAGCAACGCCAGAAAGCCCTGATCGACCCGCTGACCGGCCTGCCCAACCGCGCGGCCTGGAGCGAACGCCTGGAGCATGAGATCGGCCAATGGCAGCAGCACGGCAACACGCTGATGCTGGCCATGCTCGACCTCGATCATTTCAAGCGCATCAATGATAACTACGGGCACCTGGCGGGCGACAAAGTGCTGAAAATCATTGCCAGTGTGCTGCGCAAACGCCTGCGCGGAACGGATTTCATTGCGCGCTTTGGCGGCGAGGAATTTGTCCTGTTGATGCCGTCCACAGTTCCGGCGAACGGCCTGAAACTCCTGGAAACTCTGCGCGCCGCTATCGAAGCTTGCCCTTTTCACTTCAGGGGTGAACCGGTAACGATAACCCTCTCCATCGGCCTGGCGGCATTCAAACCCGGTGAGCATAGCGATCTGGTGCTCAAAAGAGCCGATCAGGCGCTATACCGCGCCAAAAATGCCGGGCGAAACCGGGTGGAGTTGGGCTGAAGGCTGTTGCCCCATTTTGTTCAAATCGTTGCGATCGGCCAACACGCACAAGGCAGTACGTTACACTGTTGCATTACTGTCTTTAGCGCGTTGGCTTTCCCATGAAATATCTTGCTCTCATCGTGTCGCTGATCCTGTTGGCTGGTTGCGCCAGCGGCCCCCGATACGACACCAGCCACGCTTCGGCCAACCACGACAGTCGCATTCAGTTCGTCGTGCTCCATTACACCTCCGCATCGCTGGAGCGCTCGCTGCAACTGCTGACCCACGGCGAAGTCAGCAGCCACTACCTTGTCGGCGACGACAAGAACGCGACCATCTACAAGCTGATGGATGAAAATCTGCGGTCCTGGCACGCCGGGGAAAGCCAGTGGCAAGGCCGGACCTGGATGAACTCCAGTTCCATCGGTATCGAAATCGTCAATCCAGGCTTCAAGGACACTCCGACCGGGCGCCTGTGGTACCCCTACACCGAAGCGCAGGTCCAGTCCCTGGTCGTCCTGCTCAAGGACATCAGCCAGCGCTACGCAATCAGCCCGCGCAACATCGTCGGACATAGCGACATCGCCCCCCTGCGCAAGCTTGATCCAGGGCCACTGTTCCCCTGGAAGCGCCTGGCTGAGCAAGGGATCGGCATTTGGCCGAACGAGCAAGCCGTAGCGCGCCAGCAAAGCCGCTTCGAAACACAGCTGCCGAGCATCAGCTGGTTCCAGTCACAACTGGCTCGCGTCGGTTACGATACGCCGCAAACCGGCGAACTGGATGTCGCTACCCGCCATGTGCTGGCGGCCTTCCAGATGCATTTTCGACCGTCGCGCTATGACGGTACGCCGGACGCACAAACAGCTGCGATGCTTCAGGTATTAATTCAGACAAAATAATGACGATCGCCCGACGGTCAGCGCGTTTCTCAAATAGCAGCTATAACTCATTGGTAATTCGTCGGATATTCCATAATGACTGCTGCTCGAGAGACACTCAGAAGTTGGTTCTATCGCCCCTGGTTTCTGGCGATGCTGGCTGCTGTCTTGAGCGCTACCCTGATGATGGCCGGCAGTTACTTCGTTGCCATTCACCAGGTTGAGCAAAACGAAAGCTGGGAAATGAATGCCCAGGGCGAACGCTTTCTCGCCCGGCTCGAGCAACTATTCGGGCAGTTGCGCGAAAGCCTCGATGACCTGGAAGCCCAGCCACTGCGTAGCTGCGACGACGACATGATCGCGACCCTGCAGCAGGTCAGCTTCAATTATCGCTTCGTCTATGAGGCGGCCTACATGGACGACTCGCGAATCTGCTCCAACCGTCCGCGCCAGGAAGGCCTGTCACTGTTACGCCCACCGGACATCAAAGGCCCCACCTACACTTACTGGTTGAACACCACTACCGAGCCGGATGAAAACCGTGCCGCGCTGATGCTCGGACGCGGCAACTTCCGGGTCGCGACCTCCCGCGGCCATTTGACCGACATGGTCGACCTGTCGCCCGGAAGCAGCCTGCTGGTGGTACTGGATCATGGCACCCGAGCCATTCCGGTGCTGGGCGTCGCGCAAGCCTGGCCACCGACCGGCCATTGGCCGCCGGAAGCTCGCGATGCGCTGCAGGTCACCCAGAACAGGCTGATTTACCGCATGCCCACCGATAACCCGGAATACCAGCTGGTGCTGATCAGCCCGCGCAGCGGCACCCATATACCGCCTGTGTGGTGGTGGCTGCTGCCCGCTTGCGTGTTATTGGCCCTGTGCGTGGGTTTCCTGGTGTTCTTGCTGGTGCGCCAACGCCAGTCCCTGGACGCTGAACTGACGGGCGCCATTCGTCGAGGCGAGTTGCAGGTACTGTATCAACCGATCTTCGACCTCGACAGCCGCAACTGCGTCGGGGCCGAGGCCTTGCTCCGCTGGCGCAGGCCGGACGGCACCCTGACCAGTCCCGACCTGTTCATTCCGATGGCCGAGAACACCGGGCAGATTCGCCAGATGACCGACTTTGTCCTGCAACGCCTGCTCGAGCAGCTGGGGCAACTGCTGCGGGCCAATCCGCAGTTGTATATCTCGGTCAACCTGGCGGCCTGCGACGTCATGGTCCCGCGGATCGGCCAGGTGATGGCCCGCCTGTTGACCCTGCACCGGGTCGCGGCCAAGCAAATTGCCTTCGAAGTCACTGAGCGCGGATTGATCGACGTGGTGGTGGCCCGGGAAAACCTGCAAGCCTTGCGCGATGTCGGGCATCAGGTCCTGATCGATGACTTTGGCACCGGTTATTGCAGCCTCGCCTACCTGCAAACCCTGCCAGTGGATTGTCTCAAGATCGACAAGGCGTTCATCGATGCCCTGGGCCATGACGCGGCGAGCAGCGGTGTCGCCCCGCATATCATTCACATGGCTCAGTCACTGCACTTGAAGGTGATTGCCGAAGGCATCGAGCATGAAGCCCAGGCGGCGCTCCTGAGCAGTGAGGGGGTGAAGTTCGGTCAGGGCTGGCTTTTCGCCCATGCTCTGAGCGCGGTACAGTTCATCGAGCTGATTACCCGAGGCCGCCGACTGGCTGGCCGACGCCTGGATGACGAAGCGTAAGAGCGCTTACACGGTCAAGGTCATATAGAACTGAGTGCCCTGCCCCGGTCGCGAGTAAACGCCCATCCGGCCACCGTGCAGCTGCACGATCTCCTTGCACAACGCCAGACCGAGCCCGGCCCCGCCTTTCTTGCGGCCGACCTGGACAAAGGGCTCGAAGATCCGCCCCTGTTGCCCATAGGCAATGCCTTCACCGTTATCTTCAACGCTGATGATGACCCGGTCCCCATGTCGCCGGGCTTGCAACCGTATCAGTCCGCCACTGGCGGTATGGCGCAGGGCATTGTCGATCAGGTTGTCGAGCACCCGGTCCAGTTGCGGCTGATCGGCTTGCAAGCGTGGCAAGGGCTCCTGGACTTCGATCAGGAGCTCGACGCCTTTGTCCTGCGCACCGTCGCTGAAGCGAATCTGCGCTTGTTCCAGCAACTCCTCAATGGAGCACGGCGCCAGGGTGAGCTTCTGCAGGCCATTCTGGTAGCGAGAGAAATTCAGCAAGTCGTTGATCAGTTGCATCAGGCGCTGCATTTCTTCATTGACCGTGTCCAGCAGGTCGGCTTCTCGGGATTCTGGCGGGAAATGCGCGCGCTCGCGAAACAGGCCGAATGCCATGTGCATCCCGGTCACGGGCGTGCGCAGCTCATGGGAAGCGCGTAGGACGAACTCGCTGCGCACCCGTTCGAAGGCACGTTGTTCGGTCACATCGTGCAGCACCATCACCGCACCGAGAATCTGCCCTTGGGTATGAATGACCGGCGTCAGGCTATAAGTCAGCAATCGCGTCTCGCCATCGACCTCGATGCCCAAGTCATCCGGCACTCGCTCCAGCGTACCGCCACGCAGTACCAGCTGCAGCTGTTCATCGAGTTCAGGGTGCTCCAGCGCCTCACCCAGGCCTCGCCCAAGTCGATCGGTGTCCCAGCCCAACTGACGCTGCGCGACCGGGTTGAGGTGCTCCAGGTGCCCCTGGCGGTCGATCATCAGCAAACCGTCGTCGATGCCGTCGAGCACCGCCTGCAAACGCTGCTGCCCTGCCAGCAACTCATCGACATTGGTGGCCTGGTGCTGGCGTAGCGCCTCGGCCATGATGCCGAAGCGCCGGGTCAGCTGATTCAACTCCACAGACGAGGACACCGGCAGCGTGACGTCGAAATTACCTTGGCCGATATGATCCGCTGCCTGCGCCAGTGCCTCGATGGGCTCGCCGAAACGCCGGGCGATGGCATGCGCAGTCACGAACCCGATGATCAACACCGCCAGCCCGACCAGGCCAAGCAGTCCGGCGATCAGCAGCGCACGCTCGCGTGCCTTGCGTTCGATGGTGCTGATGTCGTCCAGCGCCCGCTTGTGTTCGGTAATCAAGCCATTGCGCAGCAGATTGAATTTTTCGGTCAGCTCATCGTTGCCGTTCAGCACTCGCGTCGGGTCAGCGGACACCTCATACGCACGAATAAAGTCCAGATAGTCGGCCTTGGCCTTTTTGAAACCGTGTTCGAGATTTTCGCCCGCCGGCTCCTGGGCAATACCTTCCTCCAGCAGCTCAAGGTAACGCCGTCTGGATGCTTCGAAGGCGGCGGGATCGTTGTTTTCGCTGAGCATGATGATTAACTGATCACCCAGGGTCTGGCGCAGCTTGAGCCCCAGATCCAGGGTGACGAAGTTGTTGCGCACCAGCGCTTCCTGGCTCCCGGCCATCTGCAACACACTGACAAGACCAAGCAGCAGGCCCAGCAGTGCAACAGTGATCAGCGCGGAAATGCTGAGAAAAAGCCGGGTCTGCAACTTCATCGTCAGTTTCATCGGCGCTGACTCACAGGTTGTACTGCTTGCGCTTGCGATACAGCGTCGACGCGTCGATCCCCAAAGTCTTGGCGGCTTGATCCAGGGTCCCCGCAGTGGCGAGGACGGCTCCGATATGGGCTTTTTCCAGCTCATCCAGGCTTAACGGCGCTCCAATGCGCGGGGCGTTATTGATCGGCGCTTCGGCCATGCCCAGGTGGCTGATTTCGACCCGTTCCTGCGGGCAAATAATGCTCGCCCGCTCCACCACGTTACGCAGCTCGCGAATGTTCCCTGGCCAGCGGTAACCCAACAGCGCTTCACGGGCCTCGTCACTGAAGCCCCGTGCCGGACGCGCGTATTCCTTGACGAACCGGGCCAGGAACCGGTCGGCGAGGTTGAGAATGTCTTCCCGGCGTTCGCGCAGCGGCGGCAGGTGCAAGGTAATGACATTGAGGCGATACAAAAGGTCTTCGCGGAAACGGCCGTCGCGGACCATGTCCTCAAGGTTCTGGTTGGTGGCCGCGAGAATGCGCACATCAGCCCGACGAGTCACCGGATCCCCTACCCGCTCGTATTCCTTGTCTTGAATGAAACGCAGCAATTTTGGTTGTAAAACCAATGGAAAATCGCCGATTTCGTCAAGAAACAAGGTCCCCCCGTCGGCCTGGTTGACGCGTCCCAAAGTACTTTCGCTGGCGCCGGTAAAGGCGCCCCGGCTGTGGCCGAACAGCTCGCTTTCCATGAGTTCGGCCGTCAGCGACGGGCAGTTGATGGTGATGCAGGACTTCTTCGCGCGCTTGCTCCAGCCGTGAATCGCCTGGGACAACTCACCTTTACCGGTGCCGGACTCACCGAGAATCAGGATGTTGGCATCGGTATTGGCTACTTGGCGTGCGGTCTCGAGCACTACTTTCATCGCTGGGCTATGTGAGTCCAGTCCGTCCTTGGGTTTGCGTATCTCACCTTCCAGGGCCTCCAGACGTGCCGACAACTGCCGCACTTCCAGCTGCTTGGCCGTGGCCAGGCGCAACTGATCGGGACTGCACGGCTTGACCAGATAGTCGGCGGCACCCGCCTGTATCGCATCCACGGCAGTGTCCACAGCCGAATGCGCAGTCACGATCACCACACGCATCCACGGAGCCTGGATGCGCATCTGCGCCAGAACGTCCAGGCCGTTGTCCTCTCCGAGTCGCAAATCGAGGAAGCACAGGTCGAAGACCTGACGTTGCAGCAAGGCTTCCGCTTGCGCGGCGCTGTTTGCGGTCGCCACGCTGTAGCCTTCATCTTCAAGGCAATAGCGGAAGGTTCGCAGGATGGCAGACTCATCATCTACCAGAAGAATGCGGCCTTGATGCTCAGTGGCGGATTCCATTTTCCTACGCTCCTTAATGAATGATCTTTAGTTAGTCACGGAAAAATCGGGCAAGTTGCATGGTTCATTCTGATCCATTCCTGCCATGGCAGGGTAGCTATCTCCTGCCCCCTCGCTTCAGCACCCGGGTTCGCGCGTCTTTCAAAGAAAAGCGCGGATCAGAGATGTCTTGCGTCCATTTCTGACAGCTGCGCCCTCCTCTCAATTCAAAAATATTGCGATCTCTTTGCGACTAGTCGTGCATTACGCACGACCGCACGAGGGCTCATCGTGCAGGATGCGTCTGGACGCATTTATGGCATATCACTAACTTATTGTTTTTAAAGGTTTTTTTAAAGGAAAAAAGCTGGCATGCAGGCTGCAATAAGCTGATTAACGCAGGGCAACAACAAAAGCCCTCAACCCGATATTCCCCAGCGTGGGAGGAGCTTCAGGATGAATCGTCAACGTGCCGCCCAATTGCATCTCTCGCCACTGCATGTTCAGCAAGGCCTGTTTGCGGTACTTGCACTGTTGATCACCTTGTTTGCCGGCCAACAGTTTCTTCTTTGGGAACAGAGCCAGCAGCCAGAAGCCCCGAGCGTATCGTTTGAACGTCCGACCCAAACCCACTTCAGCGCAGCAGGCAGCGGTTTGGCAGACAACACCCCGATGCGAATGATGGACGTCGACCAGGCACAGCCGGCCGATGAGATGCCGCGTCAGGAACGCTGGGTGTTTTAAGCACATTCGACTTGGTGCGCTTGACGCGCCGGGAATGCAGCACCTTTAAATAGAAACGTAAGGAGAATCACCATGTTGAGCTGGGCAATCACATTCTTGATCATTGCCATTGTCGCCGCAGTCCTGGGCTTCGGTGGTATCGCGGGCACCGCCACGGGTATCGCCAAGATTCTCTTTGTCGTGTTCCTGGTGATGTTCATCGCTTCCTTCTTCTTTGGCCGTCGCGGCCGAGGGTGAACATGAGCGTTTCGTTAAAGACACTGGCAGCCGCCCTGCTACTGGGCGGTAGTGCCATGGCAATCGCCGCCAATGATGGGCAGGCACGGGTCAACGAGCTCTTGAACGCGGATCCGCAGTACCGCGAAACCTGGCAAGGCGTAGTGAAAAAAGAAGAACGGCTGCCGGAATGGGTGATCAACCTGTCCGGCGATGCTGAACAAATGAACGGCGTTGAAGAGGATGGCGACAAGTATCTGGTGGGGCCGCTGTGCCAATCGCAGGCCAGTTGCACCAACGAACGCCTGATCGTCGCGGTCAGTTTCGACAAAAAGGAGGCCTACGCCATGCTGGTCGAAGTACCGGCAGGTTTACCGGCCGACAAGTCGCCGACACGGCATGCCAACTACCGTTTCCTCGGAAAACCGGACCAGGGTATGCAGGACTTGTTGATGGAGCAGCTGAGAAAAGATCCAAAGTGGTACTGATTTCCAGACGCGAAAGAAGCGCACTGCTTCTTTGCCGCTGCGCCACCTGAGGAAGGCAGGCGCATGACCAGGGGGTCGGGACGTTCTGCCTGCTTCAGGGGCGGAGTGACCTACGGGTACAGGGAGTGCCTGCGCAAGGGCCGGGTCAGGGTAAAGCTGCCACGCAAGTTCGCCAGCCAACCGCGGCTCGACGGACTTGCGTAGAGCTTGAAGGCTAAAGTCGTTGTACTGCCCCAAGCCTTTGTTTTTCCGTTCGCGGTGCTCCATGAGCGACCGTACATCGAGAAAAATCGCCTTTCTTTTGTGCCCGGGTCTCGGCGCACATAAGGGGTTTTTCTGCCTTTTCAGCACCCTTCCCAGCTGATCAAAAAACACCCAATCTGCTCTGTGATGGCCGGTTCACGGCACTTATGCCTGCCAATATGTCGTATTCGAACCGGTTGGGACGCGCGTTTCACTGAAAAAACCTCATGCCGATTCGGCATAGGGTAGGCGTTTACGGCATTAGACGTCGCTTCCTTGCATCGGAATAGTTGCGCCTTTTTTCGCCTGCCAGAGAGCCACTAACAAGCGCTCCGGGGCTCCTTATACGGGGGCAAGTGCTCTGACATTTTCGCCACAAGCGAAACCGTTTCTGCATCTGTCCGAGTCAAACTGAAGTAAGGGTAAAGATATGAAGAAGGCAAAGCTTAGCCTCGCCTGGCAGATCCTCATCGGTCTGGTATTGGGGATTGCAATCGGTGCGCTGCTCAACCATTTCAGTGCCGAAAAAGCCTGGTGGATCAGCAATATCTTGCAACCAGCGGGCGATATCTTTATCCGTTTGATCAAGATGATCGTGATCCCGATCGTCATCTCCTCCCTGATCGTCGGCATTGCCGGCGTGGGTGACGCCAAGAAGCTGGGGCGCATCGGCTTCAAGACCATCATCTACTTCGAAATCGTCACCACCATCGCCATCGTGGTCGGTCTGCTGCTGGCCAACCTGTTCCATCCGGGTGCCGGCATCGACATGAGCACCCTGGGCACTGTGGACATTTCCAAGTACCAGGCCACGGCGGCCGAGGTTCAGCATGAACACGCGCTCATCGAAACCATCCTCAACCTGATCCCGTCGAACATCTTTGCGGCCATGGTTCGCGGCGAAATGCTGCCGATCATCTTCTTCTCCGTGCTGTTCGGCCTCGGTTTGTCGAGCCTGCAGGCGGACCTGCGCGAGCCGCTGGTGAAGATGTTCCAGGGCGTATCGGAAAGCATGTTCAAGGTCACTCACATGATCATGAACTACGCCCCGATCGGCGTGTTCGCTTTGATCGCGGTGACTGTGGCCAACTTCGGCTTCGCGTCGCTGATTCCGCTGGCCAAACTGGTGATCCTGGTTTACTTCGCCATCGCCTTCTTCGCTTTCGTGATCCTGGGCCTGATCGCTCGCCTGTTCGGCTTCTCGGTGATCAAGCTGATGCGCATCTTCAAGGATGAGCTGGTACTGGCTTACTCCACCGCCAGTTCCGAAACCGTGCTGCCGCGTGTGATCGAGAAGATGGAAGCCTATGGCGCGCCTAAAGCCATTTGCAGCTTCGTGGTGCCAACCGGTTACTCGTTCAACCTGGACGGTTCGACCCTGTACCAGAGCATTGCAGCCATCTTCATTGCCCAGCTGTACGGCATCGACCTGTCGATCAGCCAGCAATTGCTGCTGGTACTGACCCTGATGGTCACCTCCAAAGGCATCGCCGGCGTTCCGGGCGTGTCCTTCGTGGTGCTGCTGGCGACCCTGGGCAGCGTCGGTATTCCGCTGGAAGGCCTGGCATTCATCGCCGGTGTCGACCGCGTGATGGACATGGCACGTACCGCCCTGAACGTGATCGGCAACGCCCTGGCCGTGCTGGTCATCGCTCGTTGGGAAGGCATGTACGACGACGCCAAGGGCCAGCGCTACTGGAACTCCCTGCCGCACTGGCGCAGCAAGGAAAAGCTGGCGGTTGGTGAAACCTCCAGCAACTGATCTGAACCCTGTGGTGGCTTTTCTGTGGGAGCCAGCCTGCTGGCGATAGCGGTACATCAAACAACAGAGATGTTGAATGTGTCGGCCTCATCGCCAGCAGGCTGGCTCCCACAGTGATCCGAGTCAGCCTCCCCAACAAACCCCGGAGAAATCCGGGGTTTGTCGTTTCTGGTCACCCCGCTATCATTCGCGCATCTTTTGGGGGATTTGACTGATGCTTAATGGCCTGTGGCTTGGCTTCTTCATCGTGGCTGCCGTGTCGGCGCTGGCGCAATGGTTGATCGGCGGCAACGCCGGGATCTTCGCGGCGATGGTGGAGAGCATCTTCGCCATGGCCAAGTTGTCCGTCGAGGTCATGGTCCTGCTGTTCGGCACGCTCACCCTGTGGCTGGGCTTCCTGCGGATCGCCGAGAAAGCCGGGATCGTCGAATGGCTGGCCAGGGCCTTGGGTCCACTGTTTTTGCGCTTGATGCCGGAAGTCCCGCCCGGCCACCCCGCCATCGGCCTCATCACCCTGAACTTCGCCGCCAACGGCCTGGGCCTGGACAATGCCGCCACGCCCATCGGCCTCAAGGCCATGAAGGCCCTGCAGGAGCTCAATCCCAGCGATACGATCGCCAGTAACGCGCAGATCCTGTTCCTGGTGCTCAACGCCTCCTCCCTGACCCTGCTGCCGGTGACGATCTTCATGTACCGCGCCCAGCAAGGCGCGCCCGACCCGACGCTGGTGTTCCTGCCCATCCTGCTCGCCACCAGTTGCTCGACCATCGTCGGCTTCCTGGCCGTCGCCTTCATGCAACGCCTGCGCGTCTGGGACCCGGTCGTGTTGGCGTACCTGATTCCCGGCGCCCTGGCCCTCGGTGGTTTCATGGCGTTACTGGGGACAATGTCAGCCACCGCGCTGGCGGGTCTGTCGTCGATCCTCGGCAACCTCACGCTATTTGGCTTGATCATGCTGTTTTTGTTGATCGGTGCAATGCGCAAGGTAAAGGTCTACGAAGCGTTCGTCGAGGGCGCCAAGGAAGGCTTTGATGTGGCGAAGAACCTGCTACCGTACCTGGTGGCGATGCTCTGCGCCGTGGGCGTGCTGCGGGCGTCCGGCGCCCTGGATTTCGGCCTGGACGGGATTCGGCACCTGGTGGAGTGGGCCGGCTGGGACACGCGCTTCGTCGACGCGCTGCCGACCGCGATGGTCAAGCCGTTCTCCGGCAGCGCCGCCCGCGCGATGCTGATCGAAACCATGAAAACCTCTGGCGTGGACAGCTTCCCGGCGCTGGTGGCGGCAACGATCCAGGGCAGTACCGAAACCACGTTTTACGTACTGGCGGTGTACTTCGGCGCGGTGGGTATCCAGCGCGCGCGCCATGCGGTGGGGTGTGCGTTGTTGGCGGAATTGGCGGGTGTGCTGGGGGCGATTGGGGTTTGCTACTGGTT
This sequence comes from Pseudomonas putida, assembly GCF_028682635.1. Lineage (GTDB taxonomy): Bacteria > Pseudomonadota > Gammaproteobacteria > Pseudomonadales > Pseudomonadaceae > Aquipseudomonas > Aquipseudomonas putida_AE. The sequence goes on along the minus strand of NZ_JANHLK010000003.1, from coordinate 305,551 downwards.
CTTTGGGTGAATCCGACATTTATCGCTGGCAAGCCAGCTCCTACAGAGAGCGCGCTGTACCTGTAGGAGCTGGCTTGCCAGCGATAAGGTCCGCAGGACTTTCAAAATCTCGCGGGCGGCGCTAACTTTTGTCCTTGCTCCACCGCCCACGCCACCACCTGCGTCGTGATCTGATCGCTGGCCTGGCCAAACCCGGCCACCACCGCCGGCACCTTCAAATCGCTCAACGGCTGGCGCACTTCAAAGCGTTTGCTGGCGAGGATTCGCTGGTCATACCCACGCACCAACAAGGCATCCAGGCGCACGACCACGCTGGCGCTGGTGCCCTGATACTCAGTCTGAAACGCCTGCAAGCTGCCGCCCAGCTCCAGATCCGCCTGGAAGTTGCTGTCATCGGTACTCAGCAGCGTCACCCGACCATCACGCTGGAAACCATCGAGCAGCCGGTTGCGCAGCAATACCGGCGCCGGGTCGCTCCAGCGCGAGCCCTTGTAGCTGCTGATCACGTCGCCCTGGGGGATGACGGCAATGTTCGGGCTGTTCAACGCTTCGCTGGCCTGGGGTTTGTTCAGGCGCAACGACCAGCGCTGCGGTGTGACGTGACTGGCCGGTATGCTGCTTTGCGCCGACGGCAATCGATAAAGATCGAAGGGTTCCGACTTGGGCAGGATCGAGCACGCGCTGATCAGCGTGAAGCTGGCGAGGAGGGCGAGGCGGGTCAGCCTCATGGAGTGAATTCCTTACTCTTGTCACGGCCCAGCAGGTAGCCGCTGGGGTTGGATTCCAGGCGTTGGGAAATAGCCCGCAACGAGGTGAGGGTCTCGCGCAGCTCACGCACCGCCGGCGCCAGGCCATTGAGACCCTGCATGCCGTTGTTGAGCGACTCCTGATTGGTGCTCAGCAGCTGGTTGATGGTCGCGGTGCTCTGTTCCAGCGACTTCATGGCCTGTTCGGCGCTGCCGAACATCTGCTTGCCCTGGTCATTGAGCAAGCCGTTGGCGTTGCGCATCAACGCCGACGTCTGCTCCATCATGGTACCGGCCTGCTTGCCGACCGAGGCCAATTGCTGCATGGCCTGGCGAATGTCGCCGCGCTGGTCGGCAATGACCCCGGTGGTTTGCTCCAGATGCTCCAGGGTCTTGCTGATGCGCTCGATGTTTTCCGTGGAAAACATCAGGTTGGCGTTGTGCATCAAGGTGTTCACCCCGGCCATCAAGTCGTTGCTGTCATTGAGCAGGCGAGCGATGGGCGAGGGCGACGCAATGATGGTCGGCAGCTTGCCGTCCTTGCCCTTGAGCGTCGGGCTCTGAGGCGTACCGCCGCTGAGCTGGATGATCGAGGTGCCGGTGACCCCGGTCAGCGCCAGTTTGGCCTGGGTGTCTTCCTTGATCGGGGTATCGCCGCCCAGGCGGATCCGCGCCAGCACCCGGCGCGGGTCTTTCGGGTCCAGGCGCAGGGTCACCACGTCACCGACCTTGATCCCGCTGTACTGCACCGAACTGCCCTTGGACAGGCCGCTGACCGCCTCGTTGAACACGACCTCGTAATCCTTGAACTCGGTGTCGACACTGGATTTGGCCAGGAACAAACCAAAGAGAAGGGCGCCCGCCACCACGATCACAGTGAACAGGCCGATCAATACATGATGGGCTCGGGTTTCCATGTCAGACCTCGTTGAGCTGTTGAGCGGCACTCAGCGCCGCGCGGCCGCGAGGGCCATGGAAGTATTCGTGAATCCACGCGTCGTCGGTTTCCGAGACCACGTCAATGGCATCGGCCACCAGCACTTTCTTCTGCGCCAGCACCGCCACCCGGTCGGTGATGGTGTAGAGCGTGTCGAGGTCGTGGGTCACCAGGAAAACGCTCAGGCCCAGGGCATCACGCAGGGTCAGGATCAGTTGATCGAAGGCGGCCGCACCAATCGGATCGAGGCCGGCGGTGGGTTCGTCGAGAAACAGGATGTCCGGGTCCAGCGCCAGGGCCCGCGCCAGTGCTGCGCGCTTGATCATGCCGCCGGACAGGGACGCGGGGTACTTGTCCGCCGCCGACAGCGGCAAGCCGGCCAAGGCTAGCTTCACCGCCGCCAGGTGCTCGGCATCGTCGCGGCTCAGACCGGCATGTTCGATCAGGGGCAGGGCGACGTTCTCGGTCACGGTCAGCGAAGAGAACAGCGCGCCTTTCTGGAACAGCACGCCGAAGCGCCGCTCGATCAGGGACCGCTCGTGCTCGGGCAGGCTCGGCAGGTTTTTCCCGAAGACTTTCACCACGCCCTCGCTGGGCTGGCGCAAACCGACAATGCTGCGCAGCAGCACTGATTTACCGCTGCCGGAACCGCCGACCACGGCAAGGATCTCGCCCTTGTACAGATCCAGGTCGAGGTTCTCGTGCACGCTCTGGCTGCCGAAACGATTGCACAGCCCACGGACTTCGATCACCGCCTCGGCGGGGGCTCGGTGTACTCGACTCACCAGCTCATCTCCATGAAAAACAGCGCGGCCACGGCGTCGAGCACGATCACCACGAAAATCGACTGCACCACGCTCGATGTGGTGTGGGCACCGACGGACTCGGCGCTGCCGCTGACCTTGAAGCCTTCCAGGCAACCTATCGCGGCAATGAGAAAGGCGAAGATCGGGGCTTTGACGATCCCCACCAGAAAGTGCTGAACGCCGATGTCCGACTGCAGCAGCGACAGGAACATTGCCGGCGAAATATCCAGCGATACCGCGCAGACCACGCCGCCGCCGATAATCCCCGAGACCATCGCCAGGAAGGTCAGCATCGGCAACGCGACCAGCAAGGCCAGGACCCGCGGCACCACCAGCAATTCCATCGGATCGAGGCCCAGGGTGCGGATGGCGTCGATTTCCTCGTTGGCCTTCATCGAGCCGATCTGCGCGGTGAACGCACTGGCGGTGCGCCCGGCCATCAGGATCGCGGTCAGCAGCACGCCGAATTCGCGCAGGAAGGCAAACGCCACCAGGTCCACCGTGAACACGCTGGCGCCGAACGTGCTCAGCACTGTCGCCCCGAGAAACGCCACCACGGCGCCCACCAGGAAGGTCAGCAGGGCAACGATGGGCGCGGCGTCGAGGCCGGTCTGTTCGATGTGCGCCACCATCGGCGTAATGCGCCAGCGCTTGGGACGAAACAGGCCACGGACGATGGTTTCCAGGATCAGGCCGACGAACCCAAGCAGTTGCAGGGTGTCCTGCCAGACTGTGTCCACCGCACGGCCGATGCGGGTCAGCAATTGAATGCCGACGCTGATTTCCGGCTCCTTGATGGGCACGCAGAAATCCGTCAGCGATTGATAGACGGTTTGCAACAACGCGCGGTCGGCGGAGGAAAGGGTGCAATCAGGATGTTGCGCGGAGCGGCCCAGGCGTTCCGAGCCCAGCAGTTCCACCAGCAGCGAGGCGCCGGCCGTATCAAGGGCGCCGAGGCCGTTGAGATCGATGAGGGTGCTGTCGTTGTACTGGCCTTCGAGCTTTTCGCTCAGGTGCTTGAGGTCGGCGTAATGGGCGAGCGTCCAGTCTCCCGTCACCCGTATCTGAGGCGGGGAGTGCGAGGTGTCCAATTGGGCATTGCCGGCCATTGTGCTGCTGGTCATAAGCTCCGTGCTTTTTCGGCTGTTACGCAGAGCTACGTAATAGCACGAACTGCCTTACTTTTCTTTGACCGGTGTGCTGTCAGCCACCTTGAAGCGCAATACGCCGATCAATTGGCCGTCTTCGGTCAACACCCGAACCTGCCATTTGCCTGCCGGATTGCCCGGGAAATTCTGCTTGTGGGTCCAGGCCCGGTAACCTTCCTTGCGACCGCCGTGGATATCGAGTGGGATTCGGTCGACCTCTTTGCCGTTGAATTGCCAGACGTGATAGATCCGCTCGTCCAGGCCGCGCGGCGCATTGATCGCCGTGTAGGCATAGAGGCCGCCGCCGCGAATCTGCTCGGCGCTGACTTCATCGAGACTGGCGCCGGGGGTGCGATCCTGCATCTGCGTGCTGATGGCCACGTCGGTCATCCACAGGGTTGCCGGCGGCACCCACGAGCGCAGCACCCAACCGACACCGCCGATACCCACGGTAATGCTCAGGATCGCCAGGGCGTTGCGCAGGGTGCGGATCGGAAAGATCGATGCCAGGCTCGGAAACGACAACAGCACGGCGATGCCCAGCGCCCACTTGAAACTTTGCGCGGTGGTCAGGTGCATGATCACCGGCAGCGCGGTGAGCAGGGCGGCGAACAGGGTCAGGGTGTGAAGCGCCAGGAACGCCCAGCGCCGCGGCGCCAGCCACTTGTAGTAGAGCGGGTCGATGATGGAAATCAGCGCCGCGATGCCCAGCAGCCCGGTAAAGAACAGCTGGCCGCTGTTCCAGGTCGTGGTGATGAAGAAGAACGGCAGGACGAAGAACAGGCTTTCCTGGTGAATCATCTGCGTCGCATAACGCAGCAAGGGCTGGGGGATCTCCCGCTTGAAGATTCGGGTGAATAGCTTGGTCAGGCTGTTTTCCAGCATCAGCCAGACCCAGCTGATCAGCATGATGGTGGTGATCCAGCTCGCCAGGCCCTGCTGGCGATCCACCAGGATGAAGCTGCCGATCCCGGAGACGAAACCACCGAGCGCAATGACCCCGGGGTAGCGTTTCATCAGCTCGAGGATGCGCTGGACGAATAGGGTCAGGGTCGGCATTCGGCGGTTCACAGTAGTCGTAGGAAAAATCCCTGACAGGTTACCGCCTCATCGGTGAAAGCGCTTACTTTCTGCGATGAAAACGCCATGCCGCCAGGCCCAACAGCAACAACCCCGACAGCCCGGCAATCGCCCACATCAATTGGTCATAACTGACCAGGGGTTTTTCGATCCGCACATACCCCGGCTGCAGGAGCAGTTCGCGCATGGCCTTGTTCGCTTGCGCCAGCGTGACCGCCTGCAATTCCTTGACCGGGTTGGCGAATCGGCCGTCTGCGTAGTCCCCCAGGGCACTCCAGTAGTAATCGGCCAGTGCGCTGTTGCCTTGCACCGCCCAGGACTGGCGGGCGATGGCGGCCTGTTTGAGGCGATTGAAGGTCTCGGCGTTGAGACCGTCCTTGAGCATACCGGCCTTCAAGTCATCCAGCACTTCCAGTGCCTGGTTCACGTCGTCGCGCTCCAGGTCGGCATTCAGGCTCATGAAGCCAACGCCGCCAAACACCTCGCGCTCGGCCCAGGGGCCATAGGACAGGCCGTGCGCCAGGCGCAGCTGGCGATAGAGCGCCCAGTCCAGATAGTCCTTGAGCAGGTCGAAGGTTTCGTCGTGCTGATCGTCCAGCACCGGCTCCGGTACCAGCCAGTGCAGCTTGGCCCCGCCACCGACGAAGCCATGGATCAGGCTGCGCTCATGGGCGGCGCTGGCCTGGATCTGGGGCAGGGGCGGGTGCTCTGTCGGAGTGATGGGGGCAAGCTCGCCATAAGTGCGATCCAGATAGGCCGGCAGTAAGCGGTCGAGATCGCCGACGACGATCAGGGTCATGTTGTTCGGCGCGTACCAGTCCTTGCGCACGTTCTCCAGCTGTTCGCGGGTCAGGTGATCGACTTCCGCGCGCTCAGGGCATTTGAGGCCCAGTTCCACGGCCAATTGATTGCTGGCGGTATGGCCCAGGTCCTGGCGATCCAGCCAGCGTTGCAGGTGCGTGTAGTGCCCGCCGTCTTCACGCTCGACCACTTGCTTGGCGGCGTTGATGGCGTCGTCGTCGAAATGGGTCTGGGTCAGCAGCGCCAACAGCAAATCCAGGACCTTGCGCTGGTTTTTCGCCGGGGCTTCGATCACGAAGGTGGTGTCGGCGTTGCTGGTGAAAGCGTTCCACTCGCCACCCAGCGCCTGCATGCGCTCCTCCAGGCCGCCTTCACCGCTGGCGTCGATGCCGCTGAACAGCAAGTGTTCGAGCAGGTGCGGCAGTTCTTTATCGGTGCAACCGAAATCATCCAGGCCTACCCCGACCACCAGCCGGATCGCCACGTGCCCGCGCTCGGTACCGGGCTTGAGCAACATCTGCAAACCGTTGCGCAGGGTATAGCCCTCGACCTGGAAGCGATCCAGGGCAAACGAAGGGAGTGAACCAAGCAACAGACAGGCGAACAACAGACAACGCATAACGAGCTTCCCGGCAACCAATCGGAGATCCGTTTCGTCCTTCCGTCCGCCATCGCGAGCAAGCTCGCTCCCACAGAATCCGGGCTGATCCATTCATTGTGGTCAACTCGAAACCTGTGGGAGCGAGCTTGCTCGCAATAACGGCCTTGAGGCTGAATCAATGTTACTGACTGATCACCTTGCCAGACGTTCAAGGCGAATGCGTGATATCAGCCAAATCGTCCACAACCAGCGCGCCGGTGTCGGACGCTTCCAATACGACGTAGGCACTGCTGCAGAACAGCGAATTCAGACGCTTCATGTCGGCAATCAACTCCAGGTGCAGCGAACTGGTCTCGATACTCTGCACGATCTTACGTTGCAAACGGCTGACATGCGCGTGGGCCAGGCGGCGTTCCTGTGCGCGAAAGCGACGTTTTTCACGCAGCAACTGGCGGGCACTTTCCTTGTCGGCACTGAGAAAGACCGACAAGCCCAGGCGCAGGGTGGAAATCAACTGGCTGTGCAGCCCGGCCAGCTCTTCCAGGCCCACTTCGGAAAACGATCGGCGCTGGGAAGTTTTTTGCTGCTGGACTTTGCGCAGCATGCGTTCGATCAGGTCGCTGGCGAGCTTGAGGTTGATCGCCAGTTCGATGATTTCCGCCCAGCGCCGGCTGTCCTGATCACTGAGGTCTTCCCGGGGCATCTGCGCCAGATACAGCTTGATCGCGCTGTAGAGCGCCTCGACATCATCGGTCAGGCGCCGCATTTCCTGGGTCACGGCGGTTTGCTTGCCGTGCAGCACGTCGAGCATGGCCTCGAGCATGTTGTCGATCAGATCACCCATGCGCAGGGTTTCCCGGGCCGCGTTGGCCAACGCCAGGCTGGGCGTGACCAAGGCTGTCGGGTCAAGGTGCCGGGGCTTGGCCATGCCGTTGGTTTGCGGGCGCTCCGGCAGGATCCACGCGCAAAACCGGGCCATCGGCCCGACGGTGGGCAGCAGGATCAGACAGCGTGCGGTGTTGTAGAGCAGGTGAAAGCCGATGACCATTTCCTGGGGGCTGAAGTCGAGGCTGTCGATCCAGTGCACCAGAGGGTCGAGCACCGGGATGATCAGCAACAGGCCGATCAGCTTGTACAACAGGCTGCCCAACGCCACCTGGCGACCGGCAGCGTTCTGCATGCTGGTGCTGAGGAACGCGAGAATGCCGCTGCCGATGTTGGCCCCGATCACCAGGCCGATGGCTACTGGCAGGCTGATTACGCTGGCGCCGGCCAGGGTCGCGGTCAGCAGGACTGCCGCCAGGCTGGAGTAGGAAATCATCGCGAACAAGGCGCCGACCAGGGCGTCGAGCAGGATGTCGCCGGTCAGCGAGGCGAAAATCACCTTCACCCCTTGGGCATGGGTGATCGGCGCGGCCGCCTCGACGATCAGTTGCAGCGCCAGGATGATCAAGCCCAGGCCGATGCTGACGCGGCCCATTTGCCCCAGCCGCGTCTGTTTGCGCGACAGGAAAAAAATCACCCCGAGAAAAATCAGCAGTGGCGACAGCCATGACAGGTCGAAGGTCAGCACCCGCGCCATCAATGCCGTACCGACATCGGCCCCGAGCATGGTTGCCAGGGCAGGGGTCAGCGCCATCAGGCCCTGACCGACAAACGAGGTGACGAGCATCGCCGTGGCGTTGCTGCTCTGGACCATCGCGGTCACGACGATCCCCGCGATGAACGCCAGCCAGCGCTTGGACATGTTCTGGCCGATGACGTGGCGCAGGTTGGAGCCGTACACCCGCAGGATGCCGGTTCGGACGATATGCGTGCCCCAGATCAGCAAGGCCACGGCTGAGAGCAAATTGAGCAGGGTGAGCATGCAGGCCCCCTGTGGTGGTAGCGCCCCAGAGGGGCAAGTTAGCGGTGCCGCGCGACGTTCTACGTTCTGTACTTAAGCTGTAGTTGGCTAACGGTCTGTGCGCCAGCATCGCATAGCTAAAGTGCTGATTGAAACAAAACTGTCATGAAACCAATGTGGGAGCGGGCTTGCTCGCGAAAGCGGTGTATCAGGCAACAATGATGTCGACTGACACTCCGTCTTCGCGAGCAAGCCCGCTCCCACAGTTTTGCGTACATACCGCTTACGGGTTACTGCCCCGGAATGTCCTTGCGCAGTTTCACTGGATCCTGCCGCTTCTTCTTTTTCGCAATCGCGGTGCGCATCTTGATGTTGATCGCTTCCACCGCCAGCGAGAACGCCATGGCGAAGTAGACGTAGCCTTTTGGTACATGCACGTCCAGGGATTCGGCAATCAGCACCATACCGACGATCAACAGGAAGGACAGCGCCAGCATCTTCAGCGAAGGGTGCTTGTCGATGAACGCGCTGATAGTGCCCGAGGCCAGCATCATCACCAGTACCGCCACGACGATTGCCGCGACCATGACCGGTACGTGGGACACCATGCCGACTGCAGTGATCACCGAGTCCAGGGAGAACACGATGTCGATGATCGCGATCTGGATGATGGTGTAGAGGAAGTTGCCACCCTTGAGGTTTGGCTCGTCGTCGGTTTCGTCTTCACCTTCCAGCGCGTGGTACATCTCTTGCGAGCTCTTCCACAGCAGGAACAGGCCACCGAAGAACAGGATCAGGTCACGCCCGGAGATACCCTGGCCGAACACTTCGAACAGATCGGCAGTGAGGCGCATGACCCAGGTGATGGACAACAGCAACAGGATCCGCGTGACCATGGCCAGCGCCAGGCCGAAAATCCGGGTGCGCTGCTGCATGTGCTTGGGCATGCGGCTGACCAGGATCGAAATCATGATGATGTTATCGATACCCAGGACGATTTCCAGGGCGGTCAGGGTAAAGAAGGCAACCCAGATTTCAGGGTTGGTCAGCCATTCCATGTGTATTCCTTTAAGCGATTGTTAAACCAAAAAGGGCCCCGACTTCAAACCGCGAAGCCAGGACCCGAAATGGTGAGTCTTGGGCTTATAGAGTGCTGAACAGCGGAAAAATCCCCATCAGCAATGCGGCAACCAGTATGCACATGCACACCAGCACTGCCCACTTCAGGGTGAAGCGCTGGTGATCACCGAAGTCGATACCCGCCAGGGCCACCAACAGGTAGGTCGATGGTACCAGCGGGCTCAACAAGTGGACGGGCTGACCGACGATCGAGGCACGTGCCATTTCCACTGCGGTAATCCCGTAATGGCTGGCGGCTTCGGCCAGTACCGGCAACACGCCATAATAAAACGCATCATTGGACATGAAGAAGGTGAACGGCATGCTCACCAACGCCGTGATCACCGCCAGGTACGGGCCGAGGAAATCCGGAATCACCGACAGCAGGCTCTTCGACATGGCATCGACCATGCCGGTGCCCGACAGGATACCGGTGAAGATGCCCGCGGCAAAGATTAGCCCGACCACCGCCAGCACGCTACCGGCGTGGGCCGCGACGCGATCTTTTTGCTGTTGCAGGCAAGGGTAGTTGACGATCATGGCGATACTGAACGCCACCATGAACAGCACCGGCAGCGGCAACAGGCCGGCGATCAGGGTGCACATCAGGGCCAGGGTCAGGGCGCCGTTGAACCAGATCAGGTTCGGACGACGGGCATCCGGGAATTGCGAAACGGTGATCTCGCTGTGGTCGATCTCGTCGCCCACCAGGTGCAACTCACCCAAACGCGCACGTTCACGCTTGCCGTAGAAGTAGGCAATGGCGAGGATGGCCAGGACACCGGCCGCCATCGCTGGAACCATCGGCACGAAGATGTCGGACGGGTCGACATGCAGCGCACTGGCCGCACGGGCGGTCGGGCCACCCCAGGGGGTCATGTTCATCACGCCACCGGCGAGGATGATCAAGCCCGCCATGATCCGCGGGCTCATGCCGATGCGGCTGTAGAGCGGCAGCATGGCGGCCACGCAGATCATGTACGTGGTCGCGCCGTCACCGTCGAGGGAAACCACGAGCGCCAGTACCGCGGTACCGACCGACACTTTCAACGGGTCGCCCTTGACCATCTTGAGGATCTTGCGCACGGCCGGGTCGAACAGGCCGGAGTCGATCATCAGGGCGAAGTACAGGATCGCGAACATCAGCATCACGCCGGTCGGCGCGAGCTTGGTAATGCCTTCGAGCATCATCGGGCCGATTTTCGGGCCGAAACCGCCGAACAGGGCGAAAACGATCGGGATGATGATCAGGGCGATCAACGCGGACAGGCGCTTGGTCATGATCAGGAACATGAACGTGATGACCATGGCGAAGCCAAGGAAAGTCAGCATGGGAATACTCCAGGCGTAGCGCGGCTAGGGAATGAGCGGATCGGACGGGATCAGCGCAGAACGGGAAGCACGAGACGTACGGGCGGAGTTGCAGCGAAGCGGCGGATAGAAGAGGACATCAGGGTCACCATTGTTGTTGTTAAATGGGCCGGGCGAACAATCGAACATTCGCTGTAGCCAACCGGTCTGTTGCCGGCAGTGAGGGCGATCCTAATCGGGGAAGCTTTCAGCCAGCTTTCGCCGATGAAAGCATTGACCGGATGTGCAACCGGTCGTCGGACCGGATTGAGGCGTTCGCGAGCAAGCCCGCTCCCACAGTGGTTTTGTGTACGACATAGATCCAGTGTGGGAGCGGGCTTGCTCGCGAAGGCGTCAGTCAAGACGCATCAGGAGGAACAGCATGGTCGAATTCCACCCCGGCGGTTGCCACTGTGGACAACTGCGCTATCAATTCAGCGGGCCATTGCACGATATCGCCCACTGCCATTGCTCGATCTGCCGGCGAGTCAGCGGCGGGATCGTGACGACCTGGATCACCGTCCCGGCTTCAGCCTTTCAATGGCTGCTTGGGACACCGGCGCGATACGACTCTTCACCCACCTGCACGCGCTATTTCTGCGGCAACTGCGGGGCGCAACTGGCATTGGTGACTCACCTGAGCCCGGACAGCATCGACGTGACCATTGCCACCCTCGACCACCCGGAACAGGCCCCGGCCGAACGGCACATCTGGACCGACAGCCGCCTGCCGTGGCTGCACCTGGATGAGCATCTGCCGGGCGAAGCCGAAGAAACGCTCTGATCAGAAAATAGACAGGTCCAACGGCCGAACCGCGCCCATCCAAATCGCGTGATCGCGGTGATCCAGCAAGTCGTTGCCGGTGTCCGGATGCAGGAATACCACCAGCCCCTTGCGGTTGAGCGCCAGCCACGGCAGCACCTCGCCGATCAGCTCGGGGCCGAACGCCAGCTGGCAGCTCCAGTCCGGGTGCGGGCCGACCGGGCGCTCATGTACGCGGCCCATCTGCAGCGGGAATAACTGTGCGGCTCGCTCACACAGGGCCCGCGCCTGGTCGATGGTGCTGGCGTCGAAATACACATGGGCGTGATAGCCCTTGATCCGTTGCATCTGAATCCTCCAAACCGAGTCGAACCCTCACCGTTTCCGGCAGGTCACACGCCATATACCCCGCAACAACGGAGCCAGCCATGAAAAATGCCGAAACCCCGGTGGTGAAAGTGGTGCTTTATGGTGCCATGAGTAGCCTGGGCAGTGCGCTGATGGCTGAAATGCTGCGGCGTCAGCATGAAGTGATCGCCATTCTCGATGATCTGACGGCCCTGGCGCCGCGACCGGGTTTGCGTACCAAAACCGGCGACCTGTTCGATGCCGAGCGTGTGAAGCAAAGCGTGGCCGGCAGTTCGGCTGTCGTCTGCTTATTAGACGCACCGGGGCTGCCCTTTAACAGTGAGCATGTGGAAAAAACCATCGTGCCCGGCCCGGTCGAGCAAGTGCTGGCGGTGGATGCATTGATCGATGGCATGCAGGCGGCGGGCATTGCGCGGTTGTTTCTGGTGGGTGATTTCGAGATTCTGGACGATCCGGAGTTCGAGGACGGATTGGAACTGCACGCCGCCGAGGAAATCCGCGAAGCGCTACAAAGCAGTGCCTTGCACTGGACGATGGTGAATGCCCCGCGCGGAGTGCCGGGGCTGACCATTGAGCACTTCAGCCAGGTCAGCAGCAGTCTTGAGCCGGGGCTGGCCGAACCGCTCGCACGCCTGGCCCGCACGGCGGTGGGGATCGCTGATGAGCTGCATCTAAACCTGCATATCAGCGAGCACGTCAATTTCATCGCGACTTCTGAGCCGTAAAGCATGTCCCTGTAGGAGCTGCCGCAGGCTGCGATCTTTTGATCTTCAAACCGCAATCGAAGGAAACGACATTCCCGTCAACGATTGCGCACTGCTGGCCTGCTCAGCCATCAGCCAATCAACGAACTGTTGAATCAGCGCCCCACGTCGCTTGCGCTGTGGCAACACCACGTAATAACCCAGCCTGGAAATCACCGTTTCGGCAATCGGCCGGCACAACAATCCCTGCGCCAACAAGTTATCCACAAGGTGCCGCCAGCCAATGGCCACGCCCTGTCCGCCAATGGCGGCCTGAATCAGCAAGGTGTAATTGTCGAAACGCAACTGGCCGGGGGCCGGGGCCGAGGTGATGCCCAGCTCGCGAAAGACACCGCTCCAGTCAAACCAGTGACTGCTGTTTTCGCCACGCAGGTGCAGGAGCGGAAACTCCAGCAACGACTGGGCGGGCAGGGGCAGGGCACGATCATTCAACAACTGCGGGCTGCACACCGGGAACACTTCCTCGCTGAACAGCCAATGGCTCTCGCCCTGCTTGAAACGACCATCGCCGAACAGCACCGCTACGTCGATATCGCTGCGCAGCATGTTGTGGCTGCGCTCACTGGTCACCAGGCTGACGTCGACCTGTGGATTGGCCGCATGAAAGCGGTGCAACCGGGGCATCAACCAGTAGGCGGCGAAGGCGAAATCGGTGGCGACCTGCAGCACCTCGTGCTGGTGTTGCGCGCTGATTGCCGCCAATCCTGCGTCGATATTCTGCAAACCCAGCTGAACCTGCTCAAAAAGGATGACCCCGGCCTCGGTCAGTTCGATACCTCGATAGATTCGGTCGAACAGTCGAGTCGCCAGTTGCTCCTCCAAGCGCTTGATCTGTTGGCTGATCGCCGGCTGTGTGGTGCCCAGCTCGACCGCCGCCGCCGTGAAGCTGCGCTGACGGGCCGCCGACTCGAAAGCACGAAGTAAATCCAGAGAGAGGTCACCAAGTGCGTCATACATAAGCTATGCTTATCCTAGTCATTGCCGGCCATGGGCTTTACCGCAAAGTGTGGGGGTTACATCCTCGATCCCAGCACTCTCGCATAAACATCCACTATGGAATGCCGCGAACACATGAAGCGCAAGAACATTCTTTTCATCATGGCCGATCAAATGGCCGCGCCAATGTTGCCCCTCTACGGCCCATCGCCCATCAAGCTGCCTAATCTGAGCCGCCTCGCCGCCGGCGGCGTGGTGTTCGACAGCGCCTACTGCAATAGCCCGCTTTGCGCGCCTTCGCGCTTTACCCTGGTCAGCGGCCAGCTGCCGAGCAAGATCGGCGCTTATGACAATGCGGCGGATTTTCCTGCCGATGTGCCGACTTATGCCCACTACCTGCGCCGCCTCGGATACCGCACCGCGCTGTCGGGCAAGATGCATTTCTGTGGTCCGGACCAGTTGCACGGCTATGAAGAGCGCCTGACCAGCGATATCTACCCCGCCGACTATGGCTGGGCGGTGAACTGGGATGAACCGGACGTGCGTCCGAGCTGGTACCACAACATGTCGTCGGTGCTGCAGGCGGGCCCCTGCGTGCGCACCAATCAACTGGATTTCGACGAAGAGGTGGTGTTCAAGGCCCAGCAGTACCTGTTCGACCACATCCGCGAAGATGGCGACCAGCCGTTTTGCCTGACGGTTTCGATGACGCACCCCCACGACCCGTACACCATTCCCAAGGCATTCTGGGATCTGTACGACGACGCCGACATCCCGCTGCCGGTTACACCGGACCAAGCCGGACTCGATCCGCACGCCCAGCGATTGCTCAAGGTCTATGACCTGTGGGACAAGCCGCTACCTGTGGATAAAATCCGCGACGCGCGCCGCGCCTACTTCGGTGCGTGCAGCTATATCGACAACAACGTCGGCAAACTCCTGCAAACACTCGAAGATACAGGGCTGATCGACGACACCATCATCGTATTCTCCGGCGACCACGGCGACATGCTCGGTGAACGAGGGCTCTGGTACAAAATGCACTGGTACGAGATGGCAGCTCGTGTACCGCTGTTGATAAGTGCACCAGGGCAATTCGGTGCCGGCAGGGTCAGCGCTTCGGTGTCAACCGCCGACCTGTTGCCGACCTTCGTAGAACTGGCCGGCGGCTCTCTGGAACCGGGCTTGCCTCTGGATGGTCGCTCGCTGGTGCCGCACCTGCAAGGGCAGGGCGGTCACGACGAAGTGTTCGGCGAATACATGGCCGAAGGCACCATCAGCCCGCTGATGATGATTCGCCGTGGCGCCTACAAATTCATCTACAGCGAAGACGACCCTTGCCTACTCTTCGATGTACACAATGACCCACGAGAGCTGGAAGAACTCAGCCATTCGCCGCAACATCGCCAGCTGTTCGACGATTTTCTCACCGAAGCGAGGGCCAAATGGAATATTCCGGCGATCCACCAACAGGTGCTCGCGAGCCAGCGGCGCCGGCGTTTCGTTGCTGATGCCCTGACCATCGGCAAGCTGAAGAGCTGGGATCACCAGCCGCTGGTGGACGCCAGTCAGCAATACATGCGCAACCACATCGACCTCGACGATCTGGAGCGCAAAGCACGTTATCCACAACCCTGCCAAAATCAATAATCTCAAGGGGAAGTCCATGCAAAGGTTATCCACAGTACTGACGGTCGGGCTCCTGGCCCTGGGCAGTGCGTCGGTCTATGCCGATCAGAGTTGCGAGACGGTGAAGATGGCCGACCCGGGCTGGAGCGACATCGCCGCGACCAACGCCATCACCGGGTTTCTGCTGGACGGCATGGGCTACAAGGCCAAGGTCGATACCCTCGCCGTGCCGATCACCTTTGGCGGGCTCAAGGACGGCCAGGTGGATGTCTTCCTCGGCAACTGGATGCCGGCGCAGCAGGGCTTCTACGACAAGTTCGTCGCCACCGGTGACGTCACGCAACTGGCGAAGAATCTCGACGGCACCGAGTTCACCCTCGCTGTGCCGGACTACGTGTGGGACGCGGGTGTGCATAACTTTGCCGACCTGAACAAGTACGCCGACAAGTTCGACCACAAGATCTATGGCATCGGCTCTGGCGCACCGGCCAACATCTCGCTGCAAGAGATCATCAAGAAAAATGATTTCGACATGGGTAAGTGGAAACTGGTCGAATCCAGCGAGCAAGCCATGCTGGCCGAAGTGTCTCGGGCGGTGAAGAAGCAGAAGTTCGTAACCTTCCTCGGCTGGACGCCGCACCCGATGAATGTGCAGTTGAAAATGCATTACCTGAAAGGCGGCGAGAAATATTTCGGTGACACCGGCAGCGTCCACACCCTGACCCGCAAAGGTTATGCACAGGCCTGCCCGAACGTCGGCAAGCTGCTCACCAATCTGAGCTTCACCCAGGAGATGGAGAACAGCATCATGGCCGAGGTGGTGAACAAGAAAGTCAGCAATGCCGATGCGGCCAAGGCGTGGATCAAGGCCAATCCGGCCGTGCTGGACAAGTGGCTCGATGGCGTGAAGACCGTGGATGGCAAGGATGCATTGCCGGCCGTGAAAGCCAAGCTCTAATCCATGTGGGAGCGGGCTTGCTCGCGAATGCGGTGGATCAGTCGACATTGAAGTTGCCTGATCCACCGCATTCGCGAGCAAGCCCGCTCCCACAATGCGTGGTGCTGATACCCTTATGCAAAACCCAACCCGAGAGGACCCATGGCCCTTCCCAGCCGCCATTCACTCTTCCCATTCCTTTCATGGTTACCCCGGCAAACCCGCGCCAGCGTCGGTCGTGACCTGGTCGTCGGCCTCAGTGGCGCGATTCTCGCGTTACCGCAATCCATCGCCTACGCACTGATTGCCGGCCTTCCACCGGAGTACGGCCTGTATGCGGCGATCATCCCGGTGTTGATTGCTTGCCTGTGGGGCTCGTCGTGGCATTTGATCTGCGGTCCTACGGCGGCCATCTCCATCGTCCTGTACGCCAGCGTCAGTCCACTGGCCGTGCCGGCGACGCAAGACTACGTCACCCTGATCCTGTTACTGACCTTCCTGGCCGGGATTTTCCAGTGGCTGCTGGGATTGCTGCGCTTTGGTGCGCTGGTCAATTTCGTCTCTCATTCAGTGGTGCTTGGCTTCACCCTCGGCGCGGCGGTGGTGATTGCCGTCGGCCAGTTGCCCAACCTGCTGGGCCTGGACCTGCCCAGCCAGGCCACCGCCCTGGACAGTTTCATCACCTTGTTCAAACACCTGGGTGAAGTGGATAAACCCTCGCTCATGCTCGGCTTGGCTACTGTCGTGGTCGGCGTGATCCTCAAGCTGTGCCTGCCGCGCTGGCCGACCCTGTTGATAACCCTGGTGCTGGCAGCCCTGCTGGTCTGGCTCTGGCCATCGATGTTCGGGCATGTGCGACTGGTCAGCGCCTTCACTGGCCAGCTGCCGCCCCTGAGCCCACTGCCGCTTGACCTGGACCTGATCCTGCGCCTGCTGCCCAGCGCCGTGGCAGTCGGCATGCTCGGGCTGGTCACCAGTTTGTCGATTGCCCGCTCGATATCTGCACGTTCGCAGCAACTACTCGACGCCAACCAGGAAGTTCGCGCCCAAGGCCTGTCCAATATCGTCGGTGCGTTTTTCTCCGGATCGCTCTCGGCCGGCTCGTTCACCCGTTCGGGGCTGAGCTACGAAGCGGGTGCCTGTTCGCCACTGGCGGGGATTTTTTCGGCATTGTGGGTGGCGCTGTTTGCGATTTTTGGCGCGAACCTGATCGCTCACATTCCTATCCCGGCCATGGCCGGCAGCATTTTGCTGATCGCCTGGGGCCTGGTGGATCATCGGGGTATTCGTGCGTTGCTGCGGGTCAGCCGCGCCGAGTTCATGGTCATGAGCCTGACCTGCATCGCCACGCTGCTGTTGGAACTGCAGACGGCGATCTATGCCGGGGTGTTGGCGTCGCTGTTCTTTTACCTCAAGCGCACCTCACAACCACGGGTGCAGCATTTACGCGACGGCGATGAAGACATTCTGCGGGTCGGCGGCTCGATCTTTTTCGGCGCCAGCCATTACCTGCAAGTTCGCCTGCAACGCATGCACGGTGCACGCGTGGTGATCGAGGCGCAGCAGATCAATTTCATCGACTATTCAGGGGTGGAGATGCTGCATCAGGAAGCGCGGCGGCTATTGCGCCAGGACCGCAGCCTGACCCTGCGCCGGGCCAGGCCGCAGGTGGTGGATGAATTGAGGAAGCTGGAAGGGGCAGAAAAATGCCCGATACGCTTTGAAGACTGAAAAGATCGCAGCCTTCGGCAGCTCCTACATGGGCTTGCGCTCACCCTGTAGGAGCTGCCGAAGGCTGCGATCTTTTGATCTTAAAGCGCCAATTGCCGACGAAGCTCCGCCAACACCGGTGCCGTATCCGGGCGCACCCCGCGCCACAGGAAGAACGCTTCCGCCGCCTGCTCGGCCAGCATCCCCAGGCCATCCATCGACACCGCCGCGCCGTGTTCGCTGGCCCAACGGCAGAACGAAGTCGGCTCCTTGCCGTACATCATGTCGTAGCAAACCGTTTTGCCCGGCTCGATCAGGCTTGGCGCAATCGGCGGCACATCGCCCGTGAGGCTCGCGGACGTCGCATTGATGATCAGGTCCACCGACTCCTGCAGCCAGTCATAACCACTGGCCGCTACCGGGCCCAGATCGCAGAACAATTCCGCCAGTAATTCGGCCTTATCCACCGTGCGATTGGCGATGATCACCGACGCCGGCTGCTCGGCCAGCAACGGCTCCAGCGCACCGCGCACCGCGCCACCGGCACCCAGCAGCAGGATGCGTTTGCCCTTGAGGCCGAACCCGGCGTTGACCGTGAGATCCCGCACCAGCCCGGCGCCATCGGTGTTGTCCCCCAGCAAGGTGCCGTCGGCCAGCTTGCTCAGGGTGTTCACCGCACCGGCTCGTTGCGCCCGCGCCGTCAGGCTGTCCGCGAGGCGAAAGGCATCTTCCTTGAACGGCACCGTCACATTCGCACCACGACCTTCAAGGAAAAATGCCCGGGCGCAGCCGGAGAAGTCGTCGAGGGGCGCCAGCGAGGTGCTGTAGTCGAGTTTCTGCGCGGTCTGCTCGGCGAACAGGCGATGAATCAGCGGCGATTTGCTGTGGCCAATCGGGTTACCGAAAACGACATAACGGTCCATCAACATTCCTCTTCAGGCCTGGGCCAACCAATCGCGGTCTTGCAGGAAGTACTCGGTCAGGCGCGCTTCTTCACTGCCAGGCTCGGCTTTCCAGTCGTAACCCCAGCGTACCTGCGGCGGCAGCGACATGAGGATCGACTCGGTACGGCCACCCGATTGCAGGCCGAACAGGGTGCCACGGTCATAGACCAGGTTGAACTCGACGTAGCGCCCACGGCGGAACTCCTGGAATTCCCGCTGTTTGGCGGTGTAGGCAGCGTTCTTGCGGCGTTGCACGATCGGCAGGTATGCCTCGATGAACGCATCACCGATGGCCCGCATGAACGCGAAGCTGGTGTCGAAGTCCCACTCGTTCAGGTCGTCGAAAAACAGGCCGCCGATACCCCGGGGCTCGTGCCGGTGCTTGATGTGGAAATAGCTGTCGCACCAGGCCTTGTAACGCGGGTAGACGTCCGCACCGAACGGCGCGCAGGCCTGCTCGGCGACGCGGTGCCAGTGCACGCAATCTTCTTCGTTACCGTAGTACGGCGTCAGGTCGAAACCGCCGCCAAACCACCAGACCGGCTCTTCACCTTCTTTTTCGGCGATGAAGAATCGCACGTTGGCGTGCGAAGTCGGTACATGCGGGTTGTGCGGGTGGATCACCAGCGACACGCCCAGGGCCTCGAAGCCACGCCCGGCCAGTTCCGGCCGATGGGCGCTGGCCGACGGCGGCAAACCGCTGCCGAAGACGTGGGAGAAGTTGACGCCGCCCTTTTCGATGACCGTGCCATTTTCGACCACCCGCGTGCGCCCGCCACCGCCGGCGGGCCGGGTCCAGGCATCTTCGACGAAGCGCGTGCCGCCGTCTTCGGCCTCCAGGGCAGCGCAAATACGGTCTTGCAGATCGAGCAGGTAGGCTTTTACGGCCTCGGTGCGGGTAGTCATGGCATCACCTTGGATCGGGCAAAGCTACGCGGCGCTCCAGCGGAGCCGAGCCTGCGCAAATGGGCGCGTAGCATAACACCGCCGATGCGCTCGTCGCAGTTGACGAAGATCACGCTTCGGCGCCAGATAGCGCACTTGGTAAAACGATCTCAGGAGAGTGCAGATGGCAAAGCGTATCCAGTTCCGTACCCATGGCGGCCCGGAAGTACTTGAGTATGTGGACTACCAACCCGCCGAGCCCGGCCCGCAGCAGGTCCGCGTGACCAACAAGGCCATCGGCCTGAACTTCATCGACACCTATTACCGCAGCGGCCTCTACCCGCCACCGGCCCTGCCATCGGGTCTGGGTTCGGAAGGCGCGGGCGTGGTCGACGCGGTCGGCAGCGAAGTGACCCGGTTCAAGGTCGGCGATCGCGTGGCTTATGGCAGCGGCCCGTTGGGCGCTTACAGCGAAGTTCACGTGTTGCCCGAAGCCAACCTGGTGCGCCTGCCAGACGCCATCACTTTCGAACAGGCTGCCGGAGTGATGCTCAAGGGCCTGACCGTGCAGTACCTGCTGCGCCAGACCTATGAACTCAAGGGTGGCGAAACCATCCTGTTCCACGCCGCTGCGGGGGGTGTCGGCTCCCTGGCCTGCCAATGGGCCAAGGCCTTGGGCGTGAAGTTGATCGGCACGGTGAGTTCGCCAGAGAAAGCCGCGCTGGCCAAGGCCAATGGTGCCTGGGCGACCATCGACTACAGCCATGAAAACGTCGCGCAACGGGTACTGGAATTGACTGACGGCAAGAAGGTGCCGGTTGTGTACGACGGCGTCGGCAAGGATACCTGGCTGACTTCCCTCGATAGCGCGGCGCCCCGTGGGCTGGTGGTGAGCTTCGGTAATGCATCCGGGGCTGTGGACGGGGTGAACCTGGGGATTCTGGCGGGCAAAGGCTCGTTGTACGTCACCCGGCCGACGCTGGCGACCTACGCCAACAATGCCGAGAACCTGCAGCGCATGGCCGATGAGTTGTTCGAGATGATCATCAGCGGCAAGCTGACGGTGGACATCAGCCAGCGTTTTCCACTGGCGGATGCAGCGAAGGCGCAGACCGAGTTGTCGGCGCGGCGCACTACCGGGTCGGTTGTTCTGTTGCCCTGACTGACGCCATCGCCAGCAGGGCTAGCTCCCACATTGGATCTGTGGCGTTCACAAAACCAGTGTGGGAGCTAGCCTGCTGGCGATGGGCGCGCCTCGGTCTTAATCGGGGCGCACAACATGCCCGGTCGCCAGATCCCGAATAACACTCGGATTCTTGCGCCCACCCAGGTTCCCGCCCAACACCAGGTCAACCTGACCCCGGAAATACTGCTCGACGCGAATCCGCGTACGCGCCGCCGGCCGGCCCTGGGGGTTGGCGGACGTCGACACCAGCGGCCCGACCAACGCGCACAAATCCCGCACCTGAGGATGATCGCTGACCCGCAACGCCACCGTTTCATGCACCCCGGTAATCCACTCCGGCAACATGTTCTGATGGGGCACCAGCCAGGTGTTCGGCCCCGGCCAGGTACTGGCCATGCGGTCCATCCACAGTTCGGGGAAGTCTTCGAAGAGGAAGTCGAACTGGCGGATATTGTCGGCGACAAGGATCAGGCCCTTATCAACCGAGCGCCCCTTGATCAGCAGCAACCGATCCACTGCCTCTTCATCCCACGGGTCGCAACCCAGCCCCCAGACTGCTTCGGTTGGGTAGGCAATCACCGCCCCTGCGCGAATTGCTCGTGCGGCTTGCTGCACACGCCAACTGTTGACCATGAAAAACTCTCCAGAATAAGGCTCTGCGCAGTTTACCGTTCTTCCTCGTAAAACCTAGCTCACCCGCGCAAACCAGCGTCCGTTTTCACAGACAGCACGGCCGTCCATTTCCAGCTCCGTCAACGTCGCCAGGACCTTGGGCAAGGTCCAACCGCTGGCATCGGCCAGCGCTTCACTGGTGTGGGGGGCGGCGTGGAGCAGGGTCAGCAGCGGATGGCTCGATGTGGCCGCGGGTGTTTGCGTTGAAAAAGGCAGCTGCTGCCAGCCCCGCAAGCCTTCAAGGATATGCTCGATGGTTTCCACCAGCACGGCGCCGTCGCGGATCAGCTGATGGCATCCGCGGGCGCCGGGATGATGAATCGACCCGGGAATCGCATACACCTCGCGCCCCTGTTCCGCCGCCAGCCGGGCCGTGATCAATGAACCGCTGGCAACGCTGGCTTCGACCACCAGCACGCCCAGGGACAGACCGCTGATGATCCGGTTGCGTCGGGGGAAGTTGCCGGCGCTGGGCGCGGTGTCCAGCGGAAACTCCGAAAGCACCGCGCTACCCGACGCGATCATGGCGTCCGCCAGGCGCCGGTTGCGCTGTGGATAAAAGTTTTCAAGACCCGTGCCAAGTACCCCGACCGTTCGCCCGCCAACGTCCAGTGCCGCCTGATGCGCGGAAGCATCGATGCCCAGCGCCAGGCCGCTGGTGATGACGAACCCGGCACCAGCCAGGCTGCGGGAAAACGCGGTGGCGGTGTCCATGCCGGGCCGTGAAGCACGACGACTGCCGACCATCGCCAGCTGCGGTTTTTCCAGGATCTGCGGATCGCCGGCTACGAACAGCAACGGCGGCGCGTCGCTGATCTGCGCCAGCAACGCCGGGTAGTCAGGCTGGTCCCACATCAGTAAATGCTGGCCCTGACGCTCTAGCCAGGCCAATGCATGGCTGGCGCCGTCACGAATCTCCGGGGCGCGCCGGGCCTCGCAACACACCTGCGGCAAGCCCAGCGCTCGCCAGGCACTGGCCGGTGCGCTGATGGCTTTGGACGCCGAACCGAAGGCTTCCAGCAATTTCCTGAATCGCGCCGGGCCAAGTTCCGGTAGACGGTGCAGACGCAGACGCGCCTCCAGTTCCGCAGGGGAAACCGGTGTAACAGCGGGTATCGACATGGATCATCCTTGATCGTTATGAGCCCCCGTCGAAACGGGAATAAGCTGTGGATAACTCTGTTGGTAACTTGTGCAGTGAGCTAAGGATTTTGCACCTTGTCCAGCACTGCCAATGAACGTGACGCATGGAGCACCAGCCCATAGCTGAGCTTGTCGTAGGTGCGGAAAACCATCAGCAGGCCGGCGCGCTCATCCGGAATTTTCACTGGCTGGCCGGTGATCCGGTCGCGCACGGTTTCCCCGGTTTTCATCACCGCCAGCACATTGCCTTCGGCCAGGCCGTCGCGTTGCCCCTTGTTCAGGGTGACCACGTCCAGCGCACCGATCTGCGTGACCCCGCGTGGCACATCGATGATCAGGCCGTTGACCTGGGTCTCTGGGGCGCTGGGCATGAAGGTCGAATTGATCGAGCGTTCTTCGCCGCTGAACAGGCGGTCGCCGAGACGCACCTCCTGGGTCGTGCGTTGCAGCGCCAGAGTCGTGACGTCGCCCTCGGTGGCAATGATCTCGCCACCGCCAATGTCATCGGCGTTGATCCCGAGGAACTCGTGGGTCTGCGGATCGCTGTAGACCTTGCCCTGGCGGAAGATGCCATACACCGGCTGAGCCGGGTCAAAGTGGCCGCGGGCGAAGATACGGTCGCCGGTGCCACTGAGTACGCGCTCGGCATCACCGGCAACGATATAAGGCGCCTGGTCGAAATCCTCGGCCTTGTCGACGATGCGGTTGCTCAGCAAGAAGCTGTTGATCGATTTCAGCGGGATGCTCGGGATGGCGTCGGCCACCGGACTGCTGCGCACCCGTGGCGAAAGCTTGATGGTCCCCCGCGAGGCGCCGCGATCGAGGGTCAGGCGCGGCTGGCCGTTGACGTAGACCAGCGACAGGCTGTCACCGGGGTAGATGATATCTGGATTTTCAACCTGAGGATTGGCCTGCCAGAGTTGCGGCCACTGCCATGGCTCACGAAGATATTTGCCCGAGATGTCCCAGAGTGTGTCGCCCGTTGCCACGGTGTATTGCTGTGGAAAACCCTCCCTGAGTTGCACTTGCCCGTGCGCAAAACCTGCCGAGGCCAGGAGTAGCAGGGCGAGTAGTGATTTCCTCATGCGATGAATCCCTTTATTATGTGAGTTCGCGTGAAACGCCAGAGCCCTCGGTGGCTCGCTCCCGGCTTGCTTATGAAGAGAAGGGAGCTACGTTTTACACCGGTAGCCTGCATCTTCGGATCGGCCAGGCCATCGACCCGACCTTACTTCACATGTGCAGTCATCAAAGCTTATGGCCATTTTAAACATCCTCGAATTCCCTGACCCGCGCCTGCGTACGATCGCCAAGACAGTGACCGTAGTGGACGACGAAGTGCGTCAGCTGGTCGATGATATGTTTGAAACAATGTATGAGGCGCCAGGCATCGGCCTCGCCGCGACCCAGGTCAACGTGCACAAACGTATCGTCGTGATGGACCTCTCCGAAGACCGCAGCGAACCCCGGGTGTTCATCAACCCCGAGTTCGAGTCCCTGACCGACGAGATGGAGCAATACCAGGAAGGCTGCCTCTCGGTGCCGGGTTTCTACGAAAACGTCGATCGCCCGCAGAAGGTCAAGGTCAAGGCCCTGGACCGCGACGGCCAGCCTTACGAACTGATCGCCGAAGGCCTGCTAGCCGTTTGCATCCAGCACGAATGCGACCACCTGAACGGCAAATTGTTCGTCGACTACCTGTCCACGCTCAAACGCGATCGCATCAAGAAGAAACTGGAAAAGCTTCACCGCCAGAACGCTTGATGCACTCTTCAAAGGCTTGCCGCGGCAAGCCTTTTTCTTTTCAAGATGCTTTGTAATCGAGAGCTTTCATGACTGAGCCACTGCGCATTGTCTTTGCCGGCACCCCGGAATTCGCCGCCGAACACCTCAAGGCCCTGCTCGACAGCCCTTACGAGATCGTTGCGGTCTACACCCAGCCGGATCGTCCGGCGGGCCGCGGGCAAAAGCTGATGCCGAGCCCGGTCAAGCAGCTTGCCCTTGAAAATAACATTGCGGTGTTGCAACCGCCGACCTTGCGCAACGCAGACGCCCAGGCCGAATTGGCCGCGCTGAAGCCGGACTTGATGGTGGTGGTTGCCTACGGCCTGATCCTGCCGCAAGTGGTGCTGGATATTCCGCGCCTGGGCTGCATCAACAGCCACGCGTCCTTGTTGCCTCGCTGGCGCGGTGCGGCTCCGATCCAGCGCGCCGTCGAAGCCGGTGACAGCGAAAGCGGCGTGACCGTGATGCGCATGGAAGCCGGCCTCGACACCGGGCCGATGCTGCTCAAGGTCATCACCCCGATCAGCGCCCAGGACACCGGCGGCAGTCTGCACGACCGCCTGGCCGAAATGGGTCCGCCTGCCGTGGTCCAGGCGATTGCCGGCCTCGCCGCCGGTACGCTCGAAGGTGAAGTGCAGGACGACAGCCTGGCCACCTATGCACACAAGTTGAACAAGGACGAGGCGCGCATCGACTGGACGCGTCCAGCGGTTGAGCTGGAGCGTCTGGTTCGCGCTTTCAACCCTTGGCCGATCACCCACAGCACACTCAACGGCGAAGCGTTGAAGGTGCTGGCGGCAAACCTGGCCGAAGGGCAGGGCGCAGCGGGTGAAATCCTCGGCGCCAGCAAGGACGGGCTGATCGTCGCCTGCGGTGAGCAGGCCCTGTGCCTGACTCGCCTGCAATTGCCCGGTGGCAAGGCGCTGAATTTCAGCGACCTGTTCAACAGCCGTCGTGAGAAATTCGCCATCGGTACCGTCCTCGGTCAAGCGGTGGACGCTCAATGAACCCGCGTCTGGCCGCCGCCAAGGCACTCGCCGCTGTCCTGAACGGAAAAGCCTCGCTCAACAGTTCACTGCCGACGCAACTGGACAAGGTCGAAGACCGTGACCGCGGCTTCACCCAGGACCTGGCGTTCGGCACCGCTCGCTGGCAGCCGCGTTTGTCGGCGCTGGCGGCCAAGCTGCTGCAGAAGCCGTTCAAGGCGGCCGACGCCGACGTCGAGGCACTGTTGCTGGTCGGTCTGTACCAACTGCTCTACACCCGCGTCCCGCCACACGCCGCGATCGGCGAAACCGTGGGTTGCGCCGACAAGCTGAAAAAGCCCTGGGCCAAGGCCTTGCTCAATGCCGTGCTGCGCCGCGCGCAGCGGGAAAGCGAAACCCTGCTGGCCGAGCTGGAACACGACCCGGTGGTGCGTACCGCTCACCCGCGCTGGCTGCAAAAGTCGCTCAAGGCCTTCTGGCCCGAGCAGTGGGAAGCCATTTGCACGGCGAACAATGCGCACCCGCCCATGATCCTGCGGGTCAACCGCCGCCATCACAGCCGTGACGCCTACCTCGGGCTGCTGAGTGAAGCAGGCATTGCCGCCAGTGCCTGCGTCTACAGCCGCGACGGCATCATCCTCGAGGCAGCCGCCGACGTGCGCAGCCTGCCAGGCTTCGCCGAAGGCTGGATCAGCGTGCAGGACGAAGCGGCCCAACTGGCAGCCGACTTGCTCGACCTGGCGCCGGGCCAGCGCGTGCTCGATGCGTGCTGCGCCCCGGGCGGCAAGACCTGCCATATCCTTGAAGCCGAACCGAAACTGGCCGGCGTCGTCGCCGTGGACCTCGAAGCCAAGCGCCTGGTACGGGTCCGCGAGAACCTCGAACGCCTGAAACTGAGCGCCGAACTGATCGCCGCCGACGGCCGCGACACCGCCACCTGGTGGGACGGCAAGCCTTTCCAGCGCATCCTCCTCGATGCCCCGTGCTCGGCCACCGGCGTCATTCGTCGTCACCCGGACATCAAGCTGACGCGCCAGCCCGATGACATCGTCGCGCTCGCAGTGCTGCAAGGCGAGTTGCTCGACGCCATGTGGCATACCCTGGAGGTGGGCGGCATCCTGCTGTACGCCACCTGTTCCACGCTGCCGACCGAAAACACCGAAGTGATCGAGGCCTTCCTCGCTCGCACACCGGGCGCCCGCGAACTGGACCTGGCCACAACGGCCGGGATCAAGCAACCCCATGGGCGGCAACTGCTGGCCCAGGAAGGCGGCCACGACGGGTTCTACTACGCCAAGCTGATCAAGATCGCCGCCGCACGCGGTTAAACGGATTCAACGGAGTGACTGGATGAAAATCATCATCCTCGGAGCAGGGCAGGTCGGCGGTTCGCTGGCGGAGCACCTGGCAAGCGAAGCGAATGACATCACCGTGGTCGACACCGACGGCGAACGCCTGCGTGACCTCGGTGACCGGCTGGACATCCGCACGGTGCAAGGGCGCGGTTCGCTGCCGAGCATCCTGCGCCAGGCTGGCGCCGACGACGCCGACATGCTGGTCGCCGTGACCAGCAGCGATGAAACCAACATGGTGGCCTGCCAGGTTGCCCACACCCTGTTCCACACGCCGACCAAGATCGCCCGCGTCCGTGAAGCGGCGTACCTGACCCGCACCGAACTGTTCGACAACGAAGCGATCCCGGTGGATGTGCTGATCAGCCCCGAGCAGGTAGTCACCAACTACATCAAGCGCCTGATCCAGCATCCGGGCGCCCTGCAGGTGATCGACTTCGCCGAAGGCAAGGCGCAATTGGTTGCGGTGCGGGCCTACTACGGCGGGCCGCTGGTGGGGCAGCAACTGCGCCAGCTGCGCGAGCACATGCCCAACGTCGAAACCCGCGTGGCGGCGATTTTCCGTCGCGACCGGCCGATCCTGCCCCAGGGCGATACGGTGATCGAAGCGGACGACGAAGTGTTTTTCATTGCCGCACGGGCGAACATTCGGGCGGTCATGAGCGAAATGCGCCGTCTCGACGAGACCTACAAGCGCATCGTCATCGCCGGTGGCGGGCAGATCGGCGAGCGTCTGGCCGAGGCCATCGAAAGCCGTTACCAGGTGAAGATCATCGAGATGAACCCGGCGCGCTGCCGTCATCTCTCGGACACCCTCGACAGCACGGTGGTATTGCAGGGCAGCGCCTCCGACCGTGACCTGCTGCTGGAAGAGAACATCGCCGACGCGGACATCTTCCTGGCCCTGACCAACGATGACGAGGCCAACATCATGTCCTCGCTGCTGGCCAAGCGCCTGGGGGCGAAGAAGGTGATGACCATCATCAACAACCCGGCCTACGTCGACCTGATCCAGGGCGGTGACATCGATATCGCCATCAGCCCGCAACTGGCGACCATCGGCACCTTGCTGGCTCATGTGCGTCGCGGCGATATCGTCAGCGTGCACTCACTGCGCCGCGGCGCGGCGGAAGCCATCGAGGCCATTGCCCATGGCGATGCGAAATCGAGCAAGGTGATCGGCAAGGCCATCGAAAACATAGGCTTGCCGCCGGGTACTACGATTGGCGCCATTATTCGCGATGAAGAGGTCATTATCGCGCACGATGACACCGTGATCGCAGCGGGCGACCATGTGATCCTGTTCCTTGTGGATAAAAAGCATATTCGCGATGTGGAGAAACTGTTCCACGTAGGGCTGAGCTTCTTCTGATCCGAGTTTTTTGCTGCCAGCAAGGGCCTCTTCGCGAGCAAGCCCGCTCCCACATTTGATCTTTGGTGAACAAAAAACCAATGTGGGAGCGGGCTTGCTCGCGAAGGCGGCCTCACTAATCCGGATGAACGCCTGACACCCCTAAGATAAGGAATCCACCATGCTCGAATCCCTGGAAAAAATGCTCGCCAAGGGTGTGGATAACTCGCTGCTGCGCTTCGGCCTGGGCAAGGGTTATCTGGATCTGGGGGAGAACGCCAAGGCGGCGGAGCATTTCCAGCGCTGCGTCGAATTCGATCCGAAATATTCGGCAGCCTGGAAATTGCTCGGCAAGGCCCATCTGGCCCTGACCGACTTTGCAGCCGCACGGCAGGCCTGGGAGCAAGGCATCGAGGCCGCCATCGCCCATGGCGACAAGCAAGCCGAGAAGGAAATGACGGTGTTTCTGAAAAAGCTCGACCGTCAGGCGCACTGATCAGAGATAACGCAAGCCAATGCCTTCGGCATACAGTTCACAGTTATCCACAGATCATGCCAATCGACTCAATACCAGCGCTCTTCGCCCGGTGGACGCTTCTTGAAGCGTTTCATGCTCCACATGTACTGGCTCGGATACGCCCCCACGTAACGCTCGACGACCTTGCTCATGGCAGCGCAGGAGGTGGCGGTATCGGTGCTGTACATCTCTTCGGGCGCGGCTTCCAGGATTACTTTGTAGCCTGAACCGTCCGGCAGCCGCAGGGCATGCAGGAACACGCCGACCGCCTTGCCGCCGGCGAGCATGTTCGGTACGAACTTGCTGGTCAGCGCCTGGGTGGCGAAAAACGGCACGAATATCCCGGCGGATTCGGCCGGTTCCGGGTCGGCGGGAATACCCACCGCACCACCTTTGCGCACTTCCTTGATGACGCTGAGGATGCCTTCCTTGGTCGAAGCGGCCACCTTGTTGCCCAGCTGCACCCGTTGCTTTTGCAACAATTCATCCACCGCCTTCAATTTCGGCGGGCGATAGAAAATGATCGGTTTGCACTGGCTGCAATAAAAGTGGTTGAGCACTTCCCAGTTGCCCAGGTGACTGGTGATGCCGACCACGCCCTTGCCGGAGGCGAGGGCGTCCTTCAATACATCGAGGCCTTCCACTTCGCGGACCAGGTCGATGGAACGCTGGGCCGGCCAGATCCAGGCGCAGGCGCTTTCGGTCAGGGACTTGCCGATGTCTTTGAGGCTCTGGCCCACCAGGCGCTCACGCTCGGCGGGGTCCATGTCGGGAAAACACTTGGACAGATTGATCCGTACCACATCGCGGGAACGGTTTGGGGTTTTCCACATGACCCAGCCTATCGCCGAGCCTACGGCCTGAACGGCCCGCCACGGGAGCAGGGCAAACAGCCGCAGAGCGCCTACCAGCAAGGCGCCTTTCAACTTATCCACAGGTCACTCCTGATCTTGTGCTGTGCGCGAGGCGGCTATTCTAACCGCCGTTCGCCAGCAGCGCGTAGCGATCGCAATCCCGGGTGTGGTCCATGACCATGCCCGAGGCCTGCATCAGCGCGTAGCAAATGGTCGGGCCAACGAAGGTGAAACCGGCTTTTTTCAAGCCCTTGCTCATCTCCACCGCCTCGGGCGTGATGGCCGGCACTTCGGAGCGGTCCTTGAAATGATTGATCTTCGGCACGCCGCCGACAAAGGACCAGAGAAACCCCACCGGGTCCTCCAGCGCCATCCAGGCCTGGGCATTGCGCCGGGCCGCGTTGAGCTTGAGGCGATTACGGATGATGCCCGGGTCGAGCATCAATTCATCGATTTCCGTGTCGCTCATCTGCGCCACGCGCTGCACGTCGAAGCCGTACAGCACCTGGCGATAGTGCTCGCGTTTGCGCAGCACAGTGATCCAGGAAAGGCCGGCCTGGAACCCTTCGAGCAAAAGCAACTCGAACAGTCCCTGCGCATCGCGTAGCGGCGTGCCCCACTCCTGATCGTGATAAGCCATGTACAGCGGATCTTCGGAACACCAAAAGCAGCGTGGCATAAGGCTCCAGGGGGCGTGCGCAGCAACGAATCGGGTATACTCCCGCTCTTTAAATCGCAGCCCAAGAAACAGGTGAATTTCGTGAGCCAGCCTACGCCAGCCGTGCGTACCTTCCAAGACTTGATCCTCGCCCTCCAGCAATACTGGGCCGAGCAAGGTTGTGTGGTACTTCAGCCCTACGATATGGAAGTAGGCGCCGGCACTTTCCACACTGCAACATTCCTGCGCGCCATTGGCCCGGAAACCTGGAACGCCGCTTATGTGCAGCCAAGTCGTCGCCCGACTGACGGCCGCTACGGCGAAAACCCGAACCGTCTGCAGCACTACTACCAGTTCCAGGTGGTGCTCAAGCCAAATCCGGACAACTTCCAGGAGCTGTACCTGGGTTCCCTCAAGCATGTCGGCCTGGACCCGTTGGTCCACGACATCCGCTTCGTCGAAGACAACTGGGAATCGCCGACCCTCGGCGCCTGGGGTCTGGGCTGGGAAGTCTGGCTCAACGGCATGGAAGTGACCCAGTTCACCTACTTCCAGCAAGCGGGCGGCATCGAGTGCTACCCGGTGACCGGCGAGATCACTTACGGCCTCGAACGTCTGGCCATGTACCTGCAAGGCGTGGACTCGGTCTACGACCTGGTCTGGGCTGACGGTCCGTTCGGCAAAGTCACCTACGGCGATGTGTTCCACCAGAACGAAGTGGAGCAGTCGACCTACAACTTCGAACACGCCAACGTCGAGAAGCTGTTCGAACTGTTCGATTTCTACGAAAGCGAAGCCAAGCGCCTGATCGAACTCGACCAGCCGCTGCCGTTGCCGAGCTACGAAATGGTGTTGAAGGCGTCCCATACCTTCAACCTGCTGGATGCGCGCCGGGCGATTTCCGTGACCGCGCGTCAGCAATACATCCTGCGTGTGCGCACCCTGGCGCGTTCCGTTGCGCAAGCCTACCTGCTGGCTCGCGCCAAGCTGGGCTTCCCGATGGCGACCCCGGACCTGCGTGACGAAGTACTGGCCAAGCTGGAGGCTGCACAATGAGTGCTCTGGATTTTCTGGTTGAACTGGGCACTGAAGAACTGCCACCCAAGGCCCTGAACACCTTGGCCGAGGCGTTTCTTGCCGGTATCGACAAGGGCCTGCAAGCTGCCGGCCTGAACTACGAGACCAAAACCGTTTATGCCGCGCCGCGCCGTCTGGCGGTGCTGATCACGTCGCTGGCTACCCAGCAGCCGGATCGCAGCATCAACCTCGATGGCCCGCCACGTCAGGCCGCGTTCGATGCTGAAGGCAACCCGACCCAAGCGGCGCTGGGCTTTGCCAAGAAGTGCGGCGTCGACCTGAGCGAAATCGATCAGAGCGGTCCGAAACTGCGCTACAGCCAGAGCATCGCCGGCAAGCCGACCGCGAGCCTGCTGCCGACCATCGTCGAAGACTCGCTGAACGACCTGCCGATCCCGAAACGCATGCGTTGGGGTGCGCGCAAGGAAGAGTTCGTGCGTCCGACCCAATGGCTGGTGATGCTGTTCGGTGACCAGGTCATCGACTGCACCATCCTCGCCCAGAAGTCTGGCCGCGATTCCCGTGGTCACCGCTTCCATCACCCGGAAAACGTGCGCATCGGTTCGCCGTCCAGCTACCTGGCCGACCTGCGTGCCGCCTACGTGCTGGCCGACGCCAACGAGCGTCGCGACATCATCAGCAAGCGCACCGAAGAGCTGGCCACTCGCCAGGAAGGCACGGCGATCGTTCCGCCAGCCCTGCTCGACGAAGTGACCGCGCTGGTCGAGTGGCCGGTACCGCTGGTGTGCTCGTTCGAGGAACGTTTCCTCGACGTGCCGCAAGAAGCACTGATCACCACCATGCAGGACAACCAGAAGTACTTCTGCCTGCTGGATGCCGAAGGCAAGTTGCTGCCACGTTTCATTACCGTGGCCAACATCGAAAGCAAAGACCCGCAGCAGATCATCGCCGGTAACGAGAAAGTGGTTCGCCCACGCCTGACCGACGCCGAGTTCTTCTTCAAGCAAGACAAGAAGCAGAAGCTCGAAGACTTCAACCAGCGCCTGCAAAACGTGGTGTTCCAGGAAAAACTCGGCAGTGTCTACGACAAGGCCGAACGCGTTTCCAGGCTCGCCGCCTACATCGCTGCGCGCATTGGCGGCAACGCCTCGTGGGCCGCTCGCGCAGGCTTGCTGTCCAAGTGCGACCTGGCGACCGAAATGGTCGGCGAGTTCCCGGAGATGCAAGGTGTCGCCGGTTACTACTACGCCCTCAATGATGG
Organism: Pseudomonas putida; assembly: GCF_028682635.1. Classification (GTDB taxonomy): domain Bacteria; phylum Pseudomonadota; class Gammaproteobacteria; order Pseudomonadales; family Pseudomonadaceae; genus Aquipseudomonas; species Aquipseudomonas putida_AE. The sequence continues at coordinate 273,377 of NZ_JANHLK010000003.1, read as the reverse complement.
CGAGCCAGAAGACGTCGCCCTGGCCCTGAACGAGCAGTACATGCCGCGCGGTGCCGGTGCCGAACTGCCAGCCACCCTGACCGGTGCGGCCGTGGCCATCGCCGACAAGCTCGATACCCTCGTGGGGATCTTCGGTATCGGCATGCTGCCGACTGGTAGCAAAGACCCCTATGCCCTGCGCCGTGCTGCGTTGGGTGTGCTGCGTATCCTGATCGAGAAACAACTGGATCTGGACCTGAACGACGCCGTGGCCTTCGCCGTGAATGCGTTCGGTACCAAGGTCAAGGCTGTCGGTCTCAACGACGCCGTGCTGGAATTCATCTTCGACCGCCTGCGTGCGCGTTATGAGGATGAAGGCGTCGACGTGGCGACCTACCTGTCGGTGCGCGCACTGAACCCGGGCTCGGCCCTGGACTTCGACCAGCGCGTACAAGCGGTACAGGCCTTCCGCAAATTGCCGGAAGCCGCAGCCCTGGCGGCGGTGAACAAGCGCGTATCGAACTTGCTGAGCAAGGTCGAAGGCTCGGTGCCGACCGTGGTCGAAGCCAAGTATTTCGACAATGCCAACGAGTTCTCCCTGTACTCGGCGATCCAGCAGGCTGACCAGGCTGTCCAGCCTATGGCGGCGGCACGTCAGTACAGCGAATCGCTGGCACGCCTGGCCGCCTTGCGCGAGCCGGTCGACGCGTTCTTCGAAGCGGTGATGGTCAACGCGGAAGATGCCAATGTCCGCGCTAACCGTTATGCACTGCTGGCGCGCCTGCGTGGGCTGTTCCTCGGCGTCGCCGACATTTCGCTGCTGGGGTAAGACTGTTTGAAACTGCTGATTCTCGATCGGGACGGGGTGATCAATTACGACTCCGACGCTTACATCAAGTCGGTGGAGGAGTGGATCCCACTCCCCGGATCGATCGAAGCCATCGCGCAGTTGAGCAAGGCCGGCTGGACGGTGGCGGTCGCCACCAACCAGTCGGGCATCGCTCGCGGCTACTACGACCTCGCTATCCTGGACGCCATGCACGAGCGCTTGCGCTCGCTGGTGGCCGAGCAGGGTGGGGAAGTCGGGCTGATCGTCTACTGCCCGCACGGGCCGGACGAAGGCTGCGATTGCCGCAAGCCAAAACCCGGGATGCTGAAAAGCATCGCCGCACATTACAACGTATCGCTGACAAATCTATGGTTCGTCGGCGATAGTCTCGGTGACCTGGAAGCCGCCAAAGCCGTCGATTCTCAGCCAGTTTTGGTAAAGACCGGGAAAGGCGAAAAGACTTTGGGCAAGACCCTTCCGGTAGGCACATTGATTTTCGACGATCTGGCGGCGATTGCCGCAGAACTTATCCACAATTAGAGCTCTTTCGAAATCCTGACCAAGGAACGTTCGGGAGTGCGCTTGAACCGTTACGGTAAACGTCGCCATGTCGATACTGCAGGCCATCAGAACCTTCCTCTTTTACCTGCTGCTGGGCACCAGCTCCCTGCTGTGGTGCAGCCTGAGTTTTTTTATCGCGCCCTTTCTGCCATTCAAGGCGCGTTATCGCTTCATCAACGTCTATTGGTGCCGCTGCGCCTTGTGGCTGAGCAAGGTATTCCTGGGCATTCGCTACGAAGTGAAAGGTGCCGAGAACGTGCCGGCACAGCCCTGCGTGATCCAGTCGAACCACCAGAGCACCTGGGAGACCTTTTTTCTCTCGGCCTATTTCTCGCCATTGAGCCAGGTGCTCAAGCGCGAACTGCTGTACGTGCCGTTCTTCGGTTGGGCCATGGCCATGCTGCGTCCCATCGCCATCGACCGGGACAACCCGAAAGCGGCACTCAAGCACGTCGCCAAGAAAGGCGATGAATTGCTCAAGGACAACGTCTGGGTGCTGATCTTCCCTGAAGGCACGCGCGTTCCCTACGGCACCATCGGCAAATTCTCCCGCGGCGGTACTGCGCTGGCAGTGAATGCCGAGCTGCCGGTGCTGCCGATTGCGCATAACGCTGGCAAGTTCTGGCCAAAAACCGGTTGGAGGAAGAAGCAGGGTGTCATCACCGTGATCATCGGTGCACCGATGTATGCCGAAGGTAGCGGACCACGCGCTATCGCCGAATTGAACGACCGAGTCCAGGCTTGGAACGAGCAGATGCAGCGTGAAATGGGCTCTCTGCCACCGGCTCCGCAGGCGCCGGTTACCAACGATCAGGTGGTTGTCTGAGCTTCTGTGGATAAGCTGTGTACCGTTTGTGAGAAAAGCGTCGAAATCGTCTCCTAACTTAATGATTTATATAGATATTTCTTAAGCGCTTAAAAAACCAAAAAACGTGCATAAGTTTTTTTCGGGCGCAAAAAAACCGGCTGATATAGCCGGTTTTTTTATGCCTGTAATGTGGGTGTTTCACTGGACACAAAAAAGGCCAACGCAAGCGTTGGCCTTTTTGGTCCAGCGGGTTAACCGGGATCAGAAGTCCAGGTTGGAAACCGCCAGGGCATTGCTTTCGATGAAGTCACGACGAGGTTCAACCGCATCACCCATCAGGGTGTTGAAGATCTGGTCCGCGCCAATGGCGTCTTCGATGGTCACTTTCAGCATCCGGCGAACGCTCGGATCCATGGTGGTTTCCCACAGCTGATCCGGGTTCATTTCACCCAGACCTTTGTATCGCTGGATGGTGTGGCGCTTGGTGCTTTCCGCCATCAACCAGTCCAGGGCTTCCTTGAACTCAGTGACCGCTTTCTTGCGCTCGCCGCGCTGGATGTACGCGCCCTCGTCCAGCAGGGTGCTCAGCTGGGCGCCCAGGGAAACGACGGTCTTGTAGTCGTTGCTGCCGAAGAAGTCACGGTTGAAGGTGACGTAGTTCGACAGGCCGTGGGAGATCAGTTCGACCTCTGGCAGCCAGACATTACGTTCACGGTCTTCGCGCAGGCTGGCCTTGTAGACCAGGCCGGACTTCTCGACGGTGCGCAGGCGCACTTCGTACTGGGCCAGCCAATCCTGCATCGCAGCGTGATCGGACAGTTGCTCCAGGCTGACGGCCGGCAGGTAGATGAAGTGCTCGGTCAGTTCCTGTGGGTACAGGCGCGACAGACGCTTGAGGGTCTTCATCACCAGGCGGAAGTCATTCACCAGACGCTCAAGGGCTTCGCCAGAGATACCTGGTGCCTCTTCGTTCAGGTGCAGGCTCGCATCTTCCAGGGCCGACTGCGTCATGTACTCTTCCATGGCGTCATCGTCTTTGATGTATTGCTCTTGCTTGCCTTTCTTCACCTTGTACAGCGGCGGCTGGGCGATGTAGATGTAGCCACGCTCGATCAGCTCCGGCAGCTGACGGAAGAAGAAGGTCAGCAGCAGGGTACGAATGTGCGAACCGTCGACGTCAGCATCGGTCATGATGATGATGTTGTGATAACGCAACTTGTCGATGTTGTACTCTTCGCGACCGATGCCGCAGCCCAGCGCGGTGATCAAGGTGCCCACTTCCTGGGAAGAGATCATCTTGTCGAAACGCGCTTTCTCAACGTTCAGGATCTTGCCCTTGAGCGGGAGAATCGCCTGGGTCTTGCGGTTACGTCCCTGCTTGGCAGAGCCGCCCGCGGAGTCACCTTCCACGAGGTACAGTTCGGAGAGGGCAGGGTCCTTTTCCTGGCAGTCAGCCAGTTTGCCCGGCAGGCCAGCGATGTCCAGCGCGCCCTTACGGCGGGTCATCTCACGGGCCTTGCGCGCGGCTTCACGGGCACGAGCCGCGTCGATCATCTTGCCGACGACCAGCTTGGCTTCGTTCGGGTTTTCCAGCAGGAAGTCGGAGAAGTACTTGCCCATTTCCTGTTCGACCGCGGTCTTCACTTCGGAAGAGACCAGCTTGTCCTTGGTCTGGGAGCTGAACTTCGGATCCGGCACCTTCACCGAAATGATCGCGGTCAGGCCTTCACGGGCATCGTCACCAGTGGTGGCGACTTTGTGCTTCTTCGCCAGGCCTTCAGCTTCGATATAGGTGTTGAGGTTACGCGTAAGGGCCGAACGGAAGCCCACCAGGTGGGTACCGCCGTCGCGCTGCGGAATGTTGTTGGTGAAGCACAACAGGTTCTCGTTGAAGCTGTCGTTCCACTGCAGGGCGATTTCCACGCCGATGCCGTCTTCACGCTGGATGTTGAAGTGGAACACCTGGTTGACCGGGGTCTTGTTAGTGTTCAGGTATTCAACGAACGCACGCAGGCCGCCTTCGTACTTGAACAACTCTTCCTTGCCGCTGCGCTCATCCTTGAGGACGATGCCGACACCGGAGTTGAGGAAGGACAGTTCACGAATCCGCTTGGCCAGGATGTCCCAGCTGAAGTGGATATTCTTGAAAGTTTCGCTGGAAGCCTTGAAGTGGATCTGGGTACCCGTGGTTTCGCTATCGCCAACGATCTTCATCGGTTCCTGGGGAACACCGTGGACGTAGGTCTGTTCCCAGATCTTGCCGCTACGGCGCACAGTGAGAACCAGCTCTTCAGACAGGGCGTTCACTACCGACACGCCTACGCCGTGCAGGCCGCCAGATACCTTGTAGGAGTTGTCATCGAACTTACCGCCGGCGTGCAGAACGGTCATGATGACCTCGGCTGCCGAAACGCCTTCTTCCTTGTGCACGTCTACCGGGATGCCACGACCGTTGTCTTTAACGGTGATGGATTCGTCCGGGTGGATGATGATGCTGATGTCGTCGCAGTGGCCGGCGAGCGCTTCGTCGATCGAGTTATCGACCACCTCGAACACCATGTGGTGCAGACCGCTGCCATCGTCGGTGTCACCAATGTACATACCGGGACGTTTGCGTACGGCATCCAGGCCTTTCAGCACTTTAATGCTCGTTGAGTCGTACGTATTTTCTTCGCTCAATGCCTTCACTCCCGATGGTCGTGGGTCTGGGTGATACGGCCCTGTTCCACGTGGAACAGGGCGACTGGCGTTTCCGTCTGCCAGCCTTCCCTCAATAATTCGTGGTCTACACAGGTGATGAACACCTGGCAGCGTAAGTCTTCCAGCAAGCGGCAAAGCGCACGGCGGTGCTGCTCGTCCAGTTCGGACGGCAAGTCATCCACCAGATAAATACACTGACCGCGTCGGGCCTGGCTCACCAGGTGCCCTTGGGCAATCCGCAATGCACAGACCACAAGCTTTTGCTGACCCCGGGACAAAATGTCCGCGGCGTTGTGTGCGCCCAATCTAAGACGCAAATCAGCCCGTTGCGGTCCGGCCTGGGTATGACCCATTTGCTGATCCCGTTGCAGGGACCCGGCAAGTACGGCGCTCAATTCCCGGTCCTTGTCCCAGCCTCGGTAATAGCTGAGCGTCAAACCTTCGAGCTCAACCAGTTCGCTCAAGGTTTGTTCAAAGACTGGCTTCAAGGCTTTGATGTAAGCGCGGCGGTATTCATCGATTTCAGCGCTGGCCTGGCACAGTTCCCTGTCCCAAACCGCTTGCGAAACGGCGTCAAGTGTACCATGCCGCAGCCAAGAGTTTCTCTGGCGCAGGGCCTTCTGCAGGCGTTGCCAGGTGGACATGAATCGGGGTTCCACGTGGAACACGCCCCAGTCGAGGAACTGTCGGCGAATCTTCGGCGCACCTTCCAGCAAGCGGAAGCTGTCCGGGTTGATCAACTGCAGCGGCAGAATCTCGGCCAGTTGTGCGGCACTGCGCGCGTTTTGTCCGTCGATGCGGATCTGAAACTCCCCCTGGCGATCCCGGGAGATGCCAAGGGCGCTGTGTCCGCCTTCAGCCAACTCGACCTGGCCAAATACCGTGCACGCCAATTGCTCGTATTGAATAACGGGCAACAACCGGGTGCTACGAAACGAACGCGCAAGCCCCAGCAGATGAATGGCTTCCAGGACACTGGTTTTGCCGCTGCCGTTGGCGCCGTAAAGAATATTGATTCGGGGGGAGGGGGAGAAGGTCACCGGGTGCAGATTGCGCACCGCGGTGACCGAGACGCGACTGAGGGACATCTAGCTTCTGCTGAACATGATTACAGACGCATCGGCATGACGACGTAGGCCGAGTCGTCGTTGTCGGACTCTTGCACCAGCGCACTGCTGTTGGAGTCGGACAGGATGAGTCGCACCTGCTCTGTGGTCATCACGCCCAGTACGTCGAGCAAGTAGCTGACGTTGAAGCCGATTTCCAGGGAGCCGCCGTTGTACTCAACGCCAACCTCTTCTTCCGCTTCCTCCTGCTCCGGGTTGTTCGCCTGGATCTTCAGCTGGCCAGGAGCCAGTTGCAGACGGATGCCGCGGTACTTTTCGTTGGACAGAATCGCCGTACGGCTGAAAGCCTCACGCAACGCCTGACGATCACCGAGCACCAGCTTGTCGCCGCCTTTTGGCAGAACGCGCTCGTAGTCCGGGAATTTGCCGTCGACCAGTTTCGAGGTGAAGGTGAACTCACCGGTGGTCGCGCGAATGTGGTGCTGGCCCAGGACGATAGTGACGATGCCGTCTGGCTCGGTCAGCAAACGCGCCATTTCAAGGATACCCTTGCGCGGCACGATGACCTGGTGGCGATCCGGCTGGCCGATATCAGCCTGCATCGAGCACATTGCCAGACGGTGGCCGTCGGTGGCCACGGCACGAATGACGCCCGCCGAGACTTCCAGCAGCATGCCGTTGAGGTAGTAACGCACGTCCTGCTGGGCCATGGCGAAACTGGTGCGCTCTATCAGGCGACGCAGCTTGCTCTGTTCGAGACTGCAGGTCAGCGAGCCCGGGCCTTCTTCCACGGTGGGGAAATCGTTGGCCGGCAAGGTCGAGAGGGTGAAGCGGCTACGGCCAGCCTTCACCACCAGCTTCTGTTCATCGACCTTGATATCGATCAGCGCGTCGTTCGGCAGGCTTTTGCAGATGTCCATCAGTTTACGTGCAGGCACGGTGATGGAACCTGTTTCAGCAGGCTCTTCGAGTTGCACGCGACCGACCAGCTCGACTTCCAGGTCGGTACCGGTCAGCGACAACTGCTGGCCTTCGACAACCAGCAGCACGTTGGAGAGAACCGGCAAGGTCTGTCGGCGCTCGACGACGCCTGCGACCAGTTGCAGGGGTTTCAACAGGGCTTCGCGTTGAATGGTGAAATGCATGGTCTAGTCCCTTGCCTTAAAAGCTGCGCTGGTGTTCATCAAGTGGTCAGTGTACGCAGCAGGTTCTTGTAGTCCTCGCGGATGTCCGCGTCGGATTCCTTAAGTTCGTTGATCTTGCGGCAGGCGTGCAAAACAGTCGTGTGGTCACGCCCACCAAACACATCACCGATTTCCGGCAGGCTGTGGTTGGTGAGTTCCTTGGACAACGCCATGGCGACCTGACGTGGACGGGCAACCGAACGCGAACGACGTTTGGACAACAAATCGGAGATCTTGATCTTGTAGTACTCGGCGACCGTGCGCTGAATGTTATCCACAGAGACCAGTTTGTCTTGCAGCGCCAACAGGTCCTTCAGGGACTCGCGAATCAACTCGATGGTGATATCGCGCCCCATGAAGTGCGAATGGGCGATGACGCGCTTGAGCGCACCTTCCAGTTCACGGACGTTGGAGCGAATGCGTTGGGCAATGAAGAACGCGGCATCGTGTGGCAGTTCGACCTTGGCCTGGTCGGCCTTCTTCATCAGGATCGCGACACGGGTTTCCAGTTCCGGCGGCTCTACGGCCACCGTGAGGCCCCAGCCGAAGCGGGACTTCAGTCGTTCTTCAAGGCCTTCGATTTCTTTCGGATAGCGGTCACTGGTGAGAATGACCTGCTGGCCACCTTCAAGCAGGGCGTTGAAGGTGTGGAAAAACTCTTCCTGGGAGCGCTCCTTGCGAGCGAAAAACTGAATATCGTCGATCAGCAATGCATCCACCGAACGGTAGAAGCGCTTGAATTCGTTGATCGCGTTCAGTTGCAGCGCCTTGACCATGTCGGCCACGAAGCGCTCGGAATGCAGGTACACGACCTTGGCATTCGGGTTCTTCTTTAATAGGTGGTTACCCACAGCATGCATCAAGTGGGTTTTACCCAGACCTACACCACCATAAAGGAAGAGCGGGTTGTATCCGTGCTTGGGGTTGTCCGCCACTTGCCAGGCCGCAGCCCGGGCCAGTTGGTTGGACTTGCCCTCAACGAAGTTTTCGAAGGTAAAGGTGCGGTTCAGGTAGCTGGTGTGCTTGAGGGCGCCTTCAACCTGAACAGTGCGTTGCTCGGCGCGCACCGGTGCCTGTTGCGAACTGGCGCCGGCCATTGGGTCGAAGCTGTCACGCGAAGGCTCTTGCTCAGCCACTTCAGCGGTTTTTTGCGTCGCACGCTTGGCCGGTGATGGGGCGGGGGCCGCAGGCGCGGCAGCAGCTGCAGCCGCCTGAACCTGGGACGCCGCGGCGGCAGCCAGCGGCGCATTCGGTGCAGCACGCGGAGCTGAGCTGCGTTTGCTGCCTATTAATAAGGAAAGCGCAGGCGCCATGCCGTTGCCGTGCTCGTCGAGCAATTCCAGCACGCGGCTCAGGTATTTCTCGTTGACCCAGTCCAGGACAAAACGATTGGGTGCATAGACACGCAACTCGTCGCCTTCGGCTTCGACCTGTAGTGGACGGATCCAAGTGTTGAATTGTTGGGCAGGCAGCTCATCGCGCAAAAGCTCCACGCACTGCTGCCAAAGTTCCACTGACACGGATATCCCCTAAGTTGAAAGCCGGTGAGGCAAAAACAAGCGGCCATTGTAACGGCCAGACGCCGACTTATCCACACGTAGGTGGGTCATGAACCGAGAACAATCAGGGTTTTATACGCAAAAAAGACGACCAATGGTCTGTGCATAAGCCCTGTGGATAACCACCTCTAAGCTCATTGCACAAGTGGGGGCGAAACTCGGTGGATAACCTGCCTGTGGATAACAGCGCTTTCCACACACAGGTTATCCGACCGCGCAGCACAGCCTGAACACCGTTTTCCACTGTAGTTGTCATTCGCTGTACATGCGATGAAACAAGGGCTCTAGGCACTTATCCACAGATACCCGCGCCCTAAGCTTTTATAAGCTTTACAGAAAAGCTTTAAATACTTTCCTTTCTTATTTTTATATTTGCCTGAGGATCCTGACCAGGCAAAACCTCCGGAGATCTATTTATAAGGAAACGTTGGTTGGAAATTGACCTAGAGGCTTGCTTTCTCTAGAATCCCCGGTCTCTTAAAACGGGGGCCATTCCGGCCCGTTGTGGACGAACCAGGTAACACGACAATGAAACGTACTTTCCAACCAAGCACTATCAAACGCGCTCGTACCCACGGTTTCCGTGCTCGCATGGCTACCAAGAACGGTCGTGCCGTCCTGTCGCGTCGTCGCGCCAAAGGTCGTGCGCGTCTGGCAGTTTGATAATCCGGCACTGGAGGTGAGTCAGGACTTCAGTCGGGAAAAGCGTCTGCTTACCCCCCGGCATTTCAAGGCGGTCTTTGACTCCCCTACCGGCAAGGTTCCGGGGAAAAATCTCCTGCTCCTTGCGCGCAAAAACGATCTTGATCACCCCCGTCTCGGGCTGGTTATCGGGAAAAAGAGCGTAAAGCTCTCCGTCGAGCGCAATCGCCTCAAACGTCTGATGCGCGAATCGTTTCGCCTGAACCAGGATTCACTGGCAGGCTGGGACATCGTTATCGTCGCGCGCAAAGGTTTGGGTGACGTAGAAAACCCCGAATTGATTCAGCATTTCGGCAAACTCTGGAAGCGTCTGGCACGCAGCACGCCAGTACCAGCAGTCAAAACCGAAACTGTAGGGGTAGACAGTCCCGATGCGTAAACTGGCACTCGTTCCGATCCAGTTTTATCGCTACGCCATTAGTCCCCTGATGGCCAGTCACTGTCGTTTCTACCCCAGTTGTTCCTGCTACGCGTTAGAAGCCATTGAAAATCATGGCCTTCTTCGCGGTGGCTGGCTGACCTTTCGTCGTTTAGGTCGCTGTCATCCGTGGAATCCCGGTGGTTATGACCCGGTTCCATCTATCCCTACCTCCCGTTCTTCTTCGATGGCCGAGTAATCATGGATATCAAACGCACGATCCTGATCGTCGCCCTGGCAATCGTGTCCTACGTTATGGTTCTTAAATGGAACCAGGACTATGGCCAGGCTGCCTTGCCGACTCAGAATGTTGCTTCCAGTACGACCGCACCGGGCCTCCCGGATACGGCCACTGGCAATAAAGCGTCCGTCAGTGACGACATTCCGCACGCCGCAAACGATACCAGCGCACCTGCCGAAACTCCGGTAGCGGCGAGCACCGACCTCATCCAGATCAAAACGGATGTGCTCGATCTGGCCATCGATCCACAGGGTGGTGATGTTGCCCAACTGAAATTGCCGCTGTATCCACGTCGTCAGGACCATCCGGAAATTCCATTCCAGCTGTTCGACAACGGCAACGAACGGACTTATCTGGCGCAAAGTGGCCTGATTGGCAGCAACGGCCCGGATGCAAGTCCTGCCGGTCGTCCGATTTACTCGGCAGAGAAGAAGGTTTACCAGCTGGCTGACGGTCAGGACCAATTGGTCGTGGACCTGAAGTTCAGCAAGGACGGCGTCAACTACATCAAGCGTTTCACTCTGAAACGCGGCCTGTATGACGTAACCGTGTCCTACCTGATCGACAACCAGAGCGCACAGCCCTGGTCCGGTGCAATGTTCGCGCAATTGAAGCGTGACGCCAGCTCCGATCCGTCTTCCAGCACCGCCACCGGTACCGCGACTTACCTGGGCGCCGCCCTGTGGACAAGTTCGGAGCCGTACAAGAAAGTGTCCATGAAGGACATGGACAAGGCGCAGCTGAAAGAAACCGTTACCGGCGGTTGGGTTGCCTGGTTGCAACACTACTTCGTGACCGCGTGGATTCCGGCGAAGGGCGAAAACAACGTCGTCCAGACCCGTAAAGACAGCAAAGGCAACTACATCATCGGTTACACCGGTCCTTCGTTGACCGTTGCTCCCGGTGCCAAGGCTGAAACCAGCGCTACTCTGTACGCCGGTCCGAAAAGCCAGGCTGTGCTCAAAGAGTTGTCCCCAGGTCTGGAACTGACTGTCGACTACGGCATCCTGTGGTTCATCGCTCAACCGATCTTCTGGTTGCTGCAACACATCCACGCCATTGTGGGTAACTGGGGCTGGTCGATTATCTTCCTGACCATGCTGATCAAGGGGATCTTCTTCCCGTTGTCGGCCGCCAGCTACAAATCCATGGCGCGCATGCGTGCAGTGGCTCCGAAACTGGCTGCGCTGAAAGAGCAACATGGCGATGACCGGCAGAAAATGTCGCAAGCCATGATGGAGCTGTACAAGAAAGAGAAGATCAATCCGCTGGGTGGTTGCTTGCCAATCCTCGTGCAGATGCCGGTATTCCTTTCGTTGTACTGGGTTCTGCTGGAAAGCGTTGAAATGCGCCAAGCGCCGTTCATGCTGTGGATTACCGACCTGTCGATCAAGGATCCGTTCTTCATCCTGCCGATCATCATGGGTGCAACCATGTTCATCCAGCAGCAGTTGAACCCGACTCCACCGGATCCGATGCAGGCCAAGGTGATGAAGCTGATGCCAATCATCTTCACCTTCTTCTTCCTGTGGTTCCCGGCTGGTCTGGTGCTGTACTGGGTAGTGAACAACTGCCTGTCGATCGCCCAACAGTGGTACATCACTCGTAAGATCGAAGCAGCTGCCAAAGCGACTGCCTGACTTACACTGTGGGTAACCACTCAAAACGCCCCCTAGTGGGGCGTTTTGCTATCTGTCACTTTTGTCTGGATACCGGTTTATGAGCGCTCCTCGTGAAACCATTGCCGCCGTCGCCACTGCCCAGGGTCGTGGCGGTGTCGGCATCGTGCGTATTTCCGGGCCTTTGGCCAGCATTGCGGCCAAGGCCTTCAGCGGTCGTGAACTCAAGCCGCGGTTCGCTCATTACGGACCGTTCCTGGGTGAAAACAACGAGGTGCTCGATCAGGGCATCACGCTGTATTTTCCCGGACCGAACTCGTTCACCGGCGAAGATGTACTGGAATTACAGGGGCACGGTGGCCCGGTCGTCCTGGATATGCTGCTGCAGCGCTGCCTTGAACTGGGTTGCCGCCTGGCCCGGCCGGGTGAATTCAGTGAACGGGCATTTTTGAACGACAAACTCGACCTGGCCCAGGCCGAAGCCATCGCCGACCTGATCGAAGCCAGTTCTGCACAAGCAGCTCGCAACGCATTGCGCTCCTTGCAAGGCGCCTTTTCGGCGCGTGTGCATAACCTCACGGAACAACTGATCGGCCTGCGGATTTATGTCGAAGCGGCGATCGACTTTCCGGAGGAAGAAATCGACTTCCTGGCCGATGGCCACGTATTGAGCATGCTCGACAAAGTTCGCGACGAGTTATCCACCGTCATGCGCGAAGCCGGGCAGGGTGCCTTGCTGCGCGATGGCATGACGGTGGTCATCGCCGGTCGTCCGAATGCTGGAAAATCCAGCCTGCTCAATGCACTGGCCGGTCGCGAAGCGGCCATCGTCACCGAGATCGCCGGCACCACGCGGGACGTCCTGCGCGAACATATCCACATCGATGGCATGCCCCTGCATGTGGTGGATACCGCCGGACTGCGCGATACCGATGACCATGTGGAAAAGATTGGTGTGGAGCGGGCGTTGAAAGCCATTGGCGAGGCCGATCGGGTCCTGCTGGTGGTCGATGCGACCGCGCCGGAAGCCCTCGATCCTTTTGCGCTATGGCCTGAGTTCCTCGAAACCCGCCCTGATCCGGCGAAAGTCACGCTGATCCGTAACAAGGCCGACCTTACGGGCGAGGCCATGGCCCTGGAAATCAGCGATGATGGGCATGTCACCATCAGCCTCAGCGCCAAGTCTGCAGGGGTTGGCCTTGAGCTGCTGCGCGACCACTTGAAGGCTTGCATGGGTTATGAACAGACCTCGGAAAGCAGCTTCAGTGCGCGCAGGCGCCACCTGGACGCATTGCGTCATGCCAGTGCTTCCCTCGAGCACGGCCGGGCGCAACTGACCTTGGCGGGTGCCGGTGAGTTGCTGGCCGAGGATTTGCGCCAAGCTCAGCAGTCCCTGGGCGAAATCACCGGTGCGTTCAGCTCCGATGACCTGTTGGGGCGAATCTTCTCCAGCTTCTGCATCGGTAAGTAGGAGCAAGCTTGCTCGCGATGGACGTTAACGATGACGCGTGTATTGCTGGTTAAACGTGTCGCCCTTAGCTCCATCGCGAGCGAGCTCGCTCCTACAAGGGCCTGCTTTCAAGCCTGTCTGTTTCTTCCTTTCTCTTGATTTCGTCCAGTGCCGAGCAGATTTCCCCCTGCTTGAGCGGATTTTCTGTGCCCAGGATCTGACTGATCCGCGTTTTCCTGTGGATTAAGCCCTGTGAATAACCGCAGCTAAGGCCAGTTGATAACAGGGCCTCAAAACTGAAGATAACCACCCCTGTGGATAAGCACCCCATTCATCCACAGGCTTAAACCGGTTATCCAAGGGCCTCATAGGCACATGACCACAGGGTTTTGAATCTCTGTACACATTGAATTTAAAGGCCTGTAACAATCTATCCACAGAAAGGCATGTCAGTAGAAATAAACATAAAAACAAAGATTTAATAAATTTCTCTCTTTTTAATTTCTATAACCGCCACTTCTCCACAGCTGGTTAAATTTTGTGCAAAGGGTTCTTTAGGAAGGGCGAAGTCCCTATACTTGTCGACCAGGTCCAAAAACCTGAGCTCAAACTATTCCTGAATTACCTACTTAAGCAGGCACGAGGTGCGTGGTGGATTTCCCTTCCCGTTTTGAAGTGATCGTCATCGGCGGCGGTCATGCCGGTACCGAGGCAGCACTGGCCTCAGCACGTATGGGGGTCAAGACCCTGTTGCTGACGCATAACGTGGAAACCCTCGGTGCCATGAGTTGCAACCCGGCCATTGGCGGGATCGGCAAAAGTCATCTGGTCAAGGAAATCGACGCCCTGGGCGGCGCGATGGCCATTGCTACCGATAAAGGCGGCATCCAGTTTCGCGTGTTGAACAGCCGCAAAGGCCCAGCCGTACGGGCGACTCGTGCGCAAGCCGACCGGGTTCTATACAAGGCCGCTGTCCGCGAAATTCTGGAAAACCAGCCGAACCTGTGGATATTTCAACAGGCTGCAGACGACCTGATCGTCGAGCAGGAACAAGTGCGCGGTGTTGTCACCCAAATGGGCCTGCGTTTCCTCGCCGATTCCGTGGTGTTGACCACCGGTACCTTCCTCGGTGGACTTATCCACATCGGTTTGCAGAATTTTTCCGGCGGGCGCGCCGGTGATCCGCCGTCGATCGCCCTGGCTCAACGCCTTCGTGAATTGCCGCTGCGGGTCGGTCGCCTGAAAACCGGAACGCCGCCGCGTATCGACGCCCGGTCTGTGGATTTCTCGGTGATGACCGAGCAGGCCGGCGATACGCCGATTCCAGTGATGTCGTTCATGGGCTCCAAGGAGCAGCACCCACGACAGGTCAGCTGCTGGATCACCCACACCAACGCGCGCACTCACGAAATCATTGCCGCGAACCTCGACCGTTCGCCGATGTATTCGGCTGCGGGTGAAATCGAAGGCATCGGCCCGCGTTACTGCCCGTCGATCGAAGACAAGATCCATCGTTTTGCCGACAAGCAAAGCCACCAGGTTTTCATCGAACCGGAAGGCTTGACCACCAACGAGCTGTACCCGAACGGAATTTCCACCTCCTTGCCGTTCGACGTGCAATTGCAGATCGTGCAGTCGATCCGCGGCATGGAAAACGCACACATCGTGCGCCCGGGCTACGCCATCGAATACGACTACTTCGACCCGCGTGACCTGAAGTACAGCCTGGAAACCAAAGTCATCGGCGGCCTGTTCTTTGCCGGGCAAATCAACGGCACCACCGGTTACGAAGAAGCCGGCGCCCAGGGTTTGCTGGCCGGAACCAACGCCGCGCTGCGTGCTCAAGGCAAAGATGCCTGGTGTCCGCGTCGCGACGAAGCCTACATCGGCGTTCTGGTTGACGACCTGATTACCCTCGGCACCCAGGAGCCGTACCGGATGTTCACATCCCGTGCCGAATACCGCCTGATCCTGCGCGAAGACAACGCCGACCTGCGCTTGACCGAAAAAGGTCGCGAATTGGGTCTGGTCGATGACGCGCGCTGGGCAGCGTTCTGCAAAAAGCGCGAAAGCATCGAACTGGAAGAGCAGCGTCTGAAAAGTACCTGGGTACGCCCGGGCACCGAGCAGGGCGATGCGATCGCGGAAAAATTCGGCACGCCGCTGACTCACGAATACAACCTGCTCAATCTGCTGAGCCGTCCGGAAATCGACTACGCTGGTCTGATCGCCGTCACCGGTGGTGGCGCGGAAGATCCACAGGTGGCCGAACAGGTCGAAATCAAGACCAAATACGCCGGCTACATCGATCGTCAACAGGATGAAATCGCGCGTCTGCGGGCCAGCGAAGACACCAAACTGCCTGTGGATATCGATTACACGAACATTTCCGGTCTCTCCAAAGAGATCCAGAGCAAGCTCGGCGCGACCCGTCCAGAGACATTGGGTCAGGCATCACGTATCCCGGGCGTGACACCGGCAGCCATTTCCCTGTTGATGATTCATTTGAAAAAACGCGGCGCGGGCCGTCAGTTGGAGCAAAGCGCTTGAGTTCGTTGGTCACCCCGCAACACGCAGAAGAGTTATCCACAGGTGCTCGCGAGCTCGGTGTGGCTTTGAGTGAAACCCAGCAGGCACAACTGCTGGGTTATCTGGCCCTGTTGATAAAATGGAACAAGGCCTACAACCTCACGGCCGTGCGCGATCCCGATGAAATGGTGTCGCGTCATTTGCTCGATAGCCTGAGCGTGATGTCGTTCGTCGAAAACGGTCGCTGGCTCGATGTTGGCAGCGGTGGCGGCATGCCGGGCATTCCCCTGGCCATCCTGTTTCCCGAGTCGCAAGTGACCTGTCTGGACAGCAACGGCAAGAAGACCCGCTTCCTGACCCAGGTCAAACTCGAGCTGAAACTGGACAACCTGCAAGTTATCCACAGTCGCGTCGAAGCGTTCCAGCCTGCACAGCCCTTCAACGGGATCATTTCCCGGGCCTTCAGCAGCATGGAGAACTTCAGCAACTGGACGCGCCACCTTGGTGACACCGATACGCGCTGGCTGGCAATGAAGGGCGTTCATCCCGCCGATGAGCTGGTAGCATTGCCGACAGACTTCCACCTCGATAGCGAACACGCCCTGGCCGTACCTGGTTGCCAAGGCCAACGCCATCTGCTGATACTGCGCCGCACGGCATGATTGGGAACACAAGCAAGAATGGCTAAGGTATTCGCAATAGCGAACCAAAAGGGTGGTGTGGGCAAGACCACCACCTGTATCAACCTCGCAGCATCCCTGGTCGCGACCAAGCGTCGGGTATTGCTGATCGATCTCGATCCACAGGGCAACGCCACCATGGGTAGCGGTGTGGACAAACACGGCCTGGAAAACTCGGTCTATGACCTGCTGATCGGGGAGTGCGACCTGGCCCAGGCCATGCATTTCTCCGAGCACGGCGGTTACCAGCTGTTGCCGGCCAACCGTGACCTGACCGCGGCCGAAGTGGTTCTGCTGGAAATGCAGATGAAGGAAAGCCGCCTGCGCAGTGCGCTGGCGCCGATCCGTGAAAACTACGACTACATCCTGATCGACTGCCCGCCATCGCTGTCGATGCTGACCTTGAACGCACTGGTTGCCGCCGACGGGGTGATTATCCCCATGCAGTGCGAGTACTTCGCACTCGAAGGCTTGAGCGACCTTGTGGATAACATCAAGCGCATCGCCGAGCTGCTCAATCCGAACCTCAAGGTCGAAGGCCTTTTGCGCACGATGTACGACCCGCGCCTGAGCCTGATGAACGACGTATCGGCCCAGCTCAAGGAACACTTCGGCGACCAGCTGTACGACACGGTCATTCCGCGCAACATTCGCCTGGCCGAAGCGCCGAGCTACGGCATGCCGGCGCTGGCGTACGACAAATCATCGCGCGGTGCCGTGGCCTATCTGGCCCTGGCGGGCGAGATGGTCCGTCGTCAACGCAAAAACTCACGCATCGCCGCTGCTCAGGCAACTTAAGGAATCCCCATGGCCGTCAAGAAACGAGGTCTCGGACGTGGACTGGATGCACTGCTGAGTGGTCCGAGTGTCAGCGCGCTGGAAGAACAGGCGGTGCAAGCCGATTCGCGCGAGCTGCAACACCTGCCGCTGGACCTGCTGCAGCGCGGCAAGTACCAGCCGCGTCGCGACATGGATCCCCAGGCGCTCGAAGAGCTGGCGCAATCGATCAAGGCCCAGGGCGTGATGCAGCCGATCGTGGTGCGGCCGATCGGTAGCGGGCGCTACGAAATCATTGCCGGCGAACGCCGCTGGCGCGCCAGCCAGCAAGCTGGCCAGGAAACCATCCCGGCGATGGTGCGCGATGTCCCGGATGAAACTGCGATCGCCATCGCGCTGATCGAGAACATCCAGCGCGAAGACCTCAATCCGATCGAAGAAGCGGTGGCCTTGCAGCGCCTGCAAACGGAATTCCAGCTGACCCAGCAACAAGTCGCCGAAGCCGTGGGCAAGTCCCGGGTCACCGTGGCCAACCTGCTGCGCCTGATTTCCCTGCCGGAAGTCATCAAGACCATGCTTTCCCATGGCGACCTGGAAATGGGGCATGCCCGTGCATTGCTCGGTTTGCCGGAAAATCAACAGGTTGAAGGGGCGCGACATGTTGTCGCACGCGGACTGACCGTGCGCCAGACTGAAGCACTGGTTCGCCAGTGGTTGAGTGGCAAACCGGAGCCTGTGGAAACCCCAAAACCGGACCCGGATATTGCCCGCCTGGAACAGCGCCTGGCCGAGCGCCTAGGCTCTGCGGTGCAGATTCGCCATGGAAAGAAGGGTAAAGGGCAACTGGTCATTGGTTACAACTCCCTGGATGAACTTCAGGGTGTGCTCGCACACATTCGCTGAAACATTTCCTCATGTAGCGCGCAGTCGGAAATCACTACCTGACAGTTGAATAGGGGCTGAACCGCCCCTATACTCTGCGCGCATTTTGTCGGCACAAATTATGCCAAGTTATTGAATTCTGGCAGCCGACCATTGGAGAGCAAAAGTGATGGAAACCCGCACGCCAAACCGCTTGCCCTTCCATCGCCTGGCAGTTTTTCCGGTGTTAATGGCTCAATTTGTCGTTTTGCTGATCGCTGCTTTGGCGCTCTGGCAATGGCGGGGAGTCGTTGCCGGGTACTCGGGACTTTGCGGAGGCCTGATAGCCTTGCTGCCCAATGTTTATTTCGCTCACAGGGCATTTCGGTTTTCCGGCGCCCGAGCAGCCCAGTCCATCGTCCGGTCTTTTTATGCCGGCGAGGCAGGCAAACTGATTTTGACGGCAGTGCTGTTTGCACTGGTGTTTGCAGGTGTGAAGCCATTGGCACCGATTGCAGTATTCGGTGTCTTCGTGCTGACTCAGTCAGTCAGCTGGTTCGCTCCCCTGCTGATGAGAACAAGACTTTCGAGACCTTAGGGCGTTTGAGGCAACCATGGCAGAAACAACCGCTTCGGGCTATATCCAGCACCACTTGCAGAACCTGACCTTCGGTCAGCACCCTACCGGCGGCTGGGGCTTTGCCCACACCGCAGCAGAAGCCAAGGAAATGGGCTTCTGGGCTTTCCACGTCGATACTCTCGGCTGGTCGGTCGCATTGGGTCTGATCTTCGTTCTTCTTTTCCGCATGGCGGCGAAGAAAGCGACTTCCGGTCAACCAGGTGCTTTGCAGAACTTCGTTGAAGTATTGGTCGAATTCGTCGATGGCAGCGTGAAAGACAGCTTCCATGGCCGTAGCCCGGTGATTGCACCGCTGGCACTGACCATCTTCGTCTGGGTGTTCCTGATGAACGCCGTCGACCTGGTACCGGTCGACTGGATTCCTCAGCTGGCCATCCTGATTTCCGGTGACCCTCACATCCCGTTCCGCGCCGTGTCGACCACCGACCCGAACGCGACCCTGGGCATGGCGTTGTCGGTTTTCGCACTGATCATTTTCTACAGCATCAAGGTCAAGGGTATCGGCGGCTTCATCGGCGAACTGACCCTGCACCCGTTCGGCAGCAAGAACATCTTCGTTCAGGCCCTGCTGATCCCGGTGAACTTCCTGCTGGAATTCGTGACCCTGATCGCCAAGCCGATTTCCCTGGCTCTGCGTCTGTTCGGCAACATGTATGCCGGCGAGCTGGTCTTCATTCTGATTGCTGTGATGTTCGGCAGCGGTCTGCTCTGGCTTAGTGGCCTGGGCGTTGTTCTGCAGTGGGCGTGGGCTGTGTTCCACATCCTGATCATCACCCTGCAGGCGTTCATCTTCATGATGCTGACCATCGTCTACCTGTCGATGGCGCACGAAGAAAACCATTAAGACCAGTCTCGACTAGTCTGATGTCCCTCCCGGTCAAACGGGAGGGTGCTCCTCACGGGGCATCTGAAACGATTTGTTTTACCGCTTTAAATTAAAAAAACCTAAACCATACGACGTAAAAGTCGGGAGGAAAGATGGAAACTGTAGTTGGTCTAACCGCTATCGCTGTTGCACTGTTGATCGGCCTGGGCGCACTGGGTACCGCAATTGGTTTCGGCCTGTTGGGCGGCAAGTTCCTGGAAGGCGCAGCGCGTCAGCCAGAAATGGTTCCAATGCTGCAAGTCAAAATGTTCATCGTTGCCGGTCTGCTCGACGCCGTAACCATGATCGGTGTTGGTATCGCTCTGTTCTTCACCTTTGCGAACCCGTTCGTTGGTCAGATCGCTGGCTGATTACTCGGATATTCCGGGTAATTTGGTGTGATGGACAACGTAACTGCGAGGTGTTGGCGTGAACATTAATGCGACCCTGATTGGCCAGTCCGTTGCGTTCCTGATTTTTGTACTGTTCTGCATGAAGTTCGTATGGCCTCCGGTCATCGCGGCTCTGCACGAACGTCAAAAGAAGATCGCTGATGGTCTGGACGCTGCCAGCCGTGCAGCTCGCGACCTGGAGTTGGCCCAAGAGAAAGCGGGTCAGCAACTGCGCGAAGCGAAAGCTCAGGCAGCTGAAATCATCGAGCAAGCCAAGAAACGCGGTAACCAGATCGTTGAAGAGGCTGTTGAAAAAGCCCGTATCGACGCTGACCGTGTGAAGGTTCAGGCTCAGGCCGAGATCGAACAGGAACTGAACAGTGTCAAAGACGCGCTGCGTGCCCAAGTGGGTACTCTGGCCGTTGATGGTGCTTCGAAGATCCTGGGCAAAGCAATCGATCAAAACGCGCACGCAGAGCTGGTTAACCAACTGGCTGCTGAAATCTAAGCGAGGGCGATCATGGCAGAACTGACCACGTTGGCCCGACCTTACGCTAAGGCGGCCTTCGAGCACGCTCAGGCCCACCAGCAACTGGCCAATTGGTCAGCCATGCTCGGCCTGGCAGCAGCGGTGTCGCAAGACGACACCATGCTGCGCGTGCTCAAGGCCCCGCGACTGACGAGCGCAGAAAAGGCCGCCACGTTCATTGACGTGTGCGGCGACAAGTTCGATGCCAAGGCACAGAATTTCATCAATGTCGTTGCCGAAAACGACCGTCTCCCGCTGTTGCCGGAGATCTCCGCTCTGTTCGACCTGTACAAGGCCGAGCAAGAGAAGTCGGTAGACGTTGAAGTGACCAGTGCTTTTGCATTGAACCAAGAACAGCAAGACAAACTCGCCAAGGTTCTCAGTGCACGACTCAACCGGGAAGTGCGCCTGCAAGTTGCGGAGGATGCTGCCCTGATAGGTGGTGTCGTAATCCGCGCCGGCGACCTGGTTATCGATGGCTCGATTCGCGGCAAAATCGCGAA
This sequence comes from Pseudomonas putida, assembly GCF_028682635.1. Classification (GTDB taxonomy): domain Bacteria; phylum Pseudomonadota; class Gammaproteobacteria; order Pseudomonadales; family Pseudomonadaceae; genus Aquipseudomonas; species Aquipseudomonas putida_AE. Next base: position 252,484 of record NZ_JANHLK010000003.1, on the reverse strand, counting down.
ACTTGCCGAAGCATTGAAATCTTGAGTTTGAAGGGGCAGCAGAGCAATGCAGCAACTCAATCCTTCCGAAATAAGTGAAATTATCAAGGGCCGCATCGACAAGCTCGATGTGACCTCCCAAGCCCGTAACGAAGGCACTGTCGTCAGCGTATCTGACGGTATCGTGCGGATTCACGGTCTGGCCGACGTAATGTACGGCGAGATGATCGAGTTTCCGGGCGGCGTCTTCGGTATGGCTCTCAACCTGGAGCAAGACTCCGTAGGTGCCGTAGTACTGGGCGCTTACCAGTCTCTGGCTGAAGGCATGAGCGCCAAGTGCACCGGCCGCATCCTCGAAGTTCCGGTTGGTAAGGAACTGCTGGGTCGCGTAGTCGACGCACTGGGTAACCCTGTTGACGGCAAAGGTCCACTGGGCAACACCGAGACCGACGCGGTCGAGAAAGTTGCTCCAGGCGTGATCTGGCGTAAGTCGGTAGACCAGCCTGTACAGACTGGCTACAAGGCTGTCGATGCCATGATCCCTGTCGGCCGTGGCCAGCGTGAGCTGATCATCGGTGACCGTCAGATCGGTAAAACCGCTCTGGCGATCGACGCGATCATCAACCAGAAAGACAGCGGCATTTTCTGCGTCTACGTAGCCATCGGTCAGAAACAATCGACCATCGCCAACGTGGTTCGCAAGCTGGAAGAAAACGGCGCCCTGGCCAACACGATCATCGTGGCTGCCAGTGCTTCGGAATCTCCTGCACTGCAATTCCTGGCACCGTACTCCGGTTGCACCATGGGCGAATACTTCCGCGACCGCGGTGAAGACGCGCTGATCGTTTATGACGATCTGTCCAAGCAAGCAGTGGCTTACCGCCAGATTTCCCTGCTGCTGCGCCGTCCACCAGGCCGTGAAGCTTACCCAGGCGACGTGTTCTATCTCCACTCCCGTCTGCTGGAGCGCGCATCCCGCGTTTCGGAAGAGTACGTAGAGAAGTTCACCAACGGCGCAGTGACCGGCAAAACCGGTTCCCTGACCGCACTGCCGATCATCGAAACCCAGGCTGGCGACGTTTCCGCGTTCGTTCCGACCAACGTGATTTCCATCACCGACGGTCAGATCTTCCTGGAATCGGCCATGTTCAACTCGGGCATCCGTCCTGCAGTGAACGCCGGTGTTTCGGTATCCCGTGTGGGTGGTGCCGCTCAGACCAAGATCATCAAGAAGCTGTCCGGTGGTATCCGTACCGCTCTGGCTCAGTACCGTGAACTGGCGGCATTCGCCCAGTTCGCTTCTGACCTGGACGAAGCGACCCGTAAGCAACTTGAGCATGGTCAGCGCGTTACCGAGCTGATGAAGCAGAAGCAATACGCCCCAATGTCGATCGCTGACATGGCGTTGTCGCTGTATGCCGCTGAGCGTGGGTTCCTGACTGACGTCGAAATCACCAAGGTCGGCAGCTTTGAACAAGCGCTGATTGCTTACTTCAACCGCGATCACGCCGATTTGATGGCGAAGATCAACGTTAAAGGTGACTTCAATGACGAAATCGACGCTGGCATGAAAGCCGGTATCGAGAAGTTCAAGGCCACCCAAACCTGGTAAGCCGCAGCGGGAGCCGCAAGGCTCCCGCTTGCTAACCTGATAGGTGTTACATGGCAGGCGCAAAAGAGATTCGCAGTAAGATTGCGAGCATCAAAAGCACGCAAAAAATTACCAGCGCCATGGAAAAAGTGGCGGTCAGCAAAATGCGCAAGGCACAAATGCGCATGGCAGCTAGCCGTCCTTATGCGGAGCGCATCCGCCAGGTTATTGGGCATCTGGCCAACGCCAACCCGGAATACCGCCACCCGTTCATGATCGACCGCGAAATCAAGCGTGTTGGTTATGTCGTAGTGAGCAGTGACCGTGGTCTGTGCGGTGGCTTGAACACCAACCTGTTCAAGGCCCTGGTCAAGGACATGGCGGTAAACCGCGAGAAAGGCGTCGAGATTGATCTGTGTGTAGTGGGTAGCAAGGGTGCGGCCTTTTTCCGCAACTTCGGCGGCAACGTCGTAGCAGCTATCAGCCACCTGGGTGAAGAGCCGTCGATCAACGACTTGATCGGTAGCGTCAAAGTGATGCTGGATGCTTACCTGGACGGCCGTATTGACCGCCTGTCCGTGGTGTCCAACAAGTTCATCAACACCATGACGCAACAGCCTACCGTGGAGCAATTGATTCCACTGGTGGCAACCCCGGATCAGGACCTCAAGCACCACTGGGACTATCTCTACGAACCGGATGCCAAAGAGCTGCTTGACGGCTTGATGGTCCGCTACGTTGAGTCGCAGGTCTACCAGGCGGTGGTCGAGAACAACGCGGCTGAACAAGCTGCGCGGATGATCGCGATGAAGAACGCTACCGACAACGCCGGTGATTTGATCAGCGATTTGCAGCTGGTCTACAACAAGGCGCGTCAGGCTGCGATCACCCAAGAGATCTCGGAAATCGTCGGCGGCGCTGCCGCGGTTTAACGGTTCAAATATTCAGAGGATCCAGCTATGAGTAGCGGACGTATCGTTCAAATCATCGGCGCCGTTATCGACGTGGAATTTCCACGCGACAGCGTACCGAGCATCTACAACGCGCTGAAAGTAGTGAGCGCGGCCGAAACCACCCTGGAAGTTCAGCAGCAGCTGGGCGACGGCGTGGTTCGCACCATTGCGATGGGTTCCACCGAGGGCTTGAAGCGCGGTCTGGAAGTTACCGATTCTGGCGCAGCCATCTCCGTACCAGTCGGTAAAGCGACCCTGGGCCGGATCATGGACGTACTGGGCAACCCGATCGACGAAGCTGGCCCAATCGCCACCGACGAGCGTTGGGGCATCCACCGTGCAGCGCCTTCGTTCGCTGAACAAGCGGGCGGCAACGACCTGCTGGAAACCGGCATCAAGGTTATCGACCTGGTTTGCCCGTTCGCCAAGGGTGGTAAAGTTGGTCTGTTCGGTGGTGCCGGTGTAGGCAAAACCGTAAACATGATGGAACTGATCCGTAACATCGCCATCGAGCACAGCGGTTATTCCGTGTTCGCCGGTGTGGGTGAGCGTACTCGTGAGGGTAACGACTTCTACCACGAGATGAAGGATTCCAACGTTCTGGACAAAGTGGCACTGGTTTACGGTCAGATGAACGAGCCGCCGGGTAACCGTCTGCGCGTAGCACTGACCGGCCTGACCATGGCCGAGAAGTTCCGTGACGAAGGTAACGACGTTCTGCTGTTCGTCGACAACATCTATCGTTACACCCTGGCCGGTACTGAAGTATCCGCACTGCTGGGCCGTATGCCTTCGGCAGTAGGTTACCAGCCGACCCTGGCTGAAGAGATGGGCGTTCTGCAAGAACGTATCACTTCGACCAAGGAAGGTTCGATCACCTCGATCCAAGCGGTATACGTACCTGCGGACGACTTGACCGACCCGTCGCCAGCGACCACCTTCGCCCACTTGGACGCCACCGTCGTTCTGTCCCGTGACATCGCTTCCCTGGGTATCTACCCAGCGGTAGACCCACTGGACTCGACTTCGCGCCAGCTGGACCCGAACGTAATCGGCCAGGATCACTACGACACCGCTCGCGGCGTCCAGTACGTTCTGCAGCGTTACAAAGAACTGAAGGACATCATTGCGATCCTGGGTATGGACGAGCTGTCGGAAGCCGACAAGCAGTTGGTAAACCGTGCTCGTAAGATCCAGCGTTTCTTGTCGCAGCCGTTCTTCGTGGCTGAAGTCTTCACCGGTGCATCGGGTAAATACGTTTCCCTGAAAGACACCATTGCTGGCTTCAAAGGCATCCTCAACGGTGACTACGACCACCTGCCAGAACAAGCGTTCTACATGGTTGGCGGCATCGAAGAAGCGATCGAGAAAGCCAAGAAACTGTAATCCCGGCGCCCGGAAACGGGCGCTAATTTAGGTTGAGGCAATCAGATGGCTATGACAGTCCATTGCGATATCGTCAGCGCGGAAGGGGAAATCTTTTCCGGTCTGGTCGAGATGGTGATTGCGCACGGTGCACTGGGTGATCTTGGTATCGCTCTGGGTCACGCGCCGCTGATCACTAATCTCAAGCCAGGTCCGATCCGCCTGGTCAAGCAGGGCGGGGAAGAGGAGGTGTATTACATCTCCGGTGGTTTCCTCGAGGTTCAGCCGAACATGGTCAAGGTTCTTGCCGATACCGTGCAACGTGCTGCCGACCTGGATGAAGCCTCTGCTCAGGAAGCCGTCAAGGCTGCCGAGAAGGCCTTGCATGAACGTGGCGCGGAATTCGATTACGGCTCCGCTGCCGCACGCCTGGCCGAGGCCGCAGCTCAGCTGCGCACCGTCCAGCAGATCCGCAAGAAGTTCGGCCACTAAGGCTGCGCTTGTTGTGTGATTGATTAAAAAGGGTAGCCTCGGCTACCCTTTTTTCTTTCCGAAATTCATCACGTTGGTCGCAGCCGCTGACCACCCAGGATTGGTAGCCAGTCATGTCTCTTGAAATCGTTATCCTCGCTGCTGGCCAAGGCACCCGCATGCGTTCGGCCCTGCCGAAAGTCTTGCACCCGATTGCCGGCAATTCGATGCTTGGCCATGTTATCCACAGCGCCCGACAACTTGATCCACAGCGCATCCACGTGGTGATCGGCCATGGTGCCGATGTAGTCCGCGAGCGCCTGGCCGCTGACGATCTGAACTTCGTCCTCCAGGACAAACAATTGGGCACCGGCCATGCCGTGGCCCAGGCGGTACCCTTCATCAAGGCCGACACCGTGCTGGTGCTTTACGGTGATGTGCCGTTGATTGAAATCGAAACCCTGCAGCGCTTGCTCAAGCTGGTAGTTCCAGGGCAGATGGGCCTGCTCACCGTCGAGCTGGATGACGCAACCGGTTACGGCCGAATCGTTCGCGACGCTGACGGAAAGGTCTGCGCCATCGTCGAGCACAAGGACGCCACTGAAGCTCAGCGCGCCATCAACGAAGGCAACACCGGCATTCTTGCGGTACCCGCCGATCGCCTGGCCGACTGGACCGGTCGTCTGTCGAACAACAACGCCCAGGGCGAGTATTACCTGACCGACGTCATCGAAATGGCGGTTAACGATGGTCTGGTGGTGGCCACCGAACAACCCCACGACGCCATGGAAGTGCAGGGCGCCAACGACCGCAAGCAGCTTTCCGATCTTGAGCGTCATTATCAGCTGCGCGCCGGCCGTCGCTTGATGGCTCAAGGCGTAACCCTGCGCGACCCGGCCCGATTTGATGTTCGCGGTGAAGTCAGCGTGGGTCGCGATGTGCTGATCGATATCAACGTGATCCTCGAAGGCAACGTCGTCATCGAAGATGACGTGGTGATCGGCCCGAACTGCGTGATCAAGGACAGCACCCTGCGTAAAGGCGTGGTGATCAAGGCCAACAGCCATATCGAAGGCGCTATTCTCGGCGAAGGCAGCGATGCTGGTCCGTTCGCACGTTTGCGTCCAGGCACCGTGCTCGAACCGCGGGCGCATGTGGGTAACTTTGTCGAATTGAAAAATGCTCACCTGGGCGAAGGTGCCAAGGCCGGCCACCTGACCTATCTGGGTGATGCCGAAGTGGGTGCGCGCACCAACATCGGCGCTGGCACCATCACCTGCAACTACGATGGCGCCAACAAGTGGAAAACCGTGCTGGGAGAAGACGTATTTATCGGTTCCAACAACTCTTTGGTTGCACCTGTGGATATCCTGGACGGTGCGACCACCGCGGCCGGCTCGACTATTACTTCAACTGTGGATAAAGCGCAGTTGGCGGTTGGTCGGGCTCGCCAGAAGAATATCGATGGCTGGAAGCGCCCGGTAAAGATCAAGAAGAGCTAAGTTATCCACACCTGAATGATGGGTAGCAGTTATTCACAGGCTGTCAATTATATTAATCGGCAAGTCTCGCTAGCTCAGGAGGCTTGCCGTTAATGTTTTTATCCACAGGTCTTTTTATTGTTAGTCGCTTGACGAAGTTTCCCTGATAGGGTTTGATTGCTTTCGTTATCTTTCGAATCGAAACTTACCAAATCATGTCGAAGCGCAACACGCCCCAGAGACGCCACAACATTCTTGCCTTGCTCAATGAGCAGGGTGAAGTCAGTGTGGATGAGCTTGCCAAGCGTTTCGAAACCTCTGAAGTTACGATTCGCAAGGATCTGGCGGCCCTTGAGAGCAACGGCCTGCTGCTGCGTCGTTATGGCGGTGCGATCACCCTGCCTCAGGAGTTGGTTGCCGACCTGAGTCAACCCATCTCCAGCTACAAACAGGCCATCGCCCGCGCAGCCGTCACTCGCATTCGCGAACATGCACGTATCATCATAGACAGTGGCAGCACGACTGCCTCGATGATTCCGCAATTGGGCCAGCAACCGGGCCTGGTGGTGATGACCAACTCCCTGCACGTCGCCAACGCCTTGAGCGAACTCGAGCATGAGCCGGTGCTGTTGATGACCGGCGGCACCTGGGACCCGCATTCTGAATCCTTTCAGGGGCAGGTCGCCGAGCAGGTCCTACGCTCCTACGACTTCGATCAATTGTTCATCGGTGCCGATGGTATTGATCTGGTCCGCGGTACAACCACCTTCAACGAATTGCTGGGACTGAGCCGGGTCATGGCCGAAGTCGCCCGTGAAGTGGTCGTGATGGTGGAGGCCGACAAGATCGGTCGCAAGATTCCCAACCTGGAGCTGCCCTGGAGCAGCGTCCATACCCTTATTACCGATGATCGCCTGTCGCTCGAAGCGCGGGATCAGATTCAAGCCCGCGGTATCACTTTGATTTGCGCGGCTGTCAGTCAGGAGAAATAACATGTGTGGAATTGTTGGCGCAGTCGCAGAACGTAACATCACCGCCATCCTGGTCGAAGGCCTCAAGCGTCTGGAATACCGTGGGTATGACAGCGCGGGCGTGGCGGTGTACACCAACGATCAGAAGCTCGAGCGCGTGCGTCGCCCGGGCAAGGTCAGCGAACTTGAGCAGGCATTGGCCGAAGAAGCACTGGTTGGTCGACTGGGCATTGCCCACACGCGCTGGGCCACTCACGGTGCACCCTGCGAGCGCAACGCGCACCCGCACTTCTCCGGCGACCTGGCCGTGGTGCACAACGGCATCATCGAAAACCATGAAGCCCTGCGTGAACAACTGAAAGCCTTGGGTTACGTGTTCACCTCGGACACTGACACCGAAGTCATCGCTCACCTGCTGAACCATAAACTCAAGGATATCGCCGACCTGACCGAGGCCCTCAAGGCAACGGTGAAGGAGCTGCACGGTGCTTACGGCCTGGCGGTGATCAGCGCGCAGCAACCGGATCGCCTGGTAGCGGCCCGCAGTGGCAGCCCTCTGGTGATCGGCCTGGGCCTGGGTGAGAATTTCCTGGCGTCCGACCAATTGGCGCTGCGTCAGGTGACTGACCGTTTCATGTACCTGGAAGAGGGCGACATCGCCGAAATTCGCCGCGACAGCGTGCAGATCTGGGATGTCAGCGGCAAGGCTGTCGAGCGTGAGAGCGTGCAGTATCGCGACGGCGCCGAAGCGGCGGAAAAAGGCGAATTCCGCCATTTCATGCTCAAGGAAATCCACGAGCAACCGTCCGTGGTGCAGCGCACCCTGGAAGGTCGCTTGAGCCCGAACGGCGTGCTGGTCCAGGCTTTCGGCCCACAGGCCGCTGAGCTGTTCGCCAAAGTGCGCAATGTGCAGATCGTCGCCTGCGGCACCAGCTACCACGCCGGCATGGTTGCCCGTTACTGGCTGGAAGAACTGGCCGGCATCCCGTGCCAGGTCGAAGTCGCCAGCGAGTTCCGCTATCGCAAAGTCGTAGTGCAACCTGACACGCTGTTCGTGACCATCTCCCAGTCCGGCGAAACCGCCGACACCTTGGCGGCGCTGCGCAATGCCAAGGAACTGGGTTTTCTCGCCAGCCTGGCCATCTGCAACGTCGGCATCAGCTCGCTGGTGCGTGAATCAGACCTGACCCTGCTGACCCAGGCCGGTCGCGAAATCGGCGTGGCGTCTACCAAAGCCTTCACCACGCAATTGGTCGGTCTGTTGTTGCTGACCCTGTCCCTGGGCCAGGTTCACGGCTCGTTGGCCAAAGGCGTTGAAGCAACGCTGGTCGAAGAGCTGCGTCGCTTGCCAACCCGTCTGGGTGAAGCCCTTGCGATGGACAGCACTGTGGAAAAAATCGCGGAGCTGTTCGCCGAGAAGAATCACACCCTGTTCCTGGGCCGTGGCGCACAATTCCCGGTCGCGATGGAAGGGGCGCTCAAGCTCAAGGAAATCTCCTACATCCACGCCGAAGCCTACCCTGCAGGCGAGTTGAAACACGGCCCGTTGGCGCTTGTGGATAACGACATGCCAGTGGTGACAGTGGCGCCGAACAACGAACTGCTGGAGAAACTGAAGTCCAACCTCCAGGAAGTTCGTGCGCGTGGTGGCGAACTTATCGTCTTCGCTGACGAGAAGGCCGGCATGACCAATGGTGAAGGCACGCACGTGGTGCAGATGCCGCACATCCACGACATCCTGTCGCCGATCCTCTACACCATCCCGCTGCAGTTGCTGTCGTACTACGTGGCCGTGCTGAAAGGCACCGACGTCGACCAGCCGCGCAACCTGGCGAAATCGGTGACTGTGGAATAAGTTATCCACAGCTGATCGAACCTTAAAAATCGCAGCCATCTGGTTGCGATTTTTTTTATCTGAATCGAGGACTCGCCCATGGACCGCTTCCAGGAAATGCAGGTCTTCGCCGCCGTCGCCCAGGACCAGGGCTTTTCGGCGGCGGCCCGGCGTTTGGGCATGTCCGCCGCCAGTGTCACCCGGGCAGTGGCGGCGCTGGAGAAGCGAATCGGCACGCAGCTGTTCACGCGCACTACGCGCACTGTGTACTTGACCGAGGCGGGTCAGCGTTATCTGGAGGACTGTCGGAGAATTCTCGCGGAGGTGCAGGAAGCTGAGGACTCGGCGGCGGGCAGTCACGCCCAGCCCCGTGGGCAACTGACGATCACGGCGCCGGTTTTGTTTGGTGAGTTGTTTGTCACACCGCTGATGGTGAGTTTTCTCACGCAATTTCCTGACGTTACGATCAATGCACTGCTGGTAGACCGGATAGTGAGTGTGGTGGAGGAGGGCGTCGATGTGGCCATCCGCATTGGTGAGTTGCCTGACAGCAACCAGCACGCGATTCGAGTGGGCGAAGTGCGGCGGGTGATTTGTGCATCACCGCAATTTCTGGCCGTGCATGGTCGGCCAACACACCCGCAAGAGCTGGCTCAGGCGCCGATTATTGCGACTTCCGCCATTGGCCAGTTAAAACACTGGCCGTTTCTCGAGCGGGGTGAGCCATTGAGTGTCCGAGCAGAACCGCGCCTGACAGTGACGGCGAATCAGGCGGCCATTAATGCCGCCGCGCTCGGGCTGGGCTTCACCAGGGTGCTGTCCTATCAGTCGGCGAGTAAAGTGGCGGCCGGGGAGCTTGAGATCGTTCTGGCGGAGTTCGAAATGCCGCCATTGCCCATTCATGTGCTCTACCAGGGTGGGCGCAAGGCCGCGGCGCGAGTTCGCAGTTTTGTCGACTTTACGGTGAAGACACTTCGAGAGCATCCGGCACTGCAGGAGTGATGTTTGTTTCAGTGGGTGAAATAATGGATTGCGTTCGCTGGTTATTCTGTTGTTTTGGTGGCTAGTGGAAGATGACCGCCATCGGTGCTGATCTCTCCTGACAGCGCCACTGACCTGCGGAGTCGACCATGCAAGCAATCAAGCTCTACAACTTCCCACGTTCCGGCCACGCTCATCGTGTGGAACTGATGCTGTCGCTGCTGCAACTGCCGACTGAGCTGATCTTCGTCGACCTGGCCAAGGGCGAGCACAAAAAACCGGAGTACCTGGCGCTCAACGCCTTTGGACAGGTTCCGGTGCTGGACGATCAGGGTGTGGTGCTGGCGGACTCCAATGCCATCCTGGTCTACCTGGCGCAAAAATACGGTAACGGTCGCTGGCTGCCAGCCGATCCGGTCGGTGCCGCCAAAGTGCAGCGCTGGTTGTCGGTCGCTGCCGGGCCCATTGCTTTTGGCCCCGCCCGGGCTCGACTGATCACGGTGTTTGGGGCGCCGTACAACCCCGATGAAGTGATTCCATACGCCCACAGCGTGCTCAAGGTGATCGATCACGAACTGGCCAACACGCCTTTCCTGACCGGCAGCGAGCCGACCATCGCCGACGTTGCGGCCTACAGCTACATCGCCCATGCACCGGAGGGCAATGTGTCGCTGGACGACTACGCCAACATCCGCGCCTGGCTGGCACGGGTCGAAGCCTTGCCCGGTTTTGTCGGCATGCCACGCACTGTCGCCGGCCTGCAAAAAACTGCCTGATATTTTTCGCCCGACCTTGTCGGGCCTTCACGCTGTGCCGATGGCGCAGGGGAGACGCCGCAATGGACCATTCACCTTGGCATGCTGGCGAAAAAGAGTTGCAGGCGCATATTGGCGTCAGCGAGCGAATGGACGTTCTCGGTCGCAGGGTGATTCGCGACCATATGCCGGATCAACATCGCAGCTTCTATCAGCAGCTTCCGTTCATGGTGTACGGCGCGGTCGATGCCCACGGTCATCCCTGGGCCAGCGTGCTTGAAGGTGAACCGGGCTTCGCCCATTCACCTGAACCGGGATTGTTGCAGTTCAGCAGCTTGCCGGCTGGTGATGATCCTGCGCAGTTGAGCGCGGGTGCGGCGATCGGTCTGCTGGGCATTGAGCTGCATACCCGCCGGCGCAATCGCATCAATGGGCATATCGGCGCGATGACCGCGAGCGGATTTGCCGTGACAGTGGATCAGTCCTATGGCAACTGCCCGCAATACATCCAACTGAGGCAGTATCAAACGGTCCCCCTGGAGGATCCTGCAACACGTCCGGCCCAGCTCTTCAATGAACTGGATGATGCGGCCAAGGCCATGATCGCCGAGGCGGACACCTTCTTTGTCGCCAGTTATGTGGATGTCGATGGCGTGCGTTCGGTGGACGTTTCCCACCGTGGCGGCCAGTCGGGTTTCGTCCAGGTGGAAGGCAATCGCCTGACCATCCCCGACTTCGCCGGTAACCTTTTTTTCAATACTTTGGGCAACCTGCTGGTCAATCCCAAGGCCGGTTTGTTGTTCATTGATTTTAATTCCGGTGAGCTGTTGCACCTCAGCGGGCGCACCGAAATCATTCTTGAAGGCCCACAGGTTGAAGCGTTTCAGGGTGCCGAACGTTTGTGGATGTTCCACGTGGAACAGGTTGTTCGTCGTCCCGCCGCCCTTGCTTTACGCTGGCGCTTTGAAGGTGTTTCACCCACCAGCCTGCTGACGGGAACTTGGGCCCAAGCCGCGGCACGCCTGCAAGCCAAGGCTCTGGGTGATCAATGGCGACCGCTGCGGGTGGTGCGGATCGAGGCGGAAAGCCAGCACATCCGCTCGATCTACATGGAGCCAGCCGACGGCGCCGGATTGCCGTTGTTCCACGCCGGGCAGCATTTACCGTTGCGCTTCAACATCGATGGCGAAACGCATATCCGCACCTACAGCCTGTCGAGTGCACCTTCGGATGACTTTTTCCGTATCAGTGTGAAGCGTGACGGTCGGGTGTCTTCGCACCTGCATGAACAGGTTAGCGTCGGTGACGTTTTGGAGGCCCGGGCGCCCCAGGGGCATTTCACCGTTGAACCCCATGAACGTCGGCCGTTGGTGTTGTTGGCTGCGGGCGTGGGAATTACGCCGCTGCTGTCGATGTTGCGTGAGGTGGTCTACCAAGGCTTGCGCACCCGCCGTATCCGCCCGACCTGGTTCTTCCAGAGTTCGCGCACGCTGGCCGATCAACCGTTTCGTCCAGAGGTGAACCGCTTGCTCGAGGATGCCGGCGACGCGGTCAGGGTAGTGCGCCTGCTCAGTCAACCGGAGCCGGAGGCTCGGGAGGGCGAAGATTTCGATTTGACGGGACGTATCGATGTTCCACGGCTCTCGGAATTGCTTGAGGTCGAGGACTACGATCAGCTGGATTTTGTCCTCTGCGGCCCCGGCAGTTTTACCCAGGCGATGTATGACGCCCTGCGCGAACTGGATATTCGCGACGCCAGAATTCATGCCGAAACCTTCGGTCCCTCAACGTTACGCCGTCGGCCCGACCCTGACGCCGTAGTCATCGAACAACCGCCAGCGGCCACGACCTCGGTGCCGGTGGTGTTCCAGCGCTCGGCCAAGGAGGCTCGCTGGCAACCGGACGGTGGCAGTCTGCTGGAGCTGGCGGAAAGCCGCGGATTGCATCCGGAATTCAGTTGCCGTGGCGGCTCTTGCGGGACCTGCAAGACCCGGTTGATCAGTGGCCAGGTCAACTATCCACAGCCCCCAGCGGAGGTCCCGGATGAAGGTGAGGTGCTGATCTGTTGCGCAGTGCCGGCTCAGGGCACGCAGCCTTTGGTCCTGGACCTCTGAGGGATCATCACGGAAACCATTGCCTGCAGATCGATGGCTGAGTAGGGTAGGGGCAGAACGAAAAAGGGCCGAGAAGGCCCTTTGTGCATTTCAGGGACAGGCGTTTTCTCATGGTTTTCCTCACTCGCGTGATCGTCTCACTGATGACGCTGGCGCTGCTCGGTGGTTGCGAACAGCAGGACGCACCGCCACTTGATCAACAACTCTATGTCTGGCAACGACAATGGACCCCCGCGCACGAAGCGGCGTTGCAGGACAGTCGCGCCGATTTTTCCACCTTGCGAGTGCTGGCATTACAGGCATTCCCTCAGGCAGGCTGGAGTCGGGCGCGGATCGATCCGGCACTGCTCAAGCGTGATGGCCGGTCGTTGATTGCAGTAATTCGCCTTGATGGCCAGCTCCAGTCGCTGAACCAGAACGAGGTCACGCAACAGATCCAGCAACTGATCAGCGATTGGCAGGAGCAGGGGTTGGCCCTCGCCGGCGTGGAAATCGACCACGATGCGGGTAATGCCCGGCTAGCTGACTATCGTGAATTTCTTGTGCACCTGCATTCTGTTCTACCGCCGTCCATGGCCTTGAGCATCACTGCATTGCCAGCGTGGCTCGACAGTCCAGAGTTGCCGGCCTTGTTATCCACCGTCGATAGCAGTGTGTTGCAGGTACATGCCGTGACCGATCCCCGCCGCGGCTTGTTTGATCCCGACCGCGCTCGACAATGGGCAATGGCCTGGAGCCGCATCACCTCGAAACCTTTTTTTCTGGCCCTGCCGGCTTACGGGGTAGCGTTGTTGCCGAGTGTGGATGGTGCGCCCGTCGTGGAAAGCGAAGTAACAATTGAAAGCAACGGCCAGCGTCAGGAGTTGTTGGCTGATCCACTGCAATTGAGCAAACTTGCTGCCCTGTTGCGCGCGGATCCGCCGGCGCATCTGGCCGGTCTGATCTGGTTCCGCCTGCCTTTGGCCAACGACCGTCGAGCCTGGAGCCTGACAACCTTGCGCGCGGTGTCCCGTGGCGAGGTCCTTAGCAGTCATCTGGCGCTCAACCTCACGCAGCACGAACGCCTCTTTGATATCGCTATCAGCAGTGAGGGCAACCTCGACAGCGCCTGGCCCGGGCGCGTGACCCTGGCGGTAGAGGGTTGCGAGGGGGCCGATGCGCTAGCCGGGTATACGTTGCAACAAGACCCGAATCTGCTTACCTTCACCCGCCTGCGCGAAGGTCGGATTGCGGCTGGCGGACAGCGCGCCATTGGTTGGGCACGCTGCGAAAAAATTGATCAAGGAGCTTCGAATGTTCACCCGTAACTGGCCCCGTCATCTGCTCAGTCTGAGCCTCAGCCTGCCATTGGCGGCCATGGCGTGCGGGCCGGATTTCCCCATGCGGCTGCTGGACAATCGAGGTCAATCCCTGGCGGAGTTGCCGGAAGGCAATTTCCGTTTCGAGGTGAGTCGCCTCGGTCATGCGATTGCCGGTCTCAAGCCTGTCACGGTAGCCACCCTTGTCCCGGGCCAATCATATGGTGAAGTCTCCGAACATGCCGAGCAGCGGGATCAGGCCGAGCAGACGGGTTTGACGAATGAACAGCAGGCGCTGGTGAAACAATTGCGTGGTCTGGCCGATACCCGTCAGGTTGAAGCACAGGGCGCGAGCCTGCCCGCCGAGCTCAAGTTCTATCTGGCGGGCGCGGTGGCCTTCAATGCCGGCGATCAAACGCTGGCCGCCGAATACTTCCGTCAGGTGCTGGCGCTGCCCGCAGATCAACGGGCCTTGCGCAGTACCTGGGCTGCCTACTCACTGGGTCGCGCGTTGTTTGCCATGAGTTCGCAGGCTGATGCTGCTCCGGACCTGCTGGATCAATCCCGAAAAGCCTTTGAGCAAACGCGTCAGCTGAGCATCGATGGCTTCAGCGACCCGCTGGAACTGGGCGTCGCCAGCCTCGGCGAAGAGGCCCGAGTGGCTCGCACGGTCGGTGACTGGAATCGCGCCATCGAACTCTATGCCACGCAAAACCTTCTGGGTTCGGCAGTGGGTTACACCTCGTTGAAGCTGTTGATGGCCGATCTGGCGGCGATGCCGGAGGATCAACTGGTCGGATTGCTCAAGGGCAAACCGGTGCAACAGCTGGTGACGGCGTCGTTGATCAGCCGACTCGGATGGTCATTCGGTGATCAACCGCCGAACGAGCTGAAACTGATCAAACTGCTGCAAAACAGCACGCGCGGTAGCCTCGATAACGCCGATCGCCTGGCGGCAATGAACTATCAACAAGGTGATTACGCCAGCGCCCAGGCCTTCCTTGAACATGCCGGGGAGGGCGGGCTGGCTTGGTGGCTGCGGGCAAAACTGGCGGTGCGCGCAGGCGATAAAGCCGCTGCAGCCGCTGCCTATGCCAAGGCCGCCCAGGCCTTCCCGCAGAATGAAACCTGGGGCGATCGCAGAACGCCGGACTACGATTACGAAACACTCCAGCCCAAGTGCCGCGTCGAGGGCGAAAGCGCGATTCTTGCGCTGCAACGCGGGGATTATCTGCAAGCGTTCGATCAGTTGTATCGCAGCCAGGACATCTATTGGCTGGACGCGGCCACCGTTGCCGAGCGAGTGCTGACGGTGGATGAGCTCAAGCAATACGTCGACACCCAGGTACCGGCGCCGCCAGCGCTGAGCCAGCAGGACCGCGATAACTATGTGCCATTGCCGGTGGCGGCGAAGCTGCGCAATTTGCTTGGGCGGCGATTGTTGCGCGAAGAGCGATACGACGAAGCAGCGCCTTACTTCGACAGCGTCGAGTTACAACAAAAGGCCACGTGGTACGGGCAGCTACGCAACGATGCCGAATCCAAATGGTGGCCGAGTAAAAGGGCGTTCGCCTACTTCCACGCAGCAACAGTGGCTCGCTACGATGGCATGGCGCTGCTGGGCTACGAGATGGCGCCTGATTATGCGACCTTCGACGGCAACTACAGTCTTGCCGTTAGTGAGCTGAAGGTTGGCCCTGTGGTGACCGAGGATGAAGTCCGTCGCCAGCAAGCGAGCGCTGCACAGCCCGATCAACGCTACCACTATCGATTTGTTGCCACCGCATTGGCCAGTCGCGCCGCCGACCACCTGCCTCATACCAGCCAGGCTTTTGCAGCCGTGCTGTGTGCTGCATCGTCGTGGAACTCCAGCCCTGAAGAGCAGAGGGCTTTGTATCAACGCTATGTGAAGGAAGGTCCCTATGTGAGCTGGGCGGCTGGCTTTGGACATCATTGCCCTTATCCCGACTTCCCGAACGCTGACAAGCGCTATGTCACCCAAGCGACAGATTCCGTGCGTGCGGTGCTGCGTCCCTACAAAAAACCTTTGCAATACGGTGGCGTAATTGGGGTAACGGCAGTGGCGCTGCTGCTGATCATCCGCCGTCGCAAGGCGCAATAAGGTTCAAGCCTGTTGAACAAAGGTCAGCCGCACGGCGAAACCGATCAGCAGGCTACCGAACAGCCATTGTTGCAGGCGCTGGGCGCCGGGGCTGCGTTGCAGCCAACGACCCAGCGCGGCACCGGTCAATGCGTAGGCACTGTCGAACAGCAAACCGACACCGACCAACACCAGACCCAGTACCGCAAATTGTGCGAGCACCGGCCCCTTGAGTGGATCGATGAACTGCGGCAGCAACACCGAGCAGAACAGCAGCGCCTTGGGGTTGAGCAGATTGGTCAGCAGGCCGCGACGGATCGCTTCGCCCCAGCGTGGTTTTTCATCCGTCGCACCTGGACCGTTCAGGCTAGGCAGCATCGTCGTGCGCAGACATTGGATACCGATCCATAGCAGGTAGGCCGCACCGAGCAGGCGCACCAGGTCAAAGGTCCAGGGAGCCGCCTTGAACAATGCCGCCAACCCCAACGCCGCGAGCACCACATGACAACCGCGGGCGATACCCAGGCCGACCGCCGTGGCCAACGCGGCACGTTTGCCCTGACGGGCACCTGTTTGCAGCAGCAGGATCATGTCCGGGCCCGGTAACAGATAGACCACTGCCAGCGCCATGAAAAACAGCCACAGTCCCGCCATGTTGCACCCCTGTTCGTTGTCGATTCAGTAGCGCCAGTCTAGGGGCGGAGGGCAGGGCATGTGCTTGCGTAGTTTGCTTCTAACGCGGCCAGTTTTGGCATAACCTGCCAATAAATCACAGCTCAACCAGCGGGATCTGCCAAACGATGAAACTGGACGCCTACGACCGCAAGATTCTCGCCGCGCTGCAACGGGACGGTCGCCTGAGCAATGTGCAACTGGCTGAAGAAATCGGTCTGTCTGCCTCACCCTGTTTGCGACGGGTGCGGATGCTGGAAGAGGCCGGCGTGATTCGTGGCTATCAGGCCAGTCTGGATCGGGATGAAGTCGGGCTCGGGCTGACCGTGTTCGTCGGGGTGAAAGTCGAGCGCCATAACGACGAGCAGGCCGAAGCCTTTCGCCTTGCGGTGACCGCGTTGCCGGAAGTTGTTTCGGCGTTTCTGGTGTCGGGGGAATCGGATTTTCTTCTGCAGGTGGTGGTACCGGATCTACGCGCCTACGACCGATTTCTCACCGGGTGTTTGTTGACGCTGCCGGGTGTGAGCGATATTCGCAGCAACTTTGCGATCCATACGGTTAAAACACCGGGGGCGCTGCCGTTAGGACATTTACCGCTTTAGATCGGAGCGACCTCTTCGCGAGCAAGCCCGCTCCCACGTTGGATCTGTGGCGATCACAAATCCCCTGTAGGAGTGAACTTGCTCCGGGCGGCGTTCCGACGATGGTGATAGATCGATCGCCGCCAATCTCCAGGCTTACATCTGCGTCGCCATCCCCTCTACATTCATCGCCGCCTGACGCAAGGCTTCGGACCGGGTTGGGTGTGGATGACAGGTCAGGGCAATGTCTTCGGCGGACGCGCTGAACTCCATGGCCACACAATATTCGCCAATCATTTCACTGACGCTCGGCCCCACAAGGTGCACACCGAGCACTTCGTCGGTACGCTCATCGGCCAACACTTTGGCGAAGCCTTCGGTTTCGTGATTGATCTTCGCCCGGCTATTGGCGGTAAAGGGAAACTTGCCGACCTTGAAGGCACGGCCTTCGGCCTTCAGTTGCTCTTCGGTCTTGCCGACGCTGGCCAGCTCGGGTTTGGTGTAGATCACGTTGGGAATCAAGTCGTAATTGACCTCGCCGGCCTTGCCGACGATCTGCTCGATGCAGGCCATGGCTTCGTCTTCGGCCTTGTGCGCGAGCATCGGGCCGGACGTCACGTCGCCAATTACCCAGACACCCGCGGCTTCGGTGCGATGCCCCTTGTTGGCGAGCATGCCGCGTTTGTCCGTGGCGAGACCGACGTTCTCCAGCCCCAGGCCTTGTGTATAAGGCCGGCGTCCGATCGCCACCAGTACGTAATCGGCTTCCAGCGATTCGGCGGTACCGCCCGCGGCGGGCTCGATGCTGAGCTGAACACCGGTGACAGAGGTTGTGGCGCTGGTCACTTTTGAACTCAACTTGAAACTTATGCCTTGCTTGCTCAATGAACGTTGCAGGGTCTTGCCTGCTTCGCCGTCCACCCCCGGGCAGATCCGATCAAGGTATTCGACCACGGTCACTTGCGCCCCCAGGCGCCGCCAGACCGAACCCAGCTCCAGGCCGATCACCCCGGCGCCGATCACCACCAGGTGTTTCGGTACTTGCGTCAGTGACAGTGCGCCGGTGGAATCGAGGATGCGTTGGTTATCGATGTCCACGCCGGGCAGGGGAGTGGGTTCGGAGCCGGTGGCGATGATGATGTCTTTGCAGCTCAGTTCGGTCTTGCCCCCGGCGCTGTCCGTCACGGTGACTTTGCCCGGCCCGTCGATGTGCCCCCAGCCCTTGATCCAGTCGACCTTGTTTTTGCGAAAGAGAAACTCGATGCCCTTGGTCAGCCCGGTCACGCTTTCATCTTTCTGTTTCATCATCTGGGCGAGATTGAGCGTGGGTTTGACCTCGATACCCAGGTTGGCGAATTCCGCACCCATGGCCGCATCGTAGAGTTCAGACGCGTGCAGCAAAGCCTTGGAGGGCATGCAACCGACGTTCAGGCAGGTGCCGCCGAGCGTGGCGCGTCCTTCTACGCAGGCCGCCTTCAATCCCAGTTGGCCCGCACGGATCGCTGCGTTGTAGCCACCGGGGCCACCACCGAGTATCACGACGTCATAAGTGCTCATGGATGTACTCCTGGATTAAAAGCGGTTTGGGGAGGGATAAAAGTAGTCTTTGAATAATATTACGAGCGTAATATGAGCCTTCCGATGCATTTCGGTCAAGGCTTCAGCCTAGCGACAGGTAATGCATCTTTAGATAGGGCGACTTGAGTACGAAAATTTCACCAGTACTGTTATATCGTAACTAGATGGGGCAAAGATAAACACTGGGGTGGTATGCAAGTCGATCTCGAAGAGGGTGATGATGGAGCGCAGGTAGCCAGGCTGCCGCGCTTTCAGCAGGCGGTTTTTCAAGGGCAACGATTGCGCCGATTCGCCATCGGCCTGGGTGCGATCGCGGCTCTGGGCCTGGTGCTGGGGTTTTTTATCGGGTTGTTTGCGCCGTTATCCCTTTGGCCTGCTCTGTTGTTCAATCAGTGCGCCGCGTTGCTGGTGTTAGTCGCTGGCTTGCAATCCGCCTGGTGGGTAACGCAATGGCGTGCGCGCGCGATGAATCCCTTGGCACCGGTGGCCGACGCTGACGAGGCTGAAGTTCCTGAGGGCTGGTACGAACGGCTGCTGGAGGATTTCAGTCAGCGTTGGCTGATGCTACTCAGGAAAATCGGTGCCCCGACGCTGTGGCTGGGTGGTTGGGCGTTGCTGGCATTGCTGTGCGTCGAACAGGCATGGAACCTTGATTTGCCGCCCGCGGCGCTGGGAGTGTCGGCCACTATCGGTGCGACCGTGGCGTTAACGCTGGCCTTTGGTTTGCTGGTTCTGGAGCGTCAGCTGGCTCAGGAAAACGGCGCTCAATGGCCCGAGGCAGGCACCTTGGCGCAACTGACTCGCATGGTCATCATCAGCCTGGTACTGGGCGCGGCATGCCTGTTCTTCGTCAAGGAAACGTCGGTTTGGCCGGTGCGCCTGGTGGTACTGACCGGCCTGCTGCCGGGGTTCGTTGCCTTCGAGTTACTGCTGCGTGCCGTGCTGTCACTGTTCAGCCCTCACCGCGAACAATTGGAACCTCCTTTGCTGGCGCGTAGTTTTGGCACCGACTTGTTGCGCTGGCCGCCGCAGCCGTTGCTGGCGCTGCAACGCGAATTGCACAATCGCTTCGGCATCGACCTTCGGCAGGTCTGGGCTTTCACTTACATGCGCCGGGCATTTATGCCTGTGCTGGGCGTCGTGGCCTTCGTCGGTTGGTCACTGACCGGTGTCCACGAAATACCGCTGCAAGGGCGGGGTATCTACGAGCGCTTCGGCAAACCGGTAACCGTGTTGGGGCCAGGTTTGCACGCAGGTATACCGTGGCCGTTGGGCCGGGTGTTGGCTGTCGAAAACGGAGTGGTTCACGAGTTGGCCACCAGTGTCGGCGAAACGTCGGTACCGGTGCAGGCAGACCCCGCCGACGGCCCGGCACCAATGACCGCCAACCGGTTGTGGGACGCCAGCCATGTGAATGACAAATCCCAGGTGATTGCCAGCAGCCGTGCCGACAAGCAGAGCTTCCAGATCGTCAACATGGACGTGCGTTTTGTTTATCGCATCGGTTTGAGCGATCAGGCGGCATTGGCGGCGACCTACAACAGCGCCGATGTGCCGACCCTGATTCGCAGTACCGCCAGCCGCATTCTGGTCCACGACTTTGCCTCACGAACCCTCGACGGTTTGCTCGGTGAGGATCGGGTAGGGCTGGCCGAAGAGATTGGCCGTGCCGTTCAGGCCGACCTGGAAAAACTCGACAGCGGTGTGGAAATTCTCGCCACGGTAGTCGAAGCCATTCATCCCCCTGCGGGGGCCGCCAATGCCTATCACGGTGTGCAAGCAG
This sequence comes from Pseudomonas putida, assembly GCF_028682635.1. GTDB lineage: Bacteria > Pseudomonadota > Gammaproteobacteria > Pseudomonadales > Pseudomonadaceae > Aquipseudomonas > Aquipseudomonas putida_AE. The sequence continues at coordinate 231,976 of NZ_JANHLK010000003.1, read as the reverse complement.
CGCAGATCGGCGCGCAGGCCTTGATCGCCCGTGAACGTGGAGCTGCCGCTGAGGCCACCCACCAGGCGCAGTTGCAAGCGAGCATTGCCCGAGACCAGGCCATGGCGACTGCCCATGAAATCAACGCGACGGCCAAAGCCACCGACCTGAAATTTACCGCCGAACAAAAGGCCTATGCGAATGCCGGCCAGGCCTTCGTGCTGGAGCAATACCTCAGTCAACTTTCCCAGGGCCTGACCAATGCCAGGCTGTTGGTCCTCGATCATCGCCTGGGCGGCAACAACAATGCGCCGACCATCGATCTCCGTACGTTCACGTTGCCGGCAGACCCTGCGCTGTCGCGTAAAACTGCTCAGCCAGGAGCCGCCCATTGAGCCAGCTACCTACTCATGATCACGACCACAGTGGCCACGATCACGGCCATGGCGGACATCACCACGGTCATCACCATCACCACCACGGCGATCCACAGGAAGCCGGCCCATTCCCTTGGCGACGCATGGGCTGGGCAGTTTTATTGGTGGCGTTTGCCGTGGCGGCCGCGAGCCTGGTGCAGGTACGATCGGGGGAAGCCACGGTCATAACGCGTTTCGGCAACCCCTCGCGAGTGTTGTTGGAACCGGGCCTTGGCTGGCGCTGGCCGGCGCCGTTCGAAGCAGCGATCCCTGTGGATCTTCGGTTGCGCACGACATCCAGTGGTTTACAGGATGTGGGTACGCGCGATGGTTTGCGCATCATCGTTCAGGCTTATGTGGCCTGGCAGGTGCAGGGTGATCCGGACAATGTGCAGCGCTTCATGCGTGCGGTGCAAAACCAGCCGGACGAAGCGGCACGGCAGATTCGCACCTTCGTTGGCTCGGCCCTGGAAACGACGGCCAGCAGTTTCGATCTGGCTAACCTTGTGAACACCGACGCCAATCAGGTGCACATCGCCGATTTCGAAGCGCAGTTGCGTAAGCAGATTGATCAGCAGTTGCTGGCCACCTATGGCGTGCGAGTGCTGCAAGTGGGCATCGAGCGCTTGACCTTGCCGTCGGTCACGCTCACGGCGACGGTCGATCGCATGCGTGCCGAGCGTGAAACCATCGCCACTGAACGCACCGCCATCGGCAAGCGCGAAGCGGCGCAAATTCGCTCTGCCGCTGAACGTGATGCGCGAATCATCCAGGCCGATGCCACGGTCAAGGCGGCTGACATCGAGGCGCAATCCCGGGTCGAAGCTGCGCAGATTTATGGTCGCGCCTACGCCAGCTCACCAGAGCTTTACAACCTGCTGCGCTCGCTCGACACCCTCGGCACCGTGGTCAAGCCGGGGACGAAATTGATCCTGCGTACCGATGCCGCGCCTTTCCGCGCGTTGGTTGAAGGTCCTCCTACGCTCGAAAACAGACCCGGACCGAAGCCATGAATTTGGTTCCACGTGGAACAATTGAGGTGAGCAGCCCGTGGATTCAGGCCGGACGCTTGGCGTTTCTCGCCCTGTATGCGGTAACGGTGTTGGCCGCTTTGGTGTGGGCGTTTTCCAATGTGCGGCAGATTGATCCACAGAATCGCGCGGTGGTTTTGCACTTCGGCGCGCTGGATCGCATCCAGAATGCCGGTTTGCTTTTGGCTTGGCCGCAACCGTTTGAACAGGTGGTTTTGTGCCGTGGCCAACGCGCGCACTGAAGCCGAGAAGCTGATCCAGGCCGCCAACGAACAAGCCGATCGCACACTGCAAGTCGCCCACGCCCAGGCGAGTGAACGGCTGGCGAAAGCGTCTGCCGATACCGCCACGGTGACGAGTCTGGCCAGCACGCAACAAACGGGTGTGGACCCGCAAATGTTGCTGCGAATCTACCGCGAGCGGATGCCGAAAATTCTCGGTCAGGCCGGCTCAGTCACCACGGTTGATCCGAAAGACGATTCCCGCCTGATCATCCAGGGAGCTGCACAATGACCGCTCAATCCGCCGCTGCACCGAGCCTGTTGTCCTCTGCAGAACAACGTAGCGCCGCGCGCCAACTGACCCTGGCCATGCTCGCACTCGGCTTGCTCACGCTGGGCCTCGTATGGCGCTGGCTGTCGCCGGAACAGACCGGGGTCAGTCAATTGCTGCTGGGTTTTGCTTCCGTGCTGGTGGCCGTGCCCGTGATGCGTTCGGCCTGGTACAGCTTGCGGTATCCGAGTCTGCACGGCATCACCGATCAATTGATCGCCTTGGCCATGCTCGGCGCGTGGGCGACAGGCGATTTGCTGACTGCAGCATTGCTGCCGATCATCATGATCTTCGGCCATGTGCTGGAAGAGCGCAGCGTGATCGGTTCCCAGGAAGCCATTCATGCCCTCGGCAAACTGACACGCAGCCACGCGCGCAAGGTTCAGGCTGACGGCTCCGTCGTCGAGGTCGACAACGCTACGCTGAGGGCGGGCGATCGGGTGGAAGTCCGAGCGGGTGATCGGGTACCGGCGGATGGCCGGGTGTTGTCCGGCCAGGCGAGCCTGGACACCGCATCCATTACCGGCGAGTCAGTGCCGATGGAGGCGGGCATCGGCATGGCCGTATTTGGTGGGGCGATCAATCTCGACGGCCTGCTGCGCATTGAAGTGACTCGAACCGGCGACGAATCGACCCTCGGCAAAGTGATCGCGCTGATGCAGAACGCCGAGCGATCAAAGCCGCCGATCACCCGGTTGCTGGAGCGTTACGCTGGCAGCTATCTGGTGCTGGTGTTGCTGTTGGCCGCTGTTACCTGGTTCATCACCAACGATGCCCAGGCCATGCTCGCAGTGTTGGTGGCTGCCTGTCCTTGTGCGTTGGTGTTGTCGGCACCCGCAACGGCCATTGCCGGGGTAGCGGTGGCAGCGCGACACGGCATTCTGATTCGCAGCTCGGCGTTTCTCGAGGAGCTGGCAGATCTGACATCGCTGGTGGTCGACAAGACCGGAACACTGACCTTTGGCACCTTGCGCCTGCAATCCATCGACAGCCCGTTGGCGGATCGCAACCACGTCCTGAAACTCGCCGCCAGCCTCGGTTCCGCCAGCAGTCACCCGGTCAGCCGGGCGCTGTCCGGGCTGGTGACACCAGAGCATTTTCTGCCGCTGGCGGATATTCACGAGCGTCAGGGGCTGGGGGTGGTGGCCATGACGGTGCAGGGCGAGGCCGCGCTTGGGCGGCCGGAGTTGTTCGCCCAGTTGGGTATAACGACCTCAGACGTCCCTGGGCACGACGGCCCCATTGCCGGGCTGGCGCTCAACGGTGAGTTTCTCGCCTGGCTGTTGTTGGCCGACAGCGTCAAACCCGAAGCGAAGTTTGCCTTGGGCGAGCTCAGGGACCTTGGCTTGGGTCGCCAGCTGTTACTCACCGGCGACCGGCACAGCGTTGCTCACGCGCTCGCCCGGGATGTCGGCATCAGTGAAGTCGAGGCGCAGGCCATGCCCGAGGACAAACTGAATCGCGTGCTGAAAGAAATCAGTAACGGTTTTCGTCCCATGGTGGTGGGCGATGGCATCAACGATTCCCTGGCGCTCAAGGCTGGCGTTGTTGGTGTGGCGATGGGCGCGGGCGGGGCAGACATCGCGCTGGCTTCCGCAGATATCGTGTTGATAGGCAGCGACCTGCGTCGCCTCGGCACCTGCGTGCGCTTGAGTCGTCAGTGTCGTCAGACCTTGCAAGTCAACGTGATCATCGGTCTGGGCTGGACCTTGGCAATCGTGGCTTTCGCGGCGTTTGGCTGGCTCGGGGCAGCCGGTGCGATGATCGCGGCGTTGCTGCATAACCTCAGTACGTTGTTGGTGTTGGGTAATGCCGGGCGTTTACTGCGCTTTCAGGAGCCTTTGCTCAAGCTCAAGGACGGGTTCTGAGAAATTCAGAACTGTACGCCGGATTTGCAGTCACTTTAGGTGAGAGCGGTCATTTCTGTGAATTCAGGCCAGTCTTGGACTCATAGGGGACCGCTATCCAATCGATAGCCAGCTATTTTTCAAGGATGGACTAATCTCACAGCAGACGTCTGAAACAAGGGGGATTTTCCATGCTCGCGCAACTTCCACCGGCCTTACAGAATCTGCAGTTACCGTTACGCCTGCGACTCTGGGACGGCCACGAATTCAATCTGGGGCCGACGCCCAGTGTCACAATTGTGGTCAAGGACCCACAAATGGTGTCCCAGTTCACCCACCCTAGCCTGGACGCGCTCGGGGCGGCGTTCGTCGAGGGCAAACTCGAGCTGGAAGGTTCCATCAGTGACGTGATCCGCGTCTGTGATGAGTGGAGTCATGCATTGCTCGGTGATCTCGACAGCCAGCCTGTGCGCACCGCCCACGACAAGGAGACGGATGCCAAGGCGATTTCCTACCACTACGACCTGTCCAACGCGTTTTATCAGCTGTGGCTCGACAGCGACATGGCCTATTCCTGCGCCTATTTCGAGACCGGCAGCGAAACCCTTGAGCAAGCCCAGCAAGCAAAATTCCGCCACCTGTGTCGCAAGTTGCGGCTGCAACCTGGCGAGTATTTGCTGGATGTCGGTTGCGGGTGGGGCGGGTTGGCGCGGTATGCGGCTCGTGAATTCGGTGCGAAAGTTTTCGGGATTACCCTCAGTAAAGCGCAACTGGACCTGGCACGTGAGCGTGTTAAAGAGGAAGGCCTGGAGGACCTGGTCGAGCTGCAGTTACTCGACTACCGCGACCTGCCTCAGGACGGGCGCTTCGACAAGGTGGTCAGCGTCGGCATGTTCGAACACGTCGGTCATGCGAACTTGGCCGAGTACTGCAAAACCCTGTTCGGCGCGGTGAAAGAGGGCGGCCTGGTGATGAACCACGGGATCACCGCCAAGCACACCGATGGGCGTCCCGTTGGGCGCGGTGCGGGTGAGTTCATCGAGAAATACGTGTTCCCCAACGGCGAGCTGCCGCACCTGTCGATGATCTCTGCCGAGATCAGTGAAGCAGGGCTGGAAATCGTCGACGTCGAGAGTTTGCGCCTGCATTACGCGCGGACCCTGGATCACTGGAGCGAACACCTGGAAGACAACCTTGAGGCCGCTTCGAAACTGGTGCCTGATCAAGCCTTGCGTATCTGGCGCCTGTACCTGGCCGGCTGTGCCTACGCCTTCGCCCGTGGCTGGATCAACCTGCACCAGATTCTCGCGGTGAAGGCCCACGCCGATGGCAGCCATGAGCTGCCGTGGACGCGAGACGATATCTACAATCCCTAGAGGATGGGTGAAATAAGCCGGGCGACCCGCATGCCGACCTGCTGCAAGCGGCGGGTCTCCCGGCCTTCATCCTTGGCGATTTCGTGTGCCAGGTCGAAGTCGTCATTGAGCATCTGCTCCACCTGTGCGGCAAACGCCCTGTCGACCGTCAGCAGCATCACTTCGAAATTCAAGCGAAACGAACGGTTGTCCATGTTGGCGCTGCCAATGGCGCTGATTTCACTGTCGATCAGCACCACTTTCTGATGCAGGAACCCGGGTTCGTAGCGGAACACCCGCACACCCGCGCGCACGGCTTCGAAGGCATAGAGGCTGGAAGCGGCGTAGACGATGCGGTGGTCGGGCCGCGACGGCAGCAGGAGCCGCACATCGACGCCGCGCAAGACCGCCAGGCGCAACGCCGCGAGGACCGCTTCGTCGGGGATGAAATAAGGGCTGGTGATCCACACGCGTTCGGTCGCTGCATGGATCGCTTCGACGAAGAACAGCGAGCAGGTTTCGTAGGCGTCCGCCGGGCCGCTGGCGAGCATTTGGCAAAGCACTCCGTCGTCCGGATACACCTCCGGGAGAATCAGCTGTGGTAATTCCCGGGCCGCCCAGAACCAGTCTTCGGCGAAGGACTCCTGCATGCAGGCCACCACCGGCCCCCGTACCTGCACATGGGTATCGCGCCACGGTGCCAGGGGTGGTTTCTCGCCCATGTATTCGTCGCCTACGTTGTGGCCACCGACAAAGCCAAGAATGCCGTCGACGACCACGATCTTGCGGTGGTTGCGAAAGTTGACCTGGAAGCGATTGAGCCAGCCGCTGCGGGTGGCGAAGGCTTTGACCGCAACGCCGCCATCGCGCAGCGACTGGACATAACCATGGGGCAGGGAGTGGCTGCCGATACGGTCGTAGAGCAGGTAAATCGACACGCCTTCGCTGGCTTTTTGCAGCAGCAGGTCGCGCAGGCGTCGGCCCAGGCGGTCATCGTGGATGATGAAGAACTGGACCAACACAGCTTCTCTGGCCTGGCTGATGGCGTGGAAAATCGCCTCGAAGGTCGCCTGGCCATTGATCAGCAAGTGCACTTCATTGTTTGCCAGGCAGGGCATGCGTCCCAGCTTCGGCATCGCCCTTAGCGATGCGTAGGCGCTGGAAGCGCGGGCGGTGAGGGCTTCCTCCACCCATGGCCGCCAGTTGAGTTCAGAGACAGCCTTGCGCATCTCCTCGTTGGCTTGGCGCCGTGCCTTGATATAAGCGTCGAAGGAGCTGCGGCCGAATACCAGATAGGGGATGAGTGTCAGGTAGGGCATGAACAACAATGACAAAGCCCAGGCAATCGAGCCTTGGGCGGTGCGGACGGTCAATACGGCGTGGATTGCCGCAATCAAGCCCAATGAGTGCAACAGGGCGATGACGTAGCCAAAAACATGCGGTCCAAAATAATCCATGGGGGCAGCCTTGCTCCTGAAGATTCAATGCTTAACAGACCATGTTCCGTGCAGAATGTCGCTATTTAATTGGCCCATGAACCGAAGCCCGCCGGCGACGTCTAACGGCCACTACTGATCAGGAGTTACTCGATGAACGTTCGTCTGCTGGGTTTGGCCATGGCATTTGGTTTGGTACTTCCTGTGGCGGCTCTGGCGCAGATGCTGCAGCCAGGTTTGTGGGAATTGACCTCGAGCAACATGAAAGTCGATGACCAGAACCTGCCGGATTTGCAACTGATCCTTGGCCAGATTCAAAGCCAGATGACCCCTGAACAGCGCGCGCAGCTGGAGAAACAGGGCATCACCATGGGCGGCAAAGGGATTCGGGCGTGCCTGACGCCAGAGCAGGTCAAGAGCGACAACATTCCCCTGACCGACCCGCAATCGGGCTGCACCCAGCAAATCACCGAGCGCACCGGTAACCAGTGGAAGTTCCGTTTCAGCTGCCCGAAAGCCCAGGGCACGGGTGTTGCCACGTTCCTCAGCGATCGCGAGTTCACCACCAAGGTCAATGGTACGTTCAACGCCACCGGCATCCAGCAGAAGGGTAGCCTCGATACCCGCGCGGTCTGGTTGGGTCAGGACTGCGGGACTGTGAAGCCACGGGCCTAAACGTTATCGGGCAAGCCTGGCCTTGTAGGAGCGAGGCTTGCCCGCGAAGACGTTCGTTCAGGCACCAGCAATTCCCGGCTGACCCAGCCACTCACACACTGCCTCAACCTTCATCCTGCCAAAATCCTCCCCGTTGCGATTGCGCACGCTGACATACCCGCCAGCCCTTTCCTTTTCACCGACCACCACCAGGTACGGCACCGTCTGACTGTGATGGCGAATCTTGTGGCGCACCTTTTCGTTACGCAGATCCGCCAGGGCACGCACGCCACTGCGGCGCAAACGTTCGGTCACTGCGTGGGCATAGCTTGTCTGACGGTCATCCATGCTGACCACCACCACATGGGCCGGCAGGCGCCAATGCTGCAACTCCTGGTGACTGGACCAACAGGTGCCATAGATGCGTTGCTGCAAGGTGCCGTTGATGTGATCGAGGGCAAAGGCCTGCAGGACCCTGGTGGTCGGGACATGCGGGCCGCTGGTCAAATAGTCGGAGTCGCCGAGGCGGTACAGCGACAGATTGGGGGAAGACGGGGAGTGGCTCTGACTGCGGCGGATCGAATGGTTGGTCGCTGCCAATGATTGCATGCGCGCTTCGATCAGCGGCAGATCAGTGCTCATCATTGGGCGCTCGACACTGAACTCGCAAAAGAACCCGTCACCCAGCGCCGAGCCGGTGCGCAATTGAGCATGGGCGTGCAGTTGCTTGACCGCCATTGCCAGCATCAGCGAACAGGAGCGCCGGAGGATCTCCAGTCCATCGGGTTCCTGCGGCGTCACGATGCTGACCCGGGCACTGGCCCGGATCATGAATTCACAGTCCACCAACAGTCCGTCCACCCGGCCCGCTACCGCAGCGTTGGCCAGCCCGGGGCCAATACTTGCGGCAACCTCATGCACGGACAGCGGTTGATCGTATTCACGCATTGAACCATCGGGCAAGGTGATCTGGATCATGATTGTTGTTCTCGAATGCTTCGATCACATGCGTAGCGGATAAACCTTAGATCCATCCCCGGTCGCTGTCATCTAGACGTTTGTCGTGTCCATTCGAAACTCGTGCTGCAGGGCCCTTGTAGTCGCGTACCAGACCGATATGGGTATACACCACGTTCACGGTAAATACCTTAAAGAAACGCCCCTGAACGCATCAGGCGGCCTCCCAGTTCCAGCGGCTTTCGGCGACGGCATCGTGGGCATGCAGACTTTCAGCGTGGATGACCCGTATCTGGAAGCCGCGGATGCCGGGTGAGCGTTTCAGGGCCAGGTTCAAGCGCCGAGCGGCATCTTCGCAGAACATCAGGTTCTGTCCGTTTGCCAAGGCGAATGCCTGTTCATCAGCGCGTTTGACGGCGGTTTGCACGGCGGTGCCGAGGGCTGCTTCGGCGTCGTTGATGACTGCGATCAGTGGCAGCTCATCCAGATACTCGTTCAGACGCAGACTCAATTGCGCCGTGCTGCGTTGGCTGTGGGGTGTCGCGACGATGCCTTCGGCGGAGCCGAGCCAAGCCAGTACCTCGGTGCGATGCAAAGCCCGACCAGCAAAGTCATCGACGAATTGCTGTTGAATCAGTTGTCGGGATAGCGCGGCTGAACAAGGGCATGTTGAGGAATAAGGCAGGGCTATTTTTAGTTCCACGTGGAACATCGCGTTTTTCAAACGTGCTTCTATGCTCACGGGATAGCTTTTCCAGCCAGCCAATGGACTGATGAGTGCCGGTCTTTTCAACAGCAGATCGGTGTGAATGTTCAGGTAAGCGCTGTTGGACAGACCTTCGTGACTGTTCAGGAAGCTGCGCAAAACTCGCCGCAGCAGATCCGGCGAGAGCGTTTCGTGCTCAAGCATTTCCAGCGCCAGGTACAGCCGCGACATGTGAATACCCCGAGCCTCGCCATTATCGAGGCTCACTCCAGCATCAGCCGTTGCAGACAATAGTTTGCCATCGAGTAAAACAGGAAGTGCAATGCCACACATGCCCACCCACTCCAGTGGCAGGGCTTGGCGTGAGGCCTGCGCGGCAATGTCCGGCAGAGTCAGCGCGTTCATGGGGTCGATCCATCGTTGAAGTGTTAATGTAATGTTATATGATAACATTCGAGCAGCGATAGATTTTTTATGAATGGCCCTGTGAGGAACACCTGATGCCCAATCGCCTTCCCGTGACAGTCCTGTCGGGCTTTTTAGGTGCTGGAAAAAGTACACTTCTTAATTACATATTACGTAATAGAGATGACCTGAGAGTCGCCGTTATCGTCAACGACATGAGTGAAATCAACATAGACGGTAGCGAGGTCCAGCGCGATGTCAGTCTCAATCGTGCAGAAGAGAAGCTCGTGGAAATGAGCAACGGCTGCATCTGTTGCACGTTGCGCGAAGACTTGCTGGAGGAGGTTGGCGCACTCGCCCGAGACGGTCGTTTCGATTACCTGTTGATCGAATCCACCGGCATTTCAGAACCGCTGCCCGTGGCGGAGACCTTCACTTTCCGTGACGAAAACGGCCAGAGCCTCTCCGACATCGCCCGGCTCGACACCATGGTCACCGTGGTCGATGGCATGAATTTCCTGCTCGACTTCCAGGCCGCCGAAAGCCTGGCTTCCCGTGGCGAGACACTGGGCGAGGGGGATGAGCGCGCGATCACCGATCTGTTGATCGAGCAGGTCGAGTTCGCCGACGTCATCCTGATCAGCAAGATCGACTTGATCAGCCGCCGTGAACGCGAGGAGTTGATGGCGATCCTCGAACGGCTCAACGCGCAGGCACAGATCATCCCCATGGTCATGGGCGAAGTGCCCCTGGAGAAGATCCTCGATACCGGTTGCTTCAACTTCGAGAGGGCGGCGCAAGCGCCGGGCTGGTTGCAGGAGTTGCGCGGCGAACATGTGCCTGAAACCGACGAATACGGCATCGCGTCCTTTGCCTATCGCTCGCGTCGTCCCTTCCATCCGCAGCGGTTCTTCAATTTCATCAACGGTCCATGGCTCAATGGCCGGCTACTGCGCTCCAAGGGCTTCTTCTGGCTGGCAAGCAAACACAAGGAGGCCGGCAGCTGGTCCCAGGCGGGTGGGATGATGCGTTATGGTTTTGCCGGGCGTTGGTGGCGTTTCGTGCCGAAGGAGCAGTGGCCACAGGACCCGGAAAGCAGCGCCGCCATCCTGAAGAACTGGGAAGCTGCCAGCGGCGATTGCCGGCAGGAACTGGTGTTCATCGGCCAGAACATCGATTTCGTACTACTCAACGCAGAGCTCGACGACTGCCTGCTGAACGATGAGGAAATGCTGCTGGACGCAGAGGGTTGGGGCTTGTTGCCTGATCCGTTCGGCCCTTGGCATGAAGACGCCGCCTGATCCTCAAGGCTTGAGCCAGGTTCCCTGGCTCCGGGTTTCGCAAAACGGCTTCAAGTACGCCGCATCCGTGGCAACACCGTAATAGTGAATATCCTGCCGGTAGGGCATATTGGCGACTTGGGCGTTGCTGCACACACCGAACGCCCCACCAGGGCAATGGTCGACGTACTGCACCTCGACTTTCTGCCCTGCAAGGTTTGGCTGGCAGAATCCGTCGGCGAAGAGTTTTTCTGGAATATTGCGGTTCTGCTGGCAGACTTTCACGTCGAGCCGTTCCGCCTGACTGTGGACCACGCACGCCTGGGCCAGCGCCTCGCTGCCATTGAGCGCCAGCAGCAACGACCATCCTATCCACCGCATCCTGACCTCCTCAGACACCTTCGACCATGTTGCAGAACATACCCACCCATGTCATCGCCGGGCCATTGGGCGCCGGCAAGACCAGCCTGATCAGGCACTTGCTGGCACAACGTCCCGCTGGCGAGCGCTGGGCGGTGTTGATCAACGAGTTCGGTCAGATCGGTATCGATGCCGCGTTGTTGACCCGTGATGCCGATGGTATCGCACTGGGTGAAGTGGCCGGGGGCTGTTTATGTTGCGTCAACGGTGCGCCGTTTCAGGTCGGTCTCGGCCGTTTGCTGCGCAAGGCGCGACCGGATCGACTGTTCATCGAGCCGTCCGGGCTGGGGCACCCGGCGCAGTTGCTCAGGCAGTTGCGCGAAGCGCCGTGGCAAGGTGTCCTGAGCGTTCAACCCTGTGTTCTGGTACTGGACGCCCAGGCGCTTGCCGCGGGCAAGCCGCTACCGGCGGCGCAACAGGAAGCGCTGGAGAGCGCCGGCCTGTTGCTGATGAACAAGTCGGAACACCTCGATGAAATCGTTCGTCAGCAACTCGCCGCGCAATTGCCGAGGCGCCCGTTGTACTGGACGCACCAGGCGGCCATGCCTTTGAGCCAATTGCCGGGACTGGACGCTCGGGCGGTGGCGGGTGTGGATAACTTCGTGACGCCCAAGGGGCTTGCACAGTTGCCAGCGATCTGGCCTGATCCGGCGCTGCCGATTTGCCTGAGCCAGGAGCAGGAGGGCGGGTGGAGCATTGGCTGGCGCTGGCATCCGAGCCAGGTCTTTGATGCTGACAGGATCGCTCGGTGGCTTGCAGGGCTTGAATGGGTGCGGGCCAAGTTGGTTATCCACAGCGCCGGGGGGTGGGTGTCGGCGAATGCGTTGGATAATGCGGTGCTGGAATGGAGAATGAGTGAATGGCGGCAGGATTCGCGGATTGAGCTTATTTTCAGTGAGTCGCAGGATGTTGAGGTGCTGCAAAAAGGTCTGGACGGGTGTCGGTTGGGGTGAAGATCAAAAGATCGCAGCCTGCGGCAGCTCCTACAGGGATCGTGGGATCTGTTGATTCAAGGCCGCCACTTGGTGTGTTCCTGACGCCACTGGCTCAGCTCGATCACCTCGGCACGTGGCTTGACCACGTCCACCACCGTGGGGGTATCGTCGAACGGCACGGGATAAGGCGCCAGCTCGATCTGTGCGCTGTGTGGGCCGAACTGGGTGATGGTACCGTTGTGGCGGGTTTCGCCGGTCACGGTAAATTCGAAGTTGTACACTCGGGCCAAACGTCGCCGACCATTGGCGTCCTTGATGAACGCGATTTTTTTCAAGGCCACGTTGCCATCCAGCAGCTCGATCCCGAGCTTGGCGCAATGCTGCTTGACCCGCTCCAGTGCGTGTTCGCGCAAGCCATGGTTGTGCCACAGCCAGGCCCCCGCGGTGGCGAACAGCATCAGCACTAAAATATTTCCAAGGGTCAGCATCAACAGGGTGCTCCAACAAGATAGTGTCAGCTTAACTGTGTCGCCGGTCTGTCGTACAGGCTGCGTTTAGTCGCATACTGCGCGGCTTGAATTTCAATCGTTTTACGGATAACTCACCGCATGAAACGTACGCCCCATCTGCTCGCTATCCAGTCCCACGTGGTGTTCGGTCACGCCGGCAACAGTGCCGCGGTTTTCCCGATGCAGCGGGTCGGGGTGAATGTCTGGCCGCTCAATACCGTGCAGTTCTCCAATCACACCCAATATGGCCAGTGGGCCGGTGACGTGCTGGCGCCGCACCAGATTCCCGATCTGGTAGAAGGTATCGCGGCCATTGGCGAGCTGGGTAATTGCGATGCGGTGCTGTCCGGTTATCTCGGCAGTGCGGCCCAGGGCAGGGCGATACTGACGGGGCTGGAGCGAATCAAATCGATCAACCCCAAGGCGCTATACCTGTGTGACCCGGTGATGGGTCATCCGGAGAAGGGCTGCAGCGTACCGGCGGAAGTCAGCGATTTCCTGTTGGAGGAGGCCGCCAGCGTGGCCGACTTCATGTGCCCCAATCAACTGGAGCTCGACAGTTTCTCGGGGCGCAAGCCGCAGTCACTGTTCGACTGCCTGGCGATGGCGCGTGCGCTGCTGGCACGTGGGCCGAAGGCGGTACTGGTCAAGCACCTGGACTACCCGGGCAAAAAGGCCGATGTCTTCGAGATGTTGCTGGTGACGGCCGAAGGCAGCTGGCATCTGCAGCGTCCGCTGCTGGCGTTTCCGCGTCAGCCGGTGGGTGTTGGCGACCTGACGTCCGGATTGTTCCTGGCTCGCGTCCTGTTGGGCGACAGCCTGGTGGCGGCGTTTGAATTCGCCGCGTCGGCGGTGCATGAGGTGTTGCTGGAAACCCAGGCCAGCGCCAGTTATGAACTGGAGCTGGTTCGGGCGCAGGACCGGATCGCCCATCCGCGGGTGCGGTTCGAGGCGACTCCGATCAGTTTGTAACCGCGTTGCGGCAAAAAGATCGCTGCCTGCGATCTTTGTTGCTTCAGGCGTCGCCCTTGATTTCCTGATAACGCTTTTCCAGCTCCTGACGAATCTGCCGACGTTGCTGGGCCTGCATGTAACGGCGCTTGTCTTCACTGTTTACAGGTTGCAGCGGTGGCACCGGGGCGGGTTTGCGCTGGTCATCCACCGCGACCATGGTGAAGAAGCAGCTGTTGGTATGGCGTACCGAGCGCTCACGGATATTCTCGGTCACCACCTTGATGCCCACCTCCATGGAGGTGTTGCCGGTGTAGTTGACCGATGCAAGGAAGGTCACCAGTTCACCGACATGGATCGGCTCTCGGAAAATCACCTGGTCCACCGACAGGGTCACCACGTAGCGGCCGGCATAACGGCTGGCGCAGGCGTAGGCCACTTCGTCGAGGTACTTGAGCAGGGTGCCGCCGTGCACGTTGCCAGAGAAATTGGCCATGTCGGGGGTCATCAATACTGTCATCGACAGTTGGGCGTTTCCGGGTTCCATAGCGTTCTCACGGGTCAAGGCAAGGTTTGAGGGACGCACCTCTGCGGGCGCTTCAGCGGTTTTTTCAAACCAACAGATATCGGGACGCCGCGCGGGCGACCGCCGTCACGCCCAATCGATCTGTTTCCATATATTGCACCGCCTTTGCACCCGTAGTCGCGGTGTTACCCTGCAAAAGCCCAGACCAAAGGGAAAAGTCCTACACGAAAAGCGCCATGTCACCCAAGGAGCCCCACGCCATGCATGCCATCAGTTTTATTCAGGATCTGGCAGTGATCATGTTGGTTGCGGGCGTGGTGACCGTGCTTTTCCATCGTTTCAAGCAACCGGTGGTGCTGGGTTACATCGTGGCGGGCTTCATCATTGGCCCGCACACGCCGCCGTTCGGCCTGATCCACGACGAAGAAACCATCAAGACCCTGGCTGAGCTGGGGGTGATTTTCCTGATGTTCTGCCTGGGCCTGGAGTTCAGCCTGCGCAAGCTGTTCAAGGTCGGTGCCACGGCGTTTATCGCGGCGTTCCTGGAAATCGTCCTGATGATCTGGATCGGCTACGAAATCGGCCGCTGGTTCGATTGGAACACAATGGACTCGCTGTTCCTCGGGGCGATCCTGGCCATTTCCTCGACCACCATCATCGTCAAGGCGCTCAATGACCTGAAGATGAAAAACCAGCGTTTTGCGCAGTTGATATTCGGCGTACTGATCGTCGAAGACATCCTGGGCATCGGCATCATCGCCTTGCTGTCGAGCATCGCGGTCAGCGGCACGGTCAGTTCGGGCGAGGTATTCTCCACCGTCGGCAAGCTGTCGCTGTTCATGATCGTCGCGCTGGTCATCGGCATCCTGCTGGTGCCGCGCCTGCTGGCCTATGTGGCCAAGTTCGAAAGCAACGAAATGCTGCTGATCACCGTGCTGGGCCTGTGTTTTGGCTTCTGCCTGCTGGTGGTCAAGCTTGAGTACAGCATGGTGCTCGGTGCGTTCCTGATTGGCGCGATCATGGCTGAGTCGCGGCAGTTGCTGAAAATCGAGCGCCTGATCGAACCGGTTCGCGACCTGTTCAGTGCGATTTTTTTCGTCGCCATCGGCCTGATGCTCGACCCGAAGATCCTGCTGCAATACGCCTGGCCCATTGCCGTGATCACCCTGGCGGTGGTGCTCGGCAAGATGCTGTCCTGCGGCATTGGCGCCTTTATCGCCGGCAACGACGGACGGACCTCACTGCGCGTCGGCATGGGTCTGTCACAGATTGGCGAATTTTCTTTCATCATCGCTTCGCTGGGCATGACCCTGCAGGTCACCAGTAACTTCCTCTATCCGGTGGCCGTGGCGGTTTCAGTGCTCACGACGTTAATGACGCCGTACCTGATCCGGGCAGCAGACCCTCTGTCGATCAAGCTGGCGGCCGTGATGCCGCAGCGCCTGGGCCGCGTATTGGGCATGTATGGCGAATGGCTGCGCAGCATCCAGCCGCAAGGCCAGGGGGCATTGCTGGCCTCGATGATTCGGCGGATCTTGCTGCAGGTGGGGGTCAACCTCGCGCTGGTCATCGCGATCTTCTTTTCCGGCGCGTACTTCGCCGAAGGCATATCCACTTACCTGCAAGGCTGGATCGGCGACCCGAGCTGGCAGAAAGCGTTGATCTGGGGCGGGGCACTGCTGCTGTCGCTGCCATTCCTGATTGCCGCGTATCGCAAGCTCAAGGCATTGTCGATGTTGCTGGCGGAAATGGGCGTCAAACCGGAGATGGCGGGCCGTCACACGCAGCGAGTGCGCCGGGTGATCTCCGAAGTGATCCCGATCCTCTCGCTGCTGGTGATTTTCCTGCTGTTGGCAGCCTTGTCGGCCAGTATTCTGCCGACCAACAAGTTGCTGGTCCTGATCGCCGTGGTCGCGGCCGCCGTAGCGGCGCTGCTGTGGCGCTGGTTCATCCGCGTGCACACACGGATGCAGGTGGCCTTGCTCGATACCCTGGAAAACCACAAGGATTCGCCGGGGCATTGACCAGGTGGGGCGAAGGACTCAGCTTTCCAGCCAGACGTCCCGCGCCCAGTGCCATACCGATTCCCAGGTTTCTTCGGCGATCAGCTCTTCTTCGGCCTGCCAAAGCACCACGGTGCCGTCTTCTTCGACGCAGTAGTAGTCGTCGCCATCCTGGCAGATCGGGATCAGGCTGCGATCGACGCCTGCATCCCAGGCGTTGGCGGCAACGTCCGGCAGGTAGGTGTGGGATTGCGGGTCAGTCACGGTGACCGGCTCCAGGCTGCCATAGACCACGTCGCTGACGGTCAGCAGGAATTCTCTGAAGACGAATGGAATGTCGATGAACAATTGTTCTTCGATCTCGACCAGCAGATCTTCGTCGGGCAACTCCAAGGGGACCGGTACCGGTTCGTTGGCTTCACGCAGTTGTTCGATGATTTCTTCCACGTCCGGGATCCTCTTGCATGTATGGCGCGGTTTATATGGGGCGGTTTATACAGTAGCTCGCTATAGATGCAACCGCGAAATAGAAAACCCCAGCCGAGGCTGGGGTTTTTATTACAGCAAGTGAAGCGCGGAGGGGAATCAGCCGTTCTGGCGGATACCGGCCACCAGCCAAGGCTGGTTTTCGCCCTGTGCACGTTCCATGTTCCAGCTTTCGCTGAACACTTCGCCCTGGTCGAAACGCGAGGTTTTCGACACGCCGCTGAAGGTCAGGGTGGCGATGGTCTTGTCGGCGCGATCATCCACGCCGTCCAGTTGCACAACGAGGTTATCGATGTAGGTGGACTGGAAGCCGTCACCCAGGTCGGCGCGTTCGCGCTTGAGGAACTCCAGCATCTGCGGGGTCACGAACTCGGAGATCTTGTCCATTTCGTTGGCGTCCCAGTGCTGCTGCAGGGACTGGAAGTGGTTACGGGCCGCTTCAATGAAGTTCTTCTCATTGAACCAGGCTGGCGCATTGATTACCGGACGAGCGGCAACCGGTGCAGCCGAACCGCCGAAGATCGAACCACCAGCAGGTTTCTGTTCGAAGGCTTCACGCTGCATCGGCGGGGCGTAGCCAGCTGGAGCCATGTGCGCCTGCTGCTTGCGACGACGAGCGGCGATGAAGCGGAAGACCAGGAACGCGATGACCGCCATGATCAGGATGTCGAAGATCTGCATGCCCTGGAAACCGTCGCCCATGAACATGGAAGCCAGCAGGCCACCGGCGGCGATACCGGCCAGAGGGCCGAGCCAGCGCGAAGCGCCACCGGCCTTGGCGGCGGCGCCAGCGGCACCGGCTGCACCAGCGGTCGCTGCTGCGCCGCCCATGCCTGGAGAAGAAGGAGCCATCTGGCTGGTTTGATGTGTCGGCGCAGCGCCTGCGCTTTTGCCACCACCAAAGCGCTTGGCGGCATTGGCGTCGAGGCTCATCGTCAGGCCGATGCACAACGCCATGGCGATGCTAAGAAAACGTTTCATATAGGGAATTCCCATTTGTGGAAGGCACGCGCGCCATGTTGCACAGCTGAAGTGTTACTGGCTAGCGGCAGAGTGTTTCGGGCTTTTGCCTGACAGGTTGCATTCAGCTTCAATCAGCGCAATAGGGCCTGTTAACTTTGGTCTGTAGGATAAGTAAATAAGTTCTGTAGGAAATGATACCTGGCGTCGCAGCGCGAGCAGGATGACGCCCGCCGTGATCAGGCCTATGCCAGCGCCGCGTAACCTTGTGGGAGCGGGCTTGCTCGCGAAGAACGATAACGCGGTGCTCCTGACGAACCGCGGTGCGACCTTCGCGAGCAAGGCCGCTCCCACATGGGTTCTCAGGCTTTCCTTAGATCGCTTCCAGCTTCGCGTAACCCAGCATCAACCACTTGCTGCCTTCGCTGAAGTTAACCTGCACCCGAGCCGCCGCGCCGGCGCCTTCGAAGTTGAGGATCACGCCGTCACCGAAGATCGAGTGGCGCACAGTCTGGCCCAGGCTGAAGCCGGTCTGCGGAATCTCGCTGCCGCTGAACAGGTTGCTGCCGCTCATCGACTGGTTGCCCCCGAACGGACGGCTGACGCTGTTGGACAGCCGCACCTCCTGAATCAGGCCCTTGGGCACTTCGCGTACGAAGCGCGACACCTTGTTGTAGGTCTCGCTGCCGTACAGGCGTCGGGTTTCAGCATAAGTCATCACAAGGTTCTGCATGGCCCGAGTGATGCCGACATAGGCCAGGCGACGCTCTTCCTCAAGACGGCCGGGCTCTTCCAGGCTCATCTTGTGCGGGAACAGGCCTTCTTCCATGCCCACCAGGAACACATAGGGGAATTCCAGGCCCTTGGCACTGTGCAGGGTCATCAGCTGAATGCTGTCTTCGTGTTCGTCGGCCTGGGTATCGCCGGCTTCCAGCGAGGCGTGACCGAGGAAAGCCGCCAGTGGCGTCAGGTCCTCGTCCTCTTCGCTGTTTTCGAAGTTGCGCGCGGCGCTGACCAGTTCCTCAAGGTTTTCTACCCGTGCCTGGCCTTTCTCGCCTTTTTCCGCTTCGTGGTAGGCGATCAGCCCCGACTGCTCGATGACGGTCTGGGTCATCAGGTGCAACGGCATGTCCATGCACTTGGCGGCGAGGTTCTCGATCAACTCGACAAACGCCCCCAGCGCGCTGGCTGCGCGGCCGGTAACGCCTTTGTTGGCCACCAGCTGACGCATCGCTTCCCACATCGACACATCGCTGTGGCGCGCATGGTCGCGGATCGCCTCGACAGTTTTCTCGCCGATGCCCCGGGCCGGCACGTTGATCACCCGCTCCAGCGCGGCATCGTTGCCACGGCCTTCGAGCAGGCGAAGGTAGGCCATGGCGTTCTTGATTTCAGCGCGTTCGAAGAAACGCTGGCCGCCATAGATGCGGTACGGAATGCGCTCGCGCAGCAAGGCTTCTTCCAACACGCGCGATTGGGCGTTGGAACGGTACAGGATCGCGATATCGCTGCGAGCCAAGCCGGTTTTCAGCGCACTTTCGATGGTTTCGACAACGTAGCGAGCTTCATCGTGTTCGTTGAACGCGGCGTACAGATTGATGGCTTCGCCGTCGCCGCCATCGGTCCACAGCTCTTTGCCCAGGCGCCCGGTGTTGTTGGCGATCAAGGCGTTGGCGGCCTTGAGAATGCCGGCGGTGGAGCGGTAGTTCTGTTCCAGGCGAATGGTTTCAGCGTCCGGGAAATCTTCGGAGTACTGGTAGATGTTCTCGATTTTCGCGCCACGCCAGCCATAGATCGACTGGTCGTCGTCGCCGACCACCATCAGGCTGTCGCCACCCTTGGCCAACAGGCGCAACCAGGCGTACTGCACGGCGTTGGTGTCCTGGAACTCGTCCACCAAAATGTGCCGGAAGCGCTTCTGATAATGCGCCAGCAGGCCAGGGTGATCACGCCACAGGTCGAGGGCGCGCAGCAGCAATTCGGAGAAGTCGATCACACCGGCGCGCAGGCAAGCGGCCTCGTAGGCCTCATAGATGCCGCGCATGGTCGCCAGGAACAGATCGCCGCTGGCTTGAATGTGTTGTGGGCGCAGGCCTTCGTCTTTCTGTCCGTTGATGAACCACTGGGCCTGACGGGCGGGCCAGCGTTGTTCGTCCAGGCCGAGCTCGCGGATCACCCGCTTGACCAGGCGTTGCTGGTCGTCGCTGTCGAGAATCTGAAAGGTCTGGCTCAAGCCCGCTTCCTGCCAGTGCGCCCGCAGCAAGCGGTGCGCCAGGCCGTGGAAGGTGCCGACCCACATACCGGCCGGGTTGATACCCATCAGCTGCTCGATGCGATGGCGCATCTCGGCAGCAGCCTTGTTGGTAAAGGTCACCGACAGGATGGAGTGGGGCGAGGCGTTTTCGACCTGGATCAACCAGGCGATACGGTGCACCAGCACTCGGGTTTTACCGGAACCAGCACCGGCCAGGACCAACTGACGACCCACGGGGGCAGCTACGGCCTGGCGTTGGGCATCGTTGAGGGAGTTCAGCAGAAGGGAGAGATCATCGCGCATCGGGGCATTCTAGGGGGCCGCGTCAGCTCGGGCAAACCCCGCTTTGCTTTAGCCGATGAAAGTTACCCAAGGACGACCGGTCAGTCATCGGCTGCAAGCGTTGGCCAGCCCCGCTTGAAGGCATTCTGCCACGTCTGGCAGTCGACAATTTTTGTCTGTTTTTTGATCGGTAGCGGTTTG
Source organism: Pseudomonas putida (assembly GCF_028682635.1). GTDB lineage: Bacteria > Pseudomonadota > Gammaproteobacteria > Pseudomonadales > Pseudomonadaceae > Aquipseudomonas > Aquipseudomonas putida_AE. The sequence continues at coordinate 211,831 of NZ_JANHLK010000003.1, read as the reverse complement.
GTCCGGGCATTGCGTTGTGTATGCTCCGTCGACGTTTCGGGCTCATGCTCATCATTATAAGAACAAGAACACTGCCTATGACCCTCAGCTTCGACCTGTCGGGCCCTACTGTGGAGCCCCGGGTTATTCGTAAACGATACGCCATGGAAATGGCGGTCGAACGCACGCGTCTGCTGTACCAGGGTTCCTTGCTGCCCACACTGTTCATGTTGATCAATGGCCTGGTGTGCGCCGGTTTGCTCTGGAGTCCGCAGCGTTACTTCCTGGTCAGTGTCTGGCTGGTGTGGTTGCTGTCGCTGGTGGCATTGCGGGTGATCCAGGTGGCGGCCTTCGATTCGGCGATTCCCAACCGCCAGGCGCATCCGATCTGGCGACGCATGTTTCTGCTGGGCTCGGGTCTCACTGGCCTGACCCTGGCCGGTGCCGGTATTGCCCTGGTTCCCGCCGATAACTTCATTCAACAAGCGTGGGTCTTCGGCCTGATCGGTGCCGCGGCGCTGTCGGCCAGCGTGGCCTACGCGGTGAGTTTGCCGGCGTTCCTGTCCTTCACCTTGCCCTGCCTGTTGCCGGCCATCGCCTATATGTTCTGGGGCGGGGACGACCAGCAACACGGTTGGGGCTGGTTCGGCCTGATTTTGCTCGGCGCTTTGAGTGTGGTCGCCTGGCAAGTGAATCGGTTGATCGATCGTGGGATGTTGCGCCGCTTTCAGAATCAGGCGCTGATCGAGCATCTGCAGCAAGTGCAGAACTGCAGCGACCAGCTCAATCAGAAGCTGACCCGGGAAATCGACCAGCGTCGGCGTGCCGAAGACGAATTGCGCGAGATCCAGGTCGATCTGGAAAGCCGTGTCGCCCAGCGCAGTCTGGAGCTGGACGCGGCCAACCAGGCGCTGAGCAAGAGTGAGGCGCGCCTTGCGCTGGCATTGAAGGCCAGCGAACTGGGGCTGTGGGACTGGAACCTGCAAACCGACGAGGTCCATCACACGCAGATCCAGGAATTGTTCGGTCTGGAGCCGGAACAGGTGACGGCTATCCTGCGCCACCTCAAGCCCCGCCTGCACCCCGACGATCTGCCTGCATTGAAAAGGGCGTTGGTCGAGCATTTGAAGGGCCGCACCGAGGACTACCAGATCGAGTATCGCGTGCGGCATGGCGCTGGGCACTGGGTGTGGATCGAAGACCGTGGGCGGGCGGTCGAACGTGCCGACAACGGGCGGGTGATTCGCATGGTGGGCACGCGGCGCGATATCAGTGCCAGCAAGGCCCAGGAGGAGCAACGGCAGTTGGCGGCGACGGTGTTCGAGGCCGCCAGCGAAGGTATCGTGATTTTCGATCCGGGTTATGCCCTGCTTGCGGTCAATCAAGCCTTCAGCCGGGTCACTGGCTATAAAATCGAGGAGATGCTTGGGCGCAACGTGGTCGAGTTGCCCTGCAGTCGTGATGCGCGACGGCATTACGGTGCGATCCATCAAGCGCTGGAGCAGCACGGCAGTTGGCAGGGTGAACTGGTGGAAACCCGCAAGAACGGCGAGATGTATCCACAATTTCTGCAATTGAATGCAGTACGCGATGTGCGGGGCAATGTCAGTCATATCGTGGGCTTCTTCGCCGATCTCTCGGCACGGCGAGAATCCGAAGAGCGCATGCGCTACCTGACCCATTACGACGAACTCACGGGGCTGGCCAATCGCTCGATGTTCCGCGAACGGCTGGGCGAGGCGCATCAGCGGGTGCGTCAGGGCGGTTATCGCAGCCTGGCGTTGTTGCACATCAATCTGGATCGTTTCAAGCAGCTCAACGACAGCCTGGGGCACGAAGTGGCCGATCAACTGTTGCAGAAAATGGCCCGGCGCCTGGTCAATGCATTACCTGAGGCAGACACCATCGCGCGCTTGTCCGGCGATGAATTCGCCGTGCTGTTCAATGCCTACGGTAACCTTTCCAGCCTGGCGCGGGTGGCCACGCGCCTGTCGGCCAAATTGCGCTTGCCGGTGACCGTCGAGGGTCATGAGCTGGTGGTCAGTGCTTCCATGGGCATCAGCCTGTTGCCGGATAACGCCCGGGAAATATCCGCATTGGTCAGTCAGTCGAACATGGCCATGCAGCACGCCAAGCATTTGGGCGGTAACAATTTCCAGTTCTACACCGATAGCTTGCAAACCAGCACCCTTGAGCGCTTGCAGCTGGAAAACCATCTGCGTAAAGCGGTTGAAGAGAAACAGCTGAAGGTGTTCTACCAACCAAAACTGTGCCTCGCCACGGGCAGGCTCAATGCCGCCGAGGCCCTAGTGCGCTGGGACCACCCGACCATGGGGCGGGTGCCGCCGGGGGATTTCATCGGTCTGGCGGAGGAGACCGGGTTGATCGGCCCGATCGGCGAGTTCGTCTTGCGCCAGGCCTGCTGGCAAGCCTGTGAGTGGCAACGCCTGGGACTCGAGGCGATTCGGGTGTCGGTCAATCTGTCGGTGCATCAATTGCGCCAGGGCAAGCTGGTCAGCCTGGTACGTCAGGTCCTGGAAGAAACCGGACTGGCGCCGCATTACCTTGAGCTGGAACTGACCGAAAGCCAGTTGCTCGACAGCGTCGAGCACATTATCGCGACCTTCCAGCAACTGCGTGATCTGGGGGTGAAGCTGGCGATCGACGATTTTGGCACTGGCTATTCATCGCTGAGCTACCTCAAGCGCATCCCCGTGGATTACGTGAAGATCGATCAGGCGTTTATTCGCGGCCTGGGAGAGGGCACGGAAGATGCGGCGATTACCCGGGCGATTATTGCCATGGCCCACGGCTTGAAATTGAAAGTGGTGGCTGAAGGCGTGGAGCGACTGGAGCAGCTGGAGTTTTTGCAGGCTGAACGCTGTGATGAAGTGCAGGGCTATCTGATCAGCCGGCCGGTTGAGGCGCAGGCTCTGGCGGATTTGCTACGAGCGCAAGGCGTAAGTTAGCGACGAAGTTTCCCGCCATGCACTTGGCGTGTCTGGCGGGAAATTCTATAGCGTGGGAAATACACTGCTCTTAATGGGTAATCATTACTTCACTTATATGGTGCAGTAATTTTCCATCATGGAAGATGCTGACGCCGGTGACGTTTGAGTTGCCCATTTCTTTGTACTCGACAAACTTGTCTGTTAGAACCTGCAGCGACATGTCGCTTGATTCTTCGAGTAGCAGGTCCAGGCGTATATTAGTGGTCTTGTCTTGCCGTGCACTCAGGACCAGCGTTGGTGTAATGCCACTATTGGCGACCGTTACGGTGCCGTAGGTGCGGAAAGAAGCAGCGCCCGGCATCCGGTCTATTTGTGCGGTCCAGCCTTTGGATGAAATGCTCATTATATGTAACTCCTGTAATCAAGTTTAGGTGCGTCCTGCCTGAGCAAAGGTATCTAACTTGACTTTGTTGTGGGAGTTATAATTGCATCGTATTTGTAAAGTTGTATGTTCGAAGTGGCGGCTCAAGTTCTCGAAAAGAACTTGAGCGCACTCATTGTGAGGGATGTATATATCAAGCCAGCTCGCCACACAGGTCCCATTCGACCAGTCGCCGAACCTCGGAAGGTTCAAGTCCTGCACCTAGCAAGCCATGCAGTTTGCCGAACGCTGCTTCACGGGTCATGCCGCCACCTGAAAGCACACCGGCCACCCGCAAACGACTACCCGCCTCATAAACGTCCAGCTCTACGCCGCCTTCGTGGCACTGCGTGACTGCCACCACCACGACGCCCGCGTCCCGTGCCCGTTCCAGGCTGGCGAGAAAACCCGGGTTGTCGCTCGGACCGGTACCGCTGCCATAGCACTCCAGCACCAGGCCCTGAATGCCGCTGTCGATCAGGCCATCCAGAATTTCGGCGTCGATTCCAGGAAACAACGGCAGTACGCCGACTTTCGCCAGTTGTCTGCTCTGGTTGTAATTCAGCTTTGGCGGCAGGGAGTCGACCTTCACACCACCACCCTGACGTTCCAGGCGCTTGAACGGATGCCGGCCGAAACTGCGCACTTTGGCGCAACGGGTCGGGTCCAGCAGTTCGCCGTGGAAGTACAAGTGCACCCCCGGCGCCAGGCCTTGGTCTAACGCAACCAGTGCGCCACCCAGGTTTTCCCAGGCGTCGCTGTCGGTTACGCCGGCCGGCAGCATCGAGCCGGTAAAGCACACGCGGGCGTGCAGGCCGAGCAATTGAAAACTCATGGCGGCGGCGCTGTAGGCCAGGGTGTCGGTGCCGTGCAGGATCAGAACGCTGTCGCAACCCTGCACGTCTACGGCATCGACCACCGCTTCACGCAATTGCTGCCAATACGCCGGGGTCATGTTGGCGCTGTCGATCAGCGGCGACATCTCGCGAAAGCGCCATTGCGGTACCACCAGATCAGGCTGGCTGTGCAGGTATTCGCGCATCCGCGCTTCGAAACCGGATGCCGGCGCCAGGCCGTGTTCGCTGGCTTGCATGCCAATGGTGCCGCCGGTGTAGAGCACCATGACGTGCTGGGCGGCAGGGTAGGTCGAGGAATTCATGGGGGTGCTCCGATAACGATGAGTTCCTGTGTGGGAGCGGGCTTGCTCGCGAAGAGGGAGTGTCAGTCAACATTGATGTTGCCTGACACACCGCTTTCGCGAGCAAGCCCGCTACCACAAGGGATAACGCACTTTAACCGATCAGCGTTGCGCTGCGGGCACGCCCTGTGACTCGGCTTCAGCCTTGGTGATGACGGCTGGCGGATTGGCTGGCCAGGCCTGGCGATCCAGGTCCAGGTCGGGGAACTTGCTCGAGTCGAACACCGGGGTCTTGATCCCGGCCGCGCGCTGGTCATCGTAGTCACGCAGGATGCGCATGCCGACCTTGAACAGCAGGAACAGCGCGATCAGGTTGACGAACGCCAGCATCGTCATGGTGATGTCGGCAAAGGCGAACACGGTCCCGAGGTTTTCGATGGCGCCCCAGAAAATCAGGACCAGCACCAGCGCACGGTAGCCCATCAGTGCCTTGCGGTTTTCACCGATCAGGAAGCGCAGGTTGCTCTCGCCCAGGTAGTAGTTGTAGAGGATCGAGGTGAACACGAACAACGCCAGCGCCACGGAAATGAACATCCGGCCCCAGTCACCGACCACGGCGGCGAGGGAGTTCTGGGTCAGGGCTATGCCGTCGCCTTCGAAACCCGGGGTATAGAAGCCCGACAGCAGGATCAGCAAGGCCGTGCAGGTGCAGATCACGAAGGTGTCAAGGAACACACTGAACGCCTGGACCACCCCTTGTGCGACCGGATGCTCGACCGCAGCCACCGCGGCCACGTTCGGCGCGCTGCCAAGGCCGGCCTCGTTGGCGAACACGCCGCGCTTGACTCCCATGATGATGGCGCTGCCGATCAGGCCGCCAAACGCCTGGTCCAGGCCGAAGGCGCTCTTGACGATGGTCATCAGCATGCCCGGCACCTGATCGAACTGCAGCACGATCACGTAGATGGTCACGCCGATGTACACCAGGGTCTTCACCGGTACCAGCAGGTCAGCGACCTTGGCGATGCGCTTGATCCCGCCGATGAACACCAGGCCCAGCAGCACGGCCAGGCCAAGGCCGGTCCAGGTGGTGTCGAGGCCGAACGCGTTGTTCAGAGAGTGGGTCACGGCATGGGATTGCAGGCCGTTGAAGGCGAAGCCGAAGGTAACCAGCAGCAGGAACGCCATGATCATCCCCAGCCAGCGCTTTTGCAGGCCGTGCTGGATGTAGTAGGAAGGGCCGCCACGGAACTGGCCTTCGCTGTCGCAGCGCTTGTAGAGCTGGCCGAGGGAGCATTCGAAGAAGCTGCTCGACATGCCGACCAGTGCGGTCACCCACATCCAGAACACGGCACCGGGGCCACCCAGTGTCACGGCAATGCCGACACCGGCAATGTTGCCTGCACCGACACGCCCGGCCAGGCTGAGCATCAAGGCCTGGAACGAGCTAAGTTGACCGGCGCTGCTTTTGAGGCTGTCGCGGAAGACCGCGAACATATGGAAGAAGTGACGCAATTGAACGAAACGCGAGCGGATCGTGAAGTAGCTACCGAGCCCGACAATGAGCACGATCAGTACTTTGCCGGAGAGGAAGTCGTTGATGACTTCGAGCATGGATATTCCTCGCTGTTTTTTGTGGGGGCAGATGCTGGCCGGACAGAAACATCGCGTTACACCAGCGGGCGCACGGCACAACAGGTGGGTCGATGTTCGTCCCGGTTTCATATCGCGGGTTTGTTATTAGTTCGGGTTTCGCACGGGTTGTGGTCTCGCTACCGACGACCGCCTACGCGAAGAGGGGCGGCACTATACCGATGAGAGTGCCGTCCGTCTGCACGGTTGTGGTGCATGCGGTGAAACGAAGGGGATTTCGAAGGGTCTTGAGGGCCTCTTCGCTGGCAAGCCAGCTTCTACAGGTGGTTGGTGTTCACCCTGTCCTTGTAGGCGCTGGCTTGCCAGCGAAAAGGCCAGCAAAAGCACCACAAGTTCCGAGTAAAAAAAAGGGCCTGGAGAATGATCTCCAAGCCCTCAAAAGGTGAGAGGTGTCTAGTCCCTCGACCTGGTGAGCGGTATTACAACGATGGTCAGGCTTTAAGCGGGACCAGACGCGGGGCAATCATGTTTTCCGGGCGCAGGATGTCGGCGAGCATGGCGTCGTCGAGCAGGCCTTCTTCACGCACCAGTTCCAGCACGCCGCGGCCGCTTTCGAGGGCGATACGGGCGATGCGGGTGGCGTTTTCATAACCGATGTACGGGTTCAGCGCGGTGACCAGGCCGATCGAGTGCTCGACCAGTTCACGGCAGCGTTCTTCGTTGGCGGTGATGCCGGTGATGCAATGCTCGCGCAGCATGTCCATGGCGCGTTGCAGCAGGCGGATCGAGTCGAAGATCTTGAAGGCGATCAGCGGCTCCATCACGTTCAATTGCAGCTGGCCGCCTTCGGCCGCGATGGTCAGGGCCAGGTCGTTGCCGATGATCTGGAATGCCACCTGGTTCACGGCTTCCGGGATAACCGGGTTGACCTTGCCTGGCATGATCGAGCTGCCTGGCTGACGCGCCGGCAGGTTGATTTCGTTGATGCCGGTGCGTGGGCCGCTGGACAGCAGGCGCAGGTCGTTGCAGATCTTCGACAGCTTGACCGCGGTACGCTTGAGCATGCCGGAGAACAATACGAAGGCGCCCATGTCCGAGGTGGCTTCGATCAGGTCGGCCGCCGGTACCAGCGGGTGACCGCTGATGGTGGCCAGACGCTGAACGGCCAGGTGCTGGTAACGCGGGTCGGCGTTGATGCCGGTGCCGATCGCGGTGCCGCCCAGGTTCACTTCGGTCAGCAGTTCGGGTGCCAGCGTCTTCAGGCGTGCCAGGTCTTCGCCCAAGGTGGTGGCGAAGGCGCGGAATTCCTGGCCAAGGGTCATCGGCACGGCGTCTTGCAGCTGGGTACGACCCATCTTCAGGACGTGGCTGAATTCTTCACCTTTGGCGGCGAACGACTGGATCAGGCTGTCGAGACTGGCCAGCAGCGCGTCGTGACCCAAGAGCAGACCCAGGCGAATTGCCGTCGGGTAGGCGTCGTTGGTCGACTGCGCCATGTTCACGTCGTTGTTCGGGTGCAGGTACTGGTACTCGCCTTTCTCGTGACCCATTGCTTCGAGAGCAATGTTGGCAATCACTTCGTTGGCGTTCATGTTGGTGGAAGTACCGGCGCCGCCTTGAATCATGTCCACCACGAATTCTTCGTGGAAATCGCCGCGGATCAGACGGGCACAGGCTTCGCTGATGGCAGCGTGCTTGGCTTCGCTCAGGTGACCCAGCTCGCGGTTGGCGTCAGCGGCAGCTTGCTTGACCATGGCCAGGCCGACTACCAGCTTCGGGTAATGCGAAATCGGAACGCCCGAGAGACGGAAGTTGTTCACCGCTCGCAGGGTCTGGATGCCGTAATACGCTTGAGCCGGTACTTCGAGTACGCCAAGCAGGTCTTTTTCTGTGCGGAATGATGCAGCGGAGGACATGATAGAAATCATCTCAATATGGACCCGGGCTGTGCCGGAACACTGCAAATGCTAGGCTTGTGGAGAATTTTGGGCCAATGCTATTAAACACTGGCCTATGCATATTCGGCATAATGTCGATGTGACGCCGTGTTCGCGGTGAGCGTGTGACCTAAATTGGTGCGTTCCGGGAGGACGTGATGAATCTGGAAAGTAAATGGCTGGAGGACTTCAGTGCCCTGGCCGCCACCCGCAGTTTCTCCCAGGCAGCGGAACGCCGTTTCGTGACTCAACCGGCCTTCAGCCGCAGGATCCGTAGTCTTGAAGCCGCGCTGGGGCTCACCTTGGTCAACCGCTCGCGCACGCCGGTGGAGCTGACGGCGGCGGGCCAGCTGTTCCTGGTCACCGCGCGCACCGTGGTCGAGCAGCTCGGTGAAGTGCTGCGACACCTGCATCATCTGGAAGGCGGGCAGGGCGAAGTGATGCAGGTCGCGGCGGCGCACTCACTGGCACTGGGTTTTTTCCCGCGCTGGATCGCGCAACTGCGCAATGAAGGGTTGAACATCGCTACACGGCTGGTGGCGACCAACGTCGGCGACGCCGTGCACGCGCTGCGGGAAGGCGGATGCGACCTGATGCTGGCGTTCTACGATCCGGATGCCGCCATGCAGATGGACCCTGAGATCTTTCCTTCCCTGCACCTTGGGCATACCGAAATGCTCCCGGTGTGCGCGGCAGATGAGCAGGGCAAGCCCCTGTTCGATCTGGAGGGCGAGGCCAGCGTGCCGTTGCTGGCCTACAGCGCGGGAGCGTTTCTCGGGCGTTCGGTGAACGGTTTGCTGCGCCAACGCGCGCTGCGCTTTACCACGGTGTATGAAACCGCCATGGCCGATAGCCTCAAGAGCATGGCGCTGGAAGGGCTGGGGATTGCCTGGGTGCCGCAACTGAGTGTGCGCGCCGAGCTGGCGCGCGGTGAACTGGTGGTGTGCGGTGGCCCGCAATGGCATGTGCCGCTGGAGATCCGTTTGTACCGCTGCGCGTTGGTACGCAAGGCGAACGTGCGGTTGTTGTGGCGCAAGCTGGAAGGTGGCGCTGCCCAAAGTACCTGAGACCGCGGAAACTCAAATGTGGGCTTGCTCGCGAATGCGGTATGTCAGGCAGCATTGATGTTGACTGACCCACCGCTTTCGCGAGCAAGCCCGCTCCCACAGGAGATTTGTGCTGTATTCCATTGACCTGGGAGTCAATAAAACCGGGACTTTGCGCCGTATGACAGATGGTCGCAACAGGGGCTGTTTATCTGCTGTATTGAGGTATACTGCGCGGCCTTCGGCCGGTTACGACCGGCCATAATTCGTACAATCAAGCCACGCATTTTGCGTGGCTTGTTGTTTTTTGATGCGCCTGCGGGCGCCCAGAGAGAAGAGGCACGACGATGAGTGCATTGGTTGGCGTGATCATGGGCTCCAAGTCCGATTGGTCCACCCTTAGCCACACCGCCGATATGCTGGAAAAGCTCGGCATCCCCTACGAGGTGAAAGTGGTCTCTGCCCACCGCACCCCGGACCTGCTCTTCCAGTACGCTGAAGAAGCCGAGGCGCGTGGCATCGAGGTGATCATCGCCGGTGCCGGTGGCGCAGCCCACTTGCCTGGCATGTGTGCGGCCAAGACCCACCTTCCGGTGCTGGGCGTGCCGGTGCAGTCGGCGATGCTCTCGGGCGTCGATTCGCTGCTCTCGATCGTGCAGATGCCAGCAGGTATTCCGGTCGCCACCCTGGCCATCGGCAAGGCCGGTGCGATCAACGCAGCCCTGCTGTCGGCGAGTATCCTGGGCGCCAAGCACCCGCAGTTCCACGAAGTACTGAAAACCTTCCGTGCTGAGCAGACAGACAGCGTCCTGGAAAATCCAGACCCACGCATCGCCTGAGGTTGTTGACGATGAAGATCGGTGTAATCGGTGGCGGCCAGTTGGGTCGCATGTTGGCGCTGGCGGGCACTCCGCTGGGCATGAACTTCGCTTTCCTCGACCCGGCGCCGGACGCTTGCGCCGCCGCGTTGGGCGAACACCTGCGGGCCGATTACGGCGATCAGGATCACCTGCGTCAGCTGGCTGATGAGGTCGATCTGGTGACCTTCGAATTCGAGAGCGTCCCGGCGGAAACCGTGGCGTTCCTGTCGCAGTTCGTGCCGGTTTACCCGAGCGCCGAAGCCCTGCGCATCGCCCGTGATCGCTGGTTCGAAAAGAGCATGTTCAAGGACCTGGGGATTCCGACCCCGGCATTTGCCGACATCCAGTCTCAGGCTGACCTCGACGCCGCCGTGGCTTCCATCGGCCTGCCCGCCGTACTGAAAACCCGCACCCTGGGTTACGACGGCAAGGGCCAGAAAGTCCTGCGCACACCGGAAGATGTCGTGGGTACCTTCGCCGAACTGGGCAGTGTGGCTTGCCTGCTGGAAGGCTTCGTACCCTTCACCGGCGAAGTCTCGCTGATCGCCGTGCGTGCCCGCGATGGCGAAACCAGGTTCTACCCGCTGGTGCACAACACCCACGACAGCGGCATCCTCAAGCTGTCCGTGGCCAGCACCGACCACCCGTTGCAGGCCTTGGCCGAGGATTACTCCAGCCGAGTGCTCAAGCAGCTGAATTATGTGGGCGTGATGGCGTTCGAGTTCTTTGAAGTCGACGGCGGCCTGAAGGCCAACGAAATCGCCCCTCGTGTGCACAACTCCGGGCACTGGACCACCGAAGGCGCCGAGTGCAGCCAGTTCGAAAACCACCTGCGGGCGGTCGCCGGCCTGCCGCTGGGTTCGACCGCCAAGGTCGGCGAAAGCGCGATGCTCAACTTCATCGGTAAAGTGCCGGAGACTGAAAAAGTCCTGGCCATTGCTGATTGCCATCTGCACCACTACGGCAAGGCGTTCAAGGTCGGCCGCAAGGTCGGTCACGCCAACCTGCGTTGTGCAGATCGCGAAACCCTCGCCGCGCAGATCCTCAAGGTCGAAGCGCTCATCGCCGAGTAAAACAGTTTCATGTGGCAGCGGCGGAACCATTCAGGGGCCGCCGTTCTCTCATGGCAGGATGCCAAAGTCTGACTAGGCTTTCGCATAACCAACCAAATCAGAGGGAAATGCCATGGGAATCATCGGAACCATCTTTATCGGCTTGATCGTCGGCCTGCTGGCACGCTTCCTCAAACCGGGCGATGACAGCATGGGCTGGATCATGACCATCCTGCTCGGTATTGGCGGTTCGCTGGCGGCTACTTATGGCGGCCAGGCCCTGGGTTTCTACCAGGCGGGCGAAGGTGCAGGCTTCCTCGGGGCGCTGGTGGGCGCCGTCATCTTGCTGGTGATCTACGGCCTGATCAAAAAGAACTGATTCAAGCGACAAAGTCCTCTCGGCGGCGCAGCCCGGGAGGACTAGAATGCTCGGCGATTTCCATATCCCTACCGAGCATTTTCATGCGCCGTCTTCTGCTGACTCTTGTTTTACTGAGTACGGGCCTTGCCCATGCCGGCGAGCTGCCGGAAACCGACTGGCTCGAACTGATGCCCAAGTCGGACCAGAAAGCCCTCGAGGCCATGCCCGAAATCGACCACGACTCCCCGGAAGCCAATGGCACCTTCACTGAAAAAGGTGGCATGAAGCAGAGCAAGGGTTTGCCCGCGGTGATGTATTCGACCAGGACCGTAGCGTCGATGAACGACAAGGACATCCGTATCGGTGGTTACCCGGTACCGCTGGAGTCTGACGCCAAGGGCCGTAGCACCTTGTTTTTCCTGGTGCCTTACCCGGGCGCCTGCATCCACGTTCCACCTCCGCCACCCAATCAACTGGTGCTGGTGCGTTATCCCAAGGGCTTGAAGCTGGAGGATATCTACACGCCGCTGTGGGTGACCGGCACGCTGAAGATCGAGAAGGTCAGCAATGACCTGGCGGATGCGGCCTATGCGCTGGATGCGGCGAAGGTGAGGGTGGTGCAGGAGTCGGATTTGTAACTCGCCGGTTGGCATGGCACAGCCAAATGTGGGAGCGGGCTTGCTCGCGAAGGCGATGTGTCAGGCAACATTTATGTCAACTGACACTCCCACTTCGCGAGCAAGCCCGCTCCCACATTGGTTTTGTAGTGTTACAGAGATTTGCTACCGATGCTTACGCCCAAGGTGTGGCTGGCACCCGGTGCCAAAGTCACCACATCCCCCAAGACATTCGCCGTTTCAATGCACAGCATGCGCTGCCAGCCATCGTCGGCCATGTCGCTGAATGCCGCGGCGCGTTCGGTCCACGGGTTCCAGATCACTGCTGAACGTGAGCCGGTACTGGTCAGCTCGATTCGCCGCTCCCAGGCCGGGTCGACAATGCTCAGCCGGCTCGGTGTATCGAGGTAGATGCGATCGGTTTCGCCGGTAAAGCGCAAGTCACCGGACTGGGTCACGGTTTTCCAGTCGTCCAGGGTCTCGATATAGCTCAAGCCGTCCAGCCCTTCGACATGCACTTCGCGCACATCGCTGACCGCGAAATAGCTGTGCAGCGCCTGGCTGATCGTAACGGTGTCGGTGCCCTGGTTGTGGCTGGTCAGGCTGATATGCAGCTGCTCATCCAGACGAATGCTCAACTTCAGGTCGACCTGGTGTGGCCAGCCTGGCAAGCCGTCTTCGGGGCAGGGCAAGAGGAATTCGATCTTCAGGCTTTCACCCTCGGCCTCGATGCCGCCCAACTCCCAGTCCATCGTCCGCACCAGCCCATGGGCAGTGGCGGGTTCGTTGCTGACGCGCATCGCCTGGACGCTCTGCGGGTTGCGCGCCAGGTTGCCGAACCACGGCCAGCACACCGGCACGCCGGCGCGGATGCTTTTGCCGGCCTTGAACACGGCCTCGTCGTTGAGCCAGATCAGCGGCGGTTGCCCAGCCAATTGATAGCTGAGGATGTGCGCACCTTGCTGGGCCACCAGCAATTCGGCCTGACCGTGGCGGATGCGCCAGCAGTTCAGTTCATCCAGTTTGACGGCTTCAACGTTGGGCGTGCTCATGGGACAGCTCTCGATCAGTAACAATGACTGCAATGGACCGCAAAACGCCTGGCGGGTTTAACGCAGCCGGGTTTTAACGAGCCCGGGGCGGAACAGAACGGGTACGGCCGCTGCCATCGATGGCGACAAACACGAACACCGCTTCAGTGACTTTGCGCCATTCGCTGGACAGTGGATCGTCGCTCCAGACCTCGACCATCATCTGGATCGAGCTGCGGCCGATTTCCAGGGCCTGGGTATAAAAGGAGAGCTGGGCGCCCACGGCGACCGGAACCAGGAAGGCCATGCGGTCGATCGCGACAGTGGCCACGCGACCGCCGGCCACCTTGCTGGCCATCGCGGTACCGGCCAAATCCATCTGCGCCACCAGCCAGCCGCCGAAAATATCGCCAAAGCCGTTGGTTTCGCGAGGAAGCGCGGTGATTTGCAGGGCCAGGTCGCCTTGCGGGATCGGATCTTCTTGTTCGAGCTCTATCATGCCGGGGGTGCCTCTGACCCGTGACTCTTCGTAGGTATAGCGGGTGAATAGCCGTCTCGGAAAAACGATTCATCCCCGAACATACTGCGTTCGTCACGTTTTTCGTAAGGCGCCTAAAGGGAAACTCTGCGAAATCGCCTGTGAACCTGAGGCGTTTTCGCACAGCAACCCTTGTTAGCTATCGCTCACTTGCGAGTATATCGGTCGGTAGACTCCGATACGACCGTCGGGTTCTCATTTTGACCATCAAATACGCGCCTCTATGTGCTTTTTCGAACAATTTGCTATCGTGCCGGTCCTGCCCGAGCCCTTGCCAGCGTTGTTGGGGCGGCAGACCTGACTATAAGAGAAGCCCTTGCCATGACCACAGCGCCCTCGAGTATCGCGCAGCCTTCCCAATCCGCACGTCCGCTGACCCGCAACGATTACAAGACGCTATCGCTGTCGGCCCTGGGCGGGGCGCTGGAATTCTACGATTTCATCATCTTCGTGTTCTTCGCCACGGTGGTGGGCAAGCTGTTCTTCCCGGCGGACATGCCCGAGTGGCTGCGCCTGATGCAGACCTTCGGCATCTTCGCCGCCGGTTACCTGGCGCGACCGCTGGGCGGCATCGTGATGGCGCACTTCGGCGACCTGCTGGGGCGCAAGAAGATGTTCACCCTGAGCATCTTCATGATGGCGGTGCCGACCCTGATCATGGGCCTGCTGCCGACTTATGCGCAGATCGGCATGTGGGCGCCGATCCTGTTGCTGCTGATGCGGGTGATCCAGGGCGCGGCGATTGGCGGCGAAGTGCCGGGTGCCTGGGTCTTCGTTTCTGAACACGTCCCGCAGCGGCATGTCGGTTATGCCTGCGGCACCCTGACCAGCGGCCTGACGGCGGGCATCCTCCTGGGTTCGCTGGTCGCCACGGCGATCAACAGCGTCTATACCCCGGTTGAAGTGGCGGATTACGCCTGGCGGATCCCATTCCTGTTGGGTGGCGTGTTTGGTCTGTTCTCGGTGTACCTGCGCCGCTGGCTGCACGAAACTCCGGTGTTTGCAGAGCTGCAACAGCGCAAGGCCCTGGCCGAAGAAGTGCCATTGCGTGCGGTGCTGCGTGACCATCGTGGCGCGATTGCCATTTCGATGCTGCTGACCTGGCTGTTGTCCGCCGCCATCGTGGTGTTGATCCTGATGACCCCGACCGTGCTGCAGACGGTCTACCACTTCTCGCCAACCATCTCGTTGCAGTCCAACAGTGTGGCCATCGTGTTCCTGAGCATTGGCTGCATCATTGCCGGCGCCCTGGCGGATCGTTTTGGCGCGGGGCGCGTGTTCGTGGTCGGTTGCACGGCATTGCTGGCCAGTTCCTGGACCTTCTATCACAGCCTGGCCGACCATCCTGACTGGTTGTTCCCGCTGTACGCCCTGACCGGCCTGCTGGTGGGCACCATCGGTGCGGTGCCGTACGTGATGGTCAAGGCGTTCCCGCCGGTGGTGCGTTTCAGCGGCCTGTCGTTCTCCTACAACGTGGCCTATGCGATTTTCGGTGGGTTGACGCCGATGATCGTCAGCCTGTTGCTCAAGGAGAGCCCGATGGGGCCTGCCTATTATGTGGCGGTGCTTTGCGGAGTCGGGATTCTGGTGGGTGCTTATCTGTGGAAGAAGGGTCGATAATTTTCGACTTTCCTATCGTCTGTACCGTCCCAATCGCCAGCAGGCTGGCTCCCACATTGAAATGCATTCCAATGTGGGAGCCAGCCTGCTGGCGATTGGGGCGCCATAAATCATGTTCTAAAAACTCGAATACTGGCCTTTCATCCAATTGTCATATTTCAGCCATAGAGTGTTCACACGGCCTGCTGATACTTGGCCCCGAATAACACACCCTATCTGCTAGGAGTAAGGCATGAAACTGAAGCGTTTGATGGCGGCAATGACTTTTGTCGCTGCTGGCGTTGCGACTGCCAACGCGGTTGCCGCTGTTGACCCTGCTATCCCGAGCTACACCAAGACCACTGGTGTGTCGGGCAACCTGTCCAGCGTCGGTTCCGATACCCTGGCCAACCTCATGACCCTCTGGGCCGAGAACTACAAAAAAGAATACCCGAACGTCAACATCCAGATTCAGGCCGCCGGTTCGTCTACCGCGCCACCTGCGCTGACCGAAGGCACCGCTAACCTGGGCCCGATGAGCCGCAAGATGAAGGACAACGAGCTGCAAGCCTTCGAAACCAAGTATGGCTACAAGCCAACCGCTATCCCGGTTGCCGTGGACGCCTTGGCTGTATTCGTGCACAAGGACAACCCGATCAAGGGCCTGACCATGGCTCAGGTCGACGCGATTTTCTCCTCGACTCGCCTGTGCGGCGCCAAGACCGACGTCAAGACCTGGGGTGACCTGGGCGTGACCGGTGACCTGGCCAACAAGCCCCTTCAACTGTTCGGTCGTAACTCGGTATCCGGTACTTACGGCTACTTCAAGGAAGAAGCCCTGTGCAAAGGCGACTTCAAGCCAAACGTCAACGAACAGCCAGGTTCGGCTTCGGTTGTGCAGTCGATCAGCAGCTCGCTTAACGGCGTCGGCTACTCGGGCATCGGCTACAAGACTGCCAGCGTGAAAACCGTTGCCCTGTCCAAGAAAGAAGGCGGCGAGTTCATCGAAGACACCGAAGAAAACGCCCTGAACGGCAAGTACCCGCTGTCGCGCTTCCTGTACGTCTACGTCAACAAGGCCCCGAACAAGCCTCTGGCCCCGCTGGAAGCCGAGTTCGTGAAGCTGGTTCTGTCCAAGCAGGGCCAGGAAGTCGTGGTGAAAGACGGCTACATCCCGCTGCCAGCCAAGGTTGCAGCAAAAGCACTGGCTGACCTGGGTCTGCAGGAAGGCGGCGCAGAAGTCGCAAAAAAGTAAAACCCTAGGTCCGGGGCGCGCCCCGGACCTGTGTAGGAGCGAGCTTGCTCGCGAAGCTAGGTCAGGCACAGAAAATGTGTCGGATGTACCCTCTTCGCGAGCAAGCTCGCTCCTACACAACCCCCAAATTCTCGCTCCGCTGCCGGTTTCACCAGGCGGCGGATTTGTTGCGTCACTGCACTGTCATCTTTCTGTCATACAGGATCGCTAGGGTGTGCGAATGAATGATCTGGCCAATTCCACAATGACTACAAATCCCCCCAAGCGAATTGATTTCAATACGCCTGAGCTGCAACGCAAGCGCCGCATCCGCGCGCTCAAGGATCGCCTGACCCGCTGGTACGTCCTGGTGGGCGGCCTTGCCGTTCTCGGTGCGATCACCCTGATCTTTTTCTTCCTCGCCTACGTCGTTGCGCCCCTGTTCCAGGGTGCCAGCCTGACGTCCAGCGACGCCATTACGCCGGCGTGGATGCAAGACGCCGGCAAGCCGTTGATGATCTCCCTGGAAGAGCAGAACCAGGTCGCCATGCGGGTTTCCGACAAGGGCCAGGCACTGTTTTTCGATATCGACAATGGCGCTGAACTCAAACGCGTCGATCTGCCGGTCCCGGTGGGTGCCACTGTGACGTCGATTGGTGACGACCAGCCAGGTCAACCACTGGTGGCGGTGGGTTTCTCCAACGGCCAGGCACTGGTATTCCGTCACACCTACAAAGTCAGCTACCCGGACGGCAAGAAAACCATTACGCCGGCCATCGAGTACCCGTACGGCGAAACGCCAATCGCGCTGAATGAAGCCGGCGGTGCCCTGGAGCACGTCAGCCTCAACGCCAACGATTCGACCCTGATGCTGGTCGGTGCCACCGGTTCGCAACTCAATGTTCTGTCGCTCACCAGCGAAGAAAACATGATGACCGGCGAGATCACCAACGAGCAGAAGCGCATCGACCTGCCGCAGATGACCGAGCCGGTGAAGAACATCTTCGTCGACCCGCGCCAGCAATGGTTGTACGTGATCAACGGTCGCGCCCAGGCCGATGTGTTCAGCCTGCGCGACAAGAGCCTCAACGGTCGCTACAAACTGCTGGAAGACGGCGAAGCGCAAATCACCGCCAGTACCCAACTGGTGGGTGGCATCTCGCTGATCCTCGGCGACTCCAAGGGTGGCCTGGCCCAGTGGTTCATGGCTCGCGACCCGGATGGCGAGCAGCGCCTGAAGCAGATTCGTACCTTCCAGATGGGCACCACGCCTATCGTTGAAATCACCGCTGAGGAGCGCCGCAAGGGCTTCGTTGCCCTCGATGCCGCCGGCAAGCTCGGTGTGTTCCACAGCACCGCGCACCGTACCTTGCTGGTCGACCAGGTGGTCGAAGGCCAGGGCGTTTTCGGTCTGTCGCCACGGGCTAACCGCGTGATCGTCGAAGCCGGCGGCAAGCTGCAACCGTTGCTGCTCGACAACCCGCATCCGGAAGTGTCGTGGAGCGCGTTGTGGAGCAAGGTCTGGTACGAAAACTACGACGAGCCTAAATACGTCTGGCAATCGACCGCTGCCAACACCGACTTCGAACCGAAACTGAGCCTGTCGCCACTGACCTTCGGTACCCTCAAGGCCGCGTTCTACGCCATGCTGCTGGCCGCGCCACTGGCCGTCGCGGCTGCGATCTACA
This sequence comes from Pseudomonas putida, assembly GCF_028682635.1. Classification (GTDB taxonomy): domain Bacteria; phylum Pseudomonadota; class Gammaproteobacteria; order Pseudomonadales; family Pseudomonadaceae; genus Aquipseudomonas; species Aquipseudomonas putida_AE. The sequence continues at coordinate 193,786 of NZ_JANHLK010000003.1, read as the reverse complement.
CCGCGTACTTCATGGCCCCGGGCATGCGCCGCAAGGTCAAGCCGGTGATCGAGCTGATGGAAGCGATGCCGACGGTGATCCTCGGTTTCTTCGCGGGCCTGTTCCTCGCGCCATATGTAGAAGGGCACTTGCCGGGCATCTTCAGCCTGCTGATGCTGCTGCCGATCGGCATCCTGGTCGCCGGTTTCACCTTCAGCCGCCTGCCTGAGTCGATCCGCCTGAAAGTCCCGGATGGCTGGGAAAGTGCGCTGCTGATTCCGGTGATCCTGTTCGTGGGCTGGTTGTCACTGTACATGAGCCCGTTCATGGAAAACTGGTTCTTCGGCGGCGACATGCGCATGTGGATCTCCCACGACCTGGGGATTACCTACGACCAGCGCAACGCACTGGTGGTCGGCCTGGCCATGGGCTTCGCGGTCATCCCGAACATCTACTCCATCGCCGAAGACGCCGTGTTCAGCGTGCCCCGTGGCCTGACCCTGGGCTCCCTGGCCCTTGGTGCAACGCCGTGGCAGACCATGACTCGCGTAGTGATTCTCACCGCCAGCCCGGGCATCTTCTCGGCACTGATGATCGGCATGGGCCGTGCGGTCGGTGAAACCATGATCGTGTTGATGGCCACCGGTAACACCCCGGTCATGGAAATGAACCTGTTCGAAGGCCTGCGTACCCTCGCCGCCAACGTCGCGGTGGAAATGCCGGAGTCGGAAGTCGGCGGCAGCCACTACCGCGTGCTGTTCCTCTCGGCGTTGGTGCTGTTGCTGTTCACCTTCGTCATGAACACCCTCGCAGAACTGATTCGTCAGCGTCTGCGCAAGAAATACTCGTCGCTTTAAGAAAGGTAGAAGTCTGTGAAACAGAACTCCCTGAAAGGATGGTTCAAGAGCGGCGCCCCAGGCGTCTGGATCAGCGGTGGCGCGGTGTCCATCGCGGTCATCATGACCATTGGCCTGCTGGCGGTGATTGCCGTGCGCGGCCTGGGTCACTTCTGGCCGGCGGACCTGATCCACGCCAGCTACGACGTGCCGGGCCAGGCCAATCACCTGGTCGTCGGCGAAGTGGTGCAGAAGGAAGAAGTGCCGCGTGCACGTCTGAAGAGCGCCGGCCTGCCGGTGCCTGAGGATGGCCCGGAGTTCATGACCCGCGAGCTGATCAAGGTCGGCAACCGTGACCTGAACGGCAACGACTTCACGTGGATCGTCGGCGAGTGGCTGACCAACCAGAAGACACCGCCAGAGCTGATGGCGATCGAGCGCCGCGAGTGGGGCAATTTCTACGGCTACCTGGTCAACGTCAAGCAGGACGGCAAGGTCATTGCCGAGGGCGAGGCTGCATGGCCTGAGCTGCAGGCGCGGATCAACCGCGTGAATCAACTGGCCGCGCAACTCAAGACCCTGGAAAAAACCGATATCGGCGCGATCAACGCCGGTCTCGAGCGGATCCGCTTGCACGGTCGCAAACTGGAGCTGGACGGCAAGCTCGACGCGGCCGCGCAAGCGGACATGGAATCCGATCGCGCCGAACTCAATGCCCGTTATCAGGACATCGAAGCACGCCTGGGTGACCTGCACGCGCAGTTCAACCGCGACAGCCTCACCGCCCGCGATGCCAACGGCAAGGAAATCGAAATCGGCCTGGGTAAAGTGGTTCACGCCTACCAGCCGAACGCCATGGGCACCTTCACCAAGATCGGTTTCTACTTCAGCAAGGTCTGGGAATTCCTGAGCGACGACCCGCGTGAAGCCAACACCGAAGGCGGGATTTTCCCGGCGATCTTCGGCACCGTGATGATGACCCTGATCATGGCGATGATCGTGACCCCGTTCGGCGTGCTGGCGGCGGTGTACCTGCGCGAATACGCCAAGCAGAACACGCTGACCCGGGTGATCCGTATTGCGGTGAACAACCTGGCGGGTGTTCCGGCGATCGTTTACGGCGTGTTCGGCTTGGGCTTCTTCGTCTATGTGCTGGGTGGCTCGCTCGACCGGTTGTTCTTCCCTGAAGCCTTACCGGCGCCGACCTTCGGTACACCGGGCTTGATGTGGGCTTCGTTGACCCTGGCGCTGTTGGCGGTGCCGGTGGTGATCGTGGCCACCGAAGAAGGCCTGGCGCGGATTCCTCGCACCGTGCGCGAAGGCTCGTTGGCCCTCGGCGCGACCAAGGCGGAAACCTTGTGGAAGATCGTGCTGCCAATGGCCAGCCCGGCGATGATGACCGGCATGATCCTCGCCGTGGCCCGCGCCGCCGGTGAAGTGGCGCCGCTGATGCTGGTGGGTGTGGTGAAACTGGCGCCGTCGCTGCCGGTGGATGGCAACTACCCGTACCTGCACCTGGACCAGAAGATCATGCACCTGGGCTTCCACATCTATGACGTCGGCTTCCAGAGCCCGAACGTCGAAGCCGCGCGGCCGCTGGTGTATGCCACGGCGCTGCTGCTGGTGCTGGTGATCGCCACGTTGAACCTGTCGGCGGTGTACATCCGTAACCACCTGCGCGAGAAGTACAAGGCGCTGGATAGCTAATCACCGCGGCCCCTGTAGGAGCTGGCTTGCCAGCGAAGCTTTTGGCGTCAGTGAGTACGCCTTCGCTGGCAAGCCAGCTCCTACAGGGGACCGGCGCAACACACAGAATTTGAGTAACCCGCAGGCCCGGCCTGCGGCCCCGAACCGAATTTGTTAGCACAGGGAGCCTCCCATGCAGCACGAAGCACATACCCACGGCATCAACATGTCGGCCCTGGGTCGCGACAAACAGAGCCTGAGCCTCGAGCAGGAAACCGTAGCCATCGAAGTGCCGGGCCTGAGCCTGTTCTACGGCGACAAACAAGCGCTGTACGACGTCAGCATGAACATCCCGAAACAGCGCGTGACCGCCTTCATCGGCCCGTCCGGCTGCGGCAAGTCGACGCTGCTGCGCACCTTCAACCGCATGAACGACCTGGTGGACGGTTGCCGTGTCGAAGGCGCGATCAACCTGTACGGCAACAACATCTACCGCAAGGGCGAAGACGTGGCCGAGCTGCGTCGTCGCGTCGGCATGGTGTTCCAGAAGCCGAACCCGTTCCCGAAAACCATCTACGAAAACGTGGTCTACGGCCTGCGCATCCAGGGCATCAACAAGAAGCGCGTACTGGACGAAGCCGTTGAGTGGGCATTGAAAGGCGCGGCCTTGTGGGACGAAGTCAAAGATCGTCTGCACGAGTCGGCACTGGGCCTGTCCGGTGGTCAGCAACAACGTTTGGTGATCGCCCGCACCATCGCCGTGGAACCGGAAGTGCTGTTGCTCGACGAACCCTGCTCGGCACTCGACCCGATCTCGACGCTGAAGGTCGAAGAGCTGATCTACGAACTGAAATCGAAGTTCACCATCGTCATCGTGACCCACAACATGCAACAGGCCGCGCGGGTTTCCGACTACACGGCGTTCATGTACATGGGCAAACTGGTGGAATTCGGCGACACCGATACTCTGTTCACCAATCCGGCGAAGAAGCAGACCGAAGACTACATCACCGGACGATACGGCTAGCCGTACAGCCGCAAGCTTCGAGCTGCAAGCGGCAAGTAAAAGCAGTTCAGCGTAACGACTCAAATCAGCTTGCAGCTTGTAGCTTGCGGCTTACAGCTTTTGCGGAGCAATCGCATGATTAGTAAAGAAGGCCTTACCCACCACATTTCCGCGCAGTTCAACGCCGAACTGGAGGAAGTGCGCAGCCACCTCCTGGCCATGGGCGGGCTGGTCGAGAAGCAGGTCAACGACGCGGTCACCGCGCTGATCGAGGCCGATTCCGGCCTGGCCCAGCAGGTGCGCGAGATCGACGACCAGATCAACCAGATGGAACGCAACATCGACGAAGAATGCCTGCGCATCCTGGCCCGTCGCCAGCCGGCGGCGTCTGATTTGCGCCTGATCATCAGCATCTCCAAGTCGGTGATCGACCTGGAGCGCATCGGTGACGAAGCGACCAAGATCGCCCGTCGCGCCATCCAGCTGTGCGAAGAAGGCGAAGCACCGCGCGGTTACGTCGAGGTGCGCCACATCGGCGACCAGGTGCGCAACATGGTCCGTGATGCGCTGGATGCCTTTGCCCGTTTCGACGCCGACCTGGCGTTGTCAGTGGCGCAGTACGACAAGATCATCGACCGCGAATACAAGACCGCCCTGCGTGAGCTGGCAACCTACATGATGGAAGACCCGCGCTCTATCTCGCGGGTCTTGAGCATCATCTGGGTCCTGCGTTCGCTGGAGCGTATCGGCGACCACGCGCGCAATATCTCGGAACTGGTGATTTATCTGGTGCGCGGCACTGACGTTCGTCACCTGGGCCTCAAGCGCATGAAGGAAGAAGTTGAAGGGACCAGCGGCGAAACCGCTAATGTTCCGGGCAAATCTGACGATAAGTAAGATTGCCCAACTAAAGCGCCCGGCCTATTGGCCGGGCGTTTTCGTTTGGGGTTCACCGGGATTTTTTAAAGGGGTTGTGGATGAGTAAGGTCAGTGTGTTGGTCGTGGACGATGCTGCGTTCATTCGTGACCTGGTGAAGAAATGCCTGCGCAACTATTTTCCGGGCATGCGCATCGAAGACGCGGTCAACGGCCGCAAGGCTCAGTCGCTGCTGGCCAGGGAAGCATTTGACCTGGTGCTGTGCGACTGGGAAATGCCGGAGATGTCGGGCCTGGAACTGCTGACCTGGTGCCGCGGGCAAGACAGCCTCAAAGGCATGCCATTCGTGATGGTGACCAGCCGCGGCGACAAGGAGAACGTCGTCCAGGCGATCCAGGCCGGCGTTTCCGGTTACGTCAGCAAGCCGTTCACCAACGAGCAACTGATCACCAAGGTCAAGCAGGCGCTGCACAAGGTCGGCAAACTCGACATCTTGACGAGCGTGGCGGCGACCAAAACGATCTCGGCATTCGGTACCGACACCCTGAACGCATTGACCGGCGCCAAGCCTGCCGTGAGCGCACCGGCGGCCGCTGTACCGTCCCCAGGCTTGCTCAACAGCCCACCGGTCAAGGCTCCAGTGGTTGCTGCTGCTGGCGGCGGCGGGCGTGGCCAGGGTCAGCTGCGGCTGCCCAACGGCATCCAGCCGTGCGTGATCAAGGCGCTGAGCCTCAAGGAAGCGCTGCTGGTGGTCAAGCGCACCGACAGCCTGCCGCAGGTCCTCGACAGCGCCGTACTGGATCTGGAGCAGGGCGAGAGTGCCGAAGTGGCGCGGCTCAACGGTTACCTGCACGCCGTGGTGGCCCACGAGCCAAAGCCCGACAGCGACTGGCTGCAACTGACCTTCCGCTTCGTCGATCAGGACGCTCAGAAACTGGACTACATCTCCCGCCTGATTGCTCGTGGTACCGCGCAGAAGCATTTCATTCCAGGCGCTTGAGTCTGGCGTCGCCTGCCAGCCCGCCATCGCGAGCAAGCCGCTCCCACAGGGTTTGCACCGTCCTGTGGGAGCTAGCCTGCTGGCGATGTCGTCAGGTCAGTCGGCATCAATGTTGAATGACAGCCCGTCATCGCCAGCAGGCTAGCTCCCACAGGTGATCGTGCTAACTTCTTGCTCGCGAAGAGGCCCTCGAAATCACCGTACATCCATCTGAACATCTGCCGACTTCACAGGTCCATTGCGCCTGCTAGGCTCAAACCCAAACCTGACTCGACAGAATCCCGCCCATGTTCGCGCGCCTGCTGTTTTTCTGTGGTCTTTTCATCGCCTCGACTTCGGCCATGGCCATGACCATCTACAAGTCCACCGACGCCGATGGCGTGGTCTCCTACAGCGACCGCCCCACCAAAGGCTCCAGCGTGTTCACGTTCCGCGATCGCATGGTCGAAAACCTCGAGCGTCAGGTGTACCTCGTGATCATGAAAAAGGACGGTGTGGACAGCGTCTACGTGCGCAATGACCTCTATGCGCCGGTAGAAATCGAATTGAGTTTCACCGGGTTGAAAAACGTCAGCGGTGCGCCGAGTCGTCCCATTCGTCGGGTGATGCCTTTGCGTAGCAGCATTCGCCTGGCGCAGCTCACGCCGACCAAGGCCGGACAGCCACTCGCGTATCTGCCAAAGTTCGAATATTCCCTGGGTGATCCCGCAGGCGCTGCCGTGGCCTACCGATATCCGTACCCCTGGCGTGGCGGGCCCTTTCGCGTGAGTCAGGGTGCCGAAGGCCAGTACAGCCACTTCGGCCCGAGGAATCGCTATGCCATTGACATCGCCATGCCGGAGGGCACGCCGATTATTGCCGCGCGGGGCGGGATGGTGGTTAAGACTGAAAATGGACAGACCGGGCGTGGCACCGATCCGTCGGGCAATTTCGTGCGGGTGCTGCACGATGACGGGACGATGGGTGTGTACCTGCACCTGCAAAAAGGTTCGGTCAGCGTTCGCGAAGGACAGCGGGTGGGGGTGGGCAGCCCGCTGGCGCTATCGGGCAATACCGGCAACAGCAGCGGGCCGCATCTGCACTTCGTGGTGCAGCGCAATACCGGGATGGGATTGGTGTCGATTCCGTACCAGTTCAAGCAACCGATGGGCGCGTTGCCCAACTTTGCGTTGGGCAAGCGGTGATGGATAGTCTGACGTGACGCCTTCGCTGGCAAGCCAGCTCCTACAGGATCTGCGCATAACCTGTAGGAGCAAGCTTGCTCGCGAAGGGATCGACTCGGTTCCAGATCAGCCCATCAATCGAGCATCAACACCTTGGCCAGCACAATCTTCGGCCCTTTCATCTTTTTGATGATGATGCGCAGGCCTTCGACTTCCAGCACTTCTTCCTCTTCCGGTACACGCTTGAGGCTTTCGTAGACCAGGCCTGCGAGGGTTTCGGCCTCGACGTGGTCCAGGTCAATGCCCAGCAGCCGCTCGACCTTGAACAGTGGCGTATCGCCCCGTACCAGCAGCTTGCCCGGTTGATAGGCGAGGATGCCGCGCTCGGCCTTGCGATGTTCGTCCTGGATATCGCCTACCAGCACTTCCAGCACGTCTTCCATGGTCAGGTAACCGATGATGTTGCCATCGGCTTCCTCGACTACGGCGAAGTGCGAGCCGCCCTTGCGGAACTGCTCCAGCAATTGCGACAACGGCATGTGCCGCGACACGCGCTCCAGCGGACGTGTCAGTTCGGCCAGGTTGAACGACTCCGGGATATGGTCCAGGGCTGCCAGCTCAAGCAGCAGGTCCTTGATGTGCAGCAGGCCGACGAACTCCTGGCGCTCGCTGTCATACACCGGGTAACGGCTGAACTTGTGGCGACGGAACATCGCCAGGATTTCCTTGAGCGGTGCATTGAACTCCAGGGTCACCAGGTCTTCGCGGGAGTTGGCCCAGTCGACCACTTCCAGTTCGCCCATTTCCACGGCCGAGGCCAGTACGCGCATGCCCTGGTCGCTCGGGTCCTGGCCACGGCTGGAGTGCAGGATCAGTTTCAGTTCTTCGCGGCTGTAATGGTGCTCGTGATGCGGGCCGGGTTCGCCTTGCCCTGCGATGCGCAGGATCTGGTTGGCGCTGGCGTTGAGCAGGTAAATGGCCGGGTACATGGCCCAGTAGAACAGGTACAGCGGCACCGCGGTCCACAGCGACAGCAATTCCGGTTTGCGGATGGCCCAGGATTTCGGGGCGAGCTCGCCGACCACGATGTGCAGGTACGAGATGATGAAGAACGCGGTGAAGAACGACACGCCCTTGACCACTTCCGGCGACTGTACGCCGACCGTTTCGAGCACCGGCTCGAGAATATGCGCGAACGCCGGCTCACCGACCCAGCCGAGGCCGAGGGAGGCGAGGGTGATACCCAATTGGCACGCCGACAGGTAAGCATCGAGCTGACTGTGCACGGTGCGCAGGATGTGCCCGCGCCAGCCGTGTTGTTCAGCGATGGCTTCGACCCGGGTCGAGCGCAATTTGACCATGGCAAATTCCGCCGCAACGAAAAAGCCGTTGAGCAACACCAGGATCAGAGCAAAAAGAATCATGCCGAAGTCGGCGAATATTGTTGCGAGGGTCAAGCCAGGGGAAGGGTCCATGATGGAGTTTTGCGGGTTCCGTGTAATCGAAAGGAAAGAAAAAAGTGCACCTGAAAGGCAGGCACAAGTCAGCCAATGTAGCGGCTGACCGTGCGATTGCCTAGTGGCGCGTGCTGGCCGGTATCAGTCAGTGGTGCTGATAACCCGTGATCTGCTGACCTGCGCGGGCGCAAAGTGGCAGGTAAACGTGCTGCCGTGCCCCGGCACACTGCTGATTTCCATCCGCGCGCGGTGGCGCAACAGCACGTGCTTGACGATTGCCAGGCCCAGCCCGGTGCCGCCGGTGTTGGAGTTGCGACTGGAGTCGACGCGGTAGAAACGTTCGGTCAGGCGCGGCAGGTGTTTGCTGTCGATACCGATCCCGGAATCCTGCACGCTCAGGTGCGCACCTTGCTCATCGCCCCACCAGCGAATGCGGATGTTGCCTTCGGCCTGGGTGTATTTCACCGCGTTGAACACCAGGTTGGAAAACGCGCTGCGCAATTCCGCTTCACTGCCCTTGAGCAGGATCGTCGGGTCGGCTTCCAGGGTGATTTTCTGGTTTTTCTGGCCGGACAGCTGCTGGGCGTCACCCTTGATCGATTGCAGCAAGCCGTCGATGGCCACCGGCTGGTTGTCCGACGGGTAATCGGTGGCTTCCAGTTTGGCCAGCAACAGCAGGTCGTTGAGCAAGGTCTGCATGCGCCCGCCTTGCTGCTGCATTTGCTGCAGGGCGCGGGTCCAGCGCGGGTTCACTTCCTCGACGTTGTCGAGCAGGGTTTCCAGATAGCCACAGATCACCGTCAGCGGCGTGCGCAGTTCGTGGGAAACGTTGGCGATGAAGTCTTTGCGCATCTGCTCCAGCTGATGGATACGCGTCACGTCGCGCACCAGCATCAGGTGTTCATTGTTGCCGTAGCGGGTGATGTACAGCTGGATACGCATGCGGTCGTTGGTCGGCGACGGGATTTCCAGCGGTTCGGCGTAGCTGTCCTGCTCGAAGTATTCCTTGAAGCGCGGATGGCGTACCAGGTTGGTCACCGGCTGGCCGCTGTCCTGCGGCGTCTTTAAGCCCAGCAGGGTTTCAGCGGCGCGGTTCCACCATTCCAGGTTGCCATCGCTGTCGAGCATGACCACCGCGTCCTTCAAGGCCGCGGTGGACTCCTGGACCCGGTCGATGACCGCTTGCAGGCGTCCGCGAACGCGTTGGTCGCGACGTTGCAGGTGGTAGATGCTGTCGAACACTTCGCCCCACAGGCCGTAGCCATCGGGTGGCGCTTCATCGGGTTTGTGCAGGCGCAGCCATTCGTGCAGGCGCAGCAGTTGCTTGAGGGTCCAGGCCAGGTAAACGCCAAGTCCCGCGGCGAGGCTCCAGCCGTAGTAGCCGGTGATCAGGCCGATCACCAGGCAGGCGGTGACCAGCAGCAGCATGTGGCGAATCAGGGTGCCATGCCAGTTTTGGTTCACGGAGCGTCCTTAACGCAGCTTTAAGTTTCAAGCTGCAAGCCTCAAGTTAGATCGGCGGTGTTTCTGCTTGCCGCTTGTAGCTTGTAGCTTGCCGCTGTATTCATGCCTTGGTCGAAAACCGATATCCGGTTCCGCGCACGGTTTGTACCAGGTTTTCGTAGGCATCGCCGAGGGCTTTGCGCAGGCGCCGGATGTGCACGTCGACGGTGCGCTCCTCGACATACACGTTGCCGCCCCAGACCTGGTCCAACAACTGGCCACGGGTGTAGGCGCGTTCCTGGTGGGTCATGAAGAATTGCAGCAGACGGTATTCGGTCGGCCCCATTTCCGCCGGTTTGCCGTCGATGGTCACGCGGTGGCCGATCGGGTCGAGCAGCAGGCCGCCGACTTCGATTGGCGCTTCGCCATCGCTAGGGCCGGCTCGGCGCAGCACTGCCTTGAGGCGCGCGACCAGCTCGCGGGGGGAAAAGGGTTTGGTGATGTAGTCATCGGCGCCGACTTCCAGGCCCTGGATCTTGTTGTCCTCTTCGCCCTTGGCGGTGAGCATGATGATCGGGATGTCCCCGGTCAGCTCGTCGCGCTTGAGGCGGCGGGCCAGCTCGATGCCGGACGTGCCGGGCAGCATCCAGTCGAGCAGGATCAGGTCCGGCTTGCGGTCGACGATAATGGCGTGGGCCTGCTGGGAGTTCTCCGCCTCCATGCAGTCATAGCCGGCCATTTCCAACGCAACGGCGATCATTTCGCGAATGGGTGCTTCGTCGTCGACGATCAGAATGCTCCTGCCAACCATGCGTTAATCCTCTTGTCATTTAACTGTCTTGCGCCGCATTAGATAACGGAATTATTGCAGTCGTGTGACAGTATTTTAGTCCCCCGGCGATTGTCATGAACCTGGACTAAGCTCTAAGTCCGAATCCTGACAACCACAAACGGAAGGTTTCCATGAAACACATTGCTCAATCCTGGAAGGCTTTGCTGGTGACTGCTGCGCTAACGCTGCCGACCATGGCCTTCGCCGCCGACCCGGCGATGATGAAAGATGGGATGATGGTCGACCATAAGGGCATGACCCTGTACACGTTCGACAAGGACTCGGGCGGAAAGTCGATGTGTAACGACGACTGCGCCAAGAACTGGCCGCCATTGATGGCTCCGGCGGGTGCCACGGCGTCTGGCAAGTGGAGCGTCATCAAGCGCGATGACGGTACCAGTCAATACGCTTACGACGGCAAGCCGATGTATACGTTCGTGAAAGATGAAAAGCCGGGAGACATGAAGGGCGACAAGATGAAGGACGTCTGGCACGTCATGCATGAGTCGCAAAAATAACCGGTGCCGTAATTCGCAAAAAGATCGCAGCCCCTGTAGGAGCTGCCGAAGGCTGCGATCTTTTAACATCCTCAACGCAACCCGTAATCCAGCACAATCCCGACAAAAATCGCCAACCCCGCCCAATGGTTGTGCAAGAACGCCTTGAAACAACGCATCCGGTCTTTGCTGCGGGTGTACCAGAACTCCCAGGCAAAACAGCCCGCCGCCACCGCCAGACCGAGGTGGAACCAGCCCCCCAGCTCGAATTTCGAACCGGCCAGCAACAGGCAACCCAACGCCAACCCCTGCAAGGTCAGGATGATCGCCCGGTCGGCCTCGCCAAACAGGATTGCCGTGGATTTCACGCCGATTTTCAAGTCATCGTCGCGGTCGGTCATCGCGTAGTAGGTGTCATAACCCACCGTCCACATCAGGTTGGCGATGTACAGCAGCCAGGCCGCCGCCGGCAGTTCGCCGGTTTCGGCGGTGAATGCCATCGGCATGCCCCAGGAGAACGCCGCCCCCAGCACCACCTGTGGGTAATAGGTGTAGCGCTTCATGAACGGATAACTGAACGCTAGCGCCAGGCCGCCGAGTGACAACCAGATGGTGGCGGCATTGGTGCACAGCACCAACAGGAAACTCACGCCCATCAGCAGCGCAAAGAACACCAGGGCTTCCCGGGAACTGATCTTGCCGCTCACCAGCGGTCGCTGTTCGGTGCGTTTCACATGGCCATCGACCTTGCGGTCCGCCCAATCATTGATCACGCAGCCGCCCGCGCGGGTCAGCACCACGCCAAGGACGAAAATCACGATATTGGCCAGGGACGGCGAGCCCTTGCCGGCAATCCACAGCGCCCACAGCGTCGGCCACAGCAGCAGGTAGATGCCGATCGGCTTGTCCATGCGCGTCAGCTGAATGAAGTCCCAGGCCCGGGGATTCAAGCGGTTCAAGGACTTGAGCAGGCTCTGGTACATCAGCAATTCTCCGGATCGGCGCCGGCGGCGCTCCACAGGGTCGGCAGGAAAATCTCGGCTACTAGCACACTCAGGGCGCCACGGTCGAAGCGCGAGCGCCGGCCCCACAACTCTGGCGCTCGCACTTCCGCCGGCAGCCACGCCTGAGGATAGTGACAAACCTCGATGGCCCGGCGCTGGAAGGCGTGATCGCAAAACAGCAATTCGCCCAGGGAGCGACTGCCCAGCTCGTCCATGTGCAAGCCGTCGCCCTGTAGTGCACTACGTGCCGCGACGCTGCGGGCAAACACCCAAGCCTCGCCATGACCGCGCAGATACACCTCGCGCACCCAGCCCTCACTGTCTTCAGCCAGGTCCAGGGCGGCACATTCGTCAGCACGCAGAGGCTGCCAGCCTTCGAACAGCGGCGTGACGCTGAAGCCGTCATTCGACAAACGGGTCAGGCGACGGGTCAGTGATCCTTCGTCGAACAACCAGTCGAGGGTAGACGTGTCGGGGAGGGGAGCGAGTTGGCTTCTGGTCACCCAGAATGGGGGTTTTGAGTGCGGCACAGTGAGTCATTATTGGCAGCAAATGAGGCGGCGAGCTTACCATGTCAGCTGATAAGTTTGAGTGATCCGGGCGTCCATTGCGCCGAACACGCTTGCATCTGTCCGGCCCCATCAGTACAAAACGCCCTGAGCCGGACAGCAGCACTTTATCCATCGACCGTTCGCGCCAGTAAAAGCCTGAATTTGAGGAAGTACCTGAATGAAAAAGTGGCAATGTATCGTCTGCGGCCTGATCTATAACGAAGCCGACGGTTGGCCCGATGACGGCATCGCGCCGGGCACCCTGTGGCAAGACGTGCCGGAAGACTGGCTGTGCCCGGATTGCGGCGTCGGCAAAATGGATTTCGAAATGATCGAAATCAACTGAGACAATTAGAGGAGTAAGGAATGAACGCACCTGTCGTCATCATTGGTACCGGGCTGGCTGGCTACAACGTCGCCCGCGAGTTTCGCAAACTCGACAGCGAAACCCCGCTGCTGCTGATTACCGCCGATGACGGGCGCTCCTACTCCAAGCCCATGCTCTCTACTGGATTCGGCAAGAACAAGGATGCCGACGGCCTGAGCATGGCCGAACCGGGCGCGATGGCCGAGCAGTTGAAGGCCGAAGTGCGTACCCATACCCGCATCAGTGGCATCGACCCGGGCCACAAGCGGCTGTGGATCGGCGAGGAAGCGGTGATCTACCGTGACCTGGTGTTGGCCTGGGGCGCCGAAACCGTGCGCGTGCCCATCGAAGGCGACGCAGCGGATTGCATATTCCCGATCAACGACCTGGAAGACTACGCGCGCTTTCGCGCGGCAGCGGCCGGCAAGCGACGGGTATTGTTGCTGGGCGCCGGCCTGATCGGCTGCGAATTCGCCAACGACCTGACCCTGGGTGGCTACGAGGTGCAACTGGTTGCGCCGTGCGAGCAGGTCATGCCGACCCTGTTGCACCCGGCGGCGGCCGCAGCGGTCCAGGCCGGGCTGGAAAGCCTGGGCGCACGCTTCCACCTCGGCCCGGTACTCAATCGCCTGCAGCGGGTTGCTGACGGCCTGGAAGCCCATCTTTCCGACGGTCAGGTCATTCCGTGCGACGTGGTGGTCTCGGCCATTGGCCTGCGTCCGCGCATCGACCTGGCCGCGGCTGCTGGCTTGCAAGTCAATCGCGGCGTAGTGGTCGACCGCCACCTGCAAACCTCCCACGCCAACATCTACGCCTTGGGTGACTGCGCCGAGGTCGATGGGCTGAATCTGTTGTACGTGATGCCCCTGATGAGTTGTGCGAGAGCGCTGGCCCAGACCCTCGCCGGTAACCCGACGGTGGTCAGCTATGGTCCGATGCCCATTACCGTGAAAACTCCGGTCTGCCCATTGGTGGTATCGCCGCCACCACGGGGTTCGGAGGGCGTCTGGACGGTCGAAGGGCAGGGCGCCGACATCAAGGTTTTATGCCGCGATAGCAACGGCAAACTGCTCGGATATGCCCTGACAGGCGCGGCCGTGATGGAAAAACTGGCCCTCAACAAAGAGCTTCCGGCACTGCTGGCGTAAATACCGGTCGTTCTGTCGGAATAACCCCCCTTTTGCTCAAACATTGGCCGCGCCGACACTGGCGCGGCTCCTCGCTGCGTGCCATCCTCACTCCCGTCTGCCGCAGAGTAGAGCACCTGCGGCGCTTTGGGCGCTGCTCCGCAGAGAGCAGCACGGACATAACAACAACAAACCGTCAAAGGGGCTTCACTCATATGCGTAAACCAGAACTCGCCGCAGCCATTGCTGAAAAAGCAGATCTCACCAAAGAGCAGGCCAACCGCGTCCTCAATGCCGTTCTCGAAGAAATCACCGGCGCCCTGCACCGCAAGGACAGCGTGACGCTGGTAGGTTTCGGCACCTTCCTGCAACGCCACCGCGGTGCCCGCACCGGCAAAAACCCGCAAACCGGTGAGCCGGTTAAAATCAAGGCCAGCAACACTGTTGCGTTCAAGCCGGGTAAGTCGTTGAAGGATAGTGTTAATCCGTAATTCGCATGCCCCTTTGCGGGGCTGCTGAAAAAATGGGCACGCCAACAAGGTTGGGTGCCTATTTTTTTTGTCTCGACTCCGGCCTTTGCAGGAGCTGGCTTGCCAGCGAAGGCGGTGTGTCAGGCACCATCAAACTGCAAGCGATACGCGGCCGCCACCAATCGGAGGATCCTTAAGCTTGAAGGAAATTTCCGAAAGGTTTGCGAGAGGGGAAAATCAAAGGATCGCAGCCTGCGGCAGCTCCTACAGGAGAGTGCACGCGCGAGGTGGGGGGCTTACAAACGGCGAGTTTCAAATCCTTAAACACGGTTCGAAAATGATGAAATTGCTTACAAAATTGAGGAAGCATCCGACGCTTTTTTAAGGTTGGCCTTCGGAAGCGCGAAGGTTAGCGTGGTCACTCCAATATTCCTCGGAGATTCACCATGCCCAAGGTCAATGATTTACCCGCCGGATCGGAAACCGAAAGCACTACCCCGTACATGTCCGCGACTTCCAGAAAGTTGCACCAGGCTGCCAATCGCGCCCTGGACCATTACCTGAAACCCAATGCCCTGGTCATGACTGGCGCCCATACGCCCAGCACGATCTTTGTCGTGGCCCCGGACATCGACAACGAAACGCTGTTGGCCCACGCCTGTGAGTCGTTGGCCTCGGCGAACGTGATGGCGAGTGAAATCGCCGCGATGCTGGAAGGGGCGCACCGCAGCACGATGTTGGCGCTGCAGCAGGTGATCATGCTCGGTGAGTTGGCGGTCAATCGGGTGCTGGATAATGTTGCCCCGTCGCAACCTGTTTGAGCCCTAAAAGGAGAGCTGTCGTCAGTGACTTGGTAGTCATCGGCGTCAAAAAATCGGGCATCTCCTCCTAACGTATCGCGAAGGTGGCATTCTGGCTTTTAATCGCTACACTGCGCCGGCCGTTCATTTTTCTTTTGAGGCTGTGCACATGAAATTTCGTTTTCTGCTGTGGATGATGGGTCTATTGATGAGCCGGGCCAGTCGCTCCAATCCTGCGTTCCAGCAGCAGCTGGGTGACAAGGCGTTGGTGTTTCAGCTGCAGACCCTGGACGGGAAAGTAGCGCGGCACTTCCGGGTGAAGGATCAGCGCATTACCAGCAAGGCGGGTGTGCACGATGAGCCGGCGTTTGCGATTGCCTTCAAGGACGCGGCGTATGGTTTTGCCACGATGCAGGCGAAGAACAAGCAGTTGGCGTTCATGACGGGGATCCAGGACAAGTCGATTCAGATCAAGGGCAACCCGGCGCTGGTGATCTGGTTCCAGGGGTTGACCAAGTATTTGAAGCCGAAGAAGCCGAAGAAGGTGTAGGAGCAAGCTCGCTCCTAAAGGGGTGGCGTTCCGATGAGGTACTTCACCCCTGGCTGAATTGCGACACGAGTTCGCGCAGCATCACTTCGGCTTCAAGCACCTTGCTGACGACGTCTTCGGCCTTGGCGCGGCTCAGGCCGAGGCGCTCCAGCAGGGCGTCGGGGATGTCTTCGTCCGGTCCGGAGCCGATGCCTCGGCTGCGCAGCAGGCGCACGGCGAGGCACACCAGGTTCGGGTACTCGGCGAACGTGCCGTCGTAGGTCGGGTCGTGCTGGAAGCGCAGCGCGGTGGTGAGCTCTTCCGGCATGTCCCAGTAGCGCATCAGCCATGAGCCGATCTGTTCACGGCTGATGCCCAGCAGGTGTTGTTCCACAAAGCTGTGGCACAGGTGCGGGTTGACCTCCATGTGCCGGCAGATCAGCGAGAAGTGCGGCGGGAACACGTGGGCCAGCAACAGGTAGCCGAAGTTGTGCAGCAGGCCCGCCAGGTAGGTCAGGCCCGCTTCCGGGCGCTGGGCGCGGGGCATGGCGCGGGTCAGGCCTTCGATGACCGCGGCCGTGTAGATCGATTGCTGCCAGTACGGTGTGCTGTGTTGCGGGCGGTCCTTGGGCAAGCTCAGGGTTTTGCCCAGGGCCAGGCCCAGCGCCAGGTTGATCACCAGGTCGAAACCCAGTACCCGGACGATCGCGTCTTCCACCGAACGGATCTTGCCCGGTGAGGCGTAGTACGGCGATGCCGCCCAGCTCACCACTTGTGCGGCCAGCGCCGGGTCGGTTTCGACCACGCCGGTAATGTCGTCGATGGTGGCGTTGGGATCGACGCGCAGCTTGATGATCTTCTGCGCCGTTTCGGCCAGCGGTGGAATCTCGATGGTCGCTTCCAGTCGTTGCTGGATGCGGCGCGCGGTGAACGCCTGGACGGCCTGGGAGATTTCCTCGCGGTCATCGTCAGGGCGATCGAGGTTGGGGCGGATGCTGCTCAGGTTCTCGCCGAAGTTGGCGGCGCTGGCCTTGGTCAGCATGGACCGGAAGGCTTCACTGCTGATCTCCAGCAGTACGCCCGGCTCCCCCGAGTTGACCAACACCATGGGCTCGCGCAACAGGCTTTCTTCGTACAGGCAGGGCGAGCTGGTCAGCGATGGCAAGCCCGGCAGCAGGCTCAGGTGGTGCTTGCCGAGCATTTTTTCCAGGCGTTCGGTCGACACGGCCGTGAGCCGCCGGCCGGTGAGTTCGGTCAGGCGATTGAGGTCGAGCAATTGACTCTGCGGATACAACACCATCAGCGAACCGACACTGTCATCGAGCAGCACGGCCTGGACTTTGCGCGCGGCATTCAGGCCATGATGGTCGAGCACTTCTTCGAAGGTGATGCCCATTTTTTCCAGCAGCAGACGAATGACCGACGGAGCGTGCGGAGTATCAGGTGCGAGGGCAACTTCGGTCATGGTCTGTATCCGGTTCAAAACAATTTCAGGAGTATAACCAGCTTGCTCAAAGCCATGGCCTGGAAACTGAGACGGTGCTCACACTTGGCCGTATTGCTGCCCATGGCGCAACCAACGGTCGAGTAATGGGCTGACATGCTCAGGCCAGCGTTCCAGCAAGGCCTGGGCGGCGTCGCGTACGGCGGGCAGCAGATCGGCGTCGCGCATCAGGTCGGCGACCTTGAATTGGAGCAGGCCGGTTTGCCGGGTGCCGAGCATTTCGCCGGGGCCGCGCAGCTCGAGGTCCTTTTCGGCGATCACGAAGCCGTCGTTGGTTTCGCGCATGATACCCAGCCGCTGGCGCCCGATCTGTGACAACGGCGGATGATAGAGCAGCACGCAATGGCTGACCGCGCTGCCCCGTCCGACGCGGCCGCGTAACTGGTGGAGTTGCGCCAGGCCCAGGCGTTCGGGGTTTTCGATGATCATCAGGCTGGCATTGGGCACGTCGACGCCGACTTCGATCACGGTGGTGGCGACCAGCAGCTGCAGGTTGCCCGCCTTGAACTGGGCCATCACTTCGGCTTTTTCGGCAGGTTTCATGCGGCCGTGAATCAGCCCCACTTTCAACTCGCCGAGGGCCGCGGTGAGGTCTTCGTAGGTGGTTTGCGCGGCCTGGCAGGTCAACTCTTCCGACTCTTCGATCAGCGTGCATACCCAGTAGGCCTGACGCCCTTCGGCGCACGCACCCCGTACCCGTTCGATGACTTCGACGCGCCGTGTATCGGTGATCAGTACGGTGTTCACCGGGGTTCGGCCAGGTGGCAACTCATCGAGGATCGAGGTGTCGAGGTCGGCGTAGGCGCTCATGGCCAGGGTGCGAGGGATCGGTGTGGCAGTCATGATCAACTGATGCGGGCACATGCGCCCGCCGACCCCTTTCTGCCGCAACGCCAGGCGTTGTTGCACGCCGAAACGGTGCTGTTCATCGATGATCACCAGCGCCAGGTTCTGGAACTGCACTTCGTCCTGGAACAGCGCGTGGGTGCCTACCACCATGGGTGTGCCGTTGGCGATCTGCTCCAGCGCGCTCACACGGTTCTTGCCCTTGAGCTTACCGGCCAGCCAGGCGACTTCGATGCCCAGCGGTTCGAGCCAGCGCTTGAAGGTGATGTAGTGCTGCTCGGCGAGAATCTCGGTCGGTGCCATCAGCGCGACCTGATAACCCGCCTCCAGGGCCTGCAGCGCGGCAAGCGCGGCGACCACTGTCTTGCCGGCGCCGACGTCACCTTGAATCAGGCGCAGCATCGGCTCGTGCTGACTGAGGTCGTAGGCAATTTCGTTGCCGACCCGCTGCTGTGCGCCTGTGGGGCTGAAGCCGAGGTTGGCCAGGTACTTGCCCGGCAGCCGGGTGGCCTTGGGCATCGCCGGTGCGCGCAGCGAACGCATGCTCTCGCGCAGCCGTTGCTGGGACAGTTGATGGGTCAGCAGTTCTTCGAAGGCCAGGCGATGCTGGGCCCAGTGATGTCCCAGGGCGAGTTCGTCCACATCGGCATCGGCAGGCGGGTTATGCAGGTAGCGGATCGCATCGGCCAGCGGCGCCAGTTGGTAATCCCGGGCCAGCTCCTTTGGCAGCCAGTCGGGCAGGCTGCTGGGGCCGAGCAGGGTCAGGGTTTGCATGCACAGCTGGCGTAGGCGCTGTTGAGTCAGGCCTTCGGTGAGCGGGTACACCGGGGTCAGGGTTTCATCCACAGGCGGCGGTTCGTCGCCGGTGATGGCGCGGTATTCCGGGTGGTAGATCTCCAGCCCCGAGGCGCCGGGCCGCACTTCACCGTAGCAGCGAATCCGTGTGCCGCGCTTGAGGCCTTCTTTCTGTGCATTGCTGAAATGGTAGAAGCGCAGGCTCAGGCCGCCGGTGCCGTCCTGCATGCGCACGACGAGGCTGCGGCGCCGGCCCATGACCACGTCGGCGCCGCTGACGGTGCCTTCGACGACGGCGTCCTGTCCCGGTCGCAAGTGGCCGATCGGCACCACGCGGGTGCGATCCTGGTAACGCAGCGGCAGGTGAAACAGCACGTCCTGGAGATTTTCCAGGCCGACCTTGGCGAGTTTTTCGGCCATGGCTTCGCCAACACCCTTGAGTGCCGTCACCGACACTTGCGACAACTCGGTCATGGCGTTGCTTAACCCGCCGTTACCGGTGCCGCGGGTTTGGCCACCGAGCACAGGCGAATGGAATCAGCGAGGATTTCAATGGCCTTCGGCCGCGGGAAGCTCGCACGCCAGGCGATGGCCACGGTGCGATAGGGCGCTGGTGGCGACAGCGGGCGAACTTCGATCACACCGGGGGCGTAGTGATGGCTATCGACTGCCGACAGCGGCAGGATCGAAATGCCGAGGCCGGAAGCCACCATGTGACGGATGGTTTCCAGTGAGCTGGACTCCACCGTGGTGTGCTTGGCGCCGTCGTTGCCCTTGGTCAGGGTCGGGCAGGCTTCGAGTACCTGATCGCGGAAGCAATGGCCTTCGCCGAGCAGCAGCAGGCTCTTGTCGTTGAGCAGGCTGGCGTCGATGGTTTCTTTCTGTGTCCACGGGTGCTGGGCCGGCATCAGGACATAGAACGGCTCGTCATAGAGCTGCAAGGTCAGCACGTCGGCTTCGTTGAACGGCAGGGCGATGATGATCGCGTCGAGCTCGCCGTTGCGCAGTTTGTCCCGCAGCACGTGGGTGAAGTTTTCTTCGATGTACAACGGCATCTGCGGGGCAACCCGGTGCAGTTGCGGAATCAGGTGCGGAAACAGGTACGGGCCGACGGTATAGATCGCACCGACCTTCAGGGGGGCGGTGAGCTGGTTCTTGCCGGCCTGGGCCAGTTCGCGGATGCCTTGGGCCTGTTCAAGCACTTTTTGCGCCTGGGCGACGATCCCTTCGCCGACCGGGGTCAAGCGCACGGCGCTTTTGCTGCGCTCGAAAATCAGCACACCGAGTTCGTCTTCAAGCTTTTTCACGCCCACCGACAGGGTTGGCTGGCTGACGTGACAGCGCTCGGCGGCATGGCCGAAGTGCTGTTCTTGGGCGAGGGTAACGATGTAGCGTAATTCTGTGAGGGTCATAGCAAGCGTCCATGAAGTTGCAGGCCAAGCATACCGGCTGCAATCGATAGACGCACGTTATCAGACTGTGTGTGCCGCGTGACACAGGGCAATGCAAAAGGCAAAAAAGATCGCAGCCTGCGGCAGCTCCTACACGGGTTACTGCGATCCCTGTAGAGCTGCCGAAGGCTGCGATCTTTTGATTTGTTGCGTTTACCGCCGACGCTTCTCCAGCGAATAAACAAACGGCGCAACAATTTCGATGGAGCCATTGGTCAGCATGTCTGCCGGTGGCTTGGGCAGCGGTTGCGCGCGGCGGATCATTTCCAGGGTTGCCCGGTCCAGGTCCGCGGTGCCGGAGGCACCCACCAGCTCAAACGACAGCACGTTGCCTTCCCCGTCCACCACAAAGCGCAGCCGGTTCATGCCTTCCTTGCCCCGAGCCTGTGCACTGGCCGGGTACTTCTTGTACTTGGCCAGGTGGGCGAGCAGGGTGCCTTGCCAGCTCGCTTTGGCGGCCAGTTGAGCAGGGGATGGACCCGGCGCAGGCTGGGCGGATTTCTCCGTCGGAGCCGGGGTCGGTGGCGCCTCGCTCGGCTTGGCTTCCGACGGTTTTTCCTTCGGCGGCTCGGGCTTTTTCTCTACCGGCTTGGGCGGTTGCGGTTTCGGCTTGGGTTTGGCCGGCTTGGGCACGGCAATCTCGGCCTTCGGCGCTTCGGCAAGCTTGGGTATCGGCAGTTCTTCAACCGGTGCGGGTGGCTGCGGTGGCGTGACGACCTTCGGCGGTGCAGGCGGTGGCGGGGCGGGAACCGGCGCCAGCTCGACCATCATTGCCTGGGGCGGCAATTCGATGGGCGGGTGGGCGGTCCAGTTCACAGCCAGCGCGATCGCTAGCGCGTGAACGCCCAGCACGATCGCCAGGCTACCGCTGTAACGCGTCAGCTTATGGCGCGTAGTGATCATTTCTTGGCTGCCGTCTCAAGTCCGACCAGGCCCACCTTCAGGTAACCGGCGGCACGCAGATTATCCATCACGCTCATCAGGTCGCCATAATCCACGCCTTTGTCGGCCTGGAAGAAGATCGTCGTGTCTTTCTTGCCCTGGGTCCTTGCGTCGAGCGTGGCGCCCAGTGCTTCGGCCTTCACTTCGTCTTCGCCAAGGAACAGGCGCTGGTCAGCCTTGACGCTGAGGAACACCGGTTTCTCCGGCCGCGGCGCCGGTTTGGCGGTGGACGCAGGCAGGTCGACCTTGATGTCCACGGTGGCCAGCGGAGCCGCCACCATGAAGATGATCAGCAACACCAGCATCACGTCGATGAACGGCGTGACGTTGATTTCGTGGTTTTCGGACAGATCGTCGTCTGCCCCTTCTTTCAAATGCAGGCCCATGGCCGATTACCCCACTTTCACCATGTGCGGATGCGAGCTGCGCTCGGGCTGGTGGTCGAGGTCGCGGCTGACCAGCAGCAGGACTTCTGCCGACGCATCGGATACCTGCGCCTTGTAACCGGCGATGGAGCGGGCGAACACGTTGTAGATCACCACCGCAGGGATCGCTGCAACCAGGCCCAGTGCGGTCGCCAGCAGGGCTTCGGCGATGCCGGGGGCGACGACGGCGAGGTTGGTGGTCTGGGTCTTGGCGATGCCGATGAAGCTGTTCATGATGCCCCATACGGTACCGAACAGGCCGACGAACGGCGCGGTGGAACCGATGGTGGCGAGCACGCCAGTGCCGCTGCTCATGTTGCGACCGCAGGCCGCCACCAGGCGCTCAAGACGGAAGCTGACGCGTTCCTTGATGCCTTCTTTCTCGCGGCTGCTGGCCGACAGATGCATTTCTTCCAGGGCGTCATGAACCAGCAGGTTGGCCAGGGTGCCTGGTTTGGTCGCCGATGCGGCGGCTTCCTTGAGCGTGGCGGCTTTTTTCAAGTGCAAGATTTCAGTGCGCAGACGACGCTTGGCACCCATCAGCTCAAAGCCTTTGGCGATCCAGATGGTCCAGGTGATGATCGAGGCGATGGCCAGGCCGATCATCACGATTTTCACGATGATGTCGGCGTTCTGGTACATGCCCCACGGCGACAGGTCATGGGCCATGCCCAGGGTGTTGTCGGCTTCGAGGACTTCGGGAGCGTCTTCACCGATAGCATCTGCCGGTACTGCCTGGGCAGGATCGGTCGCGGCCGGCGTGACTGCCGGAGCGGCGTGGTCGGTCGGAGCAGGTACGGCGGCCGCAGCCGGGGTGGCGGGGGCTTGTGCGTCAGCAAAGGTGGCAGTTGGCGCCAGCATCAGGCTGAGTAGCAGGGCGGCCACCGCGCTCCAGGCGCGAGGTCGTTTGGTTGGCGAAGCGGAGAGTTGATTACGTGTCATGCTGGGCCGGACCTGAGAGGAAAAGACAGTTAATGTTCTTCCAGGCCTCGTGAGGCCGAGAACAAAGTGGTCCGCATTATTGCAATTAATTCTTGTTAACAGAAGTAATAGCGTCTCTTTTTTTCCTGTATTGCTAGCCGCTCGTCCATTGCCAGCGCTGGTTTGTCCCTTTTTGAGGAGAGTTTCCTGATGTCCGCACCCTCTGTTTTGATCGCCGGTTGCGGTGATGTCGGCAGTCGCCTGGCCACGCAATTGCTGGCTGGCGGGTGGGAGGTCCATGGTCTGCGCCGTGACGTTTCGCGCCTGCCCGACGGCGTTGTCGGGGTGGCCGGCGACTTGTTCGACAAAGAATGTCCAGCGACCTGGCCGGTCGGTGCGGTGGATTACCTGGTGTATTGCGCGGCCGCCACCGATCACGATGAGGCCGGTTACCGCGCCGCCTATGTCCAGGGCCTGCAGCATGTGCTGGAGTGGCTGGGCGACTATGGGCAGGTGCCTAATCGCCTGCTGTTCGTGTCCAGCAGCAGTGTCTACGGCCAGCAGCAGGGCGAGTGGATTGACGAGGCGTCGCCAGCCGTGGCGGCGGGTTATTCAGGGCGTGTGATGCTCGAGGCCGAGCAGATTGCGCTCAACAGCGGCATCCCGGCCAGTATCGTGCGATTGACCGGCATCTACGGCCCGGGTCGCGAGTGGTTGCTGACTCAGGTTCGCCGGGGGTATCGCGTGGCGGTCGATCCACCGCTTTACGCCAATCGAATTCATGCCGATGACGCCGCCGGGCTGATGGCCTGTCTGCTCGAGGCGGATCGGCGTGGCGTGGCACTGGATGACGTTTATATAGGCGTTGACGACGCGCCCGCAGCGCTGGCGGATGTGGTGGGCTGGCTACGTGAATATCTGGGGGTGACCGAATGGGCGGAGGACGCCACTGTGCGCCGTACGGGGAGCAAGCGTTGCAGCAATGCGCGGGCGAGGGCGTTGGGTTGGGTGCCGAAGTATCCGAGTTTCCGCGAAGGTTATGCAGCGATCATTGAAGGGCGTTGCTGATTTGTAAACGCCACAAATCCCTTGTAGGAGCGAGCTTGCTCGCGAAAGCGGCCTAACAGGCAACAAATTGTTGAATGTTATGGCCTCTTCGCGAGCAAGCTCGCTCCTACAGGAGTTATGTGTTGCTTATTGCTTCTCGAGCAACCACTTGCGGTTACCCGGCGTGTACTGGGGCATTTCGTCTGCCTGGGCGGCATTCACGGCCTGGAAAATTTCCAGTTCCTTGCCTTTGCGGGCAAAGATCCAGGGGTTTCCCTGGCCATTGAGTTGCAACCACATGTTGTCGTTGCCACCGCTCATCGACGCACAGTCACCCGCCAGGCACAGGGCATAACGATCGGCTTCCGGCAGCCCGATGACCTGGCCGTCGGCCTGGAATTGCACGCTATTGCCTTCGCCGGGGCCGCTGACGACCTTCCAGCTACCGCCCATGTACGCCGTGTACAGTGCGCGTTCGAAGCTGGCGCCCATCGGTGCACCATCCGGAACCGGAATCGGCGCGCGGTCGAAGACCTGCTCGGGTTCGTTGTCGCTGGCGGCCTGGCTCAGCTGCTTGCCGTCTCGCTTGAGCTCGCTGGCAGAGCTGCCATAAAAGTCGACTTTCCAGGCGCCGGACTGCTCGCCCAGCAACTTGCCTTCGACATTTTCAAAACCATTGGTGTAGCGGGCCTGGCTGGCCTTGGTGTTGACGTCCCACTCCAGGTTCGGACCATAGGCCTGGAGGGCTTCACGCAGGGGGCCGCCTTTGGCCGCAGCATCGATTGCCGCCTGGTTGATCCAGGTGCCACTGATATCACGGTCGGCAGGGTTGCTGGCACAACCGCCCAAGAACAGGGCGACCAGCGAGAGGGCTAGCGCAGCGCGCATGGTGGAATCCTTTCAAAACGCTTTTTATACATACGGCAGCGGCGCAGCCTTCAGAGGGCTGCGCCGGACGTATTACTCGATGACCAGGATGGCATCCATTTCAACCTGCGAACCCTTTGGCAGTGCGGCTACGCCGATGGCGGCGCGGGCAGGGTAAGGCTGGTCGAAGTACTTGCCCATGATCTCGTTGACCTTGGCGAAGTGGCTCAGGTCGGTGAGGAAGATGTTCAGCTTGACGATGTCCTTGAACGAACCGCCAGCGGCTTCAGCCACGGCCTTGAGGTTCTCGAACACCTGGACGGTCTGGGCTTCGAAGCCTTCGACCAGTTCCATGGTTTTCGGGTCCAGGGGAATCTGGCCCGACATGTAGACGGTGTTGCCAGCCTTGATCGCCTGGGAGTAAGTGCCGATGGCGGCCGGGGCCTTGTCGCTGGTGATAACAGTCTTGGTCATGAATGACTCCTTGTAAGGGGATGGCTTAGGCGCGCATGCGGGTGATGCGAATCACCCCGGTCAGGGCGCGCAGTTTCTTGATCACGCGGGCCAGGTGCACACGGTCGTGTACGCTGACCACCAGTTGGACCACGCTGATGCGACCATCGCGTTCATCCATGCTGATTTTCTCGATGTTGCCGTCGGCCGCGTTGACGCTGCTGGCCAACAGGGCGATCAGGCCGCGCTGGTGTTCCAGCTCGACGCGCAGTTCGACGTTGAATTCGCCGGTGACATCCTTGGCCCACGAGAGCTGGATGCATTTTTCCGGGTTGTGGCGGATTTCGCTGATGTTGCGGCAGTTGTCCAGGTGCACGACCATGCCTTTGCCGGCGGACAGGTGGCCGACAATCGGGTCGCCCGGGATCGGCGTGCAGCACTTGGCGTAGCTGAGGACCAGGCCTTCGGTGCCACGAATCGCCAGCGGGCCTTCCGGACTTGGCAACTGCTCGCCTTCGCCCAGCAGGCGCCGAGCCACCACATAGGCCATGCGATTGCCCAGGCCGATGTCTTCGAGCAAATCTTCGATCAGTTCCAGGCGGTACTCGGCGAGCATCGCCTTGACGCGCTCTGCCGGGATTTTTTCCAGCGAGCTGTCGAAACCGTTGAGCACCTTGTTCAGCAGGCGTTCGCCCAGGCTGATGGACTCGGAACGGCGCTGCAGTTTCAGCGCATGGCGAATATGCGTGCGCGCCTTGCCGGTGACCACGAAGTTGAGCCACGCCGGGTTCGGCCGTGCGCCCGGAGCGCTGACGATCTCGACCGTGGAACCGCTTTGCAGCGGTTCGGACAGCGGCGCGAGGCGACGGTTGATCCGGCAGGCAATGCAGCTGTTGCCGACGTCGGTGTGCACCGCGTAGGCAAAGTCGACCGCCGTGGAGCCCTTGGGCAGCTCCATGATCCGGCCTTTGGGCGTGAACACGTAGACCTCGTCCGGGAACAGGTCGATCTTCACGCTCTCGATGAATTCCAACGAGTTGCCGGCACGTTGCTGCATTTCCAGCACGCCTTTGACCCACTGGCGCGCACGGGCGTGGGTGCCTTTTGGCTGCTCGTCGCCGCTGGATTTGTACAGCCAGTGGGCAGCGATGCCGTTGTTGGCCATCTCTTCCATTTCACGGGTGCGGATCTGGATCTCGATCGGTACGCCATGCATGCCGAACAGCGTGGTGTGCAGCGACTGATAGCCGTTGGCCTTGGGGATCGCGATGTAATCCTTGAAGCGCCCCGGTAATGGTTTGTACAAATTATGTACAGCGCCCAGTACGCGGTAGCAGGTATCGACCTTGTCGACGATGATCCGGAACGCATACACGTCCATGATCTCGTTGAAGGCCCGGCGCTTGCCGCGCATCTTCTTGTAGATACCGTAGAGGTGTTTTTGGCGACCGCTGACCTCGCCCTGGATGCCATCGATGGCCAGGCAGTGGCTGAGGGATTCTTCGATCTTGTTGACGATTTCCTTGCGGTTACCCCTGGCGCGCTTGACTGCCTGGTAGATCCGCGCGGAACGCATCGGGTGCATGGCCTTGAAGCCGAGGTCTTCGAATTCTATGCGGATGGCGTGCATGCCCAGCCGGTTGGCGATGGGCGCATAGATTTCCAGGGTTTCCTTGGCGATGCGCCGGCGCTTTTCGCCAGACAGCACTTCCAGCGTGCGCATGTTGTGCAGGCGGTCAGCCAGCTTGACCAGGATCACGCGAATGTCGCGGGCCATGGCCATGGCCATTTTCTGGAAGTTTTCAGCCTGGGCTTCGGCCTTGGTCTCGAAGTTCATCTGGGTCAATTTGCTGACCCCGTCGACCAGTTCGGCCACGGTTTCGCCAAATTGCGCTTGCAGCGCTTCCTTGGCAATGCCGGTGTCTTCGATCACGTCATGCAGCATGGCCGCCATCAGGCTCTGATGGTCCATGTGCATGTCGGCAAGAATATTCGCCACCGCAAGGGGATGCGTGACGTACGCCTCGCCGCTACGGCGGCGTTGGCCGTCGTGGGCTTGTTCGGCGTAGAAATACGCTCGGCGGACCAGGTTGACCTGGTCTTTGCCGAGGTAGGTCGATAAGCGATCGGCGAGGGCGTCTATGCTCGGCATGATGTCTCCTGCCGTAAGCTTTTATCCCGCGCCGTGCTACGTCGACCAGGCATAGGCTTAGACGGCCTCGTTGGACTCGTCCTCGAATGCAGCGAAAAGCGGTTCATCTTCAACGATTTCGGCTTCTGCGATAGCTGCGTAGTCGATCAGGCCTTCAGCGATTTCACGCAGGGCGACGACGGTAGGCTTGTCGTTTTCCCATG
This sequence comes from Pseudomonas putida, assembly GCF_028682635.1. GTDB lineage: Bacteria > Pseudomonadota > Gammaproteobacteria > Pseudomonadales > Pseudomonadaceae > Aquipseudomonas > Aquipseudomonas putida_AE. The sequence continues at coordinate 166,556 of NZ_JANHLK010000003.1, read as the reverse complement.
CTACTTTCGGCTCTTTGCCGCCGGTGGCCAGTTGACGGGCACGCTTGGTAGAGAGCATGACCAGCTCAAAGCGGTTATCCACGTGTTCTAGGCAGTCTTCAACGGTTACGCGGGCCATGGTCTTCCTCGTAGCAAATGCAATATGCGCGCTGCCCGGATGGGCAAGCGGACTCAACAGTTTAAAAAATCACCAGCGATTAGGGAAGCGCTGATTTTTTGACCAAGCCCTTCAACGCGCTGCAAGTGCCAATGTAAAGCCCTTGCAGCTGTTTTGGGAAGCCCTCTTTAGCCGAGCAATTCAGCCAGCAATTTGCCAAAACGTTGCTGCTGGCGTTTCTGCTGCAGCTGATTGGCGCGGAAAATCGCCTTCAGATCGTGCAGCGCGTGGGCGAAATCGTCGTTGATGACCAGGTAGTCGTAGTCGACGTAGTGGCTCATTTCGCTGACGGCTTCGCGCATCCGGCCGTCAATGATCTCGTCACTGTCCTGGCCACGGTTGGTCAGGCGCTGATGCAGTGCCTGCAATGACGGCGGAAGAATGAAGATCGAGCGGGCCTGGGGCATCAGCTTGCGCACCTGCTCGGCGCCTTGCCAGTCGATTTCCAGAATCAGGTCGTGGCCTTCATCCAGGGTCTGTTGCAGGTGGCTTTGCGAAGTGCCGTAGAGATTGCCGAATACTTCGGCGCGCTCGAGGAAATCGCCGTGCTCGATCATCTTCACGAACTCGCTGCGGTCGACGAAGTGATAGTTCACGCCATTCACTTCACCGGGACGCATGGTGCGGGTGGTGTGGGAGACCGAGACGCGGATTTCCGGATCGGCGTCGGTCAGGGCCTTGACCAGGCTGCTCTTGCCCGCGCCGGAAGGGGCGGAAATGATGTACAGGGTGCCAGTGCTGTGGGTCATGTCGGGGTTGCCTTACTCAATATTCTGCACTTGTTCGCGCATCTGCTCGATCAACACCTTGAGGTTGACCGCAGCCTGGGTGCTGCGCGGGTCGAAGGCTTTGGAGCCCAGTGTGTTGGCTTCGCGGTTGAGCTCCTGCATCAGGAAGTCTAGGCGCCGCCCGGCGGCACCGCCGGACTTGAGCACCCGACGAACTTCGATGATGTGAGTGCTCAGGCGATCCAGTTCTTCGGCGACGTCGCTTTTCTGCGCGAGCATGACCATTTCCTGCTCCAGGCGCTGCGGGTCCATCTCGGCCTTCATGTCGGCGAAACGGTCGAGCACTTTCTGGCGCTGGGTGGCGAGCATTTGCGGAACGAGCTCGCGCAGGGTCACCACGTCTTCTTCGATGGACGACAGGCGCTCGTTGATCAGTCGCGCCAGCTCCGCGCCTTCGCGCTCGCGGCCGGCCTTGAGTTCCTTGAGGCCCTGGTTGAACAGTGCCAATGCCTCGGCGTTCAGCGCTTGCGGGTCGCTTGCATCGCCCACCAGTACGCCGGGCCACGCCAGGACTTCGAGCGGGTTCAGCGCCGCCGGATTCTTGATCAGGCTGGCGATCGTCTCGGCGGCTGCAACCAGCTGCGCCGCGCGTGCCTGATCCACTTGCAACGCTTTGCCGGTGTTCTCCTCGGTGAAGCGCAGCGTGCATTCGAGCTTGCCCCGCGATACGCCCTGGCGCAAGGCTTCACGGACGCCGCCTTCAAGGTCGCGAAAGGATTCCGGCAGGCGCAGGTGGGGTTCGAGGTAACGGCTGTTGACCGAGCGCAGTTCCCAGCTCAGGGTGCCCTGGACCCCGGCTTTCTCGACGCGGGCAAAGGCGGTCATGCTGTGCACCATGGAGGGACCTCGCAATGCAGATCGGCGCGCAACTGACGTTCCGCCGATCCGATATCAATGAATTTAAGCTGACGGGCAGCAAAGGCGCAGGATTGTAGCGCAGTGGCGTGGATGCGCCCAAACACAGGGTGTTACAAAGGCCTGCTCGTCGTCGGTTGCGGGCCGTGCAGAGCCTTCGCTGGTCCGAGGATTTTTTTAGAAGTGCCCAGTCGGGGCTGGCGGCTCTATAATGCTCCGCAGTTTTCCGTCCCCGTACAGGTATCCCTTATGAAACGTCCAAGTGGTCGCGCTGCCGATCAGCTCCGCTCGATCCGCATTACCCGCAACTACACCAAACACGCCGAGGGATCCGTGCTGGTCGAGTTCGGCGACACCAAGGTCATCTGCACCGTCAGCGTCGAGAACGGCGTGCCGCGGTTCCTCAAGGGCCAGGGCCAAGGCTGGTTGACGGCCGAGTACGGCATGCTGCCGCGCGCCACTGGCGAGCGTAACCAGCGTGAAGCCAGCCGCGGCAAGCAAGGCGGGCGTACCCTGGAAATCCAGCGCCTGATCGGCCGTTCCCTGCGCGCTGCGCTGGACATGTCCAAGCTGGGCGACGTCACCCTGTACGTCGACTGCGACGTGATCCAGGCTGACGGCGGTACACGCACCGCGTCCATTACCGGCGCCATGGTTGCCCTGGTCGATGCCTTGAAAGTGATCAAGAAGCGTGGCGGCCTCAAAGGTGGCGACCCGCTCAAGCAAATGATCGGCGCGGTGTCGGTGGGCATGTACCAAGGCGAACCTGTGCTCGACCTCGACTACCTGGAAGACTCGGCTGCCGAGACCGACCTGAACGTGGTGATGACCAGCACTGGCGGCTTCATCGAAGTCCAGGGCACTGCCGAAGGCGCGCCGTTCCAGCCTGAAGAGCTGAACGCCATGCTGGAACTGGCGAAAAAAGGCATGAACGAAATCTTCGATCTGCAAAAGGCTGCACTGGCTGACTGATCGAATAGCCAGGACAAGGAGGACGCCATGGGTGACGAGCAACAGTTGCTTCCCGCACCGAGCAAAGAAGTTCGGCAGTGGGCAATGTTTTGTCACTTGTCCGCCTTGCTGGGCATCTGGATTCCGTTCGGCACGCTGCTCGGCCCGCTGGTCCTGTGGCAGATGAAGCGCGAGATGGACCCGTTCATCGACGCACAGGGCAAGGAGGCGCTGAACTTTCAGATCACCGTCGCCATTGCTTCTGCCATTTGCCTGCTGCTGATGCTGGTGATCATCGGGTTTTTCCTGTTTGGGCTGGTGGCGATCGGGGCGCTGGTCTTGACCATCATTGGCGGCGTAAAAGCCAATGAAGGGGTGCCTTATCGGTATCCGTTCACCTGGCGGCTGATCAAGTAACCCAGAAAAGAATCTCGATTTAAAATGAATGCCCCGACCTGTCGGGGTATTTTTTTAAACTCAATTTAGTCACAAACTGCAATGGTTCAATACGGGCCATGTGCTTGGCAATGAGACTTGGCGATTGTTAAAGTCCGCACTAAGTTATATTCACTAAGAAATATTTCGATACATTCAGACCATTGAGGGTCCCTGAATCTAAAACAAATCAGTGTTGAGATGAATCAACCTGTTCATGCGGCGTGTCCAGGTAAAAAGTTCGCCCATGAATGTAATTCAAGGAAACCATTAATGATTGAGCTCGATTTTTATGGAACACTTGTCGCCGCCTCTTTAGTTTTGTTATTGGGGCGCGGTCTCGTTGCACGTTTCGGTTTTTTACGCACTTATAATATCCCGGAACCTGTAGCTGGCGGCCTGGTGGTGGCCCTGGTTCTTTTGTTTTTGCGAGGCCTTGATGTTCAAGTTAGATTTGATACCTCGCTGCAAACTCCGTTAATGTTGGCGTTTTTTGCCACCATTGGCTTGAGTGCAGACTTCGCCAGCCTGAAGAAGGGCGGACGCGTAGTGGGGATTTTCCTGCTGGCGGTCACCGGACTACTGGTGGTCCAGAATGCCATGGGCATCGGACTCGCAACGACTCTGGGGCTCGATCCTTTGATGGGCTTGCTGACAGGCTCGGTTACCTTGGCCGGCGGCCACGGTACGGGTGCTGCGTGGGGAGCGACGTTCAGTGAGAAGTTCGGACTGGCGTCCGCTTCTGAACTGGCGATGGCCTCTGCGACCTTTGGCTTGGTGCTGGGAGGTTTGATTGGTGGGCCTGTTGCTCGCCTGCTCATCAACAGGGTTCAGGCACCTGGCCTTGAGCAAGATAAGCCGCGGCTGCCAAAGGGCTTCGAGCAGCCGAATAAAGAGCGCTCGATCACGGCCTTTTCGTTTATCGAGACACTCGCACTGATTTCGGTCAGCTTGCTGGCAGGCTCCCTCCTCAATGGACTGTTACGCGAAACCGCGTTTGAATTGCCGACTTTCGTTTGCGTATTGTTTGTGGGCGTACTTTTACGCAACGGGCTTTCAGCGCTTGGTGTGTATCAGGTGTTTGAGCGTGAAGTTTCGGTGCTGGGGAATGTCAGCCTGTCACTGTTTCTGGCGATCGCCTTGATGTCGCTCAAGTTGTGGGACTTGGCGGCACTTGCTTTGCCGTTCTTCATTATCTTGGCCGTGCAAACTTTGGTCATGGCACTGTTTGCGATATTCGTGACGTTCAGGGTCATGGGCAGTAACTACGATGCGGCCGTATTGGCGGCAGGGCATTGCGGTTTCGGACTGGGGGCTACGCCAACTGCTATCGCCAACATGCAAGCTGTGACACAGCGCTACGGACCGTCTCAAATAGCGTTCCTGGTGGTGCCAATGGTGGGTGCTTTCTTCATCGACATCATTAATGTAATTGTAATAAAGATGTACCTTGCTCTGCCGTTATTTGCCGCTGCCTGAAGATCAGGTTACATCCGGCCATAAAAAATGCCCGTATCTTGCGATACGGGCATTTTCCTTTACGGGCCAGACTCAGATAGTCAGCGTCCAGTCGTAGTCCACGATCAACGGCGCGTGTTGCGAGAACCGTGGCTGACGTGGCAGGCGCGCACTGCGTACGAAGCGGCGCAGGCCCGGGGTCAGGATCTGGTAATCGAAGCGCCAGCCGAGGTTGAGCATTTCGGCCTGTTCGTTATCCGGCCACCAGCTGTACTGATCACCTTCACGGCTGACTTCGCGCAGGGCGTCGACATAACCCATGTTGCCGACAATCTCGTCCATCCAGGCCCGTTCAGGCGCCAGGAAGCCCGGAGATTGCTGGCTGTCACGCCAGTTCTTGATGTCCAGTTTCTGTTGCGCCACGTACAGCGAGCCACAATAAATGTACTCGCGGCGTTTGCGCCGCTGCTTGTCCAGGTATTTGGCGAAGTCGTCCATGAGCTTGAACTTCTGGTTCAAGTCCTCATCGCCGTTCATCCCGGAAGGAAGCAACAGGGTTGCAATACTGACTTTGTCGAAATCTGCTTGCAGGTAGCGCCCGTAGCGGTCCGCCGTCTCGAAACCGAGACCGCTGATGACAGCCTTCGGTTGCAACCGCGAGTACAAAGCCACGCCGCCTTGGGCGGGAACTTCGGCGTCGCAGGCATAAAGGAAGTATCCATCCAGTTGGAAGGCTGGATCGTCCAGTTCAAAGGCGGAGGCGCGGGTGTCCTGCAGGCAGATGACGTCGGCATTCTGTGCCTGCAGCCAACTGAGCAAACCTCGCTCGACTGCAGCCTGAATACCATTGACGTTCACACTGATGATCCGCATAAATGGCCCCAAAAATCGCGTGCGTGTATGATACACGGCGTCAACCTAATTAGCTAAATCCGTGGTATTTGGGGTTTTTTTCATGCAAGCGTATCAGCGCGATTTCATTCGTTTTGCCATCGATCGCGGCGTTTTGCGCTTCGGTGAGTTCACCCTGAAGTCCGGGCGCACCAGTCCTTACTTCTTCAATGCGGGCCTGTTCAATTCGGGTTCGGCCCTGGCGCAGCTGGGTCGTTTCTACGCCGCAGCCATTGCCGAAAGCGGCATTGCCTTCGATGTCCTGTTCGGCCCGGCCTACAAAGGCATCCCGCTGGCGGCAACCACCGCCGTTGCACTGGCCGAGCATCACAACCGTGACCTGCCATGGTGCTTCAATCGCAAGGAAGCCAAGGCCCACGGTGAAGGCGGCAGCCTGGTCGGCGCACCGCTGACCGGCGAAGTGCTGATCATCGACGACGTGATCACGGCCGGCACCGCGATCCGCGAAGTGATGCAGATCATCGCTTCCCAGGACGGCGCCAAGGCGGCCGGCGTGCTGATCGCCCTGAACCGCCAGGAGCGTGGCAACGGTGAATTGTCAGCGATCCAGGAAGTGGAGCGTGATTTCGGTATTCCGGTGATCAGCATCGTTTCGCTGAACCAGGTGCTGGAATTTTTGGCCGACGATCCGCAGCTCAAGCAACACCTGCCAGCCGTAGAAGCCTACCGCGCCCAATTCGGCGTGTAACACGGTCCCCCGCAGGCAAAAAAAGACCCCGTTCAGCCAAGCCGAACGGGGTCTTTTTTGTGGGTGCTGCTTATGGACGCTTGCGATTGCTGATCAAGGTGCCCACACCGGTGTCGGTGAAGATTTCCAACAGGATCGCGTTAGGCACACGACCGTCAATGATCAGCGAGCTGCCCACGCCGCCCTGGACCGCTTCCAGTGCACAACGGATCTTTGGCAGCATGCCGCCATAGATCGTGCCGTCGGCGATCAGGTCGTCGACCTGCTGGGTGGTCAGGCCGGTCAGGACCGTGCCCGATTTGTCCATCAGGCCCGCGATATTGGTCAGCAACATCAGTTTCTCGGCTTTCAGCGCCTCGGCCACCTTGCCGGCCACCAGGTCGGCGTTGATGTTGTACGACTCGCCATTGGCGCCCACGCCGATTGGCGCGATCACCGGGATGAAATCACCTTTGACCAGCAGGTTCAGCAGATCGGTATTGATACCGACTACTTCGCCGACATGGCCGATATCGATGATCTCCGGGGTGGTCATCTCCGGCGTCTGGCGGGTGACGGTGAGCTTCTTCGCACGAATCAGCTCGGCGTCCTTGCCGGTCAGGCCGATGGCGCTGCCGCCGTGACGGTTGATCAGGTTGACGATGTCCTTGTTGACCTGGCCACCGAGGACCATCTCGACCACGTCCATGGTCGCGGCATCGGTCACGCGCATGCCGTCGACAAAGTGGCTCTCGATCGACAGGCGCTTGAGCAGATCACCGATTTGCGGGCCGCCGCCGTGAACCACGACCGGGTTGATACCCACGGCCTTCATCAACACGATGTCGCGGGCGAAGCCGGTCTTGAGCTCCTCGCTTTCCATCGCGTTGCCGCCGTATTTGATCACCAGTGTCTTGCCGACATAGCGGCGAATGTAAGGCAGCGCTTCGGACAGGACCTTGGCGGTGTTGGCGGCGGCTTCGCGTTCGAGGGTCATTCAGGGCTCCGGGTGAATCAGAACGGTAGTTGGAGATCAGGTGCAACACGCTTCAACTGGGCGTGGAAAACGTCCTTGATGCGTTGCAATTCAGCCTCGTCATCGGCCTCGAAACGCAGGACCAGCACCGGTGTGGTGTTGGAGGCGCGAACCAGGCCCCAGCCTTTGGCATAGTCGACTCGCACGCCGTCGATAGTGGTCAGGTCGGCGCCTTCGCCCCACTTCGCGTCGTGCAATGCATCAATGATGCTGAATTTGCTCTCTTCGGTCACATGGATATTGATCTCTGGCGTAGAAATATCGTTCGGGAAGGTCGCGAACAGCTCCTCCGCCGTGGATTTTTCCTTGCTGAGGATTTCCAGCAACCGCGCGGCGCTGTAGATGCCGTCGTCGAAACCGAACCAGCGCTCCTTGAAGAAGATGTGCCCGCTCATTTCGCCGGCCAACAGGGCGCCGGATTGTTTCATTTTCTTCTTGATCAACGAATGACCGGTCTTCCACATCAGCGGACGACCACCGTATTCCTTGATCAGCGGGATCAGGCGGCGGGTGCATTTGACGTCGAAGATGATTTCCGCATTCGGGTTGCGCGCTACCACGTCGCGGGCGAACAGCATCAGCAGGCGATCCGGGAAGACGATGCTGCCGGTGTTGGTCACTACGCCGACGCGGTCGCCGTCGCCGTCGAAAGCCAAGCCGATATCGGCGTTGGTTTCCTTGACCTTGGCGATCAGGTCGACGAGGTTTTCAGGCTTACCCGGATCCGGGTGATGGTTGGGGAAGTTGCCATCGACTTCACAGAACAACGGGATGACTTCGCAGTTCAGCGCTTCGATCAATTGCGGGGCGATCACGCCGGCCGCGCCGTTGCCGCAGTCCACCACGACTTTCAGGCGGCGGGCCAGCTTGATGTCCTGGACGATTTCGGTGGTGTAGCGGTCGAGGATTTCGACCTGGGTGATGCTGCCCTTGCCGCTGGTCAGGTTGTTGGTCTTGAGGCGGTCATGCAGGGCCTGGATCTGTTCATTGGCCAGGGTATCGCCGGCAATGACAATCTTGAAACCGTTGTAATTCGATGGGTTGTGGCTGCCGGTGAGCATCACGCCGGACTTGCCAGCCAGCACATTGGCCGCGTAGTACAGCGCCGGGGTAGGCACCAGGCCAACATCACTGACGTGGCAACCGCTGTCGGCCAGGCCCTGGATCAGTTGTTCAACCAGCTCCGGGCCGGACAGGCGACCGTCACGGCCAACGGAAACGTTCGGTTCATCCTGGGCCAGGCTCTGGGCACCGATGGCGCGACCGAGCCAGTAAGCCGTTTCGGCGTTGAGAAATTCCGGGACTGTGCCGCGTATGTCATAGGCGCGGAAAATGCTGTCGGGGAACTTGGGGGCAACGCGCACTGGGGTGCTCATCTGGGGTAATGCTCCATCTTGAAAGTGGCTGGACAGGCCGGCGAATGACTCGCCGGCAGGTTCAAACTGAAAGGTATGACGGCGTTTTTCGCGCAGAGTTCGTGGTGCGAAAAGGCCATGCCAGCGACGCGAGCGGCTTTTTGGCCGATCAATCCCTTGATTTCAGGCGTGTAGATAAGGTGTCAGTGGCTTCCGGAATGACCGAAACCGCCGGTACCGCGCTGGGTCTCGACGAACTCTTCGACCATCTCGAAATGTGCCTGCACAACCGGTACCAGCACCAGTTGCGCCAGCCGTTCGCCGACGGCCATGGTGAAGTCGGTCTGGCCACGGTTCCAGCACGAGACCATCAGCGGACCCTGGTAGTCGGAGTCGATCAGCCCGACCAGGTTGCCCAGGACGATGCCGTGCTTATGTCCCAGGCCGGAGCGCGGCAGGATCAGCGCCGCCAGGTTCGGGTCGCCGATGTAGACCGACAGGCCAGTGGGGATCAGTACGGTTTCACCCGGCTTGATTACGATGTCCTGCTCCAGCATGGCGCGCAGGTCGAGGCCGGCGGAGCCTGGCGTGGCGTACTGCGGCAGCGGGAATTCGGTACCGATGCGGGGGTCGAGGATCTTGGCTTGCAAAGCGTGCATGTAAATTAAACCTGGTTCAGACGTTCGGCGATAAAAGTGATCAGCTGGCGAGCAATCTTGCTCTTGCTGGTCTGGGCGAAAAGTGTGGCGTGAAGCTCACGGTCGATCACGCTGCAGGCGTTTTCTTCGCTGTTGAAGCCAATGCTCGGGTTGGCGACGTCGTTGGCGACGATCAAATCGAGGTTCTTGTCTTTCAGCTTGCGGGCAGCGTAATCGAGCAGGTGTTCGGTCTCGGCGGCGAAACCGACACTGAACGGACGGTCGGGGCGTGTGGCGATGCTGGCCAGGATGTCCGGGTTGCGTACCATTTGTAGCAACAAGCCGTCGCCGTTCGTAGGATCTTTCTTGAGTTTCTGTGGCGCGACGACTTCCGGGCGGTAGTCCGCGACTGCTGCGGAGGCGATAAACAAGTCGCAGGGAATCGCCGCTTCACACGCGGCGAGCATGTCGCGGGCGCTGACGACGTCGATGCGCGTAACACGATCCGGCGTTGGCAGATGCACCGGGCCGGTGATCAGGGTGACGCGGGCGCCGGCTTCAACCGCCGCTTCGGCCAGGGCAAAGCCCATTTTTCCGGAGCTGTGGTTGGTGATGTAGCGCACCGGGTCGATGTTTTCCTGGGTCGGGCCGGCGGTGATCAGCACGTGCTTGCCGGTCAGGGCCTGGCGCTGGAAGCAGTCTGCCGCGCATTGGGCAAGTTCCGTGGCTTCGAGCATGCGCCCCAGGCCAACGTCACCGCAGGCCTGGCTGCCGGAGGCCGGACCGAAGGCTTTGATGTCACGGCTTTCGAGGGTTTGCAGATTGGCTTGGGTGGCCGGGTCGCGCCACATGGCCTGGTTCATCGCCGGTGCGACGGCAACCACGGCGTCGGTCGCCAGTACCAGCGTGGTCAGCAGGTCATCGGCAATGCCTTGGGCCAGTCGCGCGATCAGATCGGCGGTGGCGGGGGCGATCAGCACCAGATCGGCCCATTTGGCCAGTTCGATGTGGCCCATCGCGGCCTCGGCCGCCGGGTCCAGCAGGTCCAGGTGGACCGGGTGCCCGGACAGGGCCTGCATGGTCAGTGGCGTGATGAACTCAGCACCGCCACGGGTCATGACCACGCGCACTTCCGCGCCCTGATCGATCAGGCGGCGAACCAGGTCGGCGCTCTTGTAGGCAGCGATACCGCCGCCGACGCCCAGAACAATGCGTTTCCGATACAGCCGCTGCATAGGCCTGCCTTTCATTTCGTTGATGACTGCGTTGCGATACCCCCTCCCCAGGAGTGAAATCGCCCGCAAAAAAGATGGGCTACGATATCACAGCGACCGCTACGGAACAGCGGCGCCCACAGACAGGGAGGTGCTATGAGTATTCGCGATTGGCCGTCGGCGGAACGGCCGCGGGAGAGATTGCTTGAACAAGGCTCGGGAAGTCTTTCGGACGCCGAGTTGCTGGCGATATTTTTACGCACCGGCGTGGTGGGTAAAAGCGCCGTGGATCTGGCGCGACACCTGTTGACTCAGTTTGGCAGCCTGCGTTTGTTGCTGGAGGCTGATCAGGAAACGTTCAGCAAACAGTTGGGGCTCGGGCCGGCGAAATTTGCGCAGCTGCAGGCTGCTCAAGAAATGAGCAGACGCCACCTGGCCGAGCGGGCGCGGGACAAGTCGGCGCTGGAAAACCCGCAGGCGGTGCGTGACTACCTCAAATCGATGCTGCGCCATGAGCCCCACGAGGTGTTCGGCTGCCTGTTTCTCGACTCCAGGCATCAGGTACTGGGATTTGAGGTGCTGTTCCGTGGCTCGATCGACAACACCAGCGTCCATCCGCGGCAAGTGGTCAAGCGTGCCCTGGCGCACAATGCGGCGGCATTGATCCTCTGCCACAACCATCCGTCGGGCAACACTGACCCCAGCCAGGCCGACAGGGTGCTGACCAAGCGCCTGCAAAAGGCGCTGGACCTTATCGATGTACGGGTACTCGACCATTTCATCATCGGCGACGGCGATCCGTTGTCGATGGCCGAGTATGGCTGGATGTAGGAGATAGTCGGGGCGAGCGAAACCCATGTGGGAGCGGGCTTGCTCGCGAAGGCGGTGTATCAGTCAGCATTGATGGCGACTGACTCTCCCTCTTCGCGAGCAAGCCCGCACCCACAGGGTTTTGTGTGCGGCGGCTATTATTTGATGTTGACCTTGGAGTAGTCCTGCCGCCCGAACGGGCTGACCGAATACCCCTCGACAGACTTGCTCGTCAGCGCGAAGGCAGTCGGATGAGCCAGCGGCAGCCACAGCGCCTGTTGCTGGATCTGCGTCTGGGCCTGCTCATAGAGTTTGGTGCGCACGCCTTGCTCGCCGGTGGTTTTGCCGGCGCTGATCAACTTGTCCAGGTCCTGGTTGCAATAGCGGGCAAAGTTGGTGCCGGACTTGAGCGCAGCACAGGAAAACTGCGGCGTGAGGAAGTTGTCCGGGTCGCCGTTGTCACCGGCCCAGCCCATGAACAGCAGGTCGTGTTCACCGGCCTTGGCGCGGCGGATCAGCTCGCCCCATTCGATCACGCGAATTTCCGCCTGAATGCCGATTTCCGCCAGGTCGAACTGAAGCATCTGGGCACCCAGGCTCGGGTTGGGGTTCAGCAGGCTGCCGGACGGGCGGGTCCAGATCGTGGTCTGGAAGCCGTCCTTGAGCCCGGCCTTGGCCATCAATGCCTTGGCCTTCTCGATGTCATGGGGGTAGCCCGGCAACGCTTTCGCATAGCTCCAGGTGTTGGGCGGGTAGGGGCCGTTGGCGGGTTCGGCGGTGTCCTCGAACACGGCCTTGACGTAGTTGGCCTTGTCGAAGGCGAGGTTGATCGCCTGGCGCACTTCAGGTTTGTCCAAGGGCGGGTGCTGACTGTTGATGGCGACGAACGCGGTCATGAAGGCGTCAGTTTTTTCGACTTTCAAGGTCGGCTCTTTCAGCGCGGCCTGGACATCCAGCGGTTTGGGCGACAGGGCGATCTGGCATTCATTGCGGCGCAGTTTCTGCAGGCGCACGTTGGCGTCAGGGGTGATGGCAAAGATCAGCGGGTCGACCGAGGGCTTGCCGCCGAAGTACTCGGCATTGGCCTTGTAGCGAACGGTGGCGTCCTTCTGGAAGCGCGTGAATACGAACGGGCCGGTGCCGATCGGCTGGCTGTTGAGCTTCTCCGGCGTGCCGGCCTTCATTAGCTTGTCCGCGTACTCAGCCGAGTAGATCGAAGCGAACCCCATGCTCAGGGTGGCGAGGAAGGTGGAGTCCGGGTGATCCAGGGTAAAGCGAACGGTCAGCGGGTCCAGCGCATCGATCTTCTTGATCAGCGCAGGCAATTGCATCGATTGCGCGTGGGGAAAGCCGCTCTGGGCGACTTTGTGCCATGGGTTGGCCGGGTCGAGCATGCGGTCGAAGCTGAACTTCACGTCCTCGGCGGTCAATTCGCGCGTCGGGTTGAAATAGTCGGTGCGGTGAAATTTAACCTGCGGGTGCAACTTGAAGACGTAGCTCAGGCCATCAGGGGTGACCTCCCAGCTGTCCGCGAGGCTGGCGACCACTTTGCCGCTGGCGGTGTCGAAATCCACCAGGCGGTTCATCAACACGTCGGCCGAGGCGTTGGTGGTGGTCAGCGAGTTGTATTGCACCACATCGAACCCTTCCGGGCTGGCCTCGGTGCAGACGCTCAGGGCGGCGGCGAAGGCCTGTGGGCCCAGCAGGAGCGGGGCAAGCAACAGCGGTAGGGCAGCGAGGCGCATGGTCGGGTTCCTTTACAGATCGAAGGCCCATCTGCAAGTGCAGTCTGGAAAAGGCTTACCCTAGTGGGCTGGATTGCAAATGACTATCCCCTTTTTCGATTTCAGGGGACTATAGCCGATCGATTCGGGTGAGCACGGGTTGGAAAAAAGCTGGATCTTGCCGGTCGAGCGAATTCTCTGCGACGAGCGGTAGAAATCGACGGCAGCCTTGATCCAAGGCGCCTGGCGCCTGAAAAACGGGTTTTTTATCAACTCAACGCACACCGAATGTTGTTGCTCTCGAGTCTTTCTGGTATAAAGCAGCGCTCTTTTCTAGGGGCCCGGTTCCTTCGTTTGTAGGTGTAGCCGGTAAGACCCTTAAAGAAACGCGGCGCCTGGCGCCAAATGACTGAGAGATTAAGCGGCCAACCCATGCCGGGTTGGGCATGTGGTTTTAGAGGGCTGAGGCATGTCGAGAGTCTGTCAAGTTACCGGTAAGGGTCCGGTGACTGGGAATAACATTTCCCACGCAAATAACAAAACCCGTCGTCGTTTCCTGCCGAACCTGCAGCATCACCGCTTCTGGGTTGAAGAAGAGAAACGTTTCGTGCGTCTGCGCGTATCTGCCAAAGGCATGCGTATCATCGACAAGCGTGGCATCACTGTCGTGCTGGCCGAAATCCGCGCCGCTGGCAAGATCTAAGGGAGCTAATCATGCGTGAATTGATTCGTTTGATTTCGAGCGCCGGTACTGGTCACTTCTACACTACCGACAAGAACAAGCGCACTACCCCGGACAAAATCGAGATCAAGAAATTTGATCCGGTTGTTCGCAAGCACGTGATCTACAAGGAAGGCAAAATCAAGTAATTGATTTTTCCCGACTTACGAAAAAGGCCCGTATCGCGAGATACGGGCCTTTTTTGTTGCCTGTGGTTTGTGTGTTGCCTGTCAGGGCCCCTTCGCGAGCAAGCCCGCTCCCACATTTGAGCGCTGTGGACCCGGACAAATGAGCCCTGGCAACAAAAATCCTCAGGCCTTCTGCTCAAACGCCACATAGATCTTGCGGCACGGCTCCAGCACTTCCCAGGTACCGCGGAACCCGGCCGGGATCACAAAGCGATCGCCCGCGCGCACGGTTTTGCTGTTGCCGTCGTTGTCGCGCAGCACGGAAACGCCCTGGACGATTTCGCAGTATTCATGCTCGGTGAAATTCACCAGCCACTGGCCGACGGCGCCTTCCCACACGCCGGCATTCAGTTGGCCGCAAGGACTGTTGTAGTGGTTGTACACTGCTTGTTCGGGATCGCCCTTGAGGACTTTTGCCGGGTCTGGGCGATAGCGTTCGACGGCCGTGGTGGCCTGGCTGAAGTCGACGATGTTCTGGATGCTCATTGTTGTATTCCCCCGTCATTGCGGTGCGAGTGGTTGGTAATGCCGAAGTCTATGTTTATTAAAATGAACATCGCAAGGCCGTTTGCCGGCGTTATGTCAAATATATTGAAACTTCACCTGCCGCTGGTTTAGGGTGGTGGTTGCCTTGGGCCGTAAGCAGGCTGGCCAGGCAGAATTCCTGACAGCGCCCGCGAAGAACGCGGGTGTCGTATTCAATAAGAGGAGGACACTCGCATGACCACCCTGACTCGTGCCGACTGGGAGCAACGCGCTCGCGATCTGAAGATCGAAGGCCGCGCCTACATCAATGGCGAATACACCGATGCTGTCTCCGCCGAGACCTTCGAGTGCATCAGCCCGGTCGATGGTCGCCTGCTGGGCAAGATCGCCAGCTGCGATGCCGCCGATGCCCAACGCGCTGTTGAAAACGCTCGCGCCACCTTCAATTCCGGTGCCTGGTCGCGCCTGGCGCCGACCAAGCGCAAAGCCACCATGATCCGTTTCGCCGGCCTGCTGAAAAAGCACGCCGAAGAACTGGCCCTGCTTGAAACCCTGGACATGGGCAAGCCGATCAGCGACTCCCTGTACATCGACGTTCCTGGCGCGGCGCAAGCCCTGAGCTGGAGCGGCGAGGCCATCGACAAGATCTACGATGAAGTGGCCGCTACCCCGCATGATCAACTGGGCCTGGTCACTCGCGAGCCAGTCGGCGTTGTCGGCGCCATCGTGCCGTGGAACTTCCCGCTGATGATGGCTTGCTGGAAGCTCGGCCCGGCGCTGTCCACCGGTAACTCGGTGATCCTCAAGCCGTCGGAAAAATCCCCGCTGACCGCCATCCGTATCGCAGCCCTGGCCGTTGAAGCCGGGATCCCGAAAGGCGTGCTCAACGTGCTGCCGGGTTACGGTCACACCGTCGGCAAGGCCCTGGCCCTGCATAACGATGTCGACACCCTGGTGTTCACCGGTTCGACCAAGATCGCCAAGCAGCTGCTGATCTACTCCGGCGAGTCGAACATGAAGCGCGTCTGGCTCGAAGCCGGTGGCAAAAGCCCGAACATCGTGTTCGCCGATGCACCGAACCTGCAAGAGGCTGCCGAAGCCGCTGCCGGCGCCATTGCGTTCAACCAGGGCGAGGTCTGCACCGCCGGTTCGCGCCTGCTGGTGGAGCGTTCGATCAAGGACCAGTTCCTGCCACTGGTGATCGAAGCGCTGAAAGCCTGGAAGCCGGGCAATCCGCTGGACCCGGCGACCAACGTCGGTGCGCTGGTGGACACCCAGCAGATGAACACCGTGCTGTCGTACATCGAATCGGGTCACAGCGATGGCGCCAAGCTGGTTGCCGGTGGCAAGCGCACGCTGCAGGAAACCGGCGGCACCTACGTTGAGCCGACGATTTTCGATGGCGTGAGCAACGCGATGAAGATCGCCCAGGAAGAAATCTTCGGGCCGGTGCTGTCGGTCATCGCTTTCGATACCGCCGAAGAAGCCATCGCGATCGCCAACGACACGCCGTACGGCCTCGCCGCGGCAGTGTGGACCAAGGACATCTCCAAGGCTCACCTGACCGCCCGTGCACTGCGTGCCGGTAGCGTGTGGGTCAACCAGTACGACGGTGGCGACATGACGGCGCCGTTCGGTGGCTTCAAGCAGTCCGGCAACGGTCGCGACAAGTCGCTGCATGCGTTCGACAAGTACACCGAGCTGAAGGCGACCTGGATCAAGCTATAAGTCGGTTTTCTTAACGACGTAGATCCCCTGTGGGAGCGGGCTTGCTCGCGAAGGCGGTGTGACAGTCAACATTGATGTTGAATGTGATGGCCTCTTCGCGAGCAAGCCCGCTCCCACAGTGTTTTGTGCAGGCCATAAAAATATCCACAGGAGCGTGGAACATGCGTTGGGCGACGTATTTCGCCGTGTTGGCGTCTGTCTTGAGTGTCGGCCTGGCCCTGGGTGTCAGCATGCCGCTGGTGTCATTCCGCCTGGAAAGCTGGGGTTACGGCTCGTTTGCCATCGGCGTGATGGCAGCCATGCCGGCCATTGGCGTGCTGCTGGGCGCGAAGATTTCCAGTCATCTGGCGGCCCGTCTGGGTACGGCCAATCTGATGCGCCTGTGCCTGTGGGCCGGGGCGGTGTCCATCGGTTTGCTGGCATTGTTGCCGAGTTATCCGATCTGGCTGGTCCTGCGCCTGATGATCGGCGTGATCCTGACCCTGGTCTTCATCCTCGGTGAAAGCTGGATCAACCAACTGGTAGTCGAAGAGTGGCGTGGACGGCTGGTGGCGCTGTACGGCAGCAGTTACGCGTTGAGCCAGTTGGCCGGGCCAATCCTGTTGGGCGTGCTGGGTACCGAGCACGATTATGGTTTCTGGGTCGGCGTCGGGCTGCTGGTGGCGGCGCCGTTCCTGTTGCTGGGACGCAGTGGTGCGCCCGGCAGCGAGGCCTGCAGCGTGACCTTCGGTGATTTGCTGACCTTCTGCCGTGGCCTGCCGGCCATTGCCTGGGCGGTGTCGCTGTTCGCCGCCTTCGAGGCGATGATCCTGACGCTGCTGCCGGTCTACTGTCTGCGCCAGGGCTTCACCACGGAAATCGCCCTGGCGATGGTCAGCACCGTGGTGGTGGGGGATGCCTTGCTGCAACTGCCCATCGGTGCATTGGCTGATCGCGTGTCGCGGCGTGCGCTGTTTACCGGCTGCGCGGTAGTGCTGCTGGTGTCGAGCCTGGCGATCCCGTTGCTGATCGAGACCCTGCTGATCTGGCCGCTGTGGGTGCTGTTCGGTGCCAGTGCCGGCGGGCTGTTTACCTTGTCGCTGATCCTGATTGGCGAGCGGTATCGCGACGATGCGCTGGTGCGGGCCAATGCGCACATTGCCCAGCTGTGGGGCATCGGTTGCCTGCTCGGGCCGTTGATCGCCGGTGCCGGCAGCCAGTGGATCAGTGGGCATGCGTTGCCGTTGCTGATGGCGGCGGGGGCGTTTGGGTTGGTGATATTGGTGTCGCGCCAGGGTGCGTTTGGCGCGATACAGCCCGCATAAGATCAAAAGATCGCAGCCTGCGGCAGCTCCTACAGGGGGAATGCGTACATCTGTAGGAGCTGCCGAAGGCTGCGATCTTTTAAAGCATCCGCTCCAGCCCGACGACGTCGCTGAGCCAGGCATTGAAGCGCCGCCACCAGCTGCCCGGTTCCTCGGTCATGGTGTGCATTTTGCCGTCGTCTTCGGTGGTCCATACGACCTGTTCATTCTTCAACTGCACATGGTAACTCAAGGCCGGTGCCATGCCCTGCAACGCCAGGTCGCGAACGTGGGCCGCCAGTTCCGGACTGTCCACCAGCACCCCGACTTCGGTGTTCCACAGTACCGAGCGCGGGTCGAAGTTGAACGAGCCGATGAAGGATTTTTGCTGGTCGAAGATCATGGCCTTGCTGTGCAGGCTGGAATCGGAATCGCCGTAAGACTTGCTGGAAAACAGCCGAGGTCCGCTACCGCTGCTGTCTCCGGGCTGGCGGCGCAGTTCGAAGAGCTGCACGCCGTGCTCCAGCAGCGCCTTGCGATACGGTGCATAGCCGCCATGCACCGCCGGCACGTCAGTGGCTTCCAGTGAGTTGGTCAGCAGGCGTACCGTTACACCGGCGTCAGCCCGTCCGGTCAGGTAGACCAGCCCCGGTGGCCCAGGCACGAAATAGGCCGAGATCATGATCAGCTCTTTGCTGACGCCATCGAGTGCGGGCGCCAACTGAGTCGTCAGCAGCAACTGAGGGTCAGGCTCGCCGTCGGCCAGGACCTTGCTCGGTGCATCCCACAGCGCCTGATTCCAGGCCCAGATCAGGTCTTCGCGCCAGATATCCAGGCGCGGCTGCGTGGCGAATTTCATCAACTGTTGATAGAGCGCGTGGTTCTGTTTGCGCGATTCCTCCAAGGATTCTTCCAGCCGGGTGCGGGTGTTTTGCAGGTCCTCGGCAGTCGGTTTGCTGGAGACAAATTCAGCGATCGGCTTGCTCAGGGCGCTGTTCCAGTACTGGTCGAAACTGTGCCCCAACTGCTCGGCGACCGGCCCGACACTGAGCATGTCGATGTCGGTGAAGTTCAGGTTGGGCTTGGCATCGAAATACTCATCCCCCAGGTTTCGCCCACCGACAATCGCCATGCTGTTGTCGGCCAGCCACAGTTTATTGTGCATGCGTCGATGTTGCCGCGACACATTGAGCAATCGGCCGATGGTGCGCGTCACGCCGGTGCTGCGACCCAGATGCAACGGGTTGAACACGCGAATCTGGATTTGCGCATGCGCCGCCAGCGTGGCGATGGTCTTGTCCAGGCCATCGCTGGTGGTGTCATCGAGCAGGATGCGTACGCGTACGCCGCGGTCCGCGGCCTTGAGCAATTCAGAAACCAGCATCCGCGTGCTGATGCCGTCATGCACGATGTAGTACTGCAGGTCGAGGCTGCTTTGCGCGTTGCGAATCAGCTCGGCGCGGGCGGTAAACGCCTCGGTGCTGTCGGACAGCAGGCGAAAGCCCGATTTCCCCTCATGGGTGGCGGCCTGGGCCTGGACCGATCGGCCGAATGCCGAGCCGCTCGCCGGTAGCGCCTGGCTCGGTTCAACCTGCAGGTCGAAGTTGGCGCAGCCGCCGAGGAACGAAGTGAGTAACACAAGAGCAAGCAGGGACTGTCTGGCTGTCACTTGGGATCGTTCCGGGTGGCGGCAGTTGTAGGCATATGGACGCTGGTGTGATCAAAAAGGTCAGTCGGCTTGAGCCAGCAGTCTGATGGCTGCAGCGCCGACCTTGCGCACGGCTTCTTCAATCTGTGCCGTTGGTTTGGCAGCGTAGTTCATGCGCAGGCAATTGCGGTATTTGCCCGATGCGGAAAAGATGCTGCCGACGGCAATCTGCACGCCTTGATCGTGCAGTTCGCGATTGAGTTTCAGCGTGTCGAATCCTTCCGGCAGCTCAACCCAGAGCATGAAGCTTCCCTGCGGTCGACTGGCGCGAGTGCCCGGAGGGAAGTAGCGAGCGACCCAGTCGATCATCATGTCGCGATTACGCTGGTATTGCGTGCGCATCCGCCGCAAATGCGGTTCGAAATGGCCGCCCTTGAGGAATTCGGCGATGGCGATCTGCGGTTGCGGAGCGGTCGAGCCGGTGCTGATGTATTTCATGTGCAGCACCCGTTCCAGATAGCGCCCGGGCGCGACCCAACCGATGCGCAGGCCTGGAGCCAGGGTCTTGGAAAATGAGCTGCACAGCAGCACGCGGCCGTCCTCGTCGAAGGATTTGATCGTGCGTGGGCGCGGATAGGAATAGGCCAGTTCGCCATACACATCGTCTTCGATGATCGCCACGTCGAAACGCTGAGCGAGCGTCAACAGCGAGCGTTTGCGCGACTCCGGCATGATGTAGCCCAGCGGGTTGTTGCAGTTGGGGGTCAACTGTATGGCCTTGATCGGCCACTGTTCCAATGCCAGTTCCAGGGCATCCAGGCTGATCCCGGTAAGCGGGTCGGTGGGGATCTCCAGGGCTTTCATGCCCAGCCCCTTGAGGGTCTGCATGGCGCCGTGAAAGCTCGGTGAGTCCACCGCCACGATGTCTCCGGGTGCACAAATTGCGCGAATACTGGTGGACAACGCTTCGTGGCATCCGGTGGTCACCACCAGGTCGCCGGGCCCCAGCTGGCAGCCCGAGTCGAGCATCAGGCGGGCGATCTGTTCGCGCAGTTCGAGGTTACCGTGGATGTTGTCGTAATACAGGCCCGGCATGTCTTGCCGCCGGCTGATGCGCGCCAGATCGCGCAGCAAGGGTTTCATGGTCGGGCTGGTGATGTCCGGCATGCCGCGACCCAGTTGCACCACGTCCTTGCGCGGCACTGCGCGGATCAGTTCCAGCACCTGGTCCCATTGCGAAATATCCACCGGCCGTTGGGCCGGACGGCCAATCGCCGGCAGGTCCGGCAGTTCGCGGCTGACGGGCACGAAGTACCCGGACTTTGGCCGTGGCGTGGCCAAACCGTTGTCTTCCAGCACCCGATAGGCTTGCTGCACCGTGCTCAGGCTGACCCCGTGTTCGACGCTCAGCGCCCGCACCGAGGGCAAGCGGTCACCGGGACGATAGAAGCCCTGTTCGATACGCGTGCCGAGCAATTCGGCGAGGTTGACGTAAAGGGTCATGGTGCAGTCTCGGCGTGGGAGAGGGGGATGACCAGTACAGATCGGGCAAAAATTCAGGATTCAGCGGCTTGAACGGTAAATCTGTATGGATTTAATACAGCTGCTTTGAATCTGTAATGCTTTTGCTCGCCCCAGCATCATGAAAGCTCTGGCTACCCAAGTAAACAGGAGCAATCAAAATGAACGGCTTGAGCGATGTGCGGCTGACGTTACACAGTCAGGAACTGACGGCAGGGCAAAGGGACGGTGCACGCCATGCGCCCATGCGCAATGCGCCGTCCCACCTGAGCCGCTGGGGTCTGTTCTGGCAGCGACTGCACACGCGCAAGGCATTGCTGGCGCTGACGGCGGAACAGCTCAAGGATGTCGGGCTGACGCGCGAGCAGGCGCGGGAGGAGGGGCTTAAGCCGTTCTGGCGGATCTGACTCAAGTGGTGTTCTTTAAATCGATTCGCGAGCAAGCCCGCTCCCACATTGGATCTTGGTGAACACGGATTTTGTGTTCGATCACATATCAAATGTGGGAGATTCTATGTTTGGGGGGAAGCCCCCAAGACTGGATTTGGCTGATACTCGCTCTGGTTCTTCATCAGGGCGAACGCCACTCGTGCCAGCTTTCGAGCCAGGATGACCAGCACTTGAGTCGTCTTTAATCCTCGCTCCAGATAGCGTTCGTAAAACGGCTTCCAGGTCTTCGAGCGACTGGCAGCCATCGCGGCGTTATGCAGCAGACGCCGTATTTCGGAGTCACCTTTCTTGGTCAGCTTTCGACGTCCGTTCATTTGCCCCGAATCAGAGACTCTCAAATCCATTCCAAGGAACGCGATATAGGCGTCACCACTGGCGAAGTCGCCACGTTGAAATGCCATCGTCAGTGCGGTGGCGGTAAGAAAACCGACCCCCTCTACGGCCTGGCAGCGTTTGACTTGATCCAACAGCCCCGCCTCTTTGACGACTTCCAACAGCTTCTTCTGGATGAGTAAATCCAATCGACCCATGGCAGCTATCTGTTGTTTGAATGCCGCTTTCAGCAGCGGCTCGTCGTTCCAGCTTTGAGTCAGGCTGACACGCGCCTGGACCAATGTCGCTCGTCTTCGAAGCAGGCTTTGAAGCTTGGTATAGACCTTCGGCGGCGGGCTCCAAGGACGTAGCTCTTCCTCTTCGTTCTTCAAGTAACGCGCCAGTAAACGCGCGTCGCTGGCATCTGTTTTGGCGCGGCCACCCACTCCTTTGCGGTAGTTACTCAAACGGAAACCGTCGATGACATAGACGGCATGTCCCATTGCATGAGCCAGCTCAACCGTATCCAGGTGATAGATATTGGTGGCTTCAATCGCGATGGCGCTGTTTGCAGGTAACGTTTTCAGCCACTTTGTAAGAGACGGTTTATCGTTTGACACGGGTAACAGCAGATCCGTGTCGGCCTGATAGACCACCACTTCGGCCTTGGCGACATCCACTCCGACTACAGAACGCGAGACACTCATTGCCACAAAGAAAGCTCCGGGTTAGGGTTTAAAGGCTTGTCGGGGCTTCACCATTGCGCTGGCTTGCTTCTATCGTCGGTCATGGCCGATGCATTCCTTATCGGCGCTTTGGTGAAGGGGTGGGGCGAAGTCTCCCACGGTCTGTACTGGCTAGAGTCAGATGCTGGCTTTTAGTCCCACCACCCCTACAAGTCTAAACATACAAGCGGGCTTGCTCGCGAAAGCGTCGGCACAGACGCCTCGAATTGTTCAGACCAACTCTTTCATCCGATGCCACAACATCCCCAACGCCAGCAACGGCGAGCGCAGATGCTTGCCGCCGGGGAAGGTGATGTGCGGCACCTGGGCAAACAAGTCGAAGCCTCCACCGTGCTGACCGCTGATGGCCTCGGCCAGCAGCTTGCCCGCCAGGTGCGTGGCGTTCACCCCATGACCGGAATAGGCCTGGGCGTAATACACGTTCGTCTGGTCCTTGAGCCGCCCGATCTGCGGTAGGCGGTTGGCACCGATGCCGATCATCCCACCCCATTGATAATCGATCCGCACGCTGGCCAGTTGCGGAAAGACCTCCAGCATTTTCGGGCGCATATAGGCCGCGATGTCTTTCGGATCTCGCCCCGAGTAATGGCAGGCGCCGCCGAACAGCAAGCGGCGGTCCGCCGAGAGTCGGTAGTAATCCAGTGCCACCCGTTGATCGCAGACCGCCATGTTCTGCGGCAGCAGGGCGTGGGCCTGCTCTTCACTCAAAGGCTCGGTGGCGATGATATAGCTGCCGGCGGGCAGCACTTTGCCGCTGAGTTCGGGATTGAGTTCATTGAGGTAGGCGTTGCAGCCCAGTACCAGGGTCTTGGCCCGGACCGAGCCTTTGGCGGTGTGCACCTTGACCTCGGGGCCGTAATCGATGCGCGTGACGGCCGACTGCTCAAACAGTCGGGCCCCCAGTTGCTGGGCGGCCGCGGCTTCGCCCAGGGCCAGGTTCAGCGGATGCAGATGGCCGGAGCCCATGTCGATCAGCCCGCCGACGTAGCGTTTGGAGCCCACCACCGTGTGCATTTCATGGGCTTGCAGCAGTCGGGTTTCATAGCGGTAACCGAGACTGCGCAGTTCTTCGGCGTCTTCGGCGAAGCCTTCGAGGTCGCGCGGCTTGTTGGCAAGGTCGCAATAGCCCCAGGTCAGGTCGCAGGGAATGCGAAACCGCTCGACTCTCTGTCGGACGATTTCCACCGCTTCCAGGCCCATGAGCTTCATCTGACGTACGCCGTCGGTACCGATCACATTGGCAAACTGATCCAGGCCATGGCCAACCCCCCGAATCAACTGCCCGCCATTGCGGCCGCTGGCGCCCCAGCCGATTTTATGGGCTTCGAGCAGCACCACGCTCAGGCCGCGTTCTGCCAGTTCCAGCGCGGTGTTCAACCCGGAGAACCCGCCACCGACCACGCAAACGTCAGCCACCAGCTCGCCGGTCAGCACCGGATGGTCGGGCTGGGGCAGGCTGCTGGCGGCATAATAAGAGCCGGTGTGCTGGTGATTCGCGGCAGGCGGCTGGGCACGGCCATTCATGTGCGTGATCCTGATTCGAGCGTCTGGAAAATTTGACGGAGCATAAGCCGGACCTCGTAGGCGGGCAACACTGGTCGGCCGGTGCTGTCTGGATCGGGGCTTTTACGTCAGAATCCGACCCTGTTCCGAGATCGGTAGTGTTTTAGATGAGTTGCAACAGTCAGAAAATTCGCACGCTGCGCCAACAGATTCCCTCGTTCGAGTGCGTGCCCGGTTGCCATGACTGCTGCGGCCCGGTAACCACTTCGCCGGAGGAAATGTCCCGTCTGCCGCGCAAGAGCCGCGCCGAGCAGGAGGCGGCGATGGACGAACTCAACTGCGTTCACCTGGGGCCGAACGGCTGCACGGTATATGACGAGCGGCCGCTGATATGCCGGTTGTTTGGCACCACCAAGACCCTGCCGTGCCCCAATGGGCGAGGGCCGGTAGAGTTGATTCATCCGCGGGTGGAGAAGCAGGTATTCGAGTACATGGCCTCGAATCGGCAGGTGCTGGTTTAAAAGATCTTCAATCCGGAATCGGCAAACTCAAACTCTCCTTCACCTCTTCCATCACGATATAGCTCTTGGATTCGCGCACATGCGGCAGCTTGAGCAGGATGTCGCCCAGCAGTTTGCGGTACGAGGCCATCTCGGATATCCGCGCCTTCACCAGGTAGTCGAAATCCCCTGACACCAAATGGCACTCCAGGACGTGGGGCAGCTTCAGGACCGCGCGCCGGAACTCTTCGAAGGTATCGCCGGACTTGTAATCGAGGCTGATCTCGACGAACACCAACAGGCTGCCCTTGAGGTGCTGCGGATTAAGCCGGGCGTTGTAGCCCATGATGATCCCCTCGCGCTCCAGGCGGCGCACCCGCTCGGTACAGGGCGTGGTCGAGAGCCCGACTTTTTCCCCAAGCTCGGTAAAGGATATGCGCCCGTCCGCTTGCAGGATCCGCAGGATGTTGCGGTCGATCTTGTCCAGCTCACGTTTGGTCTGAGTGTTGGTACGCATAGGGGATGCGCCTCCGTGAAAAGGGTTTTTGCCGAGAATTGTCGCCAAATATAGGCGCTTATATAGTGAAAAGCACTGGCAAATCTTTTTTAAACTGCGCACATCTGAAGCTCTGAACAACAAACGTCAGCGGTTAGCCGCGATGAGGGAAATGAAAATGCGCGTCATGGTCTTGGGCAGCGGCGTCATCGGTACCACCAGTGCTTATTATCTGGCGCGTGCCGGGTTTGAAGTGGTGGTGGTCGACCGGCAGCCAGCGGCCGCCATGGAGACCAGTTTCGCCAACGCCGGGCAGGTTTCGCCGGGTTATGCCTCGCCGTGGGCCGCGCCGGGTGTGCCGCTCAAGGCCATCAAATGGCTGCTGCAGCGCCATGCACCCCTGGCGATCAAGGCCACTGCCGACATCGATCAGTACCTGTGGATGGCACAGATGCTACGCAACTGCACCGCCAGCCGTTACGCGGTGAACAAGGAGCGCATGGTCCGCCTGTCCGAGTACAGCCGTGACTGCCTCGACGAATTGCGCGCTGAAACCGGCATCGCCTACGAAGGCCGCAGCCTCGGTACCACGCAACTGTTCCGCACCCAGGCCCAGCTTGATGGCGCCGCGAAAGACATCGCCGTGCTGAAAGAGTCCGGCGTGCCGTTCGAACTGCTCGACCGCGAAGGCATTGCCCGCGTCGAACCGGCCCTGGCCAGCGTCACCGACATCCTCGCCGGTGCCCTGCGCCTGCCGAACGACCAGACCGGCGACTGCCAGATGTTCACCACCAAGCTCGCCGAAATGGCCGCCAACCTCGGTGTGCAGTTCCGTTTCGGCCAGGACATTCAGCGCCTCGACTTCGCCGGTGACCGTATCAACGGCGTGTGGATCGACGGCAAGCTGGAAACCGCTGACCGCTACGTACTGGCGCTCGGCAGCTACTCGCCGCAACTGCTCAAGCCGCTCGGCATCAAGGCGCCGGTGTATCCACTCAAGGGTTACTCCCTGACCGTGCCGATCACCAACCCGGCAATGGCCCCGACCTCGACCATTCTCGACGAGACCTACAAGGTCGCGATCACCCGTTTCGACAACCGCATCCGCGTTGGCGGCATGGCGGAGATCGCCGGTTTTGACCTGTCGCTGAACCCGCGTCGCCGGGAAACCCTGGAGATGATCGTCAACGACCTTTATCCTCAGGGCGGCAACCTGGCCGAAGCCAGCTTCTGGACCGGCCTGCGTCCGACCACGCCGGACGGCACGCCGATCGTCGGTGCGACCCCGTTCAAGAACCTGTTCCTGAACACCGGTCACGGCACTCTCGGCTGGACCATGGCGTGCGGCTCCGGTCGCTTGCTGGCGGACCTGATGGCCAAGAGAAAGCCGCAGATCAGCGCCGAAGGCCTCGATATTTCCCGTTATGGCAGCAAAACCCAGGATACTGCAAAGCATGTCAGCCCTGCGCCAGCTCACCAATGAGGCCTCGCGCCACGGTTGTAGCCGCTCTGCCATGACTACCTTGCAGTAAACAGCTCAGAAAGATCCCTCTTCCGGTGCTACTGGCGGTTTACGCCGTCGGCAGCACCGGTTTTTTTTAACGACCGACCAGAAGTCTGCCGCCATGCGTCCTGCCCGTGCCCTGATCGACCTTCAAGCCCTGCGTCACAACTACCGGATCGCCCGCGAAGTCACGGGAGCCCGTGCCCTCGCGGTGATCAAGGCCGATGCCTATGGCCATGGCGCGGTGCGTTGCGCCCAGGCGCTGGAAGCCGAGGCGGACGGGTTTGCCGTGGCCTGCATCGAAGAGGCCCTGGAGTTGCGCGCGGCGGGCATTCGCGCGCCGGTGTTGCTGCTGGAAGGTTTTTTCGAAGCCGATGAGTTGTCGCTGATCGTCGAGCATGATTTCTGGTGCGTGGTGCATTCGCTGTGGCAACTCGAAGCCATCGAGAAAGCTGCCTTGAGCAAGCCGATCACGGTCTGGCTCAAGCTCGATTCGGGCATGCACCGGGTCGGCCTGCATCCGAAGGATTATCAGGCGGGCTATCAACGCCTGCTGGCCAGCGGCAACGTGGCGAAGATCGTGCTGATGAGCCACTTCGCCCGCGCCGATGAGCTGCACAGCCAGGCCAGTGCCGAGCAGGTCGCGGTGTTCGAAGCGGCGCGCCAGGGTTTGTCGGCCGAAGTCAGCCTGCGTAACTCGCCGGCGGTGCTCGGTTGGCCGCAGGTGCCGAGCGATTGGGTACGTCCGGGCATCATGCTCTACGGCGCCACGCCTTTCGAAGAAGCCAACGCCGTGGCCTCGCGCCTGCAGCCGGTGATGACCCTCGAATCGAAAGTGATCAGCGTGCGTGAATTGCCGGCGGGCGAGCCGATTGGCTACGGCGCCAGGTTCATCACTCCCAAGCCGATGCGCGTGGGCGTGGTGGCCATGGGTTACGCCGATGGCTATCCACGGTTGGCGCCCACCGGCACGCCGGTGCTCGTCGCCGGGCAACGCAGCCAGTTGATTGGCCGGGTGTCGATGGACATGCTCTGCATTGACTTGACCGATGTACCGCAAGCCGGCCTCGGTTCGACCGTCGAGTTGTGGGGCAAAAACATCCTCGCCAGTGACGTGGCCATCGCCGCCGGGACGATTCCTTACCAGATCTTCTGCAACCTGCGCCGGGTGCCAATGCTCTATTCCGGGAGCTAAGGCCAAACGGCAGGCACCGGAAGTCGCCTCGCCGAACAGGATTCAGGTCAAAGTGTTGTAAATACTGAACGCTGTCGCCATGATAACGCTCAATATTCCAACAACCTGAATCCCTGGAGGCTCCTGCATTGGACGTCGGTGAACGACTGCAATCAATCCGCAAGCTCAAAGGTCTTTCCCAGCGTGAGCTCGCCAAACGCGCGGGCGTCACCAACAGCACGATTTCGATGATCGAGAAGAACAGCGTCAGCCCCTCGATCAGTTCGCTGAGGAAGGTGTTGGGCGGGATTCCCATGTCCATGGTCGAGTTCTTTTCCGAAGAAATCCTCCAGGAAAAACCGACTCAGATCGTCTACAAAGCCAACGAGCTGATCGATATTTCCGATGGTGCAGTGACCATGAAACTGGTCGGCCGGGCTCACCCGAGCCGTGCTATCGCCTTCCTCAATGAAATCTACCCGCCTGGCGCCGACACCGGTGACGAGATGCTCACCCATGAGGGTGAGGAAACCGGCATTTTGGTGGAAGGGCGGCTGGAACTGGTGGTCGGGCTTGAAACATTTGTGCTCGAAGCCGGCGATAGCTACTACTTTGAAAGTACCAAGCCGCATCGTTTCCGTAATCCGTTCGATGCGCCGGCGCGACTAATCAGCGCAGCAACACCCGCGAATTTTTAAGGAAAGAGGCGCCCTGCCAGCATGGCCGAGGCACCCGAGCTGTTAGACCGTTGCGCAACAAGACCCCTTCGACTTTGGGGTTGTTTCAGTGTCGCGGGCTTACCGCTATACTTGCGCCCGCCTGCGAACCGTGGCCGTAGGCGTGACTAGCCACCATTGAGGGTGAACGCGTGAATCTAATTATGAAAATGCTGGCCGCACCAGCAACCGTATTGGCCCTCTGGGCTGTCAGCGCTCAAGCTGCGACGAACGACGAAATTGCCAAGCGCCTTGAGCCAGTCGGCCAGGTCTGTGTCCAGGGCAAAGAGTGCAAGGGCATGGAAGTCGCCGCTGCGACTGGCGGGGGTGGCGGTGCCAAGGCGCCTAAAGACGTCATTGCCAAGCATTGCAATGCCTGTCACGGTACCGGCTTGCTGGGCGCGCCGAAAATCGGTGACAAGGCCGCGTGGAAAGAGCGCGCCGACCACCAGGGCGGCCTCGATGGCATCCTCGCCAAAGCCATCACGGGTATCAACGCGATGCCGCCAAAAGGCACCTGCGCCGACTGCTCCGACGACGAGCTGAAGGGCGCCATCAAAGAGATGTCCGGCCTGTAACCGGTCCGACTCTTTCGCGAAAAAGCCGCTTGCGAGCGGCTTTTTTGTGCCTGCGATTTCCCCTGAGCTGCCGCAGGCTGCGATCTTTTGATCTTGATTGTTAAAAAACAAGATCAAAAGATCGCAGCCTTCGGCAGCTCCTACTGTTCAATGCAGTAAAGACCCGGCAAGCTCGGTCCAACCCCACTTCATGGAATGTACGGGAGGATCGGATGGTACAGCTGTGTTCTATCGAGCAAGCGGTCGATGAGGTGTTGGCGCGGTTGCCGGCGCATATCCACATGGGCCTGCCCCTGGGCCTGGGCAAACCCAACCCTTTCGTCAACGCGCTGTATCAACGTGTGGCGCAATTGCCGCAGCGGCAACTGACGATCTACACCGCCCTGTGCCTTGGTCGTCCAGCGCTGGGCGACGGACTGCAAAAGCGCTTTCTCGAGCCCTTCGTCGAACGGGTCTTTGGCGATTATCCAGAGCTGGATTTTCTCGCCGGCCTGCAGCGCGATAACTTGCCGGCCAACATTCACATCCAGCAGTTCTTCATGCAGCCGGGCAGCCTGCTCCACAGCGCGTCCGCCCAGCAGGATTACGTCAGCAGCAACTACAGCCACGCCGCCCGGGACATCAACGCCGCCGGCTTGAACCTGGTTGCGCAATTGGTGGCCAGCCATGCTGAGCATCCCGATCGCTTGAGCCTGAGCTGCAACCCGGACATCACCCTCGACCTGCTGCCGATGATCGCCAGGCGCCGGGAAGCCGGGGAGACGATCCTGATGGTCGGCCAGGTGCATGACGATTTGCCCTACATGCCCGGTGATGCCGAAGTCGGTATCGATACCTTCGACTTGCTGATCGACGAGAAGGACAGCACCACGCTGTTCTCCACGCCGAACATGCCAGTGGGTTTCCAGGATCATTTCATCGGGTTGCACGCCAGTACCTTGGTACGCGATGGCGGCACCCTGCAGATCGGCATCGGTTCCATGGGTGATGCGTTGACTGCTGCGTTGCTGGCGCGACAGGCCGACAGCGACGCTTACAAGGCTTTGCTGGCCGACATCGATCTCAGCCCATGGGCGCAATTGATCGAGCGCGAAGGCGGCATCGATCCGTTCGCCAAGGGCCTGTACGGGTGCAGTGAAATGTTCGTCAACGGCTTGCTGGTGCTGGCCGACGCCGGGATCGTGCGGCGCAAGGTGTACCCGGATGTGTCGACCCAGCAGCAGGCCAATGCCGGCACCCTCGACGAAGCGGCGCAAACCGACGGAATTTCGGTGCATGGCGGGTTTTTCCTCGGGCCGCGCAGTTTCTATCAACGCCTGCGCGAGTTGCCGCAGAGCAAGCGGCTCGAATTCAACATGACCCGTATCAGCTACATCAACGAGCTATACGGGCAGGAAGAGCTCAAACGCTTGCAGCGGCTCGATGCGCGGTTCATCAACACGGCATTTACCATGACCCTGCTGGGCGCCGGTGTGGCGGATCAGCTGGAAGACGGGCGGGTGCTCAGCGGTGTGGGCGGGCAGTACAACTTCGTTGCCCAGGGCCATGCGCTGGAAGGGGCGCGGTCGGTGTTGCTGCTGCGTAGCTGGCGTGAGTCGGGCGGTGATGTCAGTTCCAATATTGTCTGGGAGTACGGTCACTGCACGATCCCGCGACACCTGCGGGACATCGTGGTCACCGAATACGGCATCGCCGACCTTCGCGGGAAAACCGATGCGGCGGTGATCGAGGCATTGCTGAATATCAGTGATTCGCGCTTTCAGGCGGGGCTTATCGAGCAGGCACAGAAGGTGGGTAAGTTACCCAAGGATTTTCGCCTCGATCCGCGCTTCACCGATAACCGACCTGAGCGTTTACAGGCGATTCAGGCAAGGCATGCACGTCTGTTTCCGGAGTATCCGCTGGGCTGTGATTTCACCGAGGTCGAACGGGATCTGTTGCGGGCGTTGAACTGGCTCAAGAGCAAATTCAAGCTGAGTGAAGTGTTGGAGCTGGGTAAGGCTGCGCTGGATGCGCCGGAGCCTGAATCATTTCCCGAACACCTGGAGCGTATGCAGCTGACCGACCCTGAAGGGCTGAAAGAGGACTTGTTTCAGCGTCTCTTGCTCACCGGCCTCAAGGCCACCGCGCAATAACGCCCAACGCAAAACCAACTGTGGGAGCCAGCCTGCTGGCGATGGCTGTCTGTCAGTCGTGAATGTTTGACTGACACTACGCCATCGCCAGCAGGCTGGCTCCCACAGGGGAAATGCGGTGCTGCTGGCTTATTCGATGAAGGTTACAACGCCATCCTTCAGCGACTGAACACGGGCCAGGGACTCAACGCGATACCCCTGCGCATCCAGCTCCGCACGGCCGCCCTGGAACGACTTCTCGATCACGATCCCCAAGCCAGCCACGGTCGCGCCTGCCTGCTTGATGATCGAGATCAGCGCCTGGGACGCCTTGCCGTTGGCCAGGAAGTCATCGATGATCAGCACGCGGTCGCTGCTGGTCAGATGGCGTGGAGAGATCGCCACGGTGCTTTCGGTCTGCTTGGTGAACGAGTAAACGGTCGCCGACAGCAGGTTTTCAGTCAGGGTCAGGGACTGGTGCTTGCGAGCGAAAATCACCGGCACACCGAGGTTCAGACCGGTCATGATCGCCGGGGCGATGCCCGAGGCTTCGATGGTGACGATCTTGGTGATGCCCGAATCCTTGAACAGCGTGGCGAATTCATCGCCGATCAGCTTCATCAGGGCCGGGTCGATCTGGTGGTTCAGAAAGGCGTCGACTTTCAGGACCTGATCGGAAAGCACGATGCCTTCTTCGCGAATTTTCTTGTGCAGTGCTTCCATGAAGCTGTCCTCGTTTGGCGTCTTTTGCGCCGAAGGTCTAAATAAAAGTGGTCAATTCTAGCGCTTTAACATCGCGCGTATATCCGCCAATGCGCTATTGCCGCGAACGGCCTTGACTTCGGTCGGGGTGTCGTCGTTGCCTTCCCAGGCAAGGTCGTCCGGCGGCAGTTCGTCGAGGAAGCGGCTCGGTGCGCAATCGATGATCTCGCCGTATTGCTTGCGCTTGGCGGCGAAGGTGAAGGCCAGGGTCTGGCGCGCGCGGGTGATGCCCACGTAGGCCAGGCGCCGCTCCTCTTCGATGGTGTCGGCTTCGATGCTGGAGCGGTGCGGGAGGATTTCCTCTTCCATGCCCATGATGAACACGTAGGGGAATTCCAGGCCCTTGGAGGCATGCAGGGTCATCATCTGCACACCTTCGGCGCCATCTTCCTCCTCCTGCTGGCGCTCAAGCATGTCGCGCAGGACGAGTTTGCCAATGGCGTCTTCGACGGTCATCTCGCCTTCTTCGTCTTTTTCCAGGGTGTTCTTCAGCGCCTCGATCAGGAACCACACGTTGCCCATGCGGTAATCGGCGGCCTTGTCGCTGGAGCTGTTGGTGCGCAGCCAGTTCTCGTAGTCGATGTCCATGACCATGCTGCGCAGGGCCGAGATCGGGTCTTCGCCAGCGCATTGCTCGCGCACCTTGTCCATGAAGCGCTTGAACCGCGACAGGCGATCGGTGAAGCGGCTGTCCAGATGCTCGCCCAGGCCGATTTCGTCGGTGGCGGCATACATCGAGATTTTTCGCTCGGTGGCGTAGTTGCCCAGCTTCTCCAACGTAGTCGAACC
The DNA here is from genome assembly GCF_028682635.1 of Pseudomonas putida. Lineage (GTDB taxonomy): Bacteria > Pseudomonadota > Gammaproteobacteria > Pseudomonadales > Pseudomonadaceae > Aquipseudomonas > Aquipseudomonas putida_AE. The sequence goes on along the minus strand of NZ_JANHLK010000003.1, from coordinate 134,338 downwards.
GATCTCCCGGCGTGGGACGTTGATCACGCGCAGGAAGGCGTTGTCGTCGTCCGGGTTCACGATCAGGCGGAAATAGGCCATCAGGTCTTTCACTTCCTGGCGGCCGAAGAAGCTGTTGCCGCCGGACAGGCGATACGGCACCTGGTGGTGCTGCAACTTCAGTTCGATCAACTTGGCCTGGTAGTTACCCCGGTACAGGATCGCGAAATCGCTGTACGGCCGGTCGGTGCGCAAGTGCAGGCTGAGGATTTCCACGGCCACGCGCTCGGCTTCGGCGTCTTCGTTGCGGCAGCGGATCACGCGGATCTCGTCGCCGTGGCCCATCTCACTCCACAGCTGCTTTTCGAATTCGTGGGGGTTGTTCGAGATCAGCACGTTGGCGCAACGCAGGATGCGGCTGGTGGAGCGGTAGTTCTGCTCCAGCATCACCACTTTCAGGGACGGGTAGTCGTCCTTGAGCAGCATCAGGTTTTCCGGGCGGGCGCCGCGCCAGGCGTAGATCGACTGGTCATCGTCGCCGACCACGGTGAACTGGTTGCGCTTGCCGATCAGCATCTTCACCAGCAGGTATTGGCTGGCGTTGGTGTCCTGGTATTCGTCCACCAGCAGGTAGCGCACCTTGTTCTGCCACTTTTCCAGGATGTCGGCGTGCTCTTCGAACAGCTTCACCGGCAGCAGGATCAGGTCGTCGAAGTCCACCGCGTTGAACGCCTTGAGCGTGCGCTGGTAGTGGGTGTAGACGATGGCGGCGGTCTGTTCCTTGGGGTTGCGCGCGTTTTCCAGGGCCTGGGCCGGCAGGATCAGGTCGTTTTTCCAGGCGCCGATCATGTTCTTGATCTCGTCGACGCCGTCGTCGCCCGAGTATTCCTTTTGCATGATGTCGGTCATCAGGGCCTTGACGTCGGTCTCGTCGAAAATCGAGAAACCGGGTTTGTAGCCCAGCCGCACGTGTTCCTTGCGGATGATGTTCAGGCCCAGGTTGTGGAAGGTGCAGACCGTCAGGCCGCGGCCTTCACCGGCGCGCAGCAGGGTGCCGACCCGCTCTTTCATCTCGCGCGCAGCCTTGTTGGTAAAGGTCATGGCGACGATGTACTGGGCGCGGATGCCGCAGTTCTGGATCAGGTGGGCAATCTTTCGGGTGATGACGCTGGTCTTGCCGGAGCCTGCACCGGCGAGCACCAAAAGAGGGCCGCCGACATAGCTCACGGCTTCTTGCTGCCGGGGATTGAGTCGGGACATAGGTAAATTCAGGAGTCAGTCACGAAATGGGCCGGCATTTTAACAGGCTCAGCGAATTGTGCTGCTCTGTCCGACTTGTGACGTACAACGCGATCTGTATTTGCCGGTTTTGTTACTTTCACGCAGGATGCGCAACGAATTCGCGTCTAATGTTGGTAATTTCCTGATACAAAGGCCTCGTTTGAAGGCCATGTCCATTGGTCATTAGGGATTGGCGCGGCATAATGCGGTCGCCTACATCCATGCAGAGTCTAGGGAGCTAGCTTGTCTACGCCTGTCGAACCCTTGCGTTTGCTGCTACTGGCCGAAGAGCCAGCGTGGGCAGCGTTGTTGCGCGAGTGTCTGGCTCCGATGGGGAGCTCGGCCGTGCTCATCAGTGCGCCGAGCTGGGAATCGGTCAGCAGTCTGTTCGATGACAACCGCAGCGCGGTGTTGTTGACGATCCCGGCCCTCCAGCCGGCGGCCGGTCGTTGCTGCTTGCCGACGGTATTGCTGCTCGAGCATGAGCCCCTGACCCCGCCCGACGGTGTAAGTGACTGGCTGGTACGCGACCATCTCGACCCGGGCATGCTGCGCCGTTGCCTGCGCCATGTGCGTGAGCGCGGCGTACTGGAAACCACCCTGCAGCGCCTGGCCGAGCAGGATCCGCTGACCGGTATTGCCAACCGCCAGGGTTTCCAGACCTTGCTGACGGCGCGCCTGGCGGAAAACGATGGTCGTGGCCTGGCCCTCGGTCACCTGGACCTCGACAACTTCCGTTACGCCAACGATGCCCTCGGCCATCAGGCCGGTGATCGCCTGATCCTGCAGGTGGTCGCGCGGCTCAAAGGCCAGCTTGAAGCCGGTGATCAACTGGCGCGACTGGGCAGCGATGAGTTCGCCTTGCTGATTGACACCCGACGCGCTCCTCAGCGCGCCGAATGGATGGCCGAGCGCATCACCGAAGCGTTGGCCGAGCCTTATTGGATCGACGGCGAAAGCCTGCTGATCGGCTCCAGCCTGGGCATTGCCCATGCACGGGCACAGGCTGGCGCCGACCCCCTGATGTGGCACGCGCATATCGCCATGCAGCAGGCCAAGAGCACCCAAGGCTGTACGTTTCATATTTTCAACGAGCGCATCAACCGCAACGCCCGCAGCATCGCCGACCTCGAAACCGAGCTACGCCGGGCCTTGCGCCGTGATGAGCTGGAACTGCATTACCAGCCCCGAATGAACCTTGAAGACGGGCAGATCGTCGGCCTCGAAGCTCTGGTGCGCTGGCGTCATGCTGAGCGCGGCTTGTTGCCACCGAGCGAATTCGTGCCGCTGGCCGAGCAGAGCGGGTTGATTGTGCCGCTGGGTTACTGGGTCATTTCCCGGGCGTTGCGCGATATGCAGGCGCTGCTTGAGCTGGGTTTGCCGCCGTTGCACATGGCGATCAACCTGTCGTTCCGGCAGTTCCAGGACAGTCAGTTGCTCTCGACCCTGAGCCGGCTGATTGCCGAGCGCGGAGTCGAGGCGCAGTGGCTGGAGTTCGAGCTGACCGAAACCGCGGTCATGCGCCGCAGCGACCTGGTCAAGCAAACCATGGACGCCCTTGGCCGCCTGGGCGTGCGCTTCTCCCTCGATGACTTCGGCACCGGCTTTTCCTCGTTCGTGCACCTCAACAGCCTGCCGATCACGCTGCTGAAGATCGACAAGAGCTTTGTCGGCGGCATGGAACAGCGCGAAGAAAACCGCCAGCTGGTGCACGCGATGATCAACCTGGCGCACAACCTCAAACTGGAAGTCGTCGCCGAAGGCGTGGAGACACCGGAGCAACTGGAACTGTTGCGCGGGTTCGATTGCGATCAGGTGCAGGGGTATCTGATCAGCAAGCCGTTGCCGTTGGCGGAGCTGGTGCAATACCTGACGTTTGACAGCAGCCAGCAGGCGCCGCTGGAAGTCGTGGTTTAAACACCCACGCAAAACTGTAGGAGCTGGCTTGCCAGCGAAGACGGTTTGTCATTCAACACATTTGTCGACTGACCCACCGCCTTCGCTGGCAAGCCAGCTCCTACAGGGATCTCATTCGGCCTGGATGGCGTCGAAGCGCTTTTGCGACGGCTCCCGCCGAATCATCCGCTTCATCTTCGACTCAAACGCCAGCGTCAGGCTCACCGCTGCGCAGGCCAATCCCAGCGCCAGGCCCCACCACACGCCCGTTGGCCCCCATTGCAAATGGAACGCCATCCACCAGGCTGCCGGGGCGCCAATCAGCCAATAACAGCCCAGGCCCACGAGGAAGGTGGTCTTGGCATCCTTGAGCCCGCGAATGCAGCCCATGGCGATGGTTTGCGTGCCGTCGAACAGCTCGAACCACGCCGCCACAGCCAGCAGGCTCACGGCCAGGTCGATGACGTCGCGAAACGCCGGGTCGTTGTGATCGAGAAACAGCCCGACCAACTGATTCGGCAACAGCCAGAAGACCATCGCAAAACACAGCATCGCCGCCGCGCCGAAAGCCAGACCGACCCTTCCGGCCAGCCGCGCGTCCAGTAACTGCCCGGCGCCGTAATGCTGACCGATGCGCATGGTGATCGCGTAGGAAATCCCCGCAGGCACCATGAATGCCACCGACACGATCTGCAGGGCGATCTGGTGCGCGCCCAGTTGCGTGCTGCCCATGGTGCCCATGCACAAGGCGGCGAAGGCAAAAAGCCCGACCTCCACGGCGTAGGTGCCACCAATCGGCAGGCCCAGGCGCCACAGTTCCTTCAGGTACTGGCGGTTGAGCCGCGACAAGCCCTGACGCAGTGGATAGGCATCATAGGCCGGGTGCCGGCGAATGTGCCACGCCAGAGCCAGGGCCATCAGGTTGGCGACAATCGCCGTGACCAGGCCAATGCCCATCAGCCCCAGTTTCGGCAGGCCGAACATGCCGGTGATCAGTGCGTAGTTCAGCAGGAAGTTGGCCACGGTGCCGCCCAGGCTGATGACCATCACCGGTGTTGCCCGGCCGATGGCGCTGGTGAAACCGCGCAAGGCCATGAAGCTCAGGTAGCCGGGCAGGGCAAAGGGCAGGAAGATCAGGAATTGTCCGGCCGCCTGGACGTTGCTTTCGGTCTGGCCGAACAGCAGCAGTACCGGTTTCAGGTTCCACAGCAGAAGGCCGGCGCCCAGCGCCATCAACCATGCCAGCCACAAGCCGGCCTGGGTCAGCCGGGCTGCGCCGAGGATATCGCCCGCTCCCTGACGGATCGCCACCAGGGTGCCAACCGCCGCGATGACACCGATGCAGAAAATCGACACGAACGAATAGGTCGCCGCGCCGAGCCCGCCACCGGCCAGAGCCTCGGGGCTCAGGCGCGCCATCATCAGGGTGTCGGTGAGGACCATCAGCATGTGCGCCAACTGCGAGGCAATCAACGGCCCCGCCAGCCGCAGGATGGCCCAGAGTTCAATACGCGCTGGATGCTGCATGGTCATCACGCTCGGCTATCAAAGAGAACAGGAAAGCGTCGATTCTCGGCGCTCTGCGGCGTTTGCACAAAGGGATAAAAAGGATGGGTAACATGATTCAAACTCATGCTGAATAGTTTCTGCTAGGGTATCCAAAACCGCTGTAGGAGCTTTCCTGATGTCGCGTCGTCTTCCTCCTCTTTATGCCCTGCGCGCATTCGAAGCGGCGGCACGACACACGTCGTTTACCCGGGCCGCAGAAGAGCTGTCGATTACCCAAAGTGCAGTCAGTCGGCATATTCGTACGCTCGAAGAGCATTTTGCCTGCCGCTTGTTTCATCGCAGTGGCCGCAACCTGCAGCTGACCGAATCGGCGCGCTTGCTGCTGCCGGGCATTCGCGAAGGGTTTACGGCCCTTGAGAGGGCCTGCAACACCTTGCGCGCCGAAGACGACATCCTGCGCATGAAAGCCCCGTCGACACTGACCATGCGCTGGTTGTTGGCGCGGCTCAGTCGGTTCCGCCATCTGCAGCCGGGGAACGAGGTGCAATTGACCAGCGCCTGGATGGATATCGATTCGGTGGACTTCAATGATGAGCCGTTCGACTGTGCGGTGTTGTTGAGCAACGGGCATTTCCCGGCGGACTGGGAGGCGAGCTATCTCTTTCCCGAGGAACTGATCCCGGTGGGGGCGCCCAACCTGCTTAATGATCAACCTTGGGATGTTGAGCGTCTGATCAATACCGAGCTGCTGCACCCGACACCGGATCGACGGGACTGGCGCAATTGGCTGGAACGCATGGGCCTGGCCGAGCAGGTGTCGCTCAAGGGCGGGCAGGTCTTCGACACCCTTGAACTGGGCATGATCGCGGCTGCCCGAGGGTACGGCGTGTCGATGGGTGATCTGCTGATGGTGGCGGAGGATGTCGCCCAAGGTCGCTTGAGCCTGCCTTGGCCAACTGCAGTCGCCAGCGGCGAGAAGTATTACCTTGTGTGGCCGAAAACCCGTCCGGGTGGCGAGCGCATGCGTCGGCTCAGCGACTTCCTGCAAGGGGAGGTCAGGGCCATGGAGCTGCCGGATGTCGTGCACCTGAGCTGAGTCGTTACTGCGTTGCTGGCCGATACTGCAACGCCTCGGCCAGATGCTCGCGGCTGATGCTGTCGACCTGCTCAAGATCCGCCAACGTCCGCGCAACCTTGAGCAACCGGTGCGCTGAACGCAGGGAAAGGTTGAGCCGTTCACACGCGGTTTCCAGCCAGTTTTCATCGACTGTGGATAACTTGCAGTGCTTGCGCAGCCCTGGCAGATCGAGAAAGGCATTGGCACAGCCCTGACGCGTCTGTTGGCGCTCGCGTGCCTCGGCCACTATCAATGCAGCGCTGGCGCTGTCCTCTCCAGGTTTCACGGGAGGATTGAGCGCCGTGGCCTCCCGTGCCACGGTCAGGTGCAGGTCGATGCGATCCAGCAACGGGCCCGACAGCTTGTTGCGGTAGCGTTGCACCATGTCCGGGGTGCAGGAGCAGCGGCCCGTGGGTTCGCCAAGATATCCACAGGGACACGGATTCATCGCCGCCACTAACTGGAACCGCGCCGGAAACCGCACGCGATCCTTCGCCCGGGAGACCACGATGTAGCCGGACTCCAGCGGTTCCCTCAAGACTTCCAGAACCCTGCGTTCAAACTCCGGAAGCTCGTCAAGGAACAAGACACCGTGGTGGGCGAGGGTGATTTCGCCTGGCTGCGGTTTCGAACCGCCGCCCACCAGTGCAGGGCCTGAGGCAGAGTGGTGGGGCTGGCGAAATGGCCGGTGAGGCCAATGGCTCAGCGGTACGCAACTGGTGACCGATTGAATGGCCGCCACCTCCAGCGCCTCGCTTTCGGACAGCGGCGGCAGGAGTCCGGGCAGACGGCTCGCCAGGAGTGTCTTGCCCGTCCCCGGTGGCCCGCTGAGCAACAGGTTGTGCGCGCCCGCCGCGGCAAGCAACAGCGCCCGTTTGGCCGCAAGCTGCCCCTGCACCTCATTCAGATCGGGATAGGGTTTGCTGGCGTAGAGCAAGCCATTGGAAACATAAGGCTCAATCGGCATATGCCCATTGAAATGCGCGACAGCCTCCAGTAAATGATCCACCGCAATCACTTTCAAGCCCGACGCCAGGCACGCTTCCTCGGCATTGGCCCGCGGCACCACCAACGAACGCCCGGCCTTGCGCGCCGCCAATGCCGCCGGCAACACCCCGCGCACGGCCCGGACCGCGCCCGACAGCGCCAGCTCCCCCAGGCACTCCACATCATCGAGCGTCAGCGTCGGCACCTGCACACTGGCCGAGAGAATTCCCAGGGCAATCGCCAGATCGAAGCGCCCACCGTCCTTGGGCAGATCCGCCGGCGCCAGATTCAGGGTGATGCGCCGAGGCGGAAACTGCAGCCCCGAATTGATGATCGCACTGCGCACCCGGTCCTTGCTTTCCTTCACCGCCGCCTCGGGCAGGCCGACCATGGTCAGCGATGGCAAACCATTGGCCAGATGGACTTCAACGGTGACAGCGGGCGCATCCACGCCAATTTGGGCGCGGCTGTGGACGATGGAGAGGGACATGGTCGTTCCTTGAAATGACGGAGGCCGCTTCCTGCGGGTTTTTCAAGGGTAGACAGAAGATGAGGGTTTCGCGTTGGGGTAGAGAACTTGAATTTTCGCTGGATGTTGCGAGTCATCCTGGAGCGTGCTGACTCACAAAAAAAACCGCCATGCAGGCAGTTCGTCTGTCGACAGGGTCAGGCTCTTTTGCCAGCAAGCAGGCCCGCAGGTTCAAGGTCTTTACCGTGGGAGGCAGTCCCGCCTTCGGATCGTCGTCGCACGCCTTAAGCATCCGGGTCGCCAAACCCAGTGCTGAACATTCAGCAGGGGATGAGCTTAGAGACTGGCTTATGGGCGACGCAATCGGACGGCCGTGTGATGTTTTGTAGGACGTTGCCGAGATGGTGGAAGGGCGGAAGATCAAAAGATCGCAGCCTTCGGCAGCTCCTACAGGGATCGCGGTGTTTACTCGGTTGGTGGAGTGAGCTTCGCTTCCATTTCCGCAACCTTCGCCTCTAGCGCCTCCAGCCGCGCCCGCGTGCGCGCCAACACCACCATCTGGCTATCGAACTCTTCACGACTCACCAGATCCAGCTTGCTGAACCCGCTCTGCAACAGAGCCTTGAACTGGCTTTCGATTTCGCTTTTCGGCAGTGGCGTGTCGCCGCTGAAGAGTCGGGAGGCGGTGCCTGTCAGGGCGTCGAGGAAGTCTTTGGGCGCGAGCATGGGGGAATGTCCTGGTAGCAATGGCGGGCAGTGTATCACGCAGTGTCTATAGTCAATTCCGCAGGCAAGGGATGCACGCTTTTCGCGCATGCGGACGGACGGCATCGCACCGTTGTTGTGCGTAACCCGTTGGGTGTTGTCGTGAAGTGGTCGCGATCTGTTGGCAAAGGCTTGAAATCAATGTGTTTTGTGGAGATGGCAAGCTTTCTGCTTAGATGCTGATGACCCATGCACTGATGCAGTCGCTGTGACGAATGCAGTGCGCCAGGCGAAACGCGGGGAGTGTTTCGCAAGGAGCGGTTAACTGGCGTCGGACGGGCAGGTAAGGCCGACGATGCGTTACAAAGCCAGGCACTGCGCTTAGACTTGAGACGGGTTTGTTTTCCTGGGGCAAGTCCACCAAATTCGGGAGAGAGTTTTCATGAAGCTAGTCACTGCCATCATCAAGCCGTTCAAGTTGGACGACGTGCGCGAGTCGTTGTCCGAGATCGGCGTGCAGGGCATTACCGTTACTGAAGTCAAAGGCTTCGGTCGGCAGAAGGGTCACACCGAGCTGTATCGCGGCGCGGAATACGTGGTCGATTTCCTGCCAAAGGTGAAGATTGATGTCGCCATTGACGACAAGGATCTCGACCGGGTTATCGAGGCGATAACCAAGGCGGCCAACACCGGCAAGATCGGTGACGGCAAGATCTTCGTGGTCAATCTGGAACAGGCGATTCGCATCCGTACCGGCGAAACCGATACCGACGCAATCTAAGCCGCCACAAACCCAACGCCCCAGGAGAAAACAAAATGACTCTGCGTAAATTCGCAGGGCTAGGAGCCCTGTTGTCCATCGTAATGCCCAGCCTTGCTTTGGCGGCAGACGAAGTGGCGGCCCCAGTCCTCAACTCCGGCGATACCGCCTGGATGTTGACCTCGACAGCTCTCGTGCTGTTCATGACCATTCCCGGCCTCGCGCTGTTCTACGGCGGCATGGTTCGCTCCAAAAACATTCTTTCCGTGATGATGCAGTGCTTCGCCATTACCGGCCTGATCAGCGTCCTGTGGGTCATCTATGGCTACAGCATCGCGTTCGACACCACCGGTATGGAACAGGGCGTCGTCAACTTCAACTCGTTCTTCGGTGGCATGGGCAAGGCCTTCCTCGCCGGTGTCACGCCATCCAGCCTGACCGGCCCGGCTGCGTTGTTCCCTGAAGCGGTGTTCATCACCTTCCAGATGACGTTCGCGATCATCACCCCGGCGCTGATCGTCGGTGCCTTCGCCGAGCGCATGAAGTTCTCCGCGATGCTGATCTTCATGGGCATCTGGTTCACCCTGGTGTATGCACCGATCGCGCACATGGTCTGGTCCGGCAACGGCGGCCTGATGTGGGACTGGGGCGTACTGGACTTCGCCGGCGGCACCGTGGTGCACATCAACGCCGGTGTGGCCGGTCTGATTGCCTGCCTGGTGCTGGGCAAGCGTAAAGGCTTCCCGACCACCCCGATGGCCCCGCACAACCTTGGTTACACGCTGATGGGCGCGGCCATGCTGTGGGTTGGCTGGTTCGGTTTCAACGCCGGTTCCGCTGCGGCGGCCAACGGCACGGCCGGCATGGCGATGCTGGTCACCCAGATCGCGACCGCCGCTGCGGCACTGGGCTGGATGTTCGCCGAGTGGGTCACCCACGGCAAACCAAGCGCACTGGGCATCGCCTCGGGTGTGGTTGCCGGCCTGGTAGCCATTACCCCGGCCGCTGGCACCGTAGGCCCGATGGGCGCTCTGGTGATCGGTCTGGCTGCAGGCGTGGTGTGCTTCTTCTGCGCGACTACGCTCAAACGCAAACTCGGCTATGACGACTCCCTGGATGCCTTCGGCGTACACGGTATCGGCGGTATTCTCGGCGCGATCCTCACCGGTGTCTTCGCTGCACCGTCCCTGGGTGGCTTTGGCACCGTGACCGACATCGCCGCGCAAGTGTGGATTCAGTGCAAAGGCGTGGGCTTCACCGTGATCTACACCGCAATCGTCACCTTCATCATCCTCAAGGTCCTGGACGCCGTCATGGGCCTGCGGATCACCGAAGAAGAAGAGGCGGTCGGTATCGATCTGGCGCTTCACAACGAACGCGGCTACAACTTGTAAGCACGCGCATGAAAAAAATTGCCCGGCTTGCCGGGCATTTTTTTGTCCGGGATTTGTCATTGAAGGGAGAGCTGAAAGGTTTTTTCCTACAGGTTTTACGATGTTTGCGCCGGGTGTATTTGTACCGTCGAAGGCTTACAGAAATGAAGGAATATTAGGGCCTTTGTTTTTTCCCAGAGCGCGCTAGAATGCGCCCCGAACGTGCGGAGAACTGTATGTGGCAACAGACTCTGATTACCCTGCGGGCGAGGCCTCGGGGCTTTCATCTGGTAACGGACGAGTTACTCGCCGGCTTGCCTGAACTCAAGGCGTGTCGGGTCGGTCTGTTGCACTTGTGGCTGCAGCATACCTCGGCGTCGTTGACCATCAACGAAAACGCCGATCCGGCGGTACGTCGCGACTTCGAACGATTTTTCAATCGTCTGATCCCACAAGGAACAGACGGCTATGAGCATAACGACGAAGGCCTGGACGACCTCCCGGCGCACTTCAAGGCCAGCGTGCTTGGCTGTCAGCTCAGTTTGCCGATTTCGGCGGGCCGACTGGCGTTAGGCACCTGGCAAGGCGTTTATCTGGGCGAGCACCGTGATCATGGCGGTGCTCGTAAAGTCCTCGCCACCGTGCATGGTGAAGGGGCATAACCGCTGGTCAGCAGCGGCTGTTGATTTTTTTCCGGCAGCCTTCGACAGAGGGCAAAGCTGGGCTATAACTAATCTGCTTTTCGCAAGTCATGAGGTAGAACATGAGCGACGATGATCTGGAAAACGACGACCTCGAAGTAGGCGACGACGACGAAACCGAAGAAGGTCTGGAAGCAGCGGCGGAAGACGTCGCTGAAGACGACGGCGGTGATGCCCCCGTTCCGACCGCCAAAGGCAAAGCCAAGGCAGCGGTATCGGTCGATGAGCTGCCGAGTGTCGAGGCCAAGAACAAGGAACGTGACGCCCTGGCCAAGGCCATGGAAGAGTTCCTGGCTCGTGGCGGCAAGGTGCAGGAAGTGGAGGCCAATGTGGTCGCCGATCCGCCCAAGAAGCCGGACAACAAGTACGGTAGCCGGCCTATCTGAGGCTGCTACGCGCTTGCTGAAAAAGCCCGCCGTCGCTGCGGGCTTTTTCATGGGTGGCTCAAAATCGTTCACAGATCCTGTAGGAGCCGGCTTGCCGGCGAAGGGGCCCTTGAATCTTGTGTAATCCTTGAGGCCGCCTTCGCTGGCAAGCCAGCTCCTACAGGTTCGGCGTCAGGCCGAAACTGAATTCCACTGCGCCAACAATCCCGGCAATTCGGTCAGGCTGCGAATCTCGGCATCCGGCAGGCGCTCTGCTTCCCAGATTTTGCCCTCCGGGTTGAACCAGATCGCCCGCAGCCCTGCCTGCTGGGCACCGGCAATGTCATCGCCTGGATGATCGCCGATATGCACCGCCGTCTCAGCGGTTGCACCTCCGCGCTGCAATGCCTCATGGAACAGTCGCGCATCGGGTTTGGCGATGCCGATATCTTCGGCGCACAACGCAAACTTGAAGTAGTCCGCCAGCCCCAACCGCCGCACATCGGCGTTGCCGTTGGTGACCACGCCGAGGGTGTAATGATTGGCCAGTGCCTGGAGGGTCGGTTGCACCTCCGGGAAGATCTCCAGCTGATGCCGGGCATGCAAAAACACTTCGAAACTCTGGTCGGCCAGGTCCGACGCTTCGACGTGGGCATAACCGGCTTCTTCCAGCGCTTGAAACAACACGCGACGACGCAAGGCACTGATGCGGTGTTTGAGCGCCGGTTCAATGCTCAGGATGCGCTCGCGGATGGCCCACAAATGCTCCACCGGCACCGCGCCCAGGTTGGGTGCATGTTCAGTCAGCCATTCACGCAATACGGCTTCGGCGCTGACGATCACCGGGGCGGTGTCCCACAGGGTGTCATCGAGGTCGAAGGTGATCAGTTGGAGGGTCATTAATCGTCGCCTTTCATGCGTTTGGCCCGTGGGTGGGCGCTGTCGTAGACGGTGGCCAGGTGTTGGAAATCCAGATGGGTGTAGATCTGCGTGGTCTTGATGTCCGAGTGGCCGAGCAGTTCCTGCACCGCCCGCAGGTCCTGGGAGGACTCCAGCAGGTGGCTGGCGAAAGAATGTCGCAACATGTGCGGGTGCAGGTTTTGTCCCAGTTCGCGTTCGCCCGCAGCCTTGACCCGCAGCTGGATCGCCCGCGGTCCCAGGCGCCGGCCTTGCTGGCTGACAAACACCGCATCGTCCGCCGGATTGGCCATGGCCCGCAGTGGCAGCCACTCTTCCAGCGCCTCGCGGGCTTTTTTGCCGACTGGCAGCAGGCGGGTCTTGCTGCCCTTGCCATGCACCTGGACCATGCCGTCCGCCAGGTCCAGCTGATCGAGATTGAGCCCGGTCAGCTCCGACAGGCGCAACCCGGAGGAGTAGAACAGTTCGAGAATCGCCTGGTCCCGACGCGCCAGAAAGTCGTCTTCCACGCCACCTTCCAGCAGTTGCAGGGCACGGTCGGTGTCGAGGGTCTTCGGCAGGCGGCGCTCGCCTTTGGGCGGTGCCAGGCCATTGGCCGGATCGTGGTCGCAGAGGCCTTCGCGGTTCAGGTAGTGATAGAGCCCACGTACCGCCGACAGCAGTCGCGCCAGGCTGCGGGACGACTGACCTTGCGAGTGCAGGCGCGCGACCAGGCTACGCAGACGCTGGATGTCCAGCGCGGCCCAGCTGTCGATGTTCTGTTTGGCGCACCAGCCGAGCACTTTGTCGAGGTCGCGGCGGTAGGCCGAGAGTGTATGTGGCGACACCTGCCGCTCACTGCGCAGGTGTTCGCAGTAAGCGTCCAGTTGCCGTTCCATATCAGCGTACCGAGCGCAGGGAGCTGTTGAACCGTGGCAGCACGCGGCCCATGACTTCGGCGATGTAGCTCAGGAACAGCGTGCCCACCGAGCTCTTGTAGTGCTGCGGGTCGCGGCTGGCGATGGCCAGGATGCCGTGAATGCCTTGATGGCTGATGGCGACGACGGCGGTGGAGCCGATCTGCTTGCGCTGTTCTTCGCCGAACAGGAAGTCCAGCTCGTGCTCGCGCAGGCTGCCGCTGACGCTTTTGTCCTCCAGCAACAAGCCGCCGATGGCCACCTGGGCGTCGGCGTGGGTCACCCAGCGACCCACCGGCATGGCGTTGTCGCCGAGCAGGATGAGGCTGACGAAGGGGACCTGGAAGTCCTGGCGCAGGCTGTCTTCGACGCAGATCACCACGTCTTCCAGGCTGGTGGCGTCGAGCAGGGCGAGGATCAGTCGGCGGGTCTTGTCGAACAGGCGGTCATTGTCGCGCGCCACGTCCATCAAGTGCGACAGGCGATGGCGCAGTTCGATGTTGCGGTCGCGCAGGATGGTCATCTGCCGCTCCACCAGCGACACGGTATCGCCGCGCCGGTGGGGAATGCGCAAGGACGCAAGCAGGTCTTCGTGCTCGACGAAGAAGTCCGGATGAGCCTCCAGGTACGCGGCCACCGCCGCCGCCTCCAGGTTTTCGGACGCTGATTCGTCGGGCTGTAGGGCGGGCACCTGGGGCTTATCGGTCATGGTTGTGGCTCACTCAAAGACGCACTTGTCCTTCATAAACGCGCACTGCCGGGCCGGTCATCATGACCGGTTGGCCAGGGCCTGCCCATTCAATGGACAGGCGCCCGCCAGGCAGGTCGATCAGCAGTGGCGAATCCATCCACCCCTGGCTGATCGCGGCGACGGCGGCGGCACAGGCGCCGGTCCCGCAGGCCTGGGTTTCCCCGGCCCCGCGTTCCCAGACGCGCAACTGCGCGCGGCTCCGGTCGATGACCTGGAGAAAACCGACATTGACCCGTGCCGGGAAGCGCGGGTGATGTTCGATCTTCGGCCCCAGTTCATGCACCGGTGCGTTGTTGATATCGCTGACCCGCACCACGGCATGGGGGTTGCCCATGGACACGGCGGCCAGCTCGACCGGCGTGCCATCGACGTCGACCTGATAGTTCAGGGCCTGCTCTGGCGCCTGGAACGGAATGTCGGTCGGCACCAGGCGTGGAGCGCCCATGTTGACACTGATCTGGCCGTCGCTGCGAACATCGAGCTCGATGATACCGCTCTTGGTTTCGACACGGATCTGCCGTTTCGCGGTCAAGCGCTTGTCGAGCACAAAGCGGGCGAAACAGCGTGCACCGTTGCCGCACTGTTCCACTTCGGAGCCGTCGGAGTTGAAGATCCGATAGCGGAAGTCCACGTCCGGGTTGCTCGGGGCTTCGACGATCAGCAACTGGTCGAAACCGATGCCGGTGTGTCGATCGCCCCATTGCTTGGCATGCTTGGGCAGAATATGCGCGTGCTGGCTGACCAGGTCGAGGACCATGAAGTCATTGCCCAGGCCGTGCATCTTGGTAAAACGCAGCAGCATGGTTTTACTCCGGCAGCAGGCTTTCGCCAGCGAACAACTCGGCTACCGTCTCACGGCGACGCACTTCAAATGCCTGGTCTCCGTCCACCAACACTTCGGCGGCGCGGCCGCGGGTGTTGTAGTTGGAGCTCATGACAAACCCATAGGCTCCGGCCGAATGCACAGCCAGCAGATCACCTTCTTCCAGGGCCAGCTCACGATCCTTGGCCAGGAAGTCGCCGGTCTCGCAGATCGGGCCGACGATGTCGTAGGCGCGCGCTGCGCTGTTGCGCGGGCGCACGGCGGTGACGTCCATCCAGGCCTGGTACAGCGCCGGGCGGATCAGGTCGTTCATGGCCGCGTCGACGATGGCGAAATCCTTGTGCTCGGTGTGCTTGAGGTACTCGACCTGGGTCAGCAGCACGCCGGCATTGGCGACGATGAAGCGGCCGGGCTCGAACACCAGGGCCAGGTCGCGACCGTCGAGACGCTCGCGCACGGCCTTGATGTAGTCGCCAGCCAATGGCGGTTCTTCATCGCGATAACGTACGCCCAGGCCACCACCGAGGTCGATGTGGCGCAGGTAGATGCCGCAATCGCCGAGGCGGTCGACCAGGCCCAGCAGGCGATCGAGGGCATCGATGAACGGCGGGAGGGTGGTCAGTTGCGAGCCGATATGGCAATCGACGCCGACCACTTCCAGGTTCGGCAGCTGCGCGGCACGCACATACACGTCTTCGGCGTCGGCGATGGCGATGCCGAACTTGTTCTCTTTGAGACCGGTGGAGATGTACGGGTGAGTACCGGCATCGACGTCCGGGTTCACGCGCAGCGAGATCGGCGCACGAACACCCAGCTCGGCGGCCACCACTTGCAGGCGTTCAAGCTCGTCGGTGGATTCGACGTTGAAGCAGTGCACGCCGACTTCCAGGGCACGACGCATGTCGTCACGGGTCTTGCCGACGCCGGAGAACACGATCTTGTCGGCGCTGCCACCGGCGGCCAGTACGCGTTCCAGTTCGCCACGGGAGACGATGTCGAAACCGGCGCCAAGACGCGCCAGGACATTCAGTACACCCAGGTTGGAGTTGGCCTTGACCGCAAAGCAGACCAGATGCGGCATGCCGGCCAGGGCATCGGCATACGCCAGGTATTGGGCTTCGATGTGCGCGCGCGAGTAAACGTAGGTCGGTGTACCAAAGCGATCGGCGATAGCAGACAGGGCAACACCTTCCGCGAACAGTTCACCGTCACGGTAGTTAAAAGCGTCCATGATGTTCCCTTATTATTGGTAGACGTCGTGCTTGTGCGATTTGGACGGCTGCTTTTGCGAGGACTGAGCCTGCTCTGCCGGGTCCTGGTCCTCATCGGGCAGGTACAGCGGGCCTTTTTGACCGCAGGCCGACACCAGGCAGGCAACCGCGAGGAGCGCAGCAAGGGAAGAGATCAGGCGCTTCATGGCGAAATCCTTGAAAATGCATTAATTGCGCCAGAGTATACCGGCCACCCGGCAGCTTGCCTATGCGACGGGGCTCCCGTCCGGCGGGCCTTGCCGCATACACATCGAACCCTGTGGGAGCGGGCTTGCTCGCGAAAGCGGTGGTTCAGGCAACGAAGATGTTGAATGTGCCGGCCTCTTCGCGAGCAAGCCCGCTCCCGCAGGTACAGCGTTTGATGTACCTATATGGGCCCATGATCGTTATCCTTTGCAATCAGCGGGGCTCGTCCGTATCTTGCGGCGCTTGAGCCTGATCAGACACTTTTTGAGGTTGCCGTAATGAGTTTGTCCGAAGCCCGTTTCCACGATCTGGTCGATGCCACCCAGCAGACGCTGGAGGATATCTTTGACGAGAGTGACCTGGATATCGATCTGGAGAGCTCGGCCGGTGTTCTGACCGTCAAGTTTGAAAACGGCAGCCAGCTGATCTTCAGTCGCCAGGAACCACTGCGTCAGCTGTGGCTGGCAGCCGTGTCCGGGGGCTTTCACTTCGACTACGACGAAGAAAGCGAACGCTGGATGTGCGACAAGAGCGAAGAGCAGCTGGGTGAAATGCTTGAGCGCATCGTCGAGCAGCAGGCCGGCATCGAACTCGATTTCGAAGGCCTGTAACGCCGTGACCCAGCCAGCCCCCGTGCGGCCACCCAAGCCGCTGTACAGCAACGTCAGCCCGGCCGTCCCTTCGCCGTGCAGCGGCGTGTGTCGGCTGGATGAGCAGAAGGTCTGTCTCGGGTGTTTTCGCCATGTCGAAGACATCCGCGAATGGCGCTCGGCGGATGACGAACGTCGGCGGGTCATCTGCACCCAAGCCTCCCAGCGCAAGACCGGCGCCGGTCCCCGGTAGGGGCGCATCGCCGTACGCCGGTGGCGGCTTGTATATTTTTTGAGCTGTGATAGTGTCCGGGTACGCCTCAACCCATCGAGGCTTGTGAAAACCCCGCCTTTTTCTGGCGGGGTTTTGCTTTTTTCGTGCAGAAGAAAGGAGTCTGCCCTGATCATGACCGCACCTTCCATCACCCTTACCCGTCTGGACGTACAACGTCTGGAGCGCCTGATCGACAGCCTGGACGAAACGCTGCCGGGCGTTATCGCGCTGCAAACCGAACTGGATCGCGCCGATACACTGGTCGGCCACGATGAAGTGCCCGCCGATGTCGTGACCATGAATTCCCGTGTGCACTGCCGCGAAGAAGGCAGTGGCAAGGACTATCACCTGACGCTGGTGTACCCCAAGGATGCCAACGCCGACGAGGGCAAGATTTCCATTCTGGCACCGGTCGGCAGTGCGCTGCTGGGGCTCAAGGTCGGCCAACACATCGACTGGCCGGCGCCGGGTGGCAAGACCTTGAAACTGACCCTGCTTGAAGTCGAATCGCAGCCAGCCAACGGCGGCGCCTTCCCCGAGTGACCTCCTCTCAGACCTGCCCGAGCGCCTCGTTCAATGCGCGCTCCAGGTCGGCCTTGTAGCGCAGATACAGATGGCTTGACCCCTGACCATCACCGAGCAGGCCTGACAGGTCCAGATCGGTGATGTAGCAGCGGTAGCGTTCGGTCTCGCGGCGTTGTTCAAAGATTTCCCGAGCGACCACGCTGAACAGCTGGTCGCCATGTTCCAGCTCGGAAAACTCCCGCTGATTGCAATACAACGTGACCTGCACCTTGCCCGGTGCGGCTTTGCCGACGATCGCCTGTACGTCATAGAAGGGTTTATCGGCCGGGGTTTGCGGTGCCGATCGGGCTTCGATCCGTCGCGCCTTGCCTGCACCTGAAGGCAGCAGTTGGTAATAGAGGGTGTGCAGGTTCGCAGGCTGTGCCCCGTCCATCGGCAGCGCTGCGTCGCGCCGGTACTGGATCGATTGCAGGAAACGCTGCAGGGGCACCAGCAGGCTTTGTTCGTCATGCCACGGCAGGCGCTGCTGCCACAAGGCGTTGAATTCATCGAGCACGTACAGATCGGCCTGCGCTTCGTTGACCCGGTAGAACACCTGGATGCAGTCCGGCCGCCCCATGGGCAGGAGTAGCGCCAGGTCGTGGTCGTCCAACGCCATCGGGTCCAGGTGCAGCGGGCTGTAACTCGCCCGTTCTTCACCGAGGTAATCGAGCAGGGCCGGCAGGGTGGCCAGCGCGATGTGCTTGACCTGGCCGGGTATCAGCTCCAGCACGTGGTAATGCTGCTGGACCTGGATCAGGTAGCGGTGATTGAGTTTGCTCAGCAGCAGGTTCTGCGCGATGTCGAGGATGTCTTCGATGCGCTGGGCGATGAATTGCGCGCGGTTGTGGCAGAAACAACGGACCCTCACCCTGGGCTGCTGCGGCCCGCCGGGCAGGCTGTTGAGATAGTCGCGCAGGCAATCGAGCAGGGCATGGGGGCCGTCATAACGGCTGACCAGCACTTCGTTCCAGCTGTTGAGCGTGAGCTGGTCCAGGGTCAGCACCAGGTTTTCCCTGACACCTGCGTAGCTCAAGGAGTCGGTGCGCTCGGTGGTCATCAGGATGTTCAGTTCGCGATGGTGCTTGAGCGGATCGATGCCGACGTTGACCAGGATCAGCACATCGCTGGGCACGCTGGCGCGCAGCAGGGGTTCTTCGGCGACAGTCGGCAGAGGCAGGGGAATGCTCTGTTGCAGGCTGCCCAGCAAATTGAACAGCTCGAATTCGCTCAGGTCGCTGCTGCCCGGGTGCAAGGCCAGGCGCGTGCTGCTGTCGATCACGCCGTTGCGGTGGCACCAGGCGAGCAGCTCGAGCAGATGGCTACTGCGTTTGATCGGAGCGAAATGTTCCCACTCGAGCACGGTCAGGCTACCGTTGTATAAGCCCCACTGGCTTTGTTTCGGTTCTTTCCTGCTGGGCGCGTACACCAGCGTCAGGGTGTCTTCGGCCAGGTCCGGGGCGATGCCCGGGTTGATGAACTCGACCTTGTCCGCCTTGCGCTCGAACGCCGCGTACAGGCGTCGGCCCAGCACGCTGAGATCGCGCTTGTTGATCAGGCTGATGGTGTGTTCCTGGCGGGCGAACCGGGTCAGGAAGCGATAGCTGAAATTCAGTTCGTTGACCAGCGCCCGGCGCTCCGAGCTGACCTGCCGGACTTTCCACTGGCTGCGGCTGTCGAGCAGGGCCAACTGGCGATGGTCCCATTGCCATTCGTGGGCCAGACGCTCCAGCAGCGAGCGTTGCCAGCCCTGGGTGCGCCCGCCGTTGCCGGTGAGCTTGCGATTGACCTTCAGGTACAGCGCCCGGCGCACCAGCTCCAGGCGTTCCGGTTCATTGCGGGCGATGAGGTATTCGGCGATGCGCCGATAGACCACGACATAGGGGTCCAGTTCGTCGAGGTCGAGCCGGTTGGCGAACACCGCCTGCTTGAAGCGCAGGCTCAGGCATTGGACCCTGGGGTGTTCGCTGGCGTACACCTCGGTCAGCAGGAGTTTGAGCACCGATTTGTACGGCGACTCGATGCCCTTGAACAACTGCCAGAGCCCGGCCCCGATGAATTCCCCGGGCGGGATGTAGGCCAGATGGCCCAGGTCCAGGGTTTCGTCTGCGCGGATGAAGCGCTTGGACGTCAGCGCATGGGTGTAGCGGTCATAGTTGGCTTCCTCGTACACCGGCACCAGCCACCAGATCGGCGTGCGTCCCGCCAGCCAGATCGCGGTGCGATAAAACTCGTCCAGCAGCAGGTAATGCTGGGTGGTACCGCAGTCTTCGGAGCTCAGCTGGCTGTCGCGCTCACCGCGTACGAAACGGACGGGGTCGATCAGGAAGAAGTGCGCCTCGGCGCCCTGGCTGGCAGCCCAGGTTTCCAGCAGTTGGCATTTCCTGCGCAACTCGGTGAGTTCGTTTTCGCTCAGATCCGGACTGTGGCAGACCCACACGTCCATATCGCTCTGCTCAGCCTGGGCCAGGGTACCGAGGCTGCCCATCAGGAACAGGCCATGAATCGGTCGGGGTGGATTGCTGCCGTGGCGCGGCTTATAGGAAAAGGAACGGGTCAGGCGCTGGGCTTCGGCGAGGACGCTGGCATCCGGCTCGAAATTCGACAGCCCGGCGGGCGTGCTGCCCGATACGTAACCCGGTAGTAGCGGATGATTGACGTGGAAGAACAGCGGAAGGAGGTTCAACACCCCTTGCTGGCGCGTCGACAACCCTTCCATGGCACGCGCCATGCGCCCCTCGTTGAGCTTGAGGAAGCGTGCGCGCAGCTGACTGAGAACCTTGCGGTCGATTCCCTCGTCCAGATCGGGGCGGATTTCATGGGTGCGGGTCATGTCAGCTCAAACCGGCTCGCAGGGCTCGGACGTGGAGGCTCTCGGGATGAGGGGCAGTTTAGCGCCTCGGCCCCGGGACTTTTAAGCTGATTTTGTATTTCTGGCGTCAGATTTCTATCGCAGGGCGACGCCAGGCAGCTGAATGCGCCCGCGGAAATCCCGTGGCAGGGGTTTCCGTGGGCATGCGATGGATTTCAGGCTGTTTCCTGAACGCTCAGAATAGTCAGTACGGTTTGAACATTTTGCGCGGCGTCACGGCCCAGGCTGGTCAGATAACCGCCATCGGGCTGGTCGATCAGTTCTTTCTCAAACAGGCGTTTGGCGGCGGCAACGTGTTTCGGGGCAGCGGTCTGATGAATTTTCAAACCTTCCTGGGAACTGTCCAGGTTGAAGAGTGCGAGGACTTCCAGTTCGGCAACCAACTCAGGGGTAAGCGACATAAGGACTCCAGACTTTCTAGGAATTTGGCGACAGCGCCCCTAAGGTGATCCCACTCGTGCGGTATGTCCAGTCACGGCGACGCGTTATTTCTTTTCCGGCGGCAACTCTGGCAGCGCCCGCAGCGCGGCTTCGTACCATTCGGTATTGAACGCGCGGTCTTCTTCGAGGATTGCGTCGATTTCCACCGCCAGCACGTGGGCCATCAGGTTAAGGATTTCGTCACGCTCGTAACCCACCAGGGTCAGCTTGTTGAACGTTGCCTTGGCCGCTGGCGGGTTATCGCTTTCGATCTGGTTCTCGATGGCTTCGATCAGCGTGGTTTCGGCAAATTCTTCTTCGTCGTTATCGATATCGATTGGCTCGCTCATGGCAGGCTCCTCAGGGAAAGGTCGCCAGTTTACCCGCATTCAGCAGCGTGATGCTGCTGGCAAGAAAGCCTCGGGCGTTCTATAAACAGGCACTGCCCACCCCGCACGGCCTGGAGGCTCTGTGATGCTCAAGCTTTATGGTTTTTCCGTCAGCAACTACTACAACATGGTCAAGCTGGCGCTGCTGGAGAAAGGACTGCCATTCGAAGAAGTGCCGTTTTACGCGGGCACCAGCCCGGAAGCGCTGGCCATCAGCCCGCGCGGCAAAGTCCCGGTGCTGCGCACGGAGCAAGGTTTCATCAATGAAACCAGCGTGATTCTCGAGTACATCGAACAGAGCCAGAAAGGCACGCCCCTGCTGCCGAGCGATCCGTTCGAGCGGGCGCAGGTGTTGGCGCTGGCCAAGGAGATCGAGTTGTATATCGAGCTGCCGGGAAGGGCCTGCTACCCCGAGGCTTTTTTCGGCGCGAGCGTGCCGGAGGCAATCAGGGAAAAAACCAAGACTGAACTGTTGCAGGGTATTGCGGCGCTAGGCCGGCACGGGAAATTCAGCCCTTACGTGGCCGGTGAAACACTGAGCGTGGCGGATCTGTATTTCCTGTACAGCGTGCCGTTGGCTTGTGGGGTTGCCAAGAAGCTTTTTGGTATCGATCTGCTGGCTGAGCTGCCGGCTGCCAAGGCGCTGCTGGAACGCTTGGGAGACAATCCGAACGTGCAGCGGATTGCGGCGGACAAGGAAGCGGCGATGCCAGCGTTCATGGCGATGGTCGCGTCCAAAAGGTAGGTTTTCAGCGCTCTTAAGATCGCATCGCCAGCAGGCTGGCTCCCACATTCGATCACATTCTTTCTGAAAGAACTCGGTTAAATGTGGGAGCCAGCCTGCTGGCGATGCTTTTGGCGGTTTAGCGGCTGGCGATCAAAGCCTGGCCACGAACCACAGCTGCCTTGACCTGCGCCGGCGCAGTGCCGCCGATGTGGTTGCGGGCATTGACCGAACCTTCCAGGGTCAGCACGGCAAACACGTCCTGATCGATCTGGTCGCTGAACTTGCGCAGTTCTTCCAGGCTCATTTCCGCCAGGTCCTTGCCGCTTTCCACGCCGTATTTCACGGCATGGCCGACGATTTCATGGCAGTCGCGGAAGGGCAGGCCGCGACGTACCAGGTAGTCGGCCAGGTCGGTGGCGGTGGAGAAGCCGCGCAGGGCAGCTTCGCGCATCATCGCGTGCTTGGGCTTGATCGCCGGGATCATGTCGGCGAAGGCGCGCAGCGAATCGCGCAGGGTATCGGCGGCGTCGAACAGCGGTTCCTTGTCTTCCTGATTGTCCTTGTTGTAGGCCAGGGGCTGGCCTTTCATCAAGGTCAGCAGGCCCATCAGCGCGCCGAACACACGGCCGCTCTTGCCACGCACCAGCTCCGGCACGTCCGGGTTTTTCTTTTGCGGCATGATCGAGCTGCCGGTGCAGAAACGGTCCGGCAGATCGATGAACTGGAACTGCGCGCTGGTCCACAGCACCAGCTCTTCGGAGAAGCGCGACAAGTGCATCATCGCGATGCTGGCGGCCGAGCAGAACTCGATGGCGAAGTCGCGATCGGACACGTTGTCCAGCGAGTTGCCACCCACCGCATCGAAGCCCAGCAACTGGGCGGTGTATTCGCGGTCGATCGGGTAGGTGGTGCCGGCCAGCGCGGCGCTGCCCAGTGGCATGCGGTTGGTGCGTTTGCGGCAGTCGACCAGGCGCTCGTAGTCGCGGCTGAGCATTTCGAACCAGGCCAGCATGTGGTGCCCGAAGGTCACCGGCTGCGCAGTTTGCAGGTGGGTGAAGCCGGGCATGATGGCGCCCGCTTCGCGCTCAGCCTGCTCCAGCAAGCCTTTTTGCAGGCGGGTGATTTCGCCGAGGATCAGGTCGATTTCGTCACGCAGCCACAGGCGAATGTCGGTGGCGACCTGGTCGTTGCGGCTTCGGCCAGTGTGCAGCTTTTTACCGGTCACGCCGATGCGGTCGGTCAGGCGCGCCTCGATGTTCATGTGCACGTCTTCGAGGTCGACGCGCCAATCGAACTGGCCAGCCTCGATTTCACCCTGGATGGTCTTCAGGCCATCGATGATGCTGTCGCGCTCGGCATCGGTCAGCACGCCGACCTTGGCCAGCATGGTAGCGTGGGCGATCGAGCCCATGATGTCGTGGCGATACAGGCGCTGGTCGAAGGTGACGGAGGCGGTGAAGCGGGCGACGAAGGCGTCGACGGGTTCACTGAAGCGGCCGCCCCAGGACTGATTGGTCTTGTCAGTGCTCATGAATTCGCTCGTATCGGCTGAAGAAAAATGGCGTTGAAAGCTGCCGCGGATAATAACAGGGTTGCCAATCCTGTCGTTGACACTGGTCGATTGGTTTTCTCGTGTGGGAGCGAGCCTGCTCGCGATGGACGTTAACGATAACGCGTGCTTTCTGAATAAACCGTCGCTCTCAGGTTCATCGCGAGCAGGCTCGCTCCTACAGTTTTCACTATTAGTACAACGATATTTTTCAATTGAGCAATATCGTTCCGGCAACCGTCTACAGTTGGACAGGAGGATGAGCGCACTTCTCGGTGCGCAAGAGGACTATAAGAAGAGGGGTGTTCATATTGCGTATCAGCAAACCCTGTGGCGATGTGTCGCCAAAGCGGGCCTGGGCCGCTAATCGCCCGGCAGATGAAAAATTAGCTGCCCGACCAGCGGCACTTTTTCACGCTCGCGCTAGTCTTAGCGTGGATCGCGGTGACGGACGTCACTTCACCTGTCTACGCTATCCTTGTGCGAGACTCACGCAGGAATCCAGCGCAATATGAATGTCCTGATCGTTGATGACGACCCCCTAGCCCGCGAGCGCCTGAGCCGAATGGTTGGTGAACTCGAGGGATACAGTGTCCTGGAGCCCAGCGCCACGAACGGCGAAGAAGCGTTGGCACTGATCGACAGCCACAAACCGGATATCGTACTGCTCGATATCCGCATGCCAGGCCTCGATGGCCTGCAAGTGGCCGCGCGATTGTGCGAACGCGAAACCCCGCCTGCCGTGGTGTTTTGCACAGGCCCCGATGAATTTGCCGTGGAAGCCTTACAGGCCAGCGCCGTAGGCTATCTGGTGAAACCTGTGAGAACTGAACAGTTACATGACTCGTTGAAAAAAGCCGAACGGCCCAACCGTGGACAGCTCGCCGCCCTGACTCGACCCGCTGCCGAGAGTGGCAGTGGCCCGCGCAGCCACATCAGTGCCCGTACCCGAAAGGGCATTGAGCTGATCCCGCTGGATCAGGTGGTCTATTTTATCGCCGACCACAAGTACGTGACCTTGCGCCACGAAAGCGGCGAGGTGCTGCTCGATGAGCCCCTCAAAGCCCTTGAAGATGAATTCGGTGACCGTTTCGTGCGCATCCACCGCAACGCACTGGTCGCTCGCGAGCGCATCGAGCGCTTGCAACGAACACCGCTGGGGCATTTTCAGCTGTTCCTCAAGGGCCTCAATGGCGATGCCTTGATCGTCAGCCGACGCCACGTGGCCGGCGTGCGGAAAATGATGCAACAGCTTTGATTCGCTGATCGCAGGCGGACTGCACACCCGATTGCCGGATATCCGGGGCCAGGGAGGCCGAGTAGTTTCTGATACAAGTCAAAGTGGATTTGGCTGAGCTGTTATTATCCGTCGTATCTATTCAGTACGGATTGATCCATGTCCTCTCGCCAGATCCGCATCGCCACCCGCAAAAGCGCTCTTGCCCTGTGGCAGGCCGAATACGTCAAAGCCCGTCTGGAGCAGGCCCATCCGGGTCTGCTCGTGACCCTCGTACCCATGGTCAGTCGCGGCGACAAGCTGCTCGACTCGCCGCTGTCGAAAATCGGCGGCAAGGGCCTGTTCGTCAAGGAACTGGAAACCGCGCTGCTGGAAAACGAAGCCGACATCGCCGTGCACTCGATGAAAGACGTGCCGATGGACTTCCCTGAAGGCCTCGGTCTGTTCTGTATCTGCGAGCGCGAAGACCCCCGCGATGCATTCGTGTCCAACACCTACGCCAGCCTCGAGGCGTTGCCTGCGGGCAGCATCGTCGGTACCTCCAGCCTGCGCCGCCAGGCCCAGCTGCTGAGCCGACGTCCAGACCTGGAAATCCGTTTCCTGCGCGGCAACGTCAACACCCGCCTGGCCAAGCTCGACGCTGGCGAATACGACGCGATCATCCTGGCGTCCGCAGGCTTGATCCGGTTGGGCTTTGAAGATCGCATCACCTCGGCCATCAGCGTCGACGACAGTCTGCCGGCCGGTGGCCAGGGCGCGGTGGGCATCGAGTGCCGCACCGCGGACAGCGAAATTCACGCCCTGCTGGCGCCGCTGCATCACCAGGACACCGCGATCCGCGTGAGCGCCGAACGCGCCCTTAACAAGCACCTCAATGGCGGCTGCCAGGTGCCGATCGCCTGTTACGCCGTGCTCGAGGGCGAGGAAGTCTGGCTGCGTGGGCTGGTGGGGGATCCCGCTGGCAGTCTGCTGCTCAGTGCCCAGGCGCGTGCGCCGCGTGGCGATGCCGAAGCCTTGGGTGTACGGGTGGCCGAAGACCTCTTGAGCCAGGGCGCTGCGGATATCCTCAAGGCGGTGTATGGCGAGGCAGGTCACGAGTGACAGGCTGGCGCCTGCTGCTGACGCGTCCGGCGGATGAGTCGGCGGCGCTGGGCAGCCTGTTGGCCGAACAGGGGATTTTCAGCAGCAGCCTGCCGCTTTTGGACATAGTGCCGATCCCGGTCTCTGGGACAATGGGCAAAGCGTTCCGCGAACTGGATCGCTACTGCGCCGTGATCGTGGTCAGCAAGCCGGCGGCGCGCATCGGTGTCGAACTGCTCGACCGGTTTGGCCCGCAAGCACTGTGCGCGAAGTGGTTCAGTGTCGGCGCTGCGACGGCGCAGATCCTCGAGGCTCGCGGGTTGGACGTGAGCTTCCCGGCGCAAGGCGATGACAGCGAGGCCTTGCTTGAACTTGCAGCGCTGCGCGAGGCTGTCGCCCGGCCTGATCCGCGGGTGCTGATCCTGCGCGGGGAGGGTGGACGCGAACTGCTGGCTGAGCGTTTGCGCGAGCGAGGTGCTAGTGTCGAGTATCTGGAGTTGTACCGCCGCGAGCTGCCGCAATACCCGGCCGCAGCCCTAGGGCAGCGGATCGAGGCGGAACGCCTGAATGCGCTGGTGGTCAGCAGTGGACAGGGTTTTGAGCACCTGCATCAATTGGCTGGCGATGCCTGGCCGCAGTTGGCGCGGTTGCCGTTGTTTGTACCAAGCCCCAGGGTCGCCGAGCTGGCACGTGCCGCCGGGGCCCTGACAGTTGTGGATTGTCGTGGCGCCAGTGCCGCGGCTTTGCTGACGGCGTTACGGGAGCATCCCGTGCCCGTTCTCTAAATGCAAAGGATGGATACGTGAGCGAAACAGCCTTGCCTAAAGATGACTCGCGGCCAGTGCTCGATGCACCGGCTGATGCACCTCTTGATGAACTGCAACCACCCCCTGTCGAGCAGCAGCGCCGAGGAAACGGGCTGGCAATCGTCGCGCTGCTGGTAGGCGCCGTCGGTGTCGCAGTGGGTGGCTGGGGAGTCTGGCAAGTGCGGCACTTGCAAGCCAATACCCAGCAGCAACTGAGTCAGGTGCAGGCTTTGAACGATCAGGCGCAGAGCCTGAAGCTGAACGAGCAGCGCCTGAGTGCGCGCCTGGAACAACTGCCCAATGCCGATGTGCTGGAAGAACGCAGCCGCCTGGTGACTCAGTTGCAGGGCGACCAGCAACGCTTGAATCAACGCCTGGAAACCGTCCTCGGCGCCAGCCGCAAGGACTGGCGTCTGGCCGAGGCCGAGCACTTGCTGCGCCTGGCCAGCCTGCGCCTTTCGGCGTTGCAGGACATCAGCAGCGCCCAGGCCCTGGTGCAGGGTGCCGATGAAATTCTCCGTGAGCAGAACGACCCCGGTTCCTTCGCCGCCCGCGAGCAAGTGGCCAAGACCCTGGTGGCCTTGCGCAGCACCGAGCAGCCGGATCGCACCGGTTTGTTCCTGCGCCTGGGGGCATTGCGCGACCAGGTGATCAGCCTCACCGAGCTTGCGCCCGAGTACAAGGACCGTGGCGAATCCCTGCTGGGGCTGACCGCCGATGGCGACGGCGCCAGTCGCTGGGCGCAATGGTGGGATCAGATCTCGCGCTACATCCGTATCGATTTCAACGCCGACAAGAATGTCCGCCCATTGCTGGCCGGGCAGAGCCTGAGCCAGGTCCGTCTTGCCCTGAGCCTGGCGCTGGAGCAGGCGCAATGGGCCGCGCTCAACGGTCAGGCTGCGGTGTATGCCCAGGCACTGGCAGAGGCGCGGGATGTGCTCAAGGGCAACTTCAACCCGGACAATCCCCAGAGCAAAGTGATGCTCGAGCAGGTGGCCGAACTGAGCAAGCAACCGGTCTCCGTGGTCACCCCGGACCTGACCGGGACCCTGAGTGCGGTCCAGGGTTACCTGGAACGGCGTAACGTCAACGCCGAAGACTCGATCAAGCCGATGGCCAAACCTGCGGCCAATACCGCGCAGGAGGCCACCCCATGAAACGCCTCTATGTGATCGTGTTCCTGGCCATTGCGGCGGCGGCCGCCCTGGGCCTGGCCATCGCCGAGCATTCCGGTTACGTCCTGATCGCCTACAAGAGCTTTCGCTACGAATCGAGCCTGTGGGCGACCCTGGCCGTGGTTGCCGTTCTCTGGCTGGTCGTCTGGGGCATCAAGGCCTTGGTCGAGCTGGTGACGACCTCCGGTGGCGTGGTCAATCCGTGGTCACGGCGCAATCGCAGTCGCCGGGTCCAGGTGGCGATCGAGCACGGACAACTGGACTTGGCCGAAGGTCGCTGGGCCAGCGCGCAGCGTCATTTGCATCGGGCCGCAGAGGCCGAGCGCCAACCGCTGCTTTACTACCTTGGGGCTGCCCGCGCCGCGAACGAGCAGGGTCGTTACGAAGAAAGTGACAACCTGCTGGAGCGTGCGCTGGAGCGACAGCCCCAGGCCGAGTTGGCGATTGCCTTGAATCACGCGCAATTGCAGACCGATCGCGGTGATACCGAAGGCGCCCTGGCGACCCTGGAGGCGATGCACGAGCGCCATCCGCATAACGCACAGGTCCTGCGTCAGTTGCAGCGCCTGCATCAGCAGCGAGGCGACTGGTCGGCGGTGATTCGCCTGCTGCCTGAGCTGCGCAAGGACAAAGTCCTGCCCGCACCTGAACTGGCGGAACTGGAGCGTCGGGCCTGGGGTGAGAACCTGTCCCTGGCAGCGCATCGGGAAGAGGAAGGGGCTCTCGGTCTGCAAGCGCTTGATCGCGCCTGGCAGCAGCTGACCTCTGCTCAGCGCCAGGAGCCGCAATTGGTCCTCGCCTATGCCGAGCAGCTGCGGCAACTGGGGGCCCAGGTCGAGGCCGAAGAGGTCTTGCGCACGGCATTGAAACGCAACTACGACAGCCATCTGGCGCGCCTCTATGGCTTGGTGCGCGGCAGTGACCCGGCTCGCCAGCTGCACCTCGCCGAGGGCTGGCTGAAAGATCATCCGACCGATCCAGGCCTGTTGCTGACACTGGGTCGCCTGTGCCTGCAAAGCAGTCTGTGGGGCAAGGCCCGGGACTATCTGGAAAGCAGTCTGCGAGTCCAGCGCAACCCGGAAGCCTGTGCCGAACTGGCACGCCTGCTGGCGCAGATGGGCGATACCGAGCGCAGCAACCAGCTGTTCCAGGAAGGCCTGGGCTTGCTTGATGAGCGCTTGCTGGCGGCACCGCTGCCGGTGTTGGCGCACGGTTGATCGCTGCGTGAAGGATCGCTCGAGTGGGCGATCCGAACCGCGGATCCTGTCGGAATTCTCCCTTCGCGGTCCGCATTCAGCAAAGTCCTACAGACCACTTCATCTGATCCTCTGATGTCTGTCGGGATTTCCCTACGCAATTGCTGAAATGTCTGCATCTGCCCGCCTTGTAAGGGTTGCGCGCTTTCCACTACCGTAGCGGCCGGACTCTTGATCGTTACGGAAACGCCATGTCGTTGGCCTGCCCACGCTCCCTGTTTTTTACTGTGTTTATCGCAGGCGCCCTGGCCCTGGGCGTTTCCTATTACCTGGAATATGCGGTAGGCCTCAGCCCCTGTGGTCTGTGTCTGGTGCAGCGGGCTTGCCTGGCGCTGTTGAGCGGTTTTTGCCTGATGGCTGCGGTGCACGGTCCCGGTCGCCTGGGATCCTTCGTGTACTGGCTGCTCGGGCTGTCCTGCAGCCTGTTGGGGACCTTCACGGCCTGGCGCCAGGTGTTGCTGCAAACCGATCCGGTGCATCAACTTTCCGCCTGCTCACCTGACCTGGTCGAAGTATTCACCAGCGCACCGTGGCTGAATGCCGTGCAGAGGCTGTTCCAGGGTGCCGTCGACTGCCCGCGGATCGCCTGGACGCTGTTCGATTTGAGTATCCCGGAATGGAGCCTGCTGTTCTTCGTTGCGGTGATGATCCTGAGTATTTATCAGCTGATACGCCTGGTCTTGAGCGTCAGCCGACGACCGCTCGGCGGCGAGTCGGCGCAGCGGGTACTTGCCGGCGATTAAACACTTGTATGAACTTTATCGTCTGCGTACCTTGAAGCCACCGTCGTGCGGGCATAATCTGGCCCGCACGTGTCATTGGATTTATGTTGCTCGATGACGCTCTGCCTGGTCGAATCTTGATTCTCAAGTGTGCGACAGGTGTAGAGCAGCATGACCCACAAGGGAAGAGAGACCGCCATGCTCGAAAGTTGTCAGAATGCTCAGGAACGTTGGGGTGGAGTACATCTGCTGATCGATCGTTGGTTGCAGGAACGTCACGAACTGGTTCGGGCCTATGACACGCTCGGCGAGAAGCCTGAGGCGTTAGGCGAAAACCGAAAACCTTTGCAGGAATTCTGTGGGGTGCTGGTCGACTACGTGTCCGCCGGCCACTTCGAGATCTACGAACAGCTGACGGGAGAGGCCAAGGCCTTCAACGACAAGCGTGGCCTGGAACTCGCCGAGACGATCTACCCGCGCATCGACGTCATCACCGAGAAACTGCTCGCTTTCAATGATTTGTGTGATGCCGGCAAATGCGTCGCGGAGAAGTTCAAGGAACTGGGTGGCCTGTTGCATGAGCGTTTTGAGCTGGAAGACTGCCTGATCGAAGTGCTGCATACCGCTCACAAGGAAGAGGCTCCGGTTCAGGCCTGAACCGAGCTCCTGCAATGTCATTGAAACGGTGCGCGATGCGCACCGTTTTCGTTTCTGCTTTTCAGCCGGCTGCGCCGCGTAACTCGACTTCGAATACCAGGGGCGTGTACGGCGCGATCAAGTCACCGGCACCGTCGGCGCCATAGGCTTGCGCCGATGGAATCACCAGGCGCCATTTCGCACCGACCGGCATGTCTTGCAGGGCGCTGCGCCAGCCGCTGATCACACTGTCGAGACTGAACCATTGCGGCTGGCTGTTCTGGTCGAACACTGTGCCGTCAGGCAGGCGACCGACATACAAAACCTGCACCTTGCCATTCGGCCCGGCCTTGTCACCTGTCCCGGGTGCCAGCTCTGTCAGCAGGATGCCATCGGCCAGTTGACGAACCCCGGGCCTGGCTCTTTCTTCGCTGAGAAAACGCTGCTCTTTTTCCAAAGCCAATTCACTTTCCGGCGTAGGCGATTGCGTCGCAGCCAGGGCTTGGTGCTCGGCCAGAATCCGTTCGATCTGCTCGTCCTTCAACGCCAGTGGCTTGCCTTGATAGGCCTGCTGCAATCCGTCGACCAGTGCCTGGATCTGCAATTCGGGCACCTCCTGGCGCAAGCGTTCGCCGAGACTTGCGCCCAGGCTGTAAGCGAGATCGTGAGCCTCTTTTTCCTGGTTTTTTTCAGCGGCGTTGGCCACGGAAACTATCACGCACAGCGATAAAAAAAGGTAGCGCGACATGGGCACTCTCCGGCCTGGGTTGCGGGCGATTATGCCAGCGTGAATGCGTTTAACGGTGAACTGCTTTTGCGTCGGCACAGAACATTTTCAATTCGTTGCAACGCAGCGCTTTGGATACTGTCAAGATGCCCTAGCGGCGGTAGCAGCAGAGGTCTAGTATGAGCCGCACTCACGCCAGCCAGGAGGTAAACCATGTCGGCCACCAAGAAGCCTGTAAGTACTCCGTTGCACCTGCTCCAACAACTCTCGGGCAGCTTGCTCGAGCATCTCGAAAACGCTTGTTCCGAAGCTTTGGCCGATGCTGAAAAACTGCTCGCCAAACTGGAAAAGCAGCGCGGAAAAGCGCAAGAGAAATTGCACAAATCCCGTACCAAATTGCAGGACGCAGCGGCGGCTGGAAAGGCCAAGGCGCAGACCAAGGCGAAGGACGCGGTGAAACAGCTCGAGGACCTGCTTGATGCACTCAAGGATCGTCAATCGGAAACTCGCGGCTACATTCTGCAACTCAAGCGCGATGCCCAGGAAAGCCTGAAACTGGCCCAGGGTGTTGGTCGCGTACAAGAGGCTGTCGGCAAGGCGTTGTCCCTGCGTTCGGCCAAGCCTGCTGCGGCCTCTGCGAAGAAAGCCGCTGCCAAACCGGTTGCCGCAAAAGCACCGGCCAAGCCTGCCGCCAAACCTGCCGCCAAGGCACCGGTGAAAGCCGCAGCCAAACCTGCTGCAACAACTGCGGCGAAAAAACCTGTCGCGGCCAGCGCTGCAAAACCGGCGGCTAGAACTGCAGCTGCCAAACCTGCTGCCCGGACAACCGCGGCGAAAACCGCTGCTGCGAAACCAGCTGCCAAACCGGCCGCCAAAACTGCTGCTGCGAAACCTGCCGCGGCGAAAACCGCAGCCGCCAAACCAGCTGCCAGAACTGCCGCTGCAAAACCTGCTGCCAAGCCGGCCGCAAAACCTGTCGCGGCTAAAACCGCTGCCAAGTCAGCTACAAAACCAGCAGCCAAACCGGCGGCAAAAGCAGCCGCCAAACCTGCCGCCAAACCGGCTGCTAAAACCGCTGCCGCAAAACCTGCCGCAGCGAAACCGGCAGCCAAGCCTGCCGCGGCAAAACCAGCAGCCAAACCAGCTGCAAAACCTGCTGTGAAAAAACCGGCCGCTGCTACCAAGCCGGCCCCTGTCGCCAAGCCGACTCCGGCGCCTGCTGCCAAGCCAGCGACCCCAGCGCCAGCACCAACCGCTTCGGCTGCTCCTGCGCCGACAGCAACGGCCTCGACTGCCTCCACTGCGCCAACGCCAGTAGCACCGTCGAGCAACAGCTCCACCCCAACCAGCGCTTCTTAAGTGCCGGTTACCGCGACGCGCAGCTGATGCAGCGCGTCGCGGTCGAGGTGGGCGGCCTCTGCCGTCACACCTTCCAGCCAGACCGCCAGGTCGGTCGCGGCAGCTTGCGGCCAGCCTTCGGCCGATCGCTCCAGGCGCAATAACAGAATTCGCTCGGCCTCCAACTCAAGTGTCTTGACCTGCTCGCGTAGCGAGTGCAGTTCGGCATCCTGCGTGGCGGCAACTTTCCATTGCATGCGCAGTGCCCGCAACGGTTGCACGACATCGGCGTCCCAGGCTCGCGTCACGCCGCGAAGTTGCTGCAGGCGTTGTTCATTGCAGGCGATACCCCGCTGTCCCAGCCATGCCCCGCACAGCAGCAGACACACACTGACGCCGGCCGACTGCAATTGCAGGCACGCCTGTTCAACACCAGGGCGGGCATAAAGGGTCAGGGAAAAGCTCCACAGGTCAGAGGACATAGTGCTACTCGCGCCAGTTGCGAGCGAAGCTGGTAGACTCCGCCGCCATTATGATTCGACTTCAGAACCTGACTTTACAGCGTGGCCCGCAACGTCTGCTAGAAGACGCCGAGCTGACCCTGCACGCCGGCCAGAAAGCCGGCCTCATCGGTGCCAACGGCGCCGGCAAATCGAGCCTGTTCGCCTTGCTTCGGGGTGAACTGCACCCGGACTCGGGTGATTGCTTCCTGCCGGCCGACTGGCGTATCGCCCACATGCGCCAGGAGGTCGACACGCTCGAGCGCCTGGCGGTCGACTACGTGCTCGATGGCGACTTGCGCCTGCGCCAGGTGCAACGGGACCTGGCGGCAGCCGAAGCGGCCCATGACGGTGCCGCACAGGCCCGCTACCACTCCGAGCTGGACAGTGCCGACGGTTACACCGCCGATGCCCGCGCTCGCAAGCTGCTGGCAGGCCTGGGCTTCACCAATGAGCAGATGGATCGCCAGGTCGGCGATTTCTCCGGTGGCTGGCGGATGCGCCTGAACCTGGCGCAGGCCTTGATGTGTCCTTCGGACCTGCTGTTGCTCGACGAACCGACCAACCACCTGGACCTCGACGCCATCATCTGGCTCGAAGAGTGGCTAAAGAGCTATCCGGGCACCTTGATGCTGATTTCCCACGACCGGGACTTCCTCGATGCCGTGGTCGATCACGTGGCTCACGTCGATCAGCGCAAGATCACCCTGTACCGCGGTGGCTACAGCGCTTTCGAACGTGCCCGTGCCGAACGCCTGGCCCAGCAACAGCAGGCCTACGAGAAGCAGCAGGCGCAACGTGCGCACATGGAAAGCTACATCGCCCGCTTCAAGGCCCAGGCCACCAAGGCCCGCCAGGCCCAGAGCCGGATCAAGGCGCTGGAGCGGATGGAAGAGCTGACTGCGGCCCACGTCGACTCGCCATTCGACTTTGTCTTCCGTGAATCGCAGAAGATTTCCAGCCCGCTGATCGACCTGTCCGATGCCCGCCTGGGTTACGGCGACAAGGCCGTGCTGGAGAAGGTCAAGCTGCAACTGACCCCCGGTGCGCGGATCGGCCTGCTCGGCCCGAACGGCGCCGGTAAATCGACCCTGATCAAGAACCTGGCCGGTGAGCTGTCGCCGCTGTCCGGCCGCCTGACCCGTGGCGAGAACACCGTGGTCGGCTACTTCGCCCAGCATCAGCTCGATTCCCTGGATTCCAAGGCCAGCCCGTTGCTGCACTTGCAGCGCCTGGCGCCGACCGAACGCGAACAGACCCTGCGCGATTTCCTCGGCGGTTTTGACTTCCGAGGTGCACGGATCGACGAGCCGGTGCTGAATTTCTCCGGTGGTGAAAAGGCGCGCCTGGCGTTGGCCTTGATCGCTTGGGATCGGCCGAACCTGTTGCTGCTCGACGAACCGACCAACCACCTGGACCTGGAAATGCGCCTGGCGCTGACCATGGCCCTGCAGGAATTCAGCGGTGCGGTACTGGTGGTCTCCCACGATCGTCATTTGCTCAAGAGCACCACCGACAATTTTTATCTGGTGGCGGACGGCAAGGTCGAAGAGTTCGACGGCGACCTGGAGGACTACACCCGTTGGCTGGTGGAGTACCGTCAGCGCAATGCGCCGGTCAGCAACACCCCGGTCAATCCGGACAAGACCGACAAGAAGGCCCAGCGTCAGGCCGCCGCGGCGTTGCGTCAGCAACTGGCGCCGCACAAGCGCGAGGCCGACAAGCTCGAAGCCGAGTTGGGCAAGCTGCACGAGAAACTGGCGAAGATCGATGCCAGCCTGGGCGACAGCGACATCTACGAACCCTTGCGCAAGAATGAACTGCGCGACCTGCTGGCCGAGCAGGCCAAGCTGAAGGTGCGTGAAGCAGAGCTGGAAGAAGCCTGGATGGAAGCCCTGGAACTGCTGGAAAGCATGCAGGCGGAGCTGGAGGCGCTGTCCTGATGGAGGCGTTCAAGCTGCCGCTGCCGGCAATGTGGATCGAACCGATCTGGCTCGGTGTGCAAATCCTGCTGATCCTGCTGGCGGGTTACATCGCCCAGCGTTTCGTTGCCAAGTGCCTGACCCGTCTCGGGGAACGCTACCCGTTTCCGCCGCAATTGCTGATGCCGCTGCGCGGCGGTCTGCGTTGGCTGATCATGGGCAGTGCGCTGATCTTCGTGCTGGAGCGCCTCGGGGTCTCGGCCACGGTGCTGTGGACGGCGCTGTCGGGTTTCGTCGCGGTGGCAGCGGTGGCGTTTTTCGCCATGTGGAGCGTGCTCTCCAATCTGTTGTGCGCGATCCTGATCTTCACGGTCGGCCCGTTCCGCCTCGGTGATGTGGTCGAGTTGGTGGACACCACCGACAAGCCTGGCGTCAAAGGGCGGGTGATAGCGATCAATCTGCTGTACACCACGTTGATCGAGGCTGAAGAACTCGGTACGGGTAGCGCGATGGTGCAAGTGCCCAACAGCCTGTTCTTCCAGCGTTCGGTTCGACGCTGGCGTGGCACGGATGTATTCCCTTCCAGCGGGTTTGAAAAATAAGCTCGCTCCCACAGATGCACGCGGTCAACTGTAGGAGCGAGCTTGCTCGCGAAGGGGCCCTAAAGGCATAAAACGCTGGTCGGCCATTGCCATGTACTACAAAAAATCAATGGTCATCCACCCAAAGCCGCATTAGCTTATTCATCTGTCACAAATCCGAGTCGAGGTGTGCAATGGAGCTTCAAACATGGCTGGCGTTTTTTGCCGCCTGCTGGGTGATCAGCCTGTCCCCCGGTGCCGGCGCCATTGCGTCGATGTCCAGCGGTCTGCAGTACGGTTTCTGGCGCGGTTACTGGAACGCCCTGGGCCTGCAATTGGGGCTGGCGGTGCAGATCGCGATTGTCGGTGCTGGTGTGGGCGCGATTCTCACGGCGTCGGCCACTGCGTTCTTTGCGATCAAATGGTTCGGCGTGGCGTACCTGGTTTATCTCGCGATCAAACAATGGCGCGCGCTGCCCAGCGACATGAGCGATGACGCGGCGATCCGGCCGATTGGCAAGCCGATGGCCCTGGTGTTCCGCGGTTTTCTGGTGAACATCAGCAACCCGAAGGCGTTGGTGTTCATGCTGGCGGTGTTGCCGCAGTTCATTGATCCGCAAGCGCCGCTGCTGATCCAGTACGTGATCATCGGTGCCACCATGATCTGCGTCGACCTGATCGTCATGGCCGGGTACACCGGGCTGGCGTCCAAGGTGCTGCGCCTGTTGCGCACACCCAAACAGCAAAAGCGCATGAACCGTACCTTCGCCGGGCTGTTCATTGGCGCGGCGGCGTTCATGGCGACCCTGCGCAAAGCCGCGGTTTAAGCCCTCCGGCACAGGAAAGGCGACCTATCAGGTCGCCTTTTTCGTTTAAGTCCAGTAACGCGCCACACAACAAAGCTTGAGTGAAACTGATTGGGAGTGAACAATATGTTACTTCGTATTTCCAATTGAGATTCGTTCATGATCGCCCCGTCCCGTTTCCTGGCCTGGCTGATAGCGCCGGTGTTGGCCCTGTGCAGTTTTAATCTGCTGGCCGACACGGTAGAGGGCGCACCGCAAGCGCTGCACCTGCTCGACTACATCGGCGCGGATTATCCGCAAGCGGTGCAGGCCGGCAAGGTCGCCAGCGAATCCGAATACCGCGAGCAACTGGAGTTCGTCCAGGCGGTCCAAGGCTTGATTGCCGCGCTGCCGGCCAAACCGGAAAAGGCCGGGCTGGAACAGGGCATCACCAAGCTGCGCGAGGCGATCAGCGCCCGCCAGGATGGCGCCGACGTCGCCCGCCAGGCTCGCCAACTCGGGGCGAAGCTGGCCGTGGCCTATGAAGTCAGCCAGGCGCCGATCATTACCCCGGACCCGACTCGCGGCGCGCCACTGTACGCCCAGCATTGCTCGGTGTGTCACGGCGACACGGGCGCTGGCGATGGACCGGCGGGTGTCGGCCTGACCCCGCCGCCGGCCAACTTGCGTGATAACGCGCGCCTCGATCACCTGAGCCTCTACGCGATCTACAACACGGTGGGCCTGGGGGTCGAAGGCACCGACATGCCGGCTTTTGGCGATCAGATGGACGATCGTCAGCGCTGGGACCTGGCCACTTACATCGCCAGCTTCAGCGCCGATCCGGCGACCGCCAGCGGCGACAAGATCTATGACATTGCCGAGCTGGCCCGCCAGACCCCGGCCGAAGTGCAGGCCGCCGACGGTCCGCAGGCTGCCGCGACGTTCCGCGCGCAAGGGGCGCAGCCACCACAGGCCAAGCGTGGCCCGGCGCAGTTGCTCGACTACACCGCCGTCACCCTGGACAAGAGCGTGGCGGCCTACCGTGCCGGCGATCACGACCAAGCCTATGACCTGTCGGTAGCGGCGTATCTGGAAGGCTTCGAGCTGGTCGAAAGCTCCCTGGACAACGTCGATGCCAACGTGCGCAAAGACACGGAAAAGTCATTGATGGCTTACCGTCAGTCGTTGCAAGACGGCCTGCCGGTGGAGCAGGTGGAACAGCGCCTGGAAGCGGCCAAGGCCAAGTTGAAGGCGTCCGCCGAATTGTTGGGCAGCGATGGCTTGAGCTGGTCGTTGAGCTATATCTCCGGCTTGCTGATCCTGCTGCGCGAAGGCCTGGAAGCCATCCTGGTGCTGGCGGCGATCCTCGCTTTCCTGCGTAACACCGGCCAACAGTCGGCGGTACGCAGTGTCAACGTCGGTTGGGGCCTGGCGCTGTTGGCCGGCCTGGGTACCTGGGCGCTGGCGGCTTATGTGATCGATGTCAGCGGCTCGCAGCGCGAACTGCTGGAAGGTGCGACGGCGCTGTTTGCCAGCGTCATGGTGTTGTGGCTCGGTGTGTGGATGCACGACCGTCGTCATGCCGCAGCCTGGCAGGATTACATCAAGAGCAGCCTGGTGGGCGGAGGCGGGCGTTTCGGTTTTGCGATCCTGGCGTTCTTCTCGGTGTATCGCGAGCTGTTCGAAGTGATCCTGTTCTACGAGACCCTGTGGCTGCAGGCAGGTCCCGCTGGCCATGACGCGGTGCTGGCCGGTGGTGCGACGGCGCTGGTGCTGTTGGTTGGCCTGGCCTGGGTGATCCTGCGCGGCTCGGCGAAACTGCCGCTGACGCTGTTTTTCAGCATCAACGCCGGTCTGCTCTGTGCTTTGTCGGTGGTGTTCGCCGGGCATGGCGTGAAGGCGCTGCAGGAAGCCGGGATCTTCGGCACGCGACCGGTGCCGTTTTTTGAGTTCGATTGGCTGGGGATTCATGCGGATGCGTATTCGTTGAGCGCTCAGGCTGTGGCTTTGCTTGCGATCATCGTGCTGTACAGCCGTAGTCGCATGGCCGAGAAGCGGCGGGTGACAGTTTCTTAACCGAGGATCCTTAAAAGATCGCAGCCTGCGGCAGCTCCTACAGGTATACGTTAATCCCTGTAGGAGCTGCCGAAGGCTGCGATCTTTTGCTTTCAAGAGGAAAAAAACATGCGCGTATGGATCGATGCCGACGCCTGCCCTCGGGCAGCCAAGGATCTGGTGGTCAAGTTCGCTCTCAAGCGCCGGTTTGAGGTGGTGCTGGTGGCGGGGCAGCCGCAGATCAAGCCGGGCCTGGCCCTGGTCAAGCTGATCGTGGTGCCCAGCGGACCGGATGCGGCGGATGATTACCTGGTGGAGCACGCGGTCCCCGGTGAGCTGGTGATATGCAGTGACGTGCCGCTGGCCGACCGGCTCGTAAAGAAGGGCGTCGCTGCGCTGGACCCGCGGGGCAAGGAATTCGACGCGCAGAACATGGGCGATCGCTTGGCCGTACGTAATCTGTTCACCGACTTGCGTGAGCAGGGGCAGATGAGCGGCGGACCAGCGCCTTTTGGCGAGCGGGAGAAGCAGGCGTTTGCCAATGCGCTGGACCGGATCCTGACGCGGCTGTCGCGCCAGTCTTAAGGTTCACGCGGTCCCCTGTAGGAGCTGGCTTGCCAGCGAAAGCGATCGAACATTCAACATCTGCGTCGAATGCTATGACGCCTTCGCTGGCAAGCCAGCTCCTACAGGGGGCGGTGTCAGGCGTCGTTTTCGTGGGTCAGTTCGAGTACGCGGTCGACCAGTTTATTGATGCCCGAAGCCGCTTCACTGATCGATTGCGCCAGCATGTACGCCGGCGTCGTCACCAGTTTGCGCGCCTTGTCTTCGACGATATCGCTCACGGCACAGTCCTTGTGGGTGGCGCCCATCTTGTTCAGGGCCGCTGCCGTTTCGGCGTCGTTGCCGATGGTGCAGGTTACGCCCGGCCCATAGATTTTCGCCGCCAGGGCAGGCGAGATGCAGATCAGGCCGACCGGCTTGCCGGCCTCGGCAAAGGCTTCGGTCAAGGCCAGCACGTCCGGTTGAACAGTGCAGCCGGTTCCTTCGATGGCGAAATTGGAGAGGTTCTTGGCGGAGCCGAAACCGCCGGGAATGATCAGCGCATCGAAGTCTTCGGCGTCCGCTTCACGGATGTCCTTGATCTCGCCCCGGGCAATGCGCGCCGATTCCACCAGCACATTGCGCGACTCGGGCATTTCTTCGCCGGTCAGGTGATTGATCACATGCAGCTGCGCGATGTTCGGCGCAAAACACTGCACCTGCGCGCCACGCTGGTCCAGGCGCAGCAGGGTCACCACGCTTTCGTAGATTTCGGCGCCGTCGTACACGCCACAGCCGGAAAGGATCACTGCAACTTTTTTGCTCATGGGCTTTTCTCCAGATTCATGGCGTTAAATGTCCACTAATTTGTCACTCGTTGCCATAGGGATAATTCGAGGTTACACATAGGATCTGTCCTCAAGATTCCGTTCAGGGCGCGTCATGGACTTCATTCTGTATGCGGTGCCGTTTTTCTTCGTGCTGATCGCCGTCGAGCTGCTGGCCGACCGTTGGCGCGGGGTCAGCAACTATCGACTGGCGGACGCGATCAACAGCATCAGCACCGGCGTGCTCTCGACCACCACCGGCCTGCTGACCAAAGGCGTAGGGCTGCTGACCTACGCGTTTGCCCTCAAGCACCTGGCGCTGTTCGAGCTCTCGGCCGACAGTGTCTGGGTATGGATTTTTGCCTTTGTCTTTTATGACTTCTGCTATTACTGGCTGCACCGCATGGGCCACGAGCGCAACATCCTCTGGGCTGCGCATTCGGTGCATCACCAGAGCGAGGACTACAACCTCTCCACCGCCCTGCGCCAGACCAGCACCGGGTTTCTGCTGAGCTGGATCTTCTACCTGCCCATGGCCGTCGCCGGCGTGCCCTTGCTGGTGTTCGTCAGCGTCGCCGCGCTGAACCTGCTGTACCAGTTCTGGGTGCACACCCGGCACATTCCCAAGCTGGGATGGTTCGAGTGGTTTTTCGTCACGCCATCCAATCATCGGGCCCACCATGCACAGAACGCTCTCTACATGGATCGCAACTACGGCGGCGTGTTCATTATTTGGGACCGTCTATTCGGCTCGTTCCAGGAAGAAGACGACAACGAGCCGGTGATTTTCGGCGTGACCACGCCCCTGGCGAGCTGGAATCCGGTGTGGGCCAACGTGCAGTTCTACGCGCAGTTGTGGGCGGATGCGCGGCGTGCCGAAAGCACCTGGGACAAGCTGCGGATCTGGTTCATGCGCACCGGCTGGCGGCCGGCGGACGTGGCAGCCAGGTACCCGATGAGTAAACCGGACCTGAGCCAGTTCCGCAAATTCGAGGTGCCGCTGGATGGGCGCCAGCAGCTCTACGTGCTGTTGCAGTTCTGCGTCTACATCGCCCTGGGCAGCTATTTGATGAACCTGGAACCCAGTCTGTCGACGGCCGCGTTGGTGTTGGGCTGGGGGGCGGTGGCGCTGGGCCTGTTCGTTTTGGGCGTGGCCCTGGAGAATCGCCCGTGGGCGCTGAAGCTGGAATTGCTGCGCCTGGCATCGAATGTGCCGCTGGTGTGGCTGGCGCCGCTGGCGGGACTGTGGCCGGCCAGCGCGGTGGGCTGGGTCGGCCTGCTCAGTTACAGCCTGATCAGCGGTATCGGGCTTTATTGCTGCAGAAACCGCTTTACTCGACTGGCGTCTTAGGGCCGCCGGTAGTGTGCTTTTCGGCCTTCAGGGCTTGCTCGTCGGCATAGATCTGCCGGGCCAGGCGCGCATTCTTGAAGCGCCGGCGCAGCC
This sequence comes from Pseudomonas putida, assembly GCF_028682635.1. Classification (GTDB taxonomy): domain Bacteria; phylum Pseudomonadota; class Gammaproteobacteria; order Pseudomonadales; family Pseudomonadaceae; genus Aquipseudomonas; species Aquipseudomonas putida_AE. The sequence goes on along the minus strand of NZ_JANHLK010000003.1, from coordinate 93,329 downwards.
ACAGGCCCAGGCCCAGGATGAGCAGGGCGCCGAGCACCCACAGCTCGTATTTCTTGATACTGCCGAGCATCCCTTCCAGTACAGCGCCAAAGTGATAGGCCGCCGCCGCCAGCGCGGTGGCCCAGATCGCCGCGCCAATGCCGTTGAGCAGCAGATAGCGGCCCGGTGGATAGCCCGACAGGCCGATGGCCACCGGCATCACGGTGCGCAAGCCGTAGACGAAGCGGAAGCTCAGGACCCAGATGTCCGGGTGTTTGCGAATATGTTCCAGCGCCCGGTCACCCATCATTTGCCAGCGCGGTTTGCGTGCCAGCAGCTTGCGCCCGTGCTTGCGTCCCAGGAAGTACCACAGCTGGTCGCCGGCATAGCTGCCGCAGAACGCCACGACCACCACCAGGTTGATGTCCATGTAACCACGGAACGCGAGGAAGCCCGCGAGCACCAGGATGGTTTCGCCTTCGAAGAACGTGCCGAGAAACAGGGCAAAGTAGCCGAAGTCATGCAGAAATTGTTGGAGCATTGTCTGGGTGCTGGCGAAATGAACGCGCAGCCTAACCCTTCGTACACATTCAGGAAAGTGTCCAAATGTGTCTCGACGTGAACATTTCCTACAAGGACAATGGAATACGGCTACATGACATAGGGCGCACACAACTGTAATACGTTCGTCATAATGGCCGCTTATAACTGTCACGCTCGCACGCCTGCGGGCTCAGGAGTCTGCCGTGAGCTTTACCCCCGCCAACCGTTTGTTTCCCGCCACCCGCCTGCGCCGCAACCGTCGTGACGATTTTTCGCGTCGTCTGGTCCGTGAAAACGTGCTGTCCGTCGACGACCTGATCCTGCCGGTATTTGTGCTGGACGGTGAGAACCGTCGTGAAGCGGTGGCTTCGATGCCGGGCGTCGAGCGCCTGACCATCGATCTGTTGCTGGAAGAAGCGGCCAAGTGGGTCGAGCTGGGCATTCCGGCATTGGCGCTGTTCCCGGTGACCCCGGCAGAGCTCAAGTCGCTGGACGCCGCCGAAGCCTGGAACCCGGAAGGCATCGCCCAACGCGCCACCCGCGCCCTGCGTGCGCAGTTCCCTGATCTGGGCGTGATCACCGACGTCGCCCTGGACCCGTTCACCACCCACGGTCAGGACGGTATTCTCGACGAAGAAGGCTACGTGCAGAACGACATCACCGTCGACGCACTGGTCCGCCAAGCCCTGTCCCATGCCGAAGCCGGTGCCCAGGTGGTGGCGCCGTCGGACATGATGGACGGTCGCATCCAGGCGATCCGCGAGGCCCTCGAAGTGGCCGGTCACGTCAACGTGCGGATCATGGCCTACTCGGCGAAGTACGCCAGCGCCTATTACGGCCCGTTCCGCGACGCGGTCGGTTCGGCGCTGAACCTGGGCAAGGCCAACAAGGCCTCCTATCAGATGGACCCGGCCAACAGCAACGAAGCCCTGCACGAAGTGGCGGCCGACTTGTCAGAAGGCGCAGACATGGTCATGGTCAAGCCAGGCATGCCGTATCTGGACATCCTCTGCCGGGTCAAAGAAGAATTCAAAGTGCCGACCTTTGTGTATCAAGTCAGCGGCGAATACGCCATGCACATGGCGGCGATCCAGAATGGCTGGTTGAGCGAAGGGGTTATCCTCGAATCCCTGACCGCTTTTAAACGCGCAGGCGCTGATGGCATCCTCACGTATTTTGCCGTTCGTGCCGCTCAATTGTTACGAGAGCAAAAATAGCCCTCCCAGGAACATTCGATGAATACCGAAGTACTCACTGAAGTTGCCGTAAAAGACGCTCAACCAGTGGTGGAGCAGGTCGACGAAACCCCGCCGGAGGTGGAGCCCGCTCCGCCCGCGGCGGTCGTCGAGCCCGCAGTGGCAGCGCCAGCGATTGCCATTCCCGGCCTGGATGACAGCAGCCTGTACATCCACCGTGAGCTGTCGCAACTGCAGTTCAACATCCGCGTGCTGGAACAGGCACTGGACGAGTCCTACCCGTTGCTGGAGCGGCTGAAGTTCCTGCTGATCTTCTCCAGCAACCTGGACGAGTTCTTCGAGATTCGCGTCGCCGGCCTGAAGAAGCAAATCACCTTCGCCCGTGAGCAGGCCGGCGCCGACGGCCTGCAACCGCACCAGGCCCTGGCCCGCATCAGTGAACTGGTGCACGGTCACGTTGACCGCCAGTACGCGATCCTCAACGACATTCTGCTGCCGGAACTGGAAAAGCATCAGGTCCGCTTCATCCGTCGCCGCAACTGGACGACCAAGCTCAAGACCTGGGTGCGCCGTTATTTCCGCGACGAAATCGCCCCGATCATCACCCCGATCGGCCTCGACCCGACGCACCCGTTCCCGTTGCTGGTGAACAAGAGCCTGAACTTCATCGTCGAGCTCGAAGGCATCGACGCCTTCGGTCGCGACTCTGGCCTCGCGATCATCCCGGCCCCGCGCCTGCTGCCGCGCATCATCAAGGTGCCGGAAGAAGTCGGCGGCGCCGGCGACAACTATGTGTTCCTGTCGTCGATGATCCACGCCCACGCCGATGACCTGTTCCAGGGCATGAAGGTCAAGGGCTGCTACCAGTTCCGCCTGACCCGAAACGCCGACCTGGCGCTGGACTCCGAAGACGTCGAAGACCTTGCGCGCGCCCTGCGCGGCGAGTTGTTCTCCCGTCGTTACGGCGACGCGGTGCGACTGGAGGTGGCCGATACCTGCCCGAAACACCTGTCCGACTACCTGCTCAAGCAGTTCAACCTGAGCGAGACCGAGCTGTATCAGGTCAACGGTCCGGTGAACCTGACGCGTCTGTTCAGCATCACCGGCCTGGACAGCCAGCGCGAGCTGCAGTACCTGCCGTTCACCCCGCAGATCCCGAAACTGCTGCAAAACAGCGAGAACATTTTCAGCGTGATCAGCAAGCAGGACATCCTGCTGCTGCACCCGTTCGAGTCGTTCACCCCGGTGGTCGACCTGCTGCGCCAGGCCGCCAAGGACCCGCACGTGCTGGCGGTGCGCCAGACCCTGTACCGCTCCGGCGCCAACTCGGAAATCGTCGATGCGTTGGTGGACGCGGCGCGTAACGGCAAGGAGGTCACCGCGGTGATCGAATTGCGCGCGCGCTTCGATGAGGAGTCCAACCTGCAACTGGCCAGCCGTCTGCAAGCGGCCGGTGCGGTGGTGATCTACGGTGTGGTCGGCTTCAAGACCCACGCCAAGATGATGCTGATCCTGCGCCGCGAAGCGGGCGAGATCGTGCGTTACGCGCACCTGGGCACGGGTAACTATCATGCCGGCAACGCCCGCCTGTACACCGACTACAGCCTGCTGACTTCCGACGACGCCCTGTGCGAAGACGTCGGCAAACTGTTCAGCCAGTTGATCGGCATGGGCAAGACGTTGCGCATGAAGAAGCTGCTGCACGCGCCGTTCACCCTGAAAAAGGGCATGCTCGACATGATTGCCCGGGAAACCCAGTTCGCCCTCGAGGGCAAGCCGGCGCACATCATCGCCAAGTTCAACTCGCTGACCGATCCGAAGATCATTCGCGCGTTGTACAAGGCCAGCCAGTCGGGCGTGCGCATCGACCTGGTGGTGCGTGGCATGTGCTGCCTGCGGCCGGGCATCGCCGGGGTCTCGCACAACATCCATGTGCGTTCGATCATCGGGCGCTTCCTGGAACACACCCGGGTCTTCTACTTCCTCAATGGCGGCGATGAACAGATGTTCCTGTCCAGTGCCGACTGGATGGAGCGCAACCTCGACAAGCGCGTCGAGACTTGCTTCCCGGTGGAAGGCAAGAAGCTGATCATGCGAGTGAAGAAAGAGCTGGAGCTGTATCTGACCGATAACACCCACAGCTGGAGCCTGCAGTCGGACGGCCGTTACATCCGCAATACGCCGACCGGCAACCAGAACCCGCGCAGTGCCCAGGCTACGTTGCTGGAGCGGTTGGGTAGCCCGATTCTGGCGGTACGCTAAAAAAATGGCGATCCCAAGGGATCGCCATTTTTGTTATGACCGCCGTCCCTGTAGGAGCGAGCTTGCTCGCGAAAAACCTGAGGGCAGCGCGTTTATTCAGGCCGCACGCATTATCGTTCACGTCCATCGCGAGCAAGCTCGCTCCTACAGGGGTTTCAGCGCGCGGTAAGGACGATATCCACCCGCGTCAGCCACTGCGCTTCAATTTCGAAATCCGCCTGGGTCAGTTGGTTCTCATCCAGCCAGTTTTCCGGGAACACCACTTCCAGGCTGTTGCCATTGGCATTCAATTCCACCTGGGGCATCTGTTGGGTGCCGCGGATGTGATGGAACAGGATCGCGAAGCGCAGCAACACGCACAGGCGAATCAGCTTGGTGCCGTCGTTGCCGAACTCGGCAAACTTGTCCTTGGGGATGTTGCGGCGGTGACCGCGTACCAGCAGCGCGAGCATCAGTTGGTCTTCGCGGGAGAAGCCGGCGAGGTCCGAGTGCTCGATCAGGTAGGCGCCGTGCTTGTGGTACTGGTAGTGGGCAATGTCCAGGCCCACTTCGTGCACCTTGGCCGCCCAGCCGAGCAGTTCGCGCCAGACGCCGTCTTCCAGGTCCCAGTCCCTGGCCACCTGGTCGAAGGCATGCAGGGCCTTGCGTTCGACCCGCACCGCCTGTTCCAGGTCGACGTGGTAACGCTCCATCAGCGAGGTCAGGGTGCGTTCACGCACGTCTTCGTGATGATGGCGACCCAGCAGGTCATAGAGCACGCCTTCGCGCAGCGCGCCTTCACAGTGGTCCATGCGCTGCAATTCAAGGGAATCGAAGATGGCTTCGAGAATGGCCAGGCCTGCCGGGAAAATCGCCCGGCGGTCCGGCTTGATGCCTTCGAAATCGATCTTGTCGACGTCGCCCAGCTTGATCAGCTTGCGCTTGAGCCAGGCCAGGCCCTGGGCGTTGACCTCGCCGCTGCCGTGGCCACCGGCCTTCAGCGCCAGGCCGATGGCGCGGATGGTGCCCGAGGAGCCGATGGCTTCATCCCAGGTCAGGCGGTGCAGGGCGTGCTCGATGCTCATGATCTCCAGCCGCGCCGCGGTGTACGCCTGGGCGTAACGGGCGGGGGTGATCTTGCCGTCCTTGAAATAGCGCTGGGTGTAGCTGACGCAACCCATCTGCAGGCTTTCGCGCAACAATGGCTCGAATCTCTGCCCGATGATGAATTCGGTACTGCCGCCGCCGATGTCGGCCACCAGGCGTTTGCCTGGGGTGTCGGCGAGGGTGTGGGATACGCCCAGATAAATCAGGCGCGCTTCTTCACGGCCGGAGATGACTTCCACCGGGTGACCGAGGATTTCTTCGGCGCGGTGGATGAATTCGTTGCGGTTGCGGGCTTCACGCAGGGCGTTGGTGCCGACGATCCGCACGGCGCCGGTGGGCATACCGTTGATCAGTTGGGCGAAGCGCTTGAGGCAATCGAGCCCGCGCTGCATGGATTCTTCGCTGAGCTTGCGCTCTTCATCGATACCGGCGGCCAGCTGAACCTTCTCCCCGAGACGTTCGAGAATACGGATTTCACCGTTCTGGGCCTTGGCCACGACCATGTGAAAGCTGTTGGAGCCCAGGTCGATAGCGGCGATCAGGGACAGATTCTTGGCTTGGGATTGCGGCATGGTCAGGGTCTCGGTCGATAACCTCGACATCGTGCCACGATCAAAGGCTGGCGCCAACGCGTAGGCGTTGCGGCGATGCAAATGGCCTCTTCGCGGGCAAGCCCGCTCCCACAGGTTTTTGCGTCGAACACACCATTGTGCTCCGGCAGAGAACCCTGTGGGAGCGGGCTTGCTCGCGAATGCGGCCTCACAGGCACTAAATTTCCATCAGACTGCCGCTTCCACCGTGCCAATGAAATTCGCCAGCTCCACAGTCTGCGGATTGGCAAACAACTCTTTCGGATCACCCACCTCATGCACCAGCCCCTGATGCATGAACACCAACTTGTCCCCAACCTCCCGGGCAAAACGCATCTCATGGGTCACCATGATCAAGGTCATGCCTTCCCTGGCCAGCTGCCGAACCACGCTCAGCACTTCGTTGACCAGCTCCGGGTCCAGCGCCGAGGTGATTTCGTCGCACAGCAACACCTTGGGCGACATCGCCAGCGCGCGGGCAATCGCCACGCGCTGTTGCTGCCCGCCGGACAACCGATCCGGGAAGGCATCGAATTTCTCCCCCAGGCCTACGCGTTCCAGCATCTCCCGGGCCAGTTCGGCCGCCTTGGCTTTCGGTACTTTCTGCACCACCTGCGGCGCCAGCATCACGTTTTCGCCAACCGTCAGGTGCGGGAACAGGTTGAACTGCTGGAACACCATTCCGACCTTCTGCCGCAGGCTGCGCAGGTCCGCGCGGGCGGCGTCGAGGTATTCGCCGTCGACTTCGATGACGCCATCGTTGATCGATTCCAGGCCGTTGAGGGTGCGTAGCAAAGTCGACTTGCCCGACCCGCTACGGCCGATGATTGCCACCACCTGGCCTTGTTCGACACTCAGGTCGATGCCTTTGAGCACATGGTGGTCGCCGTAGTATTTATGCAGGGCGGAAATTCTAAGCAGAGGCATGCAGTCTCCTTTCCAGGTAGCGCGCACTGAGGGACAAGGGGTAGCAGAGCAGGAAGTAGCCGAGGGCGACCAGGCCGTAGACCATGAAGGGCTCGAAGGTGGCATTGGCCAACATGCCGCCGGTCTTGGTCAGTTCGGTGAAGCCGATGATCGAGGTCACGGCGGTGCCCTTGACCACTTGCACCGAGAAACCCACGGTCGGCGCCACGGCAATGCGCAACGCTTGCGGCAGGATCACGTAGCGCAGTTGCTCCAGCGGGTTCAGCGCCAGGCTCGACGAGGCTTCCCACTGGCCGTTGGGGATCGACTCGACGCAACCCCGCCAGATCTCCGCCAGGTAGGCGCTGGTGAACAACGTCAAGGCGATGGCTGCCGCGGCCCAGGGCGATATCTCTACCCCGGCCAGCGCGACGCCGAAGAACACCAGGAACAGCTGCATCAACAGCGGCGTGCCCTGGAACAGTTCGATGTAGGTGCGGGCAACTCTGCGTGGCAGGGGCTTGTTCGAGATGCGCAGCACCATGACCAGCAAGCCGATCAGCCCGCCGCCAACGAACGCTACCAGCGACAGCGCCAGCGTCCATTGCAGGCCCATGAGCAGGTTGCGCACGATGTCCCAGAAGGTGAAATCGCTCATCGAGTGCTCCTCGCGATGAATCGCTGGCCGATCCAGTTCAGCAGCTGGCGGATCAACAAGGCCATGCACAGATAGAGCAGCGTGGTCAGGGCATAGGTTTCAAAGGCGCGGAAGTTGCGCGACTGGATGAAGTTGGCGGCGAAGCTCAGCTCTTCGGTGGCGATCTGCGAGCAGACCGCCGAGCCGAGCATGACGATGATGATCTGGCTGCTCAGGGCCGGCCAGACCTTGCCCAGTGCCGGCAGCAGCACCACGTGGCGGAACGCCTCGAAGCGCGTCATGGCCAGTGCCGCCGCAGCCTCCAGTTGGCCGCGCGGGATCGCCTGGATGCCGGCACGGATGATCTCGGTCGAGTAGGCTCCCAGGTTGATCACCATCGCCAGCACGGCGGCCTGCCATTCGGAAATCTGCACACCCAGCGACGGCAGGCCGAAGAAGATGAAAAACAATTGCACCAGGAACGGTGTATTGCGGATCAACTCGACGTAGACCGCGAAAATCCCGGCGAAGGGGCGGATATTCCACGCCCGCACCAGCGCCCCGACGATGCCCAGGCCCACCCCCAGCACCGCGCCGATGGCCGTCAGCTCAAGGGTGAACAGCGCACCGCGCAACAGCAAATCGGTGTTGTGCACCACCGGCAAGAAATCGAACTGATAAGCCATCATGAGTCTCCTGCGCGCCGGATCAGAGGTCGGCCGGCAGCGGTTCTTTCAACCAGGTCAGGGCGTTTTTCTCCAGCGCGCCGTCGCTCCTGGCGGTGACGAGGATCTGGTTGACCTTGTCCAGCAACGCCGGCTCGTTCTTGTTCACGCCGACGTAGACCGGCGAGTCCTTGAGCTTCACTTTCAGCGCCGGCACGCGTTTCGGGCTCTTCTCGCTGATGGCGACCATCACCACGTTGCCGCTGGCGATCAGATCCACTTGCCCCGCCAGATAGGCAGCGATGGTTGAGTTGTTGTCTTCGAAGCGCTTGATGGTCACGCCTTCGGGGGCGACCTTGGTCAGCTCGATGTCTTCGATGGCGCCACGGGTGACGCTGATGGTCTTGCCCTTGAGGTCGTCAAGGCTTTTGATGTCGGCGTCTGGCGGCCCGAACACGGCGAGGTAAAAGGGGGCGTAGGCGCGGGAGAAATCGATGACTTTTTCCCGCTCCGGGTTTTTACCCAGGCTGGAGATCACCAGGTCGACCTTGCCGGTGGTCAGGAACGGGATGCGGTTGGTGCTGTTGACCGGGGTCAGTTCGAGTTTGACCTTGAGCTGTTCGGCCAGCAGTTTGGCGGTGTCGATGTCGAGGCCGCGCGGTTTCATGTCCGGGCCGACCGAGCCAAAGGGCGGGAAATCCTGGGGCACGGCGACCTTGAGGACGCCGCGCTGGACCACATCTTCCAGGGCGTCGGCATGGGCGGGTGCCTGGCTCAGCACGAGGCTGGCGAACAAGGCAGCGAGGAGGGCGCTGTAACGCTGGGTCATGGCAAGTCTCCGGATCTTCGAGAAGTGATTTCTGCGGATCGACAGAGCACGGGCCATGCCAACATGGCGTTTCCCGGGCGCCAGGCCGCGGTTTTGCTGGGGGCGAACGGTCTTACTGGTCTGAACAGTCAAGTCGCGTTTCGCACCCCGATGGCGCAGCCGTTAACGTTACCGAACCCCCATGGGGCACGACTTGCCGGGCGCGGCGAATAGCTTTACAACTGATCGCACATTGGCCTGGTTCTAGTGGAAAACCATGAATTCGATCTCCCGCGCCGTACCTGAAGTGGCGCTGCAAGCCATCCGCAAACTGATCACCGAACAGGGGTTCGTGCCGGGGGATGCCTTGCCCTCGCAGCGGGACCTGGCCGTGCAATTGGGGGTCAGCCGGGCGTCGTTGCGCGAGGCGCTGTCATCGCTCAGTGCCCTGGGTGTGATCAGTATCCAGCCGGGTAAAGGGGTGTTCGTGCAGTCGCCGGTGGAGTTGCCGCGAGGCGAGGCCGCGCCCGGTTGGCCGTTCGCGGCACAGGCTTCGCCCTTGGATATCTTCCAGTTGCGGTATGCGCTGGAGGGATTCGCGGCGGGGCTTGCGGCCGTTACCTTGAGTACCGATGAGCTCGATGCACTGGAAGACAACGTCGCTGCCATGCGCAACGAACTGAAGTCCGGCGACTTTGAAGCGGCGGCGCGGCTGGACTTCGAATTCCACCGTCGAATCCTGTTGGCCAGCGGCAATCAGGCGATGCTGAGCATCCTGACGGCCAGCGCCGACATCTTCCTGGAGAGCCAGAAGCTACCGTTCATCCGGGCCGAACGGGCCATGGAAACCTGGCAGGAACACCGCAAAATCCTTCGCGCGCTGGCGCGCCGGGCCTCGGGGGCCGCGCAAAAGGCCATGCACGAACATGTGCGCAACGCGGCCCTGCGTACCGGAATCGCCTTCGTCGCTCCCGCCACCGCGTGACCTGAGCTATACCCAAACTCATGTAACACCATAGCGAGACTCAATCATCTGCACCTTCCTGAACGGGGGAAGGGCGGCTATGATGGGCCACGTTTTTTTGCTTACAACCCTGGAGAATTCCATGAGCAGCGATCTTATCAAACACGTTAGCGACGCTAGCTTCGAGGCCGACGTACTCAAGGCTGAAGGCGCTGTACTGGTCGACTACTGGGCTGAATGGTGCGGCCCTTGCAAAATGATCGCTCCTGTCCTGGACGAAATTGCCGAGACCTACAAAGGCAAGCTGACCGTTGCCAAACTGAACATCGACGAAAACCAGGAAACCCCCGCCAAGCACGGCGTGCGTGGTATCCCGACGCTGATGCTGTTCAAGAACGGCAACGTTGAAGCGACCAAGGTCGGCGCACTGTCGAAGTCGCAGCTGGCAGCTTTCCTCGACGCCAACATTTAAGCGTCGTAGCAGCCTGTCAGAAAAAGGCCCCGCAAATAGCGGGGCTTTTTTCGTTGTGAAGGGCTAGACGCTCCGAAACTCAGGTGTTACATTCGGCCCCGCGCTGGTTTCTCCAGTGCCCCCTGCTAGCCGTCGCCGACGCTCTCCTTTTCGAATAAGTACGCGATCCTGTCGCCTTCTCCGCGGCGCGGCCTCATTAAGCCAAAAGCTTAATTTCCCCCCTCCATAAATGATTACGTCATTCCTATATGAATCTGACTGAACTCAAGCAAAAGCCGATTACCGAACTGCTCGAATTGGCCGAACAGATGGGCATAGAAAATATGGCCCGTTCGCGCAAGCAGGACGTGATTTTCTCCCTGCTGAAAAAGCACGCGAAAAGCGGCGAGGAAATCTCCGGTGATGGCGTGCTGGAGATTCTCCAGGACGGCTTCGGCTTCCTCCGCTCTGCAGACGCCTCCTATCTTGCCGGCCCTGACGATATCTACGTCTCGCCGAGCCAGATCCGTCGCTTCAACTTGCGCACCGGTGACACCATCGTTGGCAAGATCCGCCCTCCGAAGGAAGGCGAGCGTTATTTCGCGCTGCTCAAGGTCGACACGATCAACTTCGACCGTCCGGAAAACGCGAAAAACAAGATTCTCTTCGAGAACCTGACCCCGCTGTTCCCGACCGTGCGCATGAAGATGGAAGCCGGTAACGGTTCCACCGAAGACTTGACCGGTCGAGTCATCGACCTGTGCGCCCCGATCGGTAAAGGCCAGCGCGGTCTGATCGTTGCACCGCCGAAAGCCGGTAAGACGATCATGCTGCAGAACATCGCCGCGAACATCGCCCGTAACAATCCTGAAGTTCATCTGATCGTGCTGCTGATTGACGAACGTCCGGAAGAAGTAACCGAAATGCAGCGCACCGTGCGCGGCGAAGTGGTTGCCTCGACGTTCGATGAGCCGCCAACCCGCCACGTGCAGGTTGCCGAGATGGTGATCGAGAAGGCCAAGCGCCTGGTCGAACACAAGAAGGACGTGGTGATCCTGCTCGACTCCATCACCCGTCTGGCCCGTGCCTACAACACCGTGATCCCGAGCTCCGGCAAGGTACTGACCGGTGGTGTCGATGCCCACGCCCTGGAGAAACCGAAGCGTTTCTTCGGCGCCGCGCGGAACATCGAAGAAGGCGGCTCGCTGACCATCATCGCCACCGCGCTGGTTGAAACCGGCTCGAAGATGGACGAAGTGATCTACGAGGAATTCAAAGGCACCGGCAACATGGAACTGCCTCTGGACCGTCGCATCGCTGAAAAGCGCGTATTCCCGGCCATCAACATCAACCGTTCCGGTACTCGCCGCGAAGAGTTGCTGACGGCCGACGACGAGTTGCAGCGCATGTGGATCCTGCGCAAGCTGCTGCATCCGATGGATGAAGTCGCTGCCATCGAGTTCCTGGTCGACAAGCTGAAAACGACCAAGACCAACGATGAGTTCTTCCTGTCGATGAAACGCAAGTAAGTCGAACGGGCCAAGAAGCCGGGGAAACCCGGCTTTTTGCTATCTGATTTTTGATGAACCGCCAGTTCGTGGTTCTGAATAGAGGGGTTCGGCGCTAAACTGCCCACCCCGAACGCCACGGCCAATACGAGGCTCACGCATGCAGTATCGCGACTTGCGCGACTTTATCAGCGGCCTGGAACAGCGCGGCGAACTCAAGCGCATCCAGGTTCCGGTGTCCCCAGTGCTCGAAATGACCGAGGTGTGCGATCGCACCTTGCGCGCCAAGGGCCCGGCCCTGCTATTCGAAAAACCTACCGGTTTTGACATTCCCGTGCTCGGCAACCTGTTCGGTACCCCCGAGCGCGTAGCGTTGGGCATGGGCGCCGAAGCGGTCAGCGAGCTGCGTGAAATCGGCAAGTTGCTGGCGTTCCTCAAGGAACCCGAGCCGCCGAAGGGGCTGAAAGACGCCTGGTCCAAGCTGCCGATCTTCCGCAAGATCATCTCCATGGCGCCCAAGGTCGTCAAAGACGCGATCTGCCAGGAAGTGGTGGTCGAAGGCGACGACGTCGACCTGTCGACCTTGCCCGTGCAGACCTGCTGGCCAGGCGACGTCGCCCCGCTGATCACCTGGGGCCTGACGGTCACCAAGGGGCCGAACAAGGACCGGCAGAACCTCGGTATCTACCGTCAGCAAGTGATTGGCCGCAACAAGGTCATCATGCGCTGGCTGAGTCACCGTGGCGGCGCGCTGGATTATCGTGAATGGTGCGAGAAACACCCTGGCCAGCCGTTCCCGGTGGCCGTGGCGCTGGGGGCTGACCCGGCGACCATCCTCGGTGCCGTGACCCCGGTGCCAGACAGTCTTTCCGAATACGCCTTTGCCGGCCTGCTGCGCGGCAACCGGACCGAACTGGTCAAGTGCCGCGGCAACGACCTGCAAGTGCCAGCGACCGCGGAAATCATCCTCGAAGGCGTGATTCATCCGGGCGAGATGGCCGATGAAGGACCGTATGGCGACCACACCGGTTACTACAACGAAGTCGACAGCTTCCCGGTGTTCACCGTCGAGCGCATTACCCACCGGATCAAGCCGATTTACCACAGCACCTACACTGGTCGTCCACCGGATGAGCCGGCGATCCTGGGTGTGGCGCTGAACGAAGTGTTCGTGCCGATCCTGCAGAAGCAGTTCCCGGAGATCACCGACTTCTACCTGCCACCCGAAGGCTGTTCGTACCGCATGGCCGTCGTGACCATGAAGAAGTCGTACCCGGGGCATGCCAAGCGGGTAATGCTCGGTGTCTGGTCGTTTTTGCGACAGTTCATGTACACCAAGTTCGTTATCGTCACTGACGACGATATCAACGCGCGGGACTGGAACGACGTGATCTGGGCCATCACCACGCGCATGGACCCCAAGCGCGACACGGTGATGATCGAGAACACACCGATCGACTACCTGGACTTCGCCTCGCCGGTTTCCGGCCTGGGTTCGAAGATGGGGCTCGATGCCACGCATAAATGGCCGGGTGAAACCACGCGTGAGTGGGGCCGTGTAATCGTCAAGGACGACGCCGTGACCCAACGGATCGATGCCATCTGGAATCAGTTAGGAATAGATTGATGCGTGTAACCTTGCAGCCCTCCGGCGCAGTACTGGATATCTTGCCCGGCGAGCGGATTCTCGATGGCGCACGCCGCCTGGGCTATGAATGCCCGCAAAGCTGTCGCAACGGTAACTGCCACGTATGCGCCGCGCTGCTGGTGGAAGGCCGCGTCGAGCAGGCCGGTCTCGTGCGCGACCATGGCGAGTTCTACACTTGCATTGCAGAGCCGCTGGAAGACTGCATCGTGCTGTGGGATGGCGTGCTCGCGCTGGGAGAATTGCCGGTGCGCAGTCTGTCGTGTCAGGTCACCAGTTGCACCGAGGTTGGTGGCGATACCTGGCGGGTGCGGCTGCGGGCTCCTGCCGGCAAGCCACCGCGTTATCACGCGGGCCAGTACCTGATGATCCATCGTGACAACGGCGACAAGTCCTCCTTCTCCCTGGCCTCGGCGCCCTCTGGCGGGCGAGATCTGGAAATCCACGTGCTGGCGCGCGAACCCAGTGCGCTCAGCCTGATCGAGCAACTGCAACGCAACACGATGGTGCGTATCGACATGCCGTTCGGTGATGCGCACCTGGCCGAGTTGCCGGACGGTCCGCTGGTGCTGATTGCGGCGGGCACCGGGATGGGCCAGGTTCATGGCTTGATCGAGCATTGCCGTGCGCAAGGTTTCAAGCATCCGGTGCATCTGTATTGGGGTGTGCGTCGTCCTGAGGACTTTTATGAAATCGAACATTGGGATGAGTGGCTGAAGTTACCCAACCTGTTCCTGCATAAAGTCGTCAGCGACCAATGCGGCTGGCAGGGGCGCTGCGGCATGTTGCATGAAGCGGTCTGCGAAGACTTCCCCGACCTCAAGGCCCTGCATGTCTATGCCAGTGGCTCGCCGGCCATGGTCTACGGCACCCTGGATGCGCTGGTCGAGGCAGGAATGGACGCCCACCAGATGCGCGCCGACGTATTTGCATACGCGCCACGATCCTGATTCTGTCCCACCACACGGTAGGAGCGAGCTTGCTCGCGATGGTCGTTAACGATTACGCGGGCAGTCAGGATGCCCGCGGCGCTCTTGAGTCCATCGCGAGCAAGCTCGCTCCTACAGGTTATAACCCCATATATAGCTTATCGGTATTTATAAAATCGTATAAATGCCGGTAGGTTATATTGTGTTCAGGTAATTAATTAACAACAGTGCCATGGCACTTGAATTGCTTTGAAAAACATATGTGCCTTATTGTTACAGCGGTGCGTTCTATTAAGTAACTCTTAACTCGCGGGGAGCTGAACGCTATTCGCCATGAGCGCCATTGAATCTTCGATCTTGAACCTGGCTTACCCTCCGCGGCTCGATCTGGGGCCGCAGCTCACGCACGAACAATTGCTCAGCTCGATGCAGTCGACCATGGCGCGCCACAAGGGCGGCCCGGTGTGGCTGTTCGCCTACGGCTCACTGATCTGGCGACCGGAGTGCACGGCGGTGGAGCGGGTTCGCGGTCGCGTGCATGGCTACCATCGTGGTTTGTACCTGTGGTCCCACGAACATCGCGGCACGCCGGAAATGCCCGGCCTGGTGTTTGGCCTGGATCGCGGCGGCTCCTGCAGCGGGTTCGCCTACCGCTTGCCGGAAGAGCAACTGGACGCTTCGCTGTATGCGCTGTGGAAAAGAGAAATGCCATTCCCGTCCTATCGCCCGCACTGGCTCAACTGCCGACTTGAAGACGGCAACCAGGTTCAGGCGTTGGGATTCGTTCTGGAGCGGCATCTGCCCAGCTACGCTGGCAACCTGCCGGATCACGTGCTGAGCCACGTGTTCGAAAACGCTTGCGGGCGTTACGGCACCACTCGCGATTATGTCGAGCAGACCGCCCACGCCCTGCGTAGCCACGCCATGCCAGACCGTAATCTGGAGGCGCGGCTCAAGCGCTGCAAGTCAAAGGACGATCAAGCGAGTGCTTCGCGGCTCTGACTGGCGACCTGCTTGTGCCACAACGTCGGCGCAAGGAAGGCCATCGCCAGCAGGCAGGCACCGATCAGCAAGACGAAACCGCCGTCCCAGCCGAAATGGTCCACGGTGTAGCCCATCGCTGCACTGGCCGCGACCGATCCCCCCAGGTACCCGAACAGACCGGTGAAGCCCGCGGCTGTGCCGGCGGCTTTCTTCGGTGCCAGTTCCAGCGCCTGCAAACCGATCAACATCACCGGCCCGTAGATCAGGAAGCCGATGGACACCAGCGCAATCATGTCAACCGTCGGGTTACCCGCCGGGTTGAGCCAGTACACCAGCGTCGCCACGGTCACCAATGCCATGAACACCATGCCGGTCAGGCCACGGTTGCCACGGAAGATCTTGTCCGACATCCAGCCGCACAGCAGCGTGCCAGGAATACCGGCCCACTCGTAGAAGAAGTATGCCCAGGACGTCTTGTCCACGGTGAAACCCTTGGCTTCCTTGAGATAGGTCGGCGCCCAGTCCAGCACGCCGTAGCGCAGCAGGTAGACGAAGACGTTGGCCAGGGCGATGTACCAGAGCATTTTGTTGCGCAGCACGTATTTGACGAAGATTTCCTTGGCGCTGAATTCTTCTTCGTGGCTGGCGTCGTAGCCTTCCGGGTAATCGTTCTTGTACTTCTCGATCGGTGGCAGGCCGACCGATTGCGGGGTGTCGCGCATGGTGATGAAGGCAAACACCGCCACGGCCATGGCCACCGCCGCCGGCACATAAAACGCCGCGTGCCAGTCGTTGAACAGGCCCATGCCGATCAGGAACAGCGGGCCGATCAGACCGCCACCGACGTTGTGCGCCACGTTCCACAGGGACACCACGCCACCGCGTTCCTTCTGCGACCACCAGTGCACCATGGTCCGCCCGCTCGGCGGCCAGCCCATACCCTGCGCCCAGCCATTGATGAACAGCAGGACGAACATGATGGTCACGCTGGACGTCGCCCAATGGGCAAAACCGAACGTGAACATCACCGCCGCCGACACCACCAGGCCGAACGGCAGGAAGTAACGCGGGTTGGAACGGTCGGAAACGATGCCCATCAGGAACTTGGACAAGCCGTAGGCGATGGCAATCGCCGACAACGCCACCCCCAGTTCTCCACGGGTGTAGCCCTCTTCGATCAGATAAGGCATGGCCAGGGAGAAGTTTTTACGCAGCAGGTAGTAACCGGCGTAACCGATAAAGATACCGGCGAAGATCTGCCAGCGCAGGCGTCGGTAGGTGCTGTCTATTTTTTCTTCAGGCAGGGGAGCCTGATGCGTGGCAGGACGAAAGAAAGCAAACATTCAAGAGCTCCAAATTTCTTGTTTTGACTGCGGATGCGAATGTTACAGTTTCGTTACCGAAAATAGCATCGGTTCGCATCGGCAAAACAGCGTAAATGTTGGAATTCGAGCGTTCCTTTATGAACATGTCGCTCAGGTGTAAATGCGGGGCGTTGTAGGAATTGTTACTGCATTCCTTTTTGACGCGGTGGGTGTAAGGCAGGCCTTTGGGAAATGTCCTGCGCCTTTACCGGAAGCCGCGACCTTCAGCTTGAGGCCGTCGGTCTGTAGCCTTTTTGTTGCGGCCAGGGCCTGGCATTTGCATCAAGAGGGAGGAGGTATGCGGTGGTTTGTGTTGATGTTGATCCTGGTGGTATCGGGTGAAATCCAGGCTGAAGAGTTTTTTGTGATACCGGAGAACAATCCCAAGCCGATCTATCCACTGGCGCTGCAGAGGGCCGGGGTCGTCGGTACTGTCCGGGTCGGGTTCACGGTCAAGGCCGATGGTTCGGTCAGCAAGGTGAGGATTGTGCAAAGCGATCACCCGGATCTGGCCGAAGCGACCAGGGAGGCGATAGCACAGTGGCGGTTCAAGCCCTGGACAGTCGAAGGCGGTAAACCTGCGGAGCAGGACATGATTGCGCCGATGGTGTTTGGATATGATTGGGATATATCGATCGATTCCAACAAGTGGCTCAACGAACTGAGATGTCGCGATCTCAATAACGCGCTTGCCGATACGCCAGAACACAGGTGGACAGATTCCGCGGCGTTCTACCACACCCGTGCTTATCTGACGAAAGCGTTTTCCAAAGCCATGTTGTCGAACGAAAGGCGCCTTGAACTAATTGCCCAGATGAACCGCAAGGTGCCAATCATCGTCAGGGAATGCCAGAACAACCCTGTTTCCAGGTACGTGCGGTATTTGCCGAAGGATATTCGACAGTTGCTCTGAAAATGAGCGCGCTGCTATCTGACCGCGCTCTTTTTGCGCATCGCGCTTTGGTTTAAACAGGTGCCTTGCGCTACATGCCCCGAAATATGGCATGGAGGGGGGGTAGGAAAGTTTGTCTACAGGAATGTTCTTACAAATTTTCAGGAATAGTCCTACCTCGACCAAGGATTGTAAGTGTAAGTAACTTCTGAAAATCTCATGAGCTCTTGACGTGTTGTATGTCCTCGAAATAGGTTTGCTGCAGTAACGCTATGCAGCCAGATGCCTACATATTCCGCAAGGTCGTGTTTTGCTCGGTCGTGCTCAATAGTTTCCGATACGGAAAGATAGTGAGTGGTTTGATTCTGAGTGTTTAAGCGGCACGCAAACTAGAGATTCTGATTTTCTTGCGGGATACAGGCTTTCGGGTTGTTTCGGACAATACTGTTCAGGAGAGCGCATATGATCAGCGTAGACCTTACTTTCAAAGAAAAGGATAGGATTTATCTTCAAGAAATTTTGCTAAAACTAAAAAATAACCCCTACAGTGATTACGAGTGCTTCGAAGAAGAAGTTGACGATGTCATAAATAGAGGTAAGGTTCCCGCCGAACTGGTCAGACTTTGCGAAGCCCGAAAGAATGTGGATACGTTCGCCAATCCCTACATTTTTATCCATAATTGCCCTATAGACCCCCATCTACCGTATTTGGACTTCAAATCACCGGTTATCGACAAGCGAATAAAGAAACGTTCTTATGTTGCTGAAGGGTTTTTACTGATCTACGCTAAATTGATGTCGCAGGAGCCGATTGGCTACGTTAATGTCAATGACGGTGATGTTTTTCAGGATATCCATCCTATGGAAAGTCTTTGTGAAACTCAGTCACAAAAGGCTCTAAATGATATATATTTTCATAAGGATCTGGCTAATCATTACGTTAGGCCAGACTGGGTGAATATTATAGGATTGCGAGGGTGCGAGGAAAATGAGGTTTACACTTGCTTCGCTTCCAATAAAAAGATTCTTGCGGATTTGCCTGAAAGTATAAAAGCCTTGCTTAGGGAGTCCGAATTCAATACTCCCTTTGATGACCTGACTACAATCTCGGGGAATCTAAAAATGGGTAGTGCTCCAGATCATCCTGTTCTTGGTGGCGCTACCGATTACGATATTCGTTATTTTGAACGCCGTACAGTTGGTACTACTGAGCGGGCTCGTGGTGCGATTGAAGTTCTCAATAGAACTCTGCATAGCGTAAAGACTCCAATTTACGTCCTTCCGGGAGTTTTCATAGGGTCGGCCAACAATGAATGTGTTCACAACAAAGAGGTGAGATTAATCAGTAATCCACAAGAGTTAAGAAATCGTTGGCTAATGAAAACTGTCAATGTAAACAATTTGGATCAACATGCAAGGCATGTAATTCCAGGTAAAAAGCGTATCATTGCGGGATGAGCCAAAAAAAGGATATAAAAATGATTCCTCGCCACCAAAAACTATACGACGCTCTAAGCCTGACATTTGATGATATTGCTTATGAGGTTACAGGAGGCTTATTCAACGACGTCCATCGAGTGATCAGGGCAGATGAACTTATTTATATAAAGTCATTTGCAGATGAAGCAAAAACTGCAGGATTCCCACCTCTGCCAACCACTTCTCTTCAGCGCTATGAAGTTGCTGTTAGTCTACATGAACATGCTCAAGAAATAGTGAGCGGTAACGTTTACGTCCCTCGATTGATGGCTGTGGATCCCGACAACAGAGCAATTGCAATGGAGGGTGCCAAGGGGAGTGATTTATATGAGTACCTGTTGAATAGAGATAAATTTCATTTTGCGGTTGAACAGATTTCACAAGTTTTAATATGGCTAACGTCCTTGCATGCATCGAGTAAATTCAAGGTGCTATCTGTAAGTGCTAACAGTGAAGCTTTTAAGTGTTACAAAGCGACCCTTCAGTACAGGAAGCTATTTGAGTTTTTGCCCGATAACAAGCTTGCTGCCGCAAATTTGTTTCTAGATCAGCATTTGAAAAATCAAGAATCTGTATTGCACGGAGATTTGAATAGTCGGAACATTATAATTTGTGCCGACGGGCGTATTGCAATAATTGATTTTGAACAAGCTCAAGTCGGATGTGGTTCGCACGATGCTGCCTATCTAATCTCAGAAATAGTCATTGCCAGTTTCGTTGTCAATGAATCAGTCGAGGCCCTAATCAATTTGCTTTGGAGCTGCTATGAAACTGACTTGTCCAATATTGAGAAATATACACGCTTTAGACGTCACCTTTGTTTTCAAGTATTGTATCGTTTGAAAGGACCGTCTCGTCACGTTTGGACAGGGCACTTGGATGGTGATACAAGAGCCAAAATTGAAGCGTGGTGCACCGATGAGTTCATAAGCTACTTATGAAGCAGTCTATAGGTCTGGTGGTTCTGAGTTATGTCATTTTTTATTTTCCATCTGGATTATTAAAAAGTTACCTTTCTCAATTTTTGGTTAACTCTGGGTTCTCGTATAGTGTAGCTGGCTGGGTCGTCGCCAGCACCTTTGTAATCAAGATTATTGTTAACCCAGTAATTACTTTTTTTGCTGATCGCGCGCATTCAAAGCATGTTTTCAATGTTTCATTTTCATTGCTGGCGGTAGTGTGTGCTTTTGTAGTGTTCTTTAGCCAATACAGAGTTTTACTCGCTGTTGGTTTTTGCATTTTAATGATGTCGCGAAATTTTTTTCAAAGTTTATTAGAGAGTGCCGCGAGTACGATTCGGGGGGCTGAGGGTGGCTATGGCCGGGTCCGATTCGCAGGCTCGTTATCGGTCGCCGTGGGGACAGCCACGCTGGCTGGGTTAAGTGCTCTTGATTTGGCACCCGACCTGATATTTATCTGGATATTAACATTCTCTACGCTGTCTTTTAGTGTTGTTATTATATTGATGTCAAAAGAAGAAATTCATCCAGTAGAGTTTGCGGTATCATCATTAAAGCCGAATATTCCAAAGCGTAGCGCATTTTTTATGTTTGCAGCCACGGCGTTCATCATTGGTGCACAAGGCACCTACTATTCGATTGGCACGCCTTGGCTAGAAAGGATGGGCTTGACCAATTCGCAAATTTTGCTTGCCTGGACTATGGGTTTCATCGCTGAGGCCTTTGTTTTTCGCTACTCAAATGTCTTTGCGTCAAGACACTACGTAATTATCATACCAATTGTGGCGATGTGTTTTGCTATTAGAGCTTTGTTACTTTGGTACAATCCCGGTGTGATTCAAGCTGTACTGTCATTTGTGCTGCAAGGCGTAACATTTTCAATTCCACATGTTGCTTTCGTGATGTCGATCCGACGCTTTTTCGCTGAGCGCTATTCTGCGACGGCCATATCTTTATATTTAGCGGTGGCTCACGGCATCGGTATTGCTATTTTTTCTGCTGCATCAGGAATTGTGTTGGAGAAATACGTTGGGTTCGCCTGGTTATTGCCTGCGGTGTCTGGGGCGGTAGGATGTGCTGTTTGGATCGCTTTCTATAAGACATCAGGAGTCAACAGTTCCCAGCTGATATATGACCCGTCTCGCGAACTCAAACTACATTAAGGTGCGCCGCACATTGCACATAATGGCGTAATTTGGTTATTTTCACATTGTCCGACTGGCCAGAACAACTACAGAGTTGTTCTAGCCTTTTTGCCATTGAAAATCAGCGAACCTGCACCACCACCTTCCCGACCGCCTTGCGCTGGCCAAGATCATTGATGGCCTGCGCCGCATTGCTCAACGGATACACCTGCGACACCAGCGGCTTCAACTTGCCCTCTGCAAACCAGCCAAACAATTGCTGGAAGTTCGCGGCGTTGTCCTGGGGCTGGCGCTGGGCAAACGAGCCCCAGAATACGCCCAATACCGCTGCACCCTTTAGCAGTGCCAGGTTCACCGGCAGTTCGGGGATGCGTCCGCTGGCGAAACCGACCACTAGCAGGCGGCCGTTCCAGGCGATGGCGCGGATGGCCTGGTCGAACAGGTCGCCACCCACCGGGTCGTAGATCACGTCGGCGCCCTGGCCGTCGGTCAGGCGCTTGATTTCGTCCTTGAGGCTGGTTTCGCTGTAGTTAATCAGTTCATCGGCGCCCGCAGCCTTGGCCACGGCGAGTTTTTCCGCGCTGCTGGCCGCGGCGATCACCCGGGCGCCCATGGCCTTGCCGATTTCCACTGCCGCCAGGCCGACACCGCCGGAGGCGCCCAGTACCAGCAGGGTTTCGCCGGGTTGCAGGTTGCCGCGTTGCTTGAGGGCGTGCATCGAGGTGCCGTAGGTCATGCTGAAGGCGGCGGCGGTGTTGAAGTCCATGGAGGGCGGGATCGGCAATACGTTGTAGCCGGGCACTGCGACCTGTTCGGCAAAACTGCCCCAGCCGGTCAGGGCCATGACCCGGTCGCCGACTTTCAGGTGGCTGACCTTTTCGCCCACTTCGCTGACGATGCCTGCGGCTTCACCGCCCGGGGAAAAAGGGAAGGGCGGCTTGAACTGGTACTTGCCCTCGATGATCAGCGTGTCGGGGAAGTTCACCCCGGCGGCGTGTACCTCCAGCAGGATTTCGTTCTTCTTCGCGACAGGACTGGCGACGTCTTCCAGCACCAGCGATTCGGCAGGACCGAAGGCTTTGCACAGCACGGCTTTCATCAGGGCTATTCCTTTTGGAGTGATGGCCGATAAGTGTAGGTGTGTGAGTCGACGGGTCAACGAGCATGCCCGGGCCTGATAGTCAGCCATAAGCTTGTGTTGGCGTGGCGGGTGGTTATGCTGGGCCGCAAACCGGATAAGGAGCGAATTGTGAAAGCGTGGATCATGTTGTTGCTGGCCCTGTCCCTACCTGTGGCAGCGGTGGCCGAGGAAAAGGAAGAGGTGGCGCCGAAGGTCAATTACGTCACCTTGAGCCCGCCGTTCGTGGGCAACTACGGGTTGGATGGCACGCCCAAGCTCAAGGTCTACAAGGCCGATGTGGCCTTGCGTGTGACGGGGGACGAGGCCACCAAGGCGGTGAAGGCCAACGAGCCGCTGATTCGCAATCAACTGGTGGCGTTGTTTGCCCAGCAGTCCAGCGAGACGATGAACAATGTCGAGGCCAAGGAAAAGCTGCGTCAGGAAGCCTTGAAGCAAACCCAGCAGATCATGAATGATGAAACGGGCAAGCCGGTGGTTGAGGATTTGTTGTTCAACAACCTGATCATCCAATAAGTTTTGCAGCGCCTTTACCGGCCTCTTCGCTGGCAAGCCAGCTCCTACAAGGTTTGTGGTGAATCACAATCCTGTTTTCACCGCAGAACCCTGTAGGAGCTGGCTTGCCAGCGAAGGCATTCGCAGAGTCGCTGCAAATATTACGGCTTGAGCGCAATCACCGCCGCCCACTGCTCCTCTGTCACCGGCATCACCGACAGCCGCGAGCCCTTCTGCACCAGCGGCATCTCGGCCAGCGCCGTCTGCTGCTTCAGATAATCGAGTTTCAACACCCGGGAAAACGTCTCGACATGCGCGACATCAATCGCGCTCCAGGCGTTTTTTTCTGCCGTTGCCTTTGGATCGTAGTAGTGGCTCTCAGGCTCGAGCGCCGTCGGGTCGGGATACGCGGCTTCGACAATCTTGCCGATGCCAGCAATCCCCGGCTCCGGGCAGCTCGAGTGATAGAAAAAGAACGCGTCCCCCACCGCCATGGCCCGCAAAAAGTTACGCGCCTGATAGTTGCGAACCCCGTCCCAGCGCGCTTTGCCGAGCTTTTCCAAGTCTTTGATCGAGAGCTCGTCGGGCTCGGATTTCATCAGCCAATAGGCCATGGTTCTGGCTCCTTGCGTAGCGGGTGGAGAGGTTGTCGGGCAATTTTATGACAAACCGACAGTCGGTTGACGCCAGCATTTGCGTGCCGGTTCACGTTGTCGCAAAATGCCGGCCTTTCAAGCTTGACGCTGCTGCACGGCCAACAAACGGAAACCGCTGCTGTCATCGTGTTGATATGCCTTTGGGGGGCAATCGATGAAACGCAAACCGGATTTACTATGGATTTTGGTTATTTTGTTCGGCCTCGGCGTCGTGACCACTGGCTATGCCCAAAGCCTGTGGGTCAACAAGAACGATGCACCGGTCGAAATCTCGTCATTGCAGCAACAGTCGACAGCCTTCAAACGCTGATCCGCGCTTTTCGACGCCGCTGAATCCGGTGGCGTCTAGCCTGCGTAATACCAGGCCTTGTCCGTCACCGTTCCCTGCAACGGCACATCCCAGCTCGCCTGAGCCAGTCGCTCGACCTTCTGACATTCGTGGGCCAGCCCCAGCAACGTCGGCTTGCGCCAGTCATTGCGGCGCGCCAGGTAGGCCAGGCTGCGATCATAGAAGCCGCCGCCCATGCCCAGGCGCCCGCCGACATCGTCAAACCCCACCAATGGCAGCAGCACCAGATCCAGCGCCCAGACTTTACGTTGCCGGGCGAGGTTGTGCCTGGGTTCCAGGATACGGAAGCGATTGAGCCTGAGTTTTTCGCCGGGGCGGATGCGCTGGAACACCATCTTGGTGCGCGGCCAGGCGCTGAGCACCGGTAGATAGGTGGCCTTGCCCCGACGTTGAGCCGCACGCAGCAGCAGGCGCGGATCGATTTCACCGTCAGTGGGCAGATAAAGGGAGATGTGCCTGGCGCGGCGAAACAGCGGTTGCTGGGCCAATTGCTTGTACAGCCCGCGGGCCGCCTGGCGTTGCTGACAGGGCGTCAGTGCGCGGCGGGCCTTGCGCAACATGCGTCGAAGTTGCGGGCGAGGGAGCAGCGCAGGTTCGGTCATGGATTCGGGGCTTCGGTAATGCAATTACAGATATCGTATCTGTAAAAACGCCGATGCCGGTATTTAAACCGGCATCGGACTGGAATCAGGCTCCCCGGATGTACCGCTGTCGACTTAGCCCTTGAACCCGAAAGTTCAAGGTGGAAGATGCAGTAGGCTTTCAGGCTTTCCGTCTAGCGGACATGCACACCAGCCCAACGTGCAACCTCCAGGGTATAGCAAATCGGCTCAGGGACATCGCCAACTGGCAAGCACCCCAGGGAGTGATCAGAGTATACCGCAAGCGGTGACACGAATCAGCCTTTGGTGACATCCGGATCAGTGGCGAGCACCAGATCGACTCGATCGAGCAGGTCGCGCACCTGTTCGCGGGTCGAACCGCTGGCCTGGATGTCCGGTCGCTCTTCCTTGTGCAGCAGGTCGTGGGTGATGTTCAGCGCGGCCATGACGGCGATGCGATCGGCGCCGATGACTTTGCCGCTGCTGCGGATTTCGCGCATCTTGCCGTCCAGGTAGCGGGCGGCGCTCACCAGGTTGCTGCGTTCTTCCTGGGGGCAGATGATCGAATATTCTTTGTCGAGGATCTGCACAGTGACGCTATTGCTTGAACTCATGAGTCTTGCTCCAGGGCCTTGAGGCGCGAAATCATCGATTCGACCTTACGCCGGGCGATTTCGTTTTTTTCAATGAGGTGCGCGCGTTCCTCGCGCCAGGTCTTTTCCTGAGCTAGTAAGAGTCCGTTTTGGCTCTTAAGTTGCTCGACTCGGGTAATCAGCAGTTCGAGTCTGGCCATCAGCGCTTGCAGGTCGGTGTCTTCCATTGTCTTCACTGTCTGATGGGTGATGGACTGTAGGAGCGAACTTGCTCGCGATGAACCAGAGATCGCCGCGGGGTGTCAGGTAACCAACGTTATCGTTGACGACCATCGCGAGCAAGCTCGCTCCTACAGGGGTAGTCGATGTAGGATACAAGGCCTTCATTCTAGACATAGCGCCGTCTGGCGCCTAGCTGCCCATGACCATTCAGAATTCCCCGTACCAAGCCTTCGCCAACCTGCTGACTTCCAGCGGTCATAACGTCTCGCCTGCCGAACTGCACGGCCTGTTGCTCGGCCGTAGCTGCGCCGGCGCCGGTTTCGAGGCCGAAGGCTGGCTGATCGACGCCGCCGAACTGCTCGAAAACGAGCCTCAGGACAACGTTCGCAGCGCCTTGATCGGCCTGCAGGAGATGGTCAAGGGCGAGCTCACCGGCGACGACGTGACCGTGGTCCTGTTGCTGCCGACCGATGACGCCCCGCTCGCCGAGCGTGCCGCGGCACTGGGCCAATGGTGCCAGGGCTTTCTCAGCGGTTTCGGCCTGAACTGCCGCGACAGCAGCAGCCTGAGCCTGGAGGCCACCGAAGTGTTGCAGGACCTTGCAGCCATTTCCCAGGTGCAAGAAGCACTGGAAGAGTCGGACGACGGCGAAAGCGACTATATGGAAGTCATGGAGTACGTGCGCATCGCGCCGTTGCTGCTGTTCTCCGAAACCAAAAAAGACGTGGCGGCTGCCGCCAAGCCGTCGCTGCACTGATCAAAAAGCCAGGGAAAGCCATCTGCCCATGATTCATATCCCGAAAGCGGAATACAGCCGTCGCCGCAAGGCCCTGATGGCGCAGATGGAACCCAACAGCATCGCCATCCTGCCCGCTGCCGCGGTGGCCATTCGCAACCGCGACGTCGAGCACGTCTACCGTCAGGACAGCGACTTCCAGTACCTCAGCGGTTTTCCCGAGCCCCAGGCCGTACTGGTCCTGATGCCGGGACGTGTGCATGGCGAATACATCCTGTTCTGCCGTGAACGCAACGCCGAGCGCGAGTTGTGGGACGGCCTGCGTGCCGGGCAAGAGGGCGCGATTCGCGACTTCGGTGCCGACGACGCCTTCCCCATCACCGATATCGACGACATCCTGCCCGGCCTGATCGAAGGCCGTGACCGGGTGTATTCGGCCATGGGCAGCAACCCGGAGTTCGACCGGCACCTGATGGACTGGATCAACGTGATCCGCTCCAAGGCCAGCCTCGGCGCCCAGCCGCCGAACGAATACGTTGCCCTGGATCATCTGCTGCACGACATGCGCCTGTATAAATCGGCGGCAGAAGTGAAAGTGATGCGCGAAGCCGCACGGATTTCCGCCCAGGCGCACGTGCGCGCGATGCAGGCCAGCCGTGTCGGGCTGCATGAGTTCAGCCTGGAGGCCGAGCTCGATTACGAATTTCGCAAGGGCGGGGCCAAGATGCCCGCCTACGGGTCGATCGTCGCCGCAGGGCGCAACAGCTGCATCCTGCACTACCAGCAGAATGACGCGCTGCTCAAGGACGGCGATCTGGTGCTGATCGACGCCGGGTGCGAGATCGACTGCTACGCCAGCGACATCACCCGTACCTGGCCGGTCAACGGCAAGTATTCCGCGGAACAGAAGGCGATCTACGAGTTGGTGCTGGCGGCCCAGGAAGCGGCATTTGCCGAGATTGCCCCGAACAAGCACTGGAATCAGGCGCACGAAGCCACGGTCCGGGTGATCACTGCGGGTCTGGTCGAGTTGGGCTTGCTGCAAGGCGATGTCGACGAACTGATTGCCAGCGAGGCCTACAAGGCGTTTTACATGCATCGCGCCGGCCATTGGCTGGGCATGGATGTGCACGACGTCGGCGAGTACAAGGTCGGCGGTGAATGGCGCGTGCTGGAAGTCGGCATGGCGCTGACCGTGGAGCCGGGGATTTATATCGCTGCAGACAACCAGAACGTAGCGAAGAAATGGCGCGGCATTGGCGTGCGCATCGAGGACGACGTGGTGGTCACCAAAACCGGCTGTGAAATCCTGACCAAAGGCGTGCCGAAAACGGTCGCCGAAATCGAGGCCCTGATGGCGCAAGCACGGACACAAGCGGCATGAGTCGTTTCAACCTGGCGATTATCGGTGGCGGCCTGGTCGGTGCCAGTCTGGCGTTGGCCTTGCAGGCCGGGGCAAAGGCGCGTGGCTGGAAGATCGTGCTGATCGAACCGTTTGCCCCCGGTGACGCCTATCAACCCAGTTACGACGCGCGTTCCACGGCGTTGTCCTTCGGTGCGCGGCAGATTTACCAGCGCTTGGGCGCCTGGCAGGAAATCTCCCGCCGCGCCGAGCCGATCAAGCAGATCCACGTCTCTGACCGCGGGCGTTTTTCCACGGCGCGACTGTCGGCGATGGAAGAGGGCGTTCCGGCGCTGGGTTACGTGGTGGAAAACGCCTGGCTCGGCCATTGTCTGTGGCAAGGCCTGGACAAGGACGTGATCAGCTGGCGTTGCCCGGCGGAAGTCACGCGCATGGAGCCGCTCACCGACGGCTACCGCCTGACCCTGAGTGATGAAACCTCGTTCGATTGTGATCTCGCGGTGCTCGCCGATGGCGGCCGTTCCGGCCTGCGCGAGCAACTGGGCATCGGCATCAGGAAGCGCCCGTACAACCAGAGCGCGCTGATCGCCAACATCACCCCGAGCGAAGCCCATGAAGGCATGGCGTTCGAGCGCTTCACCGACGATGGCCCGATGGCGTTGCTGCCGTTGCCGGACAACCGCTGTGCGCTGGTCTGGACGCGTCAGGGCATGGATGCGCAACGCCTGGCCGCCCTCGATGAGCGCAGTTTCCTGAGCGAGCTGCAGGGGGTATTCGGTTATCGCCTCGGCACGTTGAAGCAAGTCGGTGTGCGGCACTTGTATCCGCTGGCGCTGGTGGAGGCCGAAGAGCAGGTGCGCTCGCACCTGGTGGTGCTCGGCAATGCGGCCCACAGCCTGCACCCGATTGCCGGCCAGGGCTTCAACCTGTCCCTGCGCGATGCCCAGGCGCTGGCCGATGCACTGCTCGCCAGCGAACAACTGCCGGGCAATTTCGCCACCTTGCAGGATTACCGCGAGCGCCAGCGACTGGACCAGAACCTCACCGTCGGATTCTCCGACCAGGTCACGCGCCTGTTCGGCAGCACCCAGCCCCTGGTATCACTGGGTCGCAACCTGGGCCTGCTCGGCCTGGACCTGCTGCCGCCGGCCAAGCGCTGGTTCGCCCGGCAAGCCATGGGCCTGGGTACCCGTCCTGATGTTTAAGTGGCTGACCCGCCGGTTTGGCAAGGCCCGCCTGATGTGCCGGTTCATGAACCTCTACCCGCCGTACCTTGGGGCCGGGGTTCGGGTACGGCACATCAGCGATGACTTTCGTGACGTCCAGGTGTCCATGGGCCTGAGCTGGTACAACCGCAATTACGTCGGCACGCAGTTCGGCGGCAGCCTGTATTCGATGGTCGACCCGTTCTTCATGTTGATGTTGATGGAGAACCTGGGTCGCGATTACATCGTCTGGGACAAGGCCGCCGACATCGATTTCATCGCGCCGGGCAAAGGCCCGGTGTTTGCCCGTTTCAACATTGACGACACCCTGCTCGACGAGATCCGGCGGCAGACGGCGGATGGCAGGAAGTACCTGCCGCAATTGCAGGTCGATATTCATGACGGCGCCGGTAACCTGGTGGCGCGCGTCGGAAAAACCCTTTACGTGCGGCTCAAGCCGCAAGCGAGACAGGCTTAAAGCATGGAAATGCGCGCAGATCTGCTGATTGTCGGGGCCGGAATGGTCGGCAGCGCCCTGGCGCTGGCGTTGCAGGGCAGCGGGCTGGAAGTCCTGCTGCTCGATGGCAGCCCGATGAGCGTCAAACCCTATGACCCGCAGGCGCCGTTCGAGCCGCGGGTGAGTGCATTGTCCATTGCCAGTCAGCGAATTCTCGAACGCCTGGGTGTCTGGGATGGCATCGCCAGCCGGCGCAGCAGCCCTTACAGCGAGATGCAGGTCTGGGATGGCAGCGGCACAGGGCAAATCCATTTTTCCGCGACGAGTGTGCACGCGGAGGTACTGGGTCATATCGTCGAGAACCGTGTGGTTCAGGACGCTTTGCTCGACCGATTGCACGACTGTGACCTGGGCATGCTGGCCAACGCGCGACTGGAGCAGATGCGCCGCTCCGGCGACGACTGGCTGCTGACCCTGGCCGATGGCCGTACCTTGCGCGCGCCGCTGGTGATCGCGGCGGATGGCGCCAACTCGGCGGTGCGGCGCCTGACCGGTGTCGCCACGCGGGAATGGGATTACCTGCACCACGCCATCGTCACCAGCGTGCGCAGTTCCAAGCCCCATCAAGCGACCGCCTGGCAGCGGTTTACCGACAACGGTCCGCTGGCGTTCCTGCCGCTGGAGCGCGACGGTCAGCAGGATTGGTGCTCGATCGTCTGGTCGACCACTCCTGGCGAAGCCGAACAGCTGATGGCGCTGGATGACGAGGGTTTCTGTCGCGCGCTGGAGCGGGCCTTCGAAGGCCGGCTAGGCAGCGTGCTCAGCGCCGACCCGCGTCTGTGCGTGCCCCTGCGTCAGCGCCATGCCAAGCGTTACGTGGCCGAGGGCCTGGCCCTGATCGGCGACGCGGCGCACACCATTCATCCATTGGCCGGGCAGGGCGTGAACCTCGGTTTCCTCGATGCGGCGGTGCTGGCTGAAGTCCTGTTGCAGGCCAACACGCGTGGCGAGCGCCTGGCGGATGTGAAGGTGTTGAGTCGATATGAGCGTCGGCGCATGCCGCATAACCTGGCGCTGATGGCGGCGATGGAAGGCTTCGAGCGGCTGTTCCAGGCCGATCCATTGCCGGTGCGCTGGTTGCGTAATACCGGGTTGAAGATGGTCGACCGGATGCCCGAGGCCAAGGCGCTGTTCGTGCGTGAGGCGTTGGGATTGATCGGCGACCTGCCGGCCCTCGCCAAGGCCTGACACCTCCCCTATACCCCTGTAGGAGCTGCCGCAGGCTGCGATTTTTTGATCTTGCTCTTTTTAAAAGCAAAATCAAAAGATCGCAGCCTTCGGCAGCTCCTACAGGGATCACAGCAAATTCGCGGACCTGTGCAACATCTGGTAACTCCTCCGCAAACTGTTCGATTGAGAAGGCAAATGTGAGTCCTTATCATTTGCCCTCACTTTTTCAATCGAGAGACCGCTCCCATGTTGGCACCGAAGCGTCTACTGACCGCACTGGCCCTGACTCTGATCGGCAGCACCGCCGCCCAGGCCGCTGACGAGGTAGTGGTCTACTCCTCGCGCATCGACGAACTGATCAAGCCTGTCTTCGATGCCTACACCGCGAAAACCGGGGTCAAGGTGAAGTTCATCACCGACAAGGAAGCGCCGCTGATGCAGCGGATCAAGGCCGAGGGCGAGAACACGCCCGCCGACCTGCTGCTGACCGTCGATGCCGGCAACCTCTGGCAAGCCGAGCAGATGGGCATCCTCCAGCCGTTCACCTCGAAAACCATCGATGCCAACATTCCGCTGCAATACCGCGCGGCCTCCCATGCCTGGACCGGCCTGAGCCTGCGCGCGCGGACCATCGCCTATTCCACCGACCGGGTGAAACCGGGCGAACTGACCACCTACGAAGCGCTGGCCGACAAGAACTGGGAAGGTCGCCTGTGCCTGCGCACGGCGAAGAAGGTCTACAACCAGTCCCTGACCGCCACCATGATCGAAGTGCACGGCGCCGAGAAAACCGAGAAGATCCTCAAGGGCTGGGTCAACAACCTGTCCACTGACGTGTTCTCCGACGACGTGGCGGTGCTCGAGGCCATCAATGCCGGCCAGTGCGACGTCGGCATCGTCAACACCTACTACTACGGCCGCCTGCACAAGCAGAAGCCGGACCTGCCGGTAAAACTGTTCTGGCCGAACCAGGCGGATCGCGGCGTGCACGTCAACCTGTCGGGCATCGGCCTGATCAAAAACGCGCCGCACCCGGAAGCGGCCAAGGCGTTGGTGGAGTGGATGACCACGCCTGAGGCGCAGAAGATCTTCGCCGACGTGAACCAGGAATTCCCGGCCAACCCGACCGTGCAGCCCTCCGCCGAAGTCGCCGCCTGGGGCAAGTTCGTCGCCGATACCCTGCCGGTGGAAGTCGCGGGCAAGCGCCAGGCCGAAGCGATTCGCATGATGGACCGGGCTGGCTGGAACTGACGCCACGGTTTAAAAGCAAAAGATCGCAGCCTTCGGCAGCTCCTACACAGGCCCCCTGTAGGAGCTGCCGGAGGCTGCGATCTTTTTGCGTTTTCCCTACAATTCAGGATTTTGCGAGAACCATCCCTTGGCCCACCCCGCCCAACGCCGCTGGTATCCCCTGGTCTTCGCCATCGCTGCGCTGGTCCTGCTGCCCCTCAGCGTCCTGCTGTTGTCCTGGCAAACCATCGACCAGCAGATCTGGTCCCACCTCTGGGAAACCCAGATGCCGCGCCTGCTGGGCAACACCCTGACCCTGGTACTCGGTGTCGGCGTTGGCGTGACGGTGCTGGGGGTGAGCCTGGCCTGGCTCACCAGCCTCTGCGAATTCCCCGGCCGGCGCTGGCTGGACTGGGCACTGATGCTGCCCTTTGCGATTCCGGCCTACGTGCTGGCGTTCGTCTTTGTCGGGCTGCTGGATTTTGCCGGCCCCGTGCAGACCCTGCTGCGGGAGTGGTTCGGCACTGGCCTGCGATTGCCGCGCGTGCGCTCCACGGGCGGGGTGATCCTGGTCCTGGTGCTGGTCTTCTATCCCTACGTTTACCTGCTGGCCCGCACCGCGTTTCTCGCTCAGGGCAAGGGCTTGATGGAAGCGGCGCGGGTGCTCGGTCAATCCCCATGGCAGGCGTTCTGGCGCGTTGCTATGCCCATGGCGCGTCCCGCCATCGGCGCTGGCGTCGCCTTGGCGCTGATGGAAACCCTGGCGGATTTCGGCGCCGTGTCGGTCTTTAACTTCGACACCTTCACCACCGCCATCTACAAGACCTGGTACGGGTTTTTCAGCCTCTCCAGCGCCGCGCAACTGGCCAGCCTGTTGCTGCTGGTGGTGATGCTCGTACTGTACGGCGAGCGGCGCGCCCGCGGTGCCAACCGGGCGAGCAACGAACGGCCACGGGTCAAGGCGTTGTACCACCTGCGCGGGCTCAAGGCGCTGTTGGCGACAGCCTGGTGCGCGCTGGTGTTCGCCTGCGCCTTCGTCATTCCGATGCTGCAGCTGCTGGTCTGGTTCTGGCAGCGCGGGCGCCTGGACCTGGATGAGCGCTACACCGCGCTGATACTCCACACCTTGTACCTGGGGACGATGGCGGCGTTGATCACCGTCAGTGTCGCCCTGGTCTTGGCGTTTGCCCGGCGGCTGGCGCCCACCCAAGGCATCCGCGCCGGGGTCAGCCTGGCCAACCTTGGCTACGCCTTGCCCGGTTCGGTGTTGGCGGTGTCGATCATGCTGGCGTTCAGTTACCTGGATCGTGAACTGGTGATCCCGCTCTCCGGCTGGTTCGGTGGGGCTGGCAAGCCGTTGCTGCTGGGCAGCCTGCTGGCGTTGCTGCTGGCCTATCT
Source organism: Pseudomonas putida (assembly GCF_028682635.1). GTDB lineage: Bacteria > Pseudomonadota > Gammaproteobacteria > Pseudomonadales > Pseudomonadaceae > Aquipseudomonas > Aquipseudomonas putida_AE. Next base: position 60,663 of record NZ_JANHLK010000003.1, on the reverse strand, counting down.
GGTGCGCTTCATCGCCGTGGCTTACGGTCCGCTGGAAAGCAGTCTGGCGCGAATACGGCCATCTTTGCCCGAAGCGGCACGTAGCCTGGGCGTCAGTGGTCCGCGACTGTTTTTCAAAGTGTATCTGCCGTTGCTGCTCCCCGGTTCGTTGAGCGCGGCGTTGCTGGTGTTCGTCGATGTGCTCAAGGAAATGCCCGCGACCCTGCTGATGCGGCCGTTTGGCTGGGATACGCTGGCGGTGAGGATCTTCGAAATGACCAGTGAAGGCGAGTGGGCGAGGGCCTCTTTGCCGGCCTTGACCCTGGTTTTGGTCGGACTGCTACCGGTCATCGGATTGATACGTCGTTCGGCGCATCGAAACAGCTAGGTGCCAGTCCTACACCATGCGGCTACAATGCGCGGCATTCGGTGCGGTCCGTCTGACAGACAAGGTAGTGAAAACGGCTGGAAGCCTCTTATTTCAAGGCGCCCGCAAGCCGCATCACTCGCCCGCACCTTCGCCACGCCCGGAAGGAGAAACCCATGGGACAGCGTACGCCTCTGTATGACCTTCATCTCGCCCTGGGCGCGAAGATGGTCGATTTTGGCGGTTGGGATATGCCTCTGCATTATGGATCCCAGGTCGAGGAGCACCATCAGGTGCGCCGCGATTGCGGTGTTTTTGATGTATCCCACATGACCGTGATCGATGTCGACGGCCCCCAGGCCAAGGCATGGCTTCAGCATTTGCTGACCAACGACGTCGAACGCCTGCACAAACCCGGTTCCGCGTTGTACAGCGCCATGCTCAATGAGCGCGGCGGTATCGTCGACGACATGATCGTCTATCGCCTCGAAAGCGGTTACCGCCTGGTGGTCAACGCCTCCACCCGCGATCAGGACCTGGCGTGGATGCAGGCGCATCTCGACGGTTTCGATGTGCAGCTTAACGAGCGTTCCGAAATGGCCATGCTGGCCATCCAGGGGCCTCATGCCCGGAACAAGATTGCCGAGTTGGTGAACCAGGCACGCGGCACATTGATCCAGCAGCTCAAGCCTTTCGAGGGCAAGCCCGACAGTGACTGGTTCATCGCACGCACCGGCTATACCGGTGAAGACGGCCTGGAAATCATTCTGCCGGCCGACCAGGCACCGGGATTCTTCAACGATCTGGTGGGTGCGGGCATTTCCCCCATTGGCCTGGGCGCGCGTGACACCCTGCGGGTCGAGGCGGGCATGAACCTGTACGGTCAGGACATTCACCAGGACGTTTCCCCGCTGGCCTCCAACATGGCCTGGAGCATCGCCTGGGAGCCGGCCGCTCGCCAGTTCATCGGCCGCACGGCGCTGGAAGCCGAGCGCAGCGGCGGCATACAACACAAGCTGGTCGGTCTGGTCCTCGAGGAGCGCGGGGTTTTGCGCGCTCATCAAGTGGTCCGCATCGCCGATGTTGGCGAAGGGGAGATCACCAGTGGTAGTTTCTCTCCTACGCTTAGCAAGTCGATTGCACTGGCGCGCGTGCCAATGGCCACGGCCGACCGCGCAGAAGTGGAAATCCGTGGCAAGTGGTACCCGGTCCGAGTGGTCAAGCCGACCTTCGTCCGCCATGGCAAAACCTTGATCTAACCTTTTCCGGCGGACCTTGACCGCCGATCATTTACCTGAGGACACAGAACATGAGCGATATCCCTGCCGACCTGCGTTTTGCCGAGAGTCACGAATGGGCTCGCCTGGAAGCCGATGGCACCGTCACCGTGGGCATCAGCGATCACGCGCAGGAAGCGCTGGGTGATGTGGTGTTCGTTGAGCTGACCGAAGTGGGCAATGTGTTTGCCGCTGAAGACCAGGCCGGTGTCGTTGAATCGGTAAAAGCCGCTTCCGACATCTACTCCCCGATTGCCGGTGAAGTGATCGCGGTCAACGAAGCACTGAGCGCTGAACCTGAGTTGCTCAACTCCGACCCGTACGGTGCGTGGATCTTCAAGATCAAGCCAAGCAACGCGGCTGACCTGGAAAAGCTGCTCGATGCAGCGGCTTACAAGGCCGCCATCGGCGAATAAGCCTTCAGCGTTACCCCAAAGCCCCGACCTGTCGGGGCTTTTTTGTACCCTAAAAGATCGCAGCCTTCGGCAGCTCCTACATTGAAATGCGGTCCCCTGTAGGAGCTGCCGAAGGCTGCGATCTTTTGATTTTCAGGGGACTGCTATGCTGGTTTGACCGTGTTGCATCGACGCTGAGCGCCAGTCAAGAGAGAGCCCGTCATGTCCCAGTTGCCGTCCCTGAGCCAGTTACGCGACCCCAATGCCTTCCTTCGCCGCCACCTCGGGCCTGATGCCGCCGAGCAACAGGCGATGCTCGACAGCCTCGGCCTCGGCAGCCGGGTCGAGTTGATCGAGCAGACGGTGCCGCCGGGAATCCGCCTGAACCGGCCACTCGATTTGCCGCCGGCCCTCGACGAAGAAGCCGCGCTGGCCAAGCTGCGCGGTTACGCCGAGCAGAACCAGGTCTGGACCAGCCTGATCGGCATGGGCTATCACGGCACGTTGACGCCGGCCGTCATCCTGCGCAACGTCCTGGAAAATCCCGGCTGGTACACCGCGTATACACCCTACCAACCGGAAATTGCCCAGGGTCGGCTCGAAGCCCTGCTGAATTTCCAGCAATTGACCATCGACCTCACGGGCCTGGAACTGGCCAACGCCTCGCTGCTGGATGAAGCCACTGCGGCGGCGGAAGCCATGGCGCTGGCCAAGCGGGTCGCCAAGTCGAAAAGCAATCTGTTCTTTGTCGACGAACATTGCCATCCGCAGACCATCTCCGTGGTGCAAACCCGCGCTGAAGGCTTCGGCTTCGAGCTGATCGTCGATGCTGTGGATAACTTGAAACAGCACCAGGTGTTCGGTGCGCTGCTGCAATATCCCGACACCCGCGGCGAGATCTGTGACCTGCGTCCGTTGATCGATCATCTGCATGCCCAGCAGGCGCTGGCCTGTGTCGCCACCGATCTGTTGAGCCTGCTGTTGCTGACCCCGCCGGGGGAGCTGGGGGCCGACGTGGTGTTCGGCTCATCCCAGCGTTTCGGCGTGCCCATGGGCTACGGCGGCCCTCATGCGGCGTTTTTTGCCAGCCGTGACGAGTACAAACGAGCGATTCCCGGACGCATCATCGGCGTGTCGAAAGACGCCCGCAGCAACGTTGCCCTGCGCATGGCGCTGCAAACCCGCGAGCAGCATATTCGTCGTGAAAAGGCCAACTCGAACATCTGCACCGCGCAGGTCCTGCTGGCCAATATCGCCAGTTTCTATGCGGTTTATCACGGCCCGGAGGGGCTCAAACGGATCGCCCAGCGCGTGCACCGGCTGACCTGCATCCTTGCCGCCGGCCTTGAGCGCAAGGGCATCACCCGCCTCAACCAACACTTCTTCGACACCTTGACCCTGGAAGTCGGTGGCACCCAGACCGCGATCCTCGAAAGCGCCCAGGCCGCGCAGATCAACCTGCGCATTCTTGGGCGTGGGCAGTTGGCTTTGAGCCTCGACGAAACCTCTGACGAAAGCACGGTGGCGAAACTGTTCGATGTGTTCCTGGGGGCCGATCATGGGCTCAACGTCGACGAACTGGACGCTGAAACCCTGGATGGCGGCATTCCCGACGCGCTCAGGCGAACCTCGCCCTACCTGCGCCACCCGGTGTTCAACGCCCATCACAGCGAAACCGAGATGCTGCGCTACCTCAAGCAACTGGAAAACAAGGACCTGGCGCTCAATCAATCGATGATCCCGCTGGGTTCTTGCACCATGAAGCTCAATGCCACCAGCGAGATGATCCCGATTACCTGGCCGCAGTTCGCCAACCTGCATCCGTTCGCGCCCAAGGAGCAGGCGGTCGGTTACTCATTGATGATCGAAGAACTGGAGCGTTGGCTCTGCGCGATCACCGGTTTCGATGCGATCTGCATGCAGCCCAACTCCGGGGCCCAAGGCGAGTACGCCGGGTTGCTGGCGATCCGCAAGTACCACGAGAGCCGCCAGGAGGGCGGGCGGGATATCTGCCTGATTCCTTCATCGGCCCATGGCACCAACCCGGCCTCGGCGCAAATGGCCGGGATGCGCGTGGTGATTGTCGAGTGCGATGAAGCGGGCAACGTCGATCTCGATGACCTGAAAGACAAAGCCGCCCAAGCCGGGGATAAACTCGCCTGCCTGATGGCGACCTATCCCTCGACCCACGGCGTGTACGAGGAAGGCATCAGCGAAATCTGTGAAGTTATCCACAGCCACGGCGGCCAGGTGTACATGGACGGCGCCAACCTCAATGCCCAGGTTGGCCTCGCGCGCCCGGCGGACATCGGCGCCGATGTGTCACACATGAACCTGCACAAGACCTTCTGCATTCCCCATGGCGGCGGTGGGCCGGGTATGGGGCCGATTGGCGTGCGCGCGCACCTGGCACCCTTCGTGGCCAACCACCCGGTGGTGCCGATCGAAGGGCCGCTGCCGCAGAACGGCGCCGTCAGTGCCGCGCCTTGGGGCAGCGCGAGCATTCTGCCGATCAGCTGGATGTACATCGCCATGATGGGGCCGCAATTGGCCGACGCCAGCGAAGTGGCGATCCTGGCGGCCAATTACCTGGCGCGGCATCTGTCCGGCGCGTTTCCAGTCCTCTACACCGGGCGCAACGAGCGGGTGGCCCACGAATGCATTCTCGACCTGCGACCTCTGAAGGCGCTGACCGGTATCAGCGAAGAAGACGTGGCCAAGCGCCTGATGGACTATGGCTTCCATGCGCCGACCATGTCGTTCCCGGTGCCGGGGACCTTGATGGTCGAGCCCACTGAAAGTGAATCGAAGGCGGAGCTGGACCGCTTCATCGGGGCGATGCTGAGTATCCGCGCGGAGATCACCGAGGTGCAGAACGGCAACTGGCCGGCCGAGGACAACCCTTTGAAACGCGCGCCCCATACGCTGGCGGACATCACTGGGGTATGGGAGCGGCCTTACAGCATTGAGCAAGCGGTCACGCCGGATGCTCACACCAAGGCGCACAAGTACTGGCCGGTGGTGAACCGGGTGGACAACGTCTACGGCGACCGGAATCTGTTTTGTGCGTGTGTGCCGCTGGACGAGTACCGCTGAAAAACACACACCCCTCCTGTAGGAGCTGGCTTGCCAGCGATGGAGTGTCAGTCGACATCAATTTGTCTGACCCACCATCGCTGGCAAGCCAGCTCCTATAGAGGGTTTTGTGTTGGCCATAAAAAATGCCGCTCATGGGAGCGGCATTTTTGTTCAGGCTAAGCTTATTCCGAAGCCACGGCATTCTTCGCCAAAATCGCATTCGCCAGTTCCATGTCCGTAGCCTGCAGCCCCGGGTTGTCGGCGCGAACCTTCTGCATCGCCGCTTCCAGGTACGGGCCGCGGATGCCGCCGTCACTGGCGACAAAGCTGCCGGCATCGTCCTGGGCAGCGACGATCAGCTTGTGATCCTTGAACGTCAGGTAGGTCGAACCGGTGGTTGCACCGGAGGAAATGACGTTACGCCAAAAGCTATCGGCCATCGCCGAACCGACAGGCAGGGACAACAGGGCGATGGTAGCGACAGCAAGTTTGAGACGCATGATGGGTGACTCCACTGATTAACTGCGGTGTTGGATTGTCGTCCCTCAATCGAGTTCCCTCCCGGCCCGGCTACTTCTGCTCGCTCTGCGGCGTCACCCGCAACACCTCCTCGATGGTCGTCAAACCGGCCGCCACTTTCTGTGCACCCGACAGTCGCAGGCTGCGCATGCCTTCCTTGAACGCCTGGCGCCGCACCGCCAGCAAGTCGGTGTCGGGATTGATCAGCGCCTTGAGGCCGTCGCTCAGTTGCATGATTTCGTACACCCCGGCGCGACCGTGATAGCCGGTATCGCGGCATTCCAGGCAGCCAATGGCGCGCTGGGCGTTGCCAGGCAGCGGCGCCTGCCAGGGGCGGGTCAGGGTTTGCCAATCCTCTTCAGCCAAGGCTTGCGGGGCCTTGCAGTGTGGGCACAAGGTGCGCACCAGGCGCTGGGCCATGACGCCGAGCACGGTGGCCTTGATCAGGTAATGCGGCACGCCGAGTTCCAGCAGGCGGCTGATGGCGCTGGGCGCATCGTTGGTGTGCAGCGTCGACAGCACCAGGTGCCCGGTCAGCGCAGCCTGGATGGCCATCTCGGCGGTTTCCAGGTCGCGGATCTCGCCGATCATGATGATGTCCGGGTCTTGCCGCATCAGCGCCCGGACGCCGGCGGCGAAAGTTAGGTCGATGTTGTGCTGGACCTGCATCTGGTTGAACGCCGGCTCGACCATTTCGATCGGGTCTTCGATGGTGCAGAGGTTGACCTCCGGCGTCGCCAGCTTTTTCAACGTGGTGTAGAGCGTGGTGGTCTTGCCCGACCCGGTGGGGCCGGTGACCAGGATGATGCCATTGGGCTGGCCGGTCATGTCCTGCCAGCGTCGCAGGTCGTCGGCGGAAAAACCCAGCTGATCGAAGTCCTTGAGCAGCACCTCCGGGTCGAAGATGCGCATGACCATTTTTTCGCCAAAGGCCGTGGGCAGGGTCGAGAGTCGCAACTCGACTTCGCCGCCCTCCGGGGTCTTGGTTTTCACCCGGCCATCCTGGGGTTTGCGTTTTTCTGCGACGTTCATTCGCCCGAGGCTCTTCAGGCGACTGACGATGGCCATGGTCACCTGAGGCGGGAATTGGTAGACGTTGTGCAGAACCCCGTCGATGCGAAAGCGCACCGTGCCCTGTTCGCGCCGGGGCTCGATGTGGATATCGCTGGCGCGTTGCTGGAAGGCGTACTGGAACAGCCAGTCGACGATATTGACGATGTGCGCGTCGTTGGCATCGGGCTCCTGATCGCTGGCGCCGAGGTTGAGCAACTGTTCGAAGTTGCCCAGGGTGTTGACCTGCTGATCGCCGCTATTCGCGCCGGTGACCGATTTGGCCAGGCGGAAAAACTCCACGCTGAAACGCTGGATGTCCACCGGGTTGGCCACCACGCGCTTGATCGGTAGCTTCAGCACGTGGGTCAGGTCGGCTTCCCAGGCGGTGACGTAGGGCTGGGCGCTGGCGATCGTCACTGCGTCGCGATCGACCGACACCGCGAGGATCTTGTGGCGCTGGGCGAAGGCGTAGGACATCAGCGGCGTCACGGCCGCGACGTTGATTTTCAGCGGGTCGATCCGCAGGTAGGGCTGGCCGGCCTGCTGGGACAACCAAAGGGTCAGGCTTTCAAGGTCCAGGTGCTTGCCGGGACGGCTGAGGTCGTCCAGGTGTTGGCTGGCGATGAACTCCAGTGGGTGCATCTGGCCATGGGCGGCGTGACGGCGTCGGGCATTGAGCGCCTGTTCGGCCGAGTCCTGGCTGACGAAGCCCTGGGCGACCAGTTCACGCAGCACATCATTGAGATCCAGCCAGCGGTCCTGAAAGGCGATTTGTACGGACATGCGGGCTCCTTTGAACGACAGTGCGCAAAGGATAGTCGTGACCCTGCAGGCCGTTGGGCCACTACCCGACGAAGCCGTATCGGGTTTTTTCAGCCGGCTGCCTGGGCCGCTTCAACCCACGCCGAATCAACGCTTTGCAGCTCGACCGAGCAAACGCTGATCAGGTTTCGAAGTTTTTCCGCGATCACCTGGGCGCGATGCCAGCTCAATCCGTCGATGACGATATCGATCGCCAGCAAGTCCTCCTGGCGCTGCACCTGCACCTGTTCTGGTGTCAGGAACTGCAAGGCGAACAGATTGAGCGCACGGCACAGCAGATCTGGCTCGGCTTCGGCCAGCAATTGGTAGTGAACGCGGCAATGGGCGTTGCTGGCACTCCAGGCATCAAAGCGGGTCGGCGAGGTATTTACGGCTTCCAGGTACGGCATGCTCGGTCTCCAAGTTGTTGGAGAAAATTTTTACATTCGCCGCCGGGTATTTCTTATCTATGATTAGGCATATTGCGGCTTTGTTGAATAGTGCAATTCACACAATTATCGGTTGAAGGTTTTTTTATGCACAGCGAGCTGGACAACTACGACCGCAGGATTCTCGCCTTGCTGCAAGAGGATGCTTCGCTCTCGAGCGCGCAGATCGCCGAGCAGGTGGGGCTTTCGCAGTCGCCTTGCTGGCGAAGGATTCAGCGGATGAAGGAGGAGGGGATCATTCGTGGCCAGGTCACCTTGCTCGACCGCAAGAAAATCGGCCTGAACACGCAGATCTTTGCCCAGGTAAAGCTCAACGCCCATGGCCGCTCGAACTTCACCGAATTCACCGAGGCGATTCGAGGGTTTCCGGAGGTGCTGGAGTGTTACGTGCTGATGGGGGCGGTGGATTTCATGCTGCGCATCGTTGCGGCGGACATCGAGGCGTATGAGCGGTTCTTCTTTGAGAAGCTGTCGCTGGTGCCGGGGATACAGGAGGTGAACTCGGTCGTGGCGTTGTCGGAGATCAAGTCGACCACCAGTTTGCCGGTCTGAAATCCATCGCCAGCAGGCTGGCTCCCACATTGGTTTTGTGTACGCCACAAATCCCCAGTGGAAGCCAGCCTGCTGGCGAAAGCGGTATTACAGGCGCAGAAGCATCTTCCAGGCACGATTCTGATAAACCGCGATCGCCTGCTGCTTGCGCGCATCCAGGACTTCATCGGTGATCGGCTCGTTGGCCAATTGCGCCAGTTTGTTCAGCTCGCCATACAGGCGATCCATTTCCGGGATCTCCAGCACGTTGCGTGCGTGATGCAGCCAAACCTGGATGCGTTCGATGCGCGGCAGTTGCTCAGCCAGGTCTTCAGGCTGCTGCTGGTAACGCTGCAATTGCAGCGAAGTGGCTTCTTCGCCCAGCAAACGTGGCAGCCAGCTGCCCAATTGCGCGGCACCCTGGCGGTTGCCGCGGGTGTTGCGGTCGGCGGTCCAGGTGCGGGCCAGCAACCAGCGCGAGGTGTTCAGGGAGAACAGGCCCCAGCGCGGGTCTTCGAGTTCTTCGAGGAACTGCTCCGGCGCGGCCTTGCGCACGTCTTCGTCGTCCAGGCCGGCCTGGACCAGCGGGCGCCAGTCTTCCAGCAAGGCGTCGAGCGCGACGCGCAGATCGTGGGTCGACTGACGTGGCGCGGCTTGGCCGAGGCTGCTGATCAGCGCGCGCATTTCAGCCAGGCTCTCGACCCAGTCCTGCAACAGGCGCCAGTGACCATTGAAGCGATACTGCTCGGCCAGGCGCTGGCTGCTGCCCAGCAAGTGCCAGCTGAGCGCGGCGAAGGCGTCGTCCAGTGGCGTTTCGGCGCTGATCTGCGGTGCCGGCAGGCTCAGCGAGTAGCTGTGGGCGTCGTACAGGCGATAGCCGCGTTCGGCCTTGCTGATGTCGCATGGCATCAGGGCCAGTTTCTCGGCCAGTTCGGCGGCCAGTTCCAGGAGAGCGGCAGGCTCGCCTTCGCGCAATTCCAGTTCCAGTTCGCAGATTTCTTCTTTCTGCTTGCCGACCACCACATGGCCCAGGTCCAGCGCCGCTTCGATGACCACCTTGGTCTTGCCACGGCCCCAGGCGATTTCCGCGCGCTCGCGGACGAAATCGGTGGTGAAGATGGCTTTCAGGGTTTTCTTGTCCAGTTCAGCCAGCTCTTCGGGCCAGCATTCACCGTCGAGTTTTTTCAGATCGAGCTTGGCCTTGGGCAGGTTCCAGTCGTACTCGTTACGTACGGACAGGCCGGCGACGCTCTGGCCGCGGGTCTTGAGGGTCTGGATCACTTCTTCGCCATCCTTGCGCAGGCGCAGGGCGACTTTGGCCCGGGCCAGGTCTCGCTCCGGGGTGTCGAAGTACTGATTCATCAACTCACGGCGTTCCCAGCCACTTTTGTTGCGTTTTTTCAGTAACGGGTGCTCGCGCAGGGCGGCGAGGGTTTCGCGGCTGACGCGGAGTTTGATTTCGGTTTCTTTCTGCATGGCCGGAAAATCCAGGATCGGGAGCGCAGCCGGGGGAAAAGGTGGCTGCCAAGGCCGTGCAGTGTACAGGACTCGACCTGCCTACGCCGCGCGACGGTTTATTCCTGTCACCGGATGGCTCTATGATGGACTTCAATCCGGGAGTTGGAGTCAGCGATGCCTTTGCCGTCCATGAAAGATCAGTTCGCTGCGCTGATCGCTGCACCATCCGTCAGCTGCACCCAGGCAAGCCTCGATCAATCCAATCGTCCGGTGATCGACCTGCTGGCCGCCTGGCTCGGCGACCTGGGCTTTGCCTGCGACATCCAGCAGGTCAGCCCCGGCAAATTCAACCTGCTCGCCAGTTTTGGCAGCGGGCCCGGCGGGCTGGTGCTCGCCGGTCACAGCGATACGGTGCCGTTCGATGGCGCGCTGTGGCAGACCGACCCGCTGAAGCTGACGGAAGTCGACGGCCGCTGGGTCGGCCTGGGCAGTTGCGACATGAAGGGCTTTTTCGCCCTGGCCATCGAAGCCGTCAAGCCGCTGCTCGACCAACCGTTCAAGCAGCCGCTGCTGATCCTGGCCACCTGCGATGAAGAAAGCTCGATGTCCGGCGCCCGGGCGCTGGCCGAGGCGGGGCGCCCGCTGGGGCGTGCGGCGGTGATCGGCGAGCCGACCGGGCTCAAGCCGATCCGCATGCACAAAGGCATCATGATGGAGCGCATCGATATCCTTGGGCAAAGCGGCCACTCCTCGGACCCGCGCCTGGGTCACAGCGCGCTCGAGGCCATGCACGATGCCATCGGCGAACTGCGCGGCCTGCGCCTGCTGTGGCAGCGCGAATTCCGTAATCCGCAGTTCAGCGTGCCGATGCCGACCATGAACTTCGGCTGCATCCATGGTGGCGACAACCCCAACCGTATCTGCGGCCAGTGTTCGCTGGAATTCGATCTGCGGCCGTTGCCGGGGATGGATCCCAAAGTCCTGCGTGCCGAGATTCTGCAGAAGCTCAAGCCGATTGCCGAACGCCATCAGGTCAAGATCGATTACGCACCGCTGTTCCCCGCCGTGCCGCCTTTCGAACAGGCTGAGGATGCGGAACTGGTGCGCATTGCCGAAAAGCTCACCGGCCATGCCGCCGAAGCAGTGGCATTCGGCACCGAAGCGCCTTATCTTCAGCGCCTTGGCTGCGAAACACTGGTGCTCGGCCCGGGCGATATCGCCTGCGCCCACCAACCGGGGGAATTCCTCGAAATGTCACGTTTGCAGCCTACGGTGCATCTATTACGTCAGTTGATTGAACATTACTGCCTGACGCCGGCCAAAGAACTGGCGTCTGTCGGTTGAACGCAAGCCCTTGTAGGAGCTGCCGAAGGCTGCGATCTTTTGATCTTGCTTGTAAAACAAAGATCAAAAGATCGCAGCCTTCGGCAGCTCCTACAGGGGTTCTCGATTAATTTGTCAGGTTCAAAACCCGTATTCATGAGGAGAGCGCGCGTGTCGCCAAGCCTGTTCCGACGATAACCATCAGCCCGCTGTGCGTTTTACTGTTTCGCCCTTTTTTCGGCTGCTATTTATTACAGGCCCAGGTTCATGCCCGAATACGTCAATTGGCTTCGTCATGCTTCGCCCTACATCAACGCCCACCGCGATTGCACCTTTGTCGTCATGCTGCCCGGCGACGGCGTTGAACATCCGAACTTCGGCAACATCGTCCACGACCTGGTGCTGTTGCACAGCCTCGGCGTGCGCCTGGTGCTGGTGCACGGTTCGCGCCCGCAAATCGAAGCACGCCTCGAGGCTCGCGGCCTGACCCCGCATTACCACCACGGCATGCGCATCACCGATGCCGCGACCCTGGAGTGCGTGATCGATGCGGTCGGTCAACTGCGCATCGCCATCGAAGCGCGCCTGTCCATGGACATGGCGTCGTCGCCGATGCAGGGCTCGCGCTTGCGGGTGGCCAGCGGCAACCTGGTGACTGCACGGCCGATCGGCGTGCTGGAAGGTGTCGACTATCACCACACCGGTGAAGTGCGTCGGGTTGATCGCAAGGGCATCAATCGCCTGCTGGACGAACGCTCCATCGTGCTCCTGTCGCCGCTGGGCTACTCGCCGACCGGTGAAATTTTCAACCTCGCCTGTGAAGACGTCGCTACGCGCGCGGCCATTGACCTGGGCGCGGACAAGCTGCTGCTGTTTGGCGCCGACCTTGGCCTGATCGATGAACACGGCCGGCTGGTCCGCGAGCTGCGTCCGCAACAGGTGCCGGCGCATCTGCAGCGCCTGGGCAGCAACTACCAGGCCGAGCTGCTCGATGCCGCCGCTGAAGCCTGCCGTGGCGGCGTGGCCCGCAGCCATATCGTCAGCTACGCCGAAGACGGTGCGCTGCTGACCGAGCTGTTCACCCGGGACGGTGGCGGCACGCTGGTGGCCCAGGAGCAATTCGAGGTGGTGCGCGAAGCGGCCATCGAAGACGTCGGCGGCTTGCTGGACCTGATCAGCCCGCTGGAAGAGCAGGGCATTCTGGTACGCCGCTCGCGCGAAGTGCTCGAGCGGGAGATCGAGCAGTTCAGCGTGGTGGAGCGTGAGGGCATGATTATCGCCTGTGCGGCGCTGTACCAGATCGCCGATTCCGATGCCGGGGAGCTGGCGTGCCTGGCGGTGAATCCGGAGTACCGCCATGGCGGTCGCGGTGATGAACTGCTCGAGCGCATTGAAACCCGCGCCCGGGCCCAAGGGTTAAAAACCCTGTTCGTGCTCACCACGCGCACGGCGCACTGGTTCCGCGAGCGCGGCTTCGTGCCGAGCAGCGTCGATCGCCTGCCATCGGCGCGGGCGTCGCTGTACAACTATCAGCGCAATTCGAAGATCTTCGAAAAAGCCCTGTAACCACGATACGGTCTCTGTAGGAGCCAGCAAGCCGGCTCCTACAGATCGGCTTCACTCTGCTACAAATTTCGCGCTGACATACGGCGAATAGTCCGGCAGTACTGTCTCGACTTTCCCCTGTTCCTTCAAGAATTTCGCCGTCTCGCCAATCGCCTGCGCCGTACCGCCGGCCAGCAAGGCGCCGGTCTGTTGTGCCTTGGCATCCGGGAACGCGGAACCGGCCAGCAGCTCCGGTACGTCGGCGGCGTTGGCACCGGTCAGTTTGGCGATTTTCTGCACCGGCACCGAATCGGCGGTCCAGCTGTCCTTGTGTGCCGCATAGTCGGCAAATGAGTCCAGGGTGACCTTGGCGAAGCGGGCGATGACCTCCGGGTGTTTCTCGGCGTAATCCTTGCGCGCGACCCACACTTCGAAGGTCGGTGCACCCCATTGGCCGACCTGCGCGGCATCGGTCAAGGTCTTGCCAGTCTTGCGAATTTCCCCCAGGGCGGGCGACCAGACGAACGCGCCGTCGATGTCTCCGCGCTTCCACGCGGCGGCAATTTCCGCCGGTTGCAGGTTCACCACTTTGACTTTCGACGCATCCAGGCCCCAGTGCTTCAACGCACCCAACAGGCTGTAGTGGGACGTGGAAACGAACGGGGTGGCGATGGTCTTGCCGATCAGATCTTCCGGTTTATCGATGCCACTGCCGTTGCGCACCACCAAGGCCTCGGCGGCATTGATCTGCGCGGAAACGAGGAAGGCGACGATCGGCAGGTTGCGCGAGGCCGCGGCGGCCAGTGGGCTGGAGCCGAGGTTGCCGATCTGCACATCACCGGAGGCGATGGCGGTGACCACTTCCGGGCCACTGTTGAAACGTCGCCAGTCGATTTTCTCGCCAATGGTTTTTTCGTAAAGGCCATCGGCCTGCGGGACTTTGCTGGGGTCGATACCGGTCTGGTAGCCAACCGTGAGGTTCGCCGCATGGGCGGAAAAAGAAAAAATCAACGATACACAAACTGTAACAAATGGTCGGGATAGTGCGCGCTTGGTCGTCATGGCGTCGGCCTTTTCGATAGGTTTGTGGCGGAATTGCTACTAAACCTAATCGATCTAAAAAACGCCTAATAAATACCCTTTAGGAATTAGCTTATGAGTCAGCCGCTCTATCCTGAGGTAGGCAAGACGGTGAGCTAAATTCCTAAAGGGTATGAGAAAAGAATTTATCCGTTCTTTTCAGGTTTATGACGAACTCATGACCCTGCATGGACCAAAAAACCGGTGATTAGACTATGGTCGTAGACACACATAGTTACGATTGACTTGTGAGTCACGCTGCGGCGCTAATCGCGAATCTTAGGATCAGGGGCAATTGACCCCCGGCCAGGAATACAAGAATTAGAGACGAGAGGAGTTTAACAATGAACAAGTCCACCTTGGCCCTGGCCGTGACGGTAGGGGTTTTGGCGCAGCAGGCAGGCGCCGCCGGTTTCATCGAAGACAGCAAGGCTTCCGTCAGTTCGCGTACCTATTATTTCGACGCCGATAAGCGTGAAGGCGCGAGCACGCCTGCCAACCGGCAGCGAGAGGCCGCTGAAGGTCTCAAGTTCGACTTCCAGTCCGGCTATACCCCGGGTACTGTCGGTTTCGGTATCGACGCCCAGGCGCTGGTCGGTATCCACCTGGACGGTGGCAAGGGCCATCACCCGGACAACAACTCCTTTACCCCAAGCGATTCCGATGGTTCTGCAGAGAGCTCGTGGAGCCGTCTGGCGGGCAACGTCAAGGCACGTGTCTCGAAGACCGAGGCCCACCTCGGTGGCGCCCTGCAGCCGAACATGCCGATCCTGATCGCGAACGACAGCCGCGTGCTGCCACAGACCTTTGAAGGTGGCACCATCACCTCCAAGGAAATCGACAACGTAACCTTTAACGTGGGTCAGTTGGAGCACGCGACAGGTCGCGCCTCTTCCAACAGCACTGGCCTGGCCGTGGCTGGCGGTACTCAGGACAGCAACCAGTTCCGCTACGCCGGTGCTGACTGGAAGGTCACCAAGGACCTGTTGCTGCAGTACTACTACGCGAACCTGGAAGACTACTACAAGCAGAACTTCCTCGGCCTGGTGCACGTTTACCCGATCGCAGCCAACCAGTCGTTCAAGACCGACATTCGCTATTTCGACAGTAGCTCCGACGGCAAGAACGGCCAGGCCGGCTACCAGTTCAACAACAACAACGGCTACGCCAAGACCCCGGGCGAGGTCGATAACAAGACCTGGAGCGCCACGTTCACCTATACCCTGGGCGGCAGTGCATTCCTGCTCGGACATCAGCGAGTCAGCGATGACGGCGGCTTCGTCTTCCTCAACCAGGGCAACGTTGTCGATGGCAACGGTCGCAACGAAGGTGCTGGCGGCGCCAGTTTCTACTCGTTCACCGATGCCACTGTGGCCAGCTTTATCCGTGCCGGTGAAAACACCACCTACGGTCAATACTCCTATGACTTCGCTTCGCTGGGCGTGCCAGGTTTGAAAGCGTCGGCTGCCTACCTGTATGGCCGGGACATCAAGGCCACCAATGGCGTGGGTGATGACCTGAACGAGCGCGAGACCGACCTGCGTGTGGATTACGTGATTCAAACCGGTCCGCTTAAAGGGTTCGGCACGACGCTGCGTCACGGTATGTACCGTGGTAACACCAGTACGCTCGATGAAGACCAGACCCGTCTGATCTTCAACTACACCTACGCCTTCAAGTAAGCCGTAGCCAAAAGCCTCGTCACCGGACGAGGCTTTTTTTCGCGTGCATTTTTATATTCCATAAACAATGCATGTGATGATTTTTTATTCTTTTTAGCTTTTTACTAATCCGCTTAAAGTAAGGCCATCCGACACGCACCGTAAGCCTCGGATCGAGCTTCAAATCCCCGAACACCCAACAAAACAGGAATCGGTTTTATCGCCGACAACCTCGGGTCAGCGCTGTCGGGTCATATTCCTAAATGCGATTAAAATTAATTTTGCAATTCTTTTTAGGATTATGAAGGAGTATTCTGCGCGGCCAAAAAAACGACCGATCCAGACGGTCTGGCGCCAATGGCGCTTGCGGATCCAGGGCATTCGACCCAGGACCAGGAATTAGAAAACGATAGGAGCGAAACAATGAACAAGTCCACCTTGGCCCTGGCTGTGGCCGTAGGGGTTTTGGCGCAGCAGGCAAGCGCCGCCGGTTTCATCGAAGACAGCAAGGCAACGTTGGGGCTGCGCAACTTCTACATCAACACCGACTACCGTGACGGTACCGGTCCGAACAAAAACGAAGAATGGGGCCAGGGCTTCGATCTGCGTTTCACCTCCGGTTACACCCAAGGCCCGGTTGGCTTCGGTATTGATGCGATCGGCCTGTTGGGCGTGAAGCTGGATTCGGGTGGCGGCACCAACGGTGCTTCCAACAACTCCTACGGCGGTACTGTTTTCCCGAGCAAGTCCAACGGCGAAGCCGTTGATAACTTCTCCAGCCTGGGCCTGACTGCCAAAGCCAAGATCTCCCAGACCGAGCTGAAACTGGGCACCCTGCAGCCAAAACTGCCAGTGATCGTGACCAACGACGGCCGTCTGCTGCCACAAACCTGGCAGGGTGGCCAACTCTCCTCGGGCGACATCAAGGACCTGACCCTGATCGGTGGCCAGATCGAGCAGGTCAAAGGCCGTAACTCGAGCAACAACGAACAGCTGTCGATCTCGGGCGCCAACAGCCGTGCCACAACAGGTCGTGACAGCAACAAGTTCATCTACGCCGGTGGTGACTACAAGCTCACCAAAGACCTGACGGCCCAGTACTACTACGGCAACCTCGAAGAGTTCTACAAGCAACACTTCCTGGGCCTGGTGCACAACTGGTCAATCGGCCCAGGTGTATTGAAGTCGGACCTGCGCTACTTCAACAGCACCGATGACGGTGCCAACGGCCACGATCCGTTGTACTACACCACCGGCAACTACAACGCGCCGAGCGGTAAAGGCAAGGTTGACAACAACCTGTACAGCGGCCTGTTCCTGTACACCGTTGCCGGTCACACCTTCGGTGGCGGTTACCAGGTCAGCAACGGCAGCAGCGACTTCCCTTGGCTGAACCAGGGCGACGGATCGTCGGCCTACATCATCACCGATTCGCAAATCCAGAAGTTCGCCCGTGCCGGCGAGCGCACCTGGCAGGCACGCTACTCCTATGATTTCGCCAAGCTCGGCGTGCCTGGCCTGACGGCGGGTGTGGTGTACCTGCATGGCGATGACATCGATACCGTCAACGCGGCCGGTCGTGAAGCGGCCAGCGGCGCTTCCGAGTGGGAACGCGACCTGACCGTGGGTTACGTGGTCCAGTCCGGTGCGTTGAAAAACCTCGGCGTGATGTGGAAAAACGCCACCTGGCGCACCGATCTGCCGAATACTCGCTCCCAGGACGAGAACCGCCTGATCGTCAGCTACTCGATCCCGCTGCTTTAACAGCGCTCGGGTAACCAAAGGAAAAAAAAGCCCCACCCGGCATCACGCCGGGCGGGGCTTTTGTGTTTTCGAGGCGGGCTCACCCCCGTAAACCCGCCAGGAAAGTCCCCTCTTTTGCAGCAACTCAAGGCCTTCTCGAACCTTGTGGCCGATGTTCGGCGCGATGGCTTCGCGCGTCCAGTGAAGAGATGTTTAATATTCTATTTAGTGCTAAATAAATCGATATTTATTCTTTTTAATAGATAAAAAATACAGGCACAGTTGAGCTCATCAAGCACTCACAAGGAGCAGCACCATGGGCCTCAGACTCGGCGATATCGCCCCCGATTTCGAACAGAATTCCAGCGCTGGTGCTATCCAGTTCCACCAATGGCTGGGCGATAGCTGGGGTGTGCTGTTTTCCCATCCGGCCGACTTCACGCCGGTTTGCACCACCGAGCTGGGCTTTACCGCCAAGCTGAAAGATGAGTTCGCCAAGCGTGGGGTCAAGGCCATCGCCCTGTCCGTCGACCCGGTGGAATCGCACCACAAGTGGATCGAAGACATCAACGAAACCCAGGGCACCCTGGTCAATTTCCCGATTCTCGACGACGCCGACCGCAAGGTCTCGGACCTGTACGACCTGATCCATCCGAACGCCAACGACACCCTGACGGTGCGTTCGCTGTTCGTGATCGACCCGAACAAAAAGGTCCGGCTGACCATCACCTACCCGGCGAGCACCGGGCGCAACTTCCATGAAATCCTGCGGGTGATCGACTCGCTGCAACTCACCGACAACTACAAGGTGGCCACCCCGGCCAACTGGCAGGACGGTGACGAGGTGGTGATCGTGCCGTCGCTCAAGGATGAAGATGAAATCCGCCAGCGTTTTCCCAAGGGCTATCGCGCGGTGAAACCGTACCTGCGCCTGACGCCGCAGCCAAACAAATGAGTCATTGAGCTTTGTGCTGTGGCAGATGCCGCCTTCGCGAGCAAGCCCGCTCCCACAGTGACCGCGTACTCCCTGTGGGAGCGGGCTTGCTCGCGAAGACGGCGTGTCAGGCAACGCAGTGTCCAGAGTGAAATGCATCCATAAAGCAGGGGATTTCAGGTCGTTTTAACGGCCTGTTTTTTTGCCTGGAAGAAACTGACTCGCATATCTCTTAAACGAATAACCAAATGAATAAATATGATTTATAGATATATAAATCACCTGTTAAGGTCACTGCATCAAAGCGAGATCGCAAGCCGCGAATCGCCAACACCGTTTAAGGAAGTCTCTCAATGCTGGTCGTCTCACTGGGTGGCAGTCCCAGCCAGCGCTCCCGATCCGGGGTGCTGCTGGATCGCTCCCGACGTTGGTTACAAGAGCGGGGCGTGGAAGTGGTGAGTTATCAGGTACGGGACTTCCCGGCCGAAGACTTGCTGCACGCACGCTTCGACAGCCCGAAGGTCGTCGATCTGCTGCAACAGATTGAAAACGCCGATGGCCTGCTGATCGCCACGCCGGTGTACAAGGCTTCGTTTTCCGGAGCCCTGAAAACCATATTGGACCTGCTGCCCGAACGCGCCCTGAGCCACAAGGTGGTGCTGCCGATGGCCACGGGGGGCAGCATTGCCCACATGCTGGCGGTGGATTATGCCCTCAAGCCGGTGCTGTCGGCATTGAAAGCCCAGGAGCTGCTGCAAGGGATTTTCGCCGTCGACAGCCAGATCGCCTATGGCGAAGGCAGCGCCCTGGCGCAGTTGGCGCCGGAGCTGGAGCAACGACTGGACGAGTCGCTGGAGCTGTTTTTCAGCGCCATGGCACGACGGCCCAGGCCGCTCGATCCGAACCTGTTGAATGATCGTTTGTTGAGTGCTCGCTGGAGCATTTAAGCCTCATCGAAATTTGAAGTACTGGCCTTACTCGCCCGCCAACGGGCAAGCAGGTGCAGCCAAAACCCAACTGCAAAAAGGAGAGCGCCATGCGCCCTGTCATTTTGCGTCGCGGTCTGGTCGCTCTGTTTGCTGCGGCTGTCACCTTCGGCGCCATTACTCAAGCTCAAGCCGAGACACTCCGTATCGGTTATCAGAAATACGGCACCCTGGTGCTGCTCAAAGCCAAAGGCACCCTGGAAAAACGCCTCGCCACCCAAGGCGTCGACGTGCAATGGACTGAATTCCCCGGCGGCCCGCAACTGCTCGAAGGCCTGAACGTCGGCTCCATCGACTTCGGCGTCACCGGCGAAACCCCGCCCGTGTTCGCCCAGGCAGCGGGCGCGGATCTGCTCTACGTCGCCTACGAACCGCCAGCGCCGCACAGTGAAGCGATCCTGGTGCCGAAGGACTCGCCGATCAAATCGGTGAAGGACCTCAAGGGCAAGAAAGTCGTGCTGAACAAAGGCTCCAACGTGCACTACCTGCTGGTGCGCGCCCTGGAAGACGCCGGGCTCAAATACACCGATATCCAGACCGTCTTCCTGCCGCCGTCCGATGCCCGCGCCGCGTTCGAGCGTGGCAGCGTCGATGCCTGGGTCATCTGGGACCCTTACCAGGCCGCCGCCGAACAGCAGCTGCAAGCGCACACCCTGCGCGATGGCCAGGGCATCGTCGACAACCACCAGTTCTACCTCGCCACCAAGCCCTATGCGCAGAAAAATCCTGAGGTGATCAAGACCCTCGTGGAAGAAGTGCGGGCAGTCGGCGAATGGTCGAAAGCCAACCCTGAAGACGTGACCAAACAGGTTTCGCCACTGCTCGGCCTGCCGGCGGACATCACCCTGACTTCGGTGAAACGCCAGGGCTACGGCGCGTTGTTCCTGACCCCGGAAGTGGTCGCCGCCCAGCAGAAAATCGCCGACAGCTTCTACCAGCTCAAGCTGATTCCCAAGCCGCTGAGTATCAAAGACGTGATCTGGACGCCACCGGCGGCCGTTGCCCAAAGCTCAGTAACCAAAGCTCTGTAACCAAAGCCCAGTTAATTCGAACCCCCAAGGAGACCACTCCATGAGCCTCAATATCTTCTGGTTCCTGCCTACCCACGGCGACGGCCATTACCTTGGCACCGCCGAAGGCGCTCGCGCCGTCGATCACGGTTACCTGCAACAGGTCGCGCAAGCGGCGGATCGACTGGGCTTCGGCGGGGTGCTGATTCCCACCGGGCGTTCCTGCGAAGACTCGTGGCTGGTGGCGGCGTCGCTGATCCCGGTGACCCAGCGTTTGAAATTCCTCGTCGCCCTGCGCCCCGGGATCATTTCCCCGACGGTGGCAGCGCGGCAGGCCGCGACCCTGGATCGTCTGTCCGGCGGTCGTGCGCTGTTCAACCTGGTCACCGGGGGTGATCCGGAAGAGTTAGCCGGCGACGGTCTGTTCCTCAGCCACGAAGAGCGCTACCAGGCCTCGGTGGAATTCACCCGCATCTGGCGTCGGGTGCTGGAAGGCGAAACCGTCGACTACGACGGTCAGCACATCAGCGTGAAGGGCGCCAAGTTGCTCTATCCACCGATCCAGCAACCGCGTCCGCCACTGTACTTCGGCGGTTCGTCGGAAGCGGCGCAAGACCTCGCGGCCGAGCAGGTCGAAATGGTCCTGACCTGGGGTGAGCCACCGGCCGCCGTTGCCGAGAAAATCGCCCAGGTGCGCGCCAAGGCCGCCAAGCTCGGGCGCACCGTGCGCTTCGGTATTCGCCTGCATGTGATCGTGCGCGAAACCAACGCCGAAGCCTGGCAAGCGGCTGATCGATTGATCTCGCACCTGGACGACGACACCATCGCTCGTGCCCAGGCTTCGCTGGCGCGCTTCGATTCCGTTGGCCAGCAACGCATGGCCGCGCTGCACGGCGGCAATCGCGACAACCTGGAAGTCAGTCCCAACCTGTGGGCCGGTGTCGGCCTGGTGCGCGGCGGTGCCGGCACAGCGCTGGTGGGTGACGGCCCGACCGTTGCGGCGCGCGTGAAGGAATACGCGGACCTAGGCATCGACACCTTTATCTTCTCCGGATATCCACACCTGGAAGAGTCGTATCGCGTCGCCGAGCTGCTGTTCCCACACCTGGATATCGAACGTCCGGAGCTACCGACAAGCGCCGGCTACGTCAGCCCGTTTGGCGAGATGGTCGCCAACGACATTCTCCCTAAAGCCGCGTCCCAGAGCTGAGGCGCGCCATGAAGAAGATCATTCACAGCCTTGCGCCCTGGGCGTTGCCAGTCTTGCTCTTGGCGGTGTGGCAGTTGTCGGTGTCGGCGGGCTGGTTGTCGACGCGGATTCTGCCGGCGCCCATTGCCGTGATCGAAGCCGGTGTGAACCTGGTGCGCAGCGGCGAAATCTGGACGCACCTGGCAATCAGCGGCTGGCGCGCGGCGCTGGGTTTCGCCATCGGCGGCGGCATCGGCCTGACCCTGGGTTTTATCACAGGCCTGTCGAAGTGGGGCGAACGCCTGCTCGACAGCTCGGTGCAGATGATCCGCAACGTGCCGCACCTGGCGTTGATTCCACTGGTGATCCTGTGGTTCGGCATCGACGAGTCGGCGAAGATTTTCCTGGTAGCGCTGGGCACCTTGTTCCCGATCTACCTCAACACTTATCACGGCATCCGCAACGTCGATCCGGCGTTGGTGGAAATGTCGCGCAGCTATGGTCTGTCCGGCTTCAGCCTGTTCCGCCAGGTGATCCTGCCGGGGGCGCTGCCCTCGATCCTGGTCGGTGTGCGTTTTGCCCTGGGTTTCATGTGGCTGACGCTGATCGTCGCGGAAACCATTTCCGCCAGTTCCGGCATCGGCTACCTGGCGATGAACGCCCGGGAGTTCCTGCAGACCGACGTGGTGGTGCTGGCGATTCTGCTCTACGCGGTGCTCGGCAAACTGGCCGACCTCGCCGCCCGTGGACTTGAACGTGTGTGGCTGCGCTGGCATCCGGCTTATCAGGTCGTCAAGGGAGGTGCCGCATGACGGCTCAACAACCTCCACGCCTGCTGCGCGGAATTCCGCTGGCGGTGCGCAAGCTGCAAAAAACCTTCGGCTCGCGGCAGGTGCTGCGTGAGATCGACCTGCACATTCCGGCGGGTCAGTTCGTCGCGGTGGTCGGTCGCAGTGGCTGTGGCAAAAGCACCTTGCTGCGTTTGCTCGCGGGCCTCGACAAGCCTACCGGTGGTGAATTGCTGGCCGGCTCCGCGCCGCTGAGTGAGGCGCGGGAAGACACTCGCTTGATGTTCCAGGAAGCGCGTCTGTTGCCGTGGAAAAAGATCATCGACAACGTCGGCCTGGGACTCACGGGCAACTGGCGGCCAAAGGCGCTGGAAGCGCTGGAAGCGGTCGGCCTGGCGGATCGCGCCAACGAGTGGCCGGCGGCCCTGTCCGGTGGGCAGAAGCAACGGGTGGCGTTGGCTCGCGCATTGATCCACCAACCGCGCTTGCTGCTGCTCGACGAACCTTTGGGCGCCCTGGATGCGCTTACGCGAATCGAGATGCAGCAGCTGATCGAGCGGCTCTGGCAACAGCACGGCTTCACCGTGTTGCTGGTGACCCACGACGTCAGTGAAGCGGTGGCAATTGCCGATCGGGTGATCCTGATCGAAGACGGCGAAGTGGGCCTGGACCTGCACGTGGAACTGCCGCGCCCTCGGGTTCGCGGCTCCCACCGGCTGGCGGCGCTGGAAACCCAAGTGCTCAACCGCGTGCTGTCACTGCCCGGTCAACCGCCGGAACCGGAACCTGTTTCACCCTTGCCTACGCAGTTGCGTTGGGCCCAATAACTCAAGCCTCAATCAACGACAGGAATCAATATCATGACTATCAAGGCCATCAACGTACGCAACCAGTTCAAAGGCTCGATCAAGGAAATCGTTCTGGGCGATGTGCTGTCGGAAATCGACGTGCAGACCGCTTCCGGGATCGTCACGTCGGTAATCACCACCCGTTCGGTGAAAGAGCTGGAGCTGGCGGTGGGCAGCGAAGTGATCGCGTTCGTGAAATCCACCGAGGTGTCGATCGCCAAGTTGTGATCGCCGGTGTTTTTAAAGTCAAAAGATCGCAGCCTGCGGCAGCTCCTACAGGGGAACGGATTCCTCTGTAGGAGCTGCCGCAGGCTGCGATCTTTTAAAGTGCAACGCGCTTGGGCAGGTAAGGCGGCAAATACAGCCCCAGGTACGCATCAAACACCCGCATCCCTTCCTCGGCCATGCGCGGCGTGATCTGCCCATGCTGCTGCACCGAGCGCGCATACACCCGGTCACCGAGCTCCATGGCCAGCGCAAACACATCGACATCGTTCGGCAGCTTCGGCAGCTCGAAGTGGTGGTCGAACAGCTTGTGCATCAGGTCGCCCAGTTCGATGTCGTGCTGGCGGTCGGCCTGGGTGACTTCGGTCAGGCCGTGTTGGGCGAGGATGAGTTGGCGGGCGGCGGCGTCTTCGCTGTAGATCTCGAGCATGCGTTGCTCCACCAGTCGCGACAGGTCACGCCAGCCGCTCAAGGCGCCATGGTCGATGGGCTCTTGCAGGCAGCCGCGGAAGGCCGCGTGGACGTCGGCGGTCAGCGCTTCGAGCAGGGACGGGACGCTGGCGAAGAAGTGGTAGACGGAGGAGGGTGGGATCTGCGCGCGTTCGGCGACACTGTAGATCGACAGGCTGGCCACGCCCTCGGCGGCCAGCAGCGTGCGGGCGGCGTCGAGTATCGAATCGATCCGGGCCTGGCTGCGGGCGCGGGGTTTGCGAGCGGTGGCGGTGCGCGTCATTGGAGTCTCCTGCGGGGCAGGGGGCATTGTACGAGCAGGCTTCTATGTTGTCTGCCCGGACGCCTTCGCGAGCAAGCCCGCTCCCACACTTGAACTGTGTACGCAGGACAAATGTGGGAGCGGGCTTGCTCGCGAAGCAGGCGACTCGGTGCAACTGAAATTACCCATAAAAAAACGCCGCAGGCTTTGCGGCCGACGGCGTTTCTTTTCACTGCAACCACTTAAACGGTATGCAGGTACCAGTTGTACTCAAGGTCGGAGATGGAGTGTTCAAACTCCTCCAGCTCACTCTCCTTGCAGGCCACGAAGATATCGATGTATTTCGGATCGATGTACTTGGCCATGACCTCGCTGTCGTCCAGCTCGCGCAACGCATCGCGCAGGTTGTTCGGCAGGCTCTGCTCGTTCTGCTCGTAGCTGTTGCCTTCGACCGGTGCGTTCGGCTCGATCTTGTTGACCAGGCCGTGGTGCACGCCTGCCAGGACCGAAGCCATCAGCAGGTACGGGTTGGCGTCGGCGCCGGCCACACGGTGTTCGATACGCACGGCATCGGCGGAGCCGGTGGGTACGCGAATCGCTACGGTGCGGTTGTCCAGGCCCCAGCACGGGGAGTTCGGCACATAGAACTGCGCGCCGAATCGACGGTAGGAGTTGACGTTCGGGCAGAGGAAAGCCATCTGCGCCGGTAGGGTCTCGAGCACACCGCCGATCGCGTGACGCAGCGCGGCGTTCTGCTCGGGATCCTCACTGGCAAAAATATTCTTGCCGTCCTTGTCGAGAATCGAAATGTGCACGTGCAGACCATTGCCCGCCTGGCCCGGGTAAGGCTTGGCCATGAAGGTGGTGTCCATTTCATGGTCGTAGGCGATGTTCTTGATCAGACGCTTGAGCAGTACGGCGTAGTCGCAAGCCTTGATCGGGTCGGCCACGTGGTGCAGGTTCACTTCGAACTGCGCCGGGGCACTTTCCTTGACGATGGCGTCGGCCGGGATGCCTTGCTCTTTCGCACCTTCCAGGATGTCCTGGAGGCAGTCGACGTATTCGTCGAGGTCGTCGATCAGGTAGACCTGTGTCGAGTGCGGGCGTTTGCCGGAGATCGGCGAGCGCGGCGGTTGCGGACGACCGTTCACGTTCTCCTGGTCGATCAGGTAGAACTCCAGTTCGAACGCGGCGCAGATGGTCAGGCCCATTTCATCGAACTTGGTCACGACTTGTCGCAGGACTTCCCGCGGGTCGGCGAAGAAAGGATCACCTTCGAGTTCGTGCATGGTCATCAACAGTTGCGCGGTGGGGCGCTTCTGCCATGGCTCGTTGCACAGGGTATCGGGGATTGGATAGCAGATTCGATCGGCGTCGCCGATGTCCAGGCCCAGGCCGGTGCTTTCCACCGTGGAGCCGTTGATATCCAGAGCAAATAGAGAGGCCGGCAGGTTGATGCCTTTCTCGTAAACCTTGTGGAGGCTGGTGCGTTCGATGCGCTTGCCGCGCACCACACCATTCATATCCGCAATCAGAAGGTCAACGTACAGAACCTCAGGATGTTCCTTAAGGAACGCGTTCGCTTCGTTAAGCTGAACGGCACGCGGGGGTACCGACATGATGCAACACCTTTGTTGTTAAAAATATCAATCATTGATCTTTTCGGATTCCAGTCAACCCGAACGGCTTGCCGAAGTCAAGCGAGGCCTTTTTTGCCCTAAAAAAGCGCTCGTGTGGCTTTTTTGGGGCGCTTTGGGGCGTTTTTATAGCCCTTGGCCGTTTAACCCCCGCAAGCTTGAGCGGGCCGTGTTGTATTTTTTACGGGGGTGTTGTGTAAAAAAATGAACAAGGCTAAGCTCGAATCAAACCCATAACAGCAATAATACCGGGGTGCTTCATGTCTCGCCTGCCGATAATCGGCGTCACCGCCTGCTCTTCGCAGATCGGTCTGTATGCTTATCACAGCAGTGGCGACACCTGCGTCAGCGCCGTGGCCGCAGCGGCTCCGGACCTGTCGGTGATCTTCCCGTCCCTGGCGGATCGACCGACCCCGTCCGATATTCTGGACGGTCTCGACGGCACACCCATTACGGTTACTCCATTCAATATAGAACCGATTCACAATAGCGGCTCGGCCTTCGTGCAGGGCACCGCTCGCGATTCTGCACGCCTGTCATGCGCAGAAGTACACACAAGCACGATAGCCTGGCGCAAACTTGCATTTCAACGCGACGCCGATGCGTCAACTACTGCCTGACTCCCAAGAGTCAGGAAACTCAAAGCCTAGAGGCATTTATGAGTAACAACCTCGACCAGCTCACCGATTGGTTGAAAGACCACAAGATCACAGAAGTCGAATGCATGATCGCCGACTTGACCGGGATCACCCGGGGCAAGATCTCGCCGACCAACAAATTCATCGCCGAAAAGGGCATGCGCCTGCCCGAGAGCGTTCTGCTGCAGACCGTGACCGGCGACTATGTCGAAGATGACATCTATTACGAGCTGCTCGACCCGGCCGACATCGACATGATTTGCCGTCCCGACCAGAACGCGGTGTTCCTGGTGCCATGGGCCATCGAACCGACCGCCCAGGTGATCCACGACACCTACGACAAGCAGGGCAACCCGATCGAGCTGTCGCCGCGCAACGTGCTCAAGAAGGTCCTCAAGCTCTATGCCGACCGGGGCTGGCAGCCAATCGTGGCGCCGGAGATGGAGTTCTACCTGACCAAGCGCAGTGACGACCCGGATTATCCGTTGCAGCCACCGGTCGGCCGTTCCGGTCGCCCGGAAATCGGTCGCCAGTCGTTCTCCATCGAGGCGGCGAACGAGTTCGATCCGCTGTTCGAGGACGTCTATGACTGGTGCGAACTGCAGGAACTGGACCTCGACACGCTGATCCACGAGGACGGCACGGCGCAGATGGAGATCAACTTCCGTCACGGCGACGCCCTGTCCCTGGCCGACCAGATCCTGGTGTTCAAGCGCACCATGCGCGAAGCCGCGCTCAAGCACAACGTGGCCGCGACCTTCATGGCCAAGCCGATGACCGGCGAGCCTGGCAGCGCCATGCACCTGCACCAGAGCATCATCGACATGGAGACCGGCAAGAACATCTTCTCCAATGAAGACGGGACCATGAGCCAGCTGTTCCTCAACCACATCGGTGGTTTGCAGAAGCTGATTCCCGAGCTGTTGCCGCTGTTCGCCCCCAACGTCAACTCGTTCCGCCGCTTCCTGCCGGACACCTCGGCGCCGGTGAACGTGGAGTGGGGCGAAGAGAACCGCACCGTGGGCCTGCGGGTGCCGGATGCCGGGCCACAGAACCGTCGCGTGGAAAACCGCCTGCCGGGCGCTGATGCCAACCCGTACCTGGCCATTGCCGCGAGCTTGCTGTGCGGCTACATCGGCATGGTCGAGGGCCTGAACCCGAGCGCGCCGGTGGTGGGCCGTGGTTACGAGCGCCGCAACCTGCGCCTGCCACTGACCATTGAAGACGCGCTCGAGCGCATGGAAAACAGCGCAACCATCGAGCGTTACCTGGGCAAGAATTTCATCACTGGCTACGTCGCGGTCAAGCGGGCCGAGCATGAAAACTTCAAGCGCGTCATCAGTTCGTGGGAACGGGAATTCCTGCTTTTTGCCGTCTGATGCGCCGGGCGCCGCCGTTGTCGGGTGGCGCTCTCACCTGGATTTTTTAGGAGATTGGTATGACCAGCAACAATCCGCAAACCCGTGAATGGCAAACCCTGAGCAATGATCACCACCTGGCTCCGTTCAGCGACTTCAAGCAGCTGAAGGAGAAAGGCCCGCGGATCATCACCAATGCCAAGGGCGTCTACCTGTGGGACAGCGAAGGCAACAAGATCCTCGACGGCATGGCCGGCCTGTGGTGCGTGGCCATCGGTTACGGTCGCGATGAACTGGCCGATGCCGCCAGCAAGCAGATGCGCGAACTGCCGTACTACAACCTGTTCTTCCAGACCGCCCACCCGCCGGTACTGGAGCTGGCCAAGGCCATCGCCGATGTCGCGCCAGAAGGCATGAACCACGTGTTCTTCACCGGTTCCGGCTCTGAAGGCAACGACACCATGCTGCGCATGGTTCGTCACTACTGGGCGATCAAGGGCCAGCCGAAGAAGAAAGTCATCATCAGCCGCAAGAACGGTTATCACGGTTCCACCGTGGCCGGCGCGAGCCTGGGTGGCATGACCTACATGCACGAACAGGGCGACTTGCCGATTCCGGGCATCGTCCACATCGCCCAGCCGTACTGGTTCGCCGAAGGCGGCGACATGACCCCTGAAGAGTTCGGGATCTGGGCGGCCAACCAGCTGGAAGAGAAAATCCTCGAAGTCGGCGTGGACAATGTCGGCGCCTTTATTGCCGAGCCGATCCAGGGCGCTGGCGGTGTGATCATTCCGCCAGACAGCTACTGGCCGCGCATCAAGGAAATTCTCGCCAAGTACGACATCCTGTTCGTGGCGGACGAAGTGATCTGCGGTTTCGGCCGTACCGGCGAGTGGTTCGGCAGCGATTTCTACGACCTCAAGCCAGACATGATGACCATCGCCAAGGGCCTGACCTCCGGCTACATCCCCATGGGTGGCCTGATCGTGCGCGACGAAGTGGTGGACGTGCTCAACGAAGGTGGCGACTTCAACCACGGCTTCACCTATTCCGGGCACCCGGTGGCCGCGGCAGTGGCGCTGGAAAACATCCGCATCATGCGCGATGAAAAAATTATCGAGCGCGTCCACGCTGAAACGGCACCGTATTTGCAGAAACGTTTGCGTGAACTCAACGATCATCCTCTGGTAGGGGAAGTTCGTGGGGTCGGTCTGCTGGGGGCGATCGAACTGGTTCAGGACAAGGCCACTCGCAAGCGCTATGAAGGCAAGGGCGTCGGCATGATCTGCCGGCAGTTCTGCTTCGATAACGGGCTGATCATGCGTGCCGTGGGCGACACCATGATCATCGCGCCACCGCTGGTGATTACGCCTGCGGAAATCGATGAGTTGGTGACCAAGGCGCGCAAGTGCCTGGACCTGACCCTGAGTGCGTTGCAGGCCTAAGTGCTAGGCTCTGGGCGCAAGGCATGAAACTTTCGCCCGGAGCCGTGAGAAAGGCTGGCCTTTCCTTGAAAGACCGCCTCGGATCTTGCCAGACTAGCCGCGGTTCCAGTTGTCCGGGTTCGGCCGCTGAACAAAGTGGTTCAAAAAAGAAAAATTTGGAGCATTACGCATGAAGGCATTAGGAAAAAAGCTTGCTGGCAAGACCCTCCTCGCCATGTCCCTGATGGGCTTGATGGCGGGCGCGGTTCAGGCGGATGACAAAGTTCTGCACGTGTATAACTGGTCCGATTACATCGCCCCGGACACCATTAAAAAGTTCGAAGACGAGTCGGGTATCAAAGTCGTCTACGACGTCTTCGACAGTAACGAAACACTCGAAGCCAAGTTGCTGGCAGGCAAGTCCGGTTACGACATCGTCGTACCGTCGAACAACTTCCTGGCCAAGCAGATCAAGGCTGGCGTTTACCAGAAGCTGGACAAGTCCAAGCTGCCTAACTGGAAGAACCTGAACACTGACCTGCTCAAGGCCGTGTCGGTCAGCGACCCGGGCAACGAACACGCGTTCCCATACATGTGGGGTTCGATCGGTATCGGCTTCAACGCCGAGAAGGTCAAGGCTGCGCTGGGTGCCGACGCACCGACCAATTCCTGGGATCTGCTGTTCAAACCTGAAAACGCCGCCAAGTTGAAGTCGTGCGGTATCAGTTTCCTCGACTCGCCAACCGAGATGATTCCGGTGGCGTTGCACTACCTGGGCTATCCAACCGACAGCCAGGACAAGAAACAACTGGCCGAAGCTGAAGCGCTGTTCCTGAAAATCCGTCCTTCGGTAGGCTACTTCCACTCCTCCAAGTACATCTCCGACCTGGCCAACGGCAACATCTGCGTGGCCGTGGGTTACTCGGGTGACATCTACCAGGCCAAGTCCCGCGCGGCTGAAGCCGGCGACAAGGTGAAAGTCAGCTACAACATTCCGAAAGAAGGTGCAGGCAGCTTCTACGACATGGTCGCCATCCCTAAAGATGCCGAAAACGTCGAAGGCGCCTACAAGTTCATGACCTTCCTGCAGAAGCCGGAAATCATGGCTGAAATCACCAACGCCGTACGCTTCCCGAACGGTAACGCGGCCGCTACGGCATTGGTTGATAAAGAAATCACTGACGACCCGGGCATTTACCCGCCGGCGGATGTATTGGCCAAGCTGTACGCGATTGCCGACTTGCCGGCCGCGACCCAGCGGATCATGACCCGCAGCTGGACCAAGATCAAATCCGGTAAATAAGGAGTAAGTAAAACCTCTGTAGGAGCGAGCTTGCTCGCGAAAAAAATCGCAACGCCGCGGGGTGTCAGGCACCCAGCGTTATCGTTGACGACCATCGCGAGCAAGCTCGCTCCTACAAGGGTCTTCATAAAGTTTGCTGGAACGGTTTTTCGAGGGTAAGTTGCGCGCCGGTTTAGTTGCCAGGCAGCCATGGCTGTCATGTAACACGGGGCAACTTGAGCCCAACTCATTTTAGAGGACCTCCACTTGCCTATTTTTTCTTTGTTGCGCAATGCCATGTTGATCGGCGCCGGACTGACACTCGCTGCCAGTGTCCAGGCTGCCGGTACCGTGCATATTTATAACTGGTCGGATTACATCGGCGAGACCACCCTGGCCGACTTCCAGAAAGCCACCGGAATCAAACCGGTGTATGACGTATTCGATTCCAACGAAACCCTGGAAGGCAAGTTGCTGGCCGGGCGCACCGGTTACGACGTGGTGGTGCCGTCCAACCACTTCCTCGGCAAGCAGATCAAGGCCGGGGCATTCCAGAAGCTCGACAAGTCGCAGTTGCCGGATTATTCGAACCTCGACCCGGTGCTGCTCAAGCGCCTGGAGCAAAACGATCCGGGTAACCTGTACGCCGTGCCGTACCTGTGGGGCACCAACGGCATCGGTTACAACCCCGAAAAGATCAAGGCTGCGCTGGGCGTCGACAAGATCGATTCCTGGGCCGCGGTCTTCGAGCCGGAGAACATCAAGAAGCTGCAAAGCTGCGGCGTGGCGTTCCTCGATTCTGCCGATGAAATGATGCCCACGGTCCTCAACTACCTGGGCCTGGACCCCAACAGCACCAACCCCGAAGACTACAAGAAGGCTGAAGCCAAGTTGCTGGCGGTGCGGCCTTACGTTACCTACTTCCACTCCTCCAAATACATCGCGGACCTGGCCAACGGCGATATCTGCGTGGCGATCGGTTTCTCCGGCGACATGTTCCAGGCCCGCAACCGCGCGGCCGAAGCCAAGAAAGGCGTGGACATCGTCTACTCGATTCCCAAGGAAGGCGGCGCGCTGTGGTTCGACATGCTGGCGATTCCCAAGGACGCCGCCAACGTCAAGGAAGCCCACGCGTTCATCAACTATCTGTTGAAACCTGAGGTGATCGCTCAAGTCAGTGACTATGTCGGCTACGCCAACCCTAACCCGGCGTCGGACAAACTGATGGAACAGTCGATTCGCACCGACGAATCGGTTTATCCACCGCAATCGGTCCTCGACAAGACCTACGTGTCCATCGAACTGCCGCCAAACATTCAACGTTTGATGACCCGCAGCTGGACCAAGGTCAAGTCGGGCAAATAGCTTCAAGGCTCAAACTATCCAAGGTTGGCTCACCTTGAGCGAACTGCACTCTTTTTTTCTGGGAGTTTCGTAAATGGCTGTTGCCTCCGGCGCCTATAAGAAAGCCCTCGAGGGCGACCAGTCACCTAAACAGGTGCTGGTCAAAATCGACCGGGTCACGAAGAAGTTCGACGAGACGATTGCCGTGGACGATGTGTCCCTGGAAATCAAGAAAGGCGAGATCTTCGCCTTGCTCGGCGGTTCGGGATCGGGCAAATCCACTTTGCTGCGCATGCTCGCCGGCTTCGAACGACCGACTGAGGGGCGCATTTTCCTCGATGGCGTAGACATCACGGACATGCCGCCGTACGAGCGGCCGATCAACATGATGTTCCAGTCCTACGCCCTGTTCCCGCACATGACCGTGGCGCAGAACATCGCCTTCGGCCTCAAGCAGGACAAGCTGCCATCTGCGGAAATCGATGCCCGCGTGGCCGATATGCTCAAGCTGGTGCAAATGAGCCAGTACGCCAAGCGCAAGCCGCATCAGTTGTCCGGTGGCCAGCGCCAGCGTGTGGCCCTGGCCCGTTCCCTGGCCAAGCGTCCGAAGCTGCTGTTGCTCGACGAACCGATGGGCGCGCTGGATAAAAAACTGCGTTCGCAAATGCAGCTGGAGCTGGTGGAGATCATCGAGCGCGTCGGCGTAACCTGCGTCATGGTGACCCACGACCAGGAAGAGGCCATGACCATGGCCGAGCGCATCGCGATCATGCACCTGGGCTGGATCGCCCAGATCGGCAGCCCGATCGACATCTACGAAACCCCGACCAGCCGCCTGGTCTGCGAATTCATCGGCAACGTCAACATCTTCGACGGTGAAGTGATCGACGATGCCGAAGGCCACGCGATCATCACCTGCAAGGACCTCGACCGGAAGATCTACGTCGGCCACGGCATCAGCACCTCGGTGCAGGACAAGGCCGTGACCTACGCGATCCGTCCGGAAAAACTGCTCGTCACCCCGACCATGCCGACCTGCGAATACAACTGGTCCAGCGGCAAGGTCCATGACATCGCCTACCTGGGCGGTCACTCGGTGTTCTACGTCGAGCTGCCGAGCGGCAAGATCGTCCAGTCGTTCGTCGCCAACGCCGAGCGCCGTGGCCAGCGGCCAACCTGGGGTGACCAGGTCTACGTGTACTGGGAAGACGATAGCGGCGTGGTACTTCGCTCATGAACATGCGCAAATTCAAACGCCGCCTCAATCGAATAATTCCCGGTGGCCGCCAGTTGGTCATCGGGGTTCCCTTCATCTGGCTGTTCCTGTTCTTCATGTTGCCGTTCTTCATCGTCCTGAAGATCAGCTTCGCCGAAGCCGACGTGGCCATTCCGCCGTACACCGAGATCTACAGCTACGCCGAACAGAAGCTGCAGGTGCTGCTGAACCTGGGCAACTACGCGATGCTCGGCGACGACGAGTTGTACATCGCCGCCTACCTCGGCTCGTTGAAGATGGCGCTGATCAGCACCATCCTCTGCCTGCTGATCGGCTACCCGATGGCCTACGCCATCGCCAGTGCCCGCAAAGAGCTGCAAACAGTGCTGGTGCTGCTGATCATGATGCCGACCTGGACCGCGATCCTGATCCGCGTGTATGCGTGGATGGGCATCCTCAGCAACAACGGCCTGCTCAACGGTTTCCTGATGACCATGGGCTGGATCGACGAGCCGCTGCAGATCCTCAACACCAACCTCGCCGTGTACATCGGTGTGGTTTATTCCTATCTGCCGTTCATGATCCTGCCGCTGTACGCCAACCTGGTGAAGCACGACAACAGCCTGCTGGAAGCCGCGTCCGACCTCGGTTCGAGCACCTTCAACAGCTTCTGGAAGATCACCATTCCGCTGTCCAAGAACGGCATCATCGCCGGCTGCATGCTGGTGTTCATCCCGGTCGTGGGTGAGTTCGTGATCCCGGAACTGCTCGGCGGTCCGGAGACCCTGATGATCGGTAAAGTGCTCTGGCAAGAGTTCTTCAACAACCGTGACTGGCCGGTGGCGTCCGCCCTGGCGGTGGTGATGCTGGCGATCCTGATCGTGCCGATCATCCTGTTCAACCGTAGCCAAGCCAAAGAGATGGAGGGCAAGGAATGAAGCGCTTCCGTTTCTCGAGTTTCATGCTGGTAGCGGGATTGCTGTTCATCTACGCGCCCATGCTGATCCTGGTGATCTACTCGTTCAACGCCTCGAAACTGGTGACGGTGTGGGGCGGCTGGTCGATCAAGTGGTACGTCGGCCTGATGGACAACACCCAACTGATGGGCTCGGTGCTACGCTCGCTGGAAATCGCCTGCTACACGGCGATTGCAGCAGTCGCACTAGGGACGCTGGCCGCGTTCGTGCTGACCCGGATCACCCACTTCAAGGGTCGCACCCTGTTCGGTGGCCTGGTCACCGCGCCGCTGGTAATGCCCGAAGTGATCACCGGTCTGTCGCTGTTGCTGCTGTTCGTGGCCATGGCGCAGATGATTGGCTGGCCACAGGAACGTGGCATCGTCACCATCTGGATCGCCCACACCACGTTCTGTGCGGCGTATGTGGCGGTGGTGGTGTCGGCGCGCTTGCGTGAGCTGGACCTGTCCATCGAAGAAGCAGCGATGGACCTGGGAGCACGGCCGTGGAAGGTGTTCTTCCTGATCACCATCCCGATGATCGCGCCATCCCTGGGTGCCGGCGGCATGATGTCGTTTGCCCTGTCGCTGGATGACCTGGTGTTGGCGAGCTTCGTGTCGGGCCCGGGTTCCACCACCTTGCCGATGGAAGTGTTCTCGGCGGTACGCCTGGGTGTGAAACCTGAAATCAACGCCGTGGCCAGCCTGATTCTGCTGGCGGTGTCGCTGATGACCTTCCTGGTCTGGTTCTTCAGCCGTCGCGCCGAAGAAGCGCGCAAGCGTGCGATCCAGCAAGCCATCGAAGAAAGCGCCGCCGATTCGTGGAAGCAACCGGACGTGCGTCGCGCGCAGGCACCGGAAGCGGCGTAAGTCTCGACCGGTTGGCCGCAGAATCATGGTCAACCGGGATCTCATGTGGGAGCGGGCTTGCTCGCGAAAGCGGTGTGTCAGTCGACATCTCTATTGACTGACACGACCCCTTCGCGAGCAAGCCCGCTCCCACAGGTTTTTTTGGCGTTCACGCTACCCAAGGGGATTTGCGGATGACCTCAACGAAGTTCATCGGCTTGAACCCCGGCTCCTGATCCATCAAAACATCGGTCTTCACATTGCCAAACGTGGTCTGCGGACGATGGCGCAAGCCGTCGGCAAAGGCGCAGATGATGCACTCCTTGAACCCCTCACCCCGTGGATGCGCATGCACCACCGCTTCACGCTGCGCGGTGGAAAACGCCGCGTAGTCCATGCCCAGCACGTCCATTTCAACACCAGCGGTTACCAGCGCCACGTTTGGCCGCAGGTGTTGCGGCACACCCGGCGTGGTGTGCAGGGCGATCGACAGCCAGACCTGCTCGATGTCGTCATCGCTGAACCCGTAGGGCTTGAGAAACGCGGCCGCCGCATTGGCGCCGTCGACTTCGAAGCGCTCGTTGTCGCTGCGATAACCTTCCACCAGGCCCAGGTCATGGAACATCGCGCCCACGTACAAAAGCTCCGGGTTGTAGGCCAGTTGCTTGCGCTCGCCGCTCAGCGCACCGAACAGAAACACCCGGCGCGAGTGGTGGTAGAGCAGGTCGGACTCGATGTCGCGGATGTATTCGGTGGTGGCTTTGGCCAAGGCGCTGTCGGGGATCTTGATGCCGGCGATGGTGGTGCTCATGGGCTTTTCCTCAAGGTAGACGCCGAAGCGGCGCTGAGGGTTAAAGTCTGTTCGCGGCCGGCAAACGGGACAATCGACCCATGGCTGCGATCCTTGCCAATGAGCATGCATATCGCGCCAACCTCGCTTGTTGAGCGTGGTTTGGCTAGGGTGGCGTGTGATCTCTTTCAATTTTGAGGGTGTATTTGAACCATGCAGAAAACCGTCGCCATCGTGGTCTTCGCCGGCGTCCAGGCGCTGGACGTCACCGGCCCCATGGATGTGTTTTCCGAAGCCAACCGCTTCCTCGCATCCGAGGATCACTACCGGCTCGAGGTCATTGGCGTGGAACGCGGGGTGATGGCGTGTTCCAACGGTTTGGCGCTGAACGCCCACCGGCATTTCAGCGAAGCGCTGGAGTCCTATGACCTGCTGCTGGTAGCCGGCGGACCGCAATTGCCCTTCATGTCCTTCGGCACTGCGTTCGATGACTGGCTGCGCGATGCCTGCGCGCGGGCGCAGCGTTTTGGCTCGATCTGCAACGGTGCGTTCATGCTTGCCCGGGCGGGATTGCTGGAAGGGCGGACGGTGACCACCCATTGGGGCGATGCCGCTGCGTTGGCTGAGTTGTGCCCGACGACCCAGGTCGAAGCCGATCGGCTTTACGTCCAGGACGGCGAGCTGTTCACCTCGGCCGGGGTGACGGCCGGAATCGATCTGTCGCTGTATCTGCTGGGGCGCGATCACGGGCCGGACGTGGCCTTGAGCGTGGCAAAACGATTGGTAGTGTTCACCCAGCGCTCGGGTGGGCAATCACAGTTCAGCCCGTTCCTTACGCCTCATGCTGAGCCGACCTCCGCCGTGGCGATGGTTCAGCATTACGTGTTGGCGAACCTGACGGGCGACCTGACCATTGCCGACCTGGCCAATGCCGCCAACATGAGCGCGCGCAACTTTTCCCGGGTGTTTGCCAAGGAAGCGAAAATCACCCCGGCCGAGTTTGTCGAGCGGGCGCGGGTGGATGCGGCGCGGGTGCTGCTGGAAAGCACCCACGCACCGCTCAAGACCGTGGCCTATCAATGCGGATTCCGCGATGCCCAGCACATGCGCAGCGTGTTCAACCGCAGGCTGGGGGTGACACCGCAGCAGTTCAGGCAGAATTTTGCGGCGGTGGTTTGAGCTGTGATGGGTGTTGCCTGTGAGGGCCTCATCGCCAGCAGGCTGGCTCCCACAGTGGTCCTGTGCACGCAGATCCATTGTGGGAGCCAGCCTGCTGGCGATGGGGCCAGTCCAGCCAACACAAATCTACTGAGCCCCCGCGCTGGCAACAGCTTTGTGGGAGCCAGCCTGCTGGCGATGGGGCCAGTCCAGCCAATACAAATCTACTGAGCCCCCGCGCTGGCAACAGCTTTGTGGGAGCCAGCCTGCTGGCGATGGGGCCAGTCCAGCCAATACAAATCTACTGAGCGCTACGCGCCGGCAACAGCTTCAAGGTACTGCGCGTATTCGCCGTCACCTCTTCATCATTGAGATGCGCCTGGAAATACATCCCCTCGATATACGCCTCGGCCTGATCGTCAAAGTGCCTGTCGAACAGCACGCCGCTCTGGCCGACCGGGTTGACCGTCAGGCTGTGGGCGGGGTCGGCGAAGTCGATCAGGCGTCGGGTCGATGGGCCGTAGGTCACCGGCCACGGCGCCGGGCCGATCTTGGCCGAGAGATTGTTCGGCACTTCATGGGTGCCGGGAGCCGCGAACGGGCCGACATTGAACAGCCGGTCCAGCGGCTTTTGCTGCCCCAACGGATGGCCATGGGTGAGTGTGTGCGCCTTGCCCCATTGCCATTGCGAGAAATCGCCACCCAGCGTGGCCTTGAGGTGGGCGATGCTGGCCTGCCAGGCAACCTTGACGGTATCGGCGCGGGTTTCCTTGGCGGGGGTATTGCGGTTGTCCCACCAGGGTGAGTCTGCCGTGGCCGCCAGGCGCGGCAGCGCAGCATCGATCACCCGGGTTGAGAGCAGCGTTTCGAAGAAATCATTGCCCAATTCATCGCGCATCGCCGCGTCAGTAAGGTTGAACAGCAACTGGTTGAACAGCGTGGCACTGGTGGAGTCCAGCGGGTAGTCACCCTGCCACTGGGACAGCTGCTCCACCAGCTTGAGCTCTGCAGGATCGCTGACCACCTCGCGCAGCGTCGGCAGCAGGGGCGCCAACAGGCGCGGGCCGTAGGCGGTGGTGGTGCCCAGTTGCAGCGCCTGACTGTTTTCCAGGTCCCACTTGATGGTCTTGTCGCTGAGCTGGCGATTGAGTTGCTGGCCGCGATCGGCGAGGTTGTAGTAACCGGGGATCTCCATCCCCGTCGGCGACAGCGGCTGGAAATTGGCCGAGACGATATAGCCCCGGGCCGGGTTCTCTTCCTGCGGGTTGGCGCTGAACGGGTAGAAGCCGTCCTTGTCGGCATCCGAGGTGCTGCCATCGAGGATGAACCACGGCTTCACTCCGGCAGGTCGCTTGGGCAGTTGCGCCGCGGCCCACCAGCCGATGTCGCCCTTGGCGTTGGCCCAGACGATGTTCAGGCCGGGCGCCTGGACCTTCGCAGACGCGCTACGGGCCTTGGCCAGGGTGTCGGCGCGGTTGAGCTGGTAGAAGCCTTCGATGATCGGGTTCTGGCTTTCGAGAAACCCCCACCACATGGCGATCGGCGTCTTGCCGCCGGCCTTGCCCAGCGCATCGTTGACGATTGGACCGTGGGGTGACTGGCGCAGCGTCAGGGTTACCGGTGCCTGGCCCTTGACCGCGATCTGCTGCTCGCTGCTGACCATGTCCACCCACTTGCCGCGGTACCAGACCTGGTTGGGATTGTCCGGATTGACCTTTTCGGCGATCAGGTCGAGGTCATCGTTCTGGAACATGGTGATGCTCCAGCCGAAGTCGCGGTTCATGCCCAGGGACGCGAATGGCATCAAGGCCTGGTAATGGCCATAGAGCTCGAAGCCCGGCGCCGAGAGCTGCGCTTCGTACCACACCGACGGCGCGGAAAAGCGGATGTGCGGGTCACCGGCCAGCAGCGGCCTGCCACTTTTGGTGTGGTTGCCGGAAACCACCCAGGCATTGCTGCCTTCGAATTGTGGCAGGCCATTGTCGGCCAGGGCCTGTTCGCTCAGGCGGGCAAGGGCGTTGAGGTCTTTCCAGTCGGCGCTGGCCAGAGGTGAGGGGGCTTTGTTGTGTTGGTTTGCCAGCACGCCCTTGGGCTGCCAGTCGAGATCGAAGACGCTCAGGTAGTCGGCACCCAATTGATCGCGCACGTAGGTCAGCAGCGGTTCGGTGCGAAACGCCGCGGCAAAACTGTAGGCCATGTAACCGGCGATGCTGATGGTGTCCTGCGCGGTGAACGGGCGCTTGGCGATGCCCAGCACATCGAACTCTATCGGTTTGGCGTGGCCGTCCTGGTACTGGTTGATGCCGTCCAAGTAGGCCTGCAGGGCAAGAAAGGCGGGCGATTGCTTATCCATGTTCGCCAGGTAGGTTTCGGCGCGTTCGCGAATGCGCAGGCTGCGCATGAGCTTGTCGGTGTCGAGCAGTTTCGGCCCGAGTACCTCGGCCAGTTCGCCACGGGCCAGGCGTCGCAGGACCTCCATCTGGAACAGCCGATCCTGGGCGTGGACGTAGCCGAGGGCGCGGTACAGGTCGGTTTCGTTGTCGGCACGGATGTGCGGGATGCCGCGCTCGTCATAACGCACGGTGACCGAACCTTGCAGGTGCTGCAGTTCCACCATGCCCTGGCGTGACGGCTGCTTGCTGTAGACATACCAGCCGCCGCCAGCGGCGAGCGCGACGATCAGCAAACCGAGCGCGGTCAGGCTACGTTTCATGGTGACTCCTTGTATTGTTATCGGTGACAGCATTCCCTGGCGAGACTGTTTAACACGACAGGCCTGTTTTGGCCCATCGCCCGTAGGAGGGATTCTCGTCGGCTGTCTGCGTTACTGCGTAGGGGTGACAGGCCAGGGGCAGTAACACCCCACGGCCAGTGTGTGGGTGGCATTCACTTCGCGGCCCTGGTTCAGCGCTTGCAGGATCGGTTCGATAAAACTGTTGCTGGAGTTGCAGGTCAGGCCTTCGCTGTAGGGCCCGAAGTACGCCAGTTTGCCGGCGCGATCCCATATCGCCACGGCGGGGCTGGCGGGGATCTGTTCGGAGCCGGGCAGGACGCTGATGGGTTTCAAGGTGTTCAAGGTGCCTGGCAACTGGCCGTGGCTGCCAGGTTTTTGCACGGCATAAAACTCCACGCCCTGGGGCTCATAGAGTTCAACCAGTTCGCTGAGGTGTTGCTGGTTGCCGACGTTGCATGGGCAGGCTGGGTCCCAGAAGTGCACGAGTCGGATGGCACCGGGGCCGGCGAGGTTGTCGGGCAGGCGCAACGGATCACCGGAGAACATCGCCGTATGCTCGCTGAATGCCCGCAGGTAGCGCCCCTGAAACCAGTCGTAGGCGGCCCACAGCACTGCGGCGCACACGAGGGCAAGCAGGCTGGCGAGCAGGCTGGCGAGCAGGGCGGCGCGATAGGGCGAGCGCATGGGTTCACTCCTTGAAGGTCGACTAGCTTGCCATGCTTGCTGCGACAGATGAATATCGCAGGTCCATAAAGTCCGTTTCGCGCTCTGGAATGCCCATGTCAGTGACCTTCGACCCCGATCATCTGCGTGCCAGCCTGCGGCCGCTGGCGCAGGGGCTGCCCTTGTCAGCGGAGGCGCAGGCCTATCAGCGGTTTTATGGGCTGGATTTTTCGTCGCGCAATGTCCGCAGCGGCCTGGGGTGTTTCAAGGTCGATGGTTATGAGGTGGTCAGCCAGGTCTGGTGGCCAGAGCAGGTGAAGGCGAC
Source organism: Pseudomonas putida (assembly GCF_028682635.1). GTDB lineage: Bacteria > Pseudomonadota > Gammaproteobacteria > Pseudomonadales > Pseudomonadaceae > Aquipseudomonas > Aquipseudomonas putida_AE. The sequence continues at coordinate 20,339 of NZ_JANHLK010000003.1, read as the reverse complement.
GCTGTTTGTCTTTCACGGTTTCTACGACCACACCGGTCTCTACCGGCATGTGATCGAGTGGGCGCTGGAGCAGGGCTTCGCGGTGATTGCCTGCGATTTGCCGGGCCATGGGCTGTCCAGTGGCGAGCGGGCGAGCATCAAGGATTTCGCCGAGTATCAGGACACCCTGCAAGGGTTGTTCGCCGAGGCGTTGTCCATCGGCCTGCCGCAACCGTGGCACCTGTGCGGGCAAAGCACGGGGGGCGCGATCGTGGTCGATCATGTGCTCAATGCCGGGGCGAGCAGCCCGGCCCAGGGCCAGGTGATCCTGTTGGCGCCGCTGGTGCGGCCACGGGCGTGGGGCTGGTCGCAAGTGAGTTATTACCTGCTCAGGCCTTTCGTCAAAGCCATTGCCCGGCGCTTCAGCGAGAATTCCGGCGACCCGGCCTTCCTGCCGTTCCTGCAAGCCGACCCGTTGCAGCCGCTACGCCTGCCAACGGCGTGGGTGGGAGCGTTGGCGCGCTGGATCAAGCGCGTCGAAGCGGCACCGGCCAGCGCGCGCCGGCCGCTGATTGTGCAGGGGCAGGCGGACATGACCGTGGATTGGCAGCACAACCTTGAAGTGCTGCGGGGCAAGTTCGATCGGCCGCAGGTATTGCTGCTGCCAGAGGCGCGGCATCATCTGGCGAATGAAACGCTGGTGTTGCGCGGGGAGTATTTCGGGTTTTTGAGCAAGCGGATCAAGGGGCGCAATCTGTAGCGATTGTCAGGGCCTCATCGCCAGCAGGCTGGCTCCCACAATGGATCTGCATGCACCGGCCCCCTGTGGGAGCTAGCCTGCTGGCGATAGCGATCTAACTATCGCCAACAATCACTGGCTGAGATTGGAAGTGCTTTGCCCCACCGCCAACCCCGCCCGAATCGCCGCCAGCGCCGCCTGGTAATACGCCTTGCCTTCAGCCGACTCGGCAAAGGTGGCGAACTCTTCCAGTTCCTCATCCGACAGATCGCGATAGACGTACAGCAGCGTGTTGTTCAGGTCGCTGCCGATCTGCTCCATCAAGCGCTGACGCTGCCCGTTCAACATGCCTTGGGCCTGTCCTGCACCGAGCAGTCCCGGAATCATCGAACTGAGGCTGTCGGCCGCGACACCGGCAATCGCCAGGCTGACTTCCGCGCCGGCCTCGCGTGCAGGCAGGGCCTGGGCCAGGTGGCCGATGATCAACAGGCGGCTATCGCTGGCCTGCATCTTGGGCAAGCCCTTGGCGTTTTTCGCCAGTTGATCGCGGCGGGTGGCGAGCAATTCGGCGGCGACGATCTTCTTGCCCAAGGGCGATTGAAAGAACGCCAGGGCCGGTTTCGGATCGGCGAGGTTCTTGCGCAACTGCGCCTCGGCACGCTGGTCCACGGCCTTGGGGTCGAAACGTTGATTGCTGTTGGCGACCAACGCCTGGAACACCGCAGGTGGCAGGCTGCTCTGGTAGCGCTGTTGGGCGGCCGAGAGGGCGTCGTTGAAATGCGCGCGTTGTTCTGGCCAGCCGGCGACCTTGTAGAGTTGGTCGTGGCCGTCTGCCCAGGCGGGCATCACACAGAGCATCAGCAGGGAGAAAAGCAAACGGCGCATAGGGACTCCTGTCAGCAGGCGACTATTCTCCGTGTGGCATAGAGTCTTGTCGAGAATTCGTATCAACCCGCTGCGTGGCTCTGTCGGATTTCCAGGCGCAGGAATACTATGCGCGCCATGCAAATACCTTCTGATCACCCGCTGCTGTTACGAATCGTCGACGACCTGGCCGCCAGCGGTTGGTCGCAGCAGAATATTTTCCTGTCTCAGGATCTGACCCGAGCGCTGGCGGCCGAGTGCCGTAAACGTGCCGCCGAGGGTGAGCTGGCCCCGGCCGCCGTGGGGCGAGGCCCGTCGTCGGAGATCCGCGAGGGGATTCGCGGTGATCATATCCAGTGGATCGAGCCAGGCCAGGCCGAGGTCTGCGACAGCTATCTGGGCTTGATGGACAGCCTGCGCGAGGCGCTGAACCGTGGCCTGTTCCTGGGCCTGGAGGATTTCGAGAGCCATTTTGCGATGTATCCACCTGGAGCGTTCTACCTCAAGCACGTCGACCGTTTTCGTGACGACGACCGACGCATGGTGTCGGCGGTGGTCTACCTCAATGACGCCTGGCTTCCGGAGCATGGGGGGCAGCTGCGTATGTACCTGAACGATGCTGAGCAATACGATGTGGTACCCGTCGGTGGATGCCTGGTGGTGTTCCTGTCGGGGGAGGTCCCCCATGAAGTCCTGCCTGCGAACCGCGAGCGCCTGTCGTTGACCGGCTGGTTCCGGCGTCGAGGCAACGAGCCGTTCTGATCATGCAGAAAATACTGGTAAGCCGCTGCCTGTTGGGTCACCGCGTACGTTACGACGGCGGGGCCAGCGGGCCGTTCGATCAGCTTCAGGCGTGGCTCGACGAAGGTCGGGTCGTGCCGTTGTGTCCGGAAGTCGCCGGTGGCCTGCCAACGCCCCGTGCGGCGGCGGAGATTCCGGGCGGGCAGGGCGGTGAAGTGCTGGATGGCCAGGCGTCGGTGATCACCACCGAGGGCGAGGACGTCAGCGCGCAGTTTCTGTCGGGGGCTCATCAGGCGCTGGAGTTGGTGCAACGGCATGGCATCCGTATTGCCGTGCTCAAGGCCAACAGCCCCTCGTGCGGCAACCTGCTCACCTATGACGGGACGTTCAGTGGGGTGAAAGTCACTGGCGAAGGTGTCACGGCGGCGCTGCTCAGGCGCCATGGCGTCCAGGTTTTCAGCGAGCTGGAGTTGGCCGAAGCAGCTGAATCCTTGGCAGCACTCGACTAACTACCAACACAGGACCAATGTGGGAGCGGGCTTGCTCGCGAAGGCGTAGTGTCAGCCGACAATCATATCGCCTGACACACCGCTTTCGCGAGCAAGCCCGCTCCCACAGGGTTATTCGGCGAATTCAGGGCTTGGGTGCCGCCCCCGATTCCGCCCCAAACCATTTCTCCTCCAGCGCTTGCAGGCGGCCATCGGCCTTGATCCGCTGCAACGCGCTTTCCAGGCTGGCGTGAAACGCCGGGTTACCCTTCTGGAACGGAATCGCCAGGCTCACGGCCGGGTTGGCTTTGGGCTTTTCTTCCGTCAGCGACTGCACCAGCAGGATCGATTGCGGCTCGTCCTTCTGCGCGATCAATTGCGCATTGGTCTTGATGTAAGGTTCGCTGAAATCGAAACGATCCTTGAGCGCCGAGGTCTCTGCAATGTGATTGATGGCGACGTCGTACTTGCCGCTTTCCACGCCGGTCAGCAGGTCACTGGCGTCAGTGACGACAAAGTCGGCGCGCACATCCAGTTCGCTGGCCAGCATTTGACCCAATTCGACTTCGAAGCCCGTCAGGCTGCCGTCTTTCTTGAAATTGAAGGGCGGTGTATTAGCCTCAAGGGCAATGCGCAATTCACCGCGGTCGTTCACGTCATCAATCAGCTCGGCATGAGCCAACGGGCTCAAAAGGGGTAGCAGGCAGATCAGGCCAGGCAGAAAACGCATGGTCACTCCTTTGAAATCATTATCGCGACGCTCTGGATCAGGCTCGCTTTGCTATGGTTGTCGAGTGCCTTCGACAACGATTGACCATGAAGTTGTGATGGTCACGGAAATTTTACGGAAAAACTGGAGAAGAGAATGAAAACCTTTATGTCACGTGCTGCTTTCGCTGGCCTGTTGATGGGCGTTTCAGTGTTGGCCAGTGCCGCAACGCCAGCGCCCAAGGGCGCTGAAGTGTCCATCGTTTCTCCGGCAGACGGTGCAACGGTCCCGCAGACTGTCGTGGTCAAGTTCGCCGTCAAGGACATTGCGCTGGCGCCAGCGGGTGATGTCACCAAGAACACCGGTCACCACCACCTGCTGATCGATGTCGATGAACTGCCGGCCGCCGGCCAGCCGATCCCCAACGATGCCAACCACCTGCACTTCGGCAAGGCGCAGACCCAGGCTGAAGTAAAGCTGACGCCAGGCAAGCATACCTTGCAGCTGGAGCTGGGCGACAGCGGCCACATGCCGTTCGATCCGCCGATCGTATCGGAGAAGATTACCGTCAATGTGAAATAAAAAAAGGGAGCCCGCTTCGCTGGGGCTCCCTTTTTTTATAGCGGCAAGCTTTAAGCTTCAAGTAAAAGCAGAGACGAACGCCACTTGCCGCTTGAAGCTTGCCGCTTGTAGCTGCTCTTAGAACAACACCCGACTACGGATGGTGCCGTTGACGTGTTGCAGCTTCTGTTGCGCCAGGTCCGAGTACTCGGCGTCTACGTCGATGACCACGTAGCCGACTTTCTCGTTGGTCTGCAGGAACTGACCGGAGATGTTGATGCCGTTTTCGGCGAAGACCTTGTTGATCTCGCTCATCACACCCGGGATGTTCTCGTGGATGTGCAGCAGGCGGTGCTTGCCAGGGTGAGCCGGCAGGGCCACTTCCGGGAAGTTCACCGACGATACCGAAGTACCGTTGTCGCTGTACTTGACCAGCTTCTCAGCCACTTCCAGACCGATGTTGGCCTGCGCCTCGGCGGTGGAACCACCGATGTGCGGGGTCAGGATCACGTTGTCCAGGCCACGCAGCGGGCTTTCGAACTCTTCGTCGTTGGAGCGTGGCTCCACCGGGAACACGTCGATGGCCGCGCCGATCAGGTGCTTGTCCTTGATCGCGTCCGCCAGGGCGTCCAGTTCGACCACGGTGCCGCGTGCGGCGTTGATCAGGATGCCGCCCTTCTTGATGGCGCGGATTTCCTTCTCGCCGATCATCCACTGGGTCGCAGCGGTTTCCGGTACGTGCAGGGTCACGATGTCGGACATGCCCAGCAGTTCGTGCAGGTTGCCGACCTGGGTGGCGTTACCCAGTGGCAGCTTGGTCACGGTGTCGTAGAAGTACACCTGCATGCCCAGGCCTTCGGCCAGGACCGACAGTTGGGTACCGATCGAGCCGTAGCCGACGATGCCCAGCTTCTTGCCGCGGATCTCGAAGGAGTTGGCCGCGCTCTTGATCCAGCCGCCACGGTGGCAGGAAGCGTTCTTCTCAGGGATACCGCGCAGCAACAGGATCGCTTCGGCCAGCACCAGTTCGGCAACGGAACGGGTGTTGGAGTACGGCGCGTTGAACACGGCGATACCGCGTTCGCGGGCAGCGCTCAGGTCGACCTGGTTGGTGCCGATGCAGAAACACCCTACCGCCACCAGCTTCTTCGCGTGATCGAAGATCTCTTCGGTCAGTTGAGTGCGCGAGCGAATGCCGATGAAGTGAGCATCAGCGATCTTTTCCTTGAGCTGGGCTTCCGGCAGAGAACCTGTGAGGTACTCGATGCTGGTGTAGCCCGCCGCCTTGAGGACGTCGACAGCCGATTGGTGGACGCCTTCGAGAAGAAGGAACTTGATCTTGCTCTTATCGAGAGAAGTCTTGCTCATCTGCGTAAACCTGTATCCCGGAGAAAAATGGCAGGAAATGGTCAACAGACGCTGACCCGGACGACAAGAATGCCGTCGCCGCAGAACAGCCGTTGGGCACTATGCTGCGGGGTCGGTATGCTAGCATATGCACCCCGCTAAACACTCATTCCTGCGACGTGAAGCGTTCTCAGGATGACCATGAATTGTTCGAGAGTTCTGTCGATGACCAATCCTGCCCTGATTGATGAGCTGAAGACCCTGGTTGAGCCTGGCAAGGTGCTGACCGACGCCGACTCCCTGAATGCTTACGGTAAGGATTGGACCAAGCATTTCGCTCCTGCCCCGACCGCCATCGTGTTCCCCAAGACCACCGAGCAGGTCCAGGCCATTGTCCTGTGGGCCAATAAACACAAGGTGGCGCTGGTGCCGTCCGGTGGTCGTACCGGCTTGTCTGCCGCTGCCGTCGCAGCCAATGGCGAAGTCGTCGTGTCGTTCGACTACATGAACCAGATCCTCGACGTGAACCTGACCGACCGCACCGCCGTGTGCCAGCCTGGCGTGGTTACCGAGCATCTGCAGAACGTGGCCGAAGAAAAAGGCCTGTACTACCCGGTGGACTTCGCCTCGGCAGGTTCCAGCCAGATTGGCGGCAATATCGGCACCAATGCCGGCGGGATCAAGGTAATTCGCTACGGCATGACCCGTAACTGGGTGGCGGGCATGAAAGTCGTCACCGGCAAGGGCGACGTGCTGGAGTTGAACCGCGACCTGATCAAGAACGCCACCGGCTACGACATGCGCCAGCTGTTCATCGGTGCAGAAGGCACCCTCGGTTTCGTGGTCGAAGCGACCATGCGCCTGGATCGCGCGCCGAAAAACCTGACCGCCATGGTCTTGGGTACTGCCGATTTCGACTCGATCATGCCGGTGCTGCACGCGTTCCAGAGCAAGCTGGACCTGACCGCTTTCGAATTCTTCTCCGACAAGGCCTTGGCCAAGGTCATGGGCCGTGGTGACGTGCCGGCGCCGTTCGAAACCGACTGCCCGTTCTATGCGCTGCTGGAATTCGAAGCGACCACCGAGGAAGTGGCCAACCACGCCCTGGAAACCTTCGAGCACTGCGTCGAGCAGGGCTGGGTGCTGGACGGCGTGATGAGCCAGAGCGAAACCCAGCTGCAGAATCTGTGGAAACTGCGCGAATACATTTCCGAAACCATTTCCCACTGGACGCCGTACAAGAACGACATTTCGGTCACTGTTTCGAAAGTCCCGGCGTTCCTCAAGGAAGTCGACGCGATCGTCGGCGAACACTACCCGGACTTCGAAATCGTCTGGTTCGGCCACATCGGCGATGGCAACCTGCACCTGAACATCCTCAAGCCGGATAACCTGAGCAAGGACGAGTTCTTCGCCAAGTGCGCCACCGTCAACAAGTGGGTGTTCGAAACCGTCGAGAAGTACAACGGTTCGATTTCCGCCGAACACGGCGTGGGTATGACCAAGCGCGATTACTTGACCTACAGCCGTTCGCCAGTCGAAATCGAGTACATGAAAGCCGTCAAGGCGGTGTTCGACCCGAACGGCATCATGAACCCGGGCAAGATTTTTGCTGTTTGATTTTCGAACTTAAGTGCAACGAAGCAGGAGTCGGTAATGAGCTATCAGCACCAGTATGTCGACGGAACGCGTATTCACTTCCCGCTGGGGAAAGTGGTGTGTATTGGCCGTAACTACGCCGAACACGCCAAGGAACTGGACAATCCGGTACCGACCGAGCCGCTGCTGTTCATCAAGCCCGGCAGTTGTGTGGTGCCGCTGGAAGGCGGTTTCAGCATTCCGACCGAGCGTGGCTCGGTGCACTACGAAGCGGAAATCGCGGTGCTGATCGGTAAGCCCTTGTCGACCAAACCCAGCGTTGAAGAAGTGCTCGACGCCATTTCCGGCTTCGCCCCGGCCCTGGACCTGACCCTGCGCGACAAGCAGGCCGAGCTGAAATCCAAGGGCCTGCCCTGGGAAATCGCCAAGTCCTTCGACGGTGCGGCGGTGATTGCGCCGTTCGTCTCCGGCGGCACCTTCGCCGACCTGACCGACATTGGCATTCGCCTGACCATCAATGGCGAAGTGCGCCAGGACGGCAACAGCAGCGCGATGCTCAACCCGATCGTGCCGATGATCCAGCACATGGCCGGCTGCTTCTCGCTGCAGGCCGGTGACGTGATCCTCACCGGTACGCCAGTGGGTGTTGGCCCGCTGAATGTCGGTGACGAGATCGTCCTGGAACTGCCGGGCGCCAGCAGCTTCACCAGCAGCGTTCGCTAAGCAACGCAAAACCCTTGTAGGAGCTGGCTTGCCAGCGAAGGGGCCTTTTACATTCAACATCCATGTTGACTGTTATAGCGCCTTCGCTGGCAAGCCAGCTCCTACAGGGGGTGCGGTTGTGCTATTACCCCAAGCCTGAATTTCTGGAACGCATGCCCTGATGGCCACTCAACCGCTCTCGTCGCTCAAACCTGCCCGTCGCTCGCGCTTTGCCCTGCGTTGGTATTCCTGGCTGTTGCTGTTGGTCGCCGCCGCCTATGGCCTGGCGTTTGCCATGCATTGGGATGACCGTGGCGTGCTCTGGCTGCAGGAGCGTTTTGAAAGCCCGGCCGAGCGCCAGGACAGTGTCTGGCTGCCAGACTACCATGCGGTGATCGACGCCAAGCCACTGCCGGGCATGGAAAAGGACGAAGCGTCGGACGTCACCTACGATGCCCAGACCAAAACCCTGTTTTCGGTGATGGGTAAAAATCCGTTCCTGGTCGAGTTGTCGCTGCAAGGCGATGTGCTGCGCAAAATGCCATTGGTAGGCTGGAGCAATCCTGAAGGGGTGACGGCCCTGGGCAACGGGATGCTGGCCATTGTCGATGAACGTGACCACCAGGTGATCCTCGTCAAGGTCGACGCCGACACTCGCGAGCTGAACATCGCTGATTATCCGAAGTACGACCTCGGCCCTTCGAAAGACCAGAACAAGGCCTTCGAGGCTGTCACCTGGGATGCGCGCAATCAGCAATTGCTGTTGGGTGAAGAACGTCCGCCCGCGCTGTTCACCTGGAAAGGCGACGGCAAGACACTCACCGGTGACAAGCAAAAGCTTGCCAGCGATGAGCTGGACATCCGCAACCTGTCTGCCCTGGCCATCGATCCACGGACCGGCCACACCCTGGTGTTGTCTGCTGACTCGCACCTGTTGCTGGAGCTGGACGAGAAAGGCGAGCAGGTCAGCTTCATGACCTTGCTGGCTGGCTTCAACGGCCTGAAGAAGACCATTCCGCGGGCCGAAGGCGTGACCATGGACGAGGCCGGCACGATTTACATCGTGAGTGAGCCAAACCTGTTTTATCGCTTGGAAAAACAGAAGTAATCGCCTTTACCTGTAGGTATTTTTGCCGCTGGTTGTAGGATCAGGCCAATGGCCATTAAGCTTCAGTTCAGCCAGGCGTGATATTTCATCCGCCTGTTCTGAATCCCGAGCCCACCTGAATGCGTCGATTAGCCCGCCCCAAACCCCTGCTTTTGCTCCTGTCGGTGATTGCCCTGAGCGTATTGATCGCGGTCGGCCAGTACCTGCGCCTGTTCGAGCGCGGCTGGTTCAACCTGCACACGCTCTGGCAGCCGACGAACAGCCAGTCCATTGGCCTGGACCAGTATCGGGTGGTGTTGGAGGGGCAGGTCATTGAAGGGCTGGACGACGATGTGTCAGCGTTGACCTTCGATCCGGTGCGCAAAAGCCTGTTCACCGTCACCAATCAAAACTCCGAATTGATCGAGCTGTCCCTCGACGGCAAGATTCTGCGCCGCATCGCGATGGTAGGCTTTGGTGATCCTGAGGCCGTTGAATTCATCAGCGCCGACACCTACGTGATCACGGACGAGCGCCAGCAACGGTTGATCAAGATTCATCTTGAGCATGACACCACCTTCCTCGACGCCGCGGACGCGGAGCAGATGACCCTCGGTGTGCACATGAGCGGCAACAAGGGTTTCGAGGGGCTGGCTTATGATTCGGTGGGCAAACGGCTGTTCGTGGCCAAGGAGCGTGACCCGATGCTGATCTACGAAGTGCACGGGTTTCCGCATTTCAATCCGGAAAAATCCTACGCGGTGCATGTGGTCAACAATCCCAAGCGCGACGCCGGGATGTTTGTGCGAGATCTGTCGAGCCTGCAATACGACGAGCGCAGCGGGCACTTGCTGGCGTTGTCCGACGAGTCGCGACTGATTCTGGAGCTGGATGTGGACGGTCGGCCGCTGAGCACCATGTCGCTGAACAAGGGGCGTCAGGGTCTGCAAAAGACCGTGCCGCAAGCGGAAGGGATCGCCATGGATGACGACGGTACGATGTACCTGGTGAGTGAGCCGAACTTGTTTTACGTCTTCAAGAAGCCTGCACAACCCTGAAGCTGAAACGCGCACCCTGTAGGAGCTGGCTTGCCAGCGAAGAGGCCATGACATTCAACATCTTCGTTGGATGTCACGCCGCCATCGCTGGCAAGCCAGCTCCTACAGGGGTTGTGCGTGTTCTTATTGGGCGCGCAGGGTTTTTACGCCTTCGCTCGTGCCCAGCAACAGCAGATCCGCCGGACGCGCCGCGAACAAGCCGTTGGTGACCACGCCGACGATCGCATTGATCTGCGATTCCAGCTCGACCGGGTTGGTGATCTCCAGGTTGAACACGTCGAGAATGATGTTGCCGTTGTCGGTCAGCACGCCTTCACGGTAGACCGGGTCACCGCCGAGTTTCACCAGTTGGCGGGCCACATGGCTGCGGGCCATCGGGATCACTTCCACGGGCAGCGGGAACGCGCCCAGGACCGGCACCAGCTTGCTGGCGTCGGCGATGCAGATGAAGGTCTTGGCCACGGCCGCGACAATTTTCTCGCGGGTCAGGGCCGCGCCGCCGCCCTTGATCAGGTTCAGGTGCTCGTCGCTCTCGTCGGCGCCGTCGACGTAGAACTCCAGGTCGCTGACCGTATTGAGCTCGTACACCGGAATGCCGTGGCCCTTGAGGCGTGCCGCGGTGGCTTCGGAGCTGGCGACCGCGCCGTCGAATGCACCTTTGTGCTGGGCCAGGGCGTCGATGAAGCAGTTGGCGGTGGAGCCGGTGCCGACCCCGACGATGCTCTTGTCATCGAGTTTCGGGAGGATGAAGTCGACGGCGGCCTGGGCTACGGCCTGTTTGAGTTGATCCTGGGTCATGCGGGCTCCGAAGTGCCGAAGAGGGAACGAAAGGCCGGCATTATAGGCTTCGGGGCCGGGAAGGTCATTGCCCGATTGGCGGGTCGGTCTCCCGGGTTACTGTAGGCGCTAGCTTGCTCGCGATGGTCGTGAACGAAAACGCGTAAAAACAGGTGTCCAGCGGCGTCATTGCGTTTTCGTCGGAACGCCGCCCGGAGCAAGCTCGCTCCTACAACAGGTGGTCGTGCGGCCAAAAGCCGGGTTAGACTCCTTGATCCTGCCCAACCCGCTCAGTGATGCTTTCCGATGCTTGAACAGTACGTCAAAAAGATCCTCACCTCGCGCGTTTATGACGTTGCCGTAGAAACCCCATTGCAGACTGCCCGTCAGCTCTCCGAGCGGCTGGGCAACGAGATTTTGCTCAAGCGTGAAGACTTGCAGCCGGTGTTCTCGTTCAAGATTCGCGGCGCCTACAACAAGCTGACTCAACTGAGCGACGAAGAGCGCGCCCGCGGCGTGGTCACCGCTTCCGCGGGCAACCATGCCCAAGGCCTGGCCCTGGCCGCCAAGGTCCTGGGCGTGAAAGCTACCATCGTCATGCCCAAGACCACACCCGAGATCAAGGTCGAAGGCGTGCGTTCGCGCGGTGGCAAAGTGGTGCTGCACGGCGATTCGTTTCCGGAGGCCCTGGCCTACTCGCTGAAACTGGTCGACGAAAAAGGCTATGTCTACATTCACCCCTACGACGATCCCCACACCATTGCCGGGCAGGGCACGGTGGCCATGGAGATTTTGCGCCAGCACCCCGCGCCCCTGGATGCGATCTTCGTGCCGGTGGGTGGCGGCGGCCTGATCGCCGGTATCGCGGCCTACGTGAAATACCTGCGGCCGGACATCAAGATCATCGGCGTCGAACCGGATGACTCCAACTGCCTGCAAGCCGCCATGGCGGCGGGCGAGCGCGTGGTGTTGCCGACCGTGGGCATCTTCGCCGACGGCGTAGCGGTGGCCCAGATCGGCCAGTACACCTTTGAGATCTGCAAAGACTACGTCGACGAAGTCATCACCGTCAGCACCGACGAAATCTGTGCGGCGATCAAGGACATCTACGACGATACCCGTTCGATCACCGAACCGGCCGGCGCCCTGGGCGTGGCCGGGATCAAGAAGTACGTCGAGTCCCGCGGCGTCAGCGGCCAGACCTTCGTGGCCATCGACTCCGGGGCCAACGTCAACTTCGACCGCCTGCGTCACGTCGCCGAGCGCGCCGAACTGGGCGAGGGCCGCGAAGCCATCATCGCCGTGACCATCCCTGAGAAGCCGGGGAGCTTCAAGGCGTTCTGCGAAGCCATCGGCAAGCGCCAGATCACCGAATTCAACTACCGCTACAACACCGGCAGCGAAGCGCACATCTTCGTTGGCGTGCAGACCCATCCGGACACCGACCCGCGCCGAGCGTTGATCGCCAGCCTTGGCGAGCAGGGTTTCCCGGTCGTCGACCTGACCGACAACGAACTGGCCAAGTTGCACATCCGTCACATGGTTGGCGGTCGTGCCGCGCACGTGGTCGATGAAGTGATCCTGCGCTTCGAATTCCCGGAGCGTCCGGGTGCGCTGTTCAACTTCCTCAACAAGCTCGGCGGGCGCTGGAACATCTCGATGTTCCATTATCGTAACCATGGTGCGGCCGATGGCCGTGTGGTCGCGGGCCTGCAAGTACCTCACGATGAACGTCACCTGGTACCTGCGGCACTGGAAGAAATTGGCTACCCGTACTGGGATGAAAGCGACAACCCGGCCTATCAGCTGTTTCTTGGCTGAGCGGCTACGCTGATGGGCAGGTCATAAGGAATAGCGACGATGGAAACGTTAACCGCCCTGAAAGCGGCGCACATGGTGGCGACGGTGGTGCTGCTGCTGGGTGCGCTGGGCTTGGGCATCTGGGTTTGGCGCGCGCGGCGTAGCGGCGACGCGACGGCAGGCAGCCGCACCCTGCAACGGCCGCGAGTGTTTGTTTGGTTGTTGATGGGGCTGGCGCTGTTGAGCATGCCGTTTACCGGCTGGGGGATGGTGCACCTGGTGGGTTGGCCGTTGGGGCAGACTTGGTTGCTGGCTTCCAGTGTGCTTTACACCGTGGCGGCGTTGGCGTGGTTCTGGTTGCTGGTGCGGCTGAATAGATTGCGCAAAGCGCCAGGTGGCGTGGGTAAATTTACCTTTGCCTTGGCGTTGTTCAGTTTTGTCTGCTTTGTGGCGATTGCCGGGTTGATGGGGGCCAAGCCTGTGTAGGAGCGAGCTTGCTCGCGATGGTCGTTAACGAAAACGCGGGGTGCCTGACTCTCCGCAGCGACCTTAAGTTTTTCGCGAGCAAGCTCGCTCCTACAGGGTGGAGCTCAATTAATCGCGCAAGCTAATCACCGGCCACCCACGATTCTCAGCCTCAGCCCGCAAATTCGGATCCGGATCAACCGCCACCGGATTCGCCACCTGCTCCAGCAACGCCAGATCATTCATCGAGTCGCTATAAAAGTAGCTGTCCTCGAGGTTGTACCCGGTCTCTTCCAACCAACGATTCAGCCTTGTCACCTTGCCTTCACGAAAGCACGGTACATCGGTACTGCGCCCGGTATAACGGCCGTCCTGCATCTCACATTCCGTGGCGATCAGGGTCTCGACGCCCAGGCGTGTGGCAATCGGGCCGGTCACGAAGCGGTTGGTGGCGGTGATGATCACCAGTTTGTCGCCGGCATCGCGATGTTTGGCCAGCAACTCGATCGCCTTGGGCAGCATGATCGGTTCGATGCAGTCGCGCATGTAGTCGCTGTGCCACAGATCCAGGGTGGCCATTTCGGTACGGCCGAGCACTTCCAGGCAGAAGTTCAGGTAGGCGGCGTTATCCAGCTTGCCGGCCAGGTAGTCCTGGTAAAACTCGTCGTTGCGTGTTTTGTAGGCGACGGCGTCGAGGAAGCCGCGCTCACACAGGTAATCGCCCCAGGCATGGTCGCTGTCGCCGCCCAGAAGCGTGTTGTCCAAGTCGAATAAAGCCAGCCGCATTGCAGTTACTCGCTGAAAAGTCTGTAGAAAGGCGTCCAGAATACGGACTTTTCACAAGAGTGCACATAACGTAGACCGGCGCGTTGCTGCCTTCACAACCTTTGTGGAACAATGCGACGACATGCGTTTGCGAGGTTGTTGCCGTGATCGACCCCGATGGTTTCCGTCCTAATGTCGGGATCATTCTCACGAATGATGCCGGCCAGGTGCTGTGGGCTCGCCGTATCAATCAAGATGCCTGGCAGTTTCCTCAAGGTGGGATCAACCCCCAGGAGACGCCGGAAGACGCCTTGTACCGCGAGCTGAACGAAGAAGTGGGCCTGGAGCGCGAAGATGTTGAAATACTCGCCTGCACCCGGGGCTGGTTGCGCTATCGTTTGCCGCAACGTCTGGTCAGGACGCACAGCCAGCCGCTGTGCATCGGCCAGAAACAGAAATGGTTTCTCCTGCGCCTGATCTCCAACGAGCAGCGGGTGCGGATGGATTTGACCGGTAAACCGGAATTCGATGGCTGGCGCTGGGTCAGCTATTGGTATCCGTTGGGCCAGGTGGTGACATTCAAGCGCGAGGTGTATCGACGCGCCCTCAAAGAGCTTGCCCCGCGCCTTTTAGCGCGCGACTGACGACGGAGTTCGACCCCGAGCCATGCTCAATACGCTGCGCAAGATCGTCCAGGAAGTTAACTCCGCCAAGGATCTCAAGGCGGCGTTGGGGATTATTGTGTTGCGCGTCAAAGAGGCCATGGGCAGCCAGGTCTGCTCGGTCTATCTGCTTGACCCGGAGACCAACCGCTTCGTGCTGATGGCCACCGAGGGCTTGAACAAGCGCTCGATCGGCAAGGTCAGCATGGCGCCCAATGAAGGTCTGGTCGGCCTGGTCGGCACGCGTGAAGAACCCCTGAACCTCGAAAACGCCGCGGATCACCCGCGTTACCGCTACTTCGCCGAAACCGGTGAAGAGCGCTACGCGTCGTTCCTCGGGGCGCCGATCATTCACCACCGCCGCGTCGTCGGCGTGTTGGTCATCCAGCAAAAAGAACGCCGCCAGTTCGATGAAGGTGAAGAAGCCTTCCTCGTGACCATGAGCGCGCAGCTCGCCGGGGTTATCGCCCATGCCGAGGCCACCGGTTCGATCCGTGGCCTGGGCCGGCAGGGCAAGGGTATCCAGGAAGCCAAGTTCGTCGGTGTGCCGGGCTCGCCTGGCGCGGCGGTGGGCACGGCGGTGGTCATGTTGCCACCGGCCGACCTGGACGTGGTGCCCGACAAGACCATTACCGACATCGAAGCTGAACTCGGGCTGTTCAAGACCGCCATCGAAGGCGTTCGGGCCGACATGCGCACCTTGTCGGCCAAGCTCGCCACCCAGTTGCGCCCGGAAGAACGGGCCCTGTTCGACGTCTACCTGATGATGCTCGACGACGCGGCGTTGGGCAACGAAGTGACCACCGTGATCAAGACCGGCCAGTGGGCCCAGGGCGCGTTACGCCAGGTGGTCACCGATCACGTCAACCGTTTTGAACTGATGGACGACGCCTACCTGCGTGAGCGCGCCTCGGACGTCAAGGACCTCGGCCGTCGCCTGCTCGCCTACTTGCAGGAAGAGCGCCAGCAAACCCTGGTCTACCCCGACAACACCATCCTGGTCAGCGAGGAACTGACGCCGGCCATGCTCGGCGAGGTGCCGGAAAACAAGCTGGTGGGCCTGGTGTCGGTACTCGGTTCGGGCAACTCCCACGTGGCGATTCTTGCCCGGGCCATGGGCATTCCGACGGTGATGGGCCTGGTCGACCTGCCGTATTCCAAGGTCGATGGCATCGGCATGATCGTCGACGGTCATCGCGGCGAGGTCTACACCAACCCCAGCGACGTGCTGCGCAAGCAGTTCGCCGAGATGGTCGAGGAAGAGAAGCAACTGGCCCTAGGCCTCGATGCGCTGCGTGACCTGCCGTGTGTCACGGTCGATGGTCACCGCATGCCGTTGTGGGTCAACACCGGCCTGTTGGCGGATGTGGCGCGGGCACAGAAACGCGGCGCCGAAGGCGTGGGTCTGTATCGCACCGAAGTGCCGTTCATGATCAACCAGCGGTTCCCCAGCGAAAAAGAACAGCTGGCGATCTACCGCGAGCAACTCGCCGCCTTCCACCCGCAACCGGTGACCATGCGCAGCCTGGACATCGGCGGCGACAAGTCGCTGTCGTACTTCCCGATCAAGGAAGACAACCCGTTCCTCGGCTGGCGCGGCATTCGTGTCACCCTCGACCACCCGGAAATCTTCCTGGTGCAGACCCGCGCCATGCTCAAGGCCAGCGAAGGCTTGAACAACCTGCGGATCCTGCTGCCGATGATCTCCGGCACTCACGAGCTGGAAGAAGCCTTGCACCTGATTCACCGGGCCTGGGGCGAAGTCCGCGACGAAGGCTGCGACGTGCCTATGCCGCCTGTCGGTGTGATGATCGAGATTCCGGCGGCGGTTTATCAGACCAAGGAACTGGCACGTCAGGTGGACTTCCTGTCGGTCGGCTCCAACGACCTGACCCAGTACCTGCTGGCCGTGGACCGCAACAACCCGCGGGTGGCGGACCTCTATGACTACCTGCACCCGGCGGTGCTCCAGGCCCTGCAGAACGTGGTGCGCGACGCCCATGCCGAAGGCAAACCGGTGAGCATCTGCGGCGAGATGGCCGGTGACCCGGCTGCGGCGGTGCTGTTGATGGCGATGGGCTTCGACAGCCTGTCGATGAACGCCACCAACCTGCCGAAGGTGAAGTGGATGCTGCGCCAGATCAACCTGAGCAAGGCCAAGGAATTGCTCGCCGAGCTGATGACCATCGACAACCCGCAGGTTATCCACAGCTCGCTGCAATTGGCGCTGAAGAACCTTGGGCTGGCGCGGATGATCAATCCGGCGGCGATCAAGGTTCTCTGAAACGCTGAGGGCCTCATCGCTGGCAAGCCAGCTCCTACAGGGGATTTGCGTCGTTCATAGATCTAATGTGGGAGCGGGCTTGCTCGCGAAGGGGCCGGCACGGACAACGCAACTAAATCCTGATTTCCACTTCCCCAAGATGCCCCCCATACGGCCCGAAACTCCGTTCAACCAAACGCCGCGACCCATCCGCCTGCACAATCAACGCCGTACTCGCCCGAGTGCCATAACTCTGGCTGGCAATGAACACACTCGACAGCAACGTCTCGGTCGCCAGCCCCACCCCGGTATCCGGCAACTCGGCAAAGGGTGCGGTCTGCGGGTCGTTCAGCAAGGCCAACAACGCCTGGGGTTGCGGATCATCCAGCACCTCACTCAACGCCGCCCTGGCCTTGAGCAGTTTCGGCCACGGCGTATCCAGCCCGGCGTTCGACAGGCCGTAGACCCCCGGCGGCAGCATCACCGCTTCCGATTCCCGGGCATTGAAGTGCCACAGCTCGTTGGCGTTGCCGATCAGCAGGTTAAACCCGCCATATTCCGGCGAACGGGCGACAACGTCGTCTAAATAGTCGTCAATTGGCAGGTCTTTGGTGAGGAATCCTGCCACCAGTTCACCGCGAGACCGGCGCCCCGGCGGTCGATGCGGGTCGCGGATGTTGGTCAGCGCAGCAAAACGCCCATTGGCGCCGACACCCAGCCAGGTGCCACCCGCCTCCAGGTCGCGCCCGGCGTGCACCTGCGGAGCTTCGGGCCATTGCGCCAGCGGCAGGCTGGGGCGGGCATAGAATTCGTCGCGGTTGGCCGCCACGATCAGCGGTTGGGCGTGGCCCGGTCGCCAGGCGAAAACAATCAGGCACATAAGGTGATCCCTGTGTGTTTTTTGCCCACTCTACGCAGTCATGGTGCGGGTATCCATCGCCATCCAGTGGAGCCCGAGGCCATGCATCCGTTACCATGCCGCTCCGGTTTTGGGGTTGGGTGGGGAAACAGCATGGAATTTCTGCTCTATCTGGCGCTTGGCGCCTGTGCCGGAGTGCTGGCCGGGCTGTTCGGCGTGGGGGGTGGAATCATCATCGTCCCGGTGCTGGTGTTCAGTTTCAAAGCGCAGGGATTTGATCCGTCGATCCTCACGCACCTGGCCGTGGGCACCTCGCTGGCGACGATCATCTTTACCTCGGTCAACGCCATTCGTGAGCATCACCGCCGCGGGGCGGTGCGCTGGCCAGTTTTTGCGTGGATGACCCTGGGTATCCTGATCGGTGCGGGTTTTGGCGCACTGACCGCCGAAGCGATCTCCGGGCCCAACCTGCAAAAGATCATCGGCGTGTTCGCCCTGGTCATCGCCGCGCAGCTGGCGTTGGACCTCAGGCCCAAGGCCAGCCGAACGGTGCCGGGGAAAGTCGGTCTGACTGTTGCCGGCAGCGTGATTGGCTGGGCTTCGGCGATTTTCGGCATTGGCGGCGGTTCGCTGACCGTGCCGTTCCTGACCTGGCGCAGCGTGCCGATGCAGCAAGCGGTGGCGACGTCATCGGCCTGCGGCCTGCCGATTGCATTGTCCAGTGCATTATTTTTCATGATTCTGGGCTGGCACGATCCATTGCTGCCAGCCCATAGTCTCGGTTTCATTTATTTGCCGGCGTTGTTGGGCATTGCCCTGACCAGCATGGTCTTCGCCCGCTTCGGCGCGCGACTGGCGCACAATCTGTCGCCCAGGTTGCTGAAAAGACTGTTTGCCGCTTTGCTGTTCTGCGTCGGTCTGAGCTTTCTAGTCTGAAGCATCTGCTCTGACGGGCAGCACAATCCTGGCTTAATCCTGAGGTGGCAGCGTCGCCCGGGAATTGATTTGAACTCATGAGGAGTCGCAATGCTGCCTTACCCGCAGATCGACCCGGTGGCCCTGGCCATCGGTCCGCTGAAAATCCACTGGTACGGGTTGATGTACCTGATCGGCATCGGCGGCGCCTGGCTGCTGGCGTCGCGCCGGTTGAACCGCTTCGACCCGACCTGGACCAAGGAGAAGCTCTCCGACATGGTGTTCTGGATGTCGATGGGGGTGATCGTCGGCGGCAGGTTGGGCTACGTGCTGTTCTACGACCTGAGCGCCTATATCGCCAACCCGCTGCTGATCTTTGAAGTGTGGAAGGGCGGCATGTCGTTCCACGGCGGCTTCATCGGCGTGATGCTGGCGGCCTTGTGGTTCGGTAAAAAGAACAACAAGTCGTTTTTCCAGCTGATGGATTTCGTCGCGCCGATGGTGCCGATCGGCCTGGGCGCCGGACGTATCGGCAACTTCATCAACGCCGAGTTATGGGGCAAGGCAACCGACGTGCCGTGGGCGATGGTCTTCCCGACCGACCCGGCGCAACTGGCGCGTCACCCCTCGCAGCTGTATCAGTTCGCGCTCGAAGGCGTGGCGCTGTTCCTGATCCTCTGGCTGTACTCGCGCAAGCCGCGGCCGACCATGGCGGTGTCGGGGATGTTCGCGCTGTTCTATGGCATCTTCCGTTTCATCGTCGAATTCGTCCGCGTCCCGGATGCGCAACTGGGCTATCTGGCCTGGAACTGGCTGACCATGGGCCAGGTGCTGTGCGTACCGATGATCGTCGGCGGGCTGTTCCTGATCT
Source organism: Pseudomonas putida (assembly GCF_028682635.1). Taxonomy (GTDB): domain Bacteria; phylum Pseudomonadota; class Gammaproteobacteria; order Pseudomonadales; family Pseudomonadaceae; genus Aquipseudomonas; species Aquipseudomonas putida_AE. The sequence continues at coordinate 1,088 of NZ_JANHLK010000003.1, read as the reverse complement.
GGCTGGCGTATCACCGCGCCCCGGCAACTCCAGCGGCAGCCGTATAAAATTCGAACCCCGTAGCGATGGCTGCGGGTTCAAGGACACAGGTAACTCATGAAGCAATATCTCGAACTGGTCGCCCACGTCATCAAGAACGGCACCAAACAGGCCAACCGCACGGGCGTGAACACCATCAGCTTTCCGGGCGCGATGCTGCGCTACGACCTGAAGGAAGGTTTCCCGGCGATCACCACGCGCAAGATGGCCTTTAAATCGGCCATCGGCGAAATGTGCGGGTTCCTGCGTGGCGTGAACAATGCCGCCGAATTCCGTGCGTTGGGCTGCAAGGTCTGGGACCAGAACGCCAACGAAAACGCCCAGTGGCTGGCCAACCCGTTCCGCCAGGGTGAAGACGACCTCGGTGAAATCTACGGCGTGCAATGGCGCAAATGGCCGGCATACAAACAGATCCCGGTGAGCAACCCGGCCGCCATCGAGCAGACCCTGAAGCAAGGCTACCGCCAGATCGCCGAAGGCGAAGAAGATGGCCAGGCCTACGTGGTGCTGTACAAGGCCATCGACCAGGTTCGCCAGTGCGTCGACACCATCATCAAGGACCCGGGCAGCCGCCGCATCCTGTTCCACGGCTGGAACGTCGCCCAGCTCGATGAAATGGCCTTGCCGCCGTGCCATCTGCTGTACCAGTTCCACCCGAATGTAGAGACCAGGGAGATTTCCCTGACCCTCTACATCCGTTCCAACGACCTGGGCCTGGGCACGCCGTTCAACCTCACCGAAGGCGCCGCGTTGCTGAGCCTGATCGGGCGCCTGACCGGCTACACGCCGCGCTGGTTCACCTATTTCATCGGTGATGCCCACGTCTACGAAAATCACCTGGACATGCTCAACGAACAGCTCAAGCGCGAGCCGTTCCCGATGCCGAAACTGGTGATCAGTGACCGTGTGCCGGAGTTTGCCAAGACCGGTGTTTATCAGCCGGAGTGGCTGGAGTTGGTGGAGCCGAGCGATTTCTCGCTTGAGGGCTACCAGCACCACGCACCGATGACCGCGCCAATGGCCGTCTGACTGGCACCGCTTCGCGGTGA
>NZ_JANHLK010000029.1 GCF_028682635.1 Pseudomonas putida | reverse complement strand
AGGGGGCAGGATTGGGTCGCCAGTTGTATGCGATTTTGTGCGCCGACACATGACAAATTATGTTTGGCCATAGGTCGTCGGACAATTTCGTGGTTAACTTCTGCCTCTTCAAAATTCTCCACCACCAACGTTCAGAAGGACTCCGTTCATGGCTCAAGTCACTCTTAAAGGCAACCCGGTTCAAGTCAACGGCCAACTGCCTCAAGCCGGTTCCAAGGCGCCAGCCTTTTCCCTGGTGGCCGGCAATCTGTCCGACGTCACCCTGCAAGACTTCGCCGGCAAGCGCAAAGTGCTGAACATCTTCCCAAGCGTCGACACCCCGACCTGCGCCACTTCCGTGCGCAAGTTCAACGCCCAGGCCAACGATGTCGCCAACACCGTGGTGCTGTGCATCTCCGCGGACCTGCCGTTCGCCCAGGCTCGCTTCTGCGGTGCCGAAGGCCTGGAAAACGTGCAGAACCTGTCGACCCTGCGCGGTGCCGAGTTCATCGAGAACTACGGCGTGGCCATCGCTGACGGCCCACTCAAAGGCCTGACCGCCCGTGCCGTGGTGGTACTGGACGAAAACGACAACGTGCTGCACAGCGAGCTGGTCAAGGAAATCGCTGAAGAACCTAACTACGAAGCCGCGCTCGCCGCTCTGAAGTAAGTAAAGCATTACAATTGTTAACGGCCTGGCCCTGTCCAGGCCGTTTTCATTTGTGTTTCAGTATGTTGGATATCTCTCCTGTTACGTAAGCCGAAGGTAAATTGCCGGTAAAGGCGCTTTGCTTATGACCCACCAGTGCTTATCGTTCAGCCTCATGTAAAACAAGCCCACGCGCCCAATGGTTGATCACTCAATGCAATCCTCCGCTTCCCGTAGTCCTCGTCGCTGGCTGTTTGGCCTGCTTGTCCTGTTGGTCATCGCCGCCCTGTGCTGGAAATTCTGGCCGGGCAGCGCTGCGCCGAAAGAGGGTGCGGGGCAAAAAGCCGTGGCCGGGCACACCGGCAGGTCAGGCGGGATGCGGCCGGGGTTTGGCGGCGCGGCAGGGCCTGTGCCGGTGCGTGTGGCGCCGGCGGTCACGGGGGATTTCCCGCTGTATTACAAGGCGCTGGGCACGGTGACGGCGCTGAACACCATCAACGTACGCAGCCGTGTCGGTGGTGAGTTGATGAAGATCTATTTCGAGGAAGGGCAGATGGTCAAGGCGGGCGACCTGCTGGCTGAAATCGACCCGCGTCCCTACCAGAACGCCTTGCTCCAGGCTGAAGGCACCTTACTGCAGAACCAGGCACAGTTGAAAAACGCCCAGGTGGATGTCGAGCGCTATACCGGCCTGTACCGTGAGGACAGCATCGCCAAGCAAACCCTGGACACCGCCGTGGCACTGGTCGGTCAGTACCTGGGTACGGTCAAGACAAACCAGGCGGCGGTCAACGACGCCAAGCTCAATCTGGAATTCACCCGCATCCGCGCGCCCATTGCCGGGCGTGTCGGCCTGCGCCAGCTGGACGTCGGCAACCTGGTGGCGGCCAACGACACCACCGCGCTGGCGATCATCACCCAGACCCAACCCATCAGCGTGGCCTTCACCTTGCCGGAAAACAGCCTCGACGTGGTGCTGGCCCGCTATCGCAGCGGTGCCAAGCTGCCGGCCGAGGCCTGGGATCGTGGCGACACCAAGCTGCAGGCCACCGGCGTGCTGCAGAGCCTGGACAACCAGATCGATGTCACCACCGGCACCCTGAAATTCAAGGCGCGCTACGAAAATCGCGACCAGGCGCTGTTCCCCAATCAGTTCGTCAATGTGCGCCTGCTGGCGGACACCCTCAAAGGCGTGGTGCTCGCGCCATCCGCAGCGATCCAGTTCGGCACCAATGGCACCTTCGTCTATGCCCTGGACGGCGACAAGAAGGTCAAGATCCGTCAGTTGAAGATCGGTGCCAGCGACGGCGAGAACACCGTGGTCACCGAAGGCCTGTCCGCCGGTGATCGGGTGGTGCTGGAGGGCACCGACCGCCTCAAGGACGGCAGCGATGTGGAAGTGGTCAACGACCCGCAGCAAGTGCCGACCAACCCCGCCGGCCACCTGCAGGGCAAATCGGCGGCCACCACGACTGAACCGGCACCTGCCAACAAGGCGAAAAAGGGCGGCGCATGAATCTCTCGCGGCTGTTCATCCTTCGCCCGGTTGCGACCACCCTGAGCATGCTGGCCATTATCCTGGCCGGCGTGATCGCCTATCGCCTGCTGCCGGTGTCGGCCTTGCCCCAGGTCGATTACCCGACCATTCGCGTCATGACCCTGTATCCCGGCGCGAGCCCGGATGTCATGACCAGTGCCGTGACCGCGCCGCTCGAGCGCCAGTTCGGGCAGATGCCCGGCCTGACCCAGATGGCGTCCACCAGCTCCGGCGGCGCCTCGGTGCTGACCCTGCGTTTCAGCCTCGACATCAACATGGACGTCGCCGAGCAACAGGTGCAGGCGGCGATCAACGCCGCGACCAACCTGCTGCCCAAGGATTTGCCGGCACCGCCGGTGTACAACAAGGTCAACCCGGCCGATACCCCGGTGCTGACCCTGGCAATCACCTCCAAGACCATGCTGTTGCCCAAGCTCAATGACCTGGTCGACACCCGCATGGCGCAGAAAATCGCCCAGATCAGCGGTGTCGGCATGGTCAGCATTGCCGGTGGCCAGCGCCAGGCGGTGCGGATCAAGGTCAACCCCGAGGCCCTGGCGGCCAACGGCCTGAACCTGTCGGACGTGCGCACCCTGATCGGCGCCTCCAACGTCAACCAGCCAAAAGGCAACTTCGATGGCCCGACCCGGGTGTCGATGCTCGATGCCAACGATCAACTGACCTCGCCCAAGGATTACGCCAACCTGATCCTGGCCTACGCCAACGGCGCGCCGTTGCGGCTCAAGGACGTGGCGGAAATCGTCGACGGCGCCGAGAACGAACGCCTGGCGGCCTGGGCCAATGAAAACCAGGCGGTGTTGCTGAACATCCAGCGCCAGCCAGGGGCCAACGTGATCGAAGTGGTGGACCGGATCAAGGCCTTGCTGCCGAGCATCACCGACAACCTGCCGGCCGGCCTCGATGTCACCGTGTTGACCGACCGCACCCAGACCATTCGCGCCTCGGTCACCGACGTGCAGCACGAACTGCTGATCGCCATCGCCCTGGTGGTGATGGTCACCTTCCTGTTTCTGCGCCGGGCCAGTGCCACGATCATTCCGTCGGTGGCCGTGCCGCTGTCGTTGATCGGCACCTTCGGCGTGATGTACCTGGCCGGCTTTTCGGTCAACAACCTGACCCTGATGGCCCTGACCATCGCCACCGGCTTCGTGGTGGACGATGCGATCGTGATGCTGGAGAACATTTCCCGGTTCATCGAAGAGGGCGACAGCCCATTGAACGCGGCGCTCAAGGGCGCCAAGCAGATCGGCTTCACCCTGATTTCCCTGACCCTGTCGCTGATCGCCGTGCTGATCCCGCTGCTGTTCATGGCCGATGTGGTGGGGCGGCTATTCCGAGAATTCGCGATCACCCTGGCGGTGGCGATCCTGATTTCCCTGGTGGTGTCCCTGACCCTGACGCCGATGATGTGCGCGCGGTTGCTCAAGCGTGAGCCCAAGGAAGAAGAGCAAGGCCGTTTCTACCGCGCCAGTGGCGCAGCAATTGATTGGATGATCGCGGCTTACGGTCGAAAGTTAAAGTGGGTTCTCAAGCACCAACCGCTGACGCTGATGGTGGCCATTGGCACCTTGGCGCTGACGGTGTTCCTGTACATGGTGGTGCCCAAGGGCTTTTTCCCGGTGCAGGACACCGGGGTGATCCAGGGCATTTCCGAAGCACCGCAGTCGATTTCCTTCGCCGCGATGAGCGAGCGCCAGCAGGAGCTGGCCAAGGTGATCCTGGCGGATCCGGCGGTCGAGAGCCTGTCGTCCTACATCGGCGTCGACGGCGACAACTCGACGCTCAACAGCGGTCGGTTGCTGATCAATCTCAAGTCCCACAGCGACCGCGACCTGAGCGCCACTGAAGTGATCGCGCGCTTGCAGCCGGAACTGGACAAACTGGTGGGCATCCGCCTGTTCATGCAACCGGTGCAGGACCTGACCATCGAAGATCGGGTCAGCCGCACGCAGTACCAGTTCAGCATGTCGTCGCCGGATTCCGAATTGCTCAGCCTGTGGAGCGGGCGCCTGGTCGAAGCCCTGGCCCAACGGCCGGAGCTGACCGACGTCGCCAGCGACTTGCAGGACAAGGGCTTGCAGGTCTACCTGGTGATCGACCGCGACGCCGCGTCGCGGGTCGGGGTGTCGGTGTCGAACATCACCGATGCGCTGTACGACGCCTTCGGGCAGCGGCAGATTTCCACGATCTACACCCAGGCCAGCCAATACCGCGTGGTGTTGCAATCGCAGTCCGGCGAGAAGATCGGTCCGCAGGCGCTGGACCAGATCCACGTCAAGACCACCGATGGCGGGCAGGTGCGCCTGTCCAGCCTGGCACATATCGAGGAGCGCCAGGCGCAACTGGCGATCACCCACATCGGCCAGTTCCCGGCGGTGATGATGTCGTTCAACCTCGCCCCCGGCGTGGCGCTGGGGCATGCGGTAGAGATCATCGAGCAGGTACAGCAGGACATCGGCATGCCGATTGGCGTGCAGACCCAGTTCCAGGGCGCGGCCGAGGCCTTCCAGGCGTCGCTGTCGAGCACCTTGCTGCTGATCCTGGCGGCGGTGGTGACCATGTACATCGTGCTGGGCGTGCTCTACGAGAGCTACATCCACCCGATCACCATTCTCTCGACCTTGCCCTCGGCGGCGGTCGGCGCCTTGCTGGCGTTGATCCTCAGCGGCAATGACCTGGGGATGATCGCGATCATCGGCATCATCCTGCTGATCGGCATCGTCAAGAAGAACGCGATCATGATGATCGACTTCGCCCTCGACGCCGAACGCAACCAGGGCATGGATCCGGAAACGGCGATCTATCAGGCGGCATTGTTGCGTTTCCGGCCGATCCTGATGACCACCCTGGCAGCCTTGTTCGGCGCGGTGCCGTTGATGCTGGCCACCGGTTCCGGCGCGGAATTGCGGCAACCCTTGGGTCTGGTGATGGTCGGCGGCTTGCTGTTGAGTCAGGTCCTGACCCTGTTCACCACACCGGTGATCTACCTGTATTTCGACCGCCTCGGTCGACGCTGGGGTCGCAAGCCTGAAGCCGTGGAAGCGGTAGAGCAGCCATGAACCTCTCCGGTCCTTTCATCAAGCGCCCGGTGGCAACCATGTTGCTCAGCCTGGCGATCATGCTGCTGGGCGGCGTGAGTTTCGGCCTGTTGCCGGTTTCGCCGTTGCCGCAGATGGACTTCCCGGTGATCGTGGTCCAGGCCAGCCTGCCTGGCGCCAGCCCGGAAGTCATGGCTTCCACCGTGGCCACGCCGCTGGAACGTTCCTTCGGCGCCATCGCCGGGGTCAACACCATGAGCAGCCGCTCCAGCCAGGGCTCGACCCGGGTCATCCTGCAATTCGACCTGGACCGCGACATCAACGGCGCGGCGCGGGAAGTGCAGGCGGCGATCAACGCCTCGCGCAACCTGCTGCCCAGCGGCATGCGCAGCATGCCGACCTACAAGAAGGTCAACCCGTCCCAGGCGCCGATCATGGTGTTGTCGTTGACCTCGGACGTGCTGGAAAAAGGCCAGCTCTATGACCTGGCGTCGACCATCCTGTCCCAGAGCCTGTCGCAAGTGCAGGGCGTCGGCGAAGTGCAGATCGGCGGCAGCTCCCTGCCAGCGGTGCGCATCGAGCTCGAACCCCACGCGCTCAACCAATACGGCGTGGCCCTGGACGATGTGCGCAACACCATCGCCAATGCCAACGTGCGCCGGCCCAAGGGCTCGGTGGAGGATGGCCAGCGGCTGTGGCAGGTGCAGGCCAACGACCAGCTGGAAAAGGCCAAGGACTACGAGTCGCTGATCATCCACTACGCGGACGGTGCCGCCCTGCGCCTGAAGGACGTGGCCAAGGTCAGCGACGGCGTCGAGGACCGCTACAACAGTGGCTTCTTCAACGACGATGCGGCGGTGCTGCTGGTGATCAACCGCCAGGCCGGGGCCAACATCATCGAGACGGTCAACGAGATCAAGGCCCAGTTACCGGCGTTGCAGGCCGTACTGCCGGCCAGCGTCAAGCTGAACCTGGCCATGGACCGCTCGCCGGTGATCAAGGCCACGCTGCACGAAGCGGAAATGACCCTGCTGATCGCCGTGGCGCTGGTGATCCTGGTGGTGTTCCTGTTTCTCGGCAACTTCCGCGCCTCGCTGATTCCGACCCTGGCGGTGCCGGTGTCGCTGGTCGGCACCTTTGCCGTGATGTACCTGTACGGTTTCTCGCTGAACAACCTGTCGCTGATGGCGTTGATCCTGGCCACCGGGCTGGTGGTGGACGATGCCATCGTGGTGCTGGAGAACATCTCCCGGCACATCGACGCGGGGGTGCGGCCGATGAAGGCGGCGTACCTCGGCGCCCAGGAAGTCGGCTTCACCTTGCTGTCGATGAACGTCTCGCTGGTGGCGGTGTTCCTGTCGATCCTGTTCATGGGCGGGATCATCGAGAGCCTGTTTCGCGAATTCTCCATCACCCTGGCGGCGGCCATCGTGGTGTCGCTGGTGGTTTCGCTGACCCTGACGCCGATGCTCTGTGCCCGCTGGCTCAAGCCACACACACCGGGCCAGGAAAACCGTTTGCAGCGCTGGAGCCGGCGAGCCAACGACTGGATGGTCGGCAAATACGCCACCAGCCTCGACTGGGTGCTGCGTCACAAGCGCCTGACACTGCTCAGTCTGTTTGTGACAATTGGCGTTAACGTTGCGTTGTATATCGTTGTTCCTAAAACGTTTCTTCCTCAGCAGGACACCGGTCAGCTGATCGGTTTCGTGCGCGGCGACGATGGTCTGTCGTTCAGCGTGATGCAGCCGAAAATGGAGATCTTCCGCCGCGCCGTGCTCAAGGACGAGGCGGTGGAAAGCGTCGCCGGATTCATCGGAGGCACCAACGGCACCAACAATGCGTTCATGCTGGTGCGCCTGAAACCGATCAAGGAGCGCAGTATTTCCGCGCAAAAGGTCATCGAACGCCTGCGCAAGGAAATGCCCAAGGTCGCCGGCGCGCAACTGATGCTGATGGCCGACCAGGACCTGCAGTTTGGCGGTGGCCGCGAACAGACTTCGTCGCAGTACTCCTACATCCTGCAAAGCGGGGATCTGGGCGCGTTGCGCGAGTGGTATCCGAAAGTGGTGACCGCCCTCAAGGCGCTGCCCGAACTGACCGCGATCGATGCCCGCGAAGGGCGGGGTGCCCAGCAGGTGACGCTGATCGTCGACCGCGACCAGGCCAAGCGCCTTGGGGTGGACATGGACATGGTCACGGCGGTGCTCAACAACGCCTACAGCCAGCGCCAGATCTCGACCATCTACGACAGCCTCAACCAGTATCAGGTGGTGATGGAGGTCAATCCGAAGTACGCCCAGGACCCGATCACGCTCAAGCAGGTGCAGGTGATCACCGCGGACGGCGCGCGGATACCGCTGTCGACTATCGCCCATTACGAGAACAGCCTGGCAGACGACCGGGTCAGCCACGAAGGCCAGTTCGCCTCGGAAAGCATTGCCTTCGACATGGCCGAAGGCGTGACCGTGGAGCAGGGCAGTGCCGCCATCGAGCGGGCCATTGCCTCGGTGGGACTGCCCGAAGACGTCATCGCTAAAATGGCCGGCACCGCCGATGCCTTTGCCGCGACCCAGAAGAGCCAGCCATGGATGATCCTCGGCGCGCTGGTGGCGGTGTACCTGGTGCTGGGCGTGCTGTATGAAAGCTACATTCATCCGCTGACCATTCTCTCGACCTTGCCTTCGGCGGGTGTCGGCGCGCTGTTGTCGATCTATGCCCTGGGCGGTGAGTTCAGCCTGATCTCATTGCTTGGCCTGTTCCTGCTGATCGGCGTGGTGAAGAAAAACGCCATCCTGATGATCGACCTGGCGTTGCAGCTCGAGCGCCATCAGGGCATGGCACCGCTGGAGTCGATTCGCAATGCCTGCCTGCAACGTTTGCGGCCGATCCTGATGACCACCCTGGCCGCGATCCTCGGCGCCTTGCCGCTGTTGCTGAGCCGCGCCGAAGGGGCGGAAATGCGCCAGCCGCTGGGCCTGACCATCATCGGCGGGCTGATCTTCAGCCAGGTGCTGACCCTTTACACCACCCCGGTGGTTTACCTCTATCTCGACAAACTGCGCCATCGCTTCAACCGCTGGCGTGGGGTGCGTACCGATGCTGCCCTGGAAACTCCGCTATGACTGACCGTTCGCTGTTCAACCTGGCTACACCGCTGATCACCGCCCGTGGCTCGCGCTTGCTGAGCCTGTCGCTGTGCGTGGCGATGCTCAGTGCCTGCGCCGTCGGCCCGGATTACCAGCGCCCGCAAACCGCGGAACCTGCGCAGTACAAGGAAGCGGCCGGCTGGCGCCAGGCCAATCCGAGCGATTCCCTGGCTCGCGGTGCGTGGTGGGAGCTGTACGGCGATCAGCAACTCAATGGCCTGATCGACAAGCTCAACAGCGCCAACCAGACCGTCGCCCAGTCCGAAGCCCAGTACCGCCAGGCCCAGGCCCTGGTGCGCAGCGCCCGGGGTGCGTTTTTTCCGACGGTGGACCTGACCCTGGGGAAAAACCGCTCCAGCCAGGGCACCGGCAGCAGCAGCTCCAGCCTGACCAGTTCCTCCAGTGGTATTCGTGACACCTACACCGCCCAGGCCGGGGTCAGTTGGGAAGCGGATGTCTGGGGCAAGTTGCGCCGCGGGCTGGAAGCCGATACCGCCAATGCCCAGGCGAGTTTTGCCGACCTGGCGGCGATGCGCTTGAGCCAGCAGTCGGAACTGGTGCAGAACTACCTGCAATTGCGGGTGATCGACGAGCAGAAGCGTTTACTTGAGGCGACCGTCGCGGCCTACCAGCGCTCGCTGAAGATGACCGAAAACCAGTACCGCGCCGGGGTTTCCGGCAAGGACGCGGTGGCCCAGGCGCAGACGCAACTCAAGGGCACCGAGGCGGACATGGTCGACCTGATCTGGCAACGCGCGCAGTTGGAAAACGCCATCGCCGTGCTGATTGGCTTGCCGCCGGCCGAATTCAGCCTGGCGGAAACCCAGACCATCCCGGCCTTGCCGGCGGTGCCATTGAGCCTGCCTTCGCAACTGTTGGAACGCCGCCCCGACATTGCCTCGGCCGAGCGCTCGGTCATCGCCGCCAACGCCAACATCGGCGTGGCCAAGGCCGCTTATTACCCCGATCTCACCCTGAGTTTGAACGGCGGTTACAGCAGCAGCACCTCGAAAGACCTGTTCAGCCTGCCGAACCGTTTCTGGTCGGTCGGCCCGCAACTGGCCATGACCTTGTTCGACGGCGGCCAGCGGTCGGCGGAAGTGGACCGCAGTGAAGCGGCCTACGACGAAACCGTGGCCAAATACCGCCAGACCGTGCTCGACGGCTTCCGCGAAGTGGAGAACTACCTGGTCCAGCTCAAGGTGCTGCAGGACGAAGCCGTGGTACGTCAGCAGGCGCTGGATGCAGCCCGCGAGTCGTTGCGCCTGACCGAGAACCAGTACAAGGCGGGGGTGATCGCGTACCTGGATGTGGTGGTGGTCCAGGCCGCGGCATTGAGCAATGAGCGCAGCACCCTGGACCTGCTGCAGAGCCGCCTGATTGCCAGTGTGCAGCTGATTGCGGCGCTGGGTGGCGGGTGGGATGGTCAACTGTAGGAGCTGCCGCAGGCTGCGATCCTTTGATCTTGGTTTTTAAAGGCAACGTCAAGAGATCGCAGCCTGCGGCAGCTCCTACAGGGGGGTGTGTTATGCCACAAGATCTATGTATCACCGCAAAACCTGTAGGAGCTGGCTTGCCAGCGAAGACGTCCGAAAGACTGGCGCAAGGTTCGAGGACGCCTTCGCCGGCAAGCCGGCTCCTACAGGGGGGCACGAGTGTGGACGGAGTTAATGTAAAACCTTAAAACAAGCGTTTCATCGCCTTGCTGGCCTTTTGCTCATTTTGTGAGTGCGTTCTCATTTGGAATCAGTACAATCGCCGGATTTATACCTCCGAGAACGGAAGCAGTACGGGGGTGATAACGAGACATCTTCATGCTCATCGGTAGTTATTCCCCAACGCTGGTAATCATTTCGCTTTGTGTGGCCATCCTCGCCTCTTACACCGCACTGGACCTGACCGGGCGCATTGCCACGGCCAAGGGCCGGGCGGTGCATTGGTGGACGGCGGGCGGGGCGTTTGCCATGGGCGTCGGGGTGTGGTCGATGCATTTCATCGGCATGCTTGCGTTCAAGTTGCCTATCGACCTGGGATACGACCTCCCCATCACCTTGCTGTCACTGCTGATCGGCATCCTGTCCTGCGGTTTCGCCCTGTGGCTGGTCAGCCAGGCGCGGTTGCCGGCCTGGCAGCTGGCGTTCGGTGCGCTGGTCATGGGTGCCGGGATCAGTGCCATGCATTACACCGGCATGGCGGCCATGCGCATGCAGCCGGGCATCGATTACGACCCGACGCTGTTCGGCGCGTCGCTGTGCATAGCGGTTGGCGCCTCGGGCGCTGCACTCTGGATTGCGTTCCGCCTGCGCCAGCACACACCTTATGTGCGCCTGATCCGTGGTGGCGCGGCGGTGATCATGGGCATTGCCATCGTCGGCATGCACTACACTGGCATGGCCGCCGCGCAATTTCCTGAGGGCAGTTTTTGCGGCGCAGCCGTCAATGGCTTGCGCGGCAATGGCCTCGACAACCTGGTCCTGATCACCACCCTGGCGGTATTGTGCATCGCCTTGCTGACCTCGATCCTCGATGCGCGCCTGGAAGCCCGGACCGCCAACCTTGCCCAGTCGTTGACCGAGGCCAATCGCGAACTGACCCAACTGGCCCTGCACGACACGCTGACCGGCCTGCCCAATCGCGTGTTGCTGGCCGATCGCATCGATCAGGGCATGTCCAGGGTCGACACCGAGGGGGGGTGTCTGGCGTTGATGTTCATCGATCTCGATGGCTTCAAACCGGTCAATGACGCCTTCGGCCACCACATGGGTGACCAGTTGCTGTGCGAAGTCAGCCTGCGCCTGCGCGAGGATCTGCGTGGCCAGGACACCCTGGCGCGCATAGGCGGCGATGAGTTCGTGCTGCTGGTGCAATTGAGCGAGCCGGACGACGCGATGAACCTCGCGGCCCGCCAGGTCAGCCTGATCGGCCGTTCGTTCCGGGTGGCCGATCATGATTTGCAGATCTCCGCCAGCGTCGGCATCGCGCTGTATCCGGGCAATGGCCAGACCGCTCACGAATTGCTGATGAACGCCGATGCGGCGATGTATCACGCCAAGGGCACGGGCAAGAACGGCTACAGCTTTTTCGATGCCTCGATGAACAGCAACGCGCGCAAGCAGCTGCAATTGCTCCAGGACCTGCGCAATGCCGTGGAGCAGAAAGAGTTCAGCCTGCACTACCAGCCCAAGTTCGATGCCAACAACGGCCGCCCGGTGGGCGCCGAAGCGTTGTTGCGCTGGGAGCACCCGACCCAGGGCATGCTGTTGCCGGACAAATTCATCGAACTGGCGGAAAAGACCGGGCTGATCATTCCTATCGGTGAGTGGGTGCTCAACGAAGCCTGCCGCCAGATGCGCGAATGGTATGTGCTGGGCTACACCGATTGGCGCATCGCGGTGAACCTCTCGGCCTTGCAGTTCTGCCATGTGGGCCTGGTGCAGAGCGTCGCCAAGGCGCTGGCCACGCACCGTTTGCCAGCCAACAGCCTGACTCTGGAAATCACTGAAACCACGGCCATGAGCGATGCCGATGCGAGCATGACGGTGTTGCAGGAGCTGTCGGACATGGGCGTTGACCTGTCCATCGATGATTTTGGTACCGGTTACTCGAGCTTGATGTACCTCAAGCGCCTGCCGGCCAACGAGCTGAAGATCGACCGCGGTTTTGTACGCGACCTGGAGCGTGACAGCGATGACGCCGCGATCGTATCGGCCATCGTCGCCCTCGGTCAGGCACTGGGCTTGCGGATCGTCGCCGAAGGCGTGGAAACGGGCTCGCAGCAGGACTTCCTGACCCAGCTCGGTTGCGATTCGTTGCAGGGTTATCTGCTGGGGCACCCGTTGCCAGCCGAACGCTTCATGAAAGAAATCCACCGCGCCGAGCAGTTGGCCCTGGCTTGATCTGGCCGGACCGATGAGGGTTTCATGCAAAATCCGCCAATGGCGGTTATTCTTCCCCCCGACTGCATAGGGTTGAAAGGGGGAAAGTTTGCATGGAAAAAGTCATCGTCATCACCGGCGGGAGTCGCGGCATCGGTGCCGCTACGGCGCTGTTGGCTGCCAAACAAGGCTATCGGATCTGCATCAACTACCAGGCCGATGAGCAGGCCGCGCAAACGGTGCTGGACCAGGTCCGCGCTTTGGGCGCCCAAGCCATCGCGGTGCGCGCCGACGTCAGCATCGAAGACGAAGTCATCGCCTTGTTCAACCGGGTGGACAGCGAGCTGGGCCGGGTCACGGCGCTGGTGAACAACGCCGGCACCGTCGGGCAAAAATCCCGGGTCGACGAGATGTCCGAATTCCGCATCCTCAAGATCCTCAAGACCAATGTGCTGGCGCCCGTACTCTGCGCCAAGCACGCCATCCTGCGCATGTCGCCCAAGCACGGCGGGCAGGGCGGCAGCATCGTCAACGTATCCTCGGTGGCCTCGCGTCTGGGCGCACCCAACGAGTACGTCGACTACGCAGCCTCAAAGGGGGCGCTCGACACCTTCACCATCGGTTTGTCCAAGGAAGTGGCGGGTGAGGGGATTCGGGTCAACGCGGTGCGACCGGGCTACATCTACACCGATTTCCATGCGCTGAGCGGCGATCCGGATCGGGTCAGCAAGCTGGAGTCGGCGATTCCCATGGCCCGTGGCGGGCGCCCGGACGAAGTGGCGGAGGCGATTGTGTGGTTGCTGTCGGACAAGGCGTCCTATGCGACGGGGACCTTTGTCGATTTGGGTGGTGGCCGGTAAAGATCAAGATCAAAAGATCGCAGCCTGCCCGTAGGAGCTGCCGCAGGCTGCGATCTTTGCTTTTAAAATGATCTGACTATCCGCCCCAACGTCTCCATCGCCTTCTCCGCAGCCTCTTCCCAAGGGCTGCCATAGTTCAACCGAATACAATTCCTGAAGCGCTGGGTCGGCGAAAAAATCGGCCCCGGTGCAATGCTGATCCCTTGCGCCAACGCCATCTGGAACAACTTCAACGAATCCATCTGCTCGGGCAGTTCCAACCAGAGGAAGTATCCTCCAGCCGGCTGGCTGACACGGGTCTGCGCCGGGAAATAGCGGGCAATGGCTGACAGCATGGCGCTTTGCTGCTCCTCCAGGGCGTAACGCAACCTGCGCAAATGGCGGTCATAACCGCCGTGTTGCAGGTAATCGGCAATCGCGGCCTGGGCCGGCATCGAGGCACAGAGCGAGGTCATGAGTTTCAGCCGTTCGATCTTCTGCGCATAACGTCCGGCGGCGACCCAGCCGATGCGGTAACCCGGGGCCAGGCTCTTGGCAAAAGAGCCGCAATGCATCACCAGGCCTTCGGTATCGAAAGCCTTGGCCGGTTTGGGCGCCTGTTGGCCGTAATAGAGTTCGGCGTAGACATCGTCTTCGATCAGCGGCACCTGATGGCTGCGCAGCAATTCCACCAGTTCGCGTTTTTTCGCTTCGGGCATGGTCGCGCCCATCGGGTTCTGGAAGCTGGTCATGCACCAGCAGGCCTTGATCGGATGGCGTTCCAGGGTTTGCGCCAGCACGCCGAGGTCGATGCCGTCGCGCGGGTGCACGGGGATTTCCACGGCCTTGAGTTTCAAGCGCTCCAGCACTTGCAGGCAGGCGTAGAACGCCGGGGCTTCGATGGCCACCAGGTCGCCGGGTTGCGTCACGGCTTGCAGGCACAGGTTCAGCGCTTCCAGGGCGCCGTTGGTAATCAGCAACTCTTCCATGGGCAGCATCAGGCCGCCGACCATGTAGCGCAGGGCAATCTGCCGGCGCAGTTGCGGGTTGCCCGGCGACATGTCGGTGACCACCATGCGCGGGTCCATGTCGCGGCTGGCGCTGGCCAGCGAGCGCGACAGCCGCTGCAGTGGAAACAGGGTCGGGCTGGGGAACGCCGAGCCGAAGGCGACGGTATTCGGGTCCTTGATCGAGTCGAGGACCGAGAACACCAGTTCGCTGACGTCGACTTCGGTGGATTCATTGACCTGGCTGCTGATCTCCGGCTCGGAAAACGGCCGTGGCGCATGGGCGTTGACGAAGTAGCCGGAGCGCGGACGGGCGCGAATCAGGCCGCGCCGTTCGAGCAGGTAATAGGCCTGGAACACGGTCGAGGGGCTGACCCCGTAGGTCTGGCTGGCGTAGCGCACCGACGGCACGCGCTGACCGGGCCCGAGGACGCCGGTGCGGATCAGTTCAGCGATGTCATCGGCGAATTTTTCGTAGCGTTTCATCGTTAGCCTGGATTGGTGTCATTCAAGAAACCGAGGTGACTTTTTCGCTGGCAAGCCAGCTCCTACAGGTATTGCAGCGTTCATGTGGGAGCGGCGGTGCGACGATTCGACTTGCTCGCGAATGGCGCACCGCAGTCTAAAGCCTTAACGGTTCATCGGCGCAACAAACCGGCTCTTGGCCACGCTGTAGACGCCTGGCTCATCGCTGTCGACGACCTTGAAGCTGATGCCCTGCGAACTGCTGCCTGGCCGTTCCGTCGTCATCGCCACCGACACCGGCACATCGACAATCTCGCCCGGTGCCAGGCTCAGCTCGGTCCTGCCCTGCAACTGGAAGCCCTCGCCGTCGACCAGGGCCAGGTGGTAGTCCTGGCGTTGCTGGGTCTTGTTGATGACCTTGAGGCTGTAGATGTTCTCGATCTGCCCCTGACTGTTCTCGCGAAACAGGCCGCGGTCCTTGCTCACGTCCAGCGACACCATCGGCCGCTCCATCAGCGCGATGACCAGTGCAACGATCATCACCAGCAGCACGGCGGTGTAACCGATCAACCGTGGCCGCAACAGGTGAGTCTTGCCGCCCTGCAACTGATGCTCCGAGGTATAGCTGATCAGCCCGCGCTCGTAGCCCATCCTGTCCATGATCGAATCGCAGGCATCGATGCACGCGGCGCAACCGATGCATTCCATCTGCAAGCCGTCACGAATGTCGATGCCGGTCGGGCACACCTGCACGCACAGCTGGCAATCGATGCAGTCACCCAGGCCGACCTCGGCCGGCTTGACCTCGCGCTTGCGCGGGCCACGGTTCTCGCCACGGGCCACGTCGTAGGAAATGGTCAGGGTGTCCTTGTCGAACATCACGCTCTGGAATCGCGCGTACGGACACATGTGCATGCACACCGCTTCACGCAGCCAGCCGGCATTGATGTAGGTGGCGCCGGTAAAGAACAGCACCCAGAACAGGCTGACGCCGCCCATCTGCAGGGTCAGCAGTTCTTCGGCCAGCGGACGGATCGGCGTGAAATAGCCGACGAAGGTCAAGCCGGTGAGCAGGCTGATCGCCAGCCACAAGCTGTGCTTGGCCGAGCGGCGCAGGAATTTGTTCAGCCCCCAGGGCGCCGCTTGCAGCTTGATGCGCTGGTTGCGTTCGCCTTCGGTGATTTTCTCGCACCACATGAAGATCCAGGTCCAGGAGCTTTGCGGGCAGGTGTAGCCGCACCAGACCCGGCCGGCGAACACGGTGATCGCGAACAGGCCGAACGCGGCAATGATCAGCAGTGCCGAGAGGAGGATGAAATCCTGCGGCCAGAAGGTCGCGCCAAAGATGTGGAATTTGCTTTCGGAGAGGTCCCAGAGCACCGCCTGGCGACCGCCCCAGTTCAGCCAAACGGTGCCGAAGAACAGCAGGAACAGAACACCCGCGCCGCTGATGCGCAGGGTTCGGAACAGACCGGTGAAGCTGCGGGTGTGGATCAGGTTGTCGCTGGACTTGGCCTTCATCTTTGGTCGCGAAGGCTCGAAAGTCTGTACTAAGGGGGCGCTTTCTACGGTTCGGACGGGGATTCTATCGCTCATGGTCTTTCGCTCATCAGCCTCCATCAGGCAGGAGCACTATGAGCGGCGATCTGTTTGCATAACAGACTCAGGTATTGCATTAAAAACCGGATCAGATGCTCGCGGCAGCCCGGCCTGCGACAAGTTGAAGCACCTGTCGCGGCGGGGCGTGGGCGGCTATATCACACGCTTGCAGGCCTTGTTGATCCGGGTCAGTCAAATCACCGAATCACTGTCGGTGGCCTTCAAATGCCGGCGACCGTCCACCGCACCTGCTACGGTCAAAGCGTCGGCTTCTGCTTCGGTGATGTAGATGCGCTGGCCTTCGAGGTCGACCGCCGACATCGCTTTGGCGCTATCGGTGATGATGGTCACATCGGGGCACAGGCGAATTTCCTCGCCGTTTTCGGTGATAAAGAAGCAGGTCTCGTTCTCGATGCGTACGGTCATGACGTGATCCTTGGTTTTTACGACTGATGCAGCATTAGGCTATCGGCGGCGAGCATCGTTCTGTGCAACTGATTAATGGTTGATGTGGTCCATCCTCCATCACTTTTTCAAAAGGGAATGCGCCAATGAACGCCTGGTGGCATGAAGTCTGGGTGACCCTGCAAGCGGAGTTCGCCGACATCGGCGATGCCTCGCAATTGACCCGCATCACCGTGCGCCTGCTGATGGCGGCGGTGCTGGGCGGCATCCTCGGGTTCGAGCGCGAGCACAAGGGCAAGGCCGCCGGGGTGCGCACGCACATGCTGGTGGCGCTGGGTGCGGCGTTGTTCGTGCTGGTACCGCAGATGTCCGGCTCCCAGGCCGACGCCATGAGCCGGGTGGTGCAAGGCGTGATCGCCGGGATCGGCTTCCTCGGCGCCGGCACCATCCTGAAAAACCAGGAAGGCGACGAAGGCCACGTCAAAGGCCTGACCACCGCCGCCGGACTGTGGATGACCGCCGCCATTGGCGTGTCCGCCGGGTTGGGGCGGGAGGCGACGGCGGTGCTCAGTACGTTGTTGGCGCTGCTGATTCTTGGCGTGATGCCGAGGATCGTGAAGCTGATCGATAAAGACAAAGACCCAATGTAGGAGCGAGCTTGCTCGCGAAAAACGTTCAGCCACCGCGTTCATCCAGGCACTGCGCGTTATCGTTGACGACCATCGCGAGCAAGCTCGCTCCTACAGGTGCAGGTGCAGGTGCAGGGCTCGTTTTCGGGGGGAGCTCATGCTGGCTATAGTCGAACTCACCAAGGAGAAGATGATTGTCGAGCTCTTTGAGTATCGAGCTTCTACCGTCCTCTAGCAGACTCCGCTCGGTATGGAACCAAAGAAATTCGTAACTGAAGATTTTCAAAGAGAGACCAGCCGTCGACCGAGGGTTCACGGATAAGCGCGTTTTCCTCTGCGCTTGCTCGTTCTGTGAATGTGCCGACGGTAAAAAAGATCATGCTCATGGCTGGCCGTACTCAAGGTGGGTGGCGTCGTCAGTATGTCGCTCGATAAGCGCAAATGAGCCGCCATACCTGCACAAAAAAACCATTTCAGGACCGGTACTACGCACCCGTAGGAAACGTCCTTCGGTTTCTTCCCGCAATCATTCCCCCAGCACGCCAGGGGAACGATCAACTGTCTTCATTCAGGGTTAACAATCACCGGTGGCATGGTCGTCGGTGGCTCTTCCCTGGGTGGCGGGTTGCTGCCAGGCGGATCCTGTTCGGGTACAGGCTGCGGATCGCTGGGTGGAATCACCGGGTTATCGATGTTCGGATCGGGGGTTTCGGCCGGGAATGGGTTGTTCATTGTTCATCTCTCCAGTGGCACATGGCGTGAGTCGTGCTTAAGTTGGTTGACCACTGCGTGGAGGATTTGATTCCCGGCAGATCCTGCTGAACTTTTACCGGCGGCCGGCGCTCGGAACCTAAGTGAGTTCATTCCAGGGTGAAGTGCCCGGCGGGATGAAAACCAGACATCAGACACCAGACACAAGAGCGTCCATGGGGCGTAAAGGAGTGATGCTCGATGACTGCTGAAAAACCGAATGAACTGAGCTACAACCCGCACATGCCGCTTTCACAGGCACTGTTACTGCCGCGAATCGTGATTGAAAATACCCTGCCGACCCTCGAAGGCGGGCAGTTTGCGGTCAAGGCCGTGGTCGGCCAGGACGTGGTGGTGACCAGCAAGGTGTTCGCCGACGGTCACGACAAGCTGGCCGTGCGGGTGCGCTGGCGGGCCGAGGGCGATGAGGTCTGGCAAAGCGAGGTCATGGCCGACCTGGGCAACAACGGCTGGCAAGGCCAATTTCGGGTCGAGAGCCAGGGCCGTTATGTGTTCTGCATCGAAGCCTGGATCGACCAGTTCGCCAGCTTTCGCTACGAACTGGAAAAAAAGCATGCCGCCTTGGTACCCGTCAGCCTTGAGCTGCAGGAAGGCCGCCTGCATGTCCAGCAAGCAGCCGAGCGCGCCGAAGGGCAACTCAGCGAAGACCTCGCGGCATTGCACCATGAACTGTCGGGCCTGCTCGAAACCGAGCAGGTGGCGTTGTTCCTGCACCAGCGCAGCGCGCAGTTGATGGCACAGGCCGATCATCGTGCCTACCTGAGCCTCAGCCCGGAGTACCCGGTGGACGTCGAGCGCCAGCTTGCGCAATTCGCCAGCTGGTACGAACTGTTCCCGCGCTCGATCACCGACGATCCCAAGCGCCACGGCACCTTCAACGATGTGCATGCACGGCTGCCGATGATCCAGGACATGGGCTTTGACGTGCTGTATTTCCCGCCGATCCACCCGATCGGCCGCAGTTATCGCAAGGGGCCAAACAACTCATTGACGGCCGGGCCGGACGATCCAGGCAGCCCCTATGCCATTGGCAGTGAGGAGGGCGGGCACGAGGCGATTCATTCGCAGCTGGGCACCCGCGAAGACTTCCGGCGCCTGGTGGCGGCGGCTGCGGACTACGGCCTGGAGATCGCCCTCGATTTTGCCATCCAGTGCTCCCAGGACCATCCATGGCTCAAGCAGCACCCGGGCTGGTTCAACTGGCGGCCCGACGGCACGATCAAATACGCCGAGAACCCGCCGAAAAAGTACCAGGACATCGTCAACGTCGACTTCTATGCCGTCGAGGCGATCCCCAGCCTGTGGGTCGAACTGCGCGACATCGTCGTAGGGTGGGTGCAGGAGGGCGTGAAGATTTTTCGCGTCGACAACCCGCACACCAAGCCGCTGCCGTTCTGGCAATGGCTGATCGCCGACGTTCGCGCGCTGTATCCAGAGGTGATTTTCCTCGCAGAAGCCTTTACCACCCCGGCGATGATGGCGCGGCTGGGCAAGGTCGGTTACTCCCAGAGCTATACCTACTTCACCTGGCGCAACACCAAGGCCGAGCTGGCGACCTATTTCACCGAACTCAATGAATCACCGTGGCGCGAATGCTACCGGCCGAATTTTTTCGTCAATACACCGGACATCAACCCGGCGTTCCTGCACGAATCCGGGCGTCCCGGTTTTCTGATACGCGCAGCGCTGGCGACCATGGGTTCGGGGCTGTGGGGCATGTATTCGGGGTTCGAGCTGTGCGAGTCGGCGCCGGTACCGGGCAAGGAGGAATACCTCGACTCCGAGAAGTACGAGATCCGCCCCAGGGACTTCAATGCCCCCGGCAACATCATCGCCGAGATCGCCCAGCTCAACCGCATTCGCCGGCAAAACCCGGCACTGCAAACTCATCTGGGCCTGAAGGTCTATAACGCCTGGAATGACAACATTTTGTACTTCGGTAAACGCAGTGCCGATGGCAGCAATTTCATTCTGGTGGCGGTCAACCTCGACCCTCATAACCCGCAAGAGGCGAATTTCGAGTTGCCGCTGTGGGAAATGGGTTTGCCCGATGACGCCAGCACCCAGGGTGAGGACTTGATGAGCGGCCATCGCTGGACCTGGCACGGCAAGTACCAGTTCATGCGCCTGGACCCGGCGTATCAGCCGTTCGGGATCTGGCGGATTACTACCTCTTAGATACACCACCGACACCTGTAGGAGCCGGCTTGCTGGCGATGGCGGTGCATCTGACAACTGGATGGTGCCTGCCGCACCGCTATCGCCAGCAAGCCGGCTCCTACAGGGGTAGTGGTTAATTCGAATTCAACAGGAGTTTCAAATGGCGAAGAAACCCAAGGCAGCCACTTTCATCAAGGATCCGCTCTGGTACAAGGACGCGGTCATCTATCAAGTTCACGTCAAATCCTATTTCGACTCCAATAACGACGGGATCGGCGATTTTCCCGGTCTGATCGCCAAACTCGACTACATTGCCGACCTCGGCGTCAATACCATCTGGCTGTTGCCGTTCTACCCCTCGCCACGCCGCGACGACGGTTATGACATCGCCGAATACCGGGGCGTCCACAGCGACTACGGCACCATGGCCGACGCCAAGCGCTTCATTGCCGAGGCGCACAAGCGTGGTTTGCGGGTGATCACCGAACTGGTCATCAACCACACTTCGGATCAGCATGCGTGGTTCCAGCGCGCCCGCAAGGCGAAAAAGGGCTCGGCAGCCCGGGACTTCTACGTCTGGTCCGATGACGACCAAAAATACGACGGCACCCGCATCATTTTTCTCGACACCGAAAAATCCAACTGGACCTGGGACCCGGTGGCCGGCCAATACTTCTGGCACCGCTTCTACTCGCACCAGCCGGACCTCAATTTCGACAACCCGCAGGTCATGAAGGCCGTGCTGTCGGTGATGCGCTACTGGCTCGACATGGGCATCGACGGTCTGCGCCTCGACGCGATCCCGTACCTGATCGAGCGCGACGGCACCAACAACGAGAACCTGCCCGAAACCCACGACGTGCTCAAGCAGATCCGCGCCGAAATCGACGCGAATTATCCGGACCGCATGTTGCTGGCCGAGGCCAACCAATGGCCGGAAGACACTCAGCTGTATTTCGGCGACACCGATAAGTCCGGGCTGAACGGCGACGAATGCCACATGGCGTTTCACTTCCCGCTGATGCCGCGCATGTACATGGCGCTGGCCCAGGAAGATCGTTTTCCGATCACCGATATTCTGCGCCAGACACCGGAGATCCCGGCCAATTGCCAATGGGCGATTTTCCTGCGCAACCATGATGAGCTCACCCTGGAGATGGTCACCGACAGGGAACGTGACTACCTGTGGAATTACTACGCGGCCGACCGTCGCGCGCGGATCAACCTGGGGATTCGCCGGCGCCTGGCGCCGCTGATGGAGCGTGATCGCCGGCGCGTGGAGCTGCTCAACAGCCTGTTGCTGTCGATGCCCGGCACGCCGACCTTGTACTACGGTGACGAGATCGGCATGGGCGACAACATCTACCTCGGCGATCGCGACGGCGTGCGCACACCAATGCAGTGGTCGATCGACCGCAACGGCGGGTTCTCCCGTGCCGATCCGGCCAGCCTGGTACTGCCGCCGATCATGGACCCGCAATACGGCTACCTGTCGGTCAATGTCGAAACCCAGGCCGGTGATCCGCATTCGCTGTTGAACTGGACCCGGCGCATGCTGACGGTGCGCAAGCAGTCCAAGGCGTTCGGGCGCGGCACGTTGAAAATGCTCTCGCCGTCCAATCGCCGGGTGCTGGCCTATACCCGCGAATATACAGGGCCGGACGGCAAGCACGAAGTCATCCTGTGCGTGGCCAACGTTTCGCGCAGCGCCCAAGCCGTGGAGCTGGACCTGTCGGCGTACGTTGGCATGGTGCCGGTGGAGATGCTCGGCGGTAACGCGTTCCCGCCCATTGGCCAGTTGAGTTTCCTCCTGACCCTGGCGCCTTACGGTTTCTACTGGTTCGGCCTCGCCGCGGAGAACCAGATGCCGAGTTGGCACGTGGAACCGGCGCAAAGCCTGCCGGATTTCACCACCCTGGTGCTGAAAAAACGCATGGAAGAGCTGCTCGAAGCACCATCGCGCTCCACCCTGGAGCAGGCCATCCTGCCGAACTGGCTGCAGAACCGCCGCTGGTTCGCCGGCAAGGACGCGGCCATCGAACAGGTCAACCTGGCCTACGGCGTGCGTTTCGGCGATGCGCAGCACCCGGTGTTGTTGAGTGAAATCGAAGTCACCAGCGCAGGCGTGACCAGCCGCTATCAACTGCCGTTCGGCTTCATTACCGAAGACCAGATGGGCGCCGCATTACCCCAGCAACTGGCTCTGTCGCGCGTGCGCCGAGGCCCGCAGGTCGGTCTGATCACGGATGCCTTCAGCCTGGAAAACTTTATCCGCACGGTGCTGCAAGGCATGCACGACAACAGGGTGCTACCGTCGGACGGCGGCGAGATCCGTTTCGAACCCACTGCGCAGCTTGCCAAACTGGGCCTGACGGCGGAGTCGGATGTGCGTTACCTGTCCGCCGAGCAATCCAACAGTTCGGTGGTGGTCGGCAATAGCCTGGTGTTGAAGCTGATTCGCAAGGTCGCATCCGGCGTGCACCCGGAACTGGAAATGAGCGCGTACCTGACCGCTGCCGGCTTCGCCAATATCTCGCCGCTGCTGGGATCCGTGGTGCGTCGGGATGCAGCGGGCGAAGACAACCTGCTGATGATCGCCCAGGGCTACCTGAGCAACCAGGGCGATGCCTGGGAATGGACCCAGAACAACCTGGAGCGGGCGTTGCGCGACGAGCTCGCCGATGCCATGTCTGAGCAGGAGCAGCACTACAACGCCCTTGGCGAATTGAAGGATTTCGCTGCCATGCTCGGCCAGCGCCTGGGTGAAATGCATCAGGTGCTGGCGGCGTCGAGCGACAACCCCGACTTTGATCCGTACATCACCACGCAAAAGGATGCGCTGGCGACGGGCAAGGATGTGGTGGCACAAATCGAGCATGCGTTGAAGTTGCTCAAGCAGCATCAAAATGAACTGAACCCGGCGGACAAAACCCTGGTCAGCCATTTACTGGACCATAAAAAGGCCATACTCGGCCATGTCCAGGAGCTGGCGAAAAAGACGGCGGGTGGCCTGCGGATCCGTGTGCATGGCGACTTGCACCTGGGCCAGGTGCTGGTGATCAAGGGCGATGCGTACCTGATCGACTTCGAAGGCGAACCGGCACGTCCGCTGCCGGAGCGTCGAGGCAAGCACAGCCCGTACAAGGATGTCAGCGGCGTGCTGCGCTCCTTTGACTACGCGGCGGCCATGACCATCAATGTGCACAACGTTGATAACACCGACCAGGCCCAGGCAGCTCGCCAGCGGGTCGGCGATCGTTATTTGAGTGAGGCAAAACAGGCATTTATCCACGCTTATCGGCTGGCGGCAGCTACGCTTGGCCATGCGTGGCAAGATCCTGAAGGCGAAGATGCCGCTTTGGCATTGTTCGGTCTGGAGAAGGCGGCTTATGAAGTGGCCTACGAGGCGGAAAATCGCCCCGGTTGGCTGCCCGTGCCGTTGCACGGTTTATATGGATTATTGAGTGGGCTTAAACCCTTTTCCGATCTTGGTGGAGAGTAGTCATGAGTTTCTCGAACAAGGAAACGGGTCATCATCACAGTGAAGCGCTGCTACCCAAAGCGCGGGATATCGATGCGCTGGTGCGCGCCGAGCATCGCGATCCCTTTGCCATTCTCGGTCCCCACGGCGATGGCGCCGGCGGACAATTCATCCGGGCCTATCTGCCGGGCGCCTTGAGCGTACAGGTGGTGGACAAGGAGTCCGGAGAAGAACTGGGCAACCTTGAAGCGACACAGACCCCCGGGCTGTTCGCCGGTCATTTCCAACGGGCACAGCCGTATCTGTTGCGAACCCGCTGGGCCGGTGGCGAGCAGATTGCCGAAGACCCCTACAGTTTTGGCCCGCTGCTGGGCGAGATGGATTTGTATTTGTTCGCCGAAGGTAACCACCGCGATCTGAGCAGCGCCCTGGGCGCCCAGTTGAAGACCGTGGATGGCGTCGATGGCGTGCGCTTCGCCGTGTGGGCACCGAACGCCAGGAGGGTGTCGGTGGTGGGGGACTTCAACGGCTGGGACGGTCGTCGTCATCCGATGCGCCTGCGCCACCCCACCGGTGTCTGGGAGCTGTTCATTCCACGCCTGCAAGCAGGGGAGGCCTACAAATACGAAATCCTCGGCAAGGACGGGATCCTGCCCCTCAAGGCCGATCCCATGGCGCTGGCCACCAGCCTGCCACCGGACACCGCCTCGAAAGTCGCCCCGCCGTTGAAGATCGACTGGCAGGATCAGGACTGGATGGCGTCCCGCGGCGAGCGTCAACGACCGACGGCGCCGTTGTCGATCTACGAACTGCACGCCGGTTCCTGGCAATGCGAGCTGGATGACCTGGGCGAAGTCGCCCGCCAGTACACCTGGCCGGAGCTGGGCGAGCGCCTGATTCCGTACGTGAAAGAACTGGGCTTTACCCACATCGAGCTGATGCCGATCATGGAACACCCGTTCGGCGGTTCCTGGGGCTATCAACTGCTTTCGCAATTCGCCACCAGCGCCCGCTACGGCACCGGCGACGAATTCGCCGCCTTCGTCAATGCCTGCCACCTGGCGGGCATCGGCGTGATCCTCGACTGGGTGCCGGCGCATTTCCCCACCGACACCCATGGCCTGGCCCAGTTCGACGGCACCGCGCTGTACGAATACGGCAACCCCCAGGAAGGTTTTCACCAGGACTGGGACACCCTGATCTACAACCTCGGCCGCACCGAAGTGCACGGCTACATGCTGGCGTCGGCGTTGCACTGGCTCAAGCATTTCCACGTCGATGGCCTGCGGGTCGATGCGGTGGCGTCGATGCTGTACCGCGACTACTCGCGCAAGGCCGGCGAGTGGGTGCCTAATCGCCATGGCGGCCGAGAGAATCTCGAGGCCATCGACTTCCTGCGTCACCTCAACGACGTCGTGGCGCTTGAAGCCCCCGGGGCGCTGGTGATCGCCGAAGAGTCCACGGCCTGGCCGGGTGTCAGCCAGGGCACGCAACAGGGCGGCCTGGGTTTTGCCTACAAGTGGAACATGGGCTGGATGCACGATTCGCTGCATTACATCCAGCAAGATCCGGTGTACCGCGCCCATCACCACAACGAACTGAGCTTTGGCCTGGTGTACGCCTGGTCGGAGCGTTTCATCCTGCCGATCTCCCACGATGAAGTGGTGCACGGCAAACACTCGCTGATCGACAAGATGCCCGGCGACCGTTGGCAGAAATTCGCCAACCTGCGGGCCTACCTGAGCTTCATGTGGACCCATCCGGGCAAGAAACTGCTGTTCATGGGCTGCGAGTTCGGCCAATGGCGCGAGTGGAACCACGACCAGCAGCTTGATTGGTATCTGTTGCAGTACTCCGAGCACAAAGGCGTGCAGAAGCTGGTGAGCGACCTCAACCGGCTGTATCGCGAAGAGCCGGCGCTGCACGAGCAGGACGACGTGCCGCAGGGCTTCCAGTGGCTGATCGGCGACGATGCGATCAACAGCGTCTACGCCTGGATGCGCTGGAGCAAGGACGGCCAGCCGATTCTGGTGGTGGCCAACTTCACGCCGGTGCCGCGCGAGGCCTATCGCGTCGGCGTGCCGTTTGCCGGGCAGTGGAGCGAGGTGTTCAACAGCGATTCGTCGATCTATGCCGGGTCCAACTATGGCAACAGTGGCGGGGCAACGGCCGAGGCAACACCGAGCCATGGGCAAGCATTGTCACTGGCGTTGAATCTGCCGCCGTTGGCGGTGTTGATGTTGCGCCCGCAAGGCTGATCAGGCGCCGTCTTCGCGGGCGATACGACGTGCCCGCGAAGCGCCTGCGTTGGGAACTGCTGAGTACCGGCAGTTTCCCTCACCAACGCATCCTTACCCCGAGGCTGCCAATCAGCCCGTTCAAATCATTGTCATCCACATCACTGCTGTAGTCGGCGCTGACGTACAGGCTCACGGTGGGTGTCATTCTGGCGACCAGACCCAAGCCCAGTTCGACCGTCGAGGAGTTGCGGCTGCTGCTGATCTTGTCGACCTGGTCGAGGGAAACGGTATTGCCGGTGTACACCGTGTGCCACAAGTTGGTGCGCACATAGGGTTCAATGGGCAGGCCGTTGATGTCGTAGCTACCTTTCAACTTGGCACCGACCCGGCCGCTCCACGAGGAGAGGTCGCTGGAGGAGGCGTTGCCGGAACCGGCATAGGGCGTATCCAGGGTGATGCGCTGATTGATCAATTGCGCCTGGGGTTCGACCACCCAGTTCTCACTGATGCCGATCGGGAACCCGCCTTCGACCGAGAGCGTTACCGCGCTACCTTCGGTAATTTGTCGGGCGCCTTGTTCATTGCGGCTGTAACCGTTGACCCGACCACCGCTGGCCGACAGATCGACGTGCCAGCCCTGTGGGCCGGTCAGGCTGTAGTAGGCGCCGAGGCTCTGCCCCTGCAGGTTGAGGGTGTCGTTGCGCGGGTCCGATTGCGCGCGATTGGTCATCAAGCCGTTGCCGGTGCCGTGGAACTCTGCAGTCCCGCCGATCAGGCCGACCCGTTGTGTATGACCGCTATTGCTTCGCAGGGTCACAAGGGCCGGGCTTTTATGTTCGCCGGAGCCGGGGATGGAAAAACCCTGGGCCAGGGCATCGGTTTGTGCCTGGCGCGAGGCCTGGCCATAGAGTTGATCCCAGGCACCGGGCGCGGCGTCTTCGACGGTCAGGCTGGAACTTCGGGTATCGGCAATCGGGCTGAAATGGCCGGGATAGGAGCTGGCGAGTGCGGGCAAGGTGAGCACGGGGATATCCTGGCGATACCAGGGGGTCGTTTCTTCCTCGGCGGGGGAGGCTTGCACTTCCATCGACGAACACAACAGCAGGGTACTGGAAACGGTGCAAATACTGACGCGGATCTCTTGTGGGGTGAATGAAGTCTTCATGGAGGTCTACCTTGCAATCGCATGCGGTATCTCGCTCTGGCGTCTCTCCTACCCCGAGTGAGGGGCGACCGAAGGAATTAGGGCAAGCCGACGCCTGCCCGTTTTCACGGGTGGCGGCGGTTGGTCCTGATGGTGATTCCGGGGTAGTACCGTGAAGTCAAGAAGACCCCTGCCATTGCGTCAAGAAAATGGCCGATAAATGGTAGGGGTATTTCAGATCATATAAGTGACTGATTTACGACGCCTCCCTAAGTTCTTGTTTATTGGTTGAAACGTCAAAAAACTCGCGAGCTAGAGCCGTTTTCGAGGCTTACCAACTCACCCTGACTCCCACGTTACCGCTCATTCCACGCAGTGGGTTGCTGTCGATATTGCTGCTGTAATCGGCATTGGCATACAGGCTCACAGCGGGCGCAAGGGTGAGGATGGCACCGATGCCCAGATCGGCCGATGAGGTGCGTTGTTCGGTCTTGATCTCGGTGCTGTCGCCGAATGTCACGGTGTCCGTTCCCGACATTGTGTGCCACAGGTTGGCGCGCAGGTAAGGTTCCAGCGGCAGGCCGGCAACTTCGTAGCTCCCCTTGAGCCGGGCGCCGAGGCGGCCGGTCCAGGCCGGGTCGGAATCGAACGACACCCTGGAAATACCGTCGTCCTGACTCTTCAGCTTAACCTGCTGATGGATGACCTGTGCCTGAGGTTCGAGCACCCAATTGTCTGCCACTGCAAAGGGGTAGCCGGCCTCGACCGAGAGGGTCGTGGCGTGGCCGTCGTTGTCGATTTTCAGACCACGGTCGGAGTGGCTGTCGCCGTTGAGCCAGGTGTACATGGCCACGGTATCGACATACCAGCCCTTGGGGTCGATCAGGGTCCAGTAGAGCCCGAGGCTGTCGCCTTGCAACTCGACCTTGCCAGCGCGCTGGTCATGGAAACCCTGGTTGAAACCGTCGACATCACCCTGCAAGCGACTGTGACCGACGAAAAAACCAGTGCGCTGGGTTTGCCCGTTGGACGTTTGCGAAGCGAACAGATCGTTGCCCACCTGGAACCCGTTCAGCGAGCCGTCGAGCCGTGGCGTGACGGTACCGGCCCAGGTCTGGTCGAAGTTTTTCCCGTAGGCCCGACCCCAGCCCGCACCAAAGGCACCGGTTTCGTTGAGCAGTCGTTGGTCACCCTGTCGATCATGGAAGGTGCCGAGCGCCGTCAGGGCCAGCTGCGCGGCCGCCGGTGGCAATACGGACCAGACCGGGACTTCCTGACGGTACAGGGGAATGGGCGCTGCACCGGGTTCAGGGACCGGCAATGGCGGCGAGCCGACGGCCGCTACCGGCGTCGCGAGCGGCGCCGCGTCCGGGGGTACCGGAATCGGTGGCAAGGCAGGATTGGGGTTAGGCACCGAGACCGGTGCAACCAGAATCGGTGGCAAGGTGGGATCCGGGTTGGGCACTGCGACCGGTGCTACCAGGATCGGTGGCAAGGCAGGATCCGGGTTGGGGACCACAAGCGGTGGAACCAGAATCGGTGGCAAGGCGGGGTTCGGATTCGGCACCTCGACCACTGGCGCGGCCACTACGGATGAGCGCAGGAACCAACTGTTTTCGCTGCCAGCGGTGACGCCGCCCTTGAACAGTTGGTAATCGAAAGCGCCGGCCGATAACGGGGTTTTTAGCGTAAAGGCGCCACTGTCGCTGATGGCCGTTCCCTGGGCCTGGACAACCTGAATGCCGTTTTGCAGGGTTGCCGCACCCGTGCCACCCAGGTTGTTGACGGTAATCGAGGTGGTGCCGGTCAAGGTGCCGTCTTTGACCACCAGTTTGTCACTGGGGGAACTGTCATCGCCCAGGACGCTTTGTACCCACAACTGGCCGCCGTTGCCCGCATAGTTGCCCTGTACCGTCAGGGTGTCGCTGGTGCGGCTATTGCCGCTGCTCAGGTCGATGACCCCGGCGTTGTTCAGCGTCGCACGCTGACCCGCGGTAAACGGGGTGAGGCTGCCCTGGGTCGAAGTCACGACACTGCTACTGTCGATGTTGAACACGCCGCTGCCAGTGTCGCTGTCACCCAGGACGAAGTTGCCGTCGAAGTCGAACCGCGAGCCTTTGTCCAGGTTGACGGTTTCCCAGTTGGTGTAACGCGCAGCGCCGCTGGACGTGGTGTTATCGAAGGTCAGCAGGTCGCTGCCGTTGCCTCCATCTATGGTCGGCGTCTGGGCCAGGATGGTGTCATTGAGATTGCGCAGGGTTGCCTGGTCATTGCCATCTCCCATCAGGATCGCCGAGCGGATGATCCCGCCGCCTTCCCAGGTCAATGTGTCATCGCCCACGCTGGTACGGATCTCGCCGACGATTTCGCCGCCGGTCACCGTAATGCTGTCGTTGCCACCGCTGACACTGATGTTGCCGCCAATCCGTCCACCGGAAACGATGATGGTGTCAGTCCCGAACCCGGTGACCAGATTGCCGAGGATCTGCCCGCCAGACATGTCGAACAGATTGTTATCGAGCTTCATGTCGACCCGGCCGATGCTGCCGCCGGTCATCCTGGCGGTGTCGCCGTCTTCGAAGGCGCCCGTGATGGTGCCTGCGCTCATCTCGAAAAAGTCGCGACTGTCGCCCTGGGCCAGCGACTGGAGGGTCCCGCCGCTCATGACAAAGGTATCGACGCCATTACCCTGGTTCACCGCCCCGGTGACCTGGCCGGCACTGATGTTGAACGTGTCGCTACCGTCGCCCTGATTGACGATCCCGGTGATGACGCCGGAATTCATGCCGAGGGTGTCGTTGCCGGCGCCGAAGGTCACATTACCTGTGATCGAGCCGCTGCCATTGGCGGGAAAACTCAGGCTGTTGTTACCGGCAAGGTCAGTCAGCGGCCCGCTGTTGCCGCTGTCGCAGACGAAGTTGTCGTTGCCGGGGGAGGGGGTGAGGTTACAAGCCGCGTTAGCGGGCAGTGACCAGCCCATGCAGAGCCAGATGGAAATGGCACAGGCGCTGTAACGGTAGTTGGGCAGTTCTTTGCAAAGCTTCATGCTCGTCTCCGCGTAGGAATCGGCACCCGTGTCTTGCCAGCAGGGCAAGACAACAGGTGCATCGGCAGCGCGAGTTGCGAGACATCATCAGGAAGGCAAAACCTTTCGGGCAACGACGGCTACGGGGCCTGTCCGCACGATTCGTTCGAAACGGACGGGAGCACCGTAGCAGGTGTTTTTTGGGGCATCTACTGTCACAAATGACAGGTAGAGATCAGTTCAGACGCATCACAGATGTACTTCGACCGCCAATGGCAGGTGATCTGACAGGTGCGTCCAGGGCTTGTGGCTGAGGATCTTCGGCTCATGGCTGCTGGCGTTGCGCAGGTAGATCCGGTCCAGGCGCAGCAACGGGAATCGGGCTGGGTAGGTCTTTGCAGGACGGCCATGGTGGCGTTCGAAGGCTTCGTGCAAGTAGTCGCGACGGGAGAGGGCGGCGTTGCCCTGCAACTGCCAATCGTTGAAGTCGCCGGCGATGATCACGGGCGCCTCATCGGGCAAGGATTCGAGCAATTGGCAGAGCAACTGCAGCTGCAACTGGCGATGACTCTCCAGCAGGCTCAGGTGCACGCAGATCGCATGGACCTCGGCGTGCCCCGGCACGTCCAGCACGCAATGCAACAGGCCACGGCGCTCGGGCCCGGTAATGGAAACGTCGAGGTTGCGGTATTCGCGGATCGGGTATTTGGACAGCAGCGCATTGCCGTGGTGACCGTCGGGGTAGACCGCATTGCGTCCGTAGGCGAAGTCGCTCCACATGCTGTCGGCCAGGAACTCGTACTGCGACATTTGCGGCCAGTTGTTGTACCGCGAAGAATGGCGCTCATGTTCACCGACGACTTCCTGCAGGAACACCAGGTCGGCTGAGGTGCTGCGTACCGCATCGCGCAACTCCGGGAGGATGAAGCGCCGGTTGAGTGCGGTAAATCCCTTGTGGGTGTTGACCGTCAGCACGCGCAGTCGATGGATGACCGGGGGGTTGTCCAACGGTATTGAGCCAAGGGTCTGGCGATTAGAGTCGCTGCTCACTTTCACTCCTCTGAATCCGGGTTGCTTATGTATGCGACTGATCTGGCAGCGTGCAGTTCAGCTCTTTTGCGTACTTATCCATTTCCTTGGTTTTCGCGGCTATCCCCGATCAAACTGTAGGAGCTGGCTTGCCAGCGATGGTCGTCAACGATGACGCACACTGTCTGAGTGACGGTGTTGTCCAGATTTTTTTTGGTCAACACATAAGAGGTCGGCTGTCAGGCCGCCTTCGCTGGCAAGCCAGCTCCTACAGTTTGATCGGCGTACATCTGCAGGGGATTACTCGGCTGGCAGGCCGCCTTCGCTGGCAAGCCAGCTCCTACAGTTTGATCGGCGTACATCTGCAGGAGATTGCTCGGCTGGCAGGCCGCCTTCGCTGGCAAGCCAGCTCCTACAGTATGATCGGCGTACATCTGCAGGAGATTGCTTGGCTGTCAGGCCGCCTTCGCTGGCAAGCCAGCTCCTACAGTTTGATCGGCGTACATCTGCAGGAGATTGCTTGGCTGTCAGGCCGCCTTCGCTGGCAAGCCAGCTCCTACAGTTTGATCGGCGTACATCTGCAGGAGATTGCTCGGCTGTCAGGACGCCTTCGCTGGCAAGCCAGCTCCTACAGTTTGATCGGCGTACATCTGCAGGAGATTGCTTGGCTGTCAGGCCGCCTTCGCTGGCAAGCCAGCTCCTACAGTTTGATCGGCGTACATCTGCAGGAGATTGCTTGGCTGTCAGGACGACTCGGTCTATTCAGACAAATACAATCTCATAAGGCAACCGCATCCGCTCCAGCAACACCCTCGGCAACCGCGGGGCAACCCCGATGGCCGGCTCTCCGTCGAGCTGACTGGCATACGCATGGGTAGCGTGGCTCTTGCGCGCCACCGTCCAGGTGTCCAGGCGCACTTTGCGCGCCCGATGCCAGGGGATCAAGGCGCTATCGCGGTTTGGCCAGTGCCATGCCCAGACAGGTATTTCAGTGAAGACGGCGCCCGCGATGGTGGCCGCATTGGCGCTGGCGCGGCCGACGGCGTCATGGTCGCTGGTGCCGTCATCGCACCAGGTGCTGAACACCACATCGCCCGGACGCAGATAACGGGCGATGAATTGCGTGAGCGCCTGTTCATGCTCGGCCAGGGAGTTGTCGGTGAAACCGCCGCGAATCCATTTCAGGCTGTGCATCGGCAATCCGAGCCGGCGCAGGGCCTCGACGCTTTCCTGGGAGCGGAACACGCTCAGGCGCTTTTCCGACCATTGCTGGGAGCCTTGATGACTGGCGCTGCCGTCGGTCACCGAGATCAGTTGCAAGGGGTGTCCCGTGGCGGCGAGCAACTGCAGCAGACCGCCGCAGGTCAGCACTTCGTCGCCGGGGTGGGGGGCGATCACCACTGCGCGGGCGCCGGGAGGGAGAAGGGATTGGGTACCGATGACCGGGATATTGGCCAGTTGCGGGGCGCTGTTCCAGATTTGCTCGGCACAGCTGTCACTGATGGACACGGATTTCATGGCGTTACGTCCTTGTTACATTCGCCTTCAGGCGTGCGCGACGCAAGTGCGGCAGCAGCCGTGAGGGCGGGTTGATAGCGAAGCGCGGCGCTCCGGACCCTGGACAGCCGCGCATCGAGTATTGCTCATGTAGCGGTATTCGTCGCCCCGGATGTGCTCGCAAGAAACAATTTTTCCGGCGCGCCGGCTGTTTTTACTCCTCTTCCTCCCGTTGCAGTTCGAATAACAGCAACGAACGCCCGGTGACCGAGTACTCGCGACCGAAGTCGAAGCGTTCCTGGCCGCGTATGGACGGTTGGTTGGTGTCGATCAGGCAGGTCCAGAAACTGCCATCGGGCACCTCCGGCAGGAGGAAGTTGACGATGTCGTGATGGGCGTTGACCACCAGCAACAGCGTGGCGTCCGCCCCTTTGCGGCGAATCCCGGTTTCCTGGGCGCGGCCGTCGAGCAACATGCCGAGGCAGCGATTATGCGCATCGTGCCAGTGCTCGGTGGTCATTTCGCTGCCATCCGGTGCGAGCCAGGTGACATCCTTGACGCCGATGTCCTCGTTGTAATTGCCCACCAGGAAGCGCCCGCGGCGCAGGATCGGATAGGTCAGGCGCAATTTGATCAGGCGCTTGACGAACTTGAGCAGGGCCTTGCCGTCTTCGCTCAGGTCCCAGTTGACCCAGCCGATTTCGCTGTCCTGGCAATAGGCGTTGTTGTTGCCTTCCTGGGTGCGGGCGAATTCATCGCCGGCCACCAGCATCGGCGTACCCTGGGCCAGCAGCAAGGTGGCAAAGAAATTGCGCATCTGGCGCTGGCGCAGGGCGTTGATTTCCGGGTCGTCGGTGGGGCCTTCGACGCCATGGTTCCAGGACAGGTTGTTGTTGCTGCCGTCCTGGTTGTCCTCGTCGTTGGCCTCATTGTGCTTGTCGTTGTACGACACCAGGTCATTGAGGGTGAAACCGTCGTGGGCGGTGATGAAGTTCAGCGATGAATAGGGCCGCCGGCCGCGCTGGTTGAACATCTCGCCGGACGCGGTCATGCGGCTGGCGAAGTCCGCCAGCTGGCCATCGTCGCCTTTCCAGAAGGCGCGCACGGTGTCGCGAAACTTGTCGTTCCATTCCACCCAGCCCGGCGGGAAGCGTCCAACCTGATACCCGCCGGGCCCGCAATCCCAGGGCTCGGAGATCAGCTTGACCTGACGCAGGACCGGGTCCTGGCGGCAGGCCACGAGGAAACTGTGGCGCTCGTCGAAGCCGTCGTGATAACGCCCGAGGATGGTCGCCAGGTCGAAGCGAAAGCCATCCACATGCATCTCCGAGGCCCAGTAGCGCAGGGAGTCGGTGACCATCTGCAACACGCACGGGTGGCTCAGGTCAAGGGTGTTGCCGGTGCCGGAGTCGTTGATGTAGAAGCGCTTGTCGTCAGGCTTCAAGCGGTAGTAGGAGGCGTTGTCGATGCCGCGCATGGACAGGGTCGGACCCTGTTCGTTGCCCTCGGCAGTGTGGTTGTAGACCACGTCGAGGATCACTTCCAGGTTGGCTTCGTGCAGGTGCGCGACCATCTCCTTGAACTCGGCGATCTTGCCGCTGGCCAGGTAGCGCGGGTCGGGGGCGAAGAAAGCAATGCTGTTGTAGCCCCAATAATTGGTCATGCCTTTGTGCAGCAGGTGCTGGTCGTTGACGAAGGCGTGGATCGGCAGCAGTTCGACACTCGACACGCCCAGTTTACGGATGTGCTCCAGCACTTCGTCGACCATCAGCCCGGCGAAGGTCCCGCGCACGTTTTCGGGGACGGCGGGGTGACGCATGCTGAAGCCGCGCACGTGGGTTTCATAGATGATCGTCTTGTCCCAGGGCACGCTGACCCGGTGATCGTGGCCCCAGGTGTGCGCCGGATCGATCACCTTGCATTTGGGCACGAAGGGCGCGCTGTCGCGTTCGTCGAAACTGAGGTCGCGGTCCGGGTGGCCAATGGTGTAGCCGAACAAGGCCTCGGACCATTTCAGGCGGCCGATCAGTTGTTTGGCGTAGGGGTCGATCAACAACTTGTTGGGGTTGAAGCGATGGCCGTTGGCCGGGTCGTACGGGCCGTACACGCGGTAACCGTAGATCAGCCCCGGATGGGCGTCGGGCAAATAGCCGTGGTAGATCTCGTCGGTGTATTCCGGCAGCTCGATGCGTTCGAGTTCGACTTCGCCGGCATCATCGAAAATGCACAGTTCGACCCGGGTGGCGTTGGCCGAGAACAACGCGAAATTGACCCCCAGGCCATCCCAGGTCGCACCGAGTGGAAAGGGCAGGCCTTCACGGATGCGCGAGGGTTCGGCACGGGGAGGCGGCGTTTCTTTCTTCGGACGGGACATATTTGCTCCAGCAACAGCGGACAGTAGCGGGGCTCAGTATTTATTTCGCGGGCGAGCACACCCCTCGGTGGCGAGCGGGCTCGCCACGCAATGATTCAATGCAACGGCAGAAGCTTAGACCGCTGGCGGTTTTCGCGCCGCACGGGGCTTTTTCTCGGCGGCCTTTTCCCCAGGTGGTATCACCGCAGAGGCAGCAGCCGGCTTGGCCTTAGCCTTGGGTTTTGGTGCTGCAGCCTTGCCATTGAGCTTGGCATCGCCCTCTTTGCTCACGGCGGGCTTGCTTGCCGGGGCTTTTGCCGGCTTTTTCGGCGCCAGTTTTTCGGCTTCGGCGAGTTTGCGCGCCATCTCCCAGTGCCGTGCTTCCTGGCCCTCGGGTTTGCCTTCAGACTCCCAGATCTGATAGGCAAACTCGCGGATACGCTTATCGTCGGTACTCATCGCATTGCTCCTGAACTGAACTCAAGTGTGGGTAGTTTGGATAAAGAGATTGACCGGGAAATCCCCCAGCGCGGCGCTGATCATCAGCTCCCTGTTTTTTGTGACTGCGACGCTTGTAAAAAGTCCCTTCAGATTTTCCTCGGCGGTTGTGAAGGGCAAACTGACCCGGGTGTCGCCCCACTGCAGCGCGTCTACCTGAGGCCCGGCACTGTTTTCCAGCAGAGCCGAGCAACGGATCGGCACGATGACGATGGCGCGCTTGCCCTCCCATTCACGTACAAATCCCAGCACCCGATTGGCCTGACTGCCGATGACTTCGAGGGGTTGGTAGGTCCCGCGTCGAAACAGGTCGGCGTGCTCGGCCCGCAGGTTCAAAGTCTGCGCAATCAACGCTTGCTTGATGCGCCCGTCGCGCCAATGCGTCAACAGATCAGGCAGATCCAGCGATTGCTGCAGGGCCTGTTGGCGGTTGGCGTAATCCACCGGCCGGCGGTTGTCCGGATCGACCAGGGTGAAGTCCCAGAAGTCAGCGCCCTGATAGAGGTCCGGCACGCCCGGCACGGTCATGCGCAGCAAGGTTTGCGCCAATCCGTTGAGGGCGCCGGGCAAGGCGATGGTGCGGGCGGCCTTGCCGAGGGCGCTGCGCAGCAGATCACCTTCCGGACTCAACAGCAGGCGCTGGGTGAAGCTCTCGGTGGCCTGTTCGTAAACCTCGTTCGGAGCGCTCCAGCTGCTCTGCAGCTTGGCTTCACGCAGGGCCTTGCGTTGCCATTGGCTGATGCGTTTGGCGTAGTCCTCCAAGGCCGGTTGGTCGTCGAGGTGCAACTCCAGCGGCCAACTGCCGAGCAGTGCCTGATAGAGAATCAGCTCATCGCCCGCAGACGGCATCTGGTCATCGTCGCGCAACGGGCGGGCGAGGGCGCGCCACAGGCCGACCTGTTCGACGTACCATTTACTGCGTTCACTCAAGATTGCCAGGCGCGCCCGGGTATCCTCGCCACGCTTGTGATCGTGGGTCGCGGTGGCGAGCAGGTTGTCCGGAAAATTGGCCAGGCGTTGGGCGCATGCCCCATGAAAATCGGCCACCGGGGCGCTGAACTGCTCGGTGCTGAAGCCAACGTCATTGCGCGACAGCAGCACCGCCGAGCGATAGAACGCGGTATCTTCCACGGCCTTCGCCGCGGCAGGTGACGTCAACTGTTGGAATCGCACGCAAGCATGCTTGAGCCGTTTACGCAGGCGACCGGCCGGGCGGTTTCGCCAGGCCTCGCCGCCCAGCCAACCTGCCAGGCACTCAAGCACTGGCCAGTCGGCTTCGCTCAAAGTCTGGCGGGCGCCCTCCATGGCTTGCTGGAAAAACACCTCGTCCTGGGTCGAACGCCCCAGGGCACCGATGTAGGTGCGATACACCGAGAAATGCACGATCAGTTCCTGCAACGCCCGACGGATCGCCCCAAGCGTCAAGTCGCGGGTCATCAGGTCATCCCGGGCCACTTGCAACAGGGCCTGGGCAACACTTTCGAAATCCCCGGCGAGCGAACCATTGAGAATCTGCTGGCGCGCCAGTTGTGCTTCCTGGCGGAAGTCAGCCGGGCGCTCGCTGTAGCGCTGCCAGAGTTCGCCAAGGTTTTTTTCACCCTCGGGGTCGTGTTGCAACAGCGACAACTGGTTCATGAATTCGTAGCCGGTGGTGCCATCCACCGACCAGTCGCGGTGCAGGCTTTCGCCCTCGCCAAGGATTTTTTCCACATAGATCGGCAGGTGCCGGCCCGGTGCCAGGCTGTCGACCCGGCGCCGCAGTTTGCGGCAGTAGCCCCGCGGGTCGGCGAGGCCGTCGATGTGGTCGATGCGCAACCCGTCGACCAGGCCTTGCTCTACCAACTGGAAAATCTTCGCGTGGGTCGCCTCGAACACCGCCGGACGCTCTACGCGCAAGCCACCCAGCTCGTTGATATCGAAAAAACGCCGCCAGTTGATGTCGTCCGCGGCGGTACGCCAACTGGCGAGGCGGTAGCTCTGGCGTTCCAGCAAGTCGTGCAAGCGCTGGAAGCCCTCGCTGGTCTTTGAGTCGTAGGCCTGCAGATTGTCTTCAATGGTTTGCATCAGCGCCGGATCGCAGGCCAGTTCCCGTAGCTCCTCTTTTAACGGAATCGCCAGCCTGTAGGCGTCGGTCTGGTAACTCAAGGTGCTGAAGCGGTCCGCCAGTAATTTCAGCGGCTCGGCATCGGCCTTGAGCAGTTCGCCGTATTGGCTGGGGCAGATCGGAAAGTGATGATCGTAATGCTCGACGTAAAACGTGCCGCGCTTCGCATCGAAACGCAGCGCGAGGGTACCGTCCTGCAAGGCGATGCCGTAGTCGCTGCCGAGGAACGGCAACAGCAACTGGCCTTCCATCAAGGGGTCGGGCGAGTGCCACTGGATATCGAAGAACTCGCCGTACGGGCTCAGGCGTCCCCACTCGAGCAAGTCCAGCCACCAGGGATTGTCATTACCGCCGACCGCCATGTGGTTGGAGACGATATCGAGGATCAACCCCATGTTCTGCGCGCGCAGGGCACTGACCAGGCGACGCAATGCCGGTTCACCGCCGAGCTCCGGGTTGACGCTGGTCGGGTCCACCACGTCATAACCGTGCATCGAACCGGCGCGGGCGCTCAGCAGCGGCGAGGCGTAGACATGGCTGATGCCCAGGCGGGCAAAATAGGGCACCAGCGGCACGGCGTCGTCGAGGGTGAAGCCTTTATGAAATTGCAGTCGCAGGGTGGCCCGTAGTGGTTCGATGTTGATTTGATTCATTGGTCACGCTCGGCCGCCTGAAGTCGCGCGCAGGCGAGCAGTTCCAGGCGCCGGGCGGCGTCCGGGTCGTCGAGCAGCGCTTCGCTGTACCCGGGCAGCCGTCGCGACCAGTTGGGATGCGTATCGATGGTGCCGGGCAGGTTGGCCTGCTGTTCGATGCCCAGCGCATCCTCCAGCGGCAGCAGCACCAGCGGCGCGCGGGTGTGGCCGAGGAAACGCACACTGGCGTCGAGCACCTGATCGGTTTCATGGGACTCTTCGCGAAAGTTCTGCGGGTCCTGGCTCAAGGTCCGGCGCAGGCCTTCGCGCTCGCGCTCACGGTGCTGGCGCCACTCGATTTCAGCGCTGGCATCGACCAGGCCGAGGCGGGCGTTCCAGTCGATATCGCGGCCATGCCACCAGCCATTGAGCGTGGGCAGGTCGTGGGTGCTGGTGGTGGCCAGGGCGTTGTCCGGCCAGTCGAGGATCGGTTTGAAGTGGGTGTTGTCCTGTTCGAACAGCAACACGCGCATCCCGAGCATGGCGCGGGCGCTGAGTTTTTCCCGCAGGCCATCGGGCACCGTGCCCAGGTCTTCACCGAGCACAATGGCCTGATGG
Source organism: Pseudomonas putida (assembly GCF_028682635.1). Classification (GTDB taxonomy): domain Bacteria; phylum Pseudomonadota; class Gammaproteobacteria; order Pseudomonadales; family Pseudomonadaceae; genus Aquipseudomonas; species Aquipseudomonas putida_AE. The sequence continues at coordinate 38,351 of NZ_JANHLK010000029.1, read as the reverse complement.
CGATGGGACTCAAGGGTCAACAGCCGTAGTAAGTCGTCCAGCGGGTAATACAGGTAGGCGCCATCGGCTGGCGACGCACCATTGGGGATCACCCACAAGCGTTGCAGGCCCATGACATGGTCGATTCGCAGGCCCCCGGCGTGGGCGAAGTTGGCCCGCAGCATTTCGATGAAAGCGCGAAAGCCATTGCGCACCAGGCCTTCGGGGGAGAAGGCGGAAATGCCCCAACCCTGGCCCGTGCGGTTGAGAATGTCCGGTGGCGCGCCAACGGTGAGGGAGGCGAGCAGTTCGTCCTGGCGACTCCAGGCCTGGCTGCCACCGCCATCGGCACCCACGGCCAGGTCGGCAATCAGGCCAATGCCCATGCCGCTGCTGCGGGCGGCGGCTTGCGCGCGCTCCAGGCACCGGGTGATCAGCCACTGGCAGAAGGCGAAGAAGCCGATGCGTCCGGCATTCTCTTCGGCGAATTCGGCCAGGGCGGCGCTGCGCGGGTTGCGCCACTGCTCCGGCCATTCACGCCAATCGAGGCTTTGCCCTTGGGTCAGGCGTGCCTCTTGAATGGCTTCGAAGCGGCAATGATTTTCCAGCGCTTCACCCCCGGCATGACGAAAGCTGCTGAAGTCGGCGTGCAGCGGATGTTCGCCCTGCACGAAGCCTTCGTACAGCGCCTGTAACAGCCGATGCTTGGCTTCGGCGGCGGTCGGCCAGTCGATCAATGGTAGCTCTTCCAGGTGCTTGAGCTCGGCGGCCAGGCCCGTGGCATCGATTGCGGTGCGCATCGCGCGCTCACCAAGAATCGCTCCCGGCGCGCAATACAGGCTGTTGAGAAACAGACGGCTGGAAGGCGAATAGGGGCTATAGCGGTGGGTGTCGTTGGCGAACATGGCATGCAGTGGACTGATCGCCAGGGCTTCGGCGCCGCGTTCACCGGCCACTCGGGCCAGGTCTTCCAGCGCCTGGGTGTCGCCAAAACCGCCATCGCCGGCACGGCGCAAGGCGTACAGTTGCACGCTCAAGCCCCAGGTACGCGGGATCGGGCTGTCCACGGCATCGCCCACGCTGTAGCAGCGGGCGGGGGCCACGGCCAGGGTGAAGCTCTGACCATCGATGTCGACGTGCTGGTAACCGACCGGAATCAGCCCGGGCAGGATGGCCTCGGCATCCAGTTTCAGACTCAGGTGCGAGCCATCTTCGAGATGGACCTCGCAGGGTGTCAGCGGCTCGAAAAAGTGCGCCAGGTTGAGTCCAACCCCGACATCGGCGGTGATCAGCGGCGGCAGGTGCCGGGTTTCCTGTACCTGTTGCAATTCGACCAGGCTGGCGTCGATTTCCTGGGCGCTGCCGGCCGGGTGGCCGAGACCGGTGAGTACGTTGCGCAGCACCGCGGGGGCGACTTTTTGCGGGCGGCCATTGGCGTCGATCCAGTCGACTGCAAGGCCGGCCCGGGTGGCCAGGATTTCCAGTTGCGCATCACTCATTGGCGCTCTCCATCAAGGGGTAGCAAAGGGGCCGCGGCCGTGAGGCTGACAAGCGCGCAATACGGGGGCAAGGTGCCTTGATCCAGCTGTTGACCGGACCCAGGCGGCTGTTCGAACAGTAAAGAAGCATTGACCGGTGGCGTGTGGCGAATTGGCTTGGCGCTGAGGTTGAGGTCGATGCGCAAGTGGCTGCCATCGCCCAGGCGCCAGGACGCGCTCACCGCTGCGGTGCCGAGCACCTCGGCATCCAGCGCGTGGGTACCGGGCAAAAACGCAATGATATGCCGATGCCGGATCTGCAACAGTTGCCGATAGAAGTCATGGACCGCCGATGGCGTGGTGGAGGCAAGGGCAGGGCGCGATGCTTCGAAAGTCTGTGGTGCGTTGGGATCGGGAATCTGTTCGCGTTTATGCGGGTCGGCAAAGGCACTGAACGCGGCAAACTCATTGCGCCGTCCTTCGCGCACCAGCCGTGCCAGTTCGCCATGGTGGCTGGTGAAAAACAGGAAGGGTTGTTCGGCGGCAAACTCATCGCCCATGAACATCAGCGGGATCATCGGCGACAGCAGCAACAGCACCGTCGCCGCTTTCAACGCTTCGGGGTGGGCCAGTTGATGCAGGCGCTCGCCAAAGGCGCGGTTGCCGATCTGGTCGTGGTTCTGCAAAAACAGCACGAACGCAGTGGGTGGCAAATGCCCGCTGGGCTCGCCGCGTAACTCGCCGTGGCGGTTGACGTGGCCCTGGAACACAAAGCCCTGGCTCAGGCAGCGGGCCAGTTGTTCGGTGGGGTTTTCGGCATAGTCGGCGTAATAGGCATCGGTTTCGCCGGTCAGCAGCACGTGCAGGGCGTTGTGCCCGTCATCGTTCCACTGCGCATCAAAGCCCTGCTCGAGCAGGCTGGCCTGGTTATGTTCGTTTTCCACCATCAGCCACACATGGCGCGACGGATCGCTCTGCTCGCGCACCCGCTGGGCCAGTTCCTGGAGGAAATCCGGGTCTTCGATGGCGTGGACCGCGTCCAGGCGCAAGCCGTCGAAACGGTACTCCAGCAGCCACATCAAGGCGTTGTCGATGAAGAAGTCGCGCACCTCGCGCCGACGGAAATCGATGGCTGCTCCCCAAGGCGTGTGCCGGTCTTCACGGAAGAAGCCCTTGGCGTAGCGATGCAGGTAATTGCCATCGGGCCCGAAGTGGTTGTAGACCACGTCGAGAATCACCGCCAGGCCAAGGCCATGGGCGGTGTCGATCAGGTGCTTGAGCTGCTCGGGAGAACCATAGGAGGCCTGGGGCGCATACAGCAGCACCCCGTCGTAGCCCCAATTACGCTCGCCGGGAAACTGCGCGATCGGCATCAACTCGATCGCGGTGATCCCAAGCGTGACCAGGTGCGCCAGCTGTTGCTCGACACCCGCGAAGCCGCCGAGCGCACCGACGTGCAGCTCGTAGATCACCGCTTCGTTCCAGGGGCGTCCCAGCCAGGTGGTGTGCCGCCATTGGTAGGCGAGCGGGTCGACCACCACGCTGTACTGGTCAATGTCCCCGGCCTGGGCGCGGGAGGCCGGGTCCGGCACCTCCAGCTCGCCATCGATGTTGTAGCGGTAGCGCGTACCCGCCGGGCAACGGGTGTTGATCACGAACCAGCCGTCGGCCTGGGGCAACAACGGCAAGGACTGTCCATTTTCCAGCTCGACACTGACGTAGAACGCATCGGGAGCCCACAACGCGAATCGCGTGTTTTGCGGGTCCAGTTTGATTGCGCCGTGGGGCCAGGTCTCAAGGGTCCGTAACGGCATCTCTAAAGCCTCTTACTGTTTGTGCGATTTCCCCAAAGCTTTGGCTACAAGCTGTTCGTAGAGTTCAGCGTAAGGTTCGACCGCCTTGCACCAGTTGAACGGTGCGGCCATGGCGCGGCAGCGCATGGCGTTCAGCAGGCCGGGGAATTCGAAGACCTTGAACGCGCGGCTCAGGGCTTCCTGATAGCTCTCCACCGTCGATTCATCGAACAGGAAGCCGGTCACGCCGTCTTCAATGGTGTCCGCCAGGCCGCCGGTATTGCGCGCCACCGGCAACGAGCCGAAGCGCTGGGCGTACATCTGGCTCAGGCCGCACGGTTCATAGCGCGACGGCATCAACAGGAAATCGCTGCCGGCAAACATCCGCCGGGCATCGGTTTCATTGAAGCCGATGCGCACGCCGATCTGCCCGGGGAAACGCAGGGCCAGTTCGCGCATGGCCTGCTCTTCTTCCGGCTCGCCACGGCCAATGATTGCGATCTGGCCACCGGATTTGACGATGTATTCGGAGACCGCTTCAGTCAGGTCGAGGCCTTTCTGGTAAACCAGGCGCGAGACCACGGCGAACAGCGGGCCTTCGCTGTCCTGAAGACCGAACAACTGGCGGACATGGGCGGCGTTGACCGCCTTGCCGTCCCAATCACCGATTTTGAAGGGGCAGAACAAGTGCGGGTCGGTGGCCGCATCCCAGCTTTCATCGATGCCGTTGGGAATGCCGCTGAGCAGGCCTTGCTGGGTCTTGGCGGCGAGAAAGCCGTCCAGACCGCAGCCGAAGTCCGGGGTGGTGATTTCCTGGGCGTAAGTGGCGCTGACCGTGGTGATGTGGCTCGAATAGGCCATGCCGGCCTTGAGGAACGACATCTTGCCGTAGAACTCCATGCCTTCCTGTTGCAGGGCGTGCTGCGGAATGCCCAGCTCGGGGCAGGATCCCAGGCTCGTCACGCCCTGGTACGCCAGGTTATGAATGGTGAACAGGGTGGGCGTGCGCTGGCCACGCCAGTGCATATAGGCAGGGGCCAGGCCGGCCGGCCAGTCATGGGCGTGCACCAGGTCCGGGCACCAGTGGATTTGTGCGAGGTTGGCGGCGATATCGGCGGCGGCCAGGCCCAGGCGGGCGAAACGGATATGGTTGTCCGGCCAGTCGCGGCCGTTGTTGGCGCCATAGGGCGAACCTTCGCGCTCGTAAAGCTCAGGGCAGATCAACACATAAATGACCAGGCCGTCGGGCATGTCCATGCGCCCGATCTTGCACGGCGGGAGCGCCGCGTGACCGCCGAGTTCACCGATGATGTGAATCGGGTTTTCACTGTGCATCACCTGCGGATAGCCAGGGATCAGTACCCGCACATCGTGCAGATGCGCCATGGCCCGCGGCAGTGCGGCGGAAACGTCGCCCAGGCCACCGGTCTTCACAAGGTCGGCAATCTCGGAGGTGACGAACAACACTTTCTTCTTGTTGGGATTCTGGCTGGCCACCGGTGTCAGCGTCCGGGTCCCGGTAACGCTGATCGGTTGCGCGCTGGGAGCACTCACGGCGCTCGATTCGCCGACCTGCTGATGAGCCAGCTCTCCCTGAACATCCAAAGCCGCACTAATCATATGAATCTCCCGTGTTGTTGATCTAATTCTCAGGTCTGGCAAACGGTGTTTCGTGGCCAATGGGTGTGGCCATGCGCAAAAGCGCTACGCGTCGGCGAGCAAGCGCTCCCCAAATGCGTTGAGGCAGTATGGGTGAATTAACCATTGCAAGGATTGCACCAGTCGCAACGCACCTACCTTTCACTCGACCGGACACGTGGGGCAAAAGTTTCCACTTTTTTTCCACTTTGTGACCGACCGGTCTCCCCCGCGAAAATCAGTCTAGGCCAGAACTTAGAGCGGTAAAGCGCTGATGGCAAAATTGTTCGACAATCGGTTGATTTAGGTACGAACGTGCCGGATACCGGTGCGAACGCACCGACGAAGTGCAGGTTTTTATGCGTTTTGGCCTCAAAAAGTCACGTGGCAGTCATATGGATGTGCGTAGCGTCGCGGTGCGCAAGCACTGTTATGGTGCGCTCGCCCGCGTCCCGCTTTTGGCCGAACCACTGCCTTACCGCCAGCCGTGGTGCCTTGTTATAGTTCGGGCTCTTTTTTTGCCCGGTAAAGGATCACTAGCATGTCTCAGTACACAGCGTTCAACGTCGAACTGGTGGATAAAGTTGCCCATGTGCAGATCAACCGCCCGGAAAAGATCAACTCGATGAACGCTGCCTTCTGGACCGAGATTATCGAGATCTTCCGGTGGATCGACGACACCGACGAAGTTCGGGTGGTGGTGATCAGTGGCGCCGGCAAGCATTTCTCCTCCGGCATCGACCTGATGATGCTGGCCGGCGTAGCCAATGAGTTGGGCAAGGACGTGGGGCGCAATGCGCGCTTGCTGCGGCGCAAGATCCTCAACCTGCAGGCTTCCTTCAATGCGGTCGACCATTGCCGCAAACCGGTGCTTGCGGCCATCCAGGGTTATTGCCTGGGCGGCGCCATCGACCTGATCGCCGCTTGCGACATGCGCTACGCCGCCGAAGACGCACAATTCTCGATCAAGGAAATCGACATCGGCATGGCCGCCGACGTCGGCACGCTGCAACGCTTGCCGCGGATCATCGGGGACGGCATGCTGCGTGAGCTGGCTTACACTGGTCGCACCTTCGGCGCCGAAGAAGCACGCGGCATGGGCCTGGTCAATCGCGTCTACAGCGATACCGCCAGCCTGCTCGACGGCGTCATGGGCATTGCCCGGGAGATTGCGAGCAAGTCGCCGATTGCCATTACTGGCACCAAGGAGATGATCAGCTACATGCGCGATCATCGCATCGACGACGGCCTGGAATACGTCGCCACCTGGAACGCCGCCATGCTGCAATCCACCGATCTGCGCGTGGCCATGGCCGCCCATATGAGCAAACAGAAACCCGAATTTCTGGATTGAGTGAAAAATGACTCCACGCTGGACCACGGCAGTACTGGACACCGACCAACCCGGCGGCTGGGCGGTAGCGCGCAGCCCCGAAGGCTTTTTGTTCGATGACAACGGCGCACTGTTCCCGCGCGAATGGCTCAAGCGCCAGGACCTGCCGATACTCGCCGAGCACGGCATCGGCCATCTGGATGGCGAGCCCGTCTATTTGCTGGAGTTGCGCGCCCCCGGCGATGTGCCGGGCTGCGGCTGGAAAGGCTTGCGGGCATTCATGCTCGAGGGCGATCACACCCTGTTCAAGGTACTGGGCTACGCCGCGCAGATCGGCACCTGGGCCCGCGAGCACCGTTTTTGCGGCAACTGCGGCCAGGCCATGACCCAGGTGCCGCGCGAGCGGGCCATGTATTGCCAGCCGTGTGACTTGCGCAGCTACCCGCGGATTTCCCCGAGCATGATCGTGCTGGTGACCCGTGGCGATGAAGTGCTGCTGGCACGCTCGCCACGTTTTGTTGCCGGGGTCTACAGCACGTTGGCGGGGTTTGCCGAACCTGGCGAATCGGCGGAGGATTGCCTGATTCGCGAGGTGCGTGAAGAAGTGCAGATCGAGGTGAAGAACATCCAGTACCTGGGCAGCCAGTGCTGGCCGTTCCCGCACTCGATGATGCTCGGCTTCCATGCGGAATATGCCGGTGGCGAGATCGTCTGCCAGGAGGACGAGATCGAAGACGCCCAGTGGTTCAACGTACATGAGCTGCCGCCGTTGCCGGCGTCACGCTCGATTGCCCGTTACCTGATCGACGTCTACGTGGCGCGGCGCCTAGGCCACGCTGAACCAGTGCTGCCAGGCTAGCCGTACGGTCAGGCCCAGCACCACGGTGATGAACACCGGACGAATGAACTTCGCGCCGCCGCTGATGGCGGTGCGAGCGCCGAAGAAAGCCCCGACCATCACTGACAGGCCCATGCAGAGGCCAATGATCCAGTCCACTTGCCCGGAAAACACGAACACCGACAGCGCCGCAATGTTGCTGACGAAGTTCATGCTGCGCGCTACGCCGCTGGCCTTGACCAGATCGATCGGGTACATCAGCAGGCTGCTGACGGTCCAGAACGCACCGGTGCCGGGGCCGGCCACGCCATCGTAGAAACCCAGGGTGAAGCCTTGGGTCGATTGCCACTTTTTCCTGATCGGCGCGTCGCTGTCCAGCGGCGCTTTCGGCGTGCCGCCAAACAACAGGTAAAGCCCGCAGGCAAACACGATCACCGGCAGCATCTTGTTCAGCCATTCCGCCGGCAGGTAATGCGCGACCACGGCGCCGGTCAGCGCGCCGACCAGGGTGCCGACGATGGCGTGCATCCACTGCCGGGGGTGGAACAGCTTGCGGCGGTAGAAGGTGAAGCTGGCAGTGGCCGAGCCGAAGGTCGAACTGAGTTTGTTGGTGCCCAGCACCAGGTGCGGCGGCAGGCCGGCGGTCAGCAAGGCCGGGGTGGTCAACAGCCCGCCACCTCCGGCGATGGCGTCGATGAAACCGGCAATGAAAGCGACAAAGGCCAGGATGGCCAGGGTGGTAAGGTCAACGCTGAGTTCGAAAGGCATGGAATCGGCTTAATCGGCGGGGGGCAGCAAAGGGCTGCGGGGAAGGGCCGGTATCTTACCTTCATCCAACTCTGGCTGCGACCTGGCTGGCCCCTTTTAGCTTGAACTGTTGCTGTGCCAACAGCGCAGCAGCAAATTGCGCCTGAAACACCCAAATCGTTGTAGGAGCGAGCTTGCTCGCGATGGACTGGAGAACGGCGCGTTTAGCCAGAAAGCGCGCGTTATCGTTGACGTCCGTCGCGAGCAAGCTCGCTCCTACAAGGGGGGCGGTGTTACAGGCCGAGGTCCGACAGGCTCGGGTGATCGTCAGGCCGACGTCCCAGCGGCCAGTGGAACTTGCGCTCGCTTTCCTTGATCGGCATGTCGTTGATGCAGGCGAAGCGCCGGGCCATCAGACCGTCCTCGTTGAACTCCCAGTTTTCATTGCCGTAGGAGCGGAACCAGTTGCCCGAATCGTCGTGCCATTCATAGGCATATCGCACGGCGATGCGGTTGTCGGTGAAGGCCCAGAGCTCCTTGATCAGCCGATAGTCCAGTTCCTTGGCCCATTTGCGCGTCAGGAAGCCCTTGGCTTCTTCTCGGTTGTTGGCGAACTCGGCGCGGTTGCGCCATTTCGTGTCCAGGGTGTAGGCCAGCGATACACGTTCCGGATCGCGGGAGTTCCAGCCATCTTCGGCCAGGCGCACTTTTTCGATGGCCGATTCACGGGTAAATGGCGGCAATGGCGGACGGACTTCGGCGTTAGACATTTCATGTCTCCCTGGTAAGTTAAAGTTCAAACAAGTTGTCGGTACTTGATGTTGTACTTACAGGTCCAATAACTTTCGCGCCATGCATTGCGCATTATCGGCGGCACTGTAGTCACCCATGACAAGCGCGACGGTGATGGCTCCGTCGATCAGGATCAGCAGATGCTTGGCCAGCATCTGCGGGTCCTCGGCGCCATGCTCGGTACACAGCTCGCACACGTAGTCGAGCAGCTTCTGCTTGTGGTCTTTGGCGACCAGGCGAACCGGGTCTTGCGGGTCGCCGGTTTCGCCGCTGGTGTTGATGAATGCACAGCCGCGGAAGCCTTCGCAGGCGAACCAGGCCTTGAGCACGGTAAACAGGTTGAGCAAGCGCTCGGCCGGGGTGGGTGCCTGGTCGACTTCGCTTCTGTACCAGTGCATCCAGCGTTGGTCCCGGCGTTGCAGGGCGGCGACGACCAGCTCCTCCTTGTTGGCGAAGTAGCGGTAGATACTCTTTCTGGAGACGCCGGCGGTTTTCACCAGGAGATCCATGCCAGTGGCGGAAATGCCACTTTTGTAGATCAACTTTTCGGTGACGTCCAGGATGATGTCGCGGGTGTAATTGCTATTGATTTCGTTCATGTGGCCAACAGTAGAACGATCGTTCTCCTTGGTCAAATGTTATTTTTGCGGCGTTCATTAAAAAGCCTTCGCTGGCAAGCCAGCTCCTACAGGGGAGTGCGATCAAACTGTAGGAGCTGGCTTGCCAGCGAAGGCGTCCGATCAGACACCAACAAGACCCAAACCGAACGATGGTGTAAGCTCTCAAGCTCTTCGGATTCGACCCATTGCGAGCCCTATGCCGTCGCTTTTCAAACGCTCCCTGCTGCCTAAACTGCGCAGTTTTCCGCTGACCGCCGATGCCGTCACCATCCTCTCTGGCGCCGCCGAGTTCCGTCGTTGCCTGCTGGAAAAAATCGCCAGCGCCACCCAGCGCATCTATATCGTCGCGCTGTACCTGCAACAGGACGAGGCCGGCCAGGAAATTCTCGATGCCTTGCACGCTGCCAAACTGGCGCGTCCGCACCTGGACGTGGTGGTGGTCGTTGACTGGCTGCGCGCCCAGCGCGGGCTGATCGGTGCCGGCAAGCAGCCGGGCAACTCGGCCTGGTATCAGGAAATGACCCGCACCCGTGAAAGCGTCGTGCCGGTGTATGGCGTACCGGTGCAGACCCGCGAGCTATTCGGCGTGCTGCACCTGAAGGGTTTTGTCATCGATGACTGCGTGCTCTACAGCGGTGCGAGCCTGAATAACGTCTACCTGCACCAGTTCGACAAGTACCGTTACGACCGTTACCACCTGCTGCACAACCGCGCCTTGGCCGACTCGATGCATCACCTGGTGCAACACGGCCTGGTGGCCTCCAAGGCGGTGCATCGCCTGGACCTGCCAAACCTGCCGACCACCCGCAGCCTGCGCAACGACATCGGCGACCTGCGTAGCCGCCTCAAGCACGCGGCCTACGACACCACCCAGGGCTCTACGGATAAAAGTGGATTGTCGGTCAGCCCGTTACTGGGCGTCGGCAAGAACAACCCGTTGAGTCGGGTGATCATCGAGCTGATCGCCAGCGCCCGGCATCAGCTGACCATCTGCACGCCTTACTTCAACCTGCCATTGGCGGTGACCCGGGAGATCAATCGGGCGCTGGCCAGGGGGGTGAAGATCGACATCGTGGTCGGTGACAAGACCGCCAACGATTTCTACATCCCGCCGAGCGAACCGTTCAAGGTGATTTCGGCGCTGCCGTATCTGTACGAGATCAGCCTGCGCCGTTTTGCCAAGCGGCATCAGCGCAACATCGACAGCGGCCAGTTGAACCTGCACCTGTGGAAGGACGGCGACAACACTTATCACCTCAAGGGCATGTGGGTCGATCAGCGCTACACCTTGCTGACCGGCAATAACCTCAACCCGCGGGCGTTTCGTCTCGACCTGGAAAACGCCTTGCTGATCGACGATCCGCACAACGAACTGCTGGAACCGCGCCGCACTGAGCTTGCGCAGATTTTCCAGCACACCCGGCGCATCGAGCGCTACCAGGACCTGCAAACCCTGCCGGATTACCCGGCGGGGGTGGCGAAGTTTCTCAAGCGGGTGAGCAGGGTGAGGGTTGAGCGGTTGCTCTACCGCATTCTGTAAGACCGAAAAAAAGCTTCGCTGGCAAGCCAGCTCCTACAGGTTCAACGTCGATCACATAATTACGTGATCGACCTAAAACCCTGTAGGAGCTGGCTTGCCAGCGAAAGCGTCCGCCCAGACGCTACAAATCTCAGTTCAACCCCAACTTTCCCCGCAACGTCGACAAATCCTCAGCCAGCGTATTCACCGGCCCAACCAACGCCTTGCGATCATTCTCCTTCACCTTGTCGTAAGTCTCGAATCCGCCATCCTGGGTTTTGTACTTCGCCAGGATCTTGTCCACCGTGGCAAAGTTCTTATCGACCTTGGCAACAAACGCCGCGTCCTGTTTCTCGATCTGCGCCCGGAACAGGTCGACGATCTTCTTCGCCCCGTCGATATTGCCCTGGAAGTCATAAAGGTCGGTGTGGCTGTAGCGATCTTCCTCACCGGAGATTTTGGTCGCGGCGACTTCTTCCAGCAGCGCCGCGGCGCCGCCGACGACTTTTTCCGGCGGGAAGGTCAGGCCGGCGACGCGGGTTTGCAGGTCTGTGACGTCCTTGTTCAAGCCATCGGCGAGTTCCCCCAGGCCCTGGGTGCTGTTTTGCGAGAACAGCGAGTACTCGATGCGGTGGAAGCCGGTGAAGTCTTCGGCTGTCACGCCTTTTTCGTGGTCGTCGACGCGGGAGTCGATCGAGGCATCGAGGTCACTGAACAGCTCGGCGATCGGCTCGATCGACTCGTAGTAGACGCGCGTCGGCGCATAGAGTTTTTTCGCGGTCGCCAGGTCGCCTTTTTTCACCGCGTCAGTGAACTGCCGGGTGTGGCTGGCCAGTTCATCCAGTTGCTCGGTGACGTAGATCTTGTAGTCCGAAATCGGCTGCACCAACTCCAGCGGCGCCGTTGCCGCGAATGCCGAAAGCGGGGAGTTGAGCAAGCCTAGGGTCAGCAATAACGCGAGTGGCGACTTTTTCATGGGGCGGTTCCGTCAGGGTTGTGGTGGTCAGATTGTTGTTTTGGCTTGTGTGGCTTCAAGCAGCGAGCGGCCCAGGAAATCCTGGTCACCGGTGACACCCGGCAGGGTGAAGAAGTACCCGCCGCCGACTGGCTTGAGGTATTCCTCCAGCGGTTCGCCGTTGAGTCGGGTTTGCACGGCAATGAAGCCTTTCTCCAGATCGGCCTGGTAACAGATGAAGAGCAGACCCATGTCGAGTTGGCCGTTCTTGTTTACACCGTTGGAATAGTTGAAGGGCCGGCGCAGGATCAGGTTGGCCTGGGTCGCGGCGGTGCGCGGGTTGGCCAGGCGGATATGCGCGTCGAGCCGGGTCAGCTTGCCTTGGGGGTCCTTGCCATAGTCGGGGACTTGCGATTCATGCTGGCCGCCCATGGGCGCACCGCTGGCCTTGACCCGGCCCAGAATGCTTTCCTGTTCCTGCAGCGGCGTACGGTCCCAGCGCTCGACGAAGTTGCGGATAATCCGCACCGCCTGATAGCTGCCATTGGCCGCCCAGGCCGGCTCGTCGCTGCCGGGCTGAACCCAGACGATGCGGTCCATGGCTTGGGCATTGTTGGAATCGGGGTTGGCCGAGCCGTCGCGAAAACCCAGGAAGTTGCGCGCGCTCTGTGCCGGCATACCCGGTTTGGCCGGGGCCTGGGGCGGCACGCTGCCTTCCTGCTTCCAGCGCACCAGGAGCAAGTCCGGCAGATTCTTCACGATGTCGCGCAGGGCGTGGATGTTGGTATCGGCGGTGTTGGCGCAGAACTGGACGCTCAGGTCGCCGTGGCAGCAATCGGCTTCCAGCGCATCGTTGGGGAAGCCGACCATCCGGATCAAACGCTTGGGCTTGACGTCGCTCAGGCCGAAACGCTCGTCGAACAGCGATGCGCCCACAGACACGGTGATGGTCAGGTTATCCGGCGTGACCACCGGCCCGAGAATCCCCGAATCCACCGGGGGCAGTTTCGGATCGACCTGGGCCACCGGGCCGCCCTTCATCAAAAACGCAATGCGTTGATTCAGGGTGCGAAACAGCCGCTCCAGGTCATCGCGATCGCTGGCCAGCACATCAAAGGCCACCAGCATGCCGGACGCCGGGCGTGGGGTGATGATGCCGCTCTGGTGTTTGCCATGGAAATCATGGCGGTCATGGGTGCGCTCGCTGCTGGGCGCCTCGGTCACTTGCGCGGGGCTGGCGGCCATGGCCGGGCAGCTCAAGGCTCCACCTGCCAGTGCGACACCGGCGGCGCCCATGCCCATCAGGACCCGGCGGCGCTGAAGGTTGAATTGCTCTGAATCGTTCATCTGAAAGTCGTCTTCTGCTTACAGGCCGGAAAGGCCAAGGGCGGGGTCTATGGCATCGAGTGCGGCGGCCAGTGCCTTGGCCTTGTCGGCGATCTGTTGGCGTTGTTCGGCGCTGACGCTGTCGTAGCTGGCATAACCGTCGCCGACCTTGAAGCCGTTGAGTTCGCCATCGAAGTCGGCCAGGGCCGTGTCGATGTTTGCCAGCAGTGGCGCGGCGGATTTGCCCAGCAATGGGCGCAGCAGCTCGACCACCTTGCGGCTGGCGTCCAGGTTGCCGGCGAAGCCGTTGAGGTCGCTGTGGCTGTAGCGCTCCTCTTCGCCCGTGCTGGCGCCTACCTGTGCGATGTTGTCGAGATTGCGCACCGCGATGCTCACCAGTTGCTCCGGCGCCAGGGACTGGGCCAGCAACTGTTGCTTGAGCGCCGTGACGTCTGTCAGCAGGCGTTGGGCAAACGGTGCCAGGCCGTCGAGGTTGCGTTGCTCGAACAACGCATATTCGAGGCGATGGAAGCCCACGAAACCCGGATCCTGTTCGCGCTTTTCGAAGTAGTCCGCACGGGCATTGATCGCGTTGTCCAATTGCCCCAGGCGTTGAGCGGCGGGCGCCAGTCTCTGATATGCAGCGCGCGCGGGCAGGTACAGCGCCTGCGCCTGTTCGAGGTCGCCGGCCCCAATGGCTTGCTCCAGCGCCGCGACGGCCTTGATCAGCGCCGTACCCTGACTGCTCAGGTACACGCGGTACTCCGACAGCGGCCCGACAAACGCCAGTAAGGCAGGCCCGGCCTTGGCGGCGGCTTCCGACGCCGCCGTCGGGGTAACGTGCAGCGTGCCGCGCGGGTTGCTCAGCAGGCCGCAAGTGATGGTGTAATCGCCGGGCAGCAGGTTGGCGTTGATCACCTGGCTCAGTCCCGGCGCGATGTTTTCCCGTTCCTCGATCACCAGCACACCGTCGAGGATTTCCCATTCGACCGCGCGATCGGAGCGGTTGACGATGCGAAAACTGGAACGCCCGGCCGGCACCGTCAGGGCGTTCGGCTCGCAGCTGTGGCCGGCAATGGTCACCAGCACCTGGTCATGGTTGGCCTGGCGTTCGCGCTTGGCCGCGGCCAATTGCGCGGCATAGTAGAACAGGCCGCCGGCGGCGATCATCACGATCACCGAACCGGCCACCGCCCAGCGCAAGGCTCGGGGTGGGGAGACCTGAGGTGGAGTTTGATCTGGCATGGTTGCCCTTACTGACTGGAAGCGGGGGGAATGGACTAACCCTGTAGGAGCGAGCTTGCTCGCGAAAAACCATTGGGCGCCGCTGGAAATCTGGTTTGGCGCGTTATCGTTCACGACCATCGCGAGCAAGCTCGCTCCTACTGGGGCGCGGTGCAGGGATGAAGAACATGACCGCCGCCACCAGCAGATAAATCAGATAGGCCCCGAGGGTGCTGACGGTCGGGGCGTCCTGGTAACCGAACATCCCGGCCAGCACCGAACCCAGTGGGCCGTCCATCGGCAGCGAGGTGCTGAAATCGAAGAGCACGGTCTGCCAGTGATTCCAGATCCCGGCCTCATGCAGCGCCTGCACCGAGTTGGCCAGGATTCCCGCCGCCACCACGAGGATGAACAGCCCGGTCCAGCGGAAAAACGCGCCGAGATTGAGGCGCATGCTGCCGCTGTAGATCAGGAAACCGACGACGATGGCCAGCACCAGGCCGAGCAGGGCGCCCAAGGGGGCCGCCGGGCCTTCGCTTTGCTGGAACACCGCGAGCAGGAAAAACACCGTCTCCAGGCCTTCGCGGGCCACGGCGAAAAACACCATGGCGATCAGCGCGAACACCTGGTTCCGGGTGCCGGCCAACGCGTGATCGAGGGAAACGTGCAGCGAGTGCTTGATCGAACGCGCCACTTTGCGCATCCAGAACACCATGGAACTGAGAATGCCGACCGCTACCAAGCCGACCAGACCCTCAAACAGCTCCTGCTGCTTCTGCGGAAACTCGGCGCTGACCAACTCCAGGCCACCGCCCACCAACAGCGCGAGGGCGGCGGCGAGGAACACCCCGACCCACACCGCGGGCATCCATTGGCCGCGGCCGGTCTGCTTGAGATAACTGGCGATAATGCCAACGATCAACGCGGCTTCAATGCCTTCGCGCAGCATGATCAGGAAAGGAACGAGCATTCAGCACCGTGAGGAATTAGATAGGGTGCTAAGTTGTAACATAATGACACTCATTCCCATATGGGAGTGATTGACAGTTACCTGAACCTAAGCTGAACAATCGTTAAGATGTTAGCCGTCTTGCTGGCGATGGGGCCGCTGGATATTGCATCCGGCTTCAGGACGCCTTCGCTGGCAAACTCGCTACGCACTTAAATCAGGACGCAAGCATGGGCCTCATGGACGATTACTCATGATCTCTATTGTCGATCGCTTTTCACCGTATACCGAAGCGCTGAACGTCTCATCTTTTCGCAATTTGCTCATCGGGCAAAGCCTCTCGATGGCCGGTGACGCAATTTGCCTGGCCGCGTTGCCGATAGCCCTTATTCGAAGTGGATTCGCAGCGGACGTGTTCGGTTTTGTCATGGCGGCAGTCGGGGTAGGTACCGTGATGGGGGCCTTGGCCGGAGGTTTGCTGGCGGATCGACAGTCGGCGAAACAGGTGCTGATTTACACCGATATGGCTCGGGGTATTGCGCAGCTCACCGCCGTGGCGCTGATCTTCTGCGGTGCGCCTTGGTGGTGCCTGATCTTTGCCTATCTGATCTTTGGCATCGGCATCGGGGTATCCCGTCCGTGTGCCCAGGTACTGCTCGTCAATTTGCTGCCCAAGCAAGCACTGGTTGCCGGCAATGGTGCGATGAACTTTGTCGATAACCTGGTTGCTGTGCTGTTTCCCGCGACGCTGGGCGTGTTCATCATTTTCTGGGACCCGGTCTGGGGCATCTTGATCGATGGTCTGACGTTCTTTTGCGCTGCCGTTTATACGGCGAAGTTGCCCGATATAGAGCGACGTGAGTGCGAGGAGGGGATCTCGATCCGAGAAGCGGTCAGCGGCATTAGCGTTATTACCGGCAATTCCATGCTCTCGCTGGGTTTTGCAGCCACGCTGGTGGTGAACGTATTGTGCTTTCCGATTTTTCTGGTCGTCGCTCCCTATGCCATCAGCGATCGCTTCAGTCAGGAAATGTGGGGACTGTGTCTGGCCGCATCGGGATTCGGTGCGTGCATTGGATCTGTCATCACGGTTCTCGCTTGCGGCCATGAGCGACTGATCAGTCTTGCCGTGGCCTGCGGCTTGCTGCTGGCTGGCGCGATGGCGCTTCTCGGCATGGGAAGCTCGTTCTGGATGGCGATACTGGGGGCGACCTTCGTGGGCATCGTCGAAGCGGCCTGGTTGACGGGATGGGCCACCGCGATGCAGACACTTTCTCCCGAGAAGGACCTCGGCAAAGTGGTGGCGGTCGATACGTTCTTTACCAGTGGACTGCACCCCTTCATTTATCTAGGAAGCGGAGTCGTCGGCGGGCTGGTGGGTTACTCCCAGACCCTTTCCCTCACGGCAATCGTCAGTGCCGTAGGAACACTGTTGATTGTGCTGGCGGCTTTTACGGTCATGCCAAGGCGAGCTCAAAAACTGTAGGAGCCAGTCTGGCTCCTACCGGACATGACAGGATCAAGCGTTACGATGCCGCAAACTACGCTCCATCCGCGCAATCCCTTCTTCCAGCAATGACCGCGGGCAGCCGAAGTTCAGGCGCACGAACTGTTTGCAGTCATCGCCGAAATCCAGGCCGGGGCTCAGACCGACCTTGGCCTGTTCGAGGAAGAACTGTTGCGGGTTATCCAGCCCCAGCGCTGAGCAATCGAGCCAGGCCAGGTAAGTGCTTTGCGGCACGTTCAGGGTGATGCCCGGCAAACGGCTGCGCACGGCGTCGACCAGGTAATCGCGGTTGGCTTGCAGGTAGTCTTTCAATGCGGCGAGCCACGGCGCGGCTTCGCTGTAGGCGACGCGGGTGGCTTCCATGCCCAGCGGGTTGACGCTGTCGACCATGCCGCAGCGGGCATGATTGACCTTCTCGCGCAGGTGGCGGTCCTGGATGATCATGAACGAGGTCTTCATGCCGGCGATGTTGTAGGCCTTGCTGGCCGACATCAACGTGATGGTGCGCTGGGCGATTTGCGGGCTCAGGGACGCCATCGGCAGGTGCTGGCGGCCGTCGAAGCACAGTTCGGCGTGGATCTCGTCGGAAATGATCCAGGCCTCGTTGGCCAGGCAGATGTCCGCAATGGCCAGCAGTTCTTCGCGGCCGAACGTTTTGCCCAACGGGTTGTGCGGGTTGCTCAGCAGCAGCGCGCCGCCGCCTTGCAGGGACTCGTTCAAGGTCGACAGTGGCGTGGCGTAGGTGCCGTCCGGCTGCGGGTTGAAGGTCAGTTCGACCTTGTTCAGGCCCCAATGGCCTGGCGCGTGACGCAGGGGCGGGTAGTTCGGCACTTGCACGACCACGTTCTGTGCCGGCTGTACCAGCGCCTTGAGCGCCATGTTGAAGCCCGACTCGACGCCCGGCAGGAAGATCAGCTCCTGCGGCTCGACACGCCAGGCGTACTTGTTCCACAAATCGGCCACGATGGCTTCGCGCAAATCGTCCTTGGCCATGCTGTAGCCGAGCAGCGGGTGTTCCAGGCGCTTTTGCAGGGCCTGGACGATCACCGGCGGCGCGGCGAAATCCATGTCGGCGACCCACATCGGCAGCACGTCGGCCGGATAGCGGCTCCATTTGGTGCTGCCAGTGTCGTGGCGATCGAACACCTGATCAAAATCGAAAGTCATGCGCAGTCTCGTAAAGGCCGGTTAATCATGGTGGCCATGATAAGCGCCAATCCCTGTGGGAGCGAGCGGGACCTGTAGGAGCTGCCGCAGGCTGCGATCTTTTGATCTTGCTTTAAAAAAATCAAAAGATCGCAGCCTCGTTGCACTCGGCAGCTCCTACAGGGGGCGCGTCGCCCGACGGTCGGTTCTCATGGTGAATTCGACAGCCTTGTCTAAAATTCAAGAGGCGGTAGCCAGACTGCCGCCACCGTGATTGTCCAGAAAAACCCGCCAAAGCAGCGGATTTCCACCTGATCAGGAGTGCACGATGGACCTCAGCCGTCGTCAGTTCTTCAAGGTCGCCGGTATCGGCCTTGCAGGCTCGAGCCTGGGCGCGTTGGGCATGGCCCCGACTGCCGCCTTCGCCGAGCAGGTGCGCCACTTCAAGATCGCCCACACCCATGAAACCCGTAACACCTGCCCGTATTGCTCGGTCGGTTGCGGGTTGATCATGTACAGCCAGGGCGATACTGCCAAGAACGTCGCGCAAAACATCATCCATATCGAAGGCGACGCCGACCACCCGGTCAACCGCGGCACCCTGTGCCCCAAAGGCGCAGGTTTGCTCGACTTCATTCACAGCCCCGGCCGCCTGCAATACCCGCAGGTGCGCAAGCCCGGCAGCAGTGAGTGGACGCGCATTTCCTGGGATGAAGCGCTCGATCGCGTCGCCGACCTGATGAAGGCCGACCGCGACGCCAACTTCATCGAGAAGAACGACCAGGGCCAGACGGTCAACCGCTGGCTCACCACGGGTTTTCTCGCGGCATCGGCGGCGTCCAACGAAGCGGGCTACATCACCCACAAGGTGGTGCGCAGCCTCGGCATGCTGGGGTTCGATAACCAGGCGCGTGTCTGACACGGCCCGACGGTGGCAAGTCTTGCCCCGACGTACGGCCGTGGAGCCATGACCAACCACTGGACCGATATCGCCAACGCGAACCTGGTCCTGGTGATGGGCGGCAACGCAGCAGAAGCGCACCCATGTGGCTTCAAATGGGTGACCGAAGCCAAGGCGCACAACAAGGCGCGGCTGATCGTGGTCGATCCGCGTTTTACCCGGACCGCCTCGGTGGCCGATTATTACGCGCCGATCCGCACCGGTACCGACATCGCCTTCATGGGCGGGTTGATCAATTACCTGTTGACCGAGGACAAGATCCAGCACGAATACGTGCGCAACTACACCGACGTATCGTTCATCGTCAAAGCCGGCTATGGCTTCGAGGACGGGATTTTCAGTGGCTATGACGCGGCCAAGCGTACGTACACGGACAAGTCCGGCTGGGGCTATGAACTCGGTGAAGACGGTTTTGCCAAAGTCGACCCGACCTTGCAGGACCCGCGCTGCGTCTATCAACTGATGAAGCAGCATTACAGCCGCTACAACATCGAACTGGCGAGCCAGATTTGCGGCATGCCGGTCGATGCGATGCAGAAAATCTGGGAGGAGATCGCCACTTGCTCGACGCCGGGCAAGACCATGACCATCCTCTATGCGCTGGGTTGGACCCAGCACTCGATCGGCGCGCAGATCATCCGCAGCGCGGCGATGGTGCAACTGTTGCTGGGCAATGTCGGCATGCCGGGCGGGGGCGTGAATGCCTTGCGCGGGCATTCCAATATCCAGGGCCTGACCGACCTGGGCCTGCTGTCCAACGCGCTGCCGGGTTATCTCACGCTGGCCGGCGATGCCGAGCAGGACTACAACGCCTACATCCTCAAGCGCACGCAGAAACCGCTGCGGCCCGGGCAACTGTCCTACTGGCAGAACTACAGCAAATTCCACGTGAGCCTGATGAAAGCCTGGTACGGCGCCAATGCCACACTGGAAAACAACTGGGCGTACGACTATCTGCCGAAACTGGACATTCCCAACTACGACATCCTCAAGGTGTTCGACCTGATGGGCCAGGGCAAGGTCAACGGCTACATGTGCCAGGGCTTCAACCCGATTGCGGCGTTGCCGGACAAGAACCGCGTGATGGCCGCGCTGGCCAAGCTCAAGTGGCTGGTGGTGATGGATCCGCTGGCCACCGAAACCTCGGAGTTCTGGCAAAAGGTCGGGCCGTACAACGACGTCAACAGCGCCGACATCCAGACCGAAGTGATTCGCCTGCCCACCACCTGTTTTGCCGAGGAAGACGGCTCGCTGGTCAACAGCAGTCGCTGGCTGCAATGGCACTGGAAGGGCGCCGACGGTCCCGGAGAGTCGTACACCGACATCCGCATCATGAGCGAGCTGTTCCTGCGCCTGCGCCAGCGCTATCAGGCCGATGGCGGGGCCTATCCCGACCCGCTGCTGAAACTGTCGTGGCCGTACAAGGTGCCCGACGAACCGTCACCGGAAGAACTGGCCAAGGAGGTCAACGGCTACGCCGTCACCGACTTTACCGACGCCACGGGGGCGCTGATCAAGGGCAATACGCAACTGGCCGGGTTCGGCCAGCTCAAGGACGACGGCGGCACGGCGTCCGGTTGCTGGATTTTCTGTGGCAGCTGGACCGAAACCGGCAATCAGATGGCCCGGCGTGACAACAACGACCCCTATGGCATGCACCAGCACCAGGGTTGGGCCTGGGCCTGGCCGGCGAACCGGCGGATTCTCTATAACCGCGCCTCGGCCGACCCGCAAGGCAAGCCCTGGGACGAGAAAAAGCGCCTGGTGTGGTGGAACGGCAAATCCTGGGCCGGCACCGATGTGCCGGACTTCAAGGCTGACGTGGCGCCGGAAGCGGGGATGAATCCATTCATCATGAACCCCGAAGGCGTGGCGCGGTTTTTCGCCGTCGACAAGATGAACGAAGGCCCATTCCCCGAGCACTACGAGCCGTTCGAGACGCCGATCGGCATCAACCCGCTGCACCCGCAGAACAAGAAAGCCACCAGCAACCCGGCGGCGCGGATCTTCGATTCGGTCTGGGATTCCCTGGGCGTGGCCAAGGACTACCCGTACGCCGCCACCAGCTACCGGCTGACCGAGCATTTCCACTTCTGGAGCAAGCACTGCAAGCTCAACGCGATCACCCAGCCCGAGCAGTTCGTCGAGATCGGCGAAGTGCTGGCCAGGGAAAAAGGCATCGTCGCCGGCGACCGGGTGCGGGTCAGCAGCAAGCGTGGCTTCATCGAAGCGGTGGCGGTGGTGACCAAGCGGATTCGTCCGCTGCAGGTCAACAACCAGGTGGTGCACCAGATCGGTATCCCGTTGCACTGGGGCTTCACCGGGCTCACGCGCCACGGCTACCTGACCAACACCCTGGTGCCGTTCCTCGGCGATGGCAACACCCAGACCCCGGAATCCAAGTCATTCCTGGTCAACGTGGAGAAAGTCTAAATGGCCAGCCAAGACATCATTGCCCGCTCGGCCACCACCACCGTGCCCCCATCGGTACGCGACCAGGAGGAAGTCGCCAAGCTGATCGACACCACCAAGTGCATTGGCTGCAAGGCCTGCCAGGTCGCCTGCTCGGAATGGAACGAGCTGCGCGACGAGGTCGGCCACAACCTCGGCACCTACGACAACCCCCAGGACCTGACTGCAGAAACCTGGACCCTGATGCGTTTCACCGAGCACGAAACCGACGCCGGCAACCTCGAATGGCTGATCCGCAAGGACGGCTGCATGCACTGCGCCGAACCCGGTTGCCTGGCCGCGTGCCCCAGTCCCGGGGCGATCATCAAACACGCCAACGGCATCGTCGATTTCAACCAGGATCACTGCATCGGCTGCGGCTACTGCATCACCGGTTGCCCGTTCAACATTCCGCGCATCTCGCAAAAGGACCACAAGGCCTACAAATGCACCCTGTGCTCGGATCGGGTGGCGGTGGGGCTGGAGCCGGCCTGCGTGAAAACCTGTCCGACCGGCGCCATCGTGTTCGGCTCCAAGCAGGACATGAAGGAACACGCCGCCGAACGCATCGTCGACCTCAAGAGTCGCGGCTTCGACAACGCCGGGCTGTACGACCCTGCCGGTGTCGGCGGCACTCACGTGATGTATGTGTTGCACCACGCCGATACGCCGAAGCTGTACGCCGGCCTGCCGAGCGATCCGGTGATCAGCCCGTTGGTCGATCTGTGGAAAGGTGTGAGCAAACCCCTGGGCCTGTTGGCCATGGGACTGGCGGTACTGGCTGGATTTTTCCACTACGTGCGCGTCGGCCCGCAGGTGGTCGAGGAGGATGAGCTGCCGCCGCCCATCGATCCTGCCGTACATGAAGTCGATCCGACGGTGCACACCTATGATCCGAAGCGGGAGGACAGGCCATGATCCGCAAACAGATCCTGCGCTATACCGCCAACCAGCGCACCAACCACTGGCTGGTGGCGATCCTGTTTTTCATGGCGGGGCTGTCCGGGCTGGCGCTGTTTCATCCGGCGCTGTTCTGGCTGAGCCACCTGTTCGGTGGCGGGCCCTGGACGCGCATCCTGCACCCGTTCATGGGCGTGGTGATGTTCGTGTTGTTCCTCGGGTTGGTGGTGCAGTTCTGGCGCGCCAACTACTTCATCGACAACGATCGCCTGTGGCTGCGGCGCATCGACCGGGTGATGAAAAACGAAGAGGAGGGCGTGCCCCCCATCGGCAAGTACAACCCCGGGCAGAAGCTGCTGTTCTGGACTTTACTGCTGTGCATGTTGGGACTGCTGTTCACCGGTCTGGTGATCTGGCGCGCGTATTTCAGCGAGTACTTCGGCATCACCACGATTCGCTGGGCGATGCTGCTGCACGCGTTGGCCGGTTTCGTGCTGATCCTCTGCATCATCGTGCACATCTACGCCGGCATCTGGATCAAGGGCTCGGTCAACGCCATGCTGCATGGCTGGGTCAGCCGCGCCTGGGCCAGGAAACATCACGAACTCTGGTACCGCGAAGTGACCCGTGACGACGAGCGTCCGCGTCCCGACCCACCGCTGGGCAAAAAAGGATAACGATTTGGCCACCATCCTGGAGCCGGGACAGATCGAAGCGGCGGCGACATCGCCGCCGTTTCTGCACCTTCCACCGCAAAACCTGTTCGCCTTGCGCGCGCTGCGCCTGGAGCGCCTTGCCGAAGGGCATCCGCTGGCCGATTACCTGCGCCTGGTTGCGGGGTTGTGCAACGTACAGCAGCAGCTGATGGACGATCCACCCGCGGCGGCAGTGCCGGACCCGCAACGCATCCGCCTGTGCCTGGAGCATGGCCTGCCGCCGTTTGCCGCCGACAGCCTGGTGCGCGAGGACGCGTGGCTGGCGTATCTGCAGGGGCTGTTGCAGCACTATCAGCCACCGCCACAGCCGGCGGTGGAAAACGCCGTGGCGACCTTGCGTGAGGCCAGCGTCGGGCAACTCAAGGCGTGGGCCATTGCCCTGGTCAGCGGGCAGTTCGCCTTGCTGCCGGCGGCGCTGGTGCCATTTCTGGGGGCGGCCTTGCAAGTTGCCTGGAGCCATTGGTTGCTGAGCACAAAGGACCTCACGTTGAAACCCGGCAACAGCCTCAACCAATGCCCGGCTTGCGGTTCACCGGCCATGGCCGGGGTGATCCGCCATCGCGGCAAATACAACGGCTTGCGCTACCTGGTGTGCTCGCTGTGTGCCTGCGAATGGCATGTGGTGCGGGTCAAGTGCGTGTATTGCGAGCAGAGCAAAGGCTTGCAATACGTGAGCCTCGACAGCGACCGCCACGCCGCGGACAAGGCGCCGCTGCGCGCGGAAACCTGCCCTGGTTGCCACAGTTATCTCAAGCAGCTTTATCTCGAATGCGACGCCGAAGCCGAAGCCTTGTCCGCCGACCTGAGCAGCCTGATCCTCGACATGCGCCTGGAGCAGGAGGGCTTTGTGCGTCCTGCGCCCAATCTGTTGCTGGCCCCCGGGGGCGACTGAAGCGAGCGTCTACACTCAGGCGGTCAACCTTTGCCGGAGCGCCTGATGTCAGCCCGATCTGCCAGCCAAGCCTTGCGACTGCCTTCGATCGACAGCCTGCTACGCCATCCGGCCTGCCAGCCGCTGGCCGAACGTTATGGGCGCGACGCCTTGCTCGCCAGCCTGCGCCAGTTGCTCGATGACTTGCGCGAACCGGTCCTGGCAGGACTTCTCAACGAGGTCGAACTTACCCCGCACGTGCTGGCGGGCAGGGCGGGCGAGCGTCTGGCCAGCCAGCACCGCAGCCACGTGCGCCGGGTGTTCAACCTCACCGGCACGGTCCTGCACACCAACCTGGGCCGCGCCTTGTTGCCGGAGGAAGCCATCGACGCCGTGCGAATGGCCGCGCGCTATCCGTTGAACCTGGAATTCGACCTGGACAGCGGCAAGCGCGGCGACCGCGACGACCTGATCGAGGGCCTGATCCGCGAGCTGACCGGCGCCGAAGCGGTGACCGTGGTCAACAACAATGCCGCCGCGGTGCTGCTGACCCTCAACAGCCTGGGCGTTCGCAAGGAAGGAATCATCTCCCGGGGCGAACTGATCGAAATCGGCGGCGCCTTTCGCATCCCCGACATCATGGCGCGGGCCGGAGTGAAACTGGTCGAGGTCGGCACCACCAACCGCACCCACGCCCGTGACTACGAAGCCGCCATCGGCCCGCGCAGCGGCTTGATCATGCGGGTGCATGCGAGCAACTACAGCATCGAGGGTTTCACCACCCGGGTGCCGACCGCCGAGCTGGCGCAACTGGCGCACCAACATGGCTTGCCGCTGCTCGAAGACCTCGGCAGCGGCAGTCTGCTGGACCTGACCCGTTGGGGCTTGCCGGCCGAACCGACGGTGCGCCAGGCCCTGCTCGATGGCGCGGACATCGTCACCTTCAGCGGCGACAAGTTGCTCGGTGGCCCGCAAGCCGGGTTGATTGTCGGGCGCAAGGCGTTGATCACGCGGATCAAGAAAAACCCGCTCAAACGTGCGTTGCGGGTCGATAAGCTGACTCTGGCAGCGCTCGAAGCGGTGTTGGGGCTGTACCGCAACCCTGATCGATTGGCTGAGCGCCTGCCGAGCCTGCGCCTGCTGACGCGTGCGCAGGCCGACATCCTCGTTCAGGCTGAACGTCTGCAGCCGTCATTGGCACGGGTGTTGGGCGCTCATTGGAGTGTCAGCGCAGTGCCGGCGCTGGGCATGATCGGCAGCGGCAGCCAACCGGTGGCGCGCTTGCCCAGTGCCGCGCTGTGCCTGCGACCGCTTACCTCCAAACGTCTGCGCGGGCGAAGCCTGCTTGGGCTCGAAGAAGCGCTGCGCGCCTTGCCGATCCCGGTGCTCGGGCGCATCGACGACGATGCCTTGTGGCTGGACCTGCGGCAACTGGACGACGAACCGGCCTGGC
Organism: Pseudomonas putida; assembly: GCF_028682635.1. Classification (GTDB taxonomy): domain Bacteria; phylum Pseudomonadota; class Gammaproteobacteria; order Pseudomonadales; family Pseudomonadaceae; genus Aquipseudomonas; species Aquipseudomonas putida_AE. Next base: position 13,155 of record NZ_JANHLK010000029.1, on the reverse strand, counting down.
TGGCGCAACTCGATCAATTGCAGGTGACCTGAGATGATCGTCGGCACTGCCGGGCACATCGACCATGGCAAGACCGCATTGCTCGAGGCACTGACCGGGCAGGCCGGTGATCGACGCCGCGAAGAGCGCGAACGCGGCATGACCATCGACCTCGGCTACCTTTACGCCGCCCTCGAGCCGGGCGCGGCCCTCACCGGTTTTATCGACGTACCCGGGCATGAACGCTTCACCCACAACATGCTCGCCGGCGCACAGGGCATCGACCTGGTGTTGCTGGTGGTAGCCGCCGACGACGGCGTGATGCCGCAGACCCGGGAACACCTGGCCATCGTCGAACTGTTGGGCATTCCCCGCGCACTCGTGGCGATCAGCAAATGCGACCGGGTCGAATCCTCCCGGGTGCAAGAGGTGCGCGAGCAAATCCAATCCTTGTTGGCGCCCGGGCCCTATGCCATTGCCCCGTTGATCACGCTGTCGAGCGTGACCGGGCAGGGCATCGACACCCTGCGCCAGGCGTTGCTCGATGCCCAGCGTGAAGTGCGGCAACGCAGCCTCGCTGGTGGCTTTCGCCTGGCGATCGATCGGGCATTCAGCGTCGCAGGCGCCGGGATCGTGGTCACCGGCACGGCGCTGTCCGGCGAGGTGGCGGTGGGCGATACGCTGTTGCTCGGTCCCCTCGGCAAACCCGTGCGGGTGCGTGGCCTGCATGCGCAGAATCAAGCCGCCGAACGTGCGACCGCAGGACAGCGCGTTGCCTTGAACCTGAGCGCGGATCGCCTGGCGCTGGAGCAGATTCATCGCGGCCAGTGGCTGTCGACGCAGTGGCTGTACGCACCGACCCAGCGCCTGGATATCGACCTGCGGTTGTTGCCCGGGGAGCCTCGCGCCTTCGAGCATTTTCAACCGGTGCATGTGCATATCGGCACTCAAGACGTGACCGGGCGCGTGGCCCTGCTGGAGGGCTCCAGCCTGGCGCCGGGTGAGCGGATGTTCGCGCAGATCCTGCTCAATGCGCCGGTGCAGGCCGTGAAGGGCGATCCGCTGATCCTGCGTGACCAGAGCGCGCAACGGACCCTGGGCGGCGGTCGCGTGCTCGATCCGTTCGCACCGAGCCGACACCGGCGCAGTCCCGAGCGACTGGCGCAGCTACAGGCGTTGCGGGCGAGCACTGGCCTGGAAGCCGTCATGCCGACACTGCTGGCCAACAGTGACAGCGGGCTTGACCTGCAACGCCTGGAACGCCAGTTCAACCATCCGCGGGCAAACTGGGTGTTGCCGGATGACGTGCGCCTGATCGAAACCCGGCAGGGTCCGCTGTTGTTCAGCGCCGGTCGCTGGCAGGCCTTGAAAGCGGATGTGTTGGAGCATCTGGCGCGCTTTCACCAATTGGAGCCGGACCAGATGGGGCCGGACCGCGATCGCCTGCGTCGATTCAGCGGCACGGCACTCGATCGCCCGTCCTTCATCAGTTTGCTCGACGAATTACTGGCCGATGGGGTCATCACCACCAGCGGGCCATGGCTGCATCTGCCCAGTCATCAAGTGCGTTTGAGTGAAGAGGACGAAGCCCTTTGGCAACAGTTGCAGCCGCGGTTCGACGCCGCCGGGTTCAATTCGCCGTGGGTGCGCGAACTGGGTCATGATGAGGCCACCGTGCGCTTGCTGTTGCGCAAGATGGCCCGGCTGGGGCTGCTGCATCAAGTGGTCCGCGACCTGTTTTACACCGATGCGGTGATCCGGCGATTGGCGGCTATGCTGATGCAACTGGCCGAGGCTGACCCGGTGATCCAGGTGTCGGCGTTTCGCGATGCGGTGGGACTGGGGCGCAAGCGCAGCATCCAGATTCTCGAATATTTCGATCGGCTCGGGCTGACCCGGCGGTTTGGCGAAAGGCGCCACATCCGCCCGGACAATGCCCTGGCCCGGTCCACGGATCATTGATTTTTTGGAAGGTAATCGCGCCCGGTGGCGCGGCCGGGCTTCAAACCCGGTTGGGGACGGCATCCGTTCCCGGGCAGGTTCGACTCCGGCTACCTTCCGCCAGTTTCCCTGGCTCGCGCAAAACTTTGGGGGTGAGCATCCTGCGCTAGCCAAGTTGGCTTATTTTAGCGGAGTAAACTGTCGAGGTAGAGCGTATGTGCAAGCTCCAGCCGGCATATCGGCATATCCTCGAAACGATTTCCAGGCCGAATCCATATCCCGCAACTGATTCAACTTCAGTGAGTGTATTTGAAATAACCAGGCTGTTCTGGTTGGCGGCGATCAGCAGGCGCTGTCCGCCGTGCTGGATGGCGTTGTTGATGAGGTTGTGAATCAAGCTTTTCAGCAGTATTGGGTCGGCGCTGATCATCAGGTCCTGTTTTACCTGAAGCTGGACACTCATCGAGTCGATTTTCGGTTGGTGTCGCAGCAGTGCGTCATTCAGCAGTTGTTGTAGATTAATGTTGGCGCATTTTTGACCGATCTTCTCGCGGCTTAGACAAAGGAACAATTCAATCAAATCTTCCATGTCTCTTGATGCCTGCTGCAGGCGTTGAAGATTGCGCGCCTTTTTCGTCTCGTCGCAGCCGGGCAATTTAATGACAGCCAGGGAGTTTCTGATAATGCTCAGCGGAGTTCTTAACTCATGGCTCACATGTCGGGTGAAGGCTTGCTCTCTATCCAGTGTGTTTTCCAGGCGTTCAAGTGCTCCACTGATTACTCGGCTTAGAACACCTACTTCATCCTTGCGATGATTGCTTTCGAGCTGTTTGGTCTTGAGGGGGTGCCGGGACAGATCCTTGGCTAACTGCACAACCGGCGCGGATATGATTCGCGCCATGACAATCGCAACCACTGCGCCCGCTATTATAATGAGTCCGGCCAGTGCCCAGAGCAGACTGATTGTTGTTGGCGCAAAGCTGTCCAGGGAACTCATTTTGGACTCGTCAAGTATCATGTAGATCTTGTTGGCTGTGCCCGGCATTTTTTTGATGAGAACGTGCGTATCGCCGATTTCGTGCAGTCCCTCGCTTAGAGGTTTGGCAAAGTCTGGCAATTCGAGGCTATCACCCCAGAACGTCTGCAGATAACTTGTATTGGGTAACGGTGTAGCGCTTGCGTCTTGCACGTACTCGCGCTCAAACGCCTCAAATTCACGCTTCAGGTAATGTTTGACGATGTAGTCCTCTGTCATCGAGATCGAGGCCCAGATCAACACGCTGTAAATGATCGCAACGAGGGTAGAAAAGGGGATCAGTATGGAGAGGATCCGGACAAAAAAGGAATTAGTGGGGGATCGCAAGCCGGTATCCTTTTCCGTGGAGGGTGACCAGTGAGTGATCCAGGTTCAGCTTGGCGAGTAGCCGTCTGAGGCGGTAGATGTGGGTGCGCAGTGGATCGCTGTCGGGTGGATCAGAATCGGGCCAGATAGCGAGTTCAAGCTGCCTTCTGCTGAGGGGGCTTGGGGCTGCCTCGACAAGCATCTTCAATATTCGAAACTGTATATCGGGAAGTTGGGTCCGCAGCTCTCCACGACTGACCATGAACGTTGCTTCAGTCAACTCAAGGTCCCCGCACATTATCGGAGTCGAAAGCGGCCGGGGTCGTTGCCGGCGTAATAATGCGTTGATCCTGAGCCTGAGTTCTTCAGGTTCAAATGGCTTCACCAGATAGTCGTCAGCACCCGCCTCGAACCCGTCCCGCTTGTCAGCCAAGGTGTCGCGGGCCGTCAGGAATATGATGGGCACGGTATTGCCTTGTTCCCGGATCCGCCTGCAGGTGTCGAACCCGTTCAGTCGCGGCATCGTGACATCCAGAATGATGGCGGCGTAATTATTGGACTTCAACAATTCCAGGCAGGATCGCCCATCGTAGGCATGATCTATATCGATTTCGAACTCCGAAAGATAGTCGCATAGTGTGCCGGCCAACGCGACGTCGTCTTCAACCAATAATATTTCATGCATGGACAATGCTCGCGTTAATGCTTGTCAGGCATTGTACTGAGTAAAGTGTGAACCGATTGTGAATGTGATAATCCGTTCACACGGGGCCGTGTAATGTTGACTGCATGAATACATTACTGTTTCCCCGTTACCTGATATCCGGTTTGACTGCGACAACAGTGCATTTTGCGCTCTTGCTCCTTCTAGCGCCAGTTTTCGGCGTGTTGCTCAGTAGCACCATCGGCGCGATAGCGGGCGCTGTCGTTAACTACTGGATCCTCAAGGCCTGGGTCTTTCGCAACAGAGCAGCACGACCCGTCAACTACGCGGCTTTGTGTGTATTGAGTGTTGCCTTCAATGCACTGTTCATGGCCGTGATTTTGAGGCTGGGGGCAGGTGCATTACCCGCCCAGATACTGTCTTCTCTGCTGGTAATGATCGTAAATTTTACAATTTCTAACAATTGGATATTCAAATATGCAGCAACCAGACTCAAGTAGCCCGCCTTGTTATGACTTGACGGTAATTATTCCTTGTTTTGAAGAGGAAGATGTATTGCCGATATTTCATCGGCGAATCACTGATGTAGTGCGTGAATTAAACATGCGAATCGGATTGCTTTATGTAAATGATGGCAGTGCGGATAACACCTCTGATCTGCTTGATGAGTTTGCGCGCGAACCGGATGTGCGTTGTTTACACCTGAGTCGAAATTTTGGCAAGGAGGCCGCCATGTGGGCGGGAATGGAACACGCAAACGCTCGTGCCATTATCTTCATCGATGCGGATCTCCAGGATCCTCCAGAGTTGATCCCTTCAATGATCGTGCATTGGGTGGCGGGTTACGACGTTGTCAATATGCAGCGCAGAAAGCGTGACAGTGATTCCTGGCTGAAACGAACAACCGCTACTGCCTACTATCGGATCATGCGTGTATTGGTGAAGGATTTCTCTTTCCCCTCGCAAGTCAGCGATTTCCGGCTGTTAGGCAGCGCGCCGCTGGCAGCGCTCATCGAACTGAAGGAAAGGTCTCGGGTTCTGAAAGGGCTGGCCGGGTGGATTGGGTTCAAGAGTATTTGTTTGCAATATGATCGCGAGGGTCGGGAGGCGGGAAAGACCAAATGGAATATGCCAAACCTCCTGGGTCTGGCCATCGACTCTTCACTTTCATTTTCACACAGCCCGCTGCGCTGGTTCAGCTATTGCGCCGCCCTGGTCATGACGATGTCCGTTATCGCTTTTGTCGGTGCCTTGATAACGGGCAATGTGGGTTATGAGAACTTCATCCTTGTTGTACTGGCATTGATGACTTGCGGTATCGCCTTGGTCGGGGAGTATGTCGGGATTCTGAAAGTGGAGGCAAAGGGCAGGCCGCATTATTTTCTGAGAAAGTCGACTTCCCGGATTGCGGATAGTGCCCTGCGGGAGCGGTCGGCATGACTCAGGTTGATCAGAACCGCTTGTTATGGTTGATCCTGGTTGCCATCTGTCTGGCCAGGCTGGCGGGATTGGCGTTTTACCCGTTGATGGATACGTCGGAGGCGCGTTATGCGGAGGTCGCTCGCAAGATGGTGACCCTCGATGACTGGATCACCCCGATGTTTGATCATGGCGTTCCGTTCTGGGGTAAGCCACCCCTGTCGTTCTGGACCCAGGCGCTGAGCATGAAAATTCTGGGCGTGGGTGAGTTTGCCAGCCGTTTTCCTGCCTGGCTCATTCACGTCGCAACCTGTGCGGTGATCATGAAGTTCTGTCGCGAAGAGCGCGACCTGAGGACAGGTTTGATCGCTTCGATCATCTATTCCAGCTGCGCGCTCGGCTTTATAGCGAGTGGGGTTGTCCTGACTGACCCTGCGCTGAGTTTCGCCATGGTGATTTCTGCGTATGGCTTGTGGAGAGGGGTTACTTATCATGACCTGACCTGGGCCAGAATCGGGTTTATAGGCCTGGGTTTGGGCATGTTGGCCAAAGGCCCCTTATCCATTGTTCTGGTGGGTATGCTGGCAATGGTGTGGGCGGCCTCGACGCGGAACTGGAAACGTTTTCTTCATCTACCCTGGTTGTCTGGCTTGATTCTGCTGGCCGCGGTGTCTGTGCCTTGGTATTACCTGGCTGAAAACAAGACCCCGGGATTCTTGAATTACTTCTTTGTTGGGGAGCACTGGAGTCGATACGTCATTTCGAAATGGCAGGGTGACCTTTATGGCAGTGCCCATGCAGAAACTTTAGGGACGATCTGGATATATCTGATCGGTAGTCTGTTTCCATGGACGCTCTGCCTGTGGATGCTGCACAAGGCGCGCAATCGCTATGGCTGGAACCCTGATTTCTACACCTTCCTTTGGGGATGGGCGCTGGCAACCCCGCTGTTTTTTACCTTGGCGGGCAATATCCTCTGGACCTATGTGTTGCCTGCATTACCTGCCTGGGCCATCTTGTTGGCCGAGAGCATTGCAATGTACAAACGCCAGACCATCCTCTACCTGTTGTCAGCTTGCCTGCCAATAACGGGTGGCGCCCTGGTGCTGCAAGGATCGCTGAGTGAAAGGCCGCAGAACCAGCGGGAGATCGTCAGCCTGTGGAACGAGCACAGTGCGGATGCGCCCGGAGAGTTGTTCTACCTGGACAGAAGATCCTACTCGGCAGAATTCTACAGTGCCGGTGCTGCCAGGCGCGTTGAAAGTATCGACGCGTTGCCTGGCGATGGCAGGTTTTACCTCTCCTTGCGCTTGCGCAACCTGTCCGAGGGATTGTTGCAAGAGCTCGGTTGTGAGGAATTGGGGCAGGCGAATGAGAGCCTGCTGCTCAGGTGTGGTCTGTAGGATCAGGTCGCTCGCTGCTCATTGCATCACATACCGCCCCGGTGCCGGTTCCAGCGCCGGGTATTGCGCATTGCCGGCGCTCGGTACCGATGCTTCGCGTTCTCCGGCATGCTCGGCCAGCCAGGTGAACCAGTCATTCCACCAGCTACCGGAATGCTGCTCGGCATTGTTGAACCAGGTGTCCGGGTCTTGCGTCAGGTGGTCGTTGGTCCAGTAGTGGCGCTTTTCCCTGGCGGGTGGGTTGATCACCCCGGCGATATGCCCCGATGCACCGAGAACGAAGCGTTTGCTGCCGCTGAGCAACCCGGTGCTGGCATAAGCGCTCTTCCAGGGCACGATGTGGTCGTCATGGGTGGCGAGGATGTAGGCCGGCGCATCGATCGCGCGCAGGTCCAGCTTCACCCCGCAGCAGTCCAGTTCGCCGGATTTCAGGTCGTTCTGCAAATAGGTGTGGCGCAGGTACCAGCAGTACATCGGCCCCGGCAGGTTGGTGCTGTCGTTGTTCCAGAACAGCAGGTCCAGCGCGTTCGGTTTCTGGCCCTTGAGGTACTTGTCGACGTTGTAGTTCCACCACAGATCGTTGGGGCGCAGCAGTGAGAAGGTGTTGCCCATGTCCTCGCCCTTGAACAGGCCGATGGGGCCGTCGATTCCGCCGATGGTGCGTTCGCGGTGGGCCACCAGTTGTTCGTCGACGAAGATGTCGATGGGACCGGTGTCGAGGTAATCGAGGAAGGTGGTCAACAGGCTCACGCTGGCGATGGCCTTGTCGCCACGTGCCGCCAGGACCGCCAGCGCCGTACTCAGCAGGGTGCCGCCGATGCAGAACCCCACGCAGTTGAGGCGCTGCTGGCCGCTGATTTCGCGGGTCACCTGCAGGCCTTTGATGATGCCGTTCTCGATCAGGTCATCCCAGGTGGTGCCGGCGTGGGCCTGGTCGAAGTTGCGCCACGACATCAGGAACACCGGATGACCTTGCTGCAACAGATGGCGCACCATCGAGTTGTCCGGGCGAAGGTCGAGGATGTAGTACTTGTTGATGGACGGCGGCACGATGAAAACAGGGCGTTGATACTGGGTTTCGGTTTGCGGGTGGTACTGGATCAGCTGGAACAGTTCATTTTCGAATACGACTTCTCCAGGGGTGTTGGCCAGGTCTTCACCGACCTTGAAGGCACCGCTGTCGCACTGGCGCATCTTGCCTTCCTGCAGGTCGCTCGCCAGGTGCAACAGGCCCGTGAGCAGGCTGCCTCCGCGGGTATCGACGACGCGCTGCAGGGCATCGGGATTGCTCGCCAGAAAGTTGCTGGGCGCGCCGGCGGCAATGGCTTGCTCCACCAGATACAGCAGGCGCTGGCGCGGTTTTTTGTCCTTGATCGGCAACTGGTCGAGCAGTTTGAGCAAAAACCCGGCGTTGAGCAGGTAGAACGCGGCGAGGGAGCCAAACAGTGGAGTGCTCCAGTTGCCGCTGGCGAAACGTCGATCATCGAAGGTGAACGGCTGTCCGGTCAGCAGCTGCTGGCCGAGTCCGGCCCATTGCGCTTGATAGTCGGACTGAAGGCTGTCCAGGGTTCCCCGGGGCAAGTCGAACCAGTCGTTGTACGGCTGCCCGGTAAACCAGGGATTGCTGCTGACCCAGAGGCGTAATTGTTGCACTGCAAAGGAGGCGACGAACGGGACCTGGCCAGACCAGAAAGTGTTGAAGTTTTGCGTGTTGTTGTCCATGGAGCTCCTTGCCCGCAGAGGAAGAACGGGCAGTATTGTTTTGCGCTGCAAGAAGCGGAGTGTCGGGCATTGGCGGGCGTTGCGGAAGTGTTGCGGGGTGACTGTTCGGTGTCCAACGGTGCCACGCCCGGTCACCGGTCGGATGCAGCGCAAAACACCGATAAACCAAACCTGTATCAATACTTCAAAATGAGCGGACACTCAGTATTCACCAAGCCGCAATCAGTCGTGCTCCGGGCAGGATGTCCGCTTTCAGTCGTCATCGAGGACGCCATGTTCAGAATGAGTTCAGGCTACGCTAACGTACTGGTCACTACGCTCTCGGCCGAGGGGCTGGATGTCGCCAGCCTGTGCCGGGAAGCCGGGTTGGACCTGGAACTCGCCCACACGCCCGGGGCGCGGTGCGAGAGAAGGGTGCTCTATCGCCTGTGGCAACTGGCCGCGCAAGCCGCAGGGGATCCGGACATCGGCCTCAAGGCCTATGGGCATTTCCATCCCGGTACCTTTCAGATCGTCGGCTACACGATGATGTCGAGCCTCAACCTTAAACTGGCACTTGAACGCCTGGTGCGCTTCAGTCCGTTGATCGGCACCGGCTTCAGCCTTTTTTTCGTCCCGGAACAGGAGCATTTCCGCCTGGCCTCGCTTGATCACCAACAACCGGGCTCGATCAAGCCACGCCAGTATGTTGATGCGGGGTTGGCGTCCCTGCTGGGTTTTTGCCGTTGGCTGGGAGACGGCAAGCTGCCGCAACCCTTGAGTGTGGAATTCAGCTATCCGGAACCTGCGGACACCTCGGAGCATCGACGCCTGTTCGGTTGCGACCTGCAATTCGGCTCGGCCTACGACAGCATCCTGTTCGACGGCCAGGAGATCCTGCGGCCACTGAGCATGGCCAACGAGGCGCTGGCGGTGCTGCATGACAGCTTTGCCGAGGCGCAGCTGGACCTGTTGTCCGGTTCTTCCATCGTCGGCAGGCTCCGCGCACTGATCACCGAGCGCTTGAGTCATGGCCAGGGGCAATGCGACATGGAGTCGATCGCCGGCGCCATGAACATCAGCAAACGAACGCTGCAACGCGCACTGGAAAAGGACGGCACGCAATTCAAGGACGTGCAGAACCTGGTACGACGAGAGTTGGCCGACTTCTACCTGCGCCATTCTCACTTCAACATGAAGAATGTCGCGTATCTCCTTGGTTTTCATGACCACAGCAGTTTCAACAAGGCGTGCAGCCGCTGGTTTGGCATGACCCCCGGCCAGTATCGCGCCGATGAGTCATGTGCTGTGCCGCTCACCTCTCACCCTGAGGTAGTGCTCGTCAATGCTTGAGCTGCAGGCTGCCGAGCACGCCATACACACCATAGAAACACAGTTCCTGAGCCGCATCGCGCACATCGCGGTAGCCGTCCATGGCATCGTGGACCTGCTTGGAAAACAACGCCTGCCAGGCCAGCAACGGATTGTCCGGGCTGGCGGGCTGACGATCATGGCGCACCTGCGCGGCGCTAGCGGCCAGCCACCACAGCGCCGGGTTGGCGCTGCTCCACAGTACCTGCTGTTGCTGGAAGGGATGGGCCTTGCGCAACAGTTGGGCAGTGGGCTCGTTGATCAGCTGACGTAACCATGGCCGGACGAAGCCGTCATACAGGCTGTTGTTGATCGCGGACGCGCGATCGACCAGAGCGAATTCGCGATCGTCATCGCGCTGCGGCGCAACGTCGCCATGGATGTCGGTTATGCGTCGGCTTCCGAAGCGCACGGAGTAGGGGGTTTGCGTGTCTTGCGGCACGTCATCGATCAGCATTTCATACAGCCCGGCCGGCAGCGCATTGATGCTCTCGACTGCGCCCAGCAACTGACGGTGCTCGCGCCGCGCCACTTCGCCGGAAACGAAGATGCCCAGGTGACCGATGGTGGCATGGCGTAGATACACGATAGTGCGCCCGGCGCTGTGTAATGCCAGATCGCTGGGGTAGACGTCGGCGATCCAGTCGAGGGCCTGTTGCGGTGAGGTGATGTTGTCACCATAGGAACAAAACACCACCACCGGGACTTCTATGCGCTTGAGATCGAGCCCGTTGCTCTTGCGTCCGGGGCCGCCGGACAAGCGATTGCCGATGAACAGGTCGTCGACGATCATCTCGATCTCCTCGCCATTGAGCAGGGTCGGGCTGCCCCACCAACGCTCGAAGTCGAGAAACCGGGGCGCTTCGCTGTCGACTTCACTGAACAGGTGGTAATACTTGCCCCACCAGGCATTGGCCGGGTCGAGGTTCTCGAAATTGCTCACCAGCCAGGTGCCATCGAAACGGTCATTGCCCAGGTCGCTGCCCAGGCGCGCCATCCAGCCACCGCCCAGCAGACCGCCGGTGTAGCGCAGCGGATTGCGCCCGTTGACGCCAGCCCAGTATGACAACGGCGCGCCGTTGACGATGATCAGGCCCGGCAACTCCGGCCGGTCCGCCGCCAGGCCCATCAGCGCCCACCCTGCCTGGCAATTGCCGATCACCACGGGTTTGGCGCTGCGTGGATGGCGCTCACTGACCACTTCGATAAATCGCGCCTGGGCGCTGACGATGTCCGCCAGCGTCTGCCCGGGTGCAGGGGCATGGCTGAAGGCGATGAAGTAGGTGGGGTGACCGGCGCGCAGGCTCTCGCCGATGACCGAATCCTGTTTGAATCCACCAATGCCGGCGCCGTGGCCGCCACGGGGGTCGATGATGATGACTGGCCGCTGCTGGCTGTCGACGGGTTGCCCGGGGCCCGGGAGAATCTGCAGCAGCGAGTAGTTGACCGGACGCGGCAGGTCCATGCCGTCGACCAGGGTCTGATGATCGAACTTCAACAGCAACGGATACCCGGCGCGTTCGTGGGCCAGCGAGTTGTCGCCGCGCTGCCGCAAGGTATCCCAGAACAATACGCTGCGCTGGCCGAGATCCGTGAGGTACTCCTGCCAGTCAGCGGCACTGGGTTGCCTGAGTTGCCCAAGGCTCGAGGCTGCATAGGTCGTTGCATGGCGTTTGTGCATGGCGTCGCGGATGTTGCGGGCATTGAGGCGCTGCAGATGATTGAGGTGGTCGAACGGACCCGCAACGGTGCAAAACGGTTTATTGTGCGGCGCGGTAATTTCTTCCTGACCCATCATGATCTCCTGATGCCTTACACGGGGAACGGTCGTTGCCAGGCTCGTCGATTAAGCGGGCTTTGGTACTCGGCCGTCTGAGTTGAGGAGTCTAGCGCTAACAGGCGTGGGGTGGGCAAGGTTTATTTTGCACTGCACAAAATAAGCATTGCCAAACTTTTTTGTGCGCTGCAATATGAAGTCCAGCGCGATGACTGCCGGATCGCTGTCGCGTCCTCAGGTCCCTTCGGGCCTTTCAGTACCAGGAGTTCAAGCATGTCTTTTTTCAACCCGGAAAAACTGCAAACCGTTCAGAAAGCCAACCTCGATCTTTTGCAGCAGATCAGCGGCAAAGTCTTCGCCAGCGTTGAGCAGCTGAGCCAGTTGCAGTTCAAGGCGCTGCGTGAATCCACCGAAGAGCAATTCGAAGGTGTGCGCAAACTGCTGGCTGTTCGCGATCCCCAGGGTTTTGCCGATTTGCAGGCATCTTTCAGCCAGCCGGGCGCACAGACCGAACGCCTGGCCGAGTTCAACCGTCAGGTGCAGGCTCTGATCGTGGGCACCCATTCGGACATCGCCCAATTGACGTCGAATCAGGTCGAGGCGGGTACTGCGCAGGTTCAGGAATTTGTAGAAGAGATCAGCAAGAACGCACCGGCCGGTTCCGAGCCTGTGGTGGCGGCATTCAAATCGGGCCTGGCGAATGCCGGTACGGTGTTTGAAAGCGCGCAAAAAACCGCAAAACAGGCGACAGAGGCCGCTCAGGGTAATTTTGACAGCGCCTCCGCCGCCGCTGCGGACGCTGTTGCGAAGGCTGCTCCGCAAGCAAGTAACAAGGCCACCAACGGTAACAAGTAAGTCAAATCAGTAAGGCTGCACCGATGGCGATGGGTTTATTCCCCATCGCCATTTTTTTTGTCGCTGCCATCGGTAGTCGGCTTGGCGCCAAACAGGCCGAACATGTTCTGCGTATTCAGGTAAAGCGCCTTGGACTGGTCGACGTACTGGCGCATCAGGTCCTGCATCACCGGCGCCTGCTGGTGCATGAAGGTACTCCAGGCTTCGGACGACTGCGCGCCCGTCTGCGACTGGATGTCGATCACGGTCTGGATGCTTTTGTCGAGGTAGCTGCCGAGTACGCCCTGGTAAGGGCCGTAGAACTGGATGATCCCCATCAGCATGTCGCTGGTGAAGATCGGCTCACCGCCGCTTTCGGCTTCCAGGATGACTTGCAGCAGGATGCTGCGGGTCAGGTCTTCGCCACTCTTGGCGTCCACCACCTGGAACGCGACTTTATCGACGACCAGCTGGCGTATGTCCGCCAGGGTCAGGTGGCTGCTGGTGTGGGTGTCGTAGAGGCGGCGATTGGGGTACTTCTTGATCAGGCGGGGTGTGGGGTCTGTCATGCGGGGTGTCTCGTGGCGAGCCTGGTTTGCAGGCATCTTACCCTACTATGGCCACCGCCGCGGATGTACCCGATCCACTGTAGGAGCTGGCTTGCCAGCGATGGAGGTCAACGATGACGCGGGAAGCCTGACACCCCGCGGCGCCCTTAGTTTTT
>NZ_JANHLK010000028.1 GCF_028682635.1 Pseudomonas putida | reverse complement strand
CGACCACGAGGGCCGCGTCCCAACCGACCACACCTCTCGCCGGCAATCCGGCAGCGCCTCGGCCAGCTGCTTTCGCGTCTGCGCCGAGCGTGCCCAAGCCAGTGTCCTTAGGCAGTGCAGCAGCCCAGGAACCAGGTTTCTTCATCGTGCCCAAAAGTACCACCCGCGAACAGCTGGAGGCCTCCCTGTTCACCCTGCGTGACCCGGCGGTGATGGGCAAATTCAAGCTGCTCAACCCTAACCTGCGCGACGTCAAAGCGGGCTCGATGATCGTGCTGAGCGACCCCAGCAACTACCAGTGCACCCGTGAAGAAGCCTTGCTCATGGATGTGGCAGCCAAGACCAACCAGATCATTGAAACGCTTAGCCCGGAAGAAGCGGATTTCATGGTTCAACACCGTGATGTCATCCAGGCCTTCCTGACCTATGGCTCGAACGCTATTGGCGTTGGCGCGAGTATCTTCAAGAACAACCTGGATAACGTAGGCAATGCCTTGAGGGATATTGAAGCGTTGCAACAGAATACGCTGCAGAGAGATGGGCACCTGCGCTCGCCAGCATTCTTTGCAGAGCGCCAGCGTCTGCTCGCACAACTGAACAGCCATATGAAGGCACTGACCCGCAAGGGCATTGGATTCCCTGACCATATCAACTTGAAAAAAAAGTTGGGTATTTCCAGCCAAAGCCTGGTCCACCACTGGACCAATGCCAGTCCCGGGGGGCAAATACCGGGTCATGCCACCCATCTTGAAGGTGTGGCGAAGGCTTCTAAATACGTCAAATACGGAGGTTGGGTAGGGACTGCCGTCGGCGGAGGAGCCTCTGCCATGAAGGTGCAGGATGTGTGTAAGGCGGGAAATACCGAGGCGTGTGAACGGGTTAGATTTACTGAGACAGGAAGCTTTGTTGCTGGTATCGGCGGTGGAATGGGTGCTGGCTGGATATTAAGTGCCCCTGTTGTCGGTGCGCTCTGCATTGGGTTGGGGGTGCCTACAGGCGGGATAGGGACGTTGGCATGCAGTATCGTTGTGCTTGGCGTTGGCTCTTATGCGGGTGGTGCATTGGGTGGCCAGCTAGGTGAAATGGCTGGTGAGGTAATTTATGAGGCGATGAAATGACTACCGCAGGACTGGTTGTTGGTAGCTTGAGTTGCATCGTGATCGCTAGCCTGTTCATTTGTATTGCACTTGCTCTTTATTTGGGATATGCCCAAGGTGAAGAAATGACTAAGCATTTCAAAAATAGTTCATCAAGCATAACTAGCGCTACGCACAGACACTCAGGGCCTTACGGTAAAATGCAGTTAGTAGGAGGGATCTCTTTTGTTGTGACATTTCCTCGATTTTTTTTGAAGCATGGAGTTCTTGATGCCGAAGATATTCGAAACTTCCCTTTGCACCTTAGACAAAAGCTTATAGCGCTGCAATGGAGCTTTATAGGGGTCTTCATCTCTATGGCGTTACTAGTCTATATAGGGTGGTCAGGAATGCTTTATTGACAAAAAAGTGGCGACCTAAAAGGGGGGTGAATTATTATTCTGTTTTCGAATGGAAATAAATCTGTCCCCTTTGTTGAATGCCAGTCCCGGGGGGCAAATACCGGGTCATGCCACCCATCTTGAAGGTGTGGCGAAGGCTTCTAAATACGTCAAATACGGAGGTTTGGTAGGGACTGCCGTCGGCGGAGGAGCCTCTGCCATGAAGGTGCAGGATGTGTGTAAGGCGGGAAATACCGAGGCTTGCGAGCGAGTCAGGTTTACTGAAACAGGGGCCTTTGCCGGGGGGATCGGCGGTGGTGTAGCTGCAGGCGCGATATTGTCGGCCCCCGTTGTCGGTGCGCTCTGCATTGGGTTGGGGGTGCCTACAGGCGGGCTAGGTACATTGGCATGCAGTATCGTCGTGGTTGGCATCGGTTCTTATGCCGGCGGCGTATATGGCGGAAAGGGCGGTGAGATAATTGGGGGAGGTTATATACGAGTATGCGAGATGACGACGGCCGAATTAATCGTAGGTGGTTTGTGTGGGGTGGTGCTCCTTGGTATCTATGTTTGGATTGGGATTGCACTATACCTTGGGTACACAAAGGGTGAAGAGTTATCGAAGTATTTCAAAAACAGTTCGTCGCTGATTACTGTCGATACGCACAAGCATACAGGCCCTTTTGGGAAGCTGCAGTTGGTCGGCGGCATTGCCAGTGTTGTCACCTTTCCTCGTTTTTTTATAAATCGTGGCATCGCGAGTGCTGCAGATATAGAGGGCTTTCCACCTCCAATTAGGCGCAAATTAATTATTTTGCAATGGAGTGTAATAGGGTTGCTCGCCACTTTGGTTTTCCTGGTTTCATTATGGGAGTCAGGAGTGCTGAAGTGATGTGATTGTGGGTGTATGTCGTGTGATGTCGGTAGCTGGCTGGCTTAAGGCTAGCCAGTTCCGAGAACCAAACTGCAAGCTCAAAACTTAGGTTTATTGATTTGTACTGGCAAGAGGACGCTTGGCTGTAGGGTTTGCCCTCGGGGAGACGGATGAAAAAAACTGGCGAAATAATCTTCAACGGGGGAACTCGGGGGAGGTTGTTTGTACTGGCTGCCATAATGGGCATGATGACTATGCCTAATTTATATCTTTGCGATGGTGGAGCCAACGCTAAGGACCTGCAAAACTTTCCTAGACGCCTCAGACGAAAACTAATTGTGTTGCATTGGGGTGGGGTAGTTTTTATTGTTCTATTGCTTGGGTTTTTCGCAGTCGCCGCACTTGGCCTCGTTTAGCGGTGTTCGGAATATAGTTGTAGAGTAGTTCCCAGGCGCACGACAGAAAAGGTAGTAGTAAAAGGGGGGAAGGTTTATTCTCTTTAAAATAAATCTGTCCTATTTTTTAAGCATGCGAACGAATCAGGTTCACGGAAACGGGAAGTTTTGCTGGGGGGTCGCTGGTGGTGCCATGGCAGGTGCAATATTAACTACTTCTGCAGTTGGCGGGGTTTGCATTGGGCAGGGTGTAGCGAAAGCTGGTGTCGGTCTGCTGGCGTGCAGTGTCTAGCGGTTGGCATTGGTTCTTTTGCAGGCAGCACGCTTGGTGAGATGGGTGGCAAAATAATTGGCGAACTTGTTTATGAGAATTTGAAATGACTACTGCGGAACTGGTTGTCGGCAGTTCGTGTGGAATTGTGCTCATCAGCATGTTTGTCTGGCTCGCGGTTGCGCTATATCTTGGCTATACAAAAACAGATGTGTTGCTGAATTCTTTCAAAAACAGTTCTTCAGCCATAACCATTTCCACACGCATATATAAGGGGCCTTGGGGAAAGCTGCAGCTAGTGGGTTCAGCATGCAGCGTCGTTACATTCCCCAGCTTTTTTGTAAAACACGGTATCGCCGGTGCTGGAGATATAGAAAGCTTTCCCGTTTCACTCAGGCGCAAGCTAATCGTGCTCATGTGGAGTGCTGTAGGACTATTTACTTCCTTAGCGTTACTCGTGGCGTTGTGGAAATCAGGAGTACTCAAGTGATTTTTGACTGTGGACTTATGTTGTGTGTGGTCGGTAGCTGGCTGGCTTAAGGCTAGCCAGTTTCGAGAACTAAACTGCAAGCTCAGAAATATTGGCATGTTGATTTGTAGTGGTAAGAGGATGCTTGGCTGTAGGGTCTACCCTCGGCAGACGGGTGACAAAAACTGGTGAAATAATCTATGAGATCCTGAAATGAGCGTGAGTGTCGCGCACAAATCGCAGGCAAGGTGTGTGCCTCAGCGATTCGTTCCTCTTCTAGGGACTGTTTCGGCCAATGACGCACATTCAGCCGCTGGTCATGCGGGAGGGGGGCAACCCTAGCGTTTCGTATATTGGTGGCTGCAAATCGGCCTGATCACCCCTTATAGCGCTGGTCGTCGTCCGGGACTTTGTAGGTGGTCGCACGTGGTCAGGTGTTCGTCGCTGGCATCAGGAATGGTGTCGATGCGCTCGCGTGGCTCGATCAGCTCTTTGCGCAGGAGGCATAACGATGCGAGTTCACACGTATGTGATCGCCACGGACGCGGGTTCCGCGCCAAATTACGATCCGCCGGCTGTTACGCTGGCTGTCTGTAAGCCGGGCATCCGCAAGAAGGCGAAGGTCGGCGATCTCGTGCTTGCTTTTGCAGGCGCGGTAGTGAATCCCACCTCCCGCCACAGCGTCGTCTGGGCCGGCATCGTCTCTGAGGTACTGACCTTCACCGAATACTGGAACGACCGCCGTTTCACCTCAAAGAAACCTGACTGTACCGATGTCCCCGACAATTTCTATAAGCCTACCAGCAACAACGGTTTCGCTTGGCAACCCAACCCCGTTCACGGGCCTGAGGCTCAAGTTCGCGACACTGGTGGACTGAACGTCCTCGTGTTTGATCATGCTTGGCGCTTCGGCGCCTTCGGTCCCCTTCTGCCAGAGGACTTTGGTCTGCGCATGATCGACAGCCGGCGCGGAGAGAGGGCTGCCGATCTCACCGACCCCGAGTGGCAGCGCCTCGAAATCTGGCTGAATGCCCAGCCGTTAGTCACCATTGAGTCTACCGGTGATCGCAAGTCGAACCACAGTTGCTCGACTTGCGCGCTGCCGGTGTCACCGCAGCCCGCCACTCCAACACGACGGCGATGCTGACAACCGGTAGCATCTACAGGAGGCTAAAAGGGACAAACTAAAAGAAGGCTAATAAGGGAAATATAATTAAAGTTGGATAGGGCGTGGCAATCACCGTCGGCCCTGCTACCGGATGCTCCCGTTGTAAGACTGCCCACCTTGATTCATTGAATATCTTTCAGATAATCCTTAAGCGCGATAAGGGGGGCATCAAGCTCCTCCATCACCCGAATCCCAGCAAATTCCCCCGCCAACCTCCCCAACTCCCGCCCCAACGGCTTACCCACACCCCCAACCGCCTCCAACGCCAACCCCACACACTCACCCACCTTCACCTGAATCCCCTCAACATCCCCCCGCCGCACCAGCAACTCAAACACATCCCTCTGGTAATCACCCATGATCAGGTCATCCCGCAAAATCGGGCTTGAATCTTCCGATTCGTAAGCCAGTTTCAGGGAGAAGAGGGCGACGGTTTCCAGGTGCAATTCCATGGGGGGAATCCTTGTGAAATGTTCCGGCGGTGCGGGTGGTGTGGAAGGGCAAGGGGCGAAAGCATCGCCAGCAGGCTGGCTCCCACAGGGTGTGTGGGGTGTCAGAGGCTTTATCGCGGGCGAAAAAAAAGGCCTTGCTAAGCAAGACCTTTCTTAATTTTGGTGCCCCGAGGGAGACTCGAACTCCCACTCCTTTCGAAAACGGATTTTGAATCCGCCGCGTCTACCAATTCCGCCATCAGGGCAATGGCCGCGGAGTATAGAGATGAGATAACCGCTGGTCAATCAGGTACATGGAGAATTTTTGATAATTCCGCTAGACTTCCCGGCCCTGCTAGACGAACCCCATCATGCGCGTTGCTGACTTTACCTTCGAGCTCCCTGATTCGCTGATCGCTCGCCACCCTTTGGCCGAGCGTCGCAACAGTCGCCTGTTGACCCTGGATGGGGTCAGCGGCGCCCTGGCACACCGTCAATTCACTGATTTGCTGGAGCATTTGCGTCCCGGCGACTTGATGGTGTTCAACAATACCCGGGTGATTCCGGCACGACTGTTTGGCCAGAAGGCTTCCGGCGGCAAGCTGGAAATCCTGGTGGAGCGGGTGCTCGACAGTCATCGCGTGCTGGCCCATGTGCGGTCCAGCAAATCACCGAAGCCGGGGTCGAAGATCCTGATCGACGGCGGTGGCGAGGCCGAGATGCTGGCGCGTCATGACGCGTTGTTCGAGCTGGGCTTCGCTGAGGAGGTGTTGCCGCTGCTCGAGCGTGTTGGGCACATGCCGCTGCCTCCTTATATAGACCGCCCGGACGAGGGCTCGGACCGTGAGCGTTACCAGACCGTGTACGCCCAGCGCCTGGGCGCGGTGGCGGCGCCGACGGCGGGGCTGCATTTCGATCAGCCGCTGATGGAGGCGATTGCCGCCAAGGGCATCGAGACCGCGTTCGTGACCCTGCATGTCGGCGCTGGCACTTTCCAGCCGGTGCGCGTGGAGAAGCTCGAAGACCACCACATGCACACTGAATGGCTGGAAGTCGGCCAGGACGTAGTGGATGCCGTTGCCGCGTGCCGCGCGCGCGGTGGCCGCGTAGTGGCGGTGGGCACTACCAGCGTGCGATCCCTGGAAAGTGCTGCGCGCGATGGCGTGCTCAAGCCGTTCAGCGGCGATACAGACATTTTCATTTACCCAGGCCGGCCGTTTCATGTGGTCGATGCCCTGGTCACCAACTTCCATTTGCCCGAATCCACGCTGTTGATGCTGGTTTCGGCGTTCGCCGGTTATCCCGAGACCATGGCCGCCTACAAGGCCGCCGTCGATAACGGATACCGCTTTTTCAGCTACGGTGATGCGATGTTCATCACTCGCAACCCTGCGCCGACCGCCCCTGAAGAATCGGGCCCAGAGGAAACTGTATGAGTCGCACCTGTCGTATGTCTTTCGAGCTGCTGGCCACTGATGGCAAGGCTCGTCGCGGTCGTTTGACCTTCCCGCGCGGTACCGTCGAGACCCCGGCCTTCATGCCGGTGGGCACGTACGGCACGGTCAAGGGCATGCTGCCACGGGATATCGAGGCGACCGGCGCTGAAATCATTCTGGGCAACACCTTCCACCTGTGGCTGCGCCCTGGCACGGAAGTGATCAAGAAGCACGGCGACCTGCACGATTTCATGCAGTGGAAAGGCCCGATTCTGACCGACTCCGGTGGTTTCCAGGTGTTCAGCCTGGGCGCTATGCGCAAGATCAAGGAGGAGGGCGTGACCTTCGCTTCCCCGGTCGACGGCGCCAAGGTGTTCATGGGCCCGGAAGAGTCGATGCAGGTCCAGCGTGACCTGGGCTCGGACATCGTGATGATTTTCGACGAATGCACGCCGTACCCGGCTGATGAAGACGTCGCCCGTATTTCCATGGAATTGTCCCTGCGTTGGGCCCAGCGCTCGAAAAACGCCCATGGCGAGAACACGGCGGCGCTGTTCGGTATCGTCCAGGGCGGCATGCACCAGGACCTGCGCATGCGCTCCCTGGAAGGCCTGGACAAGATCGGCTTCGACGGTCTGGCCATCGGCGGTCTGTCGGTGGGCGAGCCCAAGCACGAGATGATCAAGGTGCTGGATTACCTGCCGGGCATGATGCCGGCTGACAAACCTCGTTACCTTATGGGCGTTGGCAAACCGGAAGATCTCGTGGAGGGTGTGCGCCGCGGTGTGGACATGTTCGATTGCGTGATGCCAACCCGTAATGCCCGCAATGGGCATCTGTTCATCGATACCGGCGTGCTGAAGATCCGAAACGCGTTCCATCGCCATGATGATTCGCCGCTCGATCCGACCTGCGATTGCTATACCTGCCAGAACTTCTCCCGCGCTTACCTGCATCACCTGGACAAGTGCGGCGAAATGCTGGGAAGCATGCTCAATACCATCCATAACTTGCGTCATTATCAAGTGCTTATGGCTGGTTTGCGCGAGGCTATTCAACAGGGTACATTGGCCGCCTTTGTCGATGCCTTCTACGCCAAACGCGGGCTACCCGTGCCGCCTTTGGACTGAGTTTTCTGACCCCAAGATTCAACATTTGCAACTGGAGTGCTAAATGAGCTTTTTTATCTCTAATGCCATGGCTGACGCTGCTGCACCTGCTGCTGCCAGCCCAATGGGTGGCGGTTTTGAGTGGATTTTCCTGGTCGGCTTCCTGGTCATCTTCTACCTGATGATCTGGCGTCCACAGGCCAAGCGCGCCAAAGAGCAGAAGAACCTGCTGAGCAGCCTGCAAAAAGGTGACGAAGTTGTGACCACCGGCGGCATCGCTGGCAAGATCACCAAAGTGGCTGACGATTTCGTGGTTCTGGAAGTTTCCGACACCGTCGAAATGAAGTTCCAGAAAGGCGCCATCGCCGCCACGCTGCCAAAAGGCACGCTCAAAGCGATCTAAGTTTCAACTTCTACTCAATCGACGGGGCGCGCAAGGCGCCCCGCGTCATAAGCGGGCGGCGTGATGCTGAACAAATACCCTCTGTGGAAATACATTCTGATCCTGGCGGTGCTGGCGGTCGGTCTGATTTATTCCGCTCCCAATCTTTATCCTGATGACCCGGCCATTCAGGTCAGCGGTGCAAGCACTGCGCTGCAGGTCAATCAGGCTGATCTGGATCGTGTGAGCGCAGCGCTCAAGGAATCCGGGATCAACGTCAAGGCTGCCACGCTGGCGGCGGGCGGCAAGGGCGGTCTGATTCGCCTGACCAAGGCTGAAGACCAGTTGCCGGCCAAGGACGTGGTGCGCAAGGCGTTGGGTGATGACTACGTCGTTGCACTGAACCTGGCGCAAACCACCCCGCAATGGCTGCGCAGCCTGGGCGCGCACCCGATGAAGCTGGGTCTGGACTTGTCCGGTGGTGTGCACTTCCTGCTCGAAGTGGACATGGACAAGGCCCTCGACGCACGCTTGAAAGTGTACGAAGGCGATGTGAAGAGCCTGTTGCGTAAAGAGAAACTGCGCTATCGCAGCCTGCCGCAACTCAACGGCGCCATTCAGCTGGGCTTCTCCGATGAAGACAGCCGTGAACAGGCCCGCGCTCTGATCCGCAAGAATTTCAACGATTTCGACATTGTTCCGGCCGACCTCAACGGTCAACCGGTGCTGCGTCTGGCGATGACCCCGGCCAAGCTGGCGGAAATCCGCGAATACTCCATCAAGCAGAACTTGACCACGGTACGTAACCGCGTCAACGAGCTGGGTGTTGCCGAACCGATCGTCCAGCGTCAGGGCGCCAACCGCATCGTGGTTGAGCTGCCGGGCGTGCAGGACACCGCGGAAGCCAAGCGTATCCTCGGCAAGACGGCCAACCTCGAGTTCCGACTGGCGGCTGAGCCGGGTGCTTCGAAAGCCACTTCCGAATCCTTTGAGTTCCGTGAAGGCAACCGTCCGCCAGCACAGATCGAGCGTGGCCTGATCATCACCGGTGACCAGGTAACTGACGCCAAGGCTGGTTTCGGCGAGCACGGCACGCCAGAAGTGAACATCCGCCTGGATGGCCACGGTGGCGAGCTGATGAGCCGCGCGACCCGTTCGAACGTCGGTCGCAGCATGGCGGTGATCTTCATCGAGCAGCGTCCGGTCACCACTTACACCAAGCAAGTGGTTGATGGCGTCGAGAAAGACGTAGCGGTTCAGACGTTTAAAGAAGAGAAGAAGATCATCAGCCTGGCGACCATCCAGTCGCCGCTTGGTGCTCAATTCCGCATCACCGGCCTGAACGGCCAGGGCGAGTCGTCCGAGCTGGCGCTGTTGCTGCGTGCCGGTGGCCTGGCCGCTCCGATGTACTTCGCTGAAGAACGTACCATCGGCCCGAGCCTGGGTGCGGACAACATCACCAAGGGTATCGATGCATCGCTGTGGGGCATGCTGTTCGTCTCGCTGTTCATCATCGCCATCTACCGCTTCTTCGGCATCATCGCCACCGTCGCACTGGCGGTGAACATGGTAATGCTGCTGGCCCTGATGTCGCTGCTGGGGGCAACGCTGACCCTGCCGGGCATCGCCGGTATTGTGTTGACCATGGGTATGGCGGTCGACGCCAACGTGCTGATCTTCTCGCGGATTCGTGAAGAGATTGCTGCGGGCATGACCGTGCAGCGCGCAATCAACGAAGGCTTCGGCCGGGCATTCACCGCGATTCTCGACGCCAACCTGACAACACTGTTGGTCGGCGGGATTCTCTTTGCCATGGGCACCGGCCCGGTCAAGGGCTTCGCAGTGACCATGTCCCTCGGGATCTTTACCTCGATGTTCACGGCCATCATGGTGACCCGCGCGATGGTCAACCTGATCTTCGGCGGACGTGACTTCAAGAAGTTGTGGATTTAAGGGGCTGCCATGTTACGTACAATCAACTTCATGGGCGTCCGCAACTTTGCGTTCGGCGTCACATTGTTCCTTACCGTGCTGGCCTTGTTCAGCGTCGCCACCAAGGGCATGAACTGGGGCCTGGACTTCACCGGCGGTACGCTCATCGAGCTGACCTACGAGCGTCCGGCCGACGTCACCCAGGTGCGTGAGCAACTGGTCAAATCGGGTTATCACGAAGCCATCGTGCAGAACTTCGGTGCCACCACCGATCTGCTGGTGCGCATGCCTGGCGAAGACCCGCAACTGGGTCACCAGGTGGCCGAGGCCTTGCAGAAGGTAGGCGGCGAAAACCCGGCAACCGTTAAGCGCGTCGAGTTCGTCGGCCCGCAGGTAGGTGAAGAGCTGCGCGACCAGGGCGGCCTCGGCATGCTGATGGCGCTGGGCGGCATCCTGATCTACCTGGCTTTCCGCTTCCAGTGGAAGTTCGCGGTCGGTGCGATCGTGTCCCTGATCCACGACGTGATCGTGACCATCGGTATCCTGTCGTTCTTCCAGATCACCTTCGACCTGACGGTGCTGGCGGCGGTACTGGCGATCATCGGTTACTCGCTCAACGACACCATCGTGGTATTCGACCGGGTTCGTGAGAACTTCCGGGTACTGCGCAAGGCCAGCCTGATCGAGAACATCAACATCTCGACCACGCAAACCCTGCTGCGCACCATGGCCACTTCGATCTCCACCTTGCTGGCGATCGCGGCCCTGCTGTTCTTCGGTGGCGACAACCTGTTCGGCTTCTCCATCGCCCTGTTCATCGGGGTGCTGGCGGGTACTTATTCGTCGATCTACATCGCCAACGTGGTGCTGATCTGGCTGAACCTGAGTTCCGAGGATCTGATTCCTGCGGCCAACACCGAGAAGGAAATCGACGACCGTCCTTGAAGGGCATTTCCTTCAGCGATGTAGTCCAAAAAAGGCGCGAGTTGAACTCGCGCCTTTTTTTATGCTCCAAGGCTGGGAGAAGCGCGGACAAGTGCCGCATGTGATGGTCAGGAGGTTCATGTGAACAAGTCGATGCTGGTTGGTGCGGTATTGGGTGCTGTCGGTGTAACTGCCGGAGGCGCTGTGGCCACCTACAGCCTGGTTAAAGATAACGGTCCCGAGTACGCGCAAGTACTCGCCGTTGAGCCGGTCAAGACACAAATCAAGACTCCACGTGAAGTGTGCAAGGATGTAGCTGTGACCCGGCAGGCGCCGGTGAAAGATCAACACCAGATCGCCGGTACCGTGGTGGGTGCACTGGCGGGCGGTCTGTTGGGTAACCAGATCGGCGGCGGCACCGGCAAGAAGATTGCCACGGTTGCAGGCGCTGTCGGTGGTGGTTACGCCGGTAACAAGGTTCAGGAGGGCATGCAGGAGCGTGACACCTACACCACGACCCAGACCCGTTGTAATACGGTGAATGACATCAGCGACAAGGTCGTGGGTTACGACGTGCGTTATTCGCTGGATGGCAAGGAAGGCAAGGTGCGGATGGATCGTGATCCGGGGAATCAGATTCCTGTGGATAAGGAAGGCAAGTTGGTTCTGTCGGAGAATCAGCAGAGTCAATGATCTGCTGGTAACGAGTTAAAAAAAGCACCCTTCGGGGTGCTTTTTTTGTGCCCACAGTTTAAGCATCCCCACCAATCCCCTGTGGGAGCGGGCTTGCTCGCGAAAGCGGTCCGTCATTCAAAATCTGTTGGCTGACCCGCCGCCTTCGCGAGCAAGCTCGCTCCTACAGTGGGGTTGTGGTGTTTTTGGGGGTGAATTACGGGCATAAAAAAAGCACCCCGAAGGGTGCTTTTTTCTGTCGCCGCAAGCTTAGCGCTTCAGCGAGGCCGGCAGGTGCGGCTGGATGGCCGTCAGCACTGCCTTGAAGCACTTGGTGTTACCGGCAACGACGTGGCCTTTTTCAAGGAAGTCGTGGCCGCCGGTGAAGTCGCTCACCAGACCGCCTGCTTCCTGGATCAGCAGGGCGCCAGCAGCCATGTCCCACTCGGACAGGCCCGACTCCCAGAAGGCGTCGAAACGGCCGGCAGCCACGTAGGCCAGGTCCAGGCTCGCCGAACCTGCGCGGCGGATGCCGGCGGTCTGGCCGACCAGGGCGCGGAACATGCCCAGGTAGTTGTCGAGGTTGTCCATCTGGTCGTCACGGAACGGGAAGCCGGTACCCAGCAGGGCGCCGTCCAGGCTGGTGCGACCGCTGACGCGCAGGCGACGGCCGTTCAGTTGAGCGCCGCGACCACGGCTGGCGGTGAATTCTTCCTGGCGAACCGGGTCCAGGACCACGGCGTGTTCCAGGCGACCACGGTATTTGCAGGCGATGCTGACAGCGAAGTGAGGAATGCCGCGCAGGAAGTTGGTGGTGCCGTCCAGCGGATCGATGATCCACAGGTACTCTTCGCCTTCGATGCCGCTGCCGGCGTGCAGGCCGGTCTCTTCACCCAGGATCGAGTGATTCGGGTACGCCTTGCGCAGTGCGTCGATGATTTTCTGTTCGGCGGCGCGGTCCACCTCGGATACATAATCCTTGGCGTCTTTTTCGTCGACCTTGATGGTATCCAGGCGCTCGATGGAGCGGAAGATCAATTCACTGGCGCTGCGGGCGGCGCGCAGCGCGATATTCAGCATGGGCTGCATGGATGTGTCACCTAAGGTTGTTAAAGAAAGCCGGGCATTCTATCAGAAAGTTTCTACAGGAGAAGGACGACGTTCGCTTTCATGGCTTAACGGTAGCTACAGCTGTAAGATTCGGCTCCCGATTATCGTGTTCGAGAGCGCCTCCCTTGCTGCAAAACATTCGTATCGTCCTGGTCAACACCAGTCATCCGGGCAATATCGGCGGGGCTGCGCGTGCCATGAAGAACATGGGCCTGTCGCGCCTGGTGCTGGTTGAACCGCGCCTGTTCCCGCACCACGAGGCCGATGCCCGCGCTTCCGGTGCCGGTGACATCCTTGAAAACGCGCAAGTCGTCGCCACCTTGGAAGATGCCCTGGTCGGTTGCAACCTGGTGCTCGGCACCAGCGCCCGCGACCGGCGCATTCCCTGGCCACTGCTCGATCCGCGGGAATGCGGCACGAAGGTGGTCGAGGAAGCCGGGCAGGGCGCCGAGATCGCCCTGGTGTTCGGTCGTGAAGATTCCGGCCTGACCAACGAAGAGCTGCAGCGATGTCATTATCACGTGCACATCCCATCAGACCCTGAGTTCAGCTCGCTGAACCTTGGGGCAGCGGTGCAGGTGTTGAGTTATGAAGTGCGCATGTCCTTTTTGGCAGCCCAAGGTCAGCCGACCAAGGTCGAGAAGGAAGAAGTGGCATCGGTCAAAAGCGCTGAGCTGGCGACCATGGATGAACTGGAGCGATTCTATGAGCACCTGGAGCAAACCCTGGTGGCCATCGAATTCCTCGATCCGGAAAAACCACGGCACTTGATGGCGCGCCTGCGCCGGTTGTACGGACGCAGCTCGGTCAGCCGGGCGGAAATGAATATTTTGCGTGGCATCCTCACGGAAACCCAGAAAGCGGCCCGTGGTGAGCTTCTTAAGCGGAAGGATTAAAGATGTTTGAGCGTTTGCGTGAAGATATCCAGAGCGTATTCCATCGAGACCCGGCGGCGCGTAACGCTTTTGAAGTCCTGACTTGCTATCCCGGTATGCATGCCATCTGGATTCACCGTCTGTCGGCCATGCTGTGGCGCGCAGACCTGAAATGGCTGGCGCGGCTGGTGTCGAACTTCGGTCGCTGGCTGACCGGGATCGAGATTCATCCGGGGGCCAAGGTCGGTCGGCGTTTCTTCATTGACCATGGCATGGGCATTGTCATCGGTGAAACCGCCGAGATCGGCGATGATGTGACCATTTATCAGGGCGTGACCCTGGGTGGTACCAGCTGGAATAAAGGCAAGCGCCACCCGACGCTGGGTGATGGCGTGGTGGTGGGTGCCGGCGCCAAGGTGCTGGGGCCGTTCACGGTGGGTGCGGGTGCCAAGGTCGGATCCAACGCCGTGGTGACCAAGGAAGTGCCGCCGGGCGCCACTGTGGTGGGGATTCCGGGACGGATCATCGTCAAGCCCGACCAGGAGCTGGACGCCAAGCGCAAGGCCATGGCCGAGAAGATCGGCTTCGATGCCTACGGTGTGACCGAAGACATGCCGGACCCGGTGGCTCGCGCCATCAACCAGCTGCTTGACCACCTGCAGGCGGTCGATGGGCGCCTGGAGGGGATGTGCGGGGCGTTGAAGGATCTGGGCAGCAATTACTGTGCGAAAGATCTGCCTGAGCTGCGCGAAGAAGATTTCGCCTGTGTGAAGGACAAGGATCAGAGTCAGGCCAGCTAGACCGCGTCGACCCCTTCGCGAGCAAGCCCGCTCCCACATTTGAAATGCATTCCAATGTGGGAGCGGGCTTGCTCGCGAAGAACGATAACGCGCAATTGCTGGCTGTTCACCCCCAGCCTTTGCTATGATGCGGCCGCTCTTTTGCGGGTAAACCTGACTAAAGTACTAGGTCTTATAGTTGACTTAAATACTCGGGAATTGCATACTCGCCTCATTCCGAACTCCGTGGTAATTGTCCATGCGACTGACTACAAAAGGCCGATACGCCGTGACCGCCATGCTCGACCTGGCGTTGCACGCGCAGCACGGGCCCGTGTCCCTGGCCGATATCTCCGAGCGCCAAGGCATCTCCCTGTCCTACCTTGAGCAGCTGTTCGCCAAATTACGCCGCAGCAATCTGGTGTCCAGCGTTCGCGGTCCAGGCGGCGGCTACCAGCTGTCTCGCGACATGCAGGGTATCCAGGTCGCCCAGGTGATCGATGCGGTGAACGAATCGGTCGATGCGACCAAATGCCAGGGCCAGGGTGATTGCCATCAAGGCGACACCTGTCTGACCCACCACTTGTGGTGCGATCTGAGCCTGCAGATTCACGAATTTCTGAGCGGTATCAGCTTGGCTGACCTTGTGACTCGCCGTGAGGTGCAAGAAGTAGCCCAGCGTCAGGATCAACGCCGTTGCAACAGCAAGGCGCCACGCCTGGACAAGATTGAAGCGTCCGCCGTCGAATGACAGCCAGAGAGCTAGCGGCACGCCAGCCAGCCTGATTTAGGAGATAGTCCATGAAATTGCCGATTTACCTTGATTACTCAGCGACTACCCCGGTTGATCCGCGTGTCGCGCAAAAGATGAGTGAATGCCTGCTGGTCGACGGAAACTTCGGTAACCCGGCGTCCCGTTCCCACGTGTTTGGCTGGAAAGCCGAAGAGTCCGTCGAAAACGCTCGTCGTCAGGTGGCCGACCTGGTCAATGCCGACCCGCGCGAAATCGTCTGGACCTCCGGTGCCACCGAATCCGACAACCTGGCAATCAAGGGTGCGGCACATTTCTATGCCACCAAAGGCAAGCACCTGATCACCACCAAGATTGAGCACAAGGCTGTCCTCGACACCATGCGCCAACTGGAGCGTGAAGGTTTCGAAGTGACCTACATCGAGCCTCGCACTGATGGCCTGGTTACCCCAGAGATGATCGAAGCCGAGCTGCGTGACGACACCATCCTGGTTTCGGTCATGCACGTGAACAACGAAATCGGCACCGTCAACGACATCGCCGCGATCGGTGAACTGCTGCGTTCCAAGGGCATCCTGTTCCACGTCGACGCCGCCCAGTCCACTGGTAAGGTCGAGATCGACCTGCAGAAACTGAAAGTCGACATGATGTCGTTCTCCGCCCACAAGACCTACGGTCCTAAAGGCATCGGCGCCCTCTACGTCAGCCGCAAGCCGCGCGTACGTATCGAAGCGACCATGCACGGCGGCGGTCACGAGCGCGGCATGCGTTCGGGCACCCTGGCGACCCACCAGATCGTCGGCATGGGCGAAGCGTTCCGTGTGGCCAAGGAAGACATGGCTGCCGAAAACGTGCGCATCAAGGCCTTGAGCGACCGTTTCTACAAGCAGGTCGAGCACCTGGAAGAGCTGTACGTCAACGGCAGCCTGACCGCCCGCGTTCCGCACAACCTGAACCTGAGCTTCAACTACGTTGAAGGCGAGTCGCTGATCATGGCGCTCAAGGACCTGGCGGTTTCGTCCGGTTCGGCCTGCACCTCGGCTTCCCTGGAGCCTTCGTACGTACTGCGCGCCCTGGGCCGCAACGACGAACTGGCACACAGCTCGATCCGCTTCACCTTCGGCCGTTTCACCACCGAAGAAGAAATCGATTACGCCGCGCAGAAGGTTTGCGAGGCCGTTACCAAGCTGCGCGCTCTGTCGCCGCTGTGGGACATGTACAAAGACGGCGTCGATATCTCGAAGATCGAGTGGGCGGCACACTAAATATAGAAGCCGCCAGATACAGCTCCTGTAGCGACGCGGCGACTGACGCAGCGCAGCTACAGGGTCTCAAGAGCGGCCCTGATGAGTGAGGATTGAGAATCATGGCTTACAGCGAAAAGGTCATCGACCACTACGAAAACCCGCGTAACGTCGGCAAGATGAATGCCGAAGATCCGGATGTCGGCACCGGCATGGTCGGCGCCCCGGCTTGCGGCGACGTGATGCGCCTGCAGATCAAGGTCAACGAAGCCGGCATCATCGAAGATGCCAAGTTCAAGACCTACGGCTGCGGTTCGGCCATCGCTTCCAGCTCCCTCGCCACCGAGTGGATGAAGGGCAAGACCCTGGACGAAGCGGAAACCATCAAGAACACCCAGCTGGCTGAAGAGCTGGCCCTGCCGCCAGTGAAAATCCACTGCTCCGTGCTCGCCGAAGACGCCATCAAGGCCGCCGTTCGCGATTACAAGCAGAAGAAAGGCTTGATCTGACTTTCAGTTTTTGGCGACGAGTAAGGAGTCACCGATGGCTATCAGCATGACAGAAGCGGCTGCTCGACACGTGCGGCGCTCCCTCGACGGGCGCGGCAAGGGTGAAGGGATCCGCCTGGGTGTTCGCACCACAGGCTGTTCCGGCCTTGCCTACGTGCTGGAGTTTGTCGACGAGGTGGTTGCAGAGGATCAGGTGTTCGAGAGTCACGGCGAGAAAGTGATCATCGACCCGAAGAGCCTGGCCTACCTGGACGGCACCGAGCTCGATTTCGTCAAGGAAGGGTTGAACGAAGGCTTCAAGTTCAACAACCCCAACGTGCGCGGTGAATGTGGCTGCGGCGAAAGCTTCAACATCTGAGGCTTGTCGTGGGTACTCCTTGTCATTTCGCTTTATTCGAGCTGCAACCGAGTTTCAACCTGGATCTCGACCAGCTGGCTACGCGCTACCGTGAGTTGGCGCGCAGTGTTCATCCGGACCGCTTTGCCGACGCTTCCGAGCGGGAGCAGCGGCTGGCGCTGGAGCAATCCGCGAGCCTCAACGAGGCCTACCAGACGCTCAAGAGCCCACCCAAGCGCGCGCGTTACCTGCTCGCCTTGAATGGTGGCGAGCTGCCGCTGGAGGTCACGGTGCATGATCCGGAATTTCTGCTGCAACAGATGGAGTTGCGCGAAGAGCTCGAAGACCTGCAAGACAGCGCCGACCTCGATGGCGTCGCCGTCTTCAAGCGCCGCCTCAAGGCTGCCCAGGATGAACTGAACCAAAGCTTCGCAGCTTGCTGGGACGATGCCGCGCACCGCGAACAGGCCGAACGCCTGATGCGGCGCATGCAGTTCCTCGACAAGCTCACCTACGAAGTGCGCCAGCTGGAAGAGCGCCTCGACGATTAACCCAGTGCCGCTCCGGTCGCACGCCTGATATACAGATAAGTCCTGATAACGATGGCCCTACTGCAGATCGCCGAACCCGGCCAAAGTCCTCAACCGCACCAGCGTCGTCTGGCTGTGGGGATCGACTTGGGCACTACCAATTCGCTGGTCGCTGCATTGCGCAGTGGTCTTTCCGAGCCCCTGGCCGACGCGCAAGGGCAGGTTATCCTGCCGTCCGCCGTGCGTTACCACGCCGATCGCGTCGAAGTTGGCGAATCCGCCAAGCTGGCGGCCGCCACCGATCCCCTGAACACCGTGCTGTCGGTCAAGCGCTTGATGGGTCGTGGTCTGTCCGACGTCAAGCAGCTGGGTGACCAGCTGCCGTACCGCTTTGTCGGTGGCGAGTCGCACATGCCGTTCATCGACACCATCCAGGGCCCGAAAAGCCCGGTGGAAGTGTCCGCCGATATCCTCAAGGTCCTGCGTCAGCGCGCTGAAGCGACCTTGGGCGGTGAGCTGGTCGGCGCGGTGATCACCGTTCCGGCCTATTTCGACGACGCCCAGCGCCAAGCTACCAAGGACGCGGCCAAGCTGGCCGGTCTGAACGTGTTGCGTTTGCTCAATGAGCCGACCGCAGCGGCGGTGGCCTACGGTCTGGACCAGCATGCCGAAGGCCTGGTGGCGATTTATGACCTGGGCGGCGGCACCTTCGATATCTCTATTCTGCGCCTGACCGGCGGTGTCTTCGAAGTCCTGGCTACCGGCGGCGACAGCGCCCTGGGCGGCGATGACTTCGACCACGCGATCGCTGGCTGGATCATCGAGAGCGCCGGCCTGTCCGCCGATCTCGATCCGGGCGCGCAGCGTCAACTGCTGCAAACCGCCTGCGCGGCCAAAGAAGCGCTGACCAATGCCCCGTCGGTCGAAGTGGTTCACGGCGACTGGAAAGCCGAGCTGACCCGCGAAGCCTTCGATGCCCTGATCGAGCCGATGGTCGCACGCAGCCTGAAAGCCTGCCGCCGTGCGGTACGTGATTCCGGTGTCGAGCTGGAAGACGTGCATGCGGTGGTCATGGTTGGCGGTTCAACCCGTGTGCCGCGTGTTCGCGAAGCCGTGGCTGAAGCCTTCGGTCGTCAGCCCCTGACTGAAATCGACCCGGATCAAGTGGTGGCCATCGGTGCCGCGATCCAGGCCGATACCCTGGCCGGCAACAAGCGCGATGGCGACGAACTGTTGTTGCTGGACGTGATTCCGTTGTCCCTGGGCCTGGAAACCATGGGCGGCCTGATGGAGAAGGTGATTCCACGCAACACCACCATTCCCGTCGCTCGCGCTCAGGACTTCACCACTTACAAAGACGGCCAGTCGGCCATGGCGATCCACGTGTTGCAGGGCGAGCGCGAGCTGATCAGCGACTGCCGCTCCCTGGCGCGCTTCGAATTGCGCGGTATTCCGGCGATGGTGGCGGGTGCGGCTAAGATTCGCGTGACCTTCCAGGTCGATGCCGATGGTTTGCTCAGTGTTTCCGCCCGCGAACTGGGTTCGGGCGTGGAAGCCAGCATCCAGGTCAAGCCGTCCTACGGCCTGACCGACGGCGAAATCGCCAAGATGCTCAAGGATTCGTTCCAGCACGCCAACGACGACAAGGTTGCCCGCGTACTGCGTGAGCAGCAGGTCGACGCCCAGCGCCTGATCGAAGCGGTGCAGGCGGCTCTTGAGGCTGATGGCGAGCGTTTGCTCGACGCCGACGAGCGCCTGGTCATCGACTTGCAGGTGCAGGAACTGACCGAACTGATGAAAGGTACCGATGGTTTCGCCATCGAGCAGCAGACCAAGCGTCTGTCGCAAGTGACCGACGCCTTTGCTGCCCGCCGCCTGGACTCGACGGTGAAAGCCGCGCTGGCGGGGCGCAACCTGAATGAGATTGAGGAATAACGATGCCGCAGGTCATTTTTCTGCCACACGAAAAGTTTTGCCCGGATGGCATGGTCGTGGAGGCTGAGCCAGGTATTTCCATCCTCGAACTGGCTCATGAACACCATATCGAGATGGAAAGTGCCTGCGGCGGCGTCTGCGCCTGCACCACTTGTCACTGCCTGATTCGCGAGGGTTTTGACTCGCTGGAAGAAGCTGACGAGCTGGAAGAGGACTATCTTGATCGGGCCTGGGGGCTTGAGCCTGTGTCCCGCCTGGGCTGCCAGGCCAAGGTCGGCACCGAAGACCTGACCGTTGAAATTCCGAAGTACTCGCTCAACCACGCAGCCGAAGCGCCGCACTGATTCAAGGAATTGTCATGAGTCTCAAGTGGACTGATGTGCTGGAAATCGCGATCCAGCTGGCTGAAAGCAAGCCTGAGGTCGACCCTATGTCGGTCAACTTCGTCGATCTGCGTAAATGGGTGATGGAATTGCCCGAATTCGACGACAAGCCTGAGCATTGTGGCGAGAAGATCCTGGAGGCCATTCAGGCCCACTGGATCGAAGAACGCGAGTAGGAGCTGACTCGCGAAGCGAGGCTGCGATCTTTCCGGTGCCACTTGAATCTCAAGCGAAAGGCCAGGATCAAAGGATCGCAGCCTTCGGCAGCTCCTACAGAGCGGGCGACCTGTACACAGTTAGGCAATACCCAAGAACCCGCGTATAATTCGCGGGTTTAATTTTTCGCAAATTACCGTTTCTGGAGTTACACCATGGCTGTTCAACGTACTTTCTCCATCATCAAGCCTGACGCAGTTGCTAAAAACGTGATCGGCAAGATCACCACTCGCTTCGAAGACGCTGGCCTGCGCGTTGTAGCTTCGAAACTGAAGCAACTGTCCAAAGCCGAAGCCGAAGGCTTCTACGCTGAGCACAGCGAGCGCGGTTTCTTCGGCGACCTGGTTGCCTTCATGACCTCCGGTCCGGTTGTTGTTCAGGTTCTGGAAGGCGAAAACGCTATCGCTCGCAACCGTGAGCTGATGGGCGCTACCAACCCTAAAGAAGCAGCTGCCGGCACCATCCGTGCTGACTTCGCTGAATCGATCGACGCCAACGCTGTACACGGTTCGGACTCCGAAGCCGCTGCCGCTCGCGAAATCGCATACTTCTTCGCAGCTACTGAAGTAACCACTCGCTAAGCATTGGCTTAAGAGTGAAGGTGAATCCATGACTACATCGACTGTAAAAACCAACCTGCTGGGTCTGACTCAACAGGAAATGGAAAAATTCTTCGACTCAATCGGGGAGAAGCGTTTCCGTGCCGGTCAGGTAATGAAATGGATTCACCACTTTGGCGTCGATGATTTCGACGCCATGACGAACGTCAGCAAGGCCTTGCGCGAAAAGCTCAAGGCTGTTGCTGAGGTCCGTGGTCCGGAAGTGGTCAGCGAGGACATCTCCAGCGACGGCACCCGTAAATGGGTGGTGCGCGTGGCGTCCGGCAGCTGCGTCGAGACCGTGTATATTCCCCAGGGCAAACGCGGCACCTTGTGCGTTTCGTCCCAGGCAGGCTGTGCCCTGGATTGCAGTTTCTGCTCCACCGGCAAGCAAGGCTTCAACAGCAACCTCACCGCCGCCGAAGTCATCGGCCAGGTGTGGATTGCCAACAAATCCTTTGGCAGCGTCCCGGCAACCGTCGACCGTGCCATCACCAACGTGGTGATGATGGGCATGGGTGAGCCGCTGCTGAACTTCGACAACGTCGTCGCGGCCATGCACCTGATGATGGACGACCTGGGCTACGGCATCTCCAAGCGCCGTGTGACCCTGTCGACCTCCGGCGTGGTGCCGATGATCGATGAGCTGTCCAAGCACATCGACGTCTCCCTGGCGTTGTCCCTGCACGCACCGAATGACGCATTGCGTAACCAATTGGTGCCGATCAACAAGAAGTATCCGCTTAAGATGCTCCTCGAGTCGTGCCAGCGCTACATGTCGTCTTTGGGCGAAAAGCGCGTGCTGACCATCGAGTACACCTTGCTCAAGGACATCAACGACAAGGTCGAGCACGCGGTCGAGATGATCGAGTTGCTGAAAAACATCCCGTGCAAGATCAACCTGATCCCGTTCAACCCGTTCCCGCATTCCGGGTACGAGCGGCCGAGCAACAACGCCATTCGCCGGTTCCAGGATCAGCTTCATCATGCCGGTTTCAACGTCACTGTTCGCACCACCCGTGGTGAAGACATCGACGCGGCCTGTGGTCAATTGGTAGGGCAGGTGCTGGATCGCACCCGTCGCAGCGAACGTTATATCGCCGTGCGTGAACTCAACGCCGACAACGATATGGCGTCGAACGCTGCGAAGTAATCAAGAGAGGATCTCCATGTCCCTGCGCTTTGCGCTGCTTTTGCTACTGGCCAGCCTCTGTGCTGGCTGTGTGCTTTCGGGCGACTACAACCCGATGAAGACCAGCAAAGGCCGTGACGAGGCGCGCGATGCCTACGTGCAACTGGGCATTGGATATTTGCAACAAGGCATGACTGAGCGCGCCAAGGTGCCCTTGAAAAAGGCACTGGAACTGGACGCCGCCGACCCGGACGCCAATGCGGCGCTGGGGCTGGTATTCCAGGCCGAAATGGAGCCCGACCTGGCTGACCGGCATTTTCGCAAGGCGCTGTCTTCCCGCCCCACCGATGCGCGAATCCTCAACAACTACGGCAGTTTTCTCTTCGAGCAGAAACGTTACAAGGAAGCCTACGAGCGCTTCGAACAGGCCGCCGCCGATACCCTGTATCCTGAGCGTTCACGCGTGTTCGAGAACCTGGGCATGACGGCCTCGATGCTCGGCCAGCGCGAGTTGGCCCAGCAACAACTGGAAAAAGCCCTGCGCTTGAATCGACAACAGCCTCGTGCATTGCTGGAAATGGCTGAGTTGTCTTACGAAGACAGGCATTATGTGCCCGCGCGTGACTATTACGATCGTTTTAGCCTGCTTACCGAGCAAAATGCACGTAGTCTATTGCTCGGCATTCGCCTGGCCAAAGTGTTTGATGATCGCGACAAGGCCGCCAGTGCTGGCCTGCAATTAGAACGACTCTATCCCGGTACACCGGAATATCAGCAATACCTGTCGGAGCAATGATGAAAGCGGCGCATCCTGAAGTTGTAGCAGCGAATCGCGTTAACCCCGGTGAGACCTTGCGCCAGGCCCGCGAAAGCAATGGCTGGTCGCTGGCCGAAGTGGCCCTCAAGCTCAACCTGACCGTCAGCTCCCTGAGCAATCTGGAAGCCGGTGCTTTCGACAAGCTGCCGGGGCACACCTTTGCCCGCGGTTACATTCGCGCCTATGCCAAATTGCTCGGCATGGACCAGGCCGTCCTGGTCCAGCAGTTCGACCAGTCCACCGGTACCGATTCCAAGGGCAGCAACGTGCACAGCCTGGGCCGTATCGAAGAGCCGGTGCGTGTGTCCCATACCATCCTGCGCATTGTCAGCCTGTTGCTGCTGGTGGCCGTGGTGGGTGGCGGTTTTGCCTGGTGGCAGGACCAGACTTCGCAGCGCACCAAGGATGTGGTCAGCCTGACCCCGGAACACGTTGAAGTAGAAGGCGCCGACGGCACCACCCAGATTCATCCGCTGGACGAGCCGGAAGACCAGGCTGTCGCGGAAGGTCAGACGGATAATGCAACGGCCCTGGCGTTGCCACAGGCCGAAACCGCGACCCCGGCACCGGCTGAAACGCCAGCGCCTGTTGCGCCAGTTACTGCTCCGATCGTCGCCACACCTGCAACACCAGCGCCGGCTGCTCCTGTCGCTGCAGCACCGGCTGCTCCAGCTGTGCCAGCACCAACCGCTGCCGCTCCAGCGCCAGCAGCGCCTGCTGTTGCAGGCCAGGGCCAGGTGCAATTGCAGTTCACCGCTGATTGCTGGACCCAGGTGACCGACGGCGCCGGCAAGGTGCTGTTGAGCGGTCTGAAGCGTAAAGGCGATAGCGTTTCCGTCAGTGGCAAGCCGCCGTTTTCCGTACGCCTGGGCTACGCCCGTGGCGCTCA
Source organism: Pseudomonas putida (assembly GCF_028682635.1). Classification (GTDB taxonomy): domain Bacteria; phylum Pseudomonadota; class Gammaproteobacteria; order Pseudomonadales; family Pseudomonadaceae; genus Aquipseudomonas; species Aquipseudomonas putida_AE. The sequence goes on along the minus strand of NZ_JANHLK010000028.1, from coordinate 54,974 downwards.
GGTCAGCTACAACGGCCAGGCGGTCAATGTCGCTCCGTTCACCAGTGGCGAGACTGCTCGCCTGAAGTTGGGTCAATAAGTCATGCACGGCGAATCTCCAATCAAACGTCGCGAATCACGCAAGATCTGGGTCGGTAACGTTCCTGTTGGCGGCGATGCGCCCATCGCTGTGCAAAGCATGACCAACAGCGACACCAACGACGTCGCTGCGACCGTTGCCCAGATCAACCGTCTGGAAGCCGCGGGCGTCGATATCGTGCGGGTGTCCGTGCCGGACATGGACGCCGCCGAGGCCTTCGGCAAGATCAAGCAGCTGGTCAAAGTACCTTTGGTTGCCGATATTCACTTCGACTACCGCATCGCGTTGCGCGTGGCCGAACTGGGCGTCGACTGCCTGCGGATCAATCCGGGCAACATCGGTCGCGAAGACCGCGTGCGCGCGGTGGTCGATGCCGCCCGCGATCGCGGGATCCCGATCCGTATCGGCGTGAACGCCGGCTCCCTGGAAAAAGACCTGCAGAAGAAATACGGCGAGCCGACCCCGGCCGCGCTGGTCGAATCGGCTCTGCGTCACGTCGAACACCTTGAACGCCTGAACTTCCAGGACTTCAAGGTCAGCGTGAAGGCCTCCGACGTGTTCATGGCCGTCGAAGCCTACCGCTTGCTGGCCAAGGAAATCGTCCAGCCGCTGCACCTGGGGATTACCGAAGCCGGTGGTTTGCGTTCAGGCACAGTGAAATCTGCCGTGGGCCTCGGTATGCTGCTCGCCGAAGGGATTGGCGATACCATTCGCATCTCGTTGGCGGCCGACCCGGTCGAGGAAGTGAAAGTCGGCTACGACATTCTCAAGTCCCTGCACCTGCGTTCCCGTGGCATCAACTTCATCGCCTGCCCGAGCTGCTCGCGGCAGAACTTCGATGTGGTGAAAACCATGAACGAGCTGGAAGGGCGCCTCGAAGACCTGCTGGTGCCGCTGGATGTCGCGGTCATCGGTTGCGTGGTCAACGGGCCGGGCGAAGCCAAGGAAGCCCATATCGGCTTGACAGGCGGCACGCCAAACCTGATTTACATCGACGGCAAGCCGTCGCAGAAACTGACGAATGACAATCTGGTGGATGAGCTTGAACGCTTGATCCGCCAGAAAGCGGCCGAGAAGGTCGAAGCTGACGCAGCGGTTATCGCGCGCGGCTGAGCCCGACTGAGCCGAACGAATTTAAGGATTTAATGTGAGCAAGTCTCTGCAAGCCATTCGTGGCATGAACGATATCCTGCCCGAACAGACCCCCCTGTGGCGTCATTTCGAAGGCACCGTTTCGCGTTTGCTGGATAACTACGGTTACAAGCAGATCCGCATGCCGATCGTCGAGTTCACCGAGCTGTTCAAGCGCTCCATCGGTGAAGTGACCGACATCGTCGAAAAAGAGATGTACACCTTCGACGACCGCAACGGCGACTCCCTGACCCTGCGCCCTGAAGGCACGGCGGCCTGCGTGCGTGCGGTGCTCGAGCACGGCATCACCGGCGGTGGCCAGGTGCAGAAACTCTGGTACATCGGCCCGATGTTCCGCCACGAGCGTCCGCAGAAAGGCCGTTATCGCCAGTTCCACCAGATCGGTGTCGAGGTGTTCAACCTCGACGGTCCGGACATCGACGCCGAGCTGATCGTGCTGACATGGCGCCTGTGGGGCGAGCTGGGCATCCGCGATGCGGTCAAGCTCGAACTCAACAGCCTGGGCACCAGCGAGTCCCGTGGTCGCTACCGTGAAGCGCTGGTCGAGTACCTCTCGGCGCATCTGGACAAGCTCGACGAAGACAGCCAGCGCCGCCTGAAAACCAACCCGCTGCGGGTTCTTGATACCAAGAACGCCGACACTCAAGCGGTACTGGTCGATGCGCCGAAAATGGCCGACTACCTCGACGAAGAATCCCGCGTGCACTTCGAGGGCCTCAAGGCTCGCCTGGACGCCGCCGGCATTCCTTACGTGATCAACCCGAAGCTGGTTCGCGGGCTGGATTACTACAGCAAGACCGTTTTCGAATGGGTCACCGACAAGCTCGGCGCCCAGGGTACCGTGTGTGCCGGTGGTCGTTACGACGGCCTGGTCGAGCAGATGGGCGGCAAGCCTACTGCCGGCGTCGGTTTCGCCATGGGCATCGAGCGCCTGGTGCTGCTGCTCGAAACACTTGAGCAGATCCCTGAAGAAATCTCCCGTCAGGTCGACGTCTATCTCTGCGCCTTTGGTGAGGCCGCCGAACTGGCCGGCCTGACCCTGGCCGAGCGCGTGCGCGACCAGTTGCCCAACCTGCGCCTGCAAGTCAATGCCGGCGCCGGCAGCTTCAAGAGCCAGTTCAAGAAAGCCGACAAGAGCGGTGCGCTGTACGCACTGATCCTCGGTGACGACGAGATGGCCCAGCAAGTGGTAGGTTTCAAACCCCTGCGTGGCCAGGGCGAACAACAAAGCATTGCCTGGGATGCGCTTGCCGCTCACCTGGCCACCTGCGTCGTGCAGGGTTGAAGCTGTCTTAACAGCCGAATTAGCGATTAAGGAGTATTGGGGTGTCGAGTACCGAAGACGAACAGCTGGCGGATTTTAAGGAATGGTGGTCACGCAACGGCAAGCCCCTGGTTACTGGCGGCCTGTTGGCGCTGGTCATCGTGTTCGGTTGGCAGGCGTTCCAGAAGTATCAGAGCAACCAGTCGCAAGGCGCCTCGATGCTCTATCAGCAATTGCTCGAAACCACGCTGACCCCTGACGGCAAGCCTGATGCGGCGCGTGTTTCGGACCTGGCTGGCAAGCTCAACAGCGAGTTCGGCGGCAGTGCCTACGCGCAATACGGCAGCCTGTTCGTGGCGAAAGTCGCGGTCGACAGCGGCAAGCTCGATGACGCAGCCACCGAACTGAAAGCCATCATCGCCAAGCCGGCCAACCCCGCACTGGGCGAAATCGCCCGTCAGCGCCTGGCGCAGGTACTGGCCGCGCAGGACAAGGCCGATGAAGCCCTGAAACTGCTGGAAGGCGATGCCGACAAGGCGTTCCTGGCCACTCGCGAGGAACTCAAGGGTGACCTGCTGGTGCAGCTGGGTCGTCCCGACGAAGCACACGCGGCGTATCAAAAAGCCAAGGCGGCACTGTCGGACGAAGCGGCGGTCGGTGGCCTGCAAATCAAGCTGGACGACCTGGCCAAAGGGGATGCGTGACGTGATTCGTTGGAAGCATGCAGCATTGCTGGCCCTGGCCATTTTGGCCGCGGGTTGCAGCAGCAACAGCAAGAAAGAATTGCCACCGGCCGAGTTGACCGACTTCAAGGAAGAAGTGGTCCTGCAAAAGCAGTGGAGTCGTTCGATCGGTGACGGTCAGGGCGAAACCTACAACATGCTGGTTCCGGCCATCGAAGGCGATACCATCTATGCCGCCGATGTCACCGGTGTGGTGATGGCGCTGGATCGCAGCAACGGCGACGTCAAGTGGAAGAAAGATCTCGAACTGCCTGTTTCCGGCGCCGTTGGCGTGGGTTACGGTCTGCTGCTGATCGGTACGATCAAGGGTGAAATCGTTGCCCTGGACGCCATCAACGGCGAAGAGAAATGGCGCGCTCGCGTGTCCAGCGAAGTCCTCGCACCGCCGGCCAACAATGGCGATGTGGTCGTGGTCCAGACCCAGGACGACCGTTTGATCGGTCTGGATGCCGCCACCGGCAACCAGCGCTGGTTGTATGACAGCACCCCGGCGGTGCTGACCCTGCGCGGTACCAGCGCACCGATCGTGACCAACCGCCTCGCGGTGGCTGGCTTTTCGACCGGTAAAGTGGTCGCTCTCGACATTTCCAACGGCGTGCCGGTGTGGGAACAGCGTGTAGCGATCCCGCAAGGTCGTTCGGAACTGGAACGCGTGGTCGACATCGACGGCGGTTTGCTGCTGTCCGGCGAGACCATCTATGTCGCCAGCTACCAGGGTCGCGTTGCGGCACTGGACCTGCAAAGCGGCCGTCAGCTGTGGCAGCGTGATGCTTCCAGCTACGCCGGTGTCGCCCAGGGTTTTGGCAGCGTCTACGTGAGTCTGTCTTCGGGCACCGTTGAAGGCGTCGACGAGCGTTCCACCACAGCCTTGTGGAGCAACGATTCGCTGGCCCGCCGTCAACTGTCGGCTCCGGAAGTGTTCTCCAGCTACGTTGCAGTGGGTGACCTGGAAGGTTACCTGCACCTGTTGAGTCAGGTGGACGGTCGCTTCGTCGGCCGTGAGCGCATCGACAGCGACGGCCTGCGCGCGCGTCCGCTGGTGGTGGGTGACACGATTTATGTGTATGGCAACAGTGGCAAGCTGGAAGCCCTGACCATCAAGTAAAGGTTTGACTATGCTTGGGGTTAATCCCCCAGGCTGCTTCACTTGTGGATATGAATGTGGGAGCGAGCCTGCTCGCGATGGACGTCAACGATAACGTTTGCATCCTGAATAAACGCGGTGCCCTGGCGTTTTTCGCGAGCAGGCTCGCTCCCACATACAAGCGCACAGTGATGCCCCGAGCACCAGCCGCTGCCTAGCAGCGGCTTTTGTATTTTCTGAAATAACGAAGTGGAGAGCCGCATGGTTCCCGTAATCGCCCTGGTGGGCCGACCGAACGTCGGCAAGTCCACCTTGTTCAACCGCCTGACCAGGACTCGTGACGCCATCGTCGGCGACTTGTCCGGTCTGACCCGTGATCGCCAATACGGTGAGGCCAAGTGGCAAGGGCGTTCCTACATTCTGGTCGACACCGGCGGTATCTCCGGTGACGAGCATGGTATGGACGAAAAAATGGCCGAGCAGTCGCTGCTGGCCATTGAAGAAGCAGATGTCGTTCTATTCCTGGTAGATGCCAAGGCCGGTTTCACCGCCGCCGACCAGATGATCGCCGAGCATTTGCGCAAACGTAACAAGCGTTCCTACGTGGTTGCCAACAAGGTCGACAACATCGACCCTGACATGGCCCGCGCCGAATTCGCCCCGTTGGGCATGGGTCACGCGATCCCGATCGCCGGTGCCCATGGCCGTGGCATCACGCAGATGCTGGAAATCGCCCTGAGCGAATTCCCGAAAGACGAAGAAGAGCCGGAAGAAGGCGAGGAAGAGATCGTTGCCGAAGGCGAGGAAGCCAAGCGCATTCCTGGCCCGAGCGAAAAAGACGGGATCAAGATCGCCATTATCGGCCGTCCGAACGTGGGCAAGTCGACCCTGGTCAACCGCATGCTCGGTGAAGACCGGGTGATCGTGTACGACCAACCCGGCACCACCCGCGACAGCATCTACATCCCGTTCGAGCGTAACGACGAGAAGTACACGCTGATCGACACCGCCGGTGTGCGCAAGCGCGGCAAGATCCACGAAGAAGTCGAAAAGTTCTCCGTGGTCAAGACCCTGCAGGCGATCAAAGACGCCAACGTGGTGATCTTCGTGATGGACGCCCGCGAAGGCGTGGTCGATCACGACCTCAACCTGCTGGGCTTCGCCATTGAATCGGGTCGTGCGCTGGTGATCGCGATCAACAAGTGGGACGGCATGACCCCGAGCGAGCGCGACTTCGTGAAGGTCGAGCTGCAACGTCGGCTGTTCTTCGTCGACTACGCCGACATCCACTTCATCTCGGCCCTGCACGGCACTGGCGTGGGCAACCTGTACGCTTCCGTACAGAACTCGTTCAAGTCCGCTGTTACTCGCTGGCCGACCAACCGCCTGACCCAGATCCTGGAAGATGCGGTTGGCGAGCACGCGCCGCCGATGGTCAACAACCGCCGGATCAAGCTGCGTTACGCTCACCTGGGTGGCGCGAACCCGCCGATCATCGTGATCCACGGTAACCAGATCGAAAAAGTGCCGAAGTCGTACGTGCGCTATCTGGAGAATACTTACCGCCGTGTGCTGAAGCTGGTCGGTACGCCGATCCGCATCGAGTTCAAGGGCGGCGAGAACCCGTACGAAGGCAACAAGAACTCACTGACAGACCGCCAGGTCAACAAGAAGCGTCGCTTGATGTCGCACCACAAGAAGGCCGACAAGAAGCGCCGCGACAAGCGTTGATTCAGGTTTTTCCCGTGGGATCGAAAGGGCGCCGATGGCGCCCTTTTTCATGCCTGCCGTTTGGGCTATCCTCGGGCTCTCCCGCGCCGACGTTAGAGCCGGGTGCAGAGCAGGGATTCCTCGATGATCACCAGTAAGCTGCCGAATGTCGGCATCACCATCTTCACCCAGATGTCTCAGCTCGCGGCGCAAACCGGGGCGCTCAACCTGTCCCAGGGCTTCCCCGATTTCGATGCCCCGCAAGCCCTGTGCGATGCGGTCGGTCGGCATATTGCCAGTGGCCACAACCAGTATTCGCCGATGACCGGCCTGCCGGCGCTGCGTCAGCAGATTTCGGCAAAGATTGCTCGTAGCTATGGCGTGAACGTCGATGCCGACAACGAGATTACGGTCACTCCAGGCGCGACCCAGGCGATCTTCTGCGCGATCCAGGCGGTTATCCGCAGCGGCGACGAAGTGATCGTCTTCGATCCGTGCTACGACAGCTACGAGCCCTCGGTGGAACTGGCCGGCGGTCGTTGCGTGCATGTGCAGCTCGGGCTCAATGATTTCTCCATCGACTTCCAGAAACTGGCCGAGGCGCTTACCCCGCGCACGCGAATGATCGTGCTGAACTCTCCGCACAACCCAAGCGGGGCGCTGATCAGCCGCGCCGAGCTGGATCAGTTGGCGGACCTGATTCGTGATCGCGATATCTACCTGGTCAGCGACGAAGTCTACGAACACTTGGTGTTCGACGGCGTGGCCCACGCCAGCGTACTCAATCACGAAGAGCTGTATCAGCGCGCCTTTGTGGTCAGCTCGTTCGGCAAGACCTATCACGTCACGGGTTGGAAAACCGGCTACGTGGTCGCACCAGCGGCCCTCACGGCGGAACTGCGCAAGGTGCACCAGTACGTGAGTTTCTGCGGCGTGACACCGCTGCAATACGCCTTGGCCGACTTCATGGCCGAGCATCCGGAACACGTCGAAGAATTGCCGGCGTTCTACCAGGCCAAGCGCGATCTGTTCTGCGATCTGCTGGCGCCTTCGCGCTTCAGTTTCACCCGGGCTACCGGTACCTATTTCCAGCTGGTCGACTATTCACAGATCCGCCCCGACCTCAATGACGTCGAAATGGCCCTGTGGATGACCCGCGAACATGGCGTGGCGAGTATTCCGATCTCGGTGTTCTACCAGACGCCACCGGTCGGCCAGCGCCTGGTGCGCCTGTGCTTTGCCAAACGTGAGGAGACCCTGCGTGAAGCAGCGGAAAAACTATGCGTGATCTGAGTGCACTGCCGAACCTGACCGTTGCGCTGATCCAGACCACCCTGGCCTGGCACGACCGCCAGGCCAACCTCGAGCATTTCGAGCAGTTGCTGGAGCAGGCCCGTGGCGCTGACCTGATCATTCTGCCGGAGATGTTCACCACCGGTTTCTCCATGGAGTCCGAGACCCTCGCTGAAGCGGAAAACGGCCCCACCAGCAAATGGCTGCGGGCTCAATCAGCGAAGCTCGATGCGGTGATCACCGGCAGCGTGATTGTGCAGGCCGCCGATGGCAGTCATCGCAACCGCCTGTTGTGGGCACGCCCGGACGGCGAAGTGTGGCACTACGACAAACGCCACCTGTTCCGCATGGCCGGTGAACATAACCACTACACTCCCGGCGAGCGCCAGGTGCAGTTCGAGCTCAAGGGTTGGCGGGTACGGCCGCTGATCTGCTACGACCTGCGCTTCCCGGTGTGGAGTCGCGATGCCCAGGACACGGACCTGTTGCTGTACACCGCCAACTGGCCGGGCGCGCGGCGCCAGCACTGGAACCGGTTGCTGCCGGCGCGGGCGATCGAGAACTTGTGTTATGTGGCGGCGGTGAATCGCGTCGGCTCCGACGGTAAAGGCTTTGCGTATACCGGCGACAGCCAGGTGCTGGATTTCCAGGGGGAGACCTTGCTCAGTGCTGGGGAGGCGGATGGGGTGTTCAAAGCCGTGCTGGAAGCGGCACCACTGGCTGCTTACCGCGAGCGTTTCCCGGCGAATCTGGATGCTGATACGTTCGAGTTCACCTGATATTTTCGGTGCCTGACAGGACCCTATCGCCAGCAGGCTGGCTCCCACAGTGGACCGTGTTCACAACACAATTCCCCTGTGGGAGCTAGCCTGCTGGCGATGGCGCCAAAACAGGCAACACAAAATCATCAGGCAAAAAAAGGCCCCGAGGTTCTCACCTAGGGGCCTTTTGCTTTTCAGCATCGCTTAGGCAGCTTTCGCTTCCGGCTGGCTCAACGAGCGGTTCAGCGCGCTAAACAGGGCCTTGAAGCTGGCAGTAGTGATGTTTTCATCAATACCCACCCCATGAACCGCACGTTCACCATTCACACGCAACTCGATGTAGGCCGCCGCCTTGGCATTGGTGCCCGCGCCGATGGCGTGTTCGTTGTAGTCCATGATTTCCACCGGAATCGGCAGACCGGCCACCAGTGCTTCCAGGGCGCCGTTGCCCTTGCCGCGCCAGTGCAGGTTGGTTTCGCCCTGGCCCTTGCTCGCCACTTCCACTTCGACGGCGCTGTTGCCGTTTTCTTCCTGCAGGCGATGGCTGACCAGCGCGTACGGGGTGTTGGCTTGCAGGTACTCGCTGATCAACAGCGAGTGGATCTGCTTGGCGGTCATTTCCAGGCCCAGGCGATCGGTTTCACGCTGCACGACCTGGCTGAACTCGATCTGCATGCGACGCGGCAGGCTGATGCCGTATTCCTGCTCCAGCAGGTAGGCGATACCGCCCTTGCCCGACTGGCTGTTGACGCGGATGACCGCCTCGTAGCTGCGGCCGATGTCGGCCGGGTCGATCGGCAGGTATGGCACTTCCCACAAGGCATCGGATTTCTGCTGGGCGAAGCCCTTGCGGATCGCATCCTGGTGCGAGCCGGAGAACGCGGTGTGCACCAGGTCGCCGACGTACGGGTGACGTGGGTGCACCTGGATCTGGTTGCACTCTTCGACGACCTTGCGCACGCCGTCGATGTCGGAGAAGTCCAGCTGCGGGTCGAGACCCTGGGTGTACATGTTCAGGGCCACGGTCACCAGGTCGACGTTACCGGTACGCTCGCCGTTACCGAACAGGCAGCCTTCGACACGGTCGGCGCCGGCCATCAGGCCCAGTTCGGTGGCGGCAACGCCAGTGCCACGGTCGTTGTGGGTGTGCAGGCTGATGATCACGCTGTCACGACGGTTGATGTGACGACCGAACCATTCAATCTGGTCGGCATAGATGTTCGGGGTCGCGCATTCGACGGTGGCCGGCAGGTTGAGGATCATCTTGTGCTCGGGCGTCGGGTTCCAGACCTCGATCACGGCATCGCAGACTTCCTTGGCGAATTCCAGTTCGGTGGCGCTGAAGGTTTCCGGCGAGTACTCGAAGGTCCACTCGGTGTCCGGCTGCATGGCCGCGTACTTGACGAACAGCTTGGCCGCGCTGACGGCGATTTCCTTGATCCCGTCCTTGTCCTGGTTGAAGACAATGCGGCGGAAGGAAGGGGAGGTCGCGTTGTACAGGTGAACAATGGCTTTCTTCGCCCCGCGCAGAGATTCGAAGGTGCGCTCGATCAGGTCTTCACGGCCCTGGGTCAGCACCTGGATGGTGGTGTCGTCCGGGATGTGGCCGCCTTCGATCAGGGTGCGCACGAAGTCGAAGTCGGTTTGCGAAGCGGCCGGGAACGACGCTTCGATTTCCTTCACGCCGACCTGCACCAGGGTTTTCCAGAAGCGCAGTTTCTTGACCGCGTCCATTGGCTCGATCAGCGACTGGTTACCGTCACGCAGGTCGGAGCTGCACCAGATCGGCGCGGCGGTGATGGTCTTCGACGGCCAGGTGCGGTCCGGGATATCGATGGTCGGGAACGCGCGGTATTTCGAAGACGGGTCTTTGAGCATGCTCATCGGGAAATCCTTATTGTGTGGGCCGAAAAAAGGCGGCCTGCCGGTGGATCAATATGTTCTTGGAGTAACGCTGGGATGAGGCGCCGCGATTCAGCCCGGCAGTCGTGCGCTGACAAGGCACAAACTGCGGTGCTGACGAAGCTGAATGAGGGTGTGAGAGGTTTTCATGCCTTCAACCCTAACCGCGGGGGGGAAGGATGGCAAGCAGTCGAAAAAAATTGAGAGGAATCCTCTTCAGGGCATCTGTAACGAGATTTTATTGCGCTGAATCCGGGTGATCATCAGGTTGCTTGCGCGAGGTTTGAGCGATGCGCAATTGAAGGTTTCAGCGCCGGCTGTTGGTGGCGGGGCTATTCTTAAAGCCTCGACTGGCAAACAAGGAGTCGGCAATGAACGAGTACGATTGGAAGCTATACAGCGTATTGCGACCGCTGGCCCATGAGCGGATGTGCACCCGGATCATGTCCGACGTCGAAAAGATCGTGCTGGACAAGAGCGTCGCACCCTATGAACGGATCGATGCCAGTGAGGAGTTGCTCAAGGCTGGGCAAAAAGAGCTGTATTGGGCCTTTGGTGTGTTCAGGTTTTCACGGCATGAAGCGCGGTCGCATTTGCTGGGGTTATGCGCGCGGGAGTTGATCACGGCCGAGGAGCTGAGCGGGTTTTCACCGGAAACACAGGAGTGGGTGAGGCACTGCCTGGCGGACCGGGAGGCTCATGGGATTGAGGATCTGGATGCGGAATAAATGGTTGCCTGTGACGCCGCCTTCGCGAGCAAGCCCGCTCCCACATTAGAACGCATTTCAATGTGGGAGCGGGCTTGCTCGCGAAGAGGCCGGTCGCCTCACCGTACTGTTAAGGCTGAAACGCGCCGATAAAGATCGCCGGATCCACCCGCGCATCATTCAAGCTGACATTCCAGTGCATATGCGGCCCCGTCGCCCGGCCAGTCGCTCCGACTTTACCCACCACGCCACCGCGAGCCAGCTGCTGGCCGACCTTCACGTCAATCTTCGACATGTGGCAGAACATGCTGATGAAGCCTTGGCCATGGTCGACAAACACCGTGTTGCCATTGAAGAAGTAGTTACCAATCAGGATCACCTTGCCCGCGGCCGGGGTCTTGATCGGCGTGCCGGCTGGCACGGCAAAATCCAGGCCCGAGTGCGGATTGCGCTCTTCACCGTTGAAGAACCGGCGCACGCCGAACTTGCTCGACAGCGGGCCGTTGACCGGCTTGTCCAGCAGCAGGTTGCTCGGTGTATTCGGGCTGAACGTGCGGTAGGCCGCGATCTGCTCGGCCAGCTCACGCTCGATGCGTTTGAGGTTGTCCTGGTCAGGATTGACCTGTTGGGTGTTCTTGAGGGTGATGCGCTGTTCCGGGTACTTCTTGTTGCCAACGGTGAAACCCAGGTTGCGCCCGCCGCTGCTGATCGACTGTGCACCCGGCTTGGCGGTCAGGGGCACGCCGACGATGGCCAGCCAGTTGTTCTGTTCCTTGACCACCAGCACCGGTTTGCCCTGGTAGCTGGCTTTAGGCGCTTGCGCGGAACTGCCCAGGTCGACCACCGCCACACCGCCCGGCACCGGTTTGTTCAACAGGCGGGTGATGTAGCTGTCGGCGTGGGCATTGAGGGTCAGGCACAGCAACAACAATGGAGCTAAAAAGCGCGGCATGGATCAATCCAGTAGAGAAAGAGTGACGGGCGTCAGGTGATTGTCTTCGACCCGCACGTGCAGTTCGCCTTCACCCAATTTGGCCTTCAGGCGCTGGCCCGTGTGGGTCTGAGCGGCGCTGCGGATCGCCTGGCCACGCTCGTCGAGCAAAATGCTGTAGCCACGGCCGAGGGTCGCCAGGGGGCTGACCACATGCAGCGTCTGCATCTGGCTTTGCAGTTGCAGGCGCCGGCTTTTCAGGCCCTCGCGGATGGCCCGGGGCAGGCGTTCGGCGAGGCTGTCGAGACGTTGGCGCAGCATCGCCAATTGCCGGCCCGGATGTTGCCCGGCCAGGCGGGTTTCCAGGCGGATCAGCCGTTCGCGGCGGGTGTTGAGGCTGCGTTCGAAGGCGCGGCGCATGCGCATGTCCAGGTCATCCAGGCGTTGCGCTTGCTGGCGCAGGCGTTCGCCGGGATGACGCAGGCGCCGGGAGATACCTTCCAGGCGCAGCCGGTCGCGCATCAGGCGATCGCGCATGCGCATCACCAGGCGCCGATGCAGGCTTTCGACGCGGCGCACCAGGTCGCTGGAATCCGGTGCGAGCAATTCGGCGGCGGCCGATGGCGTGGGCGCGCGCACGTCAGCGACGAAGTCACTGATGGAGACGTCGGTTTCATGCCCGACGGCGCTGACGATCGGCGTCACGCAGGCATCCACGGCGCGGGCCACGGCTTCTTCGTTGAAGCACCAGAGGTCTTCCAGCGAACCGCCGCCGCGGGCCAGGATCAACGCGTCGAAGCCGCGCGCATCCGCCAATTTCAGGGCGCGGACAATCTGCGCGGTGGCTTCACGCCCTTGCACGGCGGTCGGGATCAGGGTCAGTTGCACCTGCGGCGCGCGGCGGCGGAACACGCTGATGATGTCGCGGATGACCGCGCCTGTGGGCGAGCTGATGATGCCGATGCGCTGCGGATGCGCCGGCAGCGGTACTTTGCGCTCGGCGCTGAACAGGCCTTCGGCGCTGAGTTTTTCCTTCAAGGCATCGAAGGCCAGGCGCAATGCGCCATCACCGGCCGGCTCCACGGTATCGAGGATCAGCTGGTAATCGCCGCGTCCCTCGAACAGCGAGACCTTGCCCCGGACCTTCACCGCCAGGCCATCCTTCAAGGCTTGACGCACCCGCGCGGCGTTTTGCCGGAACAGTGCGCAACGCACCTGGGCGCCGCTGTCCTTGAGGGTGAAATACACATGGCCCGACGCCGGACGGGCGAGGTTGGAGATTTCGCCTTCGACCCAGATGTTGCTGAAGACGTCTTCAAGCAACACCCGCGCGCGGCCGTTGAGCTGGCTGACGGTGAGGACTTCGCGGTCCAGGCCGAGTCTTGCAAAGGGATCTTTAATCATGGGCGCATGATAAAGGTCTCCTGCCCAATGCACGACCCCCTTGTAGGAGCTGCCGCAGGCTGCGATCTTTTGATCTTGATTTTCAAGAGCAAAAGATCGCAGCCTGCGGCAGCTCCTACAGGGATAGGTGGACATGTTGGTTGATTTGCTTGGGCAATGGAATTTTGGGACTGTGGACTGGCTGGTTATCGGGCTAGGCATCGCCCTGGCCTACATCGTGTTCGGCATCGCGGGCTTTGGCACCGCGCTGATAGCCGGGCCGATGCTGATCCTGTTCATGCCGCTGTCGAAGATCGTGCCCTTGCTGGTGCTGCTGGATTTTGTCGCGGCCTTCGGCAATCTGTTGCCTTCACGGCGCGATGTGGCAAAACCGGAGCTGCTGCGATTACTGCCGTGCATGGCTGTGGGCTGCACCCTGGGCGTGATCTTTCTGTTGAACCTCAAGTCCGATCTGTTGCTGCTGTTGATGGGGCTGTTCATCAGTGCCTATGCCATCTACAGCCTGTGGATCAAAGCGCGTCCGGCGCAATTGTCTGCCGCCTGGGCAGTGCCGATGGGCACCGTGGGCGGGATGTTCGGGGCGTTGTTTGGTAGTGGCGGCTTTCTCTACGCGATCTATTTGAACAGCCGCTTGCCCAAGGAGGCGGCCCGGGCGACCCAGAGTGCGCTGATCAGTTGCAGCACGGTGGTGCGTCTGAGCCTGTTCATTGTCGCCGGCGTCTATGCCGAGCTACCCTTGTTGGTGCTGGCGCTGTGTTTGTTGCCGGCCATGGCCCTGGGCCTGTGGATCGGTCGACGGTTGACCATGAAGTTGTCGCGCGAAGCGTTCGTGCGGCTGGTGACCTGGCTGGTGCTGGCCAGTGGCATCGCCTTGATCGGGCGTTACTTGAGTACTTGACCTGTGAATCCCCGGGCTTAAGCTGCCGGGCTTCTTTCAAAGCGTTGCAGCAGGCCGCCCCATGAATTCCCAAAGCATCATTGTCCCGAAAATCTCCACGCTGCCGGTGCACGAGCCCCGGGCCCGGGCGATCGTGCGTTGGCTGGTGCGCAAGAACATCATCAACGAAGAGCTGACCACCTGCGGCCGCACCGGCAATCGCATGGCCCATGCCATCGGCGAGGGTGCCCGGGAGGTGGTCCTGCACCCGCAAGCCCTGCCGTTCGGCGAGCCGGTCAATGGCCTGGAGATCGTCACCAAGCGCTGCATCTATACGCCGGCCAAGGGATTTCTTGGCGAGGCCGGTTGTGCCGAGTGTCGCAAGGAGATCGGGGAAGCGCTGTTCGAAAGCCTCGAAGACTGGATGCCCGGGCGTACCGACAATTTCACTTGCCCGGAATGCGGGCACGAAGACGACATCAACGGCTTTCTGTACCTCCAGGAGTGCGGCTTTTCCAACCTGGGCTTCATCTTCAACAACTGGGCCGAGGCGGGGTTCAAGCAGAGCTTTCTTGATGAGTTTGCCGATTGGCTGGATCAACCGGTGAGTTGGGTGAAAGTGGAGTTGTGACAGGTCTGATGGACCGCGTTATCGTTCATCGCTGGCAAGCCAGCTCCTACAGGATCGCGTCGAATTTGTAGGAGCCGGCTTGCTGGCGATGCTCTTCAAATGTCCCGTCGATCACCGTATCGATAATAGACAGAGTTTTACATTGAACCCGAGGGGGTGTCTGACTATAATGGCGCGCTTCCATTTTCCCGCTCGGGAGCCCCCGCGATGCTGCGTATCAGCCAAGAAGCTCTGACATTCGACGACATTCTCCTAGTGCCCGGTTATTCCGAGGTGCTTCCTAACGAAGTCAGTCTCAAGACCCGCCTTACCCGTGGCATCGAGCTGAATATTCCACTGGTTTCCGCCGCCATGGACACCGTCACTGAAGCCCGTCTGGCAATTGCCATGGCTCAGGAAGGTGGTATCGGTATCATCCACAAGAACATGACCATCGAGCAGCAAGCTGCCGAAGTGCGCAAGGTCAAGCGTTACGAAGCCGGTGTGGTCAAGGACCCGATCACCATCGACGCCGACGCCACCGTGCGCGAATTGTTCGAACTGACCCGCATGCACAACATCTCCGGCGTTCCGGTGCTGCACAATGGCGACCTGGTCGGCATCGTGACCTCCCGTGACGTGCGTTTCGAGAACCGTCTGGAAGCCACTGTCCGTGAAGTGATGACGCCTAAAGAGCGTCTGGTCACGGTCAAGGAAGGCGCCGACAAGAACGATGTGCGTGAACTGCTGCACAAGCACCGGATCGAGCGCGTGCTGATCGTCGACGACAAATTTGCCCTCAAAGGCATGATGACCGTCAACGACATCGAAAAAGCCAAGGCTTACCCGCTGGCCAGCAAGGACGATCAAGGTCGTCTGCGCGTGGGTGCTGCGGTCGGTACCGGTAAAGACACCGGTGACCGCGTTACCGCGCTGGTCGCTGCCGGCGTTGACGTGGTGGTGGTCGACACCGCCCACGGTCACTCCAAAGGTGTGATCGACCGCGTTCGTTGGGTCAAGCAGAACTTCCCTGAAGTGCAGGTGATTGGCGGCAACATCGCCACCGGCGCTGCCGCCAAGGCCCTGGCCGAAGCGGGCGCTGACGCAGTCAAGGTCGGTATCGGTCCAGGCTCGATCTGCACCACCCGTATCGTCGCCGGTGTCGGCGTGCCGCAAATCAGTGCCATCGCCAACGTCGCCGCCGCCCTTGAAGGCACTGGCGTACCGTTGATCGCCGACGGCGGCATCCGTTTCTCCGGTGACCTGTCCAAGGCCATCGTAGCCGGAGCCTCCTGCGTGATGATGGGCTCGATGTTCGCCGGTACCGAAGAAGCGCCGGGCGAGATCGAACTGTTCCAGGGTCGTTCGTACAAGGCTTACCGCGGCATGGGTTCGCTGGGCGCCATGTCCCAGGCCCAAGGCTCCTCCGACCGTTACTTCCAGGACTCTTCGGCTGGTGCCGAGAAACTGGTTCCGGAAGGCATCGAAGGCCGTGTGCCGTACAAAGGCACCCTGAGCGCCATCATCCATCAACTGATGGGCGGCCTGCGCTCCTCGATGGGCTACACCGGCAGTGCCGACATCGAAGAGATGCGCACCAAGCCTGAGTTCGTGCGGATCACCGGCGCTGGCATGGCCGAGTCCCACGTCCACGACGTGCAGATCACCAAGGAAGCGCCAAACTACCGCGTAGGTTGAGCCTTCAAGCAACACATCAAGCAACCGGGGCTGTTTTATTCAGCCCCGAGTTGTTTCTGAATCACGACTGTGTCCGAATTTTTTAGACGAGACTGAATCATGGCCCTCGACATTCACGCCCACCGCATCCTGATCCTCGACTTCGGTTCCCAGTACACCCAACTGATCGCCCGCCGCGTGCGTGAAATCGGCGTGTACTGCGAACTGCACCCGTTCGACATGGACGAAGATGCGATCCGCGAATTCGCTCCTAAAGGCGTCATCCTCGCCGGTGGCCCAGAGTCGGTGCACGAAGCCAACAGCCCTCGCTGCCCGCAAGCCGTTTTCGACCTGGGCGTGCCGGTCTTCGGTATCTGCTACGGCATGCAGACCATGGCCGAGCAACTGGGCGGCAAGGTTGAAGGCTCCGAGCTGCGTGAGTTCGGTTACGCCCGCGTCGACGTGGTCGGCAAGAGCCGCCTGCTCGACGGCATCGAAGACCACATCGACGCCGACGGCCTGTTCGGCCTCGACGTGTGGATGAGCCACGGTGACAAAGTTACCCGCATGCCGGAAGACTTCCACATCCTGGCCAGCACCCCAAGCTGCCCGATCGCCGGCATGTTCAGCGACGAGCGTCGTTACTACGGCGTGCAGTTCCACCCGGAAGTGACCCACACCAAGCAGGGCGGTCGCATCCTGTCGCGCTTCATCCTCGACATCTGCGAGTGTGAAGCCCTGTGGACCCCTTCGAAGATCGCTGAAGACGCCATCGCCCAGGTTCGCGCCCAGGTTGGCACCGACAACGTCCTGCTCGGCCTGTCCGGCGGCGTGGACTCGTCCGTGGTTGCTGCGCTGCTGCACAAGGCCATCGGCGACCAGCTGACCTGCGTATTCGTCGACAACGGCCTGCTGCGCCTGCACGAAGGCGAGCAAGTGATGGCCATGTTCGCCGAGAACATGGGCGTCAAGGTGATCCGCGCCAACGCCGAAGAGCAGTTCCTCGGTAACCTGGCCGGCGAAGCCGACCCGGAGAAGAAGCGCAAGATCATCGGCCGTACCTTCATCGACGTGTTCGATGCCGAATCCTGCAAGCTGGACAACATCAAGTACCTGGCCCAGGGCACCATCTACCCGGACGTGATCGAGTCGGCTGGCGCGAAAAGCGGCAAGGCCCACGTGATCAAGTCGCACCACAACGTGGGCGGCCTGCCGGAAGAGATGAACCTGAAGCTGGTCGAGCCACTGCGCGAACTGTTCAAGGACGAAGTCCGTCGTCTGGGCCTGGAACTGGGCCTGCCGTACGACATGGTCTACCGTCACCCGTTCCCGGGCCCGGGCCTGGGCGTGCGCATCCTCGGTGAAGTGAAGAAGGAATACGCGGACCTGCTGCGTCGCGCCGACCACATCTTCATCGAAGAACTGCGCAAGGCCGACTGGTATCACAAGGTCAGCCAGGCGTTCGTGGTGTTCCAGCCGGTGAAATCGGTTGGCGTGGTGGGCGATGGCCGTCGTTACGCCTGGGTCGTGGCCCTGCGTGCCGTGGAAACCATCGACTTCATGACCGCGCGTTGGGCACACCTGCCTTACGAACTGCTGGAAACCGTTTCCGGCCGTATCATCAATGAAATCGAAGGCATCTCCCGCGTCACCTACGACGTGTCGAGCAAGCCGCCAGCGACCATTGAGTGGGAGTGATCCCGCACCAGCCCTGAAGGGTTGATCGCAGGATAAAAAGCCGTGTGAACGAGAGTTCACGCGGCTTTTTGCATTGGAGCCGGCCGTACCTGCGGCCCGTCGTCACGCCCGCTTTGCTGTTTCTTTCGCAACTGCGGGTGTATCGTATTCGCCTTTTGCGGCCCCCGGGCCTGTCGTTGAAACGTGAGGTAGTTGAGTTCATGTCCTTTACCCGTCGCCAAATCCTCGGTGGCCTGGCCGGTCTTGTAGTCGTTGGTGTCGGTGCGGGGGGCGCGTCGCGGTACTGGCTGGGCAAGATGGCTGACGCGGATGCCGGTCACGACTATGAACTGATTGCCGCACCGCTGGACGTCGAACTGGTGGCCGGACACAAGACCCCGGCCTGGGCGTTCGGCCCGTCGGCGCCAGGCACCGAACTGCGCGTGCGCCAGGGTGAATGGCTGCGGGTGCGATTCATCAACCACCTGCCGGTTGCCACCACGATTCACTGGCACGGCATCCGCCTGCCGCTGGAAATGGACGGTGTGCCTTACGTCTCGCAGTTGCCGGTGTTGCCGGGGGAGTACTTCGATTACAAATTCCGTGTGCCGGATGCCGGCAGCTACTGGTATCACCCGCACGTGAACAGCAGCGAAGAGCTCGGTCGCGGCCTGGTCGGCCCGCTGATCATCGAAGAGCGCGAGCCCACCGGTTTCAAGTACGAAAAGACCTTGAGCCTGAAGAGCTGGCACGTCGACGACGTCGGCAATTTCGTCGAGTTCAGCATTCCCCGGGAAGCCGCCCGTGGCGGTACGGCGGGGCGCCTGGCGACCATCAATGGCGTGCCGCAGGCGGTGATCGACTTGCCCGCAGGACAGATCACCCGTGTGCGCCTGCTCAACCTCGACAACACCCTGACCTATCGCCTGAACATCCCCGGCGTCGAAGCGCAGATCTATGCGCTGGATGGCAATCCCATCGAGCCGCGGCCGCTGGGCAAGGAATACTGGCTGGGCCCCGGCATGCGCATTTGCCTGGCGATCAAGGCGCCACCGGCCGGTGAAGAGTTGTCGTTGCGCAATGGCCCTGTACGCCTGGGCACGTTCCGCTCGGTGGCCAATACCGACGCGCCGACCCAATGGCCACCGGCGCTGCCCGCCAACCCGATTGCCGAGCCGGACCTGGCCAATGCCGAGAAACTCAACTTCAATTTCGAATGGGTCGGTTCGGTCTCGGTGAACGTCGACAACGGCAGGCCGCCGAGCCTGTGGCAGATCAACGGCAAGGCCTGGGACATCACCGACAAGACCTGCGCCGACCGCCCGATCGCCAAGCTCGAGAAGGGCAAGAGCTACATTTTCGAATTGAAAAACATGACTCAATATCAGCACCCGATTCACCTGCACGGCATGAGCTTCAAGGTGATTGCCTCGAACCGGCACAAGGTCATCCCGTATTTCACCGACACTTACCTGTTGGGTAAGAACGAGCGGGCGCAGGTGGCGCTGGTGGCGGATAATCCTGGCGTGTGGATGTTCCATTGCCATGTGATCGACCACATGGAAACCGGCCTGATGGCCGCTATCGAGGTGGCGTGATGCGTCAGATTCGTCCCGCCGCCATCATCGACCGCAGCCGTGATCGCGACTTCATGCGTGAAGCCCTGGCGCTGGCGGCCCAAGGCGCCGCCCTGGGCGAAGTGCCGGTGGGCGCCGTGCTGGTGCAGGACGGCGAAATCATCGGCCGTGGCTTCAACTGCCCGATCAGCGGCAGCGATCCCAGTGCCCACGCCGAGATGGTGGCGATCCGCGCTGCCGCTCAAACTGTGAGCAACTATCGCCTGCCGGGCAGTACGCTGTATGTGACGCTGGAGCCGTGCAGCATGTGCGCCGGGTTGATCGTGCATTCACGGATTGCACGGGTGGTGTATGGCGCGCTGGAGCCCAAAGCCGGGATTGTGCAGAGCCAGGGGCAGTTTTTCACCCAGGGCTTTCTCAACCATCGAGTGTTGTATGAAGGGGGGGTGTTGGCAGAAGAGTGTGGGGCTGTTTTAAGTGAGTTCTTCAAGGCCCGTAGAGCCAAACCTTCAGACTGAACACTGAACTAATGTGGGAGCGGGCTTGCTCGCGAAGAGGGTGTGTCAGTCGACATGGTTGTTGTCTGACACACCGCTTTCGCGAGCAAGCCCGCTCCCACATTTTGATCTCCATTGATCTGGAGAATGGCTTACTTGCGAGCGACGATCACCGCCCGCATCGGCGCCGGCAGCCCTTCAATCGTCTTGCTGTGATCTTGCGGATCAAGGAAATCACTCAGCGACTGATACTTCATCCACTCGGTGCCGCGCTGTTCCTCGACAGTGGTCACACTCACGTCCACGCATTTCACATCGCTGAACCCGGCACGCCGCAGCCACAACTCCAGGGCCGGCACCGACGGCAGGAACCAAACGTTGCGCATCTGCGCGTAGCGGTCTTCCGGCACCAGCACTTGGTGTTTGTCGCCTTCGACCACCAGGGTTTCCAGCACCAGTTCACCACCCTTGACCAGGCAATCCTTCAGCGCCAGCAAATGCTCGATCGGCGAGCGGCGGTGGTAGAACACGCCCATGGAAAACACCGTGTCGAACCCTTCGAGGTTCGGCGGCAGGTCCTCGAACGGGAAGGGCAGGTGCCAGGCATTCGGCTCTGACAAGTAACGTTGAACCGCCTGGAACTGGCAGAAGAACAACCAGTTCGGATCGACGCCGATCACGCTGTCGGCGCCAGCACCGAGCATGCGCCACATGTAATAGCCGTTGCCGCAGCCGACATCGAGGATGCGCTTGCCCTTGAGCTCCAGGTGCGGTGAGACCCGCGACCATTTCCAGTCCGAGCGCCATTCGGTGTCGACGTGCACGCCAAACAGGTCGAACGGCCCTTTGCGCCATGGTGACAAGCCCATCAGCGCGGTGCGCATTTGTGCGCGGGTTTCATCGTCGCAATCGGTGTCGAGCTTCAAGCCGTTGAGCAAATCAACTTCACTCGGCTGGATCTTCGGTAGGGCGTCCAGCGCGCTCTGCCAGCGTTCCAGGTCGCCGTGGCCCTTCTCCATTTTCTTGTCGAGTTGCTGCTGCAGGGTGTTGGCCCAATCAGCCAGCGGCGTGCCGGCCAGACGACGGGCGAGGGGGGACAGATCTATCATGGCAAGGCAATCAACGAGGCAAAGTTAAGACACTGGAACCACGGCACGACTTTCGAGAACCCGGCGGCCAGCAGGCGTTCGCGGTGCTCTTCGAGGCTGTCGGGTTTCATGACGTTTTCGATGGCGCTGCGCTTCTGGGCGATTTCCAGTTCGCTGTAGCCGTTGGCGCGCTTGAAGGCGACGTGCAGGTCGGTGAGCAACGCGTGCTCCTGCTCGTCTTCAAAGCGCAGTTTTTCCGAGAGAATCAATGCGCCACCGGGCAACAGCGATTGGCGGATGCGCGACAGCAACGCGGTACGCTGATCTGGTGCGATGAATTGCAGGGTGAAGTTCAAAGCCACCACCGAGGCAGGTTTGAATTCCAGGGCGAGGATGTCGCCTTCGATCACTTCCACCGGCAGCAACTCCTGGAACATCGAGTCCTGGCCGTTCAGATATTCACGGCACCGCTCGACCATCGCGGCGGAGTTATCCACAGCGATAACGCGACAACCCTCGGTGCGCACATGGCGACGCAGCGCCTGGGTCACCGCGCCCAGGGACGAACCGAGGTCGTAGAGCACACTGTTGGGCTGGGCGAACTGCGCGGCAAGCACACCGAGGTTTTCGACGATGGTCGGGTAACCCGGCACCGAGCGCTTGATCATGTCCGGGAACACCCGCACCACGTCCTCGTTGAAGGCGAAGTCAGGCACCTGGGCCAAAGGCTGGGCGAATAGGCGATCGGATTCTTTGCTCACGGCGGTTCCGGCGGTGGATGTGGAAAAGGCCGGCATTTTAGCCAAGTTGGCGCGGGGATGCGCGGGTTGTCTGATAAACCGAAGGGGGCAGTTCTGAAATCTGCGTGTCCAGTCCGACCGCCTTCGCGAGCAAGCCCGCTCCCACAGTGGTTTTGTGTGCGACACAGATTCAATGTGGGAGCGGGCTTGCTCGCGAAGGGGTCAACGCGGTTTCTGATCGAACGCCGATGCCGTGATACCCCATTGGCCAAGCCAATAACTGAGGATGATCACATACGCCGCAGCCTCGAACGGCACGACAAACCGACTGATACCAATCACGCTATCCGAAAACACAAACGCCACGGCCCCTGCGGCAGCCAGCAGCGCCGAACGCTTGGGCACGTCAGTACCGAGTCGGGCCAGCGCACGCCAGAGCATGGCGCTGATCGCAAGGCCGTAGACGATTACCGGAATCAGCAAGGGCCCCAGCCCGTGAGAGATCAGTATTCCCAGCAACACCACGCCAACGCCGAGGGCCAGCATCAGTGGCAACAGGGCCAGCCGCTTGCAGTCACTCAAGTAAGCCTTCAGATACGCCAGATGCGCGACCAAAAACGCCCCAAGGCCGAACACGAACAAATCCCCCGGCCAAGCCAGCAACACGTCGCCGACCAGGGAGAAAATCAAGCCAAGGCTGATCCAGCGCCGATACTCGCTGGGCGGTGCGTCGTGCAGCCAGCCGAGCAGGGCCAGGACCGGCAGCGGCTTGACCAGCAGGCAAAGCAGGGAGGCGTGAACGCTCAGGCCATAAATAAAGGTCACCGCGCCCATCAGCGCCAGAATCAGCCAGCCCACGGTCAGTTGACCGAAATGGCGCAGTCGAAGGCATCCGCCGGCAGCACTTCCGGGGCCCAGGGTTGTTGCGAGGTCAAGCGTAAACGTCCCGTTCCCGAGGCGAAGGCCTGGAACCGCCAGGTCGACACACCGGCAGCGCCGACGACGCCGGCATCTTCCGGGTTGCTGTAGACCTCGGGGCTAAGCGCGTGCAGCACGCCACCGGCAGAATCCTGGATGGACCAGCGATAACCCGTGGTCGGATTGCTCGGCAGGGTCAGGATCAGGTTTTGCCCGCTGGTGAGTTTTACCGGGCATTCGCTTTGTTTTTCCACAGTCACGTTGTGCGCAGGTTGCGTGGCGCAGGCGGCCAGCAAGGCGAGTGCGAGGGGGATTAACAGGCGAGTGGGGGACATAGGTTTGGTGGCTCCGGCGTTCACGACGAACGGCGAGCATAACTGAAGATGAGACAAATTGTGACCAAGGCCGGCTCGGAGACCATGCTGAAAACCGGGCCTTGGTATGAAGAATAATTAGACGTTAATCAAGAGTTTTTCAGTGACTTCGATATATCCCTCAATCTCGAGATAACGGAAAAACTCCAATTTGAACGTTATCTGGTATTTTTTTGTGGAATTGTTGAGATTGGCGTTGAACTTGCCACTCCCAGCGTAAAAATCTCCTTCGTCGTTCGTGTAATAAACCCAGGCGATGTCGCCCCCCGGCACAAATTCCCTTTCCCCGCTCGATGTGAAGGCGTTGATTTTCAAGTTAAAACCACGGCCGCCTGGGAAGCCAAGGTTCATGGAACCAAGAATTTCTATCCAGTTGTCCTTGCGCTCGACAATAACCCTTTCGCTTTTGAAGGGCTCGATCCTGTTACCTGTTGCATTGAAGTAACCTGTAGCCGTTGTTCCAGCAGATGCCATCTGAATCGTCATGATCCTGTTCCCTTGTTGGTGAATATCCATCGAAATCTGAAGGTAGCACCGGGGGGTGGGGGCGGGAACTGTCACTTCTGACAGGTAGTTAAGACAAAACGCTATATATGGCGAGTTTTAACGGAAAAAAAGACCAGTCGGTTGACTGGCCTTTTTCGTCTCGGTTTATCCGCTTAGAACAGCACCTTCGCCACATCCGCAAACCGCTTGGCGAAATGCACGGTAATGCCCTCCTTCAGATACTCCGGCAACTCCTCGAAATTGCCCCGGTTCGCCTCCGGCAGTATCAGCTCGAAGATCTTCTGCCGCCGCGCCGCAATCACCTTCTCACGCACCCCGCCAATCGGCAGTACATGCCCGGTCAGCGTCAGTTCGCCGGTCATGGCCACGCCTTTTTTCGGTGGCTGGTTGCGGGCCAGGGACAGCAGGGCGCTGGCCATGGTCACACCGGCGCTCGGGCCGTCTTTCGGCGTGGCGCCTTCCGGGACGTGCAGGTGGACGAACGCTTCGTCGAAGAATTTCGGGTCACCGCCAAACGACTTCAGGTTGGAGCTGACGTAGCTGTAGGCAATTTCCGCCGATTCCTTCATCACTTCACCCAGTTGCCCGGTGAGTTTGAAGCCGCGGTTGAGCGTGTGGATGCGCGTCGCTTCGATCGGCAGGGTGGCGCCACCCATGCTGGTCCAGGCCAGGCCAGTGATCACGCCGGTGCCGGAAAGCACTTGCTCGTTACGGAACACCGGTTTGCCCAGGGACGATTCGAGGTCTTTCGGGCCAATCTTGATTGTTGCTTGCGGATCTTCGAGCAGCTTCACCACGGCTTTGCGCACCAGTTTGCCGAGGTTTTTTTCCAGCTGACGGACCCCTGCTTCACGGGCATAACCGTCGATCAGCGCCTTGAGGGCGTTGTCGCTGATGCTCAGGCTGCCTTTCGATACGCCGGCCTTCTCAAGCTGTTTCGGCCACAGGTGACGCTTGGCGATGGCGACTTTTTCTTCGGTGATGTAACCCGACAGGCGGATCACTTCCATCCGGTCCAGCAAGGGGCCGGGAATCGAATCCAGGGTGTTGGCGGTGCAGACGAACAGCACTTTCGACAGGTCCATGCGCAGATCGAGGTAGTGGTCGAGGAATTCGACGTTCTGCTCAGGGTCCAGGGTTTCCAACAGCGCCGAGGCCGGATCACCCTGATAGCTTTGGCCCATCTTGTCGATTTCGTCGAGCATGATCACCGGGTTCATCACTTCGACGTCTTTGAGCGCCTGCACCAGTTTGCCCGGTTGTGCGCCGATGTACGTGCGGCGATGGCCCTTGATCTCGGCCTCGTCGCGCATGCCGCCCACGCTGAAGCGGTAGAACGGTCGACCGAGGGATTCGGCGATGGATTTGCCGACACTGGTCTTGCCCACGCCCGGCGGCCCTACCAGTAGCACGATGGAACCGCTGATTTCGCCCTTGTAGGCACCGACCGCGAGAAACTCGAGGATGCGGTCCTTGATGTCGTCGAGGCCGGCGTGGTGGTTGTCCAGCACCTTGCGCGCGTGCTTGAGGTCGAGCTTGTCCTCGCCGTATACGCCCCACGGCACCGAGGTCGCCCAGTCGATGTAATTGCGGGTGACCGCATATTCCGGCGAGCCGGTCTCGAGGATCGACAGCTTGTTCATTTCTTCTTCGAGGCGTTTCTGCACCTGCGCTGGCAGGACCTTGCCCACCAGTCGCTGTTCGAACTGTTCGAGGTCAGCGCTGCGGTCGTCCTTGGTCAGGCCCAGCTCCTGCTGGATGACCTTGAGTTGTTCCTTGAGGAAGAACTCGCGCTGATGCTCGCCGATCTTGCGGTTCACTTCGGCGGAAATCTCTTTCTGCAGGCGCGCGACCTCGACTTCCTTGCGCAGCATCGGCAGGACTTTTTCCATGCGCTTGAGCATGGGCACGCAGTCGAGCACTTCCTGCAGTTCGCTGCCGGTTGCCGAAGTCAGGGCAGCGGCGAAGTCGGTCAGTGGGGATGGATCGTTGGGGCTGAAGCGGTTGAGGTAGTTCTTCAGCTCTTCGCTGTACAGCGGGTTGAGCGGCAGCAGTTCCTTGATCGCATTGATCAGCGCCATGCCGTAGGCCTTGACCTCGTCGGTCGGCTCGGTGGGCTGGTGCGGGTATTCGACTTCCACCAGGTAAGGCGGGCGATGGTGCTTGAGCCAGGTCTTGAGGCGCACACGGGTCAGGCCCTGGGCAACAAATTGCAGTTTGCCGTTTTCGCGACTGGCGTGGTGCACCTTGACCAGGGTGCCGTACAGCGGCAGGGCCGAGGTATCGAAATGGCGCGGATCTTCCTGGGGGGTGTCCATGTAGAACAGGGCCAGGGAGTGATGATCGGATTTGGCGACCAGGTCGAGGGTTTCAGCCCAGGGTTCTTCATTGACGATGACCGGCAGGACCTGCGCCGGGAAGAAGGGGCGATTGTGAATCGGAATGATGTAGACCTTGTCCGGCAGGTTCTGGCCGGGCAGGGCCAGGCCCTTGCCGGTGGTGTGGTGTTCGGTGTTTTCCGGGTCGGCGTATTCGCTGGGATCTTCGGGGAAGGCTTGCTGGTCGCTCATGGGGCACCTGCGCAATGGGGTATGGGTCTTAGATGGGGCAGGCCTTGTGTGGTTTCAATGGGGGAGGGGATATTCGGGGAGCGTTCAGGATCTGGACAGGTCCTGGCCATTTGCCCGTTGCAGGCATGGCGCGTCGATCAGAACGGACAGCGTTCCCACGGCATGGGAACGCTTCTGCGGGATGTCAGGGGCGAATCTCGATCATCGTGCCGTCCGGCACCAGGTTCCAGATCTCGCGCATGTCCATGTTGCGCATGGCGATGCAACCGTCGGTCCAGTCCAGGGTGTGGAACAGGTGCTCGGGGTTTTCTTCGGTGTCCGGGGTGCCATGGATCATGATCATGCCGCCGGGATCGACGCCTTCGCGTCGTGAGCGGGCGGAATCGCTGATGTTCGGATAGGAGATGTGCATGGCCAGGTTGAAGCGGTCGCTGACCTTGCGCCAGTCGATCCAGTAGAAACCTTCGGGCGTGCGTTTGTCGCCTTCCATCAGTTTCGGTCCCTGAGGACGTTTGCCCAGGGAAATGCGATAGGTCTTGAATGGCTTGCCGTCGTTGATCAATTGCAATTGATGGGCAGACTTGAGGACCAGGATTTTCTCGATGACCTTGCCGTTCATGGGCTCCATGGCAGTAGCCTGGGACACCGTGACGAACGACAAGAAGAACAGGGCAAGCAACCAGCGCATTGAAACGATTCCCCAAGAGGTGTCGCGACTATATATCTATTTATAGGTGTTTTTGCAGGCGCTGCCGAGGGTTCGGGCCGGGTTCGGACGATCTTTGCGCGCCTGGAGATGATACCAAGATGACATCAACTAGTGACATCAACTGATGACAGGCTGGACCAGCGGCGGAATCGATTCGGACCGCACGGGGTAGACCTCGGTCCGCCGGTCAGCGAAGAAGCATTCTAAGGTACGGCCCACCGTGCGGAAAGCCAGCTCGTCCCAAGGAATGTCGGCTTCGTCGAATAGTTGCACTTCCAGGCTCTCGGGGCCGGCAGCAAAATCCAGGTCCGCAAGCTCGGCGCGGAAGAACACATGCACCTGGCTGATGTGCGGCACATCGATCAGCGTATAGATGCTCAGGTTGCGCACCCGCGCGCAGGCTTCCTCGGCGGTCTCGCGAATGGCCGCCTGCTCGATGGTCTCACCGTTTTCCATGAAGCCGGCAGGCAGGGTCCAGTAGCCCCGGCGCGGCTCGATGGCGCGGCGGCACAACAGCACCTGGGTGCCCCAGGTCGCCACGCAACCGGCGACGATGTTGGGGTTCTGGTAATGGATGGTGTGACAGCTGTCGCAGACAAAACGCAGGCGTGAATCGCCTTCGGGAATGCGCTGGGTCACCGGGTTGCCGCACTGACTGCAAAATTTCATGCTTGGGTTCCTGAATGCTGCGCCTATCTTGGCGTGCGGCGGTGGCTGTCGGCAAGTTGTCGTTTCGCGACATGCCACTGTCCGGGGGGTTGGGCGACCTAAGCGATTAGTGCATGATGCAGGGTAAGGCACTGATCGAGAACACTCATGCTGGACGAGCTACTGCATCGGGTAAGTCACCACACACCGCGCACGCTGGAGACTGACCGACGTTTCCCCGAGGCCGCCGTCCTGGTGCCGATTACCCGCAGTGACGAGCCGGAGCTGGTGTTGACCCTGCGCGCCAGCGGGCTGTCGACCCATGGTGGCGAAGTCGCTTTCCCCGGTGGTCGACGCGACCCCGAAGACCCCGACCTTGTTTTTACCGCCCTGCGCGAAGCCGAGGAAGAGATCGGCCTGCCACCGGGACTGGTCGAAGTGATCGGCCCGCTGAGCCCGTTGATCTCCCTGCACGGCATCAAGGTCACACCTTATGTCGGGGTGATTCCGGACTTCGTCCAATACCGCGCCAACGATGCCGAGATCGCCGCCGTGTTCAGTGTGCCCCTGGAGTTCTTCCGCGAGGACCCGCGCGAGCACACCCATCGCATCGACTACCAGGGCCACAGTTGGTACGTACCGAGTTATCGCTACGGCGAATTCAAGATCTGGGGTTTGACGGCAATCATGATCGTCGAGTTGATCAATCTGCTCTATGACGCGAAAATCAGCCTGCACTCACCGCCTAAAAGCTTTATCAATACCTGAAGCCATCATTCGAATGGCCTGAACACGCCGCTGCCTGAGCCTTGAGGACAACACGATGAAATACCGCCTGGGCGACGCCCGTGTCGAGACCCACCCAGAGAGCTGGGTCGCTCCCAATGCCGTGCTGGTGGGCAAGGTCAAGCTGGAAGAGGGCGCCAACGTCTGGTTCAACGCCGTGCTGCGGGGCGACAACGAACTGATCCTGATCGGCAAGAACAGCAACGTCCAGGACGGCACTGTGATGCATACCGACATGGGCTACCCGCTGACCATCGGTACCGGCGTGACCATCGGCCACAACGCCATGCTGCACGGCTGCACCGTGGGTGACTACAGCCTGATCGGCATTAATGCGGTGATCCTCAATGGCGCGAAAATCGGCAAGAACTGCATCATCGGCGCCAATTCGTTGATCGGTGAAGGCAAGGAGATTCCCGACGGTTCGCTGGTCATGGGCTCACCCGGCAAGGTGGTGCGCGAGCTGACCGAGGCGCAGAAAAAGATGCTGGAAGCCAGCGCCGCTCACTACGTGCATAACTCGCAACGTTATGCCCGCGACCTGGCTGAGCAGGAAGAATGACCACGACCGAACGACCAGTGCCATCGCCCTGCGTGAACATTTGCGCGCTGGACGACGATGACATCTGCACGGGGTGCCAGCGCACGGTGGAAGAGATCACCCGCTGGAGCCGGATGGACAACGAAGAACGGCGCAAGGTGTTGGGGTTGTGCCATGAACGGGCCAAGTCCAGTGGGTTGGTGTGGATGATTGGCAAGACACCTGGCAACTGAGGTGTGGCCATTGTAGGAGCGAGCTTGCTCGCGATGGACTCAAGACCACCGCGGGGAATCAGATTCCCCGCATTATCGTTAACGACTATCGCGAGCAAGCTCGCTCCTACAGTACCCTGTGCGCCAAATTGACAGGTGCCCCCCATGTTCTTCCTGATCGCCTACATCGGCAGCGTCGTGCTGACCAACTACGCCTTCTCCACCGCCCCGCACCTGGACATCATCTGGTCGGCGTGGGGTGGCCTGGTGTTCGTGTTGCGCGACATGGTGCAAACCCGCTTCGGGCACGGCGCGATTGCGGCGATGCTGGCGGCGCTGGTGCTGTCCTACATCACCTCCGATCCCTCCATCGCCCTGGCCAGCGCCACGGCGTTCGCGGTATCGGAGTGCATCGACTGGCTGGTGTTCAGTATCACCCGTCGTCCGTTGCACGACCGCCTGTGGATAAGTTCGGCCCTGAGCATCCCGCTCGATACCTTTATCTTCTTCGGCATGATCGACGCGCTGACCCCCGGTGTGATTCTCACCGCCCTGGGTTCGAAGTTCGCCGGCGTCACGGCCGTCTGGCTGATCATGGCCTGGCGCTTGCGCAAACAGGCGCTCGTCAGCTGAGCCAAACCCTGCGGTTCATGTAAAATGCCGCGCTTTCTCCCCATGGGAAGCGCGCCAGGCGCCGCATCCCTCGATGATCCGCTTCTTGAGGACTTGAGATGACCCGTATCGGAACTCCATTGTCGCCCACCGCGACCCGCGTATTGATGTGTGGCTGTGGCGAACTGGGCAAGGAAGTGGTGATCGAGCTGCAACGCCTGGGCGTTGAAGTGATTGCCGTGGATCGCTACGCCAATGCCCCGGCCATGCAGGTGGCGCATCGCAGCCACGTGATCAACATGCTCGATGGCGCGGCCCTGCGCGCAGTGATCGAAGCCGAGCAGCCGCACTTCATCGTGCCGGAAATCGAAGCCATTGCCACCGCCACCCTGGTGGAACTGGAGGCCGAAGGCTTCACCGTCATCCCGACCGCGCGTGCCGCACAGCTGACCATGAACCGCGAAGGCATCCGTCGCCTGGCCGCCGAAGAGCTGGACCTGCCGACCTCGCCTTACCACTTCGCCGACACCTTCGAGGACTACAGCAAGGCCGTCGAGGATCTCGGTTTCCCGTGCGTGGTCAAGCCGGTCATGAGTTCTTCGGGCAAGGGCCAGAGCCTGCTGCGCAGCGTCGATGACGTGAAGACGGCCTGGGACTACGCCCAGGAAGGCGGGCGTGCCGGTAAAGGCCGGGTGATTGTCGAAGGTTTTATCGATTTCGATTATGAAATCACCCTGCTGACGGTGCGTCACGTCGGCGGCACCACCTTCTGCGCGCCGGTCGGCCATCGCCAGGAGAAGGGCGACTACCAGGAAAGCTGGCAGCCTCAGGCCATGAGCCCGGTGGCCCTGGCTGAATCCGAGCGCGTGGCCAAGGCCGTGACCGAGGCCTTGGGTGGCCGTGGCCTGTTTGGCGTCGAGCTGTTCATCAAGGGTGATCAGGTGTGGTTCAGCGAAGTGTCGCCGCGTCCGCACGACACTGGCCTGGTCACGTTGATTTCCCAGGACCTGTCGCAATTCGCCCTGCATGCACGGGCGATTCTGGGCTTGCCGATTCCGTTGATCCGTCAGTTCGGGCCATCGGCCTCGGCGGTGATCCTGGTGGAAGGGCAGTCGACCCAGACTGCTTTCGCCAATCTGGGCGCGGCATTGAGCGAGCCGGATACGGCGTTGCGTCTGTTCGGCAAGCCTGAAGTGAATGGCCAGCGGCGGATGGGTGTTGCCTTGGCTCGTGACGAGTCGATCGAAGCGGCTCGTGCCAAGGCGACCCGTGCATCCCAGGCTGTTGTGGTAGAGCTCTAAACCGAGTCGAAGCCATTCGCGAGCAAGCCCGCTCCCACATTTTGACCGCGTTCTATCAGACAGAATGCGTCCAAATGTGGGAGCGGGCTTGCTCGCGAAGCTTTGGCTTTTGCCTTTCTTCAGGCAACCCGATTCAAGTCGTTATTACGGGTCTCCTTCAGGCACAGCACAGCAATCAGGCTGAGCACCGCCGCCCCCGACACGTACCCGCCGACATAACTCAATCCGCCCATCGCCACCAGTTTCTGCGCGAAGAACGGTGCTGCCGAGGCCCCGACGATCCCGCCCAGGTTGTAGGCCGCCGATGCGCCGGTATAACGCACGTGGGTCGGAAACAGTTCTGGCAGCAGCGCACCCATCGGCGCAAAGGTCACGCCCATCAGGAACAGCTCGATGCACAGGAACAGCGCCACGCCCCAGGTCGAACCCTGGGTCAGCAGCGGTTCCATCAGGAATCCTGACAGGACCGCCAGCACACCCCCGATGATCAGCACCGGTTTACGCCCGTAACGGTCGCTGGCCAGGGCTGACAGTGGTGTGGCCGCGGCCATGAACAACACCGCGAAACACAGCAGGCCGAGGAAGGTTTCACGGCTGTAGCCGAGCGTCGCCACGCCGTAACTCAGCGAGAACACGGTCGAGATGTAGAACAGCGCATAGCACACCACCATCGAGCCGGCGCCCAGCAGCACTGGCATCCAGTATTGGCTGAACAGCTCCACCAGCGGGATCTTCACCCGTTCCTGGCGCGCCATGGCGTTGGCGAACACCGGTGTTTCGTGGAGTTTTAGGCGCACATACAGACCAACCATCACCAGCGCGGCGCTGAGCAGGAAGGGAATCCGCCAGCCCCAGGCGCGGAACTGTTCATCGTCCAGGCCCATGGCCAGGGTCAGGAACAGGCCGTTGGCCGCGAGAAAGCCGATGGAGGGGCCCAGTTGCGGGAACATGCCGAACCAGGCGCGCTTGCCCTTGGGCGCATTCTCGGTGGCGAGCAAGGCGGCTCCGCCCCATTCGCCGCCCAGCCCCAGGCCCTGGCCGAAGCGCAATACACACAGCAGGATCGGCGCCCAGGCCCCGATGCTGTCGTAACCCGGAAGTACGCCGATCAGCGTGGTGCACACGCCCATCAGCAACAAGGAGGCGACCAGGGTCGATTTGCGCCCGATACGGTCGCCAAAATGCCCGAACAAGGCCGACCCCAGGGGGCGTGCAAGGAATGCGATGCCGAACGTGAGGAAGGCCGAGAGCATCTGGGCCGTGCCGGAAGTCTGTGGGAAGAACACAGGGCCAATCACCAGCGCGGCGGCGGTGGCATAGACGTAGAAGTCGTAGAACTCGATGGCCGTGCCGATGAAACTCGCCGTGGCCACGCGGCTGGCGGAGTTCACCGGTTGCGCGGGGGTGGAGTCGTTATAGGTTGTGCTGGTCGTCATGCGGTTATCCCTGACAGTCATGGGCCCCAGTGGAGCGAATTATTATGGTCGATTACCCAGGGATGTGGGTGGAGGCGCGGTCGCTGCTCCAGGTAGGAACAGGCGTCGGTGTGCAGCGGACGTTTCTGGTGGTCAGGCCGGAACTTGCGGTGTGCGGGGTAAGCACGGGACGGCGAGGCTTGGGTAAGCGACTCGATTATAGAAAGGTGGCTAACGATTCAACAAGTGCAAAAAGATCGCAGCCTTCCGCAGCTCCTACAGGAGCGCGCGTTCCAATGTAGGAGATGCCGAAGGCTGCGATCTTTTAACAATCTAGAGGGTGGGTAGAGCAGCGGGAGCCGGGTTGATATGCCAGATCAACACCTGAGTCACCCGATTGTCCTCAGTCTCAAGAATTTCCAGCCGATAACGACCGATTTTCAAGCACACAGGACAATCCGGAATGGTTTCCAGCGCTTCGGTCACCAACCCGTTCAGGGTTTTCGGGCCGTCGCTGGGCAGGTGCCAGCCGAGGCTCTTGTTCAGCTCGCGGATCGAGGCGGCGCCGTCGATCACCAGGCGGCCATCGGCCTGGGGATGGATATGCGGGTTGTCCAGGCTTTGTTGGCTTTCGAATTCGCCGACGATTTCTTCGAGAATGTCTTCCAGGGTGACGATGCCCAGAACCTCGCCGTATTCGTCGACCACCATGCCCAGGCGCCGCTGCTGCTTGTGGAAGTTCAGCAGTTGCAGTTGCAGCGGGGTGCTTTCAGGAACGAAATACGGTTCGCGACAGGCCGCCAGCAGCGCGTCCAGGGTCAGGCTGCCGTCGGGGAGCAAATGGCCGATTTGCCGGGTATTGAGCACCGCCTCGACCTGATTGATGTCGCTGTGGAACACCGGCAGACGCGTGCGCTGGTTGTGGCGCAGTTGCTCGATGATGTCTTCGATCGGGTCGTCGAGGTTGATCCCTTCGACCTCGCTGCGCGGTACCAGAATGTCGTTGACCGTGATGTTGTCCAGCGCATGGATGCCCGGCAGCGGGTGCGGGCGGCTGGCGGCTTGCTCGTGATGGTCGTGGCGCTCCAGCGCCGGCTCGTCTTCGCTCTGTTGCACGACATTGGCCTTGCGGGCGAACGGGCGCATCAGCAACTGGCTGATGGCATTGAGCAGCCAGGCCGCCGGGTAGATGAGCTTCAGTGGTATGGCCAGCAGGTTGTTGCCCAGTGCCAGGATCGCGTCCGGATGACGGACAGCGAGGGCGCGGGGCAGGTAGTCGGCGAGGATCAACAGCAGCGCGCCCGCGCCGAGACAGGCCAGCCACGGGCCGTTCTCGGCCCAGGTGAAAATCGCCAGCAAGGTACAGATGACCATCACCAGGGCGCGGCACAGGGTATTGCAGAAAATCAGGCTGACGAGGGGAAAGCTCAACCGGGCCAGCGGTTTGTCGCTGGCGCGCGAGGCGTTGCGCTGGGCCAGCAAATGCTGCTGCGCCGCTTCTATGGCAGTGAACAGCCCTGACCATAAAATCAGCAAGGCCACTACTGCAAGCATCGGCCCTATGGGCAAGTCGTCCATTATTGCCGCCCGTCAGATGTGCAGGATGTATTCGCGAACCAGCTTGCTGCCGAAATACGCCAGCATCAGCAGGCAGAAACCGGCCAGGGTCCAGCGGATGGCCTTGTGGCCGCGCCAGCCAAGGCGGTTACGGCCCCACAGCAGCACGCTGAAGACGATCCAGGCCAGGCAGGCCAGCAAGGTCTTGTGCACCAGGTGCTGGGCGAACAGGTTATCGACAAACAGCCAGCCGGAGATCAGCGACAGCGACAGCAGCGTCCAGCCGGCCCAGAGGAAGCCGAACAGCAGGCTTTCCATGGTTTGCAGCGGCGGGAAGTTCTTGATCAGCCCGGACGGGTGCTTGTGCTTGAGCTGGTGATCCTGGACCAGCAGCAGCAACGACTGGAACACCGCGATGGTGAACATGCCGTAGGCAAGGATCGACAACAGGATGTGGGCGAGAATGCCTGGCGCTTCGTCGATGATCTGCACGGTGCCGGCGGGGGCGAACTGCGCCAGTAGCGCGGTCAAGGCGCCCAGGGGGAACAGCAGGACCAGCAGGTTCTCCACCGGTATTCGTGAGCAGGCCAGCAGCGTCAGGGCGATGACCGCGGCGGCAATCAGGCTGGCGGCACTGAAAAAGTCCAGGCCCAGGCCAATCGGGGTCAGCAGGTGGGTCACCAGGCTGGCGCTGTGGGCCAGCACCGCCAGCACGCCGAGCGTAACCAGCAGGCGCTTGTTGGCCTTGGCGCCGGTGGCCAGGCGAGTGCCTTGATAGAAAGTCGCAGCGGCATACAAGCAGGCGGCGGCGAGGGTAGTAAGCAAACTGGGTGACAAGGGGAGCATAAGTCCTGTTAGGCAAGCCCGAAAGGCGCTGAGTTTGGCATAGAACCCACGCGACACGAAAGTGCGAGGTGTCCGCCAGACGCAGTCTTCGCTATAATCCGCGACCTGCCCACGCCGCAGGCTCGCCGAGCACACGTTTAGTCCGGTCTGGGCCGCCATTATCCCGGTCTACACAGGGCCTGAAAGGATCGCGCAATGTTTGAAAACTTAACCGACCGTCTCTCGCAGACGCTGCGCCATGTCACCGGCAAGGCCAAGCTGACCGAGGACAACATCAAAGACACCCTGCGCGAAGTGCGCATGGCGTTGCTCGAAGCCGACGTCGCCTTGCCGGTGGTGAAAGACTTCGTCAATTCGGTCAAGGAACGCGCTGTCGGCACCGAGGTGTCGCGCAGCCTGACGCCGGGCCAGGCCTTCGTGAAGATCGTCCAGGCCGAACTCGAAAGCCTGATGGGCGCGGCCAACGAAGATTTGAACCTGAGCGCCGTGCCGCCAGCGGTCATCCTCATGGCCGGTCTGCAGGGCGCGGGTAAGACCACCACCGCCGGGAAGCTGGCGCGCTTCCTTAAAGAGCGCAAGAAGAAGTCGGTCATGGTCGTGTCCGCGGACGTTTATCGTCCGGCGGCGATCAAGCAGCTGGAAATGCTCGCCGGTGAAGTGGGTGTCACCTTCTTCCCGTCCGACCTGAGCCAGAAGCCGGTCGAGATCGCGCAAGCGGCTATTAAGGAAGCAAAACTCAAGTTCATCGACGTGGTCATTGTCGATACCGCCGGTCGCCTGCACATCGATGAAGAGATGATGGGCGAGATCAAGGCGCTGCATGCCGCGATCAACCCGGTCGAGACCCTGTTCGTGGTCGACGCCATGACCGGCCAGGACGCCGCCAACACGGCCAAGGCCTTTGGCGACGCGCTGCCACTGACCGGTGTGATCCTGACCAAGGTCGACGGCGATGCCCGTGGCGGTGCCGCCCTGTCGGTGCGCGCCATCACCGGCAAGCCGATCAAGTTCATCGGTATGGGCGAGAAGAGCGAAGCGCTCGACCCGTTCCACCCTGAGCGTATCGCCTCGCGCATCCTCGGCATGGGCGACGTGCTCAGCCTGATCGAGCAGGCGGAAGCGACCCTCGACAGGGACAAGGCCGACAAGCTGGCCAAGAAGCTGAAGAAGGGCAAGGGTTTCGACCTCGAAGACTTCCGTGACCAGCTGCAACAGATGAAGAACATGGGCGGCCTCGGCGGCCTCATGGACAAGCTGCCGAACATGGGTGGCGTGAACCTGGCGCAGATGGGCAACGCCCAGGGCGCGGCAGAGAAGCAATTCAAACAGATGGAAGCCATCATCAATTCCATGACGCCGGCCGAGCGCCGTGACCCTGAGATGATCAGCGGTTCGCGCAAACGTCGTATCGCCATGGGCTCCGGCACCCAGGTGCAGGACATCGGCCGCTTGATCAAGCAGCACAAGCAGATGCAGAAGATGATGAAGAAATTCTCCGCGAAAGGCGGAATGGCCAAGATGATGCGCGGCATGGGCGGTATGTTGCCCGGCGGCGGCATGCCCAAGATGTAAAGAATCCGCGCCGGTCATCGCACCGGCGCAGACCCGCAAGGACGCGGGATCTACAGCAAACCCGCACTTGGCGGGAGCTGACTGGCCGTTTTAAACGACGGCTCTATAGCAAATCTGGATGGCGTCCGATAGGCCGCCGGAAAAAGTCATTTGCAAAAGTCCGGATATTCCTTAGAATATGCGGCCTTTCGGGCACCTATGCCCGCTGTGCCTTTAGATTTGCAGCACCGACTACAGGAACGATGTTCACATGCTAACAATCCGTCTTGCCCTTGGCGGCTCCAAAAAGCGCCCGTTTTACCACCTGACCGTAACCGACAGCCGCAACCCGCGCGACGGTTCGCACAAGGAACAGGTTGGTTTCTTCAACCCTGTTGCTCGTGGCCAGGAAGTTCGTCTGTCCGTGAACCAAGAGCGCGTAGCCTACTGGCTGAGCGTTGGTGCACAACCTTCTGAGCGCGTTGCTCAGTTGTTGAAGGAATCTGCCAAGGCTGCGGCCTGAGCAATATGAACGCGACGCCAGCTGTTGCTGATGATTTGATCGTTATCGGCAAGATTTATTCGGTTCACGGCGTTCGCGGCGAAGTGAAGGTGTATTCCTTTACTGATCCGATCAAGAACCTGCTGGAATACAAAACCTGGACGCTCAAGCGTGACGGCAATGTAAAGCAGGTAGAGCTGGTCAGCGGACGCGGGAACGACAAGTTCCTGGTCGCAAAGCTCAAGGGTCTCGATGATCGTGAAGAAGCTCGTCTTCTGGCCGGTTATGAGATCTGCGTGCCGCGCAACCTGTTCCCTGAACTGACCGACGGCGAGTACTACTGGTACCAGCTGGAAGGTCTCAAGGTCATCGACACCCTCGGGCAACTGTTCGGGAAGATCGATCACCTGCTGGAGACCGGCTCGAACGATGTAATGGTGGTCAAGCCTTGCGCTGGCAGCCTGGATGATCGCGAACGCCTGTTGCCCTATACCGAGCAATGCGTGTTGGCCGTCGACCTGGTCGCAGGCGAGATGAAGGTGGATTGGGATGCGGACTTCTAAGCGTGGCTAACTTGCGCGTAGAAGTGATCAGTTTGTTTCCCGAGATGTTCTCCGCCATCAGCGAGTACGGCATCACCAGTCGGGCGGTGAAACAGGGGCTGTTGCAGCTCACCTGTTGGAATCCGCGAGACTACACGACGGATCGACATCACACTGTGGATGATCGCCCTTTTGGCGGTGGTCCGGGCATGGTGATGAAGATCAAGCCCCTGGAAGATGCTCTGGTTCAGGCCAAGGCAGTCGCCGGGGAGGGTGCGAAGGTGATTTACCTGTCGCCCCAAGGCCGTCAACTGACTCAGTCGGCGGTACGCGAGTTGGCGAATCTGGATGCATTGATCCTGATTGCCGGCCGCTATGAAGGCATTGACGAGCGTTTTATTGATGCTCATGTCGATGAAGAGTGGTCGATTGGCGACTATGTACTGTCTGGCGGCGAGCTGCCGGCGATGGTCCTGATCGATGCGGTTACACGACTGCTGCCTGGAGCTTTAGGGCATGCGGACTCCGCCGAGGAAGATTCCTTTACGGATGGTTTGCTGGATTGCCCGCACTACACCCGACCGGAGGTGTATGCGGATCAGCGTGTTCCCGACGTATTGCTAAGTGGCAATCACGCGCACATCCGGCGTTGGCGTTTACAGCAGTCCCTTGGTCGGACCTATGAACGACGCGCCGATCTTCTGGAAAGCCGCTCGCTTTCTGGAGAAGAGAAGAAGCTGCTCGAGGAATACATCCGCGAGCGGGACGATAGTTAACAACGTATCGATGGTAGATCCGACGATTTACCTTAGGAGCACAGCATGACTAACAAAATCATCCTTGCACTCGAAGCAGAGCAGATGACCAAAGAGATCCCTACCTTTGCCCCGGGCGACACCATTGTCGTTCAGGTGAAAGTGAAGGAAGGCGACCGTTCGCGTCTGCAAGCGTTCGAAGGCGTTGTAATCGCCAAGCGTAACCGCGGCGTAAACAGTGCATTCACCGTGCGCAAGATCTCCAACGGTGTTGGCGTAGAGCGTACTTTCCAGACCTACTCCCCGCAAATCGACAGCATGGCTGTCAAGCGTCGCGGTGACGTACGTAAAGCCAAGCTGTACTACCTGCGCGACCTGTCGGGTAAAGCAGCTCGCATCAAGGAAAAACTGGCTTAAGTCCAGCTTCCGATGCAGAAAAAAGCAGCCTACGGGCTGCTTTTTTGTTGCCTGCGATTTATCTTCCCTGGCCGTACTGTCGGCCTTGCCTGAGTCTTTATGCCTGCCATCGATCATCCCTTGATTGACCAGTTTCTCGACGCGCTGTGGCTTGAGAAAGGTCTTTCCGATAACACCCGCGATGCCTATCGAAGCGATCTGGCCCTGTTCAATGGCTGGCTGCAGGAAAAAGGCCTGGAGCTGCTCAACGCCGGGCGCGAATTGATTCTCGATCACCTGGCCTGGCGCCTGGAGCAAAACTACAAGCCCCGTTCAACGGCCAGATTTCTCTCTGGCGTGCGCGGCTTCTATCGCTATCTGCTGCGGGAAAAGCTGATCGCTGTCGATCCGACGTTGCGCATCGATATGCCGCAACTGGGCAGGCCGTTGCCCAAGTCCTTGTCGGAAGCTGATGTGGAAGCGCTGCTGAAAGCACCGGATCTGAGCGAAGCCATCGGCCAGCGCGACCGCGCCATGCTCGAAGTGCTTTACGCCTGCGGCCTGCGGGTGACGGAGCTGATCAGCCTGACGCTGGAGCAGGTCAACCTGCGCCAGGGCGTGCTGCGGGTGATGGGCAAGGGCAGCAAGGAGCGGCTGGTGCCGATGGGCGAGGAGGCGATCGTCTGGGTCGAGCGTTATTTGCGCGATGGTCGTGGCGAGCTGCTGGGCGGGCGGCCCAGCGATGTGTTGTTCCC
Source organism: Pseudomonas putida (assembly GCF_028682635.1). GTDB lineage: Bacteria > Pseudomonadota > Gammaproteobacteria > Pseudomonadales > Pseudomonadaceae > Aquipseudomonas > Aquipseudomonas putida_AE. Next base: position 15,704 of record NZ_JANHLK010000028.1, on the reverse strand, counting down.
CAGTCAGCGCGGCGAGCAGATGACCCGCCAGACGTTCTGGCATCGGATCAAGCACCAGGCCAAGGTCGCCGGCATCGGCAAGTCGCTGTCACCGCATACATTGCGCCATGCCTTCGCTACGCATTTGCTCAACCACGGCGCCGATTTGCGGGTGGTGCAAATGCTGCTCGGCCACAGCGATCTGTCGACTACCCAGATCTACACTCACGTTGCGCGGGCGCGTTTGCAGGATCTGCATGCCAAACACCACCCCCGCGGTTGACGCCGTCCCCCTGTAGGAGCTGCCGCAGGCTGCGATCTTTTGATCTTAAAGATCAAAGTCAAAAGATCGCAGCCTGCGGCAGCTCCTACAGGGGGGGTGTGATGTCTTGTATCAGGTGCATTCGGCCACACGAACCTTATGTGGTAGGCTTTGCCAGTTTGCACGATGGGCGTTTATGACCCGGTGTTTCGGCACTGGCGTTCTGAGCGTCTCATTTGTCCGCCTTCAGGAGTTCTCATGCGTTTGACCCAGATTTTCGCCGCCGCCGCCATCGCGTTGGTCAGCACCTTTGCTGTCGCCGATGACGCGGCCGATAAAGCCATTCGTAAAAGCCTGGAAAACCTCCAGCTCGAAGTACCGGTAGAAAGCATTTCCGCCAGCCCTCTGCCAGGCCTGTACGAAGTCAAGCTGCAAGGCAGCCGCGTACTCTATGCCAGCGCCGACGGCCAGTACGTGGTCCAGGGCTACATGTTCCAGCTCAAGGACGGCAAGCCGGTCAACCTGACCGAGAAGACCGAGCGCCTGGGCGTTTCCAAGCTGGTCAACGCCATCCCCGCCGCGGAAACCGTGGTGTACCCAGCCATTGGCGAAACCAAGTCGCACATCACCGTGTTCACCGACACCACCTGCCCGTACTGCCACAAACTGCACGCCGAAGTGCCGGAGCTGAACAAGCGCGGCATCGAAGTGCGTTACGTGGCGTTCCCACGCCAGGGCCTGGGTTCGCCGGGTGACGAGCAACTGCAGGCGGTCTGGTGCTCGAAAGACAAGAAAGCGGCCATGGACAAGATGGTCGACGGCAAGGAAATCAAGGCCGCCAAGTGCGATAACCCGGTATCCAAGCAATTCGCCCTCGGTCAGTCGATTGGTGTGAACGGCACGCCGGCCATCGTTTTGGCTGACGGCCAGGTCATTCCGGGCTACCAGCCGGCGCCACAAGTCGCCAAACTGGCGCTCAGTGCCAAGTAATTCGTATCGTCACGGTCAGCTGTTGACGAGCGTGGCCCGGCGGCAGTTCCAGCCGGGCCATCAATAGAGAGCCGCGAGTTTGCGGCTGTTTTCACGGCCGGCCTCGAGTCGGCCGTTTTATGGGGAGTTCACAGTGAAACCGGTCAAAGTAGGCATCTGTGGGTTAGGGACCGTCGGTGGCGGTACCTTCAACGTACTTCAGCGCAACGCCGAGGAAATTGCTCGTCGTGCCGGGCGTGGAATCGAAGTGGCACAAATTGCCATGCGCACGCCAAAGCCTCAGTTCCAAACGACCGGTATTGCGATTACCACCGATGTCTTCGAAGTGGCCACGAACCCTGAGATCGACATCGTCATAGAGCTGATGGGCGGCTACACCGTTGCCCGCGAGCTGGTACTCAAGGCCATCGAGAATGGCAAGCATGTGGTCACCGCGAACAAGGCGCTTATCGCCGTTCACGGTAATGAAATTTTCGCCAAGGCTCGCGAGAAGGGCGTGATCGTCGCGTTCGAAGCGGCCGTGGCCGGTGGCATTCCGGTGATCAAGGCGATCCGTGAAGGCCTGTCCGCCAACCGTATCAACTGGGTGGCCGGCATCATCAACGGCACCGGCAACTTCATTCTCACCGAGATGCGCGAGAAAGGCCGGACCTTCGAAGACGTGTTGGCCGAAGCGCAAGCCCTGGGCTATGCCGAAGCCGACCCGACCTTTGACGTTGAAGGCATCGATGCGGCGCACAAGCTGACGATCCTGGCGTCCATCGCATTCGGCATTCCGCTGCAGTTCGACAAGGCCTACACCGAAGGCATCACCAAGCTGACCACCGCCGACGTGAACTACGCCGAAGCGCTGGGTTATCGCATCAAGCACCTGGGCGTGGCGCGCAGCACCGCCGCGGGTATCGAGTTGCGCGTGCACCCGACGCTGATCCCGGCCGATCGCCTGATCGCCAACGTCAACGGCGTGATGAACGCGGTGATGGTCAACGGCGACGCCGCCGGTTCGACGCTGTTCTACGGTGCCGGCGCCGGCATGGAGCCGACCGCTTCGTCGGTGATCGCCGACCTGGTGGACGTGGTTCGCGCCATGACCTCGGACCCGGAAAACCGCGTACCGCACCTGGCCTTCCAGCCGGATTCGCTGTCGGCGCACCCGATCCTGCCGATCGACGCCTGCGAAAGCGCGTACTACCTGCGGATCCAGGCCAAGGACCATCCGGGCGTTCTGGCCCAGGTGGCCAGCATCCTGTCCGAGCGTGGCATCAACATCGAGTCGATCATGCAGAAGGAAGCCGAGGAGCACGACGGCCTGGTACCGATGATCCTGCTGACCCACCGCGTGGTGGAGCAGCGCATCAACGATGCGATCGCTGCCCTCGAAGCCCTGGCAGGCGTAGTCGGTCCGGTCGTACGGATCCGCGTCGAGCACCTGAACTAAGCCGTTATCGTTCGCCGGGCCAGTGAGCTGGCCCGGCATTACGAACACTGTCCATTGGAGTCAGTCATGCGTTACATCAGTACCCGCGGCCAGGCACCGGCCCTGAATTTCGAAGACGTCCTGCTGGCAGGCCTTGCCACCGACGGCGGTCTGTACGTCCCGGAAAACCTGCCACGTTTCACCCAGGAAGAAATCGCTTCCTGGGCCGGCCTGCCGTATCACGAGCTGGCCTTCCGGGTGATGCGCCCGTTCGTGACCGGCAGCATCCCGGATGCCGATTTCAAAAAGATTCTCGAAGAAACGTACGGCGTGTTTTCCCACAACGCCGTGGCACCGCTGCGCCAGTTGAACGGCAATGAGTGGGTGCTGGAACTTTTCCACGGCCCGACCCTGGCGTTCAAGGACTTCGCCCTGCAACTGCTCGGTCGCCTGCTCGACTACGTGCTGGAAAAGCGCGGCGAGCGCGTGGTGATCGTCGGCGCCACTTCCGGCGATACCGGCTCGGCCGCCATCGAAGGCTGCAAGCACTGCGAAAACGTCGACATCTTCATCCTGCACCCGCACAACCGTGTCTCAGAAGTGCAGCGTCGGCAGATGACCACCATTTTCGGTGAGAACATCCACAACATCGCCATCGAAGGCAACTTCGATGACTGCCAGGAAATGGTCAAGGCGAGCTTCGCCGACCAGGGCTTCCTCAAGGGCACTCGCCTGGTGGCGGTGAACTCGATCAACTGGGCGCGGATCATGGCCCAGATCGTCTACTACTTCCACGCGGCCCTGCAGCTGGGCGGTCCGGCGCGTTCGGTGGCGTTCTCGGTGCCAACCGGTAACTTCGGCGACATCTTCGCCGGTTACCTGGCACGCAACATGGGCCTGCCGATCAACCAGTTGATCGTCGCCACCAACCGCAATGACATCCTGCACCGCTTCATGAGCGGCAACCAGTACGTCAAGGAAACCCTGCACGCGACCCTGTCGCCGTCGATGGACATCATGGTGTCCTCGAACTTCGAACGCCTGCTGTTCGACCTGCACGGTCGCAACGGCGCGGCGATTGCCGGGCTGATGGACAGCTTCAAGCAGGGCGGCGGTTTCAGCGTCGAGCAGGAGCGCTGGACTGAGGCGCGCAAGCTGTTCGACTCGCTGGCCGTGGACGATGCGCAAACCTGCGAAACCATCGCCGAGGTCTTCGAGCAGACCGGCGAAGTACTGGACCCGCACACCGCGATCGGCGTCAAGGCCGCACGGGAATGCCGTCGCAGCCTGGATATCCCGATGGTGATCCTGGGCACGGCCCATCCGGTCAAGTTCCCGGACGCCGTGTTGAAAGCTGGCGTAGGAAAAGCCCTTGAGCTTCCTGTGCATCTTTCTGATCTGTTCGAAAGAGACGAGCGTTGCACCGTATTGCCGAATGACCTCAAGGCCGTGCAGGCCTTTGTCAGCCAGCATGGCAACCGCGGTAAGCCTTTGTAACAGGCAAACCTTGTCACACAAGAAAGCCCGTCTCCTGACGGGCTTTTCTGTTGGTGCATTCCAAATTGCCGGCAGTCCTCGCGGATGAATACGGGGCAGGCTTGACGCTGTTGTTTTTTCTCTGTCATCTTCAGCGTGCATGCTCTATCGACCAGAGGCGCAGGTTCACCTGCACTCGGTCTTCAGAACTTTCTACCCGGGCCAGCGGTCATTTACTGTACACACGCCCCCAGGCACTTTGTTTTCGGACTATTGAGTGGTGATCGGATGGAAAGTATCAGTCTCTTGCTCGGTGAGGCTCTGAGCCCGTACCAGGTGACGTTGACCCCGTCGGGCATTCACGGTGAATGCCGGGTGACATTGAAGAACGCAATCGGCGCCATAGTGGTCGATCGGGCGTTCAACCAGGCACAGTTGAGTGACAAGCGCCAGCTGACGGATGTGGTCGACGGCTTGCACCGCGACGTGCTGATTGCTGAAGGACGCCTGGAACCCTGTGTGATCGCGGCGTTGCGCAATGCGGCACAGGACAAGCTGCTGGCCAGCCGAAATTGAATTGTCGGATGTGGGAACCTTCCTGCATCCCCATCGTCAGACCTAGTAACAGCAAGATCAAGCATTGTGCTCCGGTGCTTGCCGCTTGCCGTTACGGGTCCTTGAAAAGACCACGTTTAACCCCGAGTCGTCTCCCCACTTCTCGGGGTTTCTTTTTGCCCGGAAATTGTCAGTAGCCGCTCTGGTGCTCGAAAAAATCCCTGGCCGCTTGCAGGTAGTCGCTGCGACTTTGCGGGTCGAGCCAACCGGCGTACGCCTCGCTCAAGTGATCCCGGGGCAGGGCACGCAGCAGCTGGTTGATCTCGACGATCGCCTGGCGGCCCTGGGGCGTGTTGGTGCAGCCTATGTAGCCGGACAGGTACTTGCCGGTGCCACGAATCGGGAAGAACTCCAGTTCATCTTCAGCGATGCCTTGTTGCTGCGCCTGATAACGAATTTCCGGGCGATAGCCCAAGAGCAATTGCAGGCGACCCAGGCGTTGCATCTGCAACAGGCTGCCCAAGGCGTCGTTGCCGTAGTGCGAGGTCAGCACCTTGCCCGGCGCCTGCTTGAGCAAGGTGTCGAGAAAGTCGCCGTAGTTGCGTTCGGCAACAATGCCCAGCGTCACGCTGCCGGTGGCCAATAGAGCCGCCAAGTCCACCTCGCCATCCTTGAGGAACGGCGTCAGTACTTCCCGATCATTACGCCGTATGGCCAGGCCATTGCTCATGGCGCGAAAAACCGGGAGGGAAAAGGCGATCCAGCTTTCGCGCTCCTTGCTCCAATTCAGCGCCGCATCGCAGGTGAGGGCCGGTTCGTGGAGCATCTGCAAGCCACGGGCTCGATTGACCTTCAGCACACTGTGCTGGTACTGCGGCATGCCGGCGATCAGTTGGCGGAGCAGTTGGTCGATGACCCCCTGGCCTTTTTGCGGGCCGTCGAAAATGAACAGCGGCGGTAGATCGCGTTTCAGCCAGACCAGGGAATCCTTGGCCTGCGCCGATACCGGCGCGGCCAGGGTGATGATCAGCAACAGGCTCGCCAACGCGCCCAGGCGCCGGCCGTCCAGCAACAGGCAGGGTTTGATGAGTCGCGCAAACAGACGCTTGAGCTCAGATGGCTCCGTCTTTGCGCAGCTGTGCAATCTGCGACGCGTCATAGCCAAGTTCCTGGAGTACCTGGGTATTGTGCTCGCCCAGTTGTGGCCCGACCCATTCACAATCACCGGGTGTCTCTGAGAGTTTCGGCACGATCCCCGGCATCTTGAAGTCCTTGCCATCGGGTAGCTTGGCCTGCAGGAACATTTCCCGGGCGAGGTACTGTGGATCGCTGAACATGTCTTCGGCGCTGAAGATTCGGCTGGCCGGTACATCGGCCTGGTTCAACAGCTCGATGACGCTGTCCAGGGGCAACGAATTGACCCAGCGATCGATCACCCCGTAGATTTCGTCGCGACGGCTGTCGCGGCCGTCGTTACTGGCCAACTGCGGGTCGTTGGCCAGGTCTTCCCGGCCGATGATCAACATGAAACGCTTGAAGATCGCGTCGCCATTGGCGCCGATCTGTACATGTTTGCCATCGGCACTGGTGTGGATCGAGGAGGGCGTGATGCCCGGCATGATGTTGCCGGTGCGTTCGCGGATGAAGCCGAACACGTCGAACTCCGGCACCATGCTTTCCATCATGGCGAAGATCGCCTCGTAGAGCGCCACGTCCACCACTTGCCCCGCACCGCCATTGACCTCGCGATGACGCAGGGCCATCAGGGCTCCGATCACGCCCCATAGCGCAGCAATCGAGTCACCGATGGAAATCCCGGTGCGTACTGGCGGCCGGTCCTCGAACCCGGTGATGTAGCGCAGGCCGCCCATGGATTCGCCGACCGCGCCAAACCCGGGTTGGTCCTTCATCGGGCCGGTCTGGCCGAAACCCGAGAGGCGCACCATGACCAGCTTGGGGTTCAGCGCATGCAGCACATCCCAGCCCAGTCCAAGCTTTTCCAGCACGCCGGGGCGGAAGTTTTCGATCAGGATGTCCGCTTCGCTGAGCAGTTTCTTCAGGATCGCCAGGCCGTCCGGGTGCTTGAGGTTCAGTGTCAGCGACTTTTTGTTGCGTGCCTGGACGAACCACCACAGCGAGGTGCCCTCGTACAACTTGCGCCATTTACGCAATGGATCGCCGCCGTCCGGCGATTCGACCTTGACCACATCGGCACCGAATTCAGCGCAGATGCGCGAGGCAAACGGGCCGGCGATCAAGGTACCCAGTTCGATGACTTTCAGACCTGAGAGCGGTTTGGCAGAAGACGGCATGCGGGTTCCTGTAGGACAAAGATTGAGCGAGTACAGAGTTTTAACATAGCCGACTGTCAGGCGCCCAAGGGAGATCTGCTTCTATTCGTTGATTGGCGGCTGCATCGGTTAGACTTGCCGCCTTTCCCCGTATCAAGAAGTCCGTTCATGGCCCAGCCGTCCACGACCTACAAGTTTGAACTGAACCTCACCGACCTCGATCGCAGCGTCTACGAGTCCGTCAAGCAGACCATCGCCCGCCACCCTTCGGAAACCGAAGAGCGCATGACCGTGCGCCTGTTGGCCTACGCCCTCTGGTACAACGAGCAGCTGTCGTTCGGCCGTGGTCTGTCAGACGTGGATGAACCGGCCCTGTGGGAAAAGAGCTTGGACGACCGTGTCCTGCACTGGATCGAAGTCGGCCAGCCGGACGCCGATCGCCTGACCTGGTGCTCGCGCCGTACCGAACGCACCAGCCTGCTGGCCTACGGCAGCCTGCGGGTCTGGGAAGGCAAGGTAATCCCGGCGATCAAGAACCTGAAAAACGTCAACATCGCGGCGGTTCCCCAGGAAGTCCTGGAAACCCTGGCCAAGGACATGCCCCGCGTCATCAAGTGGGACGTGATGATCAGCGAAGGGACGATTTTCGTCACCGACGACCGTGGTCAGCATGAAGTCCAGTTGCAGTGGTTGTTGGGCGAACGCGGCTGATCAGTCGCGGCCTCACCGGTTTTATCCTACATATTGAAGAGAAGCCCCTGTCACCCCATGCGCATCGAACCTCGCCTGCTGCCCGACACCCTGCCATTTCTCGGTGATATCCCGCCGCTGCTGACCCGGCTGTACGCCGCGCGGGGCGTGTTATCCGAAGCCGAACTGGACAAAAGCCTGGCGCGGCTGATTCCGTTCCAGCAGCTCAAGGGGATCGAGGCGGCGGTGGACTTGCTGGTGACCGCGCTTGAACAGCGTCAGCGGATCCTGATCGTGGGCGACTTCGATGCCGATGGCGCGACAGCCAGTACCGTGGGCACCCTGGGCTTGCGCCTGTTGGGTGCGGCGCACGTCGACTATCTGGTGCCCAACCGGTTCGACTACGGCTACGGCCTGACCCCGGAAATCGTCGCGGTGGCGCTGGAGCGCGAGCCTCAGTTGCTGATTACCGTGGACAACGGCATTTCCAGTGTCGAAGGCGTGGCCGCGGCGAAAAAGGCCGGGCTCAACGTGCTGGTCACCGATCACCACTTGCCCGGCGATGAATTGCCGCTGGCCGATGCCATCGTCAATCCGAACCAGCCCGGTTGCACCTTCCCGAGCAAGGCGCTGGCCGGAGTCGGGGTGATCTTCTATGTGCTGATGGCCTTGCGCGCGCGTTTGCGCGAACTCGGCTGGTACACCAGCAAGCCGCAGCCGAACATCGGCGAGTTGCTCGACCTGGTGGCGCTGGGCAGCGTGGCCGACGTGGTACCGCTGGATGCCAACAACCGGATCCTGGTGCATCAGGGCCTCGAACGGATTCGCGCCGGACGTGCCCGACCGGGGATCAAGGCGATTCTCGAAGTGGCCAAGCGTGATCATGCGCGCATCACCTCCACCGACCTGGGGTTTATCGTCGGCCCGCGCCTCAACGCCGCCGGACGACTGGATGACATGAGCCTGGGCATCGAATGCCTGCTGACCGACGACGCGGCGCTGGCCCGTGAGATGGCGGCGCAGCTGGACGGGATGAACCAGGACCGTAAATCCATCGAGCAGGGCATGCAGCGTGAGGCGCTGGCCCAGCTCAAGGATCTGCCGGTGGAATCGATGCCGTTTGGCTTGTGCCTGTTCGATCCCGAGTGGCACCAGGGTGTCATCGGTATCCTCGCGTCGCGCATGAAAGAGCGTTATTTCCGCCCGACCATCGCCTTTGCCGATGCCGGCGACGGCTTGCTCAAGGGTTCCGGGCGTTCGGTCCAGGGCTTTCATATCCGCGACGCCCTGAGCGTGGTGGCGGCGCAGCATCCGAACCTGATCACCAAGTACGGTGGCCACGCCATGGCCGCTGGCCTGACGCTGCCGGAGGCGAATTTTCCGCTGTTCGCCGAGGCCTTCGATGCCGAGGTTCGTCGTCAATTGCGCGACGAAGACCTGACCGGGCGCCTGTTGTCGGACGGCACCCTGGCGGTCGAGGAGTTTCACCTGGAACTGGCCCGCGCCTTGCGCCATGCCGGCCCTTGGGGGCAACACTTCCCGGAGCCGCTGTTTCATGGGGTGTTTCAGTTGGTCGAGCAGCGTGTCGTCGGTGAAAGGCACCTCAAGGTGGTGCTTCGCAGCGAGTGCGGTTCGGTCAAGCTTGACGGTATTGCATTCGGGATCGATCGTGAGGTGTGGCCGAATCCGACGATCAAGTGGGTGGAATTGGCTTACAAGCTCGACGTCAACGAGTTCCGCGGCAATGAGACCGTTCAACTGATGATTGCCCACATCGAACCGCGTTGACCCCTCGTTCCCACAGGATTTGAGCGAACCCTGTGGGAGCGAGCTTGCTCGCGATGGCAATCTTTGCGACACCGAATCTCTCTGAATCCTCCCTCATCCCCCGATGTCGACTAGGCTCTAAGCACTGCTTGATTATCCTTGTGACGTCTTGTCAATTTTTTGCCCGCGGGGGCGGGTGCTGCATCCTTTTCCTGTCACTCGTCGACTACTCAAACAGAACCCTGGAGCCTGACCACTGATTTGAGAGGTGCCCCATGAGTCTGCTGCTTGAACCCTACACCCTTCGTCAATTGACCCTGCTCAACCGCATCGCGGTATCGCCGATGTGCCAGTATTCGAGTGTCGACGGCCTGGCCAATGACTGGCACCTGGTCCACCTCGGCAGCCGCGCGGTCGGCGGCGCGGGCCTGGTATTTACCGAAGCCACGGCGGTTACCGCCGACGGGCGCATCACCGACCAGGATCTTGGTCTGTGGAACGATGAACAGATCGAACCCCTGCAACGCATCACTCGCTTCATCGCCGCTCAGGGCGCCGTCGCCGGCATCCAGCTGGCCCATGCCGGCCGCAAGGCCAGTACCTATCGACCCTGGCTCGGCAAGCATGGCAGCGTGAAAATCGACGAGGGCGGCTGGCAGCCGGTCGGCCCGTCACCGATCGCCTTTGACCCGCAGCACACACAACCCAAGCAGCTCGACGAAGGCGAGATCGCTGACGTCATCCAGGCCTTTGTCGACGCGGCGAAACGCGCTTTGACCGCCGGTTTCAAGGTGGTCGAAGTGCACGCGGCCCATGGCTATCTGCTGCACCAGTTTCTGTCGCCCCTGAGTAATCAGCGGCGTGACCAGTATGGCGGCTCCTTCGAAAATCGAATTCGGCTGGTGCTGCAAGTGACCGAAGCGGTGCGGGCAGTCTGGCCGGAAGAATTACCGCTGTTCGTGCGGGTGTCGGCCACCGACTGGGTGGAGGATGGCTGGAACCCGGATGAAACCGTCGAGCTGGCGCGGCGCCTGAAAGACCTCGGCGTGGACCTGATCGATGTGTCGTCAGGCGGAACGGCGGTCAACGCGGAAATCCCCACGGGCCCGGGTTATCAAACCCGGTTTGCCGAACGTGTGCGCAAGGAGTCAGGCATCGCCACCGGCACTGTAGGCATGATCACCGAGCCCGCACAGGCCGAGCATATTCTGCGCACTTGTCAGGCGGACATCATCTTCCTCGCTCGCGAGCTGTTGCGTGATCCTTATTGGGCGCTGCATGCCGACGATGACCTGGGTGGGCGCAAGGCCATATGGCCAGCGCAGTATCACCGGGCGACCCATCGCGACCAACCGATTCATGAGTCGGATTTGCGTGATTGATTGAGGAGTTTCAAGATCAAAAGATCGCAGCCTTCGGCAGCTCCTACAGAGGAATACGATCCCCTGTAGGAGCTGCCGAAGGCTGCGATCTTTTGCTTTTCCTCAAGTATATTTGCGCTTGTCCGGTGCCGGCGGGAAGTACTGGTACAACCAGGTCTCACTCAGCGTCCGGTCATTGGTGCGGATGAACAGGCGCAGCTCCACCGGCTCGACACTGTCGTTGGTCGGGTACCAGTCAAAGGTGATGCGATAGCCCTTGATGTCATCGAGCACCAGCACGTTGAACTCCTTCACCTCGCCGTTGGAACAGGTGACCACCGGTTCGATGCCGGTCCCCGCCGGCAGACGATCCAGACCGCCTCCGTTGAAGTCCACGGCAAAACGGCGGGCCCAGACTTCCGGATAATGCTCGCCCGGTGCCCAACCTTCGGTGAAACCGCCCATACCCGACCGGGTCGCGTTGACCCGTGCCAGCGGCGTGCCGACGGGCGGCAAGGCGCTCCAGTAGAGTTTGTAGCCGTAGTTCAACGAGTCGCCGGCCGCGACCGGTTTTTTCGGGGTCCAGAAGGCCACGATGTTATCGAGGGTCTCGCCGGTGGTAGGAATTTCCAGCAGATCGATTGAGCCTTCACCCCACGCGGTCGTTGGTTCGACCCACAGGCTCGGGCGTCGGCTGTACCAGTCAACGGTGTCCTGATAGCTGGCGAACTCGTGATCGGCCTGCACCAGGCCGAAACCTTTCGGGTCCTTGTCGGTGAAGGCGTTGAATTGCAGGGTGGCCGGGTTGTTCAGCGGGCGGCAGATCCACTCGCCGTTGCCCCGCCACATCGCCAGGCGATCTGAGTCGTGGATCTGCGGGTGAATGGTGTCGCACATGCGGCGCTCGTGGGTGCCGCAACTGAACATGCTGGTCATCGGCGCGATGCCCAGTTGTTCGATGGCGGTGCGCGCGTTGACATGGGCGTCGACCTCCATCACCACGCGCTCGGCCTGGCAATCGATGTCAAAACGGTAGGCACCGGTGGCGCTCGGCGAGTCGAGCAGGGCGTAGACCACGAAGCGCGTGCTGTCCTTGCCTGGCGTCTCGAACCAGAACTTGGTGAAGTCGGGGAATTCTTCGCGCTTCTTGGCATAGGTGTCGATGGCCAGGCCGCGGGCCGACAGACCGTACTGGCCGCTGGCGTCTACGGCGCGGAAATAGCTGGCGCCGAGGAAAGACACCACGTCGTGTTTGTCCAGTTCCGGCGCCTTGAACAGCTTGAACCCGGAAAAGCCCAGGTCGCCCTTGAGCTGTTGGGTATCGACCGAGGTATTTTCATAGTTGAACAACGAAGGGCGGAAATGCACTTCGCGGGCCATGCGGGTCTTGGTATCGACGCTGTACATGCGCACCGGCTGGCGGAAACCCATGCCGACATGGAAAAACTGCACATCCAGCTGACCGTTCAGGTCATTCCACAACGAATGCTTGCCGTCATAGCGAATGGCGTTGAAGTTCTGGGGGGTCATGGTCGCCAGGGTGGGCGGCAGCACCTGCTTGGTGTCCTGGTAGCGATTGCTGGCCAGTTGCTTGGCCTGGGCCTTCAGCGCTTCGAAGTCGAACGCCTGAGCCTCGCCATCCGCCGTGCCATTGCTTGCCCAGGCTTGGGCAGCGAGCAGGCCGGTGGCCGACAAACCGGTGTAGGCCGCAATGGCCATGGAGGCTTTGAGCAAATTCCTGCGATGCATAAGTACAACCTGTCGTGAACGATCCCGCGCCGTTCCTGGCACTGCTGGATCAAGAATATCGGTTCGGACATGCCTTCGGCCAAACGCAACTGCCTTTAAACAGATAACGAATAGCTTAAACCGTTCGGTTGTGCAGAAAAAATGATTGATGGCGTGACGATGGCGCGGCAATGAAACAAGAGATGTCGGTTAACGTTTCCGACAGCAGATTCTGATTTAGAGGGCATTTCTGCTTTTTTTGACTAATTACTCTAAAAACCGCTTTTCAGCGCCCGGATAATTCCTATTCTATGGACATGACCGGTTTCTGCCCTTCGGGCCGGTGGCTTCAGCGGGCACAGGGTGGCCGCTGAAAAGGGGTAGGGCGATGCGGTTTCTGAAGTTTTCTTTGACGTAGAGAAGGACATCGTCCATGTCGAAAGTACAAGGCATCACCGAAATCCTGGGAATCTTTGCGTGCCTGTCTACTGGCCGGCGAAGACGTCGGCTCAATAGCGAGGAGATTAAGTTGGTGGAACGCTATCGGGAGTTGTCGGAGAGTGACCGCATTGCGATGCGTTATCTGGTGGATGCGATGCGCAGTGTTTCGCGGTTTTGAAGAAATAGAACCTTCAGTCGCGGCAACTTTGCCGCGGCTGGATGTTCTCCCCTCTACCAATCCTCAGAGCGTTCGGAGCGCTGATGCAGCACTCTCAACACCTGTATCTGGCCATTGGCAAATCGATACGGGGCAATGAAGGGATAACGGCCAAGCACTAACTCTCGGACATCAGGCATGACGGAGGGCCTGCCTGAACCGGGAAACTGCTCCAACTGCCGAAAAGATTGCAGCATGGTTGCAATGATTTCGATGGCACTACTCGCGCCTACGACCTCTCGGTAATGCTCATGGATGGCATTCAGGTCGCTTTCGGCTTTCTCAGTCAGTACTACGCTCGGCACGTTTTGCCCACTTAGCCTTCACGGCGTCCAGATCGGTCAGTTTTCCGGCATCGGCATCGGCTATGCCGTCGCTGATGGCTTGCAGATGCCAGGACTCGGCTTCCACGTATCGAACCAGTGCACGCTTGAGGTGGTACTGACGGTCGCGGTCAGTGGCCGCTGCCAGCTGATCCAGCTGTTGGGCCAGAAGTTCTTCGACACGAAAAGACAAAACGGGCGAGGCCATGGTGGCTCTCCTAAAGGTGTATACGCTGTAAACGACGTAAACACCCTAAGCTCTGTTGCGTCTATCGTCAACCGATACCGCGTGCGTGGTTGAGGAAACTCTAGCCGGGTAAACATTCGCAGGTAGCGAGGAACTGTTTCGAAATGCTTGCCTGTTGCAGGCTCGATGAACCCCGGTACCTGTTGGCACCGGGGCAACTTCCGTTAGCGACTGACTTTCCACGCATCCCCGGCAGGCGCCTTACCGTGGTCATACGGCTTGGCAATCCACATGTAGAGCAACCCCAGGCCGATGACGATGGCGGTACTCAGGACCATGGCGTAGTTGATGTACCACGCGGCGTCCGGGGTCCGTGGCCAGGCCATGTTGATGATCGCGCCGACGCCATAGACCAGCGCGCCGATGTTCACTGCCCAGCCCCAGGCGCCGAGGGTAAATTTGCCGCTGGGTTTCCAGCCTTTGAGGCGGGCGTACAGCGCTGCGAGCACGATCATCTGGAAAGCCAGGTAAATACCGATGGCGGCGAAGCTGACGATGGTGGCGACCGCGTCCTGCAGGAAGAAGCCGAGGATGATGATCAGCGCCGGCAGGACGCCGGACACGAACAGTGCCGCAACCGGAACCTGGGTGGTAGGGGAAATCTTCTTCAGCAGTCGGCTGCCGATGACCATTTCGTCCCGGGCGTAGGAATACAGCAGGCGACTCGCCGCCGCTTGCAGGCTGATGACGCAGGAGATGAAGGAAATCATCACCACGCCCATCACCATTTTCGAACCGACCGGGCCGAAGGCATTGTTGAGGATGGTGCCGACCGGGTCCTTGTCGGTGCCATCGATCACCGCTTGCATGTCCGGTACGGCGAGGATCAGCGCCAGGCAGGCGAACATCGCCGCCACGCCGCCGATGTAGATGGTCATGCGCATGGCCACCGGGATCTGCTTGCTCGGGTTCGGGGTTTCTTCGGCTACGTCGCCGCAGGCCTCGAAGCCGTAGTACAGGAACATCCCCGCCAGCGATGCAGTGAGGAAGGCCGGCAGGTACGAGCCGTTGACGCTGATGTCGAAGGTGTTGAACAGCACGCTGATCGACTGATGGCGTTCGAAGACCAGCAGGTAGACACCGACGATCACCGCACCCACCAGTTCGCAGAGGAAGCCGAACATGGCAATGCGCGCCAGCACCTTGGTGCCGCTGAGGTTGACCAGGGTGGCGAACAGCGTCAGTACCAGGGCAATGATGATGTTGGTGTTGTTGCTCGGTTCAAAACCGAGCATGGCGGCCAGGTACGGGCCGGCGCCGACGGCTACGGCGGCAATGGTCACGCACAGGGCGATGGAGTAGATCCAGCCGACCATCCACGCCCAGCGCTTGCCCACCAGGCGACGCGCCCACGGGTATACGCCACCGGAAATCGGGAACTGCGAAACCACTTCACCAAAGATCAGGCACACCAGCAACTGGCCGCACCCGACCAGCAGGTAGGCCCAGAACATCGGCGGCCCGCCGGCGGCGAGGCACAGGCCGAAGAGGGTATAGACCCCTACGACCGGAGAGAGATAGGTGAAGCCCAGGGCGAAGTTTTCCCACAGGCTCATGCTGCGATTGAAGTTGGACGTGTAGCCCAGTTTTCGCAGCTGCTCGGCGTCGCTGTCGGCGATGGCGGACGAGAGATCGGGTGATGCACTCATGTGTGTTTCTCCGGAAAATCGGCAGATTTCGGATGCCCGAGACCGTGACGGGGCTTGGAGGCGCCGCCCGGGTCGGTGGTTATTGTTTTGATTTCTTTGGTCTGGAACCTGGTGGTGCCTAATGCCGGTTTCGACCTTGAAACCGAGGTGACGCAATCGCCAGCAGGCTGGCTCCCACAGGGAAATGCATTCCAAATTGTGGGAACCAGCCTGCTGGCGATGCTTTTCAGTGCTTGAACATCACATGCCTGACAACGGTGTAATCCTCCAGCCCATACATCGACATGTCCTTGCCATACCCGGACAGCTTT
>NZ_JANHLK010000027.1 GCF_028682635.1 Pseudomonas putida | reverse complement strand
ACCCAGCGCCGGGTTGAACACCGGTTGGGCGGGGCCTTCGCCGTTGATGAGTTGGCCGTTGATCAAGAGTTGGGTTTGCATGTTCTTGTCCTCTTTGGAACTGTTGTTATTTCCCCTGACGAAACCGGCTCAAAATGTGGGAGCGGGCTTGCTCGCGAAGGGGCCATCACCTTCAACATTGATGTCGGCTGACACACCGCTTTCGCTGGCAAGCCAGCTCCTACAAGATTCGGTTTCTTCAGTGGCTGAGTTGTCTGTTATTTCCCGCCGCTACCCGCCACGCTCTCACCGCCCCGCGTCAGGTAATAGGCGCCGAGAATCGGCAGCATGGTCACCATCATCACCAGCATCGCCACGACGTTGGTCACCGGCACGTCCCGGGGGCGGCTGAGCTGGTTCAGCAGCCACAGCGGCAGGGTGCGTTCGTGGCCTGCGGTAAAGGTAGTGACGATGATCTCG
The DNA here is from genome assembly GCF_028682635.1 of Pseudomonas putida. GTDB lineage: Bacteria > Pseudomonadota > Gammaproteobacteria > Pseudomonadales > Pseudomonadaceae > Aquipseudomonas > Aquipseudomonas putida_AE. The sequence goes on along the minus strand of NZ_JANHLK010000027.1, from coordinate 80,637 downwards.
TCGAACGACAGCGCAAACGCCAACATGCCTCCGGCCAGCAGCGCCGAGCCGAGGTTCGGCAGGATGATGTAGCGGAAGGTCTGCCAGCCGTCGGCGCCGAGGTCCATCGAGGCTTCGATCAGGCTGTGGGAGGTGCGGCGCAAGCGGGCGATGACGTTGTTGTAGACGATCACCACGCAGAAGGTCGCGTGGCCGACGATGATGGTGAACATCCCCGGCTCGATGCCCAGGGTCTTGAACGTCGCCAGCAGCGCGATCCCGGTAATGATGCCGGGCAGGGCGATCGGCAGGATCAGCATCAGCGAGATGCCTTGCTTGCCGAAGAAGTCCCGGCGATACAGCGCCGCCGAAGCCAGCGTGCCAAGGACCATGGCGATCAGCGTGGCAATCGAAGCGATCTGCAACGACAGCTTGATCGCTTCCAGTACGTCGGGCCGCGAGAAAGCCACGCCGATCCACTTCAGCGTGAAGCCCTTGGGCGGGAAGCTGAACGCCGCGTCTTCGGTGTTGAAGGCATACAGGAAGATGATCAGGATCGGGAAGTGCAGGAACACCAACCCGCCCCAGGCTGCAATGCGTAAACCCAGGGATGCTTTTTCAGAGTGCATCGAAGGCCCCCAGTCGTTTGACGATGGACAGGTAAATGGCGATCAGCACGATCGGCACCAGGGTGAAGGCGGCCGCCATCGGCATGTTGCCGATCGCACCTTGCTGGGCGTAGACCATGCTGCCGACGAAGTAGCCCGGCGGGCCGACCAGTTGCGGCACGATGAAGTCGCCCAGGGTCAGCGAAAAAGTGAAGATGGAACCTGCGGCAATGCCCGGAATCGCCAGCGGAAGTGTCACTTGCATGAAGGTCTGGCGTGGCTTGGCGCCGAGGTCTGCCGAGGCTTGCAGCAAGGACGGTGGCAGGCGTTCCAGTGAGGCCTGGATCGGCAGGATCATGAACGGCAGCCAGATGTAGACGAACACCATGAAGCGTCCCAGGTGCGAGGTTGACAAGGTACTGCCGCCGACGCCGGGAATGTCCAGGATGAACTGCAAGACCGGCTCCAGCCCCAGGTGCTGGACGAACCACTGCGCCACGCCACCCTTGGCCAGCAACAGGGTCCAGGCATACGCCTTGACGATGTAACTGGCCCACATCGGCATCATCACCGCGATGTAGAAAAACGCCTTGGTCTTGCCGGTGGTGTAGCGGGCCATGTAGTAGGCAATCGGGAACGCGACGATGGCGCTAGCGATCGAGACGACGACCGCCATGCTCAAGGTGCGCAGGATGATGTCGAAGTTCGATGGCTGGAACAGCGCGGCGAAGTTGGCCAGGGTAAGGTCGGGGGTGACCGCCATGGTGAAGTCGTCGAAGGTGTAGAAACCTTGCCACAACAGGGTCAGCAACGAGCCGAGGTAGATCGCGCCGAACCACAGCAGCGGCGGCACCAGCAGCATCGACAGGTACAGGTTCGGCCGGCGATACAACAGGTTGGAAAATCGGCGCAACGGCGAGCCACTGGCCGGGTTTTGCGGGAGAGCGACGCTGGTCATTTCACACCCCACCCACGATGGTGTCGTGCAACGGGATCATCGCTTCGCGCGCCCAGCGTGCGCTGAGGCGTTGCCCGGTCTGATGTTGCGCGCTGGTATCGAGCCACTGATTGTTGGCCTGGCTGATGTTCAGGGTCTGGCCATTTTCCAGCTTCAGTTCATAACGTGTGGCGCTGCCCTGGTACTGGATGTCGTGCAGTAAACCGCTGACTTCGATTTCGTGCGCGGCCAGTGGGCCTTCGGCGAAACGCACGTGTTCCGGGCGAATCGAAAACGGTTGTGGATTGCCGCTCAACTGCTGCGCCAGATCGCCGCGAATCACGTTGGACGTGCCGACGAATTCCGCCACGAACGTGGTCGCGGGCTTCATGTACAGGTTACGCGGCGAATCGACCTGTTCGATGCGACCCTTGTTGAACACGGCGACGCGATCGGACATCGACAGCGCTTCGGTCTGGTCGTGGGTGACGAAGATAAAGGTGATGCCGAGCTGGCGTTGCAGCTTCTTCAGTTCACTCTGCATTTGCTCGCGCAGCTTCAGGTCGAGCGCGCCCAAGGGTTCGTCGAGCAGCAGCACACGCGGACGGTTGACCAGGGCGCGGGCAAGGGCTACGCGCTGGCGCTGGCCACCGGACAGTTGCACCGGTTTGCGCTCGCCGTAACCGCCGAGGGCGACCATGTCGAGGGCTTCTTCGGCGCGTTTGCGGCGTTCGGCCTTGCCGACGCCTTTGACTTTCAAGCCATAGGCGACGTTGTCGAGTACGTTCATGTGTGGGAACAGCGCGTAATCCTGGAACACGGTGTTCACGTCACGCTGGTACGGCGGCAGGCCGGCGGCCTCCTCGCCATGAATGCGGATCGAGCCCGCGCTCGGTTGTTCAAAACCGGCGATCAGGCGCAGGCAGGTGGTTTTGCCCGAGCCCGAAGGCCCAAGCATGGAGAAGAACTCGCCGTCCTGGATGTCGATGGAAACCCGGTCAACGGCTTTCACTTCGCCGAACTGACGGGAAACGTTGGTGAACTGGACTGCAAGCGTCATGGTGCGGTGCTCCGAAAAGGCGAGGGCCGTCGCAGCGGCCCTGCCTGGACTTCTGAAAAAACGAGAAACGGTCAACTACAGCCGAATGCCTTGCTCGGCAGTGGCAACAGAGGTGGTCAACTGTGGGAGCTGGCCTGCCGGCGATGGCGTCAGCACCGTCAATACTGTGTTGCCTGTTACTCCGCCATCGCCGGCAGGCCAGCTCCCACAGGGATCTACTTCATTTCAGGGATCGCGCAGACTAGCGACCGCCCATGATCGCGATGTAGTCCTGGGTCCAGCGGCTGTACGGCACGAACTTGCCGCCTTCGGCCTGTGGGGTTTTCCAGAAGGCGATCTTGTCGAACTGGTCGAACCCATTGGTCTTGCAACCTTCGGCGCCGAGCAGTTCGCTTTCCTTGCACGCGGCCGGTACCGCTGGCAACGAACCGAACCACGCCGCCACGTCACCCTGGACTTTCGGTTGCAGGGACCAGTCCATCCATTTGTAGGCACAGTTGGGGTGCTTGGCTTCGGCATGCAGCATGGTGGTATCCGCCCACCCGGTGGCGCCTTCTTTCGGGATGGTCGAGGCGATCGGCTGCTTCTCGTTGACCAGGCCGTTGACCTGATACGGCCAGGCCCCGGACGCCACCACGCCTTCGTTCTTGAAGTCACTCATCTGAACGGTGGTGTCGTGCCAGTAGCGGTGGATCAACGGCTGCTGCGCGCGCAACAGATCGAGCACCGCCTTGTATTGCGCTTCGGTCAGTTCGTAGGGGTTCTGGATGCCCAGTTCCGGCTTGGCGGTCTTGAGGTACAGCGCCGCGTCGGCGATGTAGATAGGGCCGTCATAGGCCTGCACGCGGCCCTTGTTCGGCTTGCCATCCGGCAGGTTTTCGGCATTGAACAACACGCCCCAGCTGTCGGGTGCGGTCTTGAAGACGTTGGTGTTGTACATCAATACGTTCGGACCCCACTGGTACGGGGTGCCATAGGTCTGGTTGTTGACCACATACCACGGCGCATCTTTCAGGCGCGGGTCGAGGTTCTTCCAGTTCGGGATCAACGTCGTGTTGATCGGCTGCACCCGCTTGCCGACGATCAGGCGCAAGGAAGCGTCGCCGGAAGCCGTCACCAGGTCATAACCGCCCTTGGCCATCAGGCTGACCATCTCATCGGAAGTCGCCGCGGTTTTAACGTTCACCTTGCAGCCGGTTTCCTTCTCGAAACCGGTCACCCAGTCGTAGGCCTTGTCGCTTTCGCCACGTTCGATGTAGCCGGGCCACGCGACGATATCGAGTTGGCCTTCGCCGGCACCGACAGCCTGCAACGGCTCGGCGGCCTGGACACTGGCACTGGCCAGCAGCGCGGTGGTGATTGCACTGAGCAGTGCGGTCTTGTACACGAACATGGAATTTCCCTCTTCTTCAAATTATGGTCGGGGCAGTGGTGAACGTGGTGAAGCATGCCGCTATCGGCTTGTTATTAGCGTAGTCAGAGATGCTGCCCGTGGCGGGCCATGATGTGCCGCACCACGCTGTAGTCCTGGAGCGAATCGCTGGACAGGTCCTTGCCGTAGCCCGATCGCTTGAGCCCGCCGTGGGGCATTTCGCTGACCAGCATGAAATGGCTGTTGATCCAGGTGCAGCCATATTGCAACCGCGCGGCGACCTGCATCGCCTTGTCCAGGTTCTGGGTCCAGACCGAGGAGGCCAGGCCGTATTCCGAGTCGTTGGCCCAGTCCACGGCTTGTTCGAGCTGATCGAAGCGGGTCACGGTGACCACCGGCCCGAACACTTCGCGCTGGACGATTTCATCGCCTTGCTTGCAACCGGCGAGCAACGTCGGCTGGTAATAGAAGCCGGCGCCGGAATGCACCGCCGCACCGGTCACCCGTTCGATGTGTGGCTGGCCGAGGGCGCGTTCGACGAAACTGGCCACGCGGTCGCGCTGGCGGGTGCTGATCAGCGGGCCGATTTCGTTGTCGGCATCGCGTTTGCCGGCGAAACGCAGGCTGCTGACCGCCGCGCCGAGTTCGGCCACCAGGCGGTCGTGAATGCCGGCCTGGGCATACACCCGGCAAGCGGCGGTGCAATCCTGCCCGGCGTTGTAGTAGCCGTAGGTGCGCACGCCTTCGACCACCGCCTGGATGTCGGCATCGTTACAGACGATCACCGGCGCTTTGCCGCCCAGTTCGAGGTGTGTGCGCTTGAGGGTTTTTGCCGCGGCCTGGAGGATTTTCTGCCCGGTGACGATATCGCCGGTCAGCGACACCATGCGCACCTTGGGGTGGCTGACCAGATGGCTGCCGACGCCTTCGCCGCCACCGCAGACAATATTGATCACGCCGGGCGGCAGGATCTCGGCCAGCGCCGGGGCCAACGCCAGGATCGACAGGGGGGTGTGCTCCGATGGCTTGAACACCAGGGTGTTGCCGGCGGCCAGGGCCGGGGCGATTTTCCACGCCGCCATCATGATCGGGTAATTCCACGGCGCGATGGACGCAACCACTCCAATAGGATCACGACGCACCATGCTGGTGTACCCGGGCAGGTACTCGCCGCTGAGCTGGCCGGTCTGGCAGCGCACGGCGCCCGCGAAAAAGCGGAACACATCGACCGTGGCGCTCAGGTCGTCCTGGCGGGCCAGGTGCAACGGCTTGCCGCAGTTCAGGGATTCGAGGCGGGCGAGCAGGTCGGCGTTTTTTTCGATGGCGTTGGCGATATCGAGCAACAGGTTCGAGCGCTGCTGCGGCGTGGTTCGCGACCACCCGGCAAAGGCGCGGTGGGCGGCGAGGATGGCGGCTTCGACTTGTTCGGTGCTGGCTTCGGCGATGTGCGTCAGGACTTCGCCTGTGGCCGGGTTGAGAATCGGTTCGACACGGCCTTGCCCGGCGACCAATTCACCCTCGATCAACAATGCGGTGAACAACGGGGTCTGCGGGCCAGCCATTTTGCGGGTTCTCTTTTCTTGTGTGGCCATGTTGCTCCCTGTGACTGGGGCTGGCCGTCTTATATGGATGCATCAAGACTAGTGCGCAGACCCGAGGTCGACAAATTCTAAATACTGAAGGCGGCGTTCGATTAAATAGATGGCTTGCGCCCGCCGTGGGGTTGCTCGCGGGCGACGGTCAGGAACGGGTCCACCAGGGCCGGGCGCGCGGTCCCGCGGCGCCAGGCCAGGCCGACATCCAAGGTATGGCTGAGGTCGGCAATCGGCCGCGCTTCGATGATGTCGCCCTCCAGTGACCATGGCCGGTAAGTCATGTCGGGCTGGATCGACACGCCAAGGCCGGCAGCCACCAGGCTACGCACCGCTTCGGTCGAGGCGGTGCGCAGGGTGATGCGCGGTTGCAGGGAGGCGGCTGTCCACATGCGCTGGGCATTGCGGTCCATTTCATCGACGTTCAATTGAATCAGCGGGTCGCGGGCCACGTCGGCTAGGTTGATACTGTCGTGTTCCAGCAGCGGGTGCTGGGCCGGCAGCCACAGCCGATGGGGCGAATGGGTCAGCACTTCTGTCTGCAAGGCGTGGCGGTCTTCGAGGTTGGAGAGGATCAACACGCCGACATCGATCTCGCCGCTGACCAGCAAGTGTTCGATGTAAGGGCGTTCGTCTTCCATCACGCGGATTTCGACGTTGGGGTAGGCGCGCTGGAAACGCGTGAGCAGGTCCGCCAGGTAGTAACCGGCCACCAGGCTGGTCACCCCGACGATCAATTGCCCGGCCACCTGGTCGGTGCTTTGTTGCAGGCTGCGCTTGGCGTTGTCCACGGTAGCCAGGATTAAATGCGCCTGGCGCAGGAACTGGTGCCCCTGATGGGTCAGGGTCATGCCCTTGGCGTGGCGATTGAACAGGCCGACGCCGATTTCCTGCTCCAGTTGCTGGATCGCCAGGGTCAGGGTGGACTGGGAAATGAACGCGGTTTGCGCGGCGGCGGAGATCGAGCCGGTCTCGGCCACGGCAATGAAATGACGGATTTGACGCAAGGTCATCATGAAGAGCGTACCCGGTGGGCAGTTTTATAGATTTTATCGAGTGTATATCGTTTTTTTAGAGGGTAGCTGTAAGTCACCTGCGCAAAGCGTGAGCAACATCTGGAAGCAATCTAACAGGCCGTTTTCGGGCACTTTCGATCTAGGCTGGTGGCCTTAAGGTCTGGTTGTACCTTTTAGTGGAGGCGGAAAATGAACACCCGTGGATTGCTCGACCAGCTACTCAAATCCGGTCAGGACATGTTGCAGAACAAGACCGGTGGTGCCCGTAACACCTCGTCCAACGCAGGATTGGGCGGGTTACTCGGCGGCACCGGAGGCTCGGGCGGTCTCGGCGGCCTGCTTTCCGGTGCAGGCGGTGGAGCGTTGGCCGCCGGGGCCATGGGCCTGCTGCTGGGTAACAAGAAGGCGCGCAAGGTCGGGGGCAAGGTCGCGGTCTATGGCGGTCTCGCTGCATTGGGCGTGCTGGCCTACAAAGCCTACGGCAACTGGCAGGCCCAGCAGGGCACGGCGCCGAGGACCGAACCGCAAACCCTCGATCGATTGCCGCCGGCGCAAGTCGAGCAGCACAGCCAGGCGATTCTCAAGGCCCTGGTGGCTGCGGCCAAGGCCGACGGTCATGTCGATGCGCGCGAACGCGAGCTGATCGAAGGCGAGTTCAGCAAGCTCGACAACGACCAGGAGCTGCAACACTGGCTGCACGCCGAACTGAACAAACCGCTGGACCCGGGCGATGTTGCGCGCGCCGCCAGCACTCCGGAAATGGCTGCGGAAATGTACATCGCCAGCGTGATGCTGGTGGATGAGGAGAGCTTCATGGAGAAGTCCTACCTCGATGAACTGGCGCGCCAGCTCAAGCTGGAACCGGGATTGAAGGCCGAGCTGGAGAAACAGGTTCGCCAGGCTTCCCTGTAGGCGTCTGCCTTGAAAGATCGCAGCCTGCGGCGGCGCCCACAGGCGCGTAGGAGCTGCCGAAGGCTACGATCTTTTGACTTTGATCCTGTCAATCACGCTTTTTTGCCCACGGGATAAGAACTGGCGCAACCGTCTTATAAATGAAACAGTGCCCTCGGCTATACTCCCCGCATTTCGAAATGCCCCCGAGGATTGACTGTGAAGAACTGGACGTTGCGCCAACGCATTTTGGCGAGCTTTGCGGTAATTATCGCCATCATGTTGCTGATGGTGGTCGTCTCGTATTCGCGCCTGTTGAAGATCGAGAGCAGTGAAGCCAGCGTTCGTGAGGATGCGCTGCCGGGGTTGTATTACAGCTCGATGGTGCGCGGCGCCTGGTCCGACAGTTATCTGCGGATGCTGGAGATGCTCGGCCTGGAACAGGGCCAGGGCTTCACCACCAAGGATGCGTCAGACTTCAAGGACTTCTCCGCGCGTCTGCTGGACCAGATGGAGCTTTATCGCCAGACGGTCACCACGGACGAGGACAAGGTCGAGTACGCCGCCTTTGAAAAACTCCACGCGGATTACCACCGGATCCTGATTGCCGTTACCGAATTGCATAAACGCAATCAGGACGCCGAAGCCATCAGGATGTTCAACGAAGAGCTGACCCCGACCTGGACGGCCGGGCGCATGAAGCTCAGCGAAATTCTGCGTCACAACAAAGCCGTGGCAGACCAGGCTGTTGCAGCCATCGACGATGCGGTGATCACCGCGAAAGTCATCATGGGTATTTCCCTGGTGTTCGCCGTGCTGGCCGCCGGCCTCTGCGGCCTGCTGTTGATGCGCGCGATCATGGCGCCGATGAATCGCATCGTGCAAATCCTCGAAATCATGCGCACGGGAGATCTCAGCACGCGCCTGAATCTTGAGCGCAAGGACGAATTCGGTGCCGTGGAAACCGGCTTCAACGACATGATGGCCGAGCTGACCTCCCTGGTGTCCCAGGCCCAGCGCTCGTCGGTGCAAGTAACCACCTCGGTCACCGAGATCGCCGCGACCTCCAAGCAACAACAGGCCACCGCCACCGAAACGGCCGCGACCACCACTGAAATCGGCGCGACTTCCCGTGAAATCGCCGCCACCTCTCGTGACCTGGTGCGCACCATGACCGAAGTGTCCACCGCCGCCGACCAGGCCTCGGTGGCCGCCGGCTCCGGGCAACAGGGCCTGGCGCGCATGGAAGAAACCATGCATTCGGTGATGGGCGCCGCCGACCTGGTCAACGCCAAGCTGGCAATCCTCAACGAGAAGGCCGGCAACATCAACCAGGTGGTAGTCACCATCGTCAAGGTCGCCGACCAGACCAACCTGTTGTCGCTCAACGCGGCGATCGAAGCCGAGAAGGCCGGCGAATACGGTCGCGGTTTTGCCGTGGTCGCCACCGAAGTGCGGCGCCTGGCGGACCAGACCGCCGTCGCCACCTACGACATCGAACAGATGGTGCGCGAGATTCAATCGGCGGTGTCGGCCGGTGTGATGGGCATGGACAAGTTCTCCGAGGAAGTGCGCCGTGGCATGTTCGAGGTGCAGCAGGTCGGCGAACAGCTGTCGCAGATCATCCATCAGGTCCAGGCGCTGGCGCCGCGGGTATTGATGGTCAACGAAGGCATGCAGGCCCAGGCCACCGGCGCCGAACAGATCAACCACGCGCTGGTGCAATTGGGCGATGCCAGCAGCCAGACCGTCGAATCCCTGCGCCAGGCCAGTTTCGCCATCGACGAGCTGAGCCAGGTGGCCGTAGGGCTGCGTAGCGGCGTCTCGCGATTCAAAGTCTGATGAGCGAACTCACGGCCAAGCGCGTCGTCGTGAAACAGGCGGCGCAGGCGCTGTTTGTGGTGTTTCGAATCGGCCACGAGCGTTATGCCTTGCAGGCGATCGAGGTGGCGGAAGTGCTGCCGCGCCTGCCATTGAAGCCGATTGCCCAGGCGCCGCACTGGGTGGCCGGGGTATTGGCCTATCGCGGCGCGGTGGTGCCGGTTATCGACCTCAGCGCATTGACCTTCGGTACGCCGGCGCAGGCGCGCACCAGCACGCGGTTAGTGCTGGTGCATTACCGCCCGGATCCGACCGCCGAGGCGCAATTGCTCGGGCTGATCCTGGAACGGGCCACCGACACCTTGCGTTGCGACCCGGCGGATTTTCAGCCCTATGGCCTGGACAATCCCCAGGCGCGGTACCTGGGCCCCGTGCGTGAAGATGCCCAGGGTTTGTTGCAATGGGTGCGGGTGGCGGAGTTGCTGGACGATCAGGTGCGTGCGCTGTTGTACCCGACGCCACCCCTGGACCTGACCGGGCTGGAGGCGCAGCGATGAGCAGCGACCAGCGCTTTTTCGATTTCCTCAAGGAACGCATCGGCCTCGACGTGACGTCAGTCGGCCCGGCGATCATCGAGCGTGCGGTGCGCCAACGCAGTGCTGCGTCCCAGGCGCAAACGGCCGACGAGTACTGGCGCACCTTGCAGTGTTCAAGCGACGAGCAGCAGGCGTTGATCGAAGCGGTGATCGTCCCCGAGACCTGGTTTTTCCGTTACCCGGAATCCTTCGCCACCCTGGCGAAACTGGCGAGCAGACGCCTGGCCGATCTCAACAACATGCGCGCCCTGCGGATTCTCAGCCTGCCGTGTTCCACCGGTGAAGAGCCTTATTCGATCGCCATGGCACTGCTGGATGCCGGGCTCAAGCCGCATCAGTTCAAGGTCGACGGCATGGACGTCAGCCCGCTGTCGGTGGACAAGGCGCGACGTGCGTTGTACGGCAAGAATTCATTTCGCGGTCAGGACATTGCTTATCGCGACCGCTATTTCAGCGCCGAGAACGACGGCTATCGACTCACCGCTCGGGTCCTCGATCAGGTGCGCCTGCAGGTCGGCAATCTGCTCGATCCGGCCTTGCTCGCCAGCGAGCCGCCCTACGACTTCGTGTTCTGCCGCAATCTGCTGATCTACTTCGACCTGCCGACGCAAAAGCAGGTTTTCGAGGTGCTCAAGCGCTTGACCCATGTCGACGGCGTGCTGTTTATCGGCCCGGCCGAAGGCAGCCTGCTGGGGCGCCTGGGCATGCGCTCGATTGGCATCGCGCAGTCCTTTGCCTTCAGTCGTCATAGCGCTCCAGAGCCCGAACCTCTGCCGGCATTCGTCCCCACGCCGTTGCCGATGCCGCAACCTGTGCGCCGGATTGCGCCGGTACCGACTCAACGGCGCCCGTTCGCCAGCGTTGCGCAGGCATCGCACCCGCTTAAACCGAACAACTTCGAGGCCGCCGCGCTGCTGGCCAACGTCGCCGCGCTGGCCAATGAAGGCAAGAGTGCCGAAGCCCGCGCCGCCTGCGATCATTATCTGCGCCACCACGAACCGGTGGCCCAGGTGTTCTATTGGCTGGGACTGCTCAGCGATGTCGCCGGCAGTGTCCTCGAAGCCCAGGGTTTTTATCGCAAGGCGTTGTACCTCGAACCGCAACATGCCGACGCGTTGATGCACCTTGCCGCCTTGCTGCAATCCCAGGGCGATACCGCGGGAGCCAGACGATTGCAGGACCGCGCCGCCCGCAGCGAGCGCGCCGCTGACAGTGAGCGTAAACGATGATCGCCTCCGACTCCTTGAGCGTCACCCATGAAGATGCCCAGGCCATCGATGATTGCTGGAACCGTATCGGCATCCATGGCGACAAGTCCTGCCCGCTGCTGATCGAACACATCCATTGCCGCAATTGCGCGGTGTATTCGGCGGCCGCAACGCGTCTGCTGGACCGTTACGCGTTGCAGCAGGAAGACCGCGGCTCAGTGTCCGTTGAGGTCGAGAGCGAGGTGCAAACCCGTTCGCTGCTGATGTTTCGCCTCGGCGAAGAATGGCTGGGGCTCGCCACCCGCAGCCTGGTGGAAGTGGCGCCGTTGCAAACCATTCACTCCTTGCCGCATCAGCGCTCCCGGGCCTTGCTCGGGGTGGCGAATGTGCGGGGCGCGCTGGTGGCGTGCCTCTCGTTGGTCGAGTTGCTGGGGCTCGATAGCGTCGGCAGCGTGGCCACTGGTGCGCGGGTCATGCCGCGGATGCTGATCATTGCCGCCCACGGCGGTCCGGTGGTGGTGCCGGTAGACGAAGTGGACGGGATTCATGCCATCGACGAACGCATCCTCGACGCGGCGTCCCGCTCTGGCGCGCAGGCCAGTGCCAAGTACACCCGTGGCGTGCTGCAATTCAAAGGTCGCAGCCTGCGTTGGCTGGATGAACAGCAGTTGTTGTCCGCCGTGACCCGGAGCCTCACATGACCCCCGAGCAAATGCGCGACTCCTCTTTGTTGGAGCTGTTCAGTCTGGAAGCCGAGGCCCAGACCCAGGTGCTCAGCGCAGGTCTGTTGGCGCTGGAGCGTGATCCGACCCAGGCCGATCATCTCGAATCGTGCATGCGTGCGGCGCATTCGCTCAAAGGCGCGGCTCGAATCGTCGGCGTCGATGCCGGCGTCAGCGTCGCGCATGTCATGGAAGATTGCCTGGTCAGTGCCCAGGAAGGGCGCCTGTACCTGCGCCCGGAGCACATCGACGCGCTGCTGCAAGGCACCGATTTGCTGATGCGCATCGCGACGCCGAACAGTGTGTCGGGGCCTGCGGAAATCGACGCCTATGTCGCGTTGATGGGGCGTTTGCTCGATCCGATGGCTGCCGAGGTAGCGAACCTGGCACCCGCCGCGCCGCTGATGGCAGAGCTGCAACTCGAAGCGCCCGCACCGGTGATGGAAGAGCCGGAGCCGCTGCCGGTCTCGCCGAAACAGCCCCGGCGCACTACCGAAAACGGCGAGCGCGTGCTGCGGGTCACGGCCGAACGCCTGAACAGCCTGCTTGATCTGTCGAGCAAATCCCTGGTGGAGACCCTGCGGCTCAAACCGCACCTGGCCACCATGCAGCGGCTCAAACGCATGCAGAGTAACAGCCTGCGGGCCCTGGAAAACCTCAACGTCCATCTCAAGGACCAGGCCCTGAGCCTGGAAGCCCGGGAAACCCTCGAAGATGCCCGCCGGCTCCTGGCTGAGTCCCAGCAATTATTGGTAGAAAAAAACGCCGAGCTGGATGAGTTCGCCTGGCAGGCCAGCCAGCGTGCGCAGGTGTTGTACGACACCGCCCTGGCGTGTCGCATGCGGCCGTTCGCCGATGTCCTGACCGGCCAGGTACGCATGGTTCGCGACCTCGGTCGTAGCCTCGGCAAGCAGGTGCGGCTGGAAATCGAGGGCGAGAAAACCCAGGTCGACCGTGATGTACTGGAGAAACTCGAAGCGCCCCTGACGCACCTGCTGCGCAACGCCGTGGATCACGGAATCGAAACCCCGGAACAACGCCTGTTGGCCGGCAAGTCGGAGGAAGGCGTGATCCGTCTGCGCGCCTCCCATCAAGCCGGCTTGCTGGTGCTGGAGCTGAGCGATGATGGCCATGGCGTCGATCTGGAAAAAGTGCGGCGCAGCATCGTCGAACGCCAATTGTCCCCGGCCGATACCGCCGCGCAACTGAGTGAAGAGGAGCTGCTGACGTTCCTGTTCCTGCCTGGCTTCAGCCTGCGCGACAGGGTCACCGAAGTCTCCGGGCGCGGTGTCGGCCTGGATGCGGTGCAGCACATGGTCCGCCAGTTACGCGGCGCGGTGGTGCTGGAGCAGACGGCGGGCGAGGGCAGCCGCTTCCATCTCGAAGTGCCACTGACCTTGTCGGTGGTGCGCAGCCTGGTGGTGGAAGTCGGCGACGAGGCCTATGCCTTCCCGCTGGCTCACATCGAACGCATGTGCGATCTGGAACCGGCGGATATCGTCCAGGTCGAGGGGCGCCAGCATTTCTGGCACGAAGGCCGGCATGTCGGGCTGGTGGCGGCCAGCCAGTTACTGCAGCGCCCGGCGAACCAGCTGGCTCAGCAAACCCTGAAAGTCGTGGTGATCCGTGAACGCGATACGATTTATGGCGTTGCGGTCGAGCGCTTTATCGGTGAGCGGACCCTGGTGGTGCTGCCCCTGGACGAGCGTCTGGGCAAGATCCAGGATATCTCCGCCGGGGCCTTGCTCGACGACGGTTCGGTGGTGTTGATCGTCGATGTCGAGGACATGCTGCGTTCGGTGGACAAACTGCTCAACACCGGGCGCCTGGAGCGCATCGCGCGTCACAGCAGCCAGGCCGTCGAAGCGGCCCGCAAGCGGATCCTGGTGGTCGACGACTCCCTGACCGTGCGTGAGCTGCAGCGCAAACTGTTGCTCAATCGAGGTTATGACGTGGCCGTGGCGGTGGATGGCATGGATGGCTGGAACGCCTTGCGCTCGGAGGATTTCGACCTGCTGATCACCGACATCGATATGCCGCGCATGGACGGCATCGAGCTGGTGTCGTTGTTGCGCCGGGACAATCGCCTGCAATCGCTGCCGGTGATGGTGGTGTCCTACAAGGATCGTGAAGAAGACCGTCGTCGTGGACTGGACGCCGGGGCCGACTATTATCTAGCCAAAGCCAGCTTTCACGACGACGCCCTGCTCGATGCAGTGGTTGAGCTCATTGGAGGAGCACGGGCATGAAGATCGCGATAGTCAACGATATGCCCATGGCCGTGGAAGCATTGCGCCGGGCATTGGCCTTCGAGCCGGCACACCAGGTGATCTGGGTGGCGGGCGATGGCCGGGAGGCGGTGCGAAAGTGTGCCGAACAGACGCCGGACCTGATCCTGATGGACCTGATCATGCCGGTGATGGACGGCGTGGAAGCTACCCGGCGCATCATGGCTGAAACGCCCTGCGCGATCGTCATCGTCACCGTTGATCGCCAGCAGAATGTGCATCGGGTATTCGAGGCCATGGGCCACGGGGCGCTGGATGTGGTCGACACGCCGGCCCTCGGCGCGGGCAATGCCCAGGACGCGGCGGCGCCGCTGTTGCGCAAGATCATGAACATCGGCTGGCTGATCGGCGACAAGGGCAATCGGGAGCGACCGGCACCGAGTCCCGCGCGCAGTAGCGGCCCGCGCCAGAGCCTGATCGCCATCGGTTCATCCGCTGGCGGGCCGGCGGCCCTGGAAATCCTGCTCAAAGGCCTGCCCCGGGATTTTTCCCCGGCCATCGTGCTGGTGCAACACGTCGACCAGGTCTTCGCCGCCGGCATGGCCGAATGGCTCGGCAGCGCCAGCGGCCTGAAGGTGCGCCTGGCCCAGGAGGGCGAGCCGCCGCAAGGCGGCACCGTGCTGCTAGCGGGCACCAATCACCATATTCGTTTGTTGAAGAACGGCACCCTGGCCTACACGGCCGAACCGGTCAACGAGATCTACCGGCCCTCCATCGACGTGTTTTTCGAGAGCGTGGCCAGTTACTGGAACGGTGATGCGGTTGGCGTTTTGTTGACCGGCATGGGGCGTGATGGGGCGCAAGGGCTTAAACTCATGCGCCAGCAAGGTTACCTGACCATCGCGCAGGACCAGCAGAGCAGTGCGGTGTACGGCATGCCCAAGGCGGCTGCGGCCATCGATGCCGCTGTGGAAATACGCCCGCTGGAAAAGATAGCGCCTCGTTTGCTGGAGCTTTTTCCCAAATGACCCTCTCAACAGCAATCCTGGCCCAAGCAGTTTCAGGTGAACGCACATGAATGAATTACAGCTCGACGACTTCAAGACTGACGAAAATGCCGCCATGGTGCTGTTGGTGGACGATCAGGCCATGATCGGCGAGGCAGTTCGACGTGGGTTGTCGAACGAAGACAATATTGACTTCCACTTCTGCGCCGACCCGCACCAGGCCATTGCCCATGCCGTGCGCATCAAGCCGACGGTGATCCTGCAGGACCTGGTCATGCCCGGCCTCGACGGCCTGAGCCTGGTGCGCGAATACCGCAAACACCCGGCGACCAAGGACATTCCGATCATCGTCCTGTCGACCAAGGAAGACCCGCTGATCAAGAGCGCGGCGTTCGCGGCCGGGGCCAACGATTATCTGGTCAAGCTGCCGGACAACATCGAACTGGTCGCGCGCATTCGCTATCACTCGCGCTCCTACATGACGCTGCTGCAGCGTGATGCGGCGTACCGCGCCTTGCGGGTCAGCCAGCAGCAGCTGCTCGACACCAACCTGGTGCTGCAACGCCTGATGAACTCCGACGGCCTGACCGGGTTGTCGAACCGTCGGCATTTCGATGAATACCTGGAGCTGGAATGGCGCCGTTCGCTGCGCGAGCAGAGCCAATTGTCGCTGCTGATGATCGATGTGGACTACTTCAAGACCTTCAACGACACCTTCGGCCACCTGGAAGGCGACGAAGCCCTGCGCCAGGTCGCCGCGGCCATTCGTGACGCCTGCGCCCGACCTTCCGACCTGCCGGCCCGCTACGGCGGCGAAGAGTTCGCCCTGGTGCTGCCCAACACCTCCCTCGGCGGCGCGCGCCTGGTGGCGGAAAAACTACGGATGACCGTGGCGGCGCTGAAGATCCCGCATATAGCCCCGACCGAAGGCTCGAGCCTGACCATCAGCATCGGCCTCTCGACCATCACCCCGACGGCAGGCAGCAATTGCCGGGAATTGATCTCGGCGGCGGACAAAGGGCTGTACCTGGCGAAGCACAATGGGCGGAATCAGGTGGGGATTGAGTGATCTGCAATTTCTACCAAACGACATAGAACCTGTGGGAGCCGGGCTTGCCCGCGATGACGGTATGTCAGTCGACGAAAGTATTGGCTGTCAGGCCCTCATCGCGGGCAAGCCCGGCTCCCACAGGGTTCTGCGTCATCGCAAAGATCCCCTGTAACCACGTCTTTTCGGCCAGGCGGACTGCCGTTTTCGGCCGTTTGCCGGTATACTCGCCGGCTTTCAAAAGTTCGCCAACGAGTGCTGCCCGCCATGGAAATCAACCCGATCCTTAACACCATCAAGGACCTGTCCGAGCGCTCCGAAACCATTCGGGGGTATCTTTGACTACGATCAAAAGCATGAGCGTCTGACTGAAGTCAATCGCGAGCTTGAAGATCCGAGTGTCTGGAACAAGCCTGAATACGCCCAGGAGTTGGGGCGCGAGCGCGCTGCGCTGGCGCAGATCGTCGACACCCTCGACGAATTGAACACCGGTCTGGCCGATTGCCGTGACCTGCTGGACATGGCCGTCGAAGAAAACGACGAAGGCGCAGTGGGCGATGTCGTCGCCGAGCTGGCCCGTCTCGAGGAAAGTCTGGCCAAGCTGGAATTCCGCCGCATGTTCAGCCACGAAATGGACCCGAACAACGCGTACCTGGACATCCAGGCCGGTTCCGGCGGCACCGAAGCCCAGGACTGGGCCAACATTCTGCTGCGCATGTACCTGCGCTGGGCCGATAAACGCGGTTTCGACGCGACCATCATGGAGCTGTCGGCCGGTGAAGTCGCCGGTATCAAGGGCGCGACCGTGCACATCAAGGGCGAATACGCCTTTGGCTGGCTGCGTACCGAAATCGGCGTGCACCGCCTGGTGCGAAAAAGCCCGTTCGACTCCGGCAACCGTCGCCACACCTCGTTCTCCGCGGTATTCGTTTCCCCCGAGATCGATGACAAGGTGGAAATCGAGATCAACCCGGCAGACCTGCGGATCGACACCTATCGTTCCTCCGGTGCCGGTGGTCAGCACGTAAACACCACCGACTCGGCCGTACGTATCACCCACGTACCGACCAACACCGTGGTCAGCTGCCAGAACGAACGTTCCCAGCACGCCAACAAGGACACCGCCATGAAAATGCTGCGGGCCAAGTTGTACGAGCAGGAAATGCAGAAACGCAACGCCGCGTCCCAGGCGCTGGAAGACACCAAGTCGGACATCGGCTGGGGTCACCAGATCCGTTCCTACGTCCTCGATGCCTCGCGCATCAAGGACCTGCGGACCAACATCGAGCGCAGCGACTGCGACAAGGTACTCGACGGCGATATCGACGAATACCTGGAAGCCAGCCTGAAATCCGGTCTGTAATACACTGACACACCGCGATCCCCTGTAGGAGCCGGCTTGCCGGCGATCCCCGGCCGCAGGCCGGGGACAACGAACCAGATGGAATATTTAAAGACATGAGCGACCTAGAACTCGACCCGCAAGCCCTGCAACAGGAAGAAAACTCCCTGATCGCCCTGCGCAAGGAAAAGCTTGCTGCCGAGCGCGCCAAGGGCAATGCCTTCCCGAACGACTTCCGCCGCGAAAACTACTGCAATGACCTGCAGAAACAGTACGCGGACAAGACCAAGGAAGAGCTGGCAGAGGCTGCAATCCCGGTCAAGGTTGCCGGTCGCATCATGCTCAACCGTGGCTCGTTCATGGTGATCCAGGACATGACCGGTCGCATCCAGGTCTACGTCAACCGCAAGACCCTGTCCGAAGATACCCTGGCCGCTGTGAAAACCTGGGACATGGGCGACATCATTGCCGCCGAAGGCACCCTGGCCCGTTCCGGCAAGGGCGACCTGTACGTTGAAATGACCAACGTGCGCCTGCTGACCAAATCCCTGCGCCCGCTGCCGGACAAGCACCATGGCCTGACCGACACCGAACAGCGCTATCGCCAGCGTTACGTTGACCTGATCGTCAACGAAGACGTGCGCCAGACCTTCCGCGTGCGTTCGCAAGTCATCGCCCACATCCGCAGCTTCCTGATGAAGCGTGACTTCCTGGAAGTGGAAACGCCGATGCTGCAGACCATCCCGGGTGGCGCGGCAGCCAAGCCGTTCGAAACCCACCACAACGCGCTGGACATGGAAATGTTCCTGCGTATCGCGCCAGAGCTGTACCTCAAGCGCTTGGTGGTTGGCGGTTTCGAGAAAGTGTTCGAGATCAACCGCAACTTCCGTAACGAAGGCGTTTCGACTCGTCACAACCCTGAATTCACCATGTTGGAGTTCTACCAGGCCTACGCCGACTACGAAGACAACATGGACCTGACCGAAGAACTGTTCCGTGAACTGGCTCAGTTGGTCCTGGGCAGCACCGACGTGCCTTACGGCGACAAAGTGTTCCACTTCGGCGAGCCGTTCGTGCGCCTGTCGGTATTCGACTCGATCCTCAAGTACAACCCTGAGTTGACCGCCGACGACCTGAACGACATCGACAAGGCTCGCGACATCGCCAAGAAGGCCGGCGCCAAGGTGCTGGGCTTCGAAGGCCTGGGCAAACTGCAAGTGATGATTTTCGAAGAGCTGGTCGAGCACAAGCTGGAGCAGCCGCACTTCATTACCCAGTACCCGTTCGAAGTGTCGCCGCTGGCCCGTCGCAACGACGAGAACCCGAACGTCACCGACCGCTTCGAGCTGTTCATCGGTGGTCGTGAAATCGCCAACGCCTACTCCGAGTTGAACGACGCGGAAGACCAGGCCGAGCGTTTCATGGCTCAGGTGGCCGACAAGGACGCCGGCGATGACGAAGCCATGCACTACGACGCCGACTTTGTTCGCGCGCTGGAGTACGGCATGCCGCCAACGGCAGGTGAAGGCATCGGCATCGACCGCCTGGTGATGCTGCTGACCAACTCCCCGTCGATCCGCGACGTGATCCTGTTCCCGCACATGCGGCCGCAAGCGTAAGTGTTTCAACTAAAAAGCCGCCTGAAATAGGCGGCTTTTTATTGCCTGTCTGGTACAAACGTATCAAATAGTTACTTTTGAAGTAGAGAGGAATACCTGTCGTGAACTCTGCAATAGCTCAAGAAGGTGCAGCGGGTATCGCCACTGCGGTCGCTGAAAGCGTTCAGTACCAGGGCCGCAAGGCCAGCCGGCAGGGCAGCGAACAGCGTCGACAGGACATTCTCGATGCCGCGATGCGCATCGTCGTGCGTGATGGCGTACGGGCCGTGCGCCACCGTGCGGTAGCCGCTGAGGCTGAAGTGCCATTATCGGCGACCACTTACTACTTCAAGGATATCGATGACCTGCTCACCGATACCTTCGCCCAATACGTGGAACGCAGCGCGGCCTACATGGCCAAGTTGTGGGTGAACAACGAGGGCCTGCTGCGCGACATGATCGCCAGCGGCGACGGCAGCCCGCAGGCGCGTTCAAAACTGGCGGACGACATTGCGCGGTTGATGACCGAGTATGTTCATCGGCAACTGGTGACCCGTCGTGAACACTTGATGGCCGAGCAGGCGTTCCGTCAGGAAGCACTGTTGAACCCGCGCCTGGCCGAATTGGTGCGCTCCCATCAGCAAATCCTGTTGCAGGGATCCTGCCAGCTCTTCCAGGTGCTGGGCTCCCACGAGCCGCAACAAGATGCCAAAGTGTTGACGGCGATAATCGGACGGATGGAATATCAGGGCCTGCTCAACGACGCCGAGCCGGGCGCCGAAGAGGAAATGCTCGGCATACTGACGCGTTATATGCATTTGGTGCTGGCGTCGGTTTAATCCCTGTAGGAGCGAGCTTGCTCGCGATGGTCTGACATTCAACATCTTTGTTGTCTGACACACTGCCATCGCGAGCAAGCTTGCTCCTACAGTGGACAGTGTTGTTTCAAAGGGAGTGTTGAATGAGAGTCTGGCGTGTCGTAGTGATCGCCTTGTCGTTCCTGCTGCTCAGTGGCTGCCTGGTGACCTTCAAGGAGCCGCTGCCCACGAGCGAGCCCGTGCCCAAGGGGTTGCTCGGAAAATGGACCAGCACCAACGCCTGGGGTGAGCCGGTCAACCTGGAACTGACGCGCATCGGCGACAATCACTATCAGGCGGTGAGCTACTTCAGGGCCAGGCCCAAGGAGCGCGAAGCCTATCCCTTCACCGTGTCGCGCCACGGCAGCCGCTGGTATCTTTCGGCGAAAGTGCCGGCGCAGTTCGGCGGGCATTTCACCATTGGCGGGTTTGAACTCACCGACAAGCATGAACTGGTGGTGTACAACCTCGACCTCGAACAGATCAAGCAGGCCCTGGGGCAGAACGTCTTGAGCGGCGAGAGCTTTCAGACCGACGACGGCGATGGCGTGTTGATCAACAGTCAGATGGACCAGGTGTCCGCCTACCTCGACGACCCGGCCAATTCCGATGTGTTCGTCGAAGTGGTGCGTTACCAGCGCCAGGCCAAAGCCAAGTAAACCAGCACAGAAGATTTCTACGGGAGATTCGGGTGGACGATTACCAGCAGTCGATACGCATTTTGTCCGATCGCATTGTGCTGGCACAGACGCCGATTCGCGTCCTCGATGCGGTCAAATGGGACGACAACATCCGCAAGGGTTTCCTCAAGGCCAAGGGCAAGGAAATGCCGGCGGTGGACCGCGACTACTACCTCAACCGTCCGTTGGCTTTCGATTCCAGCAAGGTGAAGCTGGAGTTCCAGAACATCGAGCGCGACATCACCCGCCAGCTGGGTCAGTTCAACCCGGTCGGGCAGATCATGCGCCGCATGTGCAAGGAATACCGCATGGTGGTGCGCATGCTCGAAGCGCGCGGCACCGAGGATTTCGGCCTGATTTCCCAGGAGTTGTACGGCGCTGCGTCCGACGCGTTCCATGCCGGCGACCCGACGTTATCCGACCTGGGCATGATGTTGTCCGAATACCTGAACAACATCGACGGTCGTGGCGACCTCAAGGATGAACCGAAGACGCTGACGGCCAAGGATGCGGTCGACATGCTGCAGCATCGCCTGAACAAGGTGTTTGGCGAAGCCGAGGAAACCATCCGGGTGTTCGAGTCCGACGGGATCGTCGCCGATGCGGCGGCCGGCGCCGACTACATCAAGATCCGCTCCGACGCGATGTTCAACCAGCGCGACGTGCGCGCCCTTGAGGTTCACGAAGGGCTGGTGCACGTGGGCACCACGCTCAACGGCCTGAACCAGCCGATCTGCACCTTCCTGTCCAAGGGCCCGCCGTCGTCGACGGTGACCCAGGAAGGCCTGGCGATCCTGATGGAAATCATCACCTTCGCCTCCTATCCGAGTCGACTGCGCAAACTGACCAACCGCACTCGCGCCATTCACATGGTGGAGGAGGGCGCGGACTTCCTGCAGGTGTTCGAGTTCTTCCGCGAACAAGGTTTCGAAATGCCCGAGAGCTACAGCAACGCCAGTCGCGTTTTCCGCGGCTCGGTGCCGACAGGTCTGCCCTTTACCAAAGACTTGTCCTACCTCAAGGGCTTCATCATGATTTACAACTACATTCAGCTGGCGGTGCGCAAAGGCAAGCTGGAGCAGATACCGCTGCTGTTCTGTGGCAAGACCACCCTGGAAGACATGCGCACCTTGCGCCTGCTGGTGGACGAAGGGTTGGTGGTACCACCCAAATACCTGCCGGAGCAGTTCCGGGACATGAACGCGTTGTCGGCGTGGATGTGCTTCTCCAACTTCCTCAACCACCTGAGCCTGGACCGGATCGAGGCGGATTACTCCAATATCCTTTAATCACGACACCTTCTGTAGGAGCTGGCTTGCCAGCGAAGAACGATAACGCGGTGCGGCAGGTAAACCGCGTTACGACGTTCGCTGGCAAGCCAGCTCCTACAGGGTCAGATATTCACATATATCGCGAGGTTTCAACGGATGAGAATCCTCGGCATCTTCTGCCTTCTCCTGGCGCTGAGCGGTTGCAGCTCCTTGCTGTTCTACCCCGAGCCCGGCCAGCTGTTCACTCCGGAAAAAGCCAAGCTCGAATACCGCGAGGTCACCCTGACCACCGCCGACGGCCTCAAGCTGAACGCCTGGTGGCTGCCGGCGAAAAAGGGTGTCGAGGTCAAGGGCACCGTCCTGCACCTGCACGGCAACGGCGGCAACCTGCCCATGCACCTGGGCGGCAGCTGGTGGTTGCCCAAGGAGGGTTATCAGGTACTGCTGGTGGACTATCGCGGTTACGGCTTGTCCGAGGGCGAGCCGAGCCTGCCGGCGATCTATCAGGACATCGACGCCGCGTTCAAATGGCTCGACCGGGCCCCCGAGGTCAAGGGCAAGCCGCTGATCCTGCTCGGCCAGAGCCTCGGTGGGGCGATGGCCGTTCACTACCTGGTGCAACACCCTGAGCGGCAAAAACAGCTCAAGGCGTTTGTGCTCGATGGCGTGCCCGCCAGTTACCGCAGCGTCGGTCGTTATGCGCTGAGCAATTCATGGGTGTTCTGGACGTTCCAGGTGCCGCTGTCCTGGCTGGTGCCCGACGGTGACAGCGCGATCAATTCCATGGCGCAGCTCAACGGCGTGCCGAAACTGATCTATCACAGCATCGACGATCCGATCGTGCCTCTTTCCAACGGCATCCGTCTGTATCAAGCTGCGCCGCCGCCGAGAGTGCTGCAACTGACCCGTGGCGGTCACGTGCAGACATTCGCCGACCCGGTGTGGCGCAAGGTCATGCTGCGTTTTCTTGAAGACCCGCAGCATTTCAACGGCCTGCGCCGCCTGGGCGAAATCCCCAATTACCCGGCGCCCGAACCTTCTGAAAATGAACCACCAGAGAGCCCGCAATGAGTGAAGAACGCAACGCCATCCCGCTGATCATCACCGGTATCTGCAGCATCCTGGGCACCGTCGCTGCCTTGTGGTGGTACGGCTACCTGCATTTCGCCAAGCCAGAGGATGCGTTGCTGCTCAACGAATTCACCATGCTCAAGACCGTGCCCGGCGAAGACTACAAAGTCTCCCTGGAACCGGCGGCGCAAGTGGCGCAGTGCATAGATGGGGTGTTGGTATTGTTCGACACTGAGCAGAAAGGCCTGACCGGCGTGCTTGTCAACGAGCGGAAAAAAGCCGTGCGTTGCATGGGGCAGGAAACCCCGCAGAAGCTCGAGCAGTAAACACAAATCAACTGTGGGAGCCAGCCTGCTGGCGATTGCGATTGAACATTCAACTTTGATGTTGATTGATACACCGCTATCGCCAGCAGGCTGGCTCCCACAGGGGACTATGTAAGACTGCTAATTGGGTGTTGGCGCTCTTAAATGTGGGAGCCAGCCTGCTGGCGATTGCGATTGAACATTCAACTTTGATGTTGATTGATACACCGCTATCGCCAGCAGGCTGGCTCCCACAAGGGGCTGTGTAACGACTGATTATTGAGTGTTGGCACTCACCGCCGAACGCGGGATCACCGGCTGGTTGTCATTGGAAATTGTCACTTCCACCCGGCGGTTCTGCGCCCGGCCCGAAGTACTGGTGTTATCCGCCACCGGGTATTCCTTGCCATAACCCTGAGCGACGATGCGGGTCGGGTCGACACCCATCTTCACCAGTGCCATGCGCACGGAGCCCGCTCGGCGTTCCGACAACGACTGGTTGTGCGAGGCGGTACCGGTACTGTCGGTGTAGCCCTCGACAATCGCCTTGCGATCCGGGTTGTCCCGCAGGTACTGCGCCAGTTTGTTGATGTTCACCAGACCGTTGGATTTCAGCTCGGCCTTGTCGGTGGCGAACAGCACATCACCGAAGGTCACCAGCGTGCCGCGATCGGTCTGCTTGGCGTTGAGGCTGTCCTGCAGCTGTTTGATCTGCTGGTCGCGGGCGTCCAGACGGGCCTGGGCCCGTTGCGCGGAAGCGTTTTTCAGGTTGGCTTCGGCGGTGCGCAGGGCGATGGTCTGTTTCGCCACTTCGACGCGCTGGTTGGTCAGGTAGGCCAACTGGTCGACCTTGGCCGCGTCTTCCTTGTCCAGATAAGCCTTGTCGGCTTTGTCCAGGTAATCGCTGGCTTCCTTGGTTTCCAGCGCCGCGACTTTGCTCGCCTGCGGGTTGGCTTGCAGGCCAGCATAGTTGGTGCGGGCCTGTTCAAGGCTGGGGTTCGGTGGCGTGGAGCACGCAGCCAGGGCGACGCTTGCGGCCAGCAGGGCAGGGATCATCACGTGTTTGTAATTCATGCTTTTGGAAATCATGGTTTCGTCCTTTTAGTCGAAAAGAAATACGTCGGGCCGCGCCGTTACTGAACGGTGCGCTGGCTTTCCTGACGCAGTTCCTGAACTCCTTTCTGAGAGTCCTTCACAGTCTGTTCGGCTTTCATCGCCTGGGCTTTGCGCTCGGCGACGCGAGCATCCCACTCAGCCTGTTCGGCCAGGGTCCTGGCTTGATCGTACTTTTTGTCATGCATGGCAATTTCGGCTTGCTTGAGCTTGTCCTGGGCAGCCTTCATTTCCACCGCAGCGAATTCGGTACCACCGGCGCTGACGGCGTCGTTGACCGCGGACTCGGTGACGGCAAATTGCTCGCTGGGTGGGTTACCGGCGCAACCGGCCAGTACCAGGCTGCCGCCGATCGCCAGTGCCGCCATTTTCAGGCTGTGCAGGGAAGAAAATGTGCCAGTTCGGGTTTTCATCGTTTTCAACTCCATGGGGCTAACTCCTGAGAAACGTGAACATCCATCCTGGGCAAGGAGCCGAAAGCTACCGTTTTGGGGGCGTTTTGATACGGCCGTCCCAGGCGTGGTTACTGGGTTGACCCGAGGCGTTTTTCGAAAGTTCAGAGAAATTAGCCTGCTACCGAAAAAAACTTCGATTCAGTGGACAGGGCTCTATATCGAGGAGTGCGGCGATGAACATGGCTGTTCACGCCCCCCTCGAAGGGGGCACGAGCAGCGTTTTTCAGAAGGGGATGAATGCGGGGAAGTCAGTGTTTCTGCTTGTCGTTACCGGTCGACAAGTCGTGCAGATGACGACGGGACAACGCTAGAAAACGTGGGGTAGGGCCGATGTCTTCGTACAGCGGATCGCCTTCTTCATCCGTGGCGACCACGGTCGAACCTTTCACGTAGGGAAAGCTTTTTTCCAGCTCTTCCAGGGCGGCCCCGATCAGTTCGCCCAACAGTTCTTCGGGGCTGCGCTTGGGGTACATTTCGATGATCGCCGCAAGCCGTGCGGCAGCCTCCACGTCCAGATGAATCGAATAGCCTGTATCGGTCAGGCGACCTTTGGCGTTTTCTTCCCAGTGGTTGGCAAGCTCGCGGATTTTCATAATGACCTCATTGCGCTCCTGCTCCAGGCAGGCGGGGAATGTCCGGCAGGCGCCGGCGACAGCCGCTGTACGGCTTACTCTTGAGACTAGCTTCAACGCCAAAGGTTTACAGGCCCTTCGTCGTCTTGCTTGTAAGAACCGGTCTGGAGCGGCACTCTTAAGGTTCCTGGTCGACCGGATTTTTCCCTGGAGAACTGTTGATGACCGATATTGATGCACGCTTGCGCGAAGACGTTCACCTGCTGGGTGAGTTGTTGGGCAATACCATTCGTGAACAGTACGGGGACGGCTTTCTCGACAAGATCGAGCAGATCCGCAAGGGCGCCAAGGCGGACCGCCGCGGCTCCATGGACGCCGAACTGAGCGCCAGCCTCAACCAGTTGACGGAAGACGAATTGCTGCCGGTGGCGCGGGCCTTCAATCAGTTTCTCAACCTGGCCAACATCGCGGAGCAGTACCAGCTGATTCACCGTCGCGAAGAATCCCAGGCCGCGCCCTTCGAAGCGCGGGTGCTGCCGGAGTTGCTCGCCCGCCTGCGCGCCGAAGGTCATGGCGCCGAGGCCCTGGCCCGGCAACTGGGTCGGCTGGAAATCGAACTGGTGCTGACCGCGCACCCGACCGAAGTCGCGCGCCGCACGCTGATCCAGAAATACGACGCCATCGCTGCGCAACTGGCGGCTCAGGACCATCGCGACCTGACCAGCGCCGAGCGCGAGCAGATCAAGTCGACCTTGCAGCGCCTGATCGCCGAAGCCTGGCACACCGAAGAAATTCGCCGCACGCGCCCGACGCCGGTCGACGAAGCCAAATGGGGCTTCGCGGTGATCGAGCATTCGCTGTGGCAAGCGATCCCCAATTACCTGCGCAAGGCCGACCAGGCCCTGCACGCTGCCACCGGCCTGCGTTTGCCACTGCAAGCCGCACCGATTCGCTTTGCCTCGTGGATGGGCGGCGACCGCGACGGCAACCCGAACGTGACGGCGGCGGTGACCCGGGAAGTGCTGCTGCTGGCGCGCTGGATGGCGGCCGATCTGTACCTGCGCGATGTCGATCACCTGGCTGCCGAGTTGTCGATGCAGCAGGCCAGCGAGGAATTGAAGGCCAAGGCAGGCGACAGCGCCGAACCCTATCGCGCCGTGCTCAAGCAGCTACGCGAACGCCTGCGGGCGACGAGAAACTGGGCGCACACCGCGTTGTCGACCCCGACGCCTGCCCCGGCCGATGTCTTGCAGAACAACCGCGAGCTGCTCGACCCGCTGGAGTTGTGCTACCACTCGCTGCATGAGTGCGGCATGGGCGTGATTGCCGACGGTCCGTTGCTCGATTGCCTGCGCCGGGCAGTGACCTTCGGCCTGTTCCTGGTGCGCCTCGATGTGCGTCAGGACTCGTCGCGCCATACCGCGGCCATGACCGAAATCACCGATTACCTTGGCCTGGGTCGCTATGAGGACTGGAGCGAAGAAGAGCGCATCACCTTCCTGACGCGCGAACAGAATAACCGTCGGCCCTTGCTGCCGGCCCACTACAAGCCCTCGGCCGACACCGCCGAAGTACTCGCGACCTGCCGGGAAATCGCCGCCGCGCCAGGGGCGTCGCTGGGTTCCTACGTGATCTCCATGGCCGGTGCCGCTTCCGATGTGCTGGCCGTGCAGCTGTTGCTCAAAGAGTCAGGAGTGCTGCGGCCGATGCGCGTGGTGCCGCTGTTCGAAACCCTCGCCGACCTCGACAACGCCGGCCCGGTGATCGAGAAGCTGTTGCTGCTGCCGGGTTATCGCTCGCGCCTGCAAGGCCCGCAGG
Organism: Pseudomonas putida; assembly: GCF_028682635.1. Lineage (GTDB taxonomy): Bacteria > Pseudomonadota > Gammaproteobacteria > Pseudomonadales > Pseudomonadaceae > Aquipseudomonas > Aquipseudomonas putida_AE. Next base: position 53,470 of record NZ_JANHLK010000027.1, on the reverse strand, counting down.
AAGTGATGATCGGTTATTCCGACTCGGCCAAGGACGCCGGGACCACGGCCGCCGCCTGGGCACAATACCGGGCGCAGGAGCGGCTGGTGGATATCTGCCGCGAACAGCAAGTGGAACTGCTGTTGTTCCATGGTCGCGGTGGCACCGTGGGGCGTGGTGGCGGCCCGGCCCACGCGGCGATCCTGTCGCAGCCACCCGGTTCGGTTGCTGGACGTTTCCGCACCACCGAGCAGGGAGAAATGATTCGTTTCAAATTTGGCCTGCCGGACATCGCCGAGCAAAACCTCAACCTGTACCTGGCCGCGGTACTCGAGGCGACCTTGCTGCCGCCACCACCGCCCACGCCTGAGTGGCGCCACTTGATGGACGAACTGGCCGCCGACGGAGTCAGCGCCTACCGCGCCGTGGTGCGGGAAAATCCGCAGTTCGTGGAATATTTCCGCCAGTCCACCCCGGAACAGGAACTGGGGCGCCTGCCGCTGGGCAGTCGTCCGGCCAAGCGCCGCGCTGGCGGGATCGAAAGCCTGCGGGCCATCCCGTGGATCTTCGGCTGGACCCAGACCCGCCTGATGCTGCCGGCCTGGCTCGGCTGGGAAGCGGCCCTGAGCAAGGCGCTGGAGCGCGGTGAAGGCGCACTGCTTGCGCAGATGCGTGAGCAATGGCCGTTCTTCCGCACCCGCATCGACATGCTGGAAATGGTCCTGGCCAAGGCCGACGCGGATATCGCGCGGTCTTACGATGAGCGGCTGGTCGAACCGGACTTGCTGCCGTTGGGCGCGCACTTACGCGACCTATTGTCGCAGGCATGCACCATCGTTCTCGGGCTGACCGGTCAGTCGCAGCTGCTGGCACATAGCCCAGCCACCCTTGAATTCATCCGCTTGCGCAACACGTACCTCGACCCGCTTCATCTATTGCAGGCCGAGTTGCTGGCACGCTCGCGGCAACGTGATGTGGCACAGGATAGCCCGGTAGAACAGGCGTTGCTGGTGTCTGTGGCGGGGATTGCCGCCGGTTTGCGCAATACCGGCTAAGGTTTGTTGTCGTGCTTTGGAGCATCCGGCGCGAGCGTCGGATGTGCTTCGATAGCGGGTGCAAAAGTGCTGCCAAGCGACAGTTAATGATGGGGTTGCGACTTGGGGAACCGGGTTACAGGGTCACGACAGACAGCGGTTTCTCCGACTTTTGGCGGCTTGTGTGGGCGCAGCCTGCTGTGTATCTTGAGCAGCCTTTGGCCGTTTGGGCGGTCACGACCCTATTTTTGAGATTGGCCCCACGAGGCGAATCTGACGTTATCTAAATAAAAAATTGAGGAGCACATCGATGCGCGTCATTCTGCTGGGAGCTCCCGGGGCCGGTAAAGGTACTCAGGCTAAGTTCATCACCGAAAAATTCGGCATTCCACAAATCTCCACGGGCGACATGCTGCGCGCCGCGGTCAAGGCCGGCACCGAGCTGGGCATCAAGGCCAAGAGCATCATGGATGCCGGCGGCCTGGTGTCCGATGACTTGATCATCGCCCTGGTCAAGGACCGTATCGCCCAGCCCGACTGCGCCAACGGTTTCCTGTTCGACGGCTTCCCGCGCACCATTCCCCAGGCTGAAGCCCTGGTGACTGCTGGCGTCGAGCTGGATGCGGTGGTTGAAATCGCCGTTGAAGACGAAGAGATCGTGCAACGTATCGCCGGTCGCCGTGTTCACGAGGCCAGCGGCCGCGTTTACCACATCGTCTACAACCCGCCGAAAGTTGCCGGCAAGGACGACATCACTGGCGAAGAGCTGGTGCAGCGCAAGGACGACACCGAAGAAACCGTGCGTCATCGCCTGTCGGTCTACCATTCGCAGACCAAGCCGCTGGTGGCCTTCTATCAGGAGCTGTCGGCTGCCAATGGCAAGCCGAAGTACAGCCATATCGAAGGCGTCGGTTCGGTTGAAGCAATCACCGCCAAGGTGCTTGCAGCCCTGAGCTGAAAAATCGCTTGATCTTCTACGGCCCGCTTGCGGGCCGTAGTTGTTTATACTGACGCACTTTTTTCCGATCACTCTTGTGGATACATCGATGAGCACCTTGCTGGCCCTGGACACCGCGACTGAAGCTTGCTCCGTTGCCTTGCTGCATGACGGCAAAGTGACGAGCCATTACGAGGTGATTCCGCGCCTGCATGCACAGAAGCTGCTGCCGATGATCCAGCAGTTGCTCGCCGATGCAGGCACCACCCTGCAAGCGGTCGACGCCATCGCCTTCGGTCGCGGGCCGGGCGCGTTCACCGGCGTGCGCATTGCCATCGGTGTGGTGCAAGGCCTGGCGTTTGCGCTCGATCGCCCGGTGTTGCCAGTGTCGAACCTGGCCGTGCTGGCCCAACGCGCCTATCGCGAGCATGGTGTGAGCCAGGTCGCGGCGGCCATCGATGCGCGTATGGACGAGGTGTATTGGGGCTGCTACCGCGAGACGGCGGGGGAGATGCGCCTGGTCGGCGCTGAAGCGGTATTGCCGCCGGAGTCGGCTGCCTTGCCGGCCGATGCCAGTGGCCAATGGTTCGGTGCAGGCACGGGCTGGGGGTATGCCGAGCGCATCGCTGTCGAGCTGAGTGGCCAGGATGAAGGCATGCTACCCCATGCAGAAGATTTGCTGACCTTGGCGCGGTTTGCCTGGGCGCGGGGGGAGGCGATTGTGGCGGATGAGGCGCAGCCGGTTTATCTGCGGGATAAAGTGGCGACGCCTAAGGCGCGTTAATCCTCCAGACCGAGTTGGTCCCATCGCGAGCAAGCTCGCTCCCACAGGTTCTCCACCACCCTGTGGGAGTGAGCCCGCTCCCACAGGATCTCCGCTAACCCTGTGGGAGCGGGCTTGCTCGCGAAGGCGATCTATCTGACAAAGCCAATCGTCAGTTTGTAACCCCGGGTTTTAAACCTTTTGCCTTTTATGTGTTCTAGTTATCACTAGGCGGTTTGCGATGTGGCCTGGGTGCCACTAGACTGCCATTACTGATACCGAGCATGCACCTATGCGTATAGACGGCGTTTCCTCTCAGTCCTACCCCATCAAGCGCAAGCCTCGCAAAGACCAGGTAGTGCATGACGAGTCCGTCGATATCGAGGGTGAGCTGGAGTTTGCCAGCGAAGAACAACTGGCTTCCCGTGCCGCCAAGGCCGCCGCGCAAAAGCTCAGCAATCTTCCCGCCCGTCAGCAGGACATGCTTTATCACCGCGCGATGAGCAAGAGCGTGGCAACGGCGCTGGCCAGTTACCTGAGCACCGCCAGTTTCGTCGATTGGGATGCGCAAGTGCTGGGCCTCGACCTGTACATCTGATGCTGCCTTACTACCTCGGTTGTCCGTCCTGGAGTGAAAACGCCTGGCGCGATTACCTGTACCCGCCTGCGGCCAAACCCGCCGATTTTCTCAATCTCTATGCGCAAGTGTTCAATGCCGTGGAAGGCAATACGACCTTCTACGCGAGCCCGGCTGCCAGCACCGTGCAGCGCTGGGCCGAGGCCATGCCCGGACACTTTCGCTTCACCGCGAAGTTTCCCCGCGAGATCAGCCACGGCGGTGACCTGCGCGAACAACTGACCGCCGCCGAAACCTTCACCCAGCTACTCAGCCCCCTCGGTGAGCGGGTGTCCCCACTGTGGTTGCAGTTGTCGAAGAGCTTCACACCACAACGCTTGCCGGAGCTGGCCGGATTTATCGATGGGCTGCAGCGGCCATTGGCGGTGGAAGTGCGCCATGACGACTTTTTCGCCAAGGGTGACAGCGAGCGCGAACTCAATCGCCTTCTACTCGATCGCGGCGTCGAACGTATCTGCCTCGATCCCCGTGCGCTGTTCAGCTGTACCTCGACCGAGCCCTCGGTGCTTCACGCCCAATCGAAGAAACCCCGGGTGCCACCACGCCCGGCAGCGTTCACGCAATTTCCGCAGGTGCGTTTCATCGGTCATCCGCAGCTTGAAGCCAACGATCCGTTCCTGGAGCCGTGGGTAGAAAAAATCGCCCTGTGGATCGAAGAGGGTCGCACGCCCTACATCTTCCTGCACACCGCCGACAATCTGCTCGCGGCGAAACTGGCGCAACGTTTTCACACACGCCTGATGTTGCGACTGCCTGGCTTGCCGGCGCTGCCTGAGCTATACAGAGAGCCCGCGGCCGAGCAACTTGGCTTGCTCTGACAGCGGACTCGTTTTCCTGCACAGGAGCCTGCCAATGGATGCGCAAACCCTTCGAGCCCAAGCGTTCAGAGTCCTGCACGAACGCCAAGGGGCTTTTGTGATTCCCAATCCGTGGGACGCCGGCTCGGCGAAAATGCTCGCCAGCCTGGGTTTCGAGGCGCTGGCGACCACCAGCGCCGGGTACGCTTTTTCCCAGGGCCGCCCCGATGGCGGCCTGACGCTGGACGACACCCTGGCCAACGTCCGGGCGATTGTGGCCGCCACCGACCTGCCGGTCGCGGTCGATCTGGAAAACGGCTTTGCCGATGATCCCGCCGAGTGCGCACAAAGCATTCTGGCAGCCGCGGCCGCCGGTGCCGTCGGCGGTTCGATCGAAGACTTCACCGGCCGTGCAGAGGGGCCGATTTACTGCTTCGAACATGCCGTGGCGCGTATCGAGGCTGCCGTCGCTGCCGCCCGCAGCTTGCCCTTCGCGTTTACGCTGACAGCCCGGGCCGAGAATTACCTGCATGGCAATCCGGATCTGGCCGACACCATTCGCCGCTTGCAGGCGTTCGCCGAAGCCGGCGCCGACGTGTTGTATGCGCCAGGGTTGCGCAGCGCTGAAGAGGTATTGGCCGTGGTCCGCGCCGTGGCACCGAAACCGGTCAACGTGTTGATGTCCGGCGGCTTGAAGCTGACGGTCGAGCAACTGGGCGAAATGGGCGTCAAGCGCATCAGTGTCGGCTCGGCGCTGGCCCTGGCGGCGTTAGGCGAGTTCTATCGCGCCGCCGAGGAGATCAAGACGTCGGGCACGTTCGGCTTCACGACGCGCTCCATGCCGTATGCCCAGGCCAATCAGTTTTTCAAAGGCTGACGATGCGGTTTCGCGGGTGGCTTTTGCTGTTGATCATTGCAGCGGCGGGAGTGGGCGTCTGGCGCGGCTGGATCTCCCTGCCGCCACAGTGGAATCCCTGGGCGCCGCTCGATGTGAAAGCTGAGCCTAACCTTCTGACCCGCTACAAACTGATGCGTCTGCGTGATGATCCGCAGCTGTGCGACCAGGCGTTGAGCAGCTCCGGTTTGCGCGTGACCCGTCAGGCCGATAGCCCGGACGCCAAATGTCCGCTGACCGATACCCTGCGTGTCCAGGGCAGTGACGTGGCCCTGAGCAGCAGTTTCCTCGCCAGTTGCCGCTTGGCGGTGTCGTTCGCCCTGTTCGAGCATCACGCGCTGCAACCCGCGGCGCAGGCGGTCTATGGGCAAGCCGTCACGCGGGTCGATCATCTCGGCAGCTTTGCCTGTCGCAATGTCTACAGTCGCGAGAATGGCAGGCGTAGCCAGCATGCGTCGGCCAATGCCCTGGATATCGCCGGTTTTCGCCTGGCTGACGGTCGGACCATCAGCGTGCTCAAGGATTGGCCGAAGGGTAACCAGGACGCCGCGTTTCTAAGGCAGGTCCGCGATGGCGCCTGTGGCCTGTTCAGTGTGGTGTTGAGCCCGGATTACAACGCCGCCCATCGCAATCACTTTCATGTGGATGTCGGGCCTTGGTGGGTCTGTCGTTGAGGCTCAGGCGGCCAGGCGCAGGTTCTGCAGCACGATCGGGCGTGCCCAGCGGCTGTCGAAATCGAGCTGTTTCTGTTGCTCCACCATCTCTTCGGGCGAGAATGGCGGGAAGGGCTTGTCCAGCAGCTCGAGTTCGAACTCGGCGATGGGCAGGTGCAGCGCCCGCGGTTGCGGCGCCGGGCCAGTTTCTGGCAACGGTTGGCCGGCGGTGAGCACGATCGGGCGCACCCAGCCGCTCTCGAAGTCCTGCTGTTTTTGCTGGGCAACGATTTCTTCAGGCGGGAAGGGCGGGAACGGCTTGTCGGCCAGGTCCATTTCGAATTCGGCAATCGGCAGGAACAGCGGCTCGGGCGGACGAACTTCGTTGTCTTTCACATCGCATTCGCGCTGGGAAACGATGTGGGCCAGCAGGTCGCTGCCTACGGTGGGCTCAACCGGGCTGTCGAGGTCGACCGGGGGAAAATTCAACGATTCAGGCAGCACTGCTTCACCCGACTGATCGGCCAGCGCACGGGCAAAGAAATCCTGCCACAGGTGACTGACGCCGCTCAGCGCCTGGGTGTTGCGCAGGTTGTAATCGCCGTAGGGCGAGATAAAACCTGTGATTGTGGGTTGAATGTCTGACATTTCTCTCGGTCGACGCTCAGCTCTGGCAAAATGCTCGATAGTTTTGTTATCGGCCGTTTTTGCCGATCATTAATTTTTTGAGCGTGTTTTCCGATGATTGATCAACCAGCGGCCTGCCGCATCCATGTCGAGGCGCTGGGTGCGGCCTTCGAGCCCCAGGCCGAGCAATGGGCCGAGCGCCTGGGCCTGCCGCTGCAAGTGGCGGACGGCGAGTTCGCGTTGCAGGTGGGTGACCAGGGTTTGCAGCTGCAACAGCTGGGGCCGGACGCGCCCGGCCCGGTGCGGGTGGATTTCGTCGAGGGTGGCGCGGCGCATCGCCGGTTGTACGGTGGCGGTAGCGGGCAGATGATCGCCAAGGCCGTCGGTATCGCCCAGGGCGTTCGCCCGCGTGTGCTGGATGCCACCGCCGGGCTGGGCAAGGATGCGTTCGTGCTGGCGAGCCTGGGCTGCGAGATGAGCCTGATCGAGCGTCAGCCCTTGATCGGTGCCTTGCTCGAAGATGGCCTGGCCCGGGGCGCGGAAGATTTCGACGTGGCGCCCATCGTGGCGCGCATGCGCTTGCTCAAGGGCAACTCGATCGAGGTGATGCGCAATTGGGAGGGGGAGCCGCCGCAGGTGATCTACCTCGACCCGATGTTCCCCCATCGTGAGAAAACCGCCCTGGTGAAGAAGGAAATGCGCCTGTTCCGGCCGCTGGTGGGGGATGATCCGGATGCGCCGGCCTTGCTCGAAGCGGCGTTGGCGCTGGCCACCCACCGGGTGGTGGTGAAGCGCCCGCGCAAGGCGCCGTGCATCGAAGGGCCGAAGCCGAGTCATGCGCTGGATGGCAAGTCCAGCCGGTATGACATCTATCCGAAGAAGGCGCTCAAGCCGTAAGACCGAGTCGCCTGCTTCGCGAGCAAGCCCGCTCCCACAGGGATTTGTGTAACGCCTCGGCCCCCTGTGGGAGCGGGCTTGCTCGCGAATACGCCGGCACAATCACTACAAATCCATCAGGCTCACTCAGGCCGATAAGCCCGCATGAACAACCCCACCACTTCCTGCACATGGCTCTCCGCCGCATCGCCGGTCAACGGCTCGCCGCAACCGTAAAGCAACCGGAAATTCGCCGCGCCCTTGAGCAGGCAGAAGAAGTGCTCCGCCGCATTGCGCGGTTTATCGATACTCAACACACCACTCTCGTCGATCCGCGCCAGCAACCGCTCCATGCCGTGCAGCATGCGCTGTGGCCCGGCCTCGAAGAAGATCAGCGAGAGTTTCGGGTCCTGGCTGCCCAGGGCCATGATCAACCGGTGCAGGTTCACCGACTCGTCGCTGTTGATCAGCTGGTGAAAGCCGCGGGCGATATTCAGCAGCACCGTTTCCACTGCCACGCCTTCCGGCAACTCAAAGAACAGCGACGGCAATTGCTCCTCGCACTTGGCCACCACGGCAGCGGAGAACAGCGTCTCCTTGTCGTTGAAGTGGCTGTAGACCGTCAGCTTCGACACCCCGGCCTGCGCTGCAACGGCATCCATGCTGGTGTTGGCATAACCCTTGGTCAGAAACAGCGTCTTCGCTGCATCGAGGATCGCCTGGCGCTTGGCCAGATCCTTGGGGCGGCCCGGGCCATTGGGTGCTGAAAGATTGTTCGGCATATTCGCTTTTATTACTGGACTGGTGAGTTTGCTATTAATAACATACTCGTCAGTATAATTATTCCAAGCACCATTGGCGAAAGGTCCTTCACCATGTTCCGCTATGCCTTGCCCCTCGCGTTGCCAGTCAGCCTGGCGTTCTTATTGACCGCGTGTGGTCACGAGGAGGCGCCCGTGGCCAGCGTGCGCCCGGCCATGGTGATCCAGCCAGAGCCTTCGGCCCAGGCGATGGAAAGTTATCCCGGTGAAGTGCGCGCCCGTTTTGAACCGGACCTGGCGTTCCGCATTGGCGGCAAAGTCAGCCGACGACTGGTCGACGAAGGGCAGCGGGTCAAGGCCGATCAACCACTGGCAGAACTCGACCCCCAGGACGTGCGCCTGCAACTGGAAGCCACCCGCGCCCAGGTCGCGGCCGCCGAGGCCAACCTGAACATGGTGCGCGCCGAACGTGATCGTTACAAAACGCTGATGGAGCGGCAGCTGGTCAGCCGCTCGCAGTACGACAATCACGAAAACCTGTACCGCTCCGGTGAAGCGCGCCTTAAACAGATCAAGGCCGAATTCAACGTCTCGACCAACCAGGCCAGTTACGCGGTATTGCGCGCGCCGCAGGATGGCATCGTTGCCAAGCGTGCGGTGGAAGTCGGGCAAGTGGTCGCGGCCGGGCAAACAGTGTTCACCCTGGCCACCGATGGCGAGCGTGAAGTGTTGATCAGCCTGCCGGAGCAGAGCTTCGGCCGCTTCAAGGTCGGCCAGCCGGTGGCAGTGGAGTTGTGGACGCAACCGGATCAACGCTTCGCCGGACACATCCGCGAGCTGTCGCCGGCCGCTGATCCCAAGTCCCGCACCTTCGCTGCACGTATCGCCTTCAATGCCGGCAAGGTGCCGGCCGAACTCGGCCAGAGCGCCCGTGTCTTCGTGCAGACGGCCGAAGCCGTGGCGTTGTCGGTGCCACTGTCGGCGCTGACTGCAGAAAACGGCGTGACCTACGTCTGGGTCGTCAGCGCCAACAACACCTTGAAGAAGACCCCGGTGCGGGTCGGCGCCTTCGGTGAGAAAACCGTTCCGGTGCTCGAGGGCCTCAATGCCAGCGACTGGGTGGTGGCCGCCGGCGTCCATGTGCTTCTCGACGGGCAGGCCGTACGCCCGGTGGATCGCTCCAACCGCGTGGTCAATCTGGCGGACAAGGAGTAATCCCCGATGGGTTTCAATCTTTCCGCCTGGGCACTGCGCAATCGCCAGATCGTCCTGTTCCTGATGCTCTTGCTGGCGATCGTCGGCGCATTGTCCTACACCAAGCTGGGTCAAAGCGAAGACCCGCCCTTCACCTTCAAGGCCATGGTGATCCGCACCAACTGGCCGGGAGCAACGGCGCAGGAAGTCTCGCGCCAGGTCACCGAACGCATTGAAAAGAAGCTGATGGAAACCGGCGAGTACGAGCGCATCGTGTCGTTCTCCCGCCCCGGTGAATCCCAGGTAACCTTCATCGCCCGTGACTCCATGCACTCGGTGGATATCCCGGAACTCTGGTATCAGGTGCGCAAGAAGGTCAGCGACATTCGTCATACCCTGCCGCCGGGTATCCAGGGGCCGTTCTTCAACGATGAATTCGGCACCACCTTCGGCAATATCTACGCACTGACCGGCGAAGGTTTCGATTACGCCGTGCTCAAGGACTACGCCGACCGCATCCAGATCCAGCTGCAGCGGGTCAAGGATGTAGGCAAGGTCGACCTGCTCGGTTTGCAGGACGAGAAGATCTGGATCGAGCTGTCCAACGTCAAGCTCGCCACCCTCGGGCTGCCCTTGGCGGCGGTGCAACAAGCCCTTGAAGAACAGAATGCGGTGTCCACCGCGGGGTTCTTTGAAACCACCAGCGAGCGATTGCAGCTACGGGTCTCGGGGAATTTTCAGACGGTAGAGGAGATCAAGAACTTCCCGATTCGCGTCGGCGATCGGACGTTCCGCATCTCGGATGTCGCGAACGTGCGTCGCGGGTTCAACGATCCACCGGCTCCGCGCATGCGCTTCATGGCTGAAGACGCCATCGGCCTGGCGGTGGCGATGAAGGACGGTGGTGACATCCTGGTGCTGGGCAAGGCCCTGGAAATCGAGTTTGCCCGTATCCAGAAGAATCTCCCGGCCGGCATGCAATTGCGCAAGGTCTCCGACCAACCGGCCGCGGTGAAAACCGGGGTCGGCGAGTTCGTCCAGGTGTTGGTCGAAGCGCTGGCCATCGTGTTGCTGGTGAGCTTCTTCTCCCTCGGTGTGCGCACCGGCATGGTGGTGGCCCTGGCCATTCCGCTGGTGCTGGCGATGACGTTCGCCTGCATGTATTACCTGGGGATCGGCCTGCACAAGATTTCCCTCGGCGCACTGGTGCTGGCGCTGGGCTTGCTGGTGGACGACGCCATCATCGCCGTGGAAATGATGGCGATCAAAATGGAGCAGGGCTTCGACCGGATCAAGGCGGCGAGCTATGCCTGGACCAGCACCGCCTTCCCGATGCTCACCGGTACGCTGATCACCGCCGCCGGTTTCCTGCCGATCGCCACCGCGCAATCGGGCACAGGCGAATACACCCGTTCGATCTTCGAAGTGGTGACCATTGCGCTGCTGGCATCCTGGGTGGCGGCGGTGCTCTTCGTGCCGTACCTGGGGGAAAAACTCCTGCCGGACCTGGCGAAAATTCATGCAGCCAAACACGGAGCCGGCCAACCCGATCCTTACGCTACGCCGTTTTATCAGCGCGTTCGGCGTCTGGTGGAATGGTGCGTGCGCTGGCGTAAAACCGTGATCACCGCGACCGTGGTGCTGTTCATTGCCTCCATCGTGCTGTTCCGCTTCGTGCCGCAACAGTTCTTCCCGGCCTCCGGCCGTCTGGAGTTGATGGTCGACCTGAAGCTGGCCGAAGGCGCATCCCTGAGCAATACGGCCGAAGAGGTCAAGCGCCTCGAAGCGTTGCTCAAGGACAAAGCCGGGATCGACAACTACGTGGCCTACGTCGGCACCGGTTCACCGCGTTTTTACCTGCCATTGGATCAGCAGCTGCCCGCCGCGAGCTTCGCCCAGTTTGTCGTCCTGGCGAAAACCATCGAGGATCGCGAACCCCTGCGCACCTGGCTGATCACCACCCTCAACGAACAATTCCCGGCCTTGCGCTCGCGGGTCACGCGCCTGGAAAACGGCCCGCCGGTTGGCTATCCGGTGCAATTCCGGGTGACCGGTGAGCACATCGAGGAAGTCCGCGCACTGGCCCGAAAAGTCGCGGCCAAGGTTCGCGAAAACCCCCATGTGGTCAACGTCCACCTGGACTGGGAAGAGCCGAGCAAGGTGGTGTACCTGAACATCGATCAGGACCGTGCGCGGGCCCTGGGGGTGAGCACGGCGAACCTGTCGAAGTTTTTGCAGAGCTCGCTGACCGGTTCCAGCGTCAGCCAGTACCGCGAAGACAACGAGTTGATCGAGATCCTGTTGCGCGGCACCTTGCACGAGCGCACCGAGCTGTCGCTGCTGCCAAGCCTGGCGGTGCCGACCGACAATGGCCGCAGCGTGGCCCTGTCGCAGATTGCGACCCTGGAATACGGCTTTGAAGAAGGCGTGATCTGGCACCGCAATCGCCTGCCCAACGTCACCGTGCGTGCCGATATCTATGGCAAGGAACAACCGGCGACTTTGGTGCAACAGATCATGCCGACACTTGATCCGATCCGCGCTGAACTGCCCGACGGCTACTTGCTGGATGTCGGCGGTACCGTGGAAGACTCGGCACGCGGGCAGAACTCGGTGAAGGCTGGCGTGCCGTTGTTCATCGTGGTGGTGTTGACCTTGCTGATGCTGCAGTTGCGCAGTTTCTCACGCACGGCAATGGTGTTCCTGACGGCGCCCTTGGGCTTGATCGGAGTGACGCTGTTCCTGATGGTGTTCCGCCAGCCGTTCGGCTTTGTGGCCATGCTCGGGACCATCGCGTTGTCGGGGATGATCATGCGTAACTCGGTGATCCTGGTGGATCAGATCGAGCAGGACATCGCTGCCGGGTTGAAGCCCTGGCAGGCGATCATCGAGGCCACGGTGCGGCGGTTCCGGCCGATTGTGTTGACCGCGCTGGCGGCTGTTCTGGCGATGATACCGCTGTCGCGCAGTGTGTTCTTCGGGCCGATGGCGGTGGCGATCATGGGTGGTTTGATTGTGGCGACGGCGTTGACGCTGTTGTTTTTGCCGGCATTGTATGCGGCCTGGTTCCGGGTCAAGAAAGAGCCGATCTGACCTTGGGCGGCCTTCGGGCCGACCATTTGCTCGCGGCTGTACCCGATCTACTGTAGGCGCTGGCTTGCCGGCGATGGCGGCCTGACAGCCAACTCGAGCCAGCGGAACTTCCTACAGCCATATCAGAACCGTCCGATATTGAGCCCCAGAGGCCCGGATGTTGTACTCAAGACTCGGTTTCACAAGTTTTGAGACGGCACCAATGAAAAAGCCACCCATGCTGAAGGGGAGGTCGGACCCGGTTTTCGATTTGCTGACAAAATCGCCACACAAGGAACGCCGAAAGCCCGCACAGCGCAGTACGCCAGCCTGTTGCTCGCCGGGGGTTCTGCGGCTCAACGATGACGTGGTGGTGCAGGACGGCCAGGGCAATACGGTTCATGTTCCGCCTCCCGCCGCGGGGCTCGCGGCTCGATTGCGGGTGCTGTCGAGGTGGATCAATCAATCCCATAACGATCCGCATCGCGCGGATTACCTGCACCCGTTGATCAAGGGTATCGCGCTGCATTTCGCGCTGGGTTATGAGCATCCATTTCGTGATGGCAACGGTCGCGTCGCACGGGCGTTGTTCTACTGGTTCATGTTCAAGAATGATTTCTCGGCGTTTCGTTACATCGCGATCAGCGTCTTGCTGCGCAATGCGCCGGTGAAATACGGACGCTCCTATCTCAATAGCGAAGCGGATGACCTGGACCTGACGTACTTCATCGATTTCCAGTGTTGGGTGGTGCTGCGTGCTGTCAGCAGCTTTACCGAGGCTTATAGGAAAAGTCTGGTTAATGCCGAGAGCTTTGATCGTTGGTTGTCGGAGTCCGGTTTTTTTGAGCGGGTAGGAGCTGCCGAAGGCTGCGATCTTTAGATCTTGTTTTTTAAATCAAAATCAAGAGATCGCAGCCTGCGGCAGCTCCTACAGGTGGTTGTTACAGTGTGCCGAATACTTTCTTGGCCAAACTGGTCGCCGCCGCCGCCGGGTTCTGGCGGATGGTTTCTTCCTGTTTGGCAATCATCTCGAACAAGCCGTTCAACGCCTGTTCGGTCACATAGTTCTCGACGTTGGCACTCTTCGCGTCGATCACGCCCATGGTCGCGGCCTGGCCGGCGAACGAGTTGTACTGCTGGGCCAGGCCGACCTGGTCGGTGGCTTGCTTGACGATCGGCAGGAACCTGGCGCGGATCTGTTCGCGGCTGGTCTTGTTCAGGTACTGGGTGGCCGAGTCATTGCCGCCACTGAGGATGCCCTTGGCGTCTGCAACGGACATTTTCTTCACCGCGTCGACGAGGATCGGCTGGGCCTGGGTCACGGCGGTTTCCGCCGCTTTGTTCATGCTGGTTTCCAGTTGATCGACCTGATCACCCATGCCGAACTGTTTCATTTTGCTGGCGACCTTGCCCAGTTTGCCCGGCAGTTCGATCTTCACGTCCGGGTTGTTGCTGAAGCCGCCCGGGGTGCCGAGTTGTTTCACGGCCAGTTGCGCGCCTTGGGTCAGGGCGTCCTTGAGTCCGCCGGTGGCGTCTTTCTGCGACAGGTCAGTGAGGGACAGCGCCATAGCGCTGGCAGAGATCATCAAACCTGCGCACAGGGCGGTAAAACGGATTTTTTTCATGAAGCGGATCCTTGTCATTGGCGCGTGAAGAAGAGCGGCGCCAACGACAATTTAACGGATTTCGCCTGCAATATCGCCTCGCAAACCGATCCAGGCACCTGGCATTACATCAGGCATCCGGCTGCGCGGTTGCGGCGACGTTGTCGACCCGTATGTCCAGTGGCTGCAAATAGTCGACACCCAACTCTACCGGGTAGCGTTCAGTGTTGATGAAGATGAGCCGTCCTTCGTTTTCGATTTGTGCACGGATTGCGTAGGTGTGACCTGGCTGAATATCCGCGGTGCTGTACTCAAGATTGAAACTCAACCCGGCGGTCTCAGCATTGCGGGTAACCTGGGCAGCGAGCTGCCTGGCCGGTGCATCAGCCAGGGAGACGTCCTCCAGGCTGACTTGAAGTGTCGAGTTCGGTGCGAGCCCGATCCTCTGCGGATAGTGAACGGTACCGTTGATGCTCTTGGTGTGTTCGTTGTTCATCATGATTTCCTTATCCAATGATTCGTCGAAGATGACGAGTGCCAAGCATATGGTTGAATTAGCCAAACCCTTGTAGGGGAATTCGGCAAATCCACGACGAATCTTCCTGAACATCCATGTTCAGGGTCGTCAGGAATTTCAGGGCGCGGTGGGTGGCGGTTGATCCGCCGCATCTTCACTGCGATGCAACGCCACCTGGCGGATCGACAAGCGAATCTCCGCCGGCAATACCCGCTTGGCCGCGCCTTCTGCCAGTTCACCGAGCAGTTCGTGGTAGCTCAGCTTGCCGGCTTCGTCGCGCTTGAGCACTTCAAGGTCGAGCATCGTCTGGATGAAGTGGCGGAACAGGCTCTTGTCGAAGAATTCCGGGGCGTTCAGGCCATGCAGGATCGACAGGCGCTGGGCCATGACCGTGCACAGGTCTTCCAGTTCTTCGGCGCTGATGCTGTTCTGGCCGCTGTTGAGCAGCAGGGAGACGGTCATGTAGAAGCGCTGCAAGGTCTGGGCGATGCTTTTCGACAGCAGCGTCAGCAATACGAAATGCCGTGAACTTGGTGCCGGGCGCAGGTAGACGTCGTTCTCGAAGCGCAACAGACCTTGCTCGACGAAGGCTTGCAGCCACTGGTCGATCACCGCATCCAGCTCGTCCAGCGACCAGCGAATGAACAACTCTGCTTGCAGGTAGGGGTACAGCGCACGGGTGTAGCGCAGGATCTGTTCGCGGCTCATGCGCGACGCGCTCTGGAAGAAACTCGCCAGCAGCGCCGGCAGCGCAAAGATGTGCAGCACGTTGTTGCGGTAGTAGGTCATCAGGACGGCGTTCTGCTCGTCCAGATAGAGAATCTTGCCCAAGGCATCGCTCTGCTCGGAGAGCAGGTCCATGTCCTTCACATGCTCGATCAACGCCCGGCCGTCACCTTCCGGCAACGTGGTGTGCGGTGAGTACGGGACTTTGCGCAACAACGCCAGGTACAGGTCGAGCACCCGCGCCATGGCGCGATCGTCCAGGGCCAGGCGGCTGGTGGACAGCAGCGCCAGCGCGACCAGGTTGACCGGGTTGATCGCCGCCGCTTCGTTCAAGTGCTGTGCGACTTTCTCACCGAGGCGGTTGGTGGTTTCGTTGAGCCAGGCGGGTTTGAACTGCGGGCCCAGTTCCTGCTTGCGCCAGTCCGGCTGTTCGCTGTCGAGGAATTCCGCGAGTTTGATCGGCTCACCGAAGTTCACCGCGACCTGACCGAAGCGCTGCTTGAGGGCGCCGATGACTTTGAAGATGTCGAAGATCGATTCTTTCTTCTTGGTCGCGCCACGCAACTCGCCAAGGTAGGTGCGGCCTTCCAGCACGCGCTCGTAACCGATGTACACCGGCACGAAGACGATGGGCATGCGCGACGAGCGCAGGAAGCTGCGCAGGGTGATCGCCAACATCCCGGTCTTCGGCTGCAGCATGCGCCCTGTGCGCGAACGGCCGCCCTCGACGAAGTACTCCACCGGGAAGCCCTTGGTGAACAGGGTATGCAGGTACTCGTTGAACACCGAGGTGTACAGCGGGTTGCCCTTGAACGTGCGGCGCATGAAGAACGCGCCGCCACGGCGCAGCAGGCTGCCGATCACCGGCATGTTCAGGTTGATACCGGCGGCGATGTGCGGCGGGGTCAGGCCGTTGCGAAACAGCAGGTACGACAGCAGCAGGTAGTCGATGTGGCTGCGGTGGCACGGGACGTAGATCACTTCGTGACCCTGGGCGACCTTCTGTACGCCTTCGATGTGGTTGACCTTGATGCCGTCGTAGATCTTGTTCCAGAACCAGCTCAGCACCACTTCCAGGAAACGGATAGCGGTGTAGGTGTAGTCCGAGGCGATCTCGTTGCCATAGCGCAGGGCCTGGGCCTTGGCTTTCTCCGGCGAGATGTTCTCGCGCTCGGCTTCGTCGAGGATCGCTTGCCGGACCAGGGGCTGGTTGACCAGGCCCTTGACCAGGTTGCGTCGGTGGGAAATGTCCGGGCCGATCACTGCGGCCTTCAGGTTGCGGAAGTGCACCCGCAGGATACGCTGGGCCATGCGCACGGTGCGTTCGTGGCCCTTGTTATGGTCGATCAGTTCGCGCAGGTGGATGGGCGCGGAGAACTGCACGCGGGTCTTGCGTCCCAGCACGATGATGCTGAGCAGGCGACGCAGGCGCCCGGTGACCGCCCAGCTGTCGGCGAACAACAGTTTCCATGGACTGTTTTCGCTGTCCGGCGACTGGCCCCAGAACACGCTGACCGGAATGATCTGCGCGTCTTCGGCGGCGTTCTGGCTCAAGGCGCTGACCAGGCGGGTCAGGGTGGGTGGCGCGCCGCGCTTGTCCTGGCGGCCGAGCCAGTCCGGGTCCGGGGTCAGGTAGAAGAACGCGGCCGGTTCCAGCAGGTTGCCCACCGATACCGGCAACACCGGGCGCGGCAGGCCGGCCTTGGTGCATTCGGTGTCGACCACGGCGAGGTCGGTCAGCGAAGGGTTTTGCAGGACGTAGAACACCGGACGACTGCGGTCGAGGTTGAGGGTGAACGACGACTGGTTGATCGTCTCCGAGCGAACCCAGAGGTACAACAGTCGGCGCAGGGTGCCAAACACAAGACGGCGGAACGGGGAGCGGGTCATACGGCTTCTGCGTGAGTGAATAAAACCGAGCGGTTGCTCGGGCGCTCGATAGTGTGCCGTATTCATCGAAAATCGGCAAAAAAGCGGTCAACCAATCTGTAGTTGAGAGTTTCTGTGCCTGTCATATACTCGGCCGCTCAAAATAAAAACAACGGGGGTACTGAAAATGGCTACGCGCGAAACCGGCAACGTGAAGTGGTTCAACGACGCCAAGGGCTACGGCTTTATTCAACGCGAGGACGGGGTGGACGTGTTCGTGCATTACCGCGCGATTCGCGGCGAAGGGCATCGTTCGCTGACCGAAGGCCAGCAGGTTGAGTATGGGGTGGTGACTGGCGAGAAGGGTTTGCAGGCTGAGGATGTGGTGGGGCTGTAACCCATTCTTCAGACCACAAAAAAACACTGTGGGAGCGAGCCTGCTCGCGATGAGGCCGTGTCAGTCGACATCAACGTTGACTGATCCACCGCAATCGCGAGCAGGCTCGCTCCCACAGGTTTTGCGTATAGCTATTAAGCAGTTTTCCAGGTGATCTCTTCTTCACCATCGGCGCTGATGCGAATCCAGCGATCCGCCGTCTCTTCACCTTCTTCCTCGACCCAGCTACCTGGTGCGCAGCGCACTTCGACGTTCAGCGCGGCAAACGCGGCGCGAGCGCAGGCGATGTCGTCGTCCCACGGCGTCTGGTCGCTTTCCAGGTACAGGCTGTTCCACTTTCCTACGGCTTTTGGCAACCAGGTCACCGGCACATTGCCCGCCTTGCACTTGTAGGTCTGGCCTTTCTGTACCCAGTCGGTGCACGGGCCCAGTGCAGTGCCGAGCCAGGCCGAGATGGCCTTGTGGTCGACGTCGGCGTCTTTCAGGTAAATCTCGATATCGGGTTGGCGCATGGATGTCCTCACTGCGTGTCTGAAAAATCCATTCGCGGATTTAGCCGGCCTCGGGCCGTTGCCCAAGGCCAAAAATGTTTGAAGTTATTGAAGTACGAAATAATCGTAGCGCATCGATACGGTGACCTCGAAGGGTTCGACCTGCTCGATCACCGCTGCCCGGCGTTCGGCACTCGCACGCCAGCCGTGGGGCGTCATGGCCAGCAGGTTCGCCCGGTCCTGGCCGCTGGTGAGCGTCAGTTTGAAGGTCAGGGTTTCACTGTGCGCCAGCGCCATGCCTTCGGGCACCAGGTCCAGGTGCTTGTCGTCGATGTACTCGCGCACTTCGTCGTACAGCCGCTCGCGTAATTCCATCAGGTGGCCGCTGGTCGGTCCGACTTTCATCAGGCCGCCGCCGGGGCTGAGCAGGCGTTTGGCTTCGTCCCAATCCAGCGGGCTGAAGACGCTGGCGAGGAACTGACAGCTGCCCGACGCCAGCGGTACGCGGGCCATGCTGGCGATCAACCAGGTGAGCCCGGGATTGCGTTTGCACGCACGCTTGACCGCTTCCCGGGAAATGTCCAGGGCGTAGCCGTCGGCCTCCGGCAAGGCGTCGGCGATCTGCGCGGTGTAGTAACCCTCGCCACAGCCGATGTCGACCCAGCGCTGTGGCGCGTAACTGGCCGCCAGCTCCGCCAGGCGCCTGGCCACCGGCGCGTAATGGCCGGCGTTGAGGAAGTCGCGGCGGGCTTCGACCATTGCCTGGTTATCCCCAGGGTCGCGGCTGTTCTTGTGCTGCACCGGCAACAGGTTCAGGTAACCCTGGCGCGCGCGGTCGAAACGATGCCCGGCGGGGCAGGCCACGCCGTTGTCCACCGCGCCCAGCGGTTCGCTGCAGATCGGACACGCGAGCATCAGGCGAGCAACTTGATCAGGGTCTGGTAGTAAATCTCGGTCAGCACGTCGAGGTCAGCCGCCAGTACGCGCTCGTTGACCTGGTGGATGGTCGCGTTGACCGGCCCCAGTTCGACTACTTGCGTGCCCATGGTGGCGATGAAGCGGCCGTCGGAGGTGCCCCCACTGGTGGACGCCTTGGTGTCCCGACCGGTGATGTCCTTGATGCTCGACGACACCGCATCGAGCAGCGCGCCCGGCTCGGTGAGGAACGGCAGGCCGGACAATGCCCAGTCGATGTGCCAGTCCAGGCCGTGCTTGTCGAGGATGTCGGCGACGCGCTTTTGCAGGCCTTCGACGGTGGATTCGGTGGAGAAGCGGAAGTTGAACACGGCGACCAGGTCACCCGGGATGACGTTGGTCGCGCCGGTGCCGGAGTTGACGTTGGAAATCTGGAAACTGGTCGGCGGGAAGAAGTTGTTGCCATGGTCCCAGTGCTCGGCGGCGAGTTCCGCGAGGGCCGGGGCGGCGAGGTGGATCGGGTTCTTCGCCAGGTGCGGATAGGCCACGTGGCCCTGCACACCGCGTACGGTCAGCTTGGCACCGAGTGAGCCGCGACGGCCATTCTTGACCACGTCACCGACCAGGGTGGTGCTCGACGGTTCGCCGACGATGCACCAGTCCAGACGCTCCTTGCGCGCAGCCAGGCGCTCAACCACTGCCTTGGTGCCGTGATGCGCCGGGCCTTCTTCATCACTGGTGATCAGGAAGGCGACCTTGCCTGTGTGATCCGGGTAGTCGGCGACGAAACGCTCGGCGGCCACGGTCATCGATGCCAGGCTGCCTTTCATGTCCGCCGCGCCACGGCCGCAGAGCATGCCGTGCTCGTCGATCACCGCATTGAACGGGTCGATCTGCCAGGCCGTTACCGGGCCCGTCGGTACCACGTCGGTGTGGCCGGCGAAGCACAGCACCGGGCCGTCGTGTTTGCCGTGGGTGGCCCAGAAGTTATCCACATCTTCGATGCGCATCGGTTCCAGGGCAAAACCGGCATCGCCCAGGCGCTGCATCATCTGCTTCTGGCAATCGGCGTCGACCGGGGTCACGGACGGACGGCGGATCAGGTCGATGGCGAGTTGAAGGGTCGGCGAAAGGTCGGCGTGGGCCGTCATGGAAAACTCCGGAGATCATGAATATGGGCGCGGACTGAATGTGGGAGCCAGCCTGCTGGCGATGGCGGTGTGGCAGTCAACATAAACGGTGATTGTTACATTGCCATCGCCAGCAGGCTGGCTCCCACAGGGATGGATATCACGCCAAGCCCCGCAAAATGGCGGTTATCTTAAAGCAAAACGGCGACCATTGGCCGCCGTTTAGTGTATCCGGCCTTATTTAGACCACGGGTGCCGCTTGCGCTTCGACCGACGGCTTGGGCAGCGACGACAGGAACGCCATGATCAGCGCGGCCAGGTACGGCAGCGACTGCACCAGCAACATGGTCACCCAGAAGCGCATGTCGTTGCTCGGCATGCCGTTCACCAGGTAGATCCCCAGGGCCGCGCCCCACAGCAGCAGCATGATGAACACTTCTTCGCGGGCCTCGGAAATCGCCACCCAGAAGCCGTGGTTATCGGCATTCTTCGGCGTGCGGAAGAACGGAATGCTGCTGGTGAAGAAGCCGTACAACACCGCCTTGGCGATAGTGTGCGACAACGCCAGCCCGGCCAGCGCCGCGCAGAAGGCATCCTTGAGGTTCACGCCCACCGCGCGACGGTAGAGGAAGATGATCTTGCCGACCTTGAACACGAACAGCGCCAGGGGCGGGATGGCGAAAATCAGCAGCGGCGGGTCGACCCGTTGCGGCACGATGATCATCGCCGCCGACCACAACAGCGCGCCGACGGTAAAGAAGATGTTCATGCCATCGGCCACCCATGGCAGCCAGCCCGCGAGGAAGTGGTAGCGCTGGCCGCGCGTCAGCTCGGTGTCCTTGCCGCGCAGCAGGCTGCGGGTGTGACGCTTGATGATCTGGATCGCGCCGTAGGCCCAGCGGAAACGCTGTTTCTTGAAGTCGATGAAGGTATCAGGCATCAAGCCTTTGCCGTAGCTGTCGTGGTAATAGGCCGCCGACAGGCCTTTTTCGAACACCCGCAGGCCCAGCTCGGCGTCTTCACAGATGCACCAGTCGGCCCAGCCCAATTCTTCGAGCACCGAGCGACGGGTCATGGTCATGGTGCCGTGCTGGATGATCGCGTCACGGTCGTTGCGGGTGACCATGCCGATGTGGAAGAAACCTTTGTACTCGGCGTAGCAGAGCTTCTTGAAGGTACTTTCGTTCTGGTCGCGGTAGTCCTGCGGCGACTGCACCACGGCGATCTTCGGATCGGCGAAGTGCGGCACCATGTGCTTGAGCCAGTTGGGGTGCACGCAATAATCGGAATCGATCACCGCGATCACTTCGGCATCCTTGGCGGTGTGCGGAATCAGGTAGTTCAGCGCGCCGCCCTTGAAACCGGCCAGGGGCGCGACGTGGAAGAACTTGAAGCGCGGGCCGAGGGTTGCGCAGTAATCGCGCACCGGCTCCCAGACCGCCGGGTCCTTGGTATTGTTGTCGATGATCAGGACTTCGAAGTCCGGATAGTCGAGGTTGGCCAGGGCGTTGAGGGTCTGTTTGACCATCTCCGGCGGTTCGTTGTAGCACGGCACGTGGATCGACACTTTCGGACGGTAGCTGGAGTCGCCTTCCACCGGCAGGAACTCGCGCCGGCGCTTGTGCACCCACACGGCTTCGGCCAGTTCATGGGCCTCGGTCAGCAACACGATGAACACCCCGAGCGCACCGAGGGCGAGCAGGAACCCCACGGTCAGGCTGAACCAGGTGCTGTATTGCAGGCTGTAGTCATAACCGATCCACACCAGCACCGAACCGCAGAGGAACGCGATGAAGGTCAGGAAGGTGCGTCCACGCTGGCGCAACGCCGAGCCGTCGATCATCAACAGGGTCAACGACAGCAGGGCCAGCACCACCGAACCGACGGCCAGCACGCGCCATTGCGGAATGGCGACCACCGGGCCTTCGAAGTTGAATTTCTGTTGGCGCGCGGCGTTGAACACGCCCCAATAAGCACCCACCGAGCCTTCGTCACTGGCCTTCCACGGCTGGTCGAAGGCTTCGATCACGAAGTAGTTGAAGCCCTGGCGGTTGAGCTTGTTGACCAGGGTTCGCAGGTAGATCGCCTGGTCTGCCGGCGACGCATCGGCGCCCCCGCGCATGCGGCCGTTGCTCGGCCAGCCCACTTCGGAGAGCAGCAGCGGTTTTTTCGGGAACATCTTTTTCAGGTCGCGGGCGCGGTCGAGGACGAACTGCCCGGCCTTGTCCATCGGGATGAATTCCCAGTACGGCAGCACGTGGGCGGCGATCAGGTCGACGTGCTTGGCCAGTTCCGGGTGCTCTTCCCAGACGTGCCACTGTTCGGACGTGGTCACCGGCACTTTCACGGCAGCGCGGACGCGGTCGAGCATGACGCTGAGTTCCTGGGCGGTGATTTCCTTGCGGAAGATCGCTTCGTTACCGACCACCACGCGAACCACACTGCGTGAGGTGTTGGCGATTTCGATGGCGCGGGTGATTTCGCGCTCGTTGCGCTCCTGGTCCGGGCTGATCCAGATCCCCAGGGTCACGCGCAGGCCAAACTCTTCCGCCAGCTTGGGAATGTTCTCCAGCGTACCGTCGACCGAGTAAGTACGGATGTTGTCCGTCAACTTGCTCATGATCTCCAGGTCACGACGCATTTGATCGTCGGTCGGGTACTGCTCTTTCTGCGGGAATTGACCCTGCTGGAAAGGTGAGTACGAGAAGCCGGAGATCTGTTCGGGCCAGTTGGGGGCGGTCACCGGGCGGTTGATCAGCGCCCAGAAGCCGGTAAACAAGGCAGCGATGGCGAGCACCACCACCAGGTTGAGTCCAAATTTACGCGATGACATAGTTATTTCGGGTTCCAAAGACTGTGGAACGAAGGAACGGTCGGACCGCCGAGGGGCGCGCATCCTACACTGGGCATTCTCTGAACGTACAGCGGACAGGGAATTACCCGATATTGGGCAGTTTGATTTCGTTAAAGTTCTTTCAGTTTTTCATGTAACTGATTTTGTCTTCATATCGCCATATAATGCCCGCCGGTTTTTGGGGTTATGGTCATGAGTACAGAAGATCCGCGGTTTGCAGGCATCGCCCGTTTGTATGGCATCGAAGGCCTTGAGCGCTTGAAAGCGGCGCATGTGGCGATCGTCGGTGTCGGTGGCGTCGGCTCCTGGGCGGCGGAAGCCATGGCGCGTTGCGGTGTGGGCGAGATATCACTGTTCGATCTGGATGATGTTTGCGTCAGCAACGCCAACCGCCAGTTGCATGCGCTGGACAGCACCGTCGGCAAACCCAAGGTCGAGGTGATGGCCGAGCGCCTGCGCGGGATCAACCCGGACTGCACGGTGCACGCGGTGCCGGATTTCGTCACGCGCGAGACCATGGCCGAGTACATCACGCCGAACATTGACTGCGTGATCGACTGCATCGACAGCGTCAACGCCAAGGCGGCGCTGATCGCCTGGTGCAAGCGGCGCAAGATCCAGATCATCACCACCGGTGGTGCGGGCGGGCAGATCGACCCGACGCTGATCCAGGTCTGCGACCTCAACCGCACGTTCAATGACCCGCTGGCTTCGAAAGTACGCTCCACCTTGCGTCGCGACTATGGCTTCTCGCGCACCGTGACCCGTCATTACAGCGTGCCGTGCGTGTTCTCCACCGAACAACTGCGCTACCCGAAACCGGATGGCAGCATTTGTTTGCAGAAGAGTTTTGTCGGCGATGGCGTGAAGCTCGATTGTGCTGGCGGCTTTGGCGCGGTGATGATGGTGACGGCGACCTTCGGCATGGTCGCGGCGACCAAGGCGGTGGACAAGATTGTGGCGGGTGTAAGGCGGCCGGCGGAGCGGGTCAAACCCCTGTAGGAGCTGCCGCAGGCTGCGATCTTTTGATCTTGAAAATCAAGATCAACAGATCGCAGCCTGCGGCGGCTCCTACACGTCGCTTAGGCTCCGCATCCGCTGGAGAACAGCATTCAAGCCGTTACTGCGCGACTGCGACAACTGCCGCCCCAGTCCCAACTGATTGAACCACTCCGGCAAATCCACCTGCCGCAACTCGACCGCAGACAAGCCGTTGACCCGCGCCAGCAGCAATGCCACCAACCCGCGAATCAACCGCGCATCGCTGTTGGCGCTGAACTGCCAATGACCGCCCTGCAACTCACCCACCAGCCACACCTGGCTTTCACAGCCGTGCACCCGGTTGGCGTCGCACATCTGCGCGTCGCTCAAGGCGGGCAGACGCTCGCCCCATTGCATCAGCAAACGCGCACGCTGTTCCCAGCCAGCCGCAGCCTGAAAGGTTTCGAGTGCAGTCACGGCATCGGCGGGCAAGCTCATCGCAGCAACTCCAGCGCCTGGTCCAGCGCTTCAAAGAACCGTTGAAGATCCTCGGAATCGTTGTACAACGCCAACGACACCCGAATCGCGCCGGACAGCTCAAGACTTTTGAGCAATGGCATGGCGCAGTGATGACCGGCGCGCACGGCGATGCCCTGTTCGGTCAGCAAGTGCGCCAGATCCGAGTTATGCACACCTTCGACGGTAAAACTGGCCAGTGCTACCTGCGGTTTGCCCAGCAACCGGATGCCGTTGCGTGACTCAAGGCCTTTCAACAGACAGGCATGCAGCGCCGCTTCATGGGCCGAGACCGCGTCCTGGTCGAGACCGGCGAGGTAATCCAGGGTTGCCCCCAGCCCGATGACACTGGAAATCGGCGGCGTTCCGGCCTCGAAACCCAGCGGGGCAGGGCGAAAGCGCGCGCTGAGGTAATCCGCGTCCAGCACCATTTCGCCGCCGAACTGCCAATGGCGCAGTTGCTTGAGCGCCTCATTGCGCCCGAACAGCACGCCCAGGCCATCGGGGCCGTAGAGCTTGTGACTGGAAAACACGTAGAAGTCGCAGCCCAGCGCCTGCACGTCATGGCGGCCATGGACCACGCCCTGGGCGCCGTCGATCACGGTCAAGGCGTTGTGTGCCTTGGCCAGCGCCAGCAGCGCGGGTAACGGTTGCCAGGCGCCAATAACGTTGGACAACTGACTGACGGCCAGCAGACGTGTGCGAGGGCCGATCATGGGTGCGGCGGCTTCAAGGTCGATCACACCGTCGGCATCCAGCGGCAGGATCACCAGCTTCAGGTCGCGACGGTGCGCCAGTTGCTGCCACGGCAGCAGGTTGGCGTGGTGTTCCAGGGCGCTGATGACAATCTCGTCGCCTGGATTGAAAAGAGGTTCCAGGCCATAGGCCAGGAGGTTCAGCGCGCTAGTCGCGCCGTGGGTAAAGACAATTTGACCGCTGTCGCCGGCATTCAGCCAATGGGCGGTTTTGCGCCGACTGTCCTCGAACGCCTGGGTGGCATGGGCGCCGGGCAGGTGTTGCGCCCGATGCACGTTGGCCGCGCCGTTGGCGTAGTAATGCGCCAGGGCATCGAGCAGGGCTTGCGGTTTTTGCGTGGTGGCGGCGTTGTCCAGATAGGTCTGGCCTTGCCGTTGCAGGGCGGCGATGGCCGGAAAGTCGGCACGCCAGGGAGAGAGAATCATCATGCTATCGGGCCCTGGTGAACATGGGCGGGGTGTACGCCTGACCATTATGGGTTCGATTCTGCTCACGATGGCGGTTTCGAGGACGCCATCGCGAGCAGGCTCGCTCCCACAGGCTTAGTTGTGAGCGTGCAGCGCTTCGTTCAGTTCGATGGCCGATTTGTGGGTTTTGCATTCCACGGCACCGGTTTCCGAATTGCGGCGGAACAGCAGGTCGGCCTGGCCGGCCAGTTCCCGGGCCTTCACGACCTTGACCAGCTTGTTGTTCTCGTCCAGCAGCGCCACTTTGGTACCGGCGGTCACGTACAGGCCCGATTCAACGGTGTTGCGATCGCCCAACGGGATGCCGATACCGGCGTTGGCGCCGATCAGGCAGCCTTCGCCCACCTTGATCACGATGTTGCCGCCGCCAGACAGGGTGCCCATGGTCGAGCAACCGCCGCCCAGGTCCGAGCCCTTGCCGACGAATACGCCAGCGGAAACGCGGCCTTCGATCATGCCAGGGCCTTCGGTGCCGGCGTTGAAGTTGATGAAGCCTTCGTGCATCACGGTGGTGCCTTCGCCCACGTAGGCGCCCAGGCGCAGGCGCGCGGCGTCAGCGATACGCACGCCGGCCGGTACCACGTAGTCGGTCATTTTCGGGAACTTGTCCACCGAGAACACTTCCAGCAGCTCGCCGCGCAGGCGGGCTTCGAGTTGGTGCTCAGCCAGTTCGGCCAGGTCAATCGCGCCCTGGCTGGTCCAGGCGACGTTCGGCAGCAGCGGGAACACGCCAGCCAGGTTCAGGCCGTGGGGCTTGACCAGGCGATGGGACAGCAGGTGCAGCTTGAGGTAGGCCTCAGGCGTGGAGGTCAGTTGTGCGTCTTCAGCCAGGATGGTGGCGACCAGCGGCTTGTGGCTCTCTGCCAGACGAGTCAGCAGGGCGGCCTGGGCAGCGTCGACGCCTTTCACGGCTTCAGCCAGCTGCGAAGCTTGCGCGGTGGTGAAGGTGATGGCCTGGTTGCCTTCGCTGTAGCCCAGGATCGGCGCGATGGCAGCAACCAGTTCGGCCGAAGGGTTGAGCAGTGGCTGTGCGTAAAACACTTCCAGCCACGCGCCTTGGCGGTTTTGAGTGCCGACACCAAAGGCCAGGCTGAACAGGGTAGTGGACATGTTGATACCTCTAACAAATTGGAACGGGCCGCTTACTTGAGCGCGGCCGCGTAGATATCTGGCTTGAAGCCAATCAGGGTTCGGTCACCGAGATCGAGCACCGGGCGCTTGATCATCGAAGGTTGTGCGAGCATCAGTTCGATGGCTTTCGGCTGGTCGAGATCGGCTTTGCGTTCGTCGTCGAGCTTGCGAAAGGTCGTGCCTGCACGGTTCAACACCACTTCCCAGCCGTGCTCGTTGCACCATTGGGTCAGGTGTTCACGGTCGATACCGACCGCTTTGTAATCATGGAAGTCATAGCTGACAGCGTGTTCATCGAGCCAGGTGCGCGCCTTTTTCATGGTGTCGCAGGCTTTGATGCCGAAAAGGTGCAACGTTTTACTTGAAACGGTCAAGGAATCGCCCCCTTTACAGGTGTCGGAAATAAAAGGTGTCGGATTATGCCATGGCCGGACGGTTTCGCGGCGCTTGAGGTCGATTTCCCACTGCAAAACCTGTGGGAGCCAGCCTGCTGGCGATAGCGTCGGATCTGTCGGCATCAGTATTGAATTTGGCGCCGCCATCGCCAGCAGGCTGGCTCCCACACGGGGGCTGCGACATAGGTACAACGGTCAGACGTATCCTAAGCGGCTAATATGGCAGTTCAACGCTGTCGATCGTCTGAGATTTCCGTTTTATGCAAACCGCCTACACCGTCCTGATCCTGTTGATGCTGGTAGGCGTTTCGCGCTTGCTCGGGCGGGTGATCCCGCTGCCACTGCCGTTGGTACAAATTGCCGCGGGCGCCTTGCTGGCCTGGCCGACCCTCGGCCTGCATGTGGCGTTGGACCCTGAATTGTTTCTGTTCCTGTTCCTGCCGCCTTTGTTGTTTTCCGACGGTTGGCGCATGCCCAAGCGTGAATTCTGGCAACTACGTGGCCCGATCCTGACTCTGGCGGTGGGGTTGGTGCTGTTTACCGTGGTCGGCGCCGGGTATTTCATTCACTGGTTGCTGCCGACTATCCCGCTTCCGGTAGCCTTTGCCTTGGCCGCAGTGCTGTCGCCCACGGACGCCGTGGCGGTCTCGGCGATCTCGCAGAATCGCTTGCCCACGCCCTTGATGCACATCCTGCAGGGCGAAGCCTTGATGAACGATGCCTCGGGTCTGGTGACGTTCAAGTTCGCCCTTGTGGCGGCAGTGACCGGGGCGTTCTCGCTGGCCAACGCCAGTGTCACCTTCGTCTTGGTGGCGGTGGGTGGCCTGGCCATCGGCGTGGCATTGAGCTGGTTGGTGGGGCGCCTGCGCTCATGGATGATCGCCCGTGGCTGGGATGACCCGGCCACCCACGTCGTCTTCATGTTGTTGCTGCCGTTTGCCGCGTATGTGCTGGCCGAGCGCGTGGGGGCGTCGGGCATCCTGTCGGCGGTCGCGGCGGGGATGATGCAGAGCTGGCTCGATCTGCTGCCGCGCCAGACCAACACGCGGCTGCTCAATCGCAGCGTCTGGTCATTGCTCGAGTTCGCCTTCAATGGCCTGATCTTCCTGCTGCTGGGCTTGCAGTTGCCGGACATCGTCAAGGCCGTGGCCAGCCATGAAACCTCGCTGTGGCCGACGCTGTTGTATCGATGCTTCGATGTGCTGGCGATTTTCCTGGTGTTGCTGGTGCTGCGGTTCGTCTGGGTGCAAAGCATCTGGCGCCTGTCCATTGTCCTGCGGCGCTGGCGCGGCAAGGATGAGATCACCCGGGTGCCGAGCGCGCGCTCCTGCTGGTTGCTGACCGTCGGTGGCGTGCGCGGGGCGGTGACGCTGGCGGGTGTGTTGTCGGTGCCGATGCTCATGGGGGGCGACGCATTTCCCGAGCGCGACCTGCTGATCTTCATCGCCGCCGGGGTGATTCTGCTGTCGTTGATCGCCGCGTGCATTGCCTTGCCGTTGCTGCTGCGCGGCATCGAGAAAAGCCCGGACGACAAGCGCCGCAATGAAGTGCGCGACGCCTGGCGCAAAACCGCCGAAGCGGCGATCCATGCCCTCGAAACCGAAGAGGTCAACCCACAGGACGCTGCTCAAGCGGCGCTGGCGGCAGAGCTCAAGGCGCGGATCATGTCCGAATATCGGCATCAGCTGGAGGTGTTCAATGACTCGGCCGAAGCCCAGGCACTGGCGTTCCAGATGGATTTGCTGGAGCGGCGTTTGCGCTTGAAGGCGCTGCGGGCGCAGCGCCTGGAGCTGTACAGCCTCAGTCGTCATCACCAGATCGGCGATGACGTGTTGCGTGAGGTGTTGGGTGAGCTGGATCTGAGTGAAGCCAAGCTCGGCCAGGTGAAATAACCCCGCGGTTATTTGCGGCGCTGGATGAAGTCGCGGATACGTTGCGCAGCCTCGACACACTCGGCCAACGGCGCAACCAGCGCCATGCGCACACGGCCGGCACCCGGATTGACGCCATCGACATCCCGCGACAGGTAGGAGCCCGGCACCACGGTCACGTGCTCCTGCTCGAACAGGTCGCGGCAGAAGGCTGCGTCGTCCCCGGCCACATTCGGCCACAGGTAAAAACCGCCGTCCGGGCGTTGCACGTCCAGCACCGGGCTGAGGATTTCCAGCACGGCGTCATACTTTTCGCGATACAGCGCACGGTTGGCGCGTACGTGCACTTCGTCGTTCCACGCGGCGACGCTGGCCAGTTGGGTTTGAACCGGCATCGCGCAGCCGTGGTAGGTGCGATAGAGCAGGAAGCCCTTGAGGATATCCGCGTCACCGGCCACGAAGCCAGAACGCAGGCCCGGCAGGTTGGAGCGCTTGGAGAGGCTGTGGAAGACCACGCAACGCTTGAAGTCCTTGCGACCCAATTCCACGCAGGCGCTGAGCAGCCCGGCCGGCGGGGTCTGTTCGTCGAAATACAGTTCGCTGTAGCACTCGTCCGCGGCGATCACGAAGTCGTGCTCATCAGCCAGGGCGATCAGCTTCTTCAGGGTCTCGACCGGAATCAGAGCGCCGGTCGGGTTACCCGGCGAGCACAGGAACAGGATCTGGCAGCGTTTCCAGATGTCCGGGGAAACGGCATCGAAATCCGGGTTGAAGCCGTTTTCGTCCAGGCACGGCAGGTAGTGCGGCTTGGCCCCGGCGAGGAACGCGGCGCCTTCGTAGATCTGATAGAAGGGGTTCGGGCTGACTACCAGCGCATCGTCGCCACGATTGACCACGGTCTGGGTGAAGGCGAACAGCGCTTCGCGGGTACCGTTGACCGGCAGCACGTTGCGCGCCGGGTCGATCCAGCCGTTCGGCACGCCGAAGCGACGCTCGCACCAGGCGCCGATGGCTTCGCGCAGGGCCGGGATGCCGAGGGTGGTCGGGTACACGGCCATCTGATCCAGGTTGCTGGCCAGGGCCTCGGCGACGAAGCTTGGCGAGCGGTGCTTGGGTTCGCCGATCGACAGCGCGATAGGGCGCTTGTCGGGGTTGGGCGTGACGCTGCCGA
The DNA here is from genome assembly GCF_028682635.1 of Pseudomonas putida. Lineage (GTDB taxonomy): Bacteria > Pseudomonadota > Gammaproteobacteria > Pseudomonadales > Pseudomonadaceae > Aquipseudomonas > Aquipseudomonas putida_AE. The sequence goes on along the minus strand of NZ_JANHLK010000027.1, from coordinate 23,454 downwards.
GCAGGGCGCGGAGCTTTTCGAACGGGTAGGGCTGGAGCTGGGTCAGGGCGTTGTTCATCGGTAGATCTCGTTCGGTGTGGCGGCTGGCCGGCCCTTTGTAGGAGCTGGCTTGCCAGCGATGGTCGTTAACGATGACGCGTTTTTACAGGGTAAACGCGGCGCCTATTAGTCCATCGCTGGCAAGCCAGCTCCTACAGGGGGCGGTTTTTTGATTCAGATACTGATGCGCGACAACTTGATATCGGGTTCCTGGTTAACACTCAACTGCTCGACGATTGCGTCTTGTAACCGACTGCACAACAACGGGTCGGACAACGGCTGGTTGTTCGCGTCGGTAATGAAGAACACGTCTTCCACGCGCTCGCCGAGGGTGGCGATCTTGGCGTTTTGCAGCGACAGGTCGAACTCCAGGAAAATCGTGCCGACCCGTGCCAGCAGGCCGGGGCGGTCAGGGGCGGTCAGTTCCAGGACGGTCACCGGACGCTGGGCGTCATTGTGGATCGTCACCTGTGGCGCAAAGGCGAAATGCTTGAGCTGGCGCGGCACTCGGCGCTGGATGATGGTCGGGTAGTCGTCCGGGTTGCGCAGGGCTTCGGCCAGGCCGTCACGGATCTGCTTGACCCGCGCCGGATTATCGCCGATCGAGTCGCCGTCGGTGTCGAGCACAATGTAGGTGTCGAGGGTGAACTGGCTGCTGGAGGTGATGACCCGGGCGTCATGGATGTTCAGGTTGAGCTGGTCCATCGCGGCCACGGTCACGGCGAAGAAGTCGTGCTGGTCCGGTGCGTAGATGAAGATCTGCGTGCCGCCCTCGAACTCGCGTTGGGTGGTTTCCTTGATCAGCACCAGCGGCCCGCCGTCGGCCGGCTGCTGGAGGATCGCATCGCTGTGCCAGGCGACGTCGCCGGCGGTGTGGCGCAGGAAATAGTCGTCACCCAATTGCGCCCACAACTGCTCGACGTCGTCCGGGTCGGTGCCGCCCCGCACGAGGATGTCCAGCGCGGCGCTCTGGGTCTGGCGGATCTGTTCTTCGCGGTCCACCGGGTTTTCCAGGCCACGACGCAGGGCGCGCTTGGTCTCGGTGTAGAGCTGGCGCAGCAGGCTGGCCCGCCAGGAATTCCACAGGGTCGGGTTGGTGGCGTTGATGTCGGCGACCGTCAGCACGTACAGGTAGTCGAGGCGGGTTTCATCGCCCACGGCCAGGGCGAAATCATGGATCACCTGCGGGTCGGACAAATCCTTGCGCTGGGCCGTGGTCGACATCACCAGGTGGTTTTGCACCAGCCAGACGATCAGGCGGCTGTCCCACACCGGCAGTTGATGGCGCTGGCAGAAGGCGGCGGCGTCCACTGCGCCGATCTCCGAGTGATCGCCATGGCGGCCCTTGCCGATGTCGTGATACAGCCCGGCGAGGTAGATCAGTTCAGGCTTGGGCAGCTTGGCCATGAGCTTGCTGGCCAACGGGAATTTTTCCGACACTTGCGTGTACTGCAACTTACGCAGGTGCTTGATCAAGTTCAGGGTGTGGGCGTCGACCGTGTAGATGTGGAACAGGTCGTGCTGCATCTGCCCGACGATGAAACCGAACTCCGGCAGATAACGCCCGAGAATGCCGTAGCGGTTCATCCGGCGCAGGTTGCGGTGGATGCCGATCTTGCATTTGAACAGCTCGATGAACAGGCTGGTGTTGCGAATGTCGTTGCGGAAGTTGTCGTCGATCAGGTGGCGATTTTCGCGCAGCAGACGAATGGTGTCGGCGCGCACGCCCTTGATTTCCGGTTGCTGGGCCATCAGCACGAAGATCTCGAGCATGGCGAACGGCGTGCGGCGGAACACATTGTCGTTACGCGCCTCGATGTAGCCGTCGTGCAGCTGGAATCGCGAGTTGACCGGCTGTGGCGGCGCTGCATCCTCCGGTGCGAGGATGACTTCCTCGAAGTGCTGGATGATCAGGTCGCTGAGCTGGGCAATGCTCATGACCACGCGGAAATACTGCTGCATGAAGTTCTCGACGGCCTGCTTGGCGTCGTCCCCTTCAAAGCCCAGCAGCCCGGCAATGGTGCGCTGGTGATCAAACAGCAGGCGGTCTTCGGCGCGCCCGGCGAGCATGTGCAGGGCGTAGCGGACCTTCCACAGGAACTCCTGGGAGGAGGCCAGCAAGGCGTTTTCGCTTTCGACCAGGAACCCTTCGCCGGCCAGTGCCCGCAGGTTCAAGGTGCCGTACTCGCGACGGGCCACCCACAGAATCGTCTGGATATCCCGCAGGCCGCCGGGCGAGCCCTTGACGTTGGGTTCCAGGTTGTATTCGGTGTCGTTGTACTTGTGGTGACGGGCTTTCTGCTCGGCGCGCTTGGCCAGGAAGAAGTCCTTGCTCGGCCACATGTGCGCGGTGCTGGTGACATCCAGCATGCGCTGGCGCAAGTGCTCCGGGCCGCAGATGGTGCGGCTTTCCATCAGGTTGGTGACGACTGTCAGGTCGGCGCGGGCTTCGATGGCGCACTCCTCGACCGACCGAACGCTCTGGCCGACTTCCAGGCCGATGTCCCACAGCAGGGTCAGGAAGCGCTCGATGGAATCGCGGAAAACCTCGTGGTCGGCGCTGTCGAGCAGGATCAACAGGTCGATGTCGGAGTAGGGGTGCAGCTCGCCACGACCGTAGCCGCCGACCGCGACCAGCGCGATGTCGGCGTCCTCACTCCAGTCGAACTGCTCCCAGGCCTTTTGCAGGAGGTTATCGACGAACCAGGCACGGTCCTCGATCAATCGGCGAATGTCCCGGCCGCTGCGAAAGCGTCCGTCGAGCACTTCGCGCGCCTGGCGGATCGCCTTCTTGAAGGCCGCGATCGGGCTGGCCTTCAGGGCCAGTTCAGCCTGGAACTGGCCACGATCGAAGAGTTCGGGATCCACCTGCGGCATTGATTGGCTTTCCTTTCTATAGGCTGGGTTCGGTGAGCGGATCAGGCCGAAACGCGGGGGATGGTGTCATCGCTGCGCAGGGTGAAGATCTCGTAACCGGTCTCGGTCACCAGCAGGGTGTGTTCCCACTGTGCCGACAGCTTGCGGTCCTTGGTGATCGCGGTCCAGCCATCGCCCAGCACCTTGGTGTCGGCCTTGCCCTGGTTGATCATCGGCTCGATGGTGAAGGTCATGCCGGCCTTCAGTTCCATGCCGGTGCCGGCACGGCCGTAGTGCAGGATCTGCGGCTCTTCATGGAACACCTTGCCGATGCCGTGGCCGCAGAACTCGCGAACCACCGAGAAGCCGTTTTTCTCGGCGTGCTTCTGGATGATTTCGCCGATGTCGCCGAGGCGGCAGCCGGGTTTGACGATCTCGATCGCCTTGTACATGCATTCCTGGGTCACCTGGGACAGTCGCTCGGCCCAGACCGGCACGGTGCCGACGTGGAACATGCGGCTGGTGTCGCCGTGGTAGCCATCCTTGATGACGGTGACGTCGATGTTCAGGGTGTCGCCATCCTTGAGCGGCTTGTCGTTCGGGATGCCGTGGCAGACCACATGGTTGATCGAGGTGCAGATCGACTTGGGATAGCCCTTGTAGTTCAGCGGGGCAGGGATGGCCTTCTGCTCGTTGACGATATAGTCGTGGCAGATCTGGTTCAGTTGATCGGTGGTAACGCCCGGTTTGACATGTTCAGCAATCATTTCCAGCACATCGGCGGCCAGTTTGCCGGCGACGCGCATTTTTGCGATGTCCTCGGGGGTTTTGAGGGTGACGGTCATACAGGCTCTCTCTGCGCTCGATGGCGCTTTCTTGACGAAAAGGGCGTTGCGCGATCGATCTTCGCAGCCCTGAAAAACGCGATTCTAACAGACGATCAGCGCAAATCCGCGGCTCAGTGCATCGCTTCTCCTTATAGAATGGTGCATTCTGGGCGGATTCCAAGGGCTGGCGATGTGCGTTCGCCTCGATTTGAGAATCCGGGTTCCGTTTTTTCCATCCTTGTGGTATAAAATGCGCCGCTTTCCGGGGATGCCCCGAAAAGCCTAAATCCACACACGTGTCGACACGATGACCTGGGTGCCGCAAGCGAAATGCTGGTGGTTGGTCATTGGGATACGTGGAGGCCAAACCCGACTTATTAAGGAACTATCATGTCCCAAGTCAACATGCGCGATATGCTGAAGGCCGGTGTGCACTTCGGTCACCAGACCCGTTACTGGAACCCGAAAATGGGTAAATACATTTTCGGCGCGCGTAACAAGATCCACATCATCAACCTTGAAAAAACCCTGCCAATGTTCAACGAAGCTCTGACTTTCGTAGAGCGTCTGGCCCAGGGCAAAAACAAGATTCTGTTCGTCGGCACCAAGCGTTCCGCTGGCAAGATCGTTGCTGAAGAAGCAGCACGTTGCGGTTCGCCGTACGTCGATCACCGCTGGTTGGGCGGCATGCTGACCAACTTCAAGACCATCCGTGCTTCCATCAAGCGTCTGCGTGACCTTGAAGTACAAGCCGAAGACGGTACTTTCGCCAAGCTGACCAAGAAAGAAGCGCTGATGCGCTCCCGTGACCTGGAAAAGCTGGATCGTTCCCTGGGTGGTATCAAGGACATGGGCGGTCTGCCAGACGCTCTGTTCGTTATCGACGTTGATCACGAGCGCATCGCGATCACCGAAGCCAACAAGCTGGGCATCCCGGTTATCGGCGTAGTCGATACCAACAGCAGCCCGGAAGGCGTTGACTACATCATCCCAGGCAACGATGACGCAATCCGCGCTATCCAGCTGTACATGGGTTCGATGGCTGACGCTGTGATCCGTGGTCGCAACAACGTTGCCGGCGGCACCGTAGAGTTCGCAGCTGAAGAAACTCAGGCTGCAGCTGAGTAATTGACGCCCTGGCGTTGACTCAGTAAGCAAAAAGGGGGCTTGGCCCCCTTTTTGCCACCTCGAAAACCATTTGTCGGCGCCCACTGCTCTATCTGTAACGTGCGGCAGCTAACAAGGGTGGTTCGGGAAGAATTGAACGCCCGTTCGATCGGGTGGAATGGTTGATAACCTATCCAAGAGGAATTTTGAAATGGCAGAGATTACTGCAGCGTTGGTCAAAGAACTGCGCGAGCGTACTGGCGAAGGCATGATGGACTGCAAAAAGGCCTTGACCAAGGCCGGCGGCGACATCGAGAAAGCCATTGATGACATGCGTGCTTCGGGCGCCATCAAGGCTGCCAAGAAAGCGGGCAACGTTGCCGCTGAAGGCGCCATCGCCATCAAGGCTGACGACAAGTCCGCCGTACTGCTGGAAGTGAACTCGCAGACCGACTTCCTGGCACTGCAAGACGACTTCAAGAACTTCGTTGCTGCCAGCGTAGAAAAAGCATTCGACGAAAAACTGACCGACGCAGCTCCGCTGATCGCCGCTCAGGAATCGGCTCGTGAAGCCCTGGTGGCCAAAGTTGGCGAAAACGTCAACATCCGTCGCCTGGTTCGCGTTGAAGGTGACGTGGTCGGTACTTACCTGCACGGTAACAAGATCGGTGTTGCTGTTGTTCTCAAGGGCGGCGATGTTCAGCTGGCCAAAGAGATCGCCATGCACGTGGCGGCAAGCAACCCTGAGTTCCTGCTGCCATCGCAGGTTTCGCCAGAAGCCATCGAGCGTGAAAAGGGCGTTTTCCTGTCCTTGAACGAAGACAAGATGAAAGGCAAGCCAGCTGAAATCGTCGAGAAGATGATTGCCGGCCGTATCACCAAGTTCCTGGCCGAAGCCAGCCTGGTTGAGCAAGCTTTCGTGATGAACCCGGAAGTCACCGTAGGTGCCCTGGCCAAGAAAGCCGGCGCTGAAATCGTTTCCTTCACCTACTTCAAAGTGGGCGAAGGCATCGAGAAGCCAGTTGACAACTTCGCTGAAGAAGTTGCCGCACAACTGGCTGCCGCCAAGCAATAAGACGGTTTTTTAACTGTCGCCCTGAAGAGGCTGCCCGCTCACGCGCGCAGCCTCTTTTCAGATGGGTTGCCAATTTTTAATTGGCTTCCACTTGGAACTGGCTTACAAAGCCATGTTCCGATGGCGCTGAAGCAGCGTCACGCTAGAGTGAACGCCAGCTGAAAAACAGCTCGCAAAGAATTTTTAAAATACGCCGCAGGAGAGATTCGCAATGGCTCAGCAGGGCAGTGGTTATCAGGCTCGCTATAAACGCATTCTACTCAAGCTTAGCGGCGAGGCCCTGATGGGCTCGGAAGAGTTCGGGATCGACCCGAAGGTTCTGGATCGCATGGCGCTGGAAGTCGGCCAGTTGGTCGGCATCGGTGTCCAGGTCGGCCTGGTGATCGGCGGCGGCAACCTGTTCCGCGGCGAAGCGCTGAGCAAGGCCGGCATGGACCGGGTCACAGGCGACCACATGGGCATGCTGGCCACTGTGATGAACGCCCTGGCCATGCGCGACGCGCTGGAACGTGCCAATATCTCGGCCATCGTGATGTCGGCCATTTCCATGGTGGGCGTGACCGATCACTACGATCGCCGCAAGGCCATGCGCCACCTCAACTCCAAGGACGTGGTGATTTTCGCGGCCGGCACCGGTAATCCGTTCTTCACCACGGATTCGGCGGCTTGCCTGCGTGCAATCGAAATCGATGCCGATGTCGTGCTCAAGGCAACCAAGGTCGATGGCGTCTACACCGCTGACCCATTCAAAGACCCGCATGCCGAGAAGTTCGATCATCTGACCTACGATGAAGTACTGGATCGCAAGCTGGGCGTGATGGATCTGACGGCCATTTGCCTGTGCCGCGACCACAAGATGCCGTTGCGCGTCTTTAACATGAACAAGCCCGGCGCCCTGCTGAATATCGTCCATGGTGGCGCTGAAGGAACCCTGATCGAGGAAGGCCAACAATGATCAACGAAATCAAGAAAGACGCTCAAGAGCGCATGCAGAAGTCCGTGGAATCGCTGGCGCACAACTTCGGTCGGATCCGTACCGGCCAGGCGCACCCAAGCATTCTGGAAGGTGTAATGGTTCCGTATTACGGCGCCGATACCCCGATCAAGCAAGTGGCGAACATCACCGTCAAGGACGCCCGTACCCTGCAAGTCGTTGCCTTCGAGCGCAACATGCTCGGTGCCGTCGACAAGGCCATCGGCAGTGCAGGTCTGAACCTGAACCCGACCAACCTGGGTGAGTTGCTGCTGATCTCCATGCCGGCCCTGACCGAGGAAACCCGCAAGGGCTTCACCAAGCAGGCGCGTGATGTAGCTGAAGATGCCCGCGTTGCCGTGCGCAACATCCGTCGCGATGCCAACAGCTCGCTGAAGGATCTGGTCAAGGAAAAGGAAATAAGCGAAGACGAAGAGCGTCGCGCAACTGGCGAAATCGATGATCTGACCAAGAAGTACGTGGCTCAAATCGACGCGAACCTGGCGCAGAAAGAAAAAGACCTGATGGCCGTATAAGGGTCGCGTGTTCATGGAAAAGACCAAGCAGGTTGCACCTTCCGCGGTGCCGCGCCATGTCGCGATCATCATGGATGGTAATAATCGCTGGGCGAAAAAACGCTTTATGCCGGGTGTCGCCGGGCATAAAGCGGGTGTGGATGCGGTGCGTGCAGTCATTGAGGTGTGCGCCGAGGCAGGGGTCGAAGTATTGACCCTGTTCGCGTTCTCCAGTGAGAACTGGCAGCGCCCGGCCGATGAAGTCAGTGCCTTGATGGATCTGTTCTTCAAGGCATTGCGTCGTGAGGCCAAGCGCCTCAACGACAACAACATCAGCTTGCGCATCATTGGCGACCGCTCGCGCTTCCACCCGGAGCTCCAGGCCGCCATGCGTGAAGCCGAGGCCATGACGGCCGGCGCCAATCGCTTCGTCCTGCAGATCGCCGCCAACTACGGCGGTCAGTGGGATATCGCCCAAGCCGCACAGCGTCTGGCGCGTGAAGTCCAGGCCGGGCATCTGCGGCCGGAAGACATTACCCCGGAACTGCTGCAAACCTGCCTGGCCACCGGCGACCTGCCGTTGCCGGACTTGTGCATCCGTACCGGTGGCGAGCATCGCATCAGTAACTTCCTGCTGTGGCAGCTGGCCTACGCCGAGTTGTACTTCTCCGACCTGTTCTGGCCGGACTTCAAACACGATGCCATGCGCAATGCGCTGGCCGATTTCGCATCTCGCCAGCGCCGCTTCGGTAAAACGAGCGAGCAGGTCGAGGCTGGAGCCCGGGTTTAATGCTTAAACAACGAATCATCACCGCGCTGATCCTGCTGCCGATTGCCCTGGGTGGGTTTTTTCTGCTGGAGGGTTCCGCTTTTGCGCTGTTCATCGGCCTGGTCGTAACCCTGGGCGCCTGGGAATGGGCGCGCCTGGCCGGTTTCGCTGCGCAAGCGTTTCGTGCCGGCTATGCCGCCGTCGTCGCCTTGATGCTGTTCGTCATGTACATCCTGCCCGGCCTTGCGCCCTGGGTGTTGGGGGCTTCGGTGCTCTGGTGGGCGCTGGCGACTTACCTGGTGCTGACCTACCCGCGCTCCAGTGAGCATTGGGCGAGCGCCGCCTGCAAGCTGCTGATCGGCCTGTTGATCCTGTTGCCGGCCTGGCAAGGCCTGGTGCAGATCAAGCAGTACCCGCTGGGCAACTGGTTGATCATGGCGGTGATGGTGCTGGTCTGGGGCGCGGATATCGGTGCCTATTTCTCCGGACGTGCGTTTGGCAAGCGCAAGCTGGCGCCGCAGGTCAGCCCGGGCAAAAGCTGGGAAGGCGTGTACGGCGGCCTGGCCCTGAGCCTGGTGATCACCACCCTGGTTGCCCTGGTGCGCGACTGGACGGTGGCCGAATTGTTCAAGGGGCTGATCGGCGCCGCGCTGATCGTGTTCGTCTCGGTGGTGGGTGATCTCACCGAAAGCATGTTCAAGCGCCAGTCCGGGATCAAGGACAGCAGCAACCTGCTGCCGGGGCATGGCGGCGTGCTGGATCGCATCGACAGTCTGACCGCGGCGATCCCGGTATTTGCCGTACTGTTGTGGATGGCTGCACCATGAGCCGTCCTCAGCAGATTACCGTCCTCGGGGCGACCGGCTCGATTGGTCTGAGCACCCTGGATGTCATCGCCCGCCACCCTGAGCGCTACCAGGTCTTCGCCTTGAGCGGTTTCACTCGCCTGAGCGAGCTGCTGGCGCTGTGCGTGCGTCACGCCCCGCGGTTTGCCGTGGTGCCTGAGGCCGCTGCTGCCCGCGGCTTGCAGGATGACCTGCGCGCTGCCGGTCTTGCCACTCGCGTGCTGGTGGGGGAGGAGGGGTTGTGCCAGGTGGCTGCCGACCCTGAGGTTGATGCGGTCATGGCGGCCATCGTCGGCGCCGCAGGCCTGCGCCCGACCCTGGCGGCCGTCGAGGCCGGCAAGAAGATCCTCCTGGCCAACAAGGAGGCGCTGGTCATGTCCGGCGCCTTGTTCATGCAGGCCGTGCGCAAAAGCGGCTCGGTATTGCTGCCGATCGACAGTGAGCACAACGCGATTTTCCAATGCATGCCCCGGGATTTTGCCCGTGGCCTGGAACCGGTCGGCGTACGCCGGATCCTGCTGACCGCCTCTGGCGGTCCGTTCCGGCAGACGCCCATGGCCGAGCTGGCGCATGTTTCACCCGAGCAGGCCTGTGCCCACCCTAACTGGTCCATGGGGCGCAAGATCTCGGTCGATTCGGCCAGCATGATGAATAAAGGGCTTGAGCTGATCGAGGCCTGCTGGCTGTTCGATGCCAAGCCGTCCCAGGTTGAAGTAGTGATCCACCCACAAAGCGTGATTCATTCGCTGGTCGACTACATCGATGGTTCGGTATTGGCCCAGTTGGGTAACCCGGACATGCGCACGCCGATCGCCAACGCGCTGGCCTGGCCGGAGCGAATCGACTCGGGCGTGCCGCCGCTGGACCTGTTTGCCGTCGCGCGCCTGGACTTCCAGGCCCCGGACGAAGATCGATTCCCGTGCCTGCGACTGGCGCGCCAGGCAGCCGAGGCGGGTAACAGCGCTCCGGCGATGTTGAATGCGGCAAATGAAGTCGCTGTCGCGGCCTTTCTCGACGGACGGGTTCGTTACCTGGAAATCGCGAGTATCATCGAGGAAGTCCTCAATCTCGAACCTGTGGTTGCAGTGAATGATCTTGAGGCGGTGTTCACGGCGGATGCCAAGGCGCGTTTGCTGGCTGAACAATGGTTGAGTCGTCAAGGGCGGTAAGTGCTGCGATGCAGGACTGGATAGGAATGCGGAGAAAATAGATGAGCGCGCTCTATATGATTGTCGGCACCCTGGTCGCTTTGGGCGTGCTGGTTACCTTCCACGAGTTCGGCCATTTCTGGGTCGCGCGTCGCTGTGGGGTCAAGGTGCTGCGTTTCTCCGTGGGCTTCGGCATGCCGCTGCTGCGCTGGCACGACAAGAAGGGTACCGAATTCGTGGTGGCTGCCATTCCATTGGGTGGCTACGTGAAGATGCTCGACGAGCGTGAAGGCGAAGTGCCGGCCGATCAGCTCGAGCAATCCTTCAACCGCAAATCCGTGCGCCAGCGCATTGCCATCGTTGCAGCGGGACCGATTGCCAACTTCCTGTTGGCGATGGTGTTTTTCTGGGCATTGGCGATGCTTGGCACCGAGCAGGTCCGCCCGGTCATCGGCGCTGTCGAGTCCGGTAGCCTGGCGGCCAAGGCGGGCCTGAACGCAGGCCAGGAAATCGTTGCCATCGACGGCGAGCCCACTTCCGGCTGGGCTGCGGTCAATCTGCAACTGGTCCGTCGCCTGGGTGAAAGCGGTTCCCTGCAGCTGCTGGTTCGCGAGCAGGGCACGACAGCGGATTCGCCGCGCGAGCTGGTGTTGGACAACTGGCTCAAAGGTGCCGATGAACCGGATCCGATTCGTTCCCTGGGCATTCGCCCGTGGCGCCCGGCATTGCCGCCCGTCCTGGCTGAACTGGATTCCAAAGGCCCGGCCCAGGCCGCCGGCCTGAAGACCGGTGACCGCCTGTTGGCGCTCGATGGCAAGGCCGTGGATGACTGGCAGCAGGTCGTCGATATCGTTCGTATGCATCCTGATACCAAAATCATGCTGCGGGTGGAGCGTGACGGTGCTCAAATCGACGTTCCTGTGATGTTGGCTGCCCGTGGCGAAAGCAAGGCACCCACCGGTTACCTCGGGGCGGGGGTAAAAGCTGTCGATTGGCCACCTGAGATGATTCGCGAAGTCAGTTACGGGCCGTTGGCAGCCGTGGGGGAAGGGGCTCGACGCACCTGGACGATGAGCGTGCTGACCCTCGATTCGCTGAAGAAAATGTTGTTCGGCGAGCTCTCGGTAAAAAACTTGAGTGGACCGATAACCATTGCTAAAGTGGCGGGCGCTTCGGCCCAGTCGGGTGTCGCTGATTTCCTGAATTTCCTTGCTTATCTGAGTATTAGCCTGGGGGTTCTGAATTTGCTGCCCATTCCTGTGCTGGATGGGGGGCATTTGTTGTTTTATCTGATCGAGTGGGCGCGTGGTCGTCCCTTGTCGGATCGGGTGCAAGGTTGGGGGATACAGATCGGCATCAGTTTGGTGATCGGGGTGATGTTGCTTGCTCTGGTTAATGATCTGGGTCGACTGTAACGCTTCGCTGAATTGCGAATCTGCCGCATTTTGCGGCAGTTTTTATTGCCAGTTGGAATAAGAAAGGACTTCATGAAACGTCTGCTGCTAACTGCGGTTCTCACCGTATTGATGATCGCCGAAGTTCACGCCGAGTCCTTCACTATCTCTGATATTCGCGTCAATGGCCTCCAGCGGGTCTCCGCGGGTAGCGTCTTTGGTGCTTTGCCGTTGAACGTCGGTGAACAGGCGGATGATCGACGCCTGGTGGAATCCACTCGTGCGCTGTTCAAAACCGGGTTCTTTCAAGATATCCAACTGGGCCGCGATGGCAACGTCCTGGTTATCACGGTAGTCGAGCGTCCGTCGGTTGCCAGTATCGAGATCGAAGGCAACAAGGCGATCTCCACCGAAGACCTGATGAAGGGTCTCAAGCAATCCGGCCTGGCCGAAGGCGAGATCTTCCAACGCGCCACCCTCGAAGGCGTACGTAACGAACTGCAGCGCCAGTACGTCGCCCAGGGTCGCTACTCGGCTACCGTCGACACTGAAGTGATCCCGCAGCCGCGCAACCGCGTCGGCTTGAAGGTCAACATCAACGAAGGCACCGTTGCCGCTATCCAGCACATCAACGTGGTAGGCAACACGGTCTTCCCTGATGAAGACCTGATCGACCTGTTCGAACTCAAGACCACCAACTGGCTGTCGTTCTTCAAGAACGATGACAAGTACGCCCGTGAAAAACTCTCCGGTGACCTGGAGCGCCTGCGTTCCTACTACCTGGACCGCGGCTACATCAACATGGACATCGCTTCGACCCAGGTGTCCATCACGCCGGACAAGAAGCACGTCTACATCACCGTCAACATCAACGAAGGTGACAAGTACACCGTTCGTGACGTGAAGCTCAGCGGCGACCTGAAAGTCCCTGAAGACCAGGTCAAGTCCCTGCTGCTGGTACAGAAAGGCCAGGTGTTCTCGCGCAAGCTGATGACCACCACGTCTGAACTGATCACTCGTCGCCTGGGTAACGAGGGCTACACCTTCGCCAACGTCAACGGCGTGCCTCAGCCCCACGATGACGACCACACGGTAGACATCACCTTCGCTGTCGATCCAGGCAAGCGTGCCTACGTGAACCGCATCAACTTCCGTGGCAACACCAAGTCCGAAGACGAAGTGCTGCGTCGCGAAATGCGCCAGATGGAAGGCGGCTGGGCCTCGACCTACCTGATCGACCAATCCAAGACCCGTCTGGAGCGACTGGGCTTCTTCAAGGAAGTCAACGTTGAAACCCCGGCTGTACCGGGTGTCGATGACCAGGTTGACGTCAACTACAGCGTTGAAGAGCAGGCGTCCGGTTCGATTACCGCCAGCGTCGGCTTCGCCCAGAGTGCGGGCCTGATCCTCGGTGGTTCGATCACCCAGAACAACTTCCTCGGTACCGGTAACAAGGTCAGCCTCGGCTTGACCCGCAGCGAATACCAGAGCCGCTACAACTTCGGTTACGTTGACCCCTACTGGACTGCCGATGGCGTGAGCCTGGGTTACAACGCGTTCTACCGTACAACTGACTACGATGACCTCGACGTCGACGTAGCCAGCTATGCCGTGGACAGCCTGGGTGCCGGCGTGAGCGTCGGTTATCCGATCAGCGAGACTTCGCGCCTGACCTTCGGCCTGACGGCCCAGCAGGACGAGATCAAGACCGGTGTCTATACCGTCGACGAGATCTTTGATTTCGTTAACAAGGAAGGCGACAAGTACCTGAACTTCAAGGCTTCGGCCGGTTGGTCCGAGTCCACCCTGAACAAGGGCGTACTGGCGACCCGTGGTCATTCCCAGAGCCTCGTGCTGGAATCCACGGTTCCAGGCAGCGACCTGTCGTTCTTCAAGCTCGACTACCGTGGCCAGTTGTTCCAGCCACTGAGCGACAACTACACCATGCGCCTGCATACCGAACTGGGTTATGGCGATGGTTACGGTTCGACCGATGGCTTGCCATTCTATGAAAACTACTATGCTGGTGGTTTCAACTCGGTTCGCGGCTTCAAGGACAGCACCCTGGGTCCTCGCAGTACACCAAGTACCGGCAAGAACCCTGGCACTGCGCTCGACCCGGACCAGGATCCGCTGCCGTTCGGTGGTAACGTCCTGATCCAGGGTGGTGTTGAAGTCCTGTTCCCGCTGCCGTTCGTCAAGGACCAGCGTTCCCTGCGTACCTCGGTATTCTGGGATGTGGGTAACGTTTTCGACTCATCGTGCTCTGATTCCACCAACGCTGATGGCACGAAGTCCAACACCAAGTGCAACGACATCAGTCTGAGCAATATGGCCAGTTCCGTCGGTGTGGGTGTGACCTGGGTCACCGCACTGGGTCCTCTGAGTTTTGCGTTGGCCATGCCAGTCAAGAAACCGGATGACGCTGAAACTCAAGTGTTCCAATTCTCCCTCGGTCAGACGTTCTAAGCGTCTGCCCCAAGATAACGACAATGGATTTTGTAGGAGTGCATCGTGCGTAAGTTGACTCAATTGGTTCTCCTGGCTTCCGTACTGGTTGCAGGTCCGGCATTTGCCGACATGAAAATCGCCGTCCTGAACTATCAGATGGCTCTGCTGGAATCCGATGCGGCCAAGAAATACGCCGTGGATGCCGAGAAGAAATTCGGTCCTCAGCTGAGCAAGCTCAAGACGCTGGAAAGCAGCGCCAAGGGTATCCAGGATCGCCTGATGGCCGGTGGCGACAAAATGCAGCAAGGCGAGCGTGAGCGTCTGGAGCTTGAATTCAAGCAAAAGGCCCGTGACTTCCAGTTCCAGTCCAAGGAACTGAACGAAGCCAAAGCCGTTGCCGACCGTGAAATGCTGAAGCAGCTCAAGCCGAAACTGGACAGCGCTGTGGAAGAAGTCATCAAGAAAGGTGCTTTTGACCTGGTCTTCGAGCGTGGTGCAGTGATTGATGTCAAACCTCAGTACGACATCACGCGCCAGGTTATCGAGCGCATGAATCAGCTGAAGTAATCCATGACAGTGACCATTAAGCTCGGCCAGCTGGCCGAGTTCCTCGGCGCCACGCTACGTGGCGACCCGGAGAAAGCAATTACTGGGCTAGCCACCTTGCAGGAGGCTGGCCCAGCTCAGTTGAGCTTTCTCGCAAACCCCCAATACCGCAAATACCTGGCAGGCAGTCAGGCGGCAGCGTTGTTGCTCAAGGCCGCTGACGCCGAAGGTTTTGCCGGGGATTGCCTGGTGGTGCCCGATCCTTACGCTGCTTACGCGCGTATTTCCCACCTGTTCGATCCCAAGCCCAAGGCGGCAGCCGGTATTCATCCGACGGCAGTGATTGCCGCGGATGCGGTGGTCGATCCGGCGGCGAGTATCGGTGCATTTGCGGTGATTGAAAGCGGGGCGCATATTGCTGCCGGTACGACCATTGGTGCGCACTGCTTCATCGGCGCCCGCAGCGTCGTTGGCGAAGGCGGCTGGCTGGCACCGCGCGTCACGCTGTATCACGACGTACGCGTCGGCAAGCGGGTGGTGATCCAGTCCGGTGCGGTGCTTGGCGGCGAAGGCTTCGGCTTTGCCAACGAGAAAGGCATCTGGCAGAAAATTGCCCAGATCGGTGGTGTCCTGGTCGGCGATGACGTGGAAATCGGCGTGAACACCGCCATTGACCGTGGTGCGCTGGCCGATACCGTCATTGGCAATGGTGTGAAACTCGACAACCAGATCCAGATCGCCCACAACGTTCAGGTCGGTGATCACACCGCCATGGCGGCCTGCGTGGGGATCTCCGGCAGCACTAAAATCGGCAAGCATTGCATGCTCGCCGGTGGCGTAGGGCTGGTGGGGCATATCGATATTTGCGACAACGTTTTCATCACCGGGATGACCATGGTGACCCACTCGATCACCGAGCCGGGTGCCTATTCTTCCGGAACGGCGATGCAGCCAGCCGCCGAGTGGCGCAAAAGCGCGGCCCGTATTCGTCAGCTCGATGACATCGCGCGGCGTCTGCGACAGCTGGAAAAGCAAACTGGGGACGTGACCCCTGGCGGTAATGCTTCATCAGATGGCTGATACCATTTCCATATCAAGTGTGCACAGCCGCTAGACTGCGTCCTTGATTTGCTAGAGGAGTGTGCATCAGTCGCGCGCTCCCAATCTTTACATAGGCTTCCCCCCGAAATGATGGACATCAACGAGATTCGCGAATACCTGCCTCACCGTTACCCGTTCCTGCTGGTGGACCGGGTAGTGGAGCTGGATGTTGAAGGCAAGCGCATTCGCGCCTACAAGAATGTCAGCATCAACGAACCCTTCTTCAATGGTCACTTTCCTGCGCATCCAATCATGCCGGGCGTACTGATCATCGAAGCGATGGCTCAGGCTGCAGGGATCCTTGGTTTCAAAATGCTCGACGTGAAACCCGCCGACGGCACCCTTTATTACTTCGTCGGCTCCGACAAGCTGCGCTTCCGCCAGCCTGTACTGCCGGGCGACCAGCTGATCCTGGAAGCCAAGTTCATCAGCTGCAAGCGGCAGATCTGGAAGTTCGAGTGCCAGGCTTCGGTCGATGGCAAGCCGGTCTGCTCCGCTGAAATCATCTGCGCGGAACGCAAACTATGAGTTTGATCGACCCTCGCGCAATCATCGATCCGACGGCCGTCCTGGCTGACGGTGTCGAGGTCGGCCCGTGGTCGATCATCGGCGCAGGTGTGGAAATCGGCGAGGGGACCGTGATCGGGCCGCATGTGATTCTCAAGGGCCCGACCCGAATCGGTAAGCACAACCGTATCTACCAGTTTTCCTCGGTAGGTGAGGACACGCCCGATCTGAAATACAAAGGCGAGGAAACCCGCCTGGTGATGGGTGACCACAACGTCATCCGCGAAGGTGTGACGATTCACCGTGGGACCATTCAGGACCGTTCGGAAACCACCCTGGGCGATCACAACCTGATCATGGCCTACGCCCACATCGGTCACGACAGTGTCATCGGCAACCACTGCATCCTGGTCAACAACACGGCGCTGGCCGGCCACGTGCACGTGGAAGACTGGGCGATCCTGTCCGGTTTTACCCTGGTTCACCAGTATTGCCACATCGGTGCCCACAGCTTTTCCGGCATGGGTACGGCGATTGGCAAGGACGTCCCGGCCTATGTCACGGTGTTCGGCAACCCGGCCGAAGCCCGCAGCATGAACTTCGAAGGCATGCGCCGTCGCGGTTTCAGCGAAGACGCGATCCACGCCCTGCGTCGTGCCTACAAGGTGGTCTATCGCCAGGGCCTGACGGTTGAGCAGGCGCTCGCCGAACTGGCCGAATCCTCTGCCCAGTTCCCGGAAGTGGCGGTGTTCCGCGACTCCATACAGTCCTCGACCCGCGGCATCACCCGCTAACCATGGCCAATTTGCGTATTGCGCTGGTGGCGGGCGAGGCTTCCGGCGACATTTTGGGCGCGGGTCTGATGCGCGCGCTCAAGGCTCGCCATCCGGCGGTCGAGTTCATCGGAGTCGGCGGTCCGTTGATGCAGGCCGAAGGCCTGACGTCCTACTTTCCCATGGAACGTCTGTCGGTCATGGGCCTGGTGGAAGTGCTGGGCCGCTTGCGTGAATTGCTGGCGCGCCGAAAAAAGCTGGTGGCTGACCTGATCGCCGCGAAGCCGGACGTGTTCATCGGTATCGATGCCCCGGACTTCAACCTCAACATCGAACTCAAGCTGCGTCAGGCCGGGATCAAGACCGTGCATTACGTCAGTCCATCGGTCTGGGCCTGGCGGCAGAAGCGCGTGCTGAAGATTCGCGAAGGTTGCGACCTGATGCTCACCCTGTTCCCGTTCGAAGCGAAATTCTACGAAGAGAAGGGTGTGCCGGTGCGGTTTGTCGGGCACACCCTGGCCGATGCCATTCCGCTGGAAGCCGATCGCGCTGCGGCGCGGGCCGAACTGGGATTGCCCGACGGGCCGTTGGTGGCGCTGATGCCCGGCAGTCGTGGCGGCGAAGTCGGCCGACTAGGCGCCTTGTTTCTCGATACCGCCCAACGCCTGCGGGCACTGCGCCCCGGTGTGCGGTTTGTCGTGCCTTGTGCCAACCCACAGCGCCGGGCCCAGCTTGAAGAGCTGCTGGCCGGTCGCGATTTGCCGCTGACCTTGCTCGACGGCAAGTCCCATCTGGCTTTGGCAGCCTGCAACGCCGTACTGATTGCCTCGGGGACCGCAACGCTTGAAGCCTTGTTGTACAAGCGGCCGATGGTGGTTGCCTATCGCCTGGCACCGCTGACGTTCTGGATTCTCAAGCGCATGGTGAAGAGCCCGTACGTGTCCTTGCCGAACCTGCTGGCCCAGCGCCTGTTGGTGCCCGAGTTGTTGCAGGACGATGCCACGGTCGAAGCGCTGGCCCAGACCCTGTCGCCGCTGATCGAGGGTGGCGAAGAGCAAACCCGCGGTTTTGATGAAATTCACCGGACCCTTCGTCTGGATGCCTCCAACCAGGCTGCGGATGCAGTGCTGAACCTGATCGACCCAGTAAAATGAGTAAGACAAGCATGCAGATGGGGCTGGATTTCACCTTGGTCGCGGAAGTGGAAGAACTGGTTGCCGGTGTCGACGAAGTCGGTCGCGGCCCGTTATGCGGCGCCGTGGTGACCGCGGCGGTGATTCTTGATCCGAACCGTCCGATCCTCGGGCTGAACGACTCGAAGAAGCTCACCGAAGCCCGGCGCGAAAAACTCTATGACGAAATCTGCGAAAAAGCCCTGAGCTGGTGCATTGCCCGCGCGGAAGTCGAAGAGATCGATGAGCTGAACATCCTCCATGCCACCATGCTGGCCATGCAGCGCGCCATTGCCGGGCTGCACGTCCAGCCGAAACTGGCGATGATCGACGGCAACCGTTGCCCGAAGTTGCCGATGCGTGCCGAAGCGGTGGTGCAGGGCGACGGCAAGGTCCCGGCGATCGCCGCGGCATCGATTCTGGCCAAGGTCAGTCGCGACCGTGAAATGGCTGCTTTCGAATTGATCTACCCGGGTTACGGGATCGGCGGGCACAAAGGCTACCCGACGCCCGTTCATCTGGAAGCGCTGGCACGCCTGGGGCCGACGCCGATTCACCGGCGCTCGTTTGCCCCGGTGCGCCTGGCCTATGAGGCCCGAGAGAGTCTCATCGAGTCTTAGTTGCAAGGCTGATTTTTTTCACCAAGGCCCGGTACAATCCGGGCCTTGTTGTTTTCATGACTTAATGCAGGATCACTATGCCGGCTTCATTCGTTCACCTACGCCTGCACACTGAATACTCCCTGGTCGACGGTCTGGTGCGGATCAAGCCGCTGGTCAAGACCCTGGTCGGCATGAACATGCCTGCCGTAGCGGTCACTGACCAGAACAACATGTGTTCCCTGGTCAAATTCTATAAAAACGCCATGGGTGCCGGGATCAAGCCGATCTGCGGCGCCGACCTGTGGTTGTCGAACAAGGATCCGGACAACCCCCTGAGCCGGATCAGCCTGCTGGTGATGAATGCCGCGGGTTATCGCAACCTCACCGAATTGATCTCTCGAGGTTTCATCGACGGTCAGCGCAATGGCTCGATCATCATCGAGCGCGAATGGGTGGCCGAAGCCAGCGACGGCCTCATCATGCTGTCGGCGGCCAAAGAGGGCGAGATCGGCCAGGCCATGCTCAGCGGCAACCCGGACGAAGCGGAAACCCTGGCGCGTGAGTGGATGGCGGTTTTTCCGGATCGTTTCTACCTGGAAATCCAGCGCACCAACCGCCCCAACGATGAAGAGCAACTGCACGGCGCCGTGGCGCTGGCCGAGAAAATCGGCGCACCGCTGGTCGCGACCAACGACGTGCGCTTCATCAAGCAGGAAGATTTCGCCGCCCACGAAACCCGCGTGTGCATCGGCGAGGGCCGGGCCCTCGACGACCCGCGCCGTTCGAAGAACTACAGCGATCAGCAGTACCTCAAAAGTGCCGAGGAAATGGCCGAGCTGTTCAGCGACATTCCCGAGGCGCTGGAAAACACCGTCGAGATCGCCAAGCGCTGCAACATCGAAGTCAAGCTGGGCACGCACTTCCTGCCCAACTTCCCGATCCCCGATGGCATGACCATCGACGAATATTTCCGCAAGGTGTCCTTCGATGGCCTCGAAGAGCGGCTGTCCGTCCTGCTGCCCAAGGACACCACCGAGGACTATGAAGCCAAGCGCCAGGTCTATGTCGACCGGCTGAATTTCGAGCTGGATATCATCATCCAGATGGGGTTCCCCGGTTACTTCCTGATCGTGATGGACTTTATCCAGTGGGCCAAGAACAACGGTGTGCCGGTAGGTCCTGGCCGGGGGTCGGGTGCCGGGTCGCTGGTGGCCTATGTGCAGAAGATCACCGACCTCGACCCGTTGGAATATGACCTGCTGTTCGAACGTTTCCTCAACCCGGAACGGGTCTCCATGCCCGACTTCGACGTCGACTTCTGCATGGACGGTCGCGACCGGGTGATCGACTACGTGGCCGAGAAATACGGCCGCAACGCGGTAAGCCAGATCATTACTTTCGGTTCCATGGCCGCCAAGGCTGTGGTCCGCGACGTGGCGCGGGTGCAGGGCAAGTCCTACGGCCTGGCGGATCGCCTGTCGAAGATGATCCCGTTCGAAGTCGGCATGACCCTGGAAAAGGCCTACGAACAGGAAGAAATCCTGCGTGACTTCATCAAGGTCGATGAAGAAGCCGCGGAAATCTGGGAGATGGCCCGCAAGCTTGAAGGCGTTGTGCGTAACGTCGGCAAGCACGCCGGTGGCGTGGTAATCGCGCCGACCAAGCTGACTGACTTCTCGCCCATTTATTGCGACGAAGCGGGCGATGGCCTGGTAACCCAGTTCGACAAGGACGACGTCGAAGCCGCTGGCCTGGTGAAGTTCGACTTCCTCGGCCTGCGGACCCTGACGATCATCGACTGGGCGCTGAAGACCATCAACCGCGACCGCGCCAAGGTCAACGAGCCGCCGCTGGACATCGCGTTCATCCCGCTGGACGACAAACCGACCTATTCGCTGCTGCAAAAAGCCGAAACCACAGCGGTGTTCCAGCTTGAATCCCGAGGCATGAAAGAGCTGATCAAAAAGCTCAAGCCCGACTGCCTGGAAGACTTGATCGCACTGGTAGCGCTGTTCCGTCCCGGCCCGCTGCAATCGGGCATGGTGGACGACTTCATCAACCGTAAGCACGGTCGCGCCGAACTCGCGTATCCGCACTCGGACTACCAGTACGAAGGCCTCAAGCCCGTATTGGCCCCGACCTACGGCATCATCCTGTATCAGGAACAGGTGATGCAGATCGCCCAGGTCATGGCCGGCTACACCCTCGGCGGTGCGGACATGCTGCGCCGGGCCATGGGTAAGAAAAAGCCCGAGGAAATGGCCAAGCAGCGCGGCGGTTTCATCGAAGGTTGCGCGACCAACAACATCGACGCGGACCTTGCCGGTAACATTTTCGACCTGGTGGAAAAATTCGCCGGTTACGGCTTCAACAAGTCCCACTCCGCCGCCTATGGCCTGGTGTCGTACCAGACCGCGTGGCTGAAAGCGCACTACCCGGCGCCGTTCATGGCCGCGGTACTCTCGGCGGACATGCACAACACCGACAAGGTCGTGACCTTGATCGAAGAAGTGCGCACGATGAAGCTGCGTCTCGACGCGCCGGACGTGAACACTTCCGAGTTCAAGTTCACGGTGAACGACGAAGGCCGGATCATTTACGGCCTTGGCGCGATCAAGGGTGTGGGCGAGGGGCCGGTGGAGGCGATCACCGAAGCGCGGCAGGACGGTCCGTTCAAGGACCTGTTCGATTTCTGCGCCCGGGTTGACCTCAAGCGCATCAACAAGCGCACCCTCGACGGCTTGATCCGCAGCGGTGCGCTGGATCGCCTGGGCCCGTATTTCCACGACGAAGCCAAAGCCTATCAGGCCAATATCGACCGCAACCGTGCGGTACTGCTGACCGCGATGGAAGAGGCGATCAAGGCTGCCGAGCAAACCGCCCGTACCCATGACAGCGGCCATGCCGACCTGTTTGGCGGGCTGTTCGTCGAGGAAGACGCCGACGTCTACGCCAATCATCGCAAGGCCAAGGAACTGACCCTCAAGGAACGGCTCAAGGGCGAGAAAGACACCCTGGGCCTGTACCTGACCGGTCACCCGATCGACGAATACGAAGGCGAAATCCGCCGTTTCGCCCGTCAGCGCATCATCGATTTGAAACCTGCGCGCGATACCCAGACCGTTGCCGGCATGATCATCGCCCTGCGGGTGATGAAAAACAAAAAGGGCGACAAGATGGGCTTCATCACCCTCGACGACCGTTCGGGGCGGATCGAAGCGTCGCTGTTCGCCGATGCGTTCCATTCCGCGCAATCGCTGTTGCAGACCGATGCGATGGTGGTGGTCGAAGGCGAAGTCAGCAACGACGACTTCTCCGGTGGCCTGCGCTTGCGGGTCAAGCGGGTGATGAGCATGGAGGATGCGCGCACCAACCTGGCCGAGAGCCTGCGCCTGAAGTTACACGCCAAGGATCTCAAGGGCGATCAGCTACGCTGGCTGGGTGAGCTGTTGAAGCGTCACCGCGGTGCGTGCCCGATCACCATGGACTACACGAGTCCCGATGCGAAAGCCTTGCTGCAGTTCGGCGAAGGCTGGCGAATCGACCCGGCGGATGCGTTGATTCAAGCCCTGCGTGACCAGTTCGGGCGAGACAACGTCTTCCTCCAATACCGTTAACGGTCAGGGTGTCGCTTTTAACTTTGAGCGGGGCCCTGAGCTTGACCAGAATTTAATCTCGACCTGAACGCGCCTGTCCCTTATGGTAGGGCGCGAATAGACAACCGGCCGGCCCAAGCTCTCTTGGACGTCGACCCAAGACGGACGCCTATGAACCCGAATTTTCTAGATTTCGAACAGCCGATCGCCGACCTGCAAGCCAAGATCGAAGAGTTGCGCTTGGTCGGTAATGACAATTCGCTGAATATCGGCGATGAGATTTCCCGCCTGCAGGACAAGAGCAGCACGCTGACCGAGGACATCTTCGGCAAGCTGACCAGCTGGCAGATCGCGCGTCTGGCGCGTCACCCGAAGCGTCCATATACCCTGGACTACATCGAACACATCTTCACCGAGTTCGACGAGCTGCATGGTGACCGTCACTTCTCCGACGACGCCGCCATCGTTGGCGGTATTGCCCGTCTGGAAGACCAGCCAGTAATGGTCATCGGTCACCAGAAAGGCCGCGAAGTGCGCGAGAAGGTTCGCCGCAACTTCGGCATGCCGCGTCCGGAAGGCTACCGCAAGGCCTGTCGCCTGATGGAAATGGCCGAGCGTTTCAAGATGCCGATCCTGACCTTCATCGACACCCCGGGTGCGTACCCTGGCATCGACGCTGAAGAGCGCAACCAGAGCGAAGCGATTGCCTGGAACCTGCGCGTCATGGCTCGCCTGAAAACCCCAATCATCGCCACCGTGATCGGTGAAGGTGGTTCCGGTGGTGCACTGGCCATCGGCGTTTGCGATCAGTTGAACATGCTGCAGTACTCGACCTACGCGGTGATCTCGCCGGAAGGTTGCGCATCGATCCTGTGGAAAACCGCCGAGAAAGCACCGGACGCCGCTGAAGCCATGGGCATCACCGCCGAGCGCCTCAAGGGCCTGGGCATCGTGGATAAAGTGATCAGCGAGCCACTTGGCGGCGCACACCGTGATCCGGCTGCTGCCGCTGCCTCGATCCGCGCCGAACTGAGCTCGCAACTGGCAATGCTGAAGAAGTTCGACAACGATGCGCTGCTGAAGCGCCGCTATGATCGTCTGATGAGCTACGGTCTCTAACGCGGTACCCCTGTAGGAGCTGCCGCAGGCTGCGATCTT